>DATGED010000021.1:0-15217 GCA_035310525.1 Candidatus Acidiferrum sp. | reverse complement strand
TCTTCCAGACAGACCGGAAACAGTGTTCCTTGCGTTCGGCCTTCTCCCTGCACAAAACCCATAGAAAATGCCCTCGCTTTCGCGAGGGCATTTTCTCACTTCCCTACAATTCTTCAAGAGAGTTTCGTAACAGTCTGGTTTAACTGCTGCCTTTCTCGGCAAGCTGGAATTCCGCTGGGCAAATTGGGACGTCCACGATATACTCCACCCAGTTTATTCCGGTTCCCGCTTTTTCGTCAGTTTGGCGATCCCGCGGCAACTGGGCTTCGTCTTGGATAACACGATGTTCAACTTCCCATCCTCACCGCTTGCTTGATCCGCTTCTGACGCGGATTCGCATCTCTCTCGCTTCTTTCTATTAACTTTGGAACTTTCTTAGGCGGCCGATTCGTCGGAGCGTACTCCTATAGATCGCGCAGGTATATATGGAACTCGAACAAGTCGCTATTTCGCCCCCTCAATCCACATTCTGGGGCTCCATCCGGGAAGCGCTTCGCGGCTCGCATCAGGATTTCACCACCGGCAGCCTCAATCGCGCCATCCTCCTCCTGGCCATTCCGATGGTCCTCGAGATGGTTCTTGAATCGCTCTTCGCCGTCGTCGATGTCTTCTGGGTGGGGCGCCTCGGCGCCGACGCTGTCGCCACCGTCGGGCTCACAGAGTCGCTGCTCAGCCTCGTCTTTGCCGTTGGCCTGGGCTTGAGCCTTTCCACAACCGCTATGGTCGCTCGTCGCATCGGCGAGAAGGACCCCGCGGGCGCTGCGGTGGCCGGCGTACAGGCCATCGTTCTCGGGCTCGCCGTCTCGCTCCTCGTCGGCCTTCCCTGCTTGTTTTTCGCGCCGAATCTCTTGCGTTTGATGGGCGCGTCGCCCCAAATCCTGGCGGTCGGCACCGGATATGCTCGCATCGCTCTTGCGGGCAGCGGCGCCATCATGCTTCTTTTTCTCAATAACGCCATTTTCCGCGGCGCTGGCGACGCGGCCATCGCCATGCGCCTGCTGTGGGTCTCCAACATCATCAATCTTGTTCTCGACCCATGCCTCATCTTCGGCTTGGGCCCTTTCCCCAGGCTTGGCGTCACCGGTGCGGCCCTGGCCACGTTTACGGGTCGCAGCATCGGAGTCCTCTATCAGTTCTATCGCCTGCTCCGCGGTACTGAGCGCATCCGCATCCTCCGTCAACAAGTTCGCATCAATCTTGCCGTTCTGTTGCGGCTCCTTCGCGTCTCGCTGACTGGCATCCTTCAGTTCGCCATTGCCCACACGAGTTGGATCGGCCTTGTCCGCATCGTCAGCGTCTTTGGCGCCGCCGCTCTTGCCGGCTACACCATCGCCATCCGCATCATCATCTTCATCATTTTGCCTTCCTGGGGCTTGAGCAATGCCGCCGCCACCCTCGTCGGCCAAAACCTCGGCGCGAAACAGCCCGATCGCGCCGAAAAATCCGTCTGGCGCACCGGCTTTTACAACATGCTTTTTCTCGGCATCATTGGCGTCTTTTTCATTTTGTTCGCCGAGCCCGTTGTGCGCCTTTTCACGCACGACCGCGAAGTCATCCCTCTCGCGGCCTCTTGCCTTCGCATCTTGAGCTACGGCAACATCGCCTACGCTTATGGTATGGTCATGCTGCAATCGTTCAACGGCGCGGGCGACACGGTTACTCCGACCATTGTCAATTTCTTCGGCTTCTGGCTTCTCGAGATTCCTCTCGCTTACTTCCTGGCGATACCGGGCCGCATGAATTCCAATGGTGTGTTCATTTCTATCGTGACTGCGGAAGCCTTCATTGCCGGCGTCAGCATTATCTTGTTCAAGCGGGGCCGCTGGAAGCGCCAGCAGATCTGATGTCTTCTCCGGGCAGAATTCTCGAAGCGGCTCCGCGAGAGCCATATTTCTTCCAATGGCCTCAAAGTGTGATATGAAAGGTCCCGGCAAGATCACACCTGTTGCTCTACGATCCGCTGTGCTCGCGCCGGTCTGTTTCGAATACCCCGGGAGGCGGCAGTTTGCCAGACGATAACCTCACCCGCACCTCCTCTGGAATCTGGTCGCAAATTCTTACCGACGCCCACTTCTGGGTACCCGTCCTGGTTCTGCTTGCCGGGCTTGCTGTCCTTCACTGGATTCGCTGACTCCTGCCGTGAGCTCCGCCGCCCCAAACCCGATTCCCCATTCCGTCGAATCCGCTCGTCTGCGCAAACTCCAACTCGTGGGAATCCTCTGCGGCTTTGGTGCAGGGGCATGGCTCGGCGCAGCGGAGGCCCCCACTAAACTCGTAAAGTTGGGCGTTTCGCCGCTAGTAGTTTCGCTCCTGATGGTCGTAGGGGTCTTTCTGGCGCGGTGGAGCCTGCCCGCCCTCATCCGTGGCACGGGTCAAATGCGCTCGGACATCCGTAGCGCCCCGCACTTGATCGTCTGGGGAATCCTCGCTGGCTGTCTTTGGGCTGTCGCCAACACTCTTACGATTTTCGCGATCCGCGACATCGGCCTTAGCATTGCCTTCCCGCTCTGGAATATCAACAGCCTCCTCGGCATCTTCTGGGGCTATCTTCTCTTCAACGAACTGCGCGACGCAGGCCGCATCCGTTGGCTAACCGTCCTCGGCGGCGCTGTGCTCATGTTCACCGGTGCGACGCTTCTCGCGTTTGCCTCCTCCGCGCAAGGCCCAGCCGAGCATCCCCTTCGTGGAATCCTGGCCGCTCTCAGCGCCGGCGTCCTCTGGGGCACGATGTACATCCCTTACCGCAAAGCATACCTGACGGGTATGAATCCCCTCTCCTTCATTGCTTTCTTCACCATCGGTGAACTCGGCACGATGGCCTCTCTCGCGCTCGCTTACGGTGGCGGCCCTGCCGCTCTCCTAAGCCAGCTCGCGCAGGCAAAGGAAGTCCTCTTCTGGCTTCTTCTCGGCGGCTTCGTTTGGGTCATTGGTGACCTCTTCCAGCAATACGCCGCCAAGTACATCGGCATCAGCCGCGGAATTCCACTCTCCAACACCAATCAACTCTGGGGGCTCCTCTGGGGCATTTTGGTGTTCGGAGAATTGCATGGCCGCAGTCCCTCTCTCTATGCGCAAGTCATCGGAGGTTCTCTCTTGATGGCTGCCGGTGCGGGTGCTATTGCTCTGTCCAACGTCACTGGTAAGGAGCACGCTCGCTGGAAAGAAGCCGCCGACCGCGAAAGCCGGCGCTATGGAGTCGATGCCCACTACGTCCAAGCTGGCCTCTCCGGGAACGAGACGAATCGCGCTTCGGATCAGCCTACGGGGCGTCGCTCGCGGTCCCTTCTAGACTGGCTCCTTGTCTTCGCAGCCAGCGCGATTTTCTGCGTCCTGGCCATTCTGGCCCGCGCTCCCAGCATGGCTCTAAACTGGCCCGCCCTCATCGCGCTCGCGATTGCCATGCTTTTCTTCTTATTCGCCTGCGGCATCGCTCTCTGGAAAATCACGCGCTTTAACTGACGGTTTTCTCCCCCCGAACTGGTCGGCGGCTACAACTAACTCTGCCTGAGCCCCACAGGTGTCCACCGCCGGCAAGAGTACCGCTTCCACCGCCAATCTGCAGTTACGACACACTAGTACCATTGGCCCATTCGCGCCTCGCAAACCCTGATGATAGATTCGTCTTTCTTCAGAAAGACAAGCAAGCGAACGTGAACAAACGAAGTGAATCGTTTTTCTCACGAGAGACACACTGAGGTGTTCGCACCGCTGTCATGTCCAACGCTAAATCATTCATTCTAAAAGGGCTAAACTGGATTGGGCGCCGGTTGGGTAGCGCCCCTGGGAACCTTCGCCTTCGCACTAAGTTCCTGCTTTCCGTCATTTTGATCATCACCGGTCTCACCTGCGCCACTCTTCTCGTTGTGCGTCGCGCCGCTCAAGTTCATGTGCAAGCCCAAATCCAGGAAGATGCGCGGAATGCCATTCTGACCGTTCAAGTTGTGCAGCAACAACACCAGTTAGCCCTTAGTCGCAAAGCCGACTTGTTGGCACTTTTGGCGCTCATGCGCAACGGAGATGCTACCGCCGTAAAAGATGCCAGCGAGGATCCCTGGCAATCGGACGACTGTGACCTCCTCGTCTTGGCGGATCGCAAAGGAAAGATCGTCGCTCTCCACGCCAAGAACGGCGAATTCCCTCCCGCCAAAGCGGAAGAAATGTTGCGCCGTTCACTGAGCCAAAGGCACGCCTCCGGCTGGTGGTTTGACGGTACTCATCTCTATCAGGTGGCGTTGCAGCCGTTTTACGACGGCCAGATTCTCAAGGGCAAATTTCTTGGAACCGTTATTGTCGGCCGCGAAATCGATGCCTCCGGAGCCCGCGATATGGGCCGCATCTCCTCGAGTCAGGTAGTCTTTCGCTTCGGCCCCGATATCGTTGTTAGCACCCTGCCGGCCATGGCGGAGCATGAACTGGGGAAGCAAACCCCCAATTTATGGGTGCCGAACGAAATTCAAATTGATAACGAGCGCTATTTTGCCAGCTCCGTTCAACTGACTCCAGAGGTGCATCCAACCGTCAGCGTTACCGTCCTGAAATCCTATGACCGGGAATTGGCCTTCCTTCAGAAGTTAAACCGTCTGCTCCTCGGGCTGGGTTTCGTTGCGGTATTGGCGGGTGGCGCGCTTGTATTTGTGATTTCGGATACTTTCACCCGGCCTCTCGCGCGTCTCGTCGACGGAGTTCGCGCCCTCGAACAGGGCGACTTCAACTTCCCTCTCGAAGCTCAGGGCGGGGATGAAGTTGCTTGTGTCACACGAGCCTTCGACCACACCCGCGGCATTCTTCAATCCAACGAGACCCAGAAGCAGCAGCTCGAGGATCAGCTCCGCCAGTCGCAAAAGATGGAAGCGCTTGGCCGCCTCGCGGGGGGCGTTGCGCACGACTTCAATAATCTCCTGACCGTCATCAAGGGCCACAGCGACATGCTGCTCGAAAAGGTTCCTCCCGCGGATCCCCTCTTCGCCAATACCGAGCAGATCCAGAAAGCCGCCAACCGCGCCACCTCTCTCACCCGCCAGTTGCTCGCCTTCAGCCGCAGGCAGGTCTTGCAGTCGAGAGTCGTGGACTTGAATGCTCTAATCAAGGACATGGGACCGCTGCTCAAGCGATTGACCCGCGAAGACATCCAGTTTGTCCTTGCACTGGGCGAAGCGTCGGGACGTGTAAAAGCGGATCCCGGCCAGATTGAACAAGTCCTCTTGAATTTGACCGTCAACGCGAGTGATGCCATGCCCATGGGCGGCGAACTCACCATCGAGACCCTCGAAGTCACCGTGGACGCGGACTACGCAAAAACTCGTCCCGCGCTCGAATTGGGCAACTACGTCCTGCTTCGCGTCTCCGATACCGGTCACGGCATGGATGCAGCCACCAAAGCTCGCATCTTTGAGCCCTTCTTCACCACCAAGGAGCAGGGCAAGGGCACCGGCCTTGGCCTGGCCATGGTTTACGGTGTCGTCAAACAAAGCAACGGCTTTATCTGGGTGGAATCGGCTCTGGGCGAGGGCACTCAGTTTGAAATCTACTTGCCCCAGGTTAACGAGGAGCTTGCGATTGCTCGCGTTAAGAAATCCGCCCCCGCCGCCCATCGCGGCATCAAGACCGTGCTCGTGGTCGAAGACGAGGACGACGTTCGAACTCTCGTTTCCGATTATCTGACCTCCTCGGGTTATCGGGTCCTCACTGCCTCGGACGGCACGGAAGCTCTGGAAATCGCCGATCGAATGGGCGAGGATATTCATGTTCTCCTCACTGATGTCGTCATGCCCAGGATGCGCGGGACAGAACTCGCGGAGCGGCTGAAACTCATCCTTCCCAAGCTCAAGGTCATCTACATGTCGGGTTATTTGGAAGAAGATGCTTCCTGCCGCGCGTTGCTGGGCGGTGCTTTCTTCCTCGACAAGCCTTTTTCCCGCGATGTCCTGATCCTTCAAGTCGCCGAGGCTCTTCGAAGCAATCCACCCCGCTACGCGCCGGCCCGCCCCAATTTCGCTCCTGCTCCTGTTGCCTGAAAACTCGAGCCTCCTCTATGCCGAAAACCTCGCTCTTTAAGCGCTCATTCCATACTCTCCCGCGAGATTCCTCATTCTCTTCCTCCGCTTAACAGAGTAAACTCTCTTCCGTTCGGCCTCCGCATCGCGTGCTTCGCGCCTTGCTCCCCGAACTGGAGACCATCGCCATGGCTGGCACTCTCCCCCTTCCTTCAACTCTCCGGGCTCGCTCCGCTGAGCGCGTCTCCGCTGGAGCTCTTTCTATCCCCTGGTACATCTGGTGCAATCTCCTCGCCGTCGCTTGCGGCGTTGTCGGCGGCGTCTGGGACATCTCCTGGCACGAAAGCGTCGGCCGCGACACCTTCTGGACTCCCGCCCACATCTTGATCCAGCTCTGCGGCATTATTTCCGGCCTCGGCTGCGGCTATCTCATTCTCGCCACCACTTTCCGCAAGGACTCCCCTCTTCGCACCAGCTCCGTTTCCATGTGGGGATTCCGTGGCCCGCTCGGCGCCTTTCTCTGCGCCTGGGGCGCCGTCGCGATGATTACTTCCGCGCCCTTCGACAACTGGTGGCATAACGCTTACGGCCTCGACGTCAAAATCCTCAGCCCGCCGCACATTCTGCTCGCCCTCGGCATGACCGGCATCCGCTTTGGCACGCTCGTCCTCATTCTTGCCGAACTCAACCGTGCCGTCGGCGAATATCGCGTCCGCCTCGAGCGCGTCCTCTTCCTTTCCATCATGTTTCTTTTTGGTATGACCGTCGGCATCATGCAGGAAGATACTTTCCGCATGTTCATGCACGGCGCGAAATTCTACCTCGTCGTGATGCTCGTCACGCTCATCTGGTACGCCGCCGCTTCACGCGTCTCGGAAAATCGCTGGGCCGCCACCATCGTCGCCGGCCTTTACACCGCCATGCATCTCTTCTTCATGTGGGTCCTGCAGCTCATCCCCGCCGAACCCAAGCTTGGTCCCGTCTACCAAAAAATCACTCATCTCGTGCCGCCGGACTTCCCTCTCCTCATCATCGTCCCGGCTATCGTCTTTGACCTCGTCCGCCGCCACCTCGCCGGTTCGAACCGTTTGAAGCAAGCCGCCATTCTCGGCGCGGCCTCGCTCGCAAGTTTTTTTGCCGCTCAATGGCCCTTCGCGAATTTCCTGATGTCTCCCGCGTCCCGCAATTGGTTCTTCGCCACCAACAATTTCCCTTATTTCGTTCCCCCGCAATCCCACTGGGGCAGCTATGCTTGGCTCCCCACCGAATCCAGCCCGGCGCAATTTGCCTTCCGTATGTTCTTGGCCCTACTCGCCGCCATCCTCATGACCGCCATTGGCCTCTCTTGGGGCGACTGGATGCGCCGCCTCCGCCGCTAGCAGTTCATTTCATTCTGCCTCCGATGCAGGCGTCTACACTCTTGCTGGCCCGTGCCAGCTCCTACGCGCCGGCACTCGCGTTTAGAAGCAGATTCCGCGAGCGTTTCGATTGTTAGCTGGTTGGGCAATTATCTCTAAATCGAATTCATGCCGCTAAATCACCATGCTACATTTGAACTTGACCGTACTTATTCCTGGTCGAACGGAAATCTCCTCACCCCTGCTGCCGCTCCCGTCGGCAGGCACGGGTTGGGCAGCGCCACGGTCATGCCGAAACGACGCATATCTAAGACTGTCTCTCCAATCCGTTCCACTAAGGCCTCCGCACAGCCGGCCCAGCTCTTTCGCCTTATTGCCGAGACGGCCACCGATGCCATCATCACCATCGAAGAACAAAGCAACATTCTCTTTGTCAACAAAGCCGCAGAAAACCTCTTCGGGTACTCCGTCTCTGAGATGTTGCACCAACCAATCACCATCCTTATGCCCCACTATCTCCGCGAGACTCATCGCACAGCCGTTGGCCGGTACTTGCGCACGGGCCGCAAGCATCTTTCCTGGTCCGGGATCCGCTTGACCGGCTTGCATCGCACCGGCAGAGAGTTTCCCGTTGAGGTCTCTTTCGGGGAACACGTCGCCGGCAAGCTGCACACTTTCACCGGGTTCATCCGCGACATTTCCGAACGCGAGCACTCGGAGACTCTGCTCCGCCAGTCACAGGAAAAGTACGAGCGCATGGTGCATTCCAGCCCTGACGCCATCACCCTGCGCAGCCTCCCGGATCGCCGCTATCTCGAAGTGAATGACGGTTTTGTCCGCCTTACCGGCTACACCGCGGAAGAAGTGCTCGGAAAAACCCCCGCCGAGTTGGGTCTTTGGGTGGAACGTCAACCTCACGAGACCACTCTGGCTACTCTCTCAAAACACGGCGAGGTCAACGGAGAAGAGTTTCGATTCAGAACCAAGCTTGGCGAAATCCGCTACGGCCGCGTTTCCGCCGCCCGCGTCACGATCAACGGTCGCCAGTGTATGCTCTCCGTCACTCACGACATTACCGACCGGATACGCGCCGAAGCGGCCGCTTCTCAGCTCGCCTTGATCGTTGAGTTCTGTGACGATGCCATCATCGGGGAATCGTTGGACGGAAAAATCCTAAGTTGGAACGGCGGCGCCCATAAAACCTTTGGCTACTCGGCGAGCGAAGCCATCGGCCAGCCCATCGGCATTATTATCCCGCCCGAACAAAAAGAGGAGATGCGTGAGATCTTGGAAAGTCTCAAAAGGGACGAGAGGGTCCAGCATTTCGAAACCGTCCGTCTCCGAAAAGACGGCAGGAAAATTGACGTTTCCGTTTCCATGTCTCTGGTCAGAGATTCCGACGGCAGTATCATCGCCGCTTCTGCAATCGCCCGCGACGTCACCAAACGAAAGCGCGTCGAAGCAAGACTCCTGGAATCGCAAACCCATTTTCGTTCACTTGTCCATGATGCTCCTTTTGGAATTTTCCGCGGCGCGCTCGATGGAAAGCTCCTGCAGGTCAATCCCGCTTTGGTGACCATGCTCGGCTACGATTCGCAAGAAGAGCTCCTGCAGCTCAACACGGAGCGTGACATCTATCGTGATCCAGAGGTCCGCAAGCGCCTCCTCCAGGAACATGGCGAGAAAGAAGATCTTCGCGGTGTCGAGGCGGAATGGCGCCGCAAAGACGGAAAGTTCATCACCGTCAGAATGACCGGCCACCCGGTCTTGGCGAAGGACAATTCGATTGCTTATTACGAGGTGTTTGCCGAGGACATCACAGAACATCGCACCCTCGAAAGGCAGCTGCTCCAATCTCAAAAAATGGAGGCCATTGGCCGTCTTGCGGGCGGCATCGCGCACGACTTCAACAATCTCCTCAGCGTTATTCTCGGCCACAGCGATCTTCTGGAAGAACAGATCGGCGCAAACAGCCGCTTGCGCAAAAGTGTGGAGGCCATTCGCCACGCCGCCGCTCGCGCTACTTCTCTCACCATGCAGCTACTCGCCTTCAGTCGCAAGCAGGTCATCGAGCCAACCGTCATCGACCTCAATGCCTCCGTCGTGGAGATTCAAAAGTTGCTTCACCGCGTCATCGGCGAAGATATTGAACTCGCGATCAAGCTCCAGCCCAACTTGGGCCGCGTGAAAGCCGATCCCGGCCAACTCGGCCAGGTCCTTATGAATCTGGCCGTCAATTCGCGCGACGCCATGCCTAGCGGAGGAAAGCTCGTCATCGAAACTTCTAATGTCGATCTCGACGATACCTACGTCCGCCAGCATTTGGGGGCCAAACCCGGTCCTTTCGTCATGCTGGCCGTCAGCGACACCGGCATTGGCATGGATTCTCAAACCCTCTCCCACATTTTCGAGCCGTTTTTCACCACGAAGGAAACCGGCAAGGGTACTGGCCTTGGCCTCTCCATGGTCTATGGAATCGTCAAGCAGAATAGCGGATACATCATGGCCTACAGCGAACCCGGCCGTGGCACTACCTTCAAACTGTACTTCCCCCGAACCGATGAGAGTTTGTCCTTGCCCCACCCGGTGAAGCAGGCCGTTTCCGGCGGCAGTGAGACGATTCTGGTCGTGGAAGATGAGTTGGCCTTGCGCGATCTCACTTGCATTCTGCTCCGCGACGCCGGATATTCCGTTCTTGAAGCCCTCGGAGTCGAAGACGCCCTCGCCGCCGCAAAAGACTCTCGCCGCAGAATCGATCTCTTGCTCACGGACATTGTCATGCCTGGGCTGGACGGCCGCGAATTAGCCGCCCAGATCCTCGCCCTTCGTCCGAATCTGAAAGTTTTGTTCATGTCTGGCTATACCGATGATGTCATCGTTCATCGCGGCGTCTCCATCCAGAGTGCTCTCCTGGTGCAAAAGCCGTTTACGCGAAACGTTCTTCTCCAAAAAATCCGTGAAACTCTGGACTCCCAGGAAGCTGACTCTCTCACCCGCAACTAGCTCGCTGAGAAATTCTTGCATCTTCTTATCGTTTGCGCCTGCCTCTGAAGGATTCGTATCCATCTCTCTATACTTTCCCGAGAAGTACCGCGGTGGTATTCTCTCCACGTTCTTTATGCCCACCAGCACAAAACCTCCAAGCCCGGGCCACCAACCTGGAAGGATCGTGATTTGACCCGTGTTCCGTTGGTCGAGCGGCGCGCCCTTTTGAAGTCCGTTGTTGTGATCCGCGACAAAAGAATCAGGTCGCGGATTATCTCGAGGCTGCGCCAAGGGACCTCCTGTCTGCGGTGCGCGAGCAAGGGCTGGAAGGCAATGTCGGGAAACAGAAGGACAGCCACTACCAACCGGGAAAACCAAGCGGCGCCTTTATCAAGTATCGCGTGAATCGCAGCCAAGAGTTCGTCATTGGCGGCTATTTTCCTGGACCCCACGGGGTTGACTCACTGATCGTCGGCTACTACGACGGAGACAAATTGATGTACGTGGCAAGAACGCGAAAGGGATTTGTCCCAGCCTCTCGGCGACAAGTGTTCTCAAAATTGAAACATCGCGTCACACCGTCGTGCCCTTTTGTGAATTCGCCGGAGACGAGACGATCGCGATTTGGCGAGGTACTCAACGCGGAGAAAATGACGAATGCAGTTTGGTTGAGGCCAGAATCGGTCGCGCCAGTTGAGTTCCGAGAATGGACAGAGACGGATAGGCTGCGACATTCGAAGTTTGTCGGCTTGCGCGAGGACAAGAATCCTCGAAGCGTGGTCAGGGAGCAAGCCAGCGAGCCCGAATAACTTCCTGTTAGCCCGTGACTCGCCCGGAGCCTAGCCGATGCGGCTAGAGTGCTTTCCCCTACCTTGGCTATTCTTTAGAAATGAAAATGAGCAAACTGTCGCATTGCTACTCAGCTCGTAACGCATCCATTGGATTCACGGATGCTGCGCGCCGGGCCGGCAGAAAACTAGCCGCCAGCGATGCCAACCCCAGCAATACCACTACGCAAACCAGCGTCGTCGGATCCCATGCCTCTACGCCGAACAACATGCTGCGTGTCAGTAGAGATGCTCCCACTGAGCAGACCAGTCCCATTGCCAGTCCCGCGCCCGTCAAACGTACTGCCTCGCGCATAACGAACCTGTATATTGAACTCCGTTCGGCTCCCAGCGCCATGCGAATGCCAATCTCTCGCGTCCGCTGACTAACGGAGTAGGCGATCACCCCATACACTCCAAAAACGCCCAGAATCAGGGCCATCGCTGCGAAACCGCCCACCAACCATGCCGAGAATTCGTGCAAGAGTGCCGTTTGCGTGCTTTCAATCTGCTCCTTCATTGTCATTTCATCGGAAATCCCGAGGTTTGGATCAATCTGACGCAAAGTGCGCACCAGTTCCGGCAGAAGCGCATCGGCCTCTTGTCGCGTGCGCACCGCCAGGCTGAAATCGTGGTCCCGGGTCTGCTCGATGGGAAAATACTCTGCGGGCCAGGTCTCGGCGTCCAACGGTCCCTCGCGAACGTCTTCCGCTACACCAACAATCTCCCACGCCGACGGCTTTCCGCCCTCCTCATTGGTGATCCGGTGGCCAAGTGGGTTTTCGCCCGGGAAAAACTTCCGGGCCAATGTTTCACTGATCACCGCCACGCCGGGCCTGCCGGCGGCATCGGTATCGCTGAACAGCCGGCCACGCAATAGTTTCGCCTTGAGCGCGGACAGATATTCCGGGCTCACGTGGCGTTCAACCACCTCGTTGTGTTGGCCTTGGAACGGCCTCCCTTCGACCTGGATATCGTCTGTAGCGCAGGTGCATCGCGCTGGGAGCATGCTGGTCAATCCCGCCGATTCCACCCCCGGCAGGCTCGAAACGCGGCGAACAATTTCACGCTGAAGCCCTACGATCTGCTCATCATTCTTGTACGCAGTATCGGGAGCCATTACTCGCACGGTCGCCAGATGGCTTGGATCGAAGCCCAACCGCACGTGCAACAGCCGGTAAAAGCTCTGGCCCAAGAGGCCCGCATCGGCGAGCAGCACCACCGCGACCGCCAGTTCCACCATCACCATCTTTGCTCCGAGCCTTTGCCAGAGCTGACTGGCGGAGCCGCGATCCCCGTCATTCAATCCATCACTCACCCGCTGGAAAGTCAGTCGTAACACGGGAGCGGCAGCCAACAACACCGCGGCCATGAACGCAATGATCATCGTAAATGCAATCGTATGGGCATTCAATCCGGCACCGCCTAGAAACGGCATGTTCGCTTCCATGTCTTTCGGTACGATGCGCGCAAGCAGCTTCATTAGCCAACTCGCCAAGATCACACCTGTCGCGCTTCCTACCCCCGCCAGCAATAGCCCTTCCGTAGCAAACTGCCGCAGCAGTCGCCCCCGCGACGCTCCCAGCGACGTCCTCACCGCAATCTCGCGCCTCCGGCTTTCCGACCGCACCAGCACGAGGCTCGCAACATTGACGCACGCGATCAGCAACAGCAGGCCCGCCCCGCCCATCAGTGCCAGCAGAATGGGGCGCACATCGCCGACGATGACCTCAGAGAGTGAAACGACACTAGCAGCACTCAAGTTCGGCGGCCGGGTTATCGCATATTGCTGCTGGAGCTGCTTTGCGATGCCCGCCAGTTCGGCCCGCGCTGTATTCACGGCGACGCCATCACGAAGCCGTCCGATTCCCGAGAAGCTATAAAAATTTCGCTTCTTCTCGTGAGGACTAAAACTGTTGATAGGAACCCAGAACTCCGCATTGCTGCTTGGCCCGAACGAAAAACTACGGGGCAGTACTCCGATTACGGTATAAGCTGCGTTATCGAGGTCCACGGTCTGGCTCGCTATATCTTGCCGTGCACCGAAATGGTGCAGCCAAGCGCCATAACTCAGCAGCAGAACGTTTGGCCCGCCAGGCCGGTCCTCATCCGGATAAAAATCGCGCCCCAGCATAGGACGCACACCGAGCGTTCGGAAGAACCCGCCGCTCACGCGCGCGGCCTGCACCGGCTCTACGACGCCGTGCGTGCGCAGTAGATAGCCCGCCTGGCGATACACTTCGAGCGAGCTCAAGGAACGGTTCATCTGCTTCCAATCCAGGTAGTCTGGATACGACAACGGCCATTGTTCCGATTCAATATTGCTTTCGTTCACCGACACCAGCCGGTTGGGATCTGCGTAGGGAAGAGGTTGCAGTAAAGCCGCGTCCACGAAACCGAAAATAGCCACACTCACGCCCATGCCCATCGCAAGAATCAGCACCGCGGTCAACGCCAGTCCGGGATTTTTTGCTCCTTGCCGCATAGCGAAACGCAGATCTTGTCCCACTGTCTCGACGTGAAACGCTACTACGTCGTGGCTTTGCTCTTTCAACTTCGTCGCATTTCCGAACTGCCGCATTGCCGCGTAATGCGCGCCTTTCGGCGTCATTCCCTCCGCCATCAATTCTTTCTCCGTCTGCTCTCGATGGAATGCCATCTCCTCATCCAATTCGCGCACAAACCGCTCACGCCTGAAGAAAATCCGTACTCGCCTCACGAATCTGGCGATGATATTCATCATCTAGACCTCTTCGTTTGCGTCACTCAAAACGCGTCCAATCGCCGCAATCATCTCCTCAAATTGTGACAACTCGGTGCCCAATTGCTTGCGGCCCGCTGCCGTCAGCGTATAGAAACGCGCGCGACGATTCGTCTCCGTCATCTTCCACTCGGCCTTCACCCAACCGTGCACCAGTAACCGCTGCAATGCAGGATAGAGCGAACCTTCTTCGACCGTCAGGACATCGCTGGAATGCCGTTTAATAGAAAGCGCGATACCGTATCCGTGCAGCGGGACTCGCGCCAGCGTCTTCAGGATCAGCATGTCGAGCGTTCCAGGCAATAACTCCGGCTTCTTGTGCATAAGTTTGATCATAGATTGTCTATGGATAGGATGTCAATGGATATGCTTGTGAAACATAACGGATTGGGTTCTGAGTGGTCGGCAAGCCGGAAGTTACCATGGGACCGAGCGGTGTACGACACGGGTTCGCTATACTCTCCAGCTTGAACTCTCGGCCGATTCTAATTGGCGGGTGGGCGACCCTAAACTTGCTAGAAACAGGGGGACAGACAGGGGGATAGCCGGGACGTTATCCAACGCCTACCCAACGGAAAGGCCGATGTCGGCTTATACGCGAACGTTCAAAACTTCTACACAAAGTGGAAGTAACATGTTCACTTGGATCAATTTACCCATACATTCAAAAACGGCAACAGTGCTTTTTGCTTTGGTCATGGTCGTTGTCGGCCTAATCGGAGCCGGAAGTGCCCTTACAACGCGGTACTTTTCGTCGCGTCCACCAGTGAGTTGGGGCAAGAAAGCGTTCTATAAGCCCGGTCGTCGAGACCGGCTCATAGCCTTCTGCATCTCATTTGCCTTTTTTCTTTACGGGGCTTGGCTCCTTCTGGGCGTCAGACTAGCAAAGTGATGGTTGGCGAGGACATAGGCGGGTGGGCGACCCTTAAGGCTCTGAGACGATTTTGACACTGTCTTTTACAGGGGGTGGCCTACCCTTTGCGGTTGCGTTTCCTGAAGCTGTGAAGAAACCCTTTTGTCAATGTTTTCGAGGGTTTTTTGGGTGATACAAAATCTATGCTGAGGCCCAAATAATCGCTCCTCGGGCCGCTAATGGAGAAAAGTTTTTGAGCCCGCTTCCGAGTTGAGGTTATTTCACAGCTTCAAACCCGCAAGGGTTGATTGGATAAGGACGAAGGCTCCGGTCGTAGCCGCGTATGCTTCTGATTGGAGGACCGAAGCAATTCGGTCGAAAGGAGCCTTCGATGATGCTTATTGGATGTGATTATCATCCCAGTTGGCAACAGATTTGTT
>DATGED010000020.1:0-2452 GCA_035310525.1 Candidatus Acidiferrum sp. | reverse complement strand
GCGCGGCGATTTGCAAATCGCAATCTCCACCAATGGCAAGAGTCCCTCGCTCGCGCAGCGGCTTCGCAAGGAACTCGAGGCGCAATTCGGCCCGGAATATGAGGCCTGGCTCGAATGGCTTGGGGCGGCACGCGAGGCTTTACGCGCGAGCGGCCCTTGCCCGGATAGCGAGAAGAGATTGTTGCATGAACTAGCAAGCCGTCCCACGTTCGAGCAATTTGTTCACGAAGCCAATAGGCCCGCGGGGCCGCGAGGTACGACATGAAGGGCAAAGTCTATCTGGTCGGCGCGGGGCCCGGCGATCCGGAACTGTTGACGGTCAAAGCTGCACGGCTTCTGGCGCAGGCTGACATCGTGCTGCATGACTCGTTGGTGAGCCGCGAAGTGTTGCAAAGAATTTCGTCCGGCGCGGAGGTGATAGACGTTGGCAAACGCTGCGGGCGTAAACTGCTGTCCCAGGAAGAGATCAACGCGCTGCTCGTGAGCTATGCGGCTTCGCATGAGATCGTCGTCAGGTTAAAGGGCGGCGATCCATCGATCTTCGGCCGCGCCGGCGAGGAACTTCAATCGCTGCGCGAAGCGCGGGTGGAGTTTGAAATTGTTCCTGGTGTGACAGCCGGATTGGGAGCCGCAGCTGCCGCCGGCATTTCGTTGACGGACCGACGAGTCGCATCGCAAGTATTGTTTTCCACTTTTACGAGAGTCCCGGATGCGAATGCAATGGATTGGGGCTGCCTCACTCCGGCCACCACGCTGGTTCTCTATATGCCGGGGCCGGATTATTCGGACGTTTCGCGGCGCCTTGCGGCAGCTGGTCTTCCCCCGGATGTGCCGTGCGTCATCGTTTCGGGTGCTTCCGGTACGCAACAATACGTTCGTTGGACCACCGTCGGCGAGCTTTCCGAAGAACAAAAGCTGCCAACTCCGGCGCTGATGATCGTTGGGCGTGTGGCCTCGCAGCACATTCGCGAGATTGGCGATGCGTTTTGGCACGGACAGTCCAACATGACCGCATCGCAGCTGGTTCCTGTGGGTTAGGTAGGAGAGCACCGAATAATTTCCGCCGCTCTAATTTTCTCCGCCGCTTCTTACAAGCCGAGAACGTTCACCAGTTCCCGCACGGACGCAGAGGACTTCTGTAGCGCTGCGTTCTCTTCCTGGGTCAGCTTGATTTGGATAATTTCCTCGGCTCCGCCCGAACCCAGCTTCACCGGGACGCCGACAAAGAGCCCTTTGATTCCGTACTCCCCATCCAGGTACGCCGCACAAGGCAAAATCTTTTTCTTGTCTTTCAGGATCGCTTCGACCATTTCAACCGCCGCCGCCGATGGCGCATAGTACGCCGAGCCGGTCTTCAGCAGGTTGACGATTTCCGCGCCGCCCTTGCGCGTGCGTTCCACGATCGCGTCGATTCGTTCTTTCGGCAGCAAATCGGGGAGGGGGATTCCCGCTACGGTCGAATAGCGTGGCAGCGGCACCATGTCGTCGCCGTGGCCGCCGAGCACAAACGAGTGGACGTTCTCCACGCTAACCTTGCACTCCGTGGCCACAAAAGAGCTCATGCGCGCGGAGTCCAGCACTCCGGCCATTCCCAGCACTCGATTCTTCGGAAACCCGCTGACCTTGAACGCCGCCTGCGCCATGGCGTCCAGCGGATTTGTTACCACGATGATGATGCACTTTGGCGAGTGCTTGACGATCTGTTCGACGACCGCTTTCACCACGTCATAATTTGCCTTTAGCAAGTCATCACGGCTCATCCCCGGCTTGCGTGGAAAACCGGCTGTGATCACCACGATGTCGCTACCCTCCGTGGCGCTGTAGTTGCCCGTCGCCGTGGAAATGCCGGTCGCCCGCGAATCCGTCCGCGTAATCGGCCCCGACTCCAGCATATCCAGCGCTTTTCCCGCTGGCGGCCCATCCAGAATATCCGTGAGGACCACATCGGCCAGCTCCAGATCAACAATGCGCTGCGCCGTCGTCGATCCCACAAAACCGCCGCCTACTACCGTTACTTTTTTTCTGCTCATTGCTCGATTGGCGTCCTCTCTGGATATGAACAAATTTGATGAAGTAAAGGAGGCAGATGAGGTAAAGGATAAAACCGCTCGACAAATTGCTCCGACTTCGCACCGTCGATCCGCTAGATCGTTTTCCTTTACTTCTCTAGTCTCCTCTACTTCCTTTACCTCGCTACTGCGGCAGCCTGCATATTCTCAATTATCGCGGTCGCAAAGGCCGCGGTACCAACTTTCGTCGCGCCGGGCATAAGCCGCTCTAAATCGTACGTCACGCGCTTTTGCTGAATCGTCCGTGCAATTCCGTCCTCGATCAGCTGGGCGGCCTCCTTCCATCCCAGGAACTCAAACATCATCGCCCCGGACAGCATCAGGGAACTCGGGTTAATCACGTCCTTATCCGCGTATTTCGGAGCCGTGCCATGCGTGGCCTC
>DATGED010000019.1:0-51015 GCA_035310525.1 Candidatus Acidiferrum sp. | reverse complement strand
AGCTCTTCCAGACAGACCGGAAACAGTGTTCCTTGCGTTCGGCCTTCTCCCTGCACAAAACCCATAGAAAATGCCCTCGCTTTCGCGAGGGCATTTTCTCACTTCCCTACAATTCTTCAAGAGAGTTTCGTAACAGTCTGCGTTTCGTGCCCTTCTTGCAAACACTCTGTTATTGAGAAGGTGACACTCGATACCACAAGGCTTGTCTGGAAAGCTGGGCGCTTCTAGTGTAATAGAAGCATGGGGAGGGCCGGCGTCCTAGCCGGAGAGCATGAGTCCCGAATCACGCGGGGGCGCGCGGGCTTTTGTCCGCAGCCTGAACATTTTATTGAAATTCGCGCGGCTCTATGAATTTGGCCACGTGCGCACTGGCGCGCAATTTGAAACTGCGTGGAAAGAACTTCGCGGTGCGCTCGACGAGAGCGGCGGCAGCGGCCTCCTGCTCGGTGCTTCGGGTAATCAGATTTTGCTGGACGGCGTGCCTCTCGGCGCTTCCGCTGGTGAAAAGAGCTTCGCTCAGCTTCTGACTGGCTCAGGGATTGCCAGCATCCACTTCTCTCCGAATTTAACGCAGCCTCAGTTCGCCCGCTTCGTGCGTGCATTTCCCAGCGGCAATGCCAAACCCTCCTCTCTCGCGGAGCAATTGAAATCCGCTCTCGCCGGCGAGACGAGCATTCGCGTAAACGAGATTCGTTATGTCGCCGAGGATTCTTCGGTCGCGGGTATCAAGGTCGCTGCGCAATTGACCGCCAAGGCGTTAGGCGCCCAGGGCGACAAGTTCAAGGATTTCTTCGAGGACCCGAACAAACTGCTTCAAATGATTCTGGCTGCCGAAAGCGCTCGCGGCGGCGGTGGCGGTGGCGGAGGAGGAACTGGTCCAGGCTTCGGTCCCGGCGGAGGCGGCACCAGTGGAGTGCCTGGCGGCGGCGGGACAGGTGCCGGCGGCTTTGGTTCCGGAGGCGGCACGGGGACGCCAAGCCAATCCGGCAGCCTCTGGGAAGGCGGCGGAGGGGGTTCAGGGGCCGGAGGCGGTTTGGGCACTGGCAGCGTCTCGGGAGGCGGCTCGGGGCCGGGTGGTCCAGGCGGTGGCTTGGGTTTCGGAAGTGGTTCTGGATCCGGCGGTGGAGGTGGAGGCAGTGGCTCAGGCCCGGGAGGTGGGGGTGGGAGTGGTTCTGGCGGCGGTAGTGGCTCAGGTGTGGGAAGCGGCTCGGGTTTTGGCGGTAACACCGGTTCGGGAACCGGCGGTGGTTCTGGCTCCGGCGGCAGTGGAGGTGGGATCGGTACAGGTGGAGGCCCAGGAGTTGGGGGGAGCGGCTCAAGTACGGGAGCAGGTGGAGGGGGAACTGGGATCGGTGGCGCCGGTGGAGGCGGACCTGCTGAAACAGCGCCAGGCAAATGGCTCACTGCCTCGGCGTTGCTCCGCGGAAGCACCCTGGGCGGTAGTGGCTCGATCGCGGGCGGCGGTTCGCTGGGGGCTGGCATGGGCGGCGGCGAATTCAGCGTCGCGGAGGAAGATGTCCGCGCCATGCTGGGTCTTTTCGCACAGCTTGGGAAATCCCGCAAAGATCCCGAAGTGAAGATGGATGTTCCGACCTTTCAGTCGCGCTTGAGCGCAATGCCGGTCCGTGCGCAATTCACTCTGCAGCAGGCTCTGGCAGGCTTGGCGGCTCAGGCGCCTTCCGAAAAGGCCGACAAACCCATGCTCCTCAAGTTGGCCGAGCATGTGGCGATTCGCTTTGCGTTGGACAGCTACGAGCGCGGCGAACTGCGCGTCAACGCCGTCAAACAGCTTCTCGACCGCATGAACTCCGAAATCGAAGCGCTCCGTAAGATTCTCGGCTCGCAGGAAGAGATGATGGCCCAGGCGGGCCTTTCCGTTCAGACCTACACGGAGCTGCTCGATCAGGAATTCTGGGAACAAGTTCCGGAAGAAAACAAGAAGGAAGTTCTAACCTCGGATGAAGCCTGGTGCGTCCCTCCGCGCAATGTGCGCGCCTTCCTCGAGGACATGCTCCGGCGCGGCGAACTCAAGACTGTCAACGAAATTCTCATGAAGTACGCCGCTTGCATCTCGCTCGAGGCTCCCGAAGCCCGGCGGACCACCGCGATTGGACTTTCCGACCTCGCCGAACTTTACGGCAGCGGCGATGGCAGCGCGCTTATGGAATCGATCCGCAGGCTCGGAAATCAGCTGGCCATCGAGCGGGAACCCGAGCTTCAGACTTTGATCAGCGCCGCATTCGTTCGCCTGAGCCAGGAAGCCGCTTCCAAGCGCTGCTATCCGGCCATGCAACAGGCTCTTTATTCGCTCGATAGCATCGAACAGCAGCGCCCAGGCTCGACCCAGAGCCTTCGTCCACGCATCGGCGCCGAGGAGCGTCTGCCGGAATTCATTGAAGAGGCACTCCGCGGCGGGCACATTGCCGATGGCATGACGGAGATCCTCGGTCTGATGCCGAAAGCCACGCTGCATTACGTTACAAGCCGTTTCGGCCACTGCGGGTTCCGTGAAGATTGCGAAGTGCTCGGCCAAATCGTTCGCGGGCTGGGTGAAGATTCGACCCAGCGCCTTCTAGAAACGCTTCAAACGGCTCCGGCGATGGAGGCTGTCGAAACCATCGGCTTGCTTAGCCATTTCGCTCCTGAAACAGTCGAGAAAATTCTTCCTGTGCGCCTGACGCAATGGCCGCGCTCTTCGCACGACCGCGCCATCCGTCAGCTTTCCTCGGCTCCGCCGGAACAGCGCGCAAGATTGCTCGTCGCACTCTACGATTCGCTCGACGCGCTCATCAGACCCTTGGCTATTGACGAAATGGGTATGAGCGGCCAGCACGACTGCATCCCCAAACTCGTCGAGTTGGCTCAGAACGATCACACTCCTCCTTTTCACCGGCTCAAAGCTCTCGAAGCCCTTGGCCGTTTGCGCGCTTCGGCGGCAAGTCCCACGATGCAGCACATCCTGGATGCCCGCCAGGTTTGGCGCTGGGTTTATCCCGCCGAATTGCGCATCGCCGCCGCGCAGGCCCTCATGCATCTTGATCCCGCCATGGCTCTCGAAAAATTGAACGCCAGCGGACTTGAGCGCAAGGATCTGACGTTGGAACCCATCGATCCCGAGCCCAACTCTTCCGTCATGCGCCAGCGCCGCTACGCTCGCCTCAAACTTTCAAGAAATCTTGTCGCGGTGACTACCAATCTGCGCGAAAACTTCCGCCTTTCCATTCCGGAGCTCAATCTTGGCGGCGGCATCGGCTCAGGTGAGCGCCACCTCGCGCCCGGTTCGCTCCTTTCCCTCAAGTTTTCGCAAGGGGTGCGGCACATCAAGGCTCAGGCCATTGTCAGGGGCGCGCGTCCGCAGGCGATGGCCTTTGAATTTGTTGATATGGATCTGGAAGACCGCTCGAGATTGCGAAAAATTCTGATGGAGCTTGGCGGGCTACCACCGCTCTCGGTCGTGACGAATCGTAGCAGACGACGCGGCCGCGTAGCGCTCATGAAGAACTAACGCGACGGATTTGCCGCGTGCCCTGGCGCGCAATCCTTTCCTTTCCCTCCCTGCCTGTCCTTGCAAGCTTCGGAACCGTCCTGGTGAACAGGTGTCTCACCCGTCCCCTTGGCGGCTTGACAGCGGCGACACATGGAACCTCTGTACCATTGCCGCAAACGGGCTCTAACCCTACGGTACTAGTGAGGTAGTCCTATTCGCCGCGGGCGACACGCATAATGATCGCGGATTCAAAGTCGACTGCAGGACGGGCCTTCGTTCGAAGCCTCAATATCCTTTTGAAATTTGCCCGTTTGTACGGTTTCGAGCACAGCCGTACTTTGGAACAGCTGGACATCGCCTGGCGTGAACTGCAATCCGCAATTCCCATGGGCGTTGACAACGGCCTAATGCTCGGCGCCACCGGTTCTCAGCTTCTCCTCGACGGTGTTCCTCTTGAGGGCGCTCCGGCTGAAAAACAGTTCGCCCAACTCCTCTCCGCCGCCGGGCTCGCCAGCATTCAGTTTTTCCCGTCCGTCACTCAGGAAGAAATCGGAAGGTTTGCACGCGCGTTTCCCACTGGGAAGACCAAACCCACCGAGTTGGCTAATCAGCTGAAAGCAGCGCTCGCTGGCGCGCAGGGCATTCGCATTAACGAGATTTGCTTCGTAGCAACGGACTCGCGCTTGAAGGAAGCCAGCGTGGCCGCTCAACTCGCGGCCGCATCTCTCGGCGAGGATCAGGACGAATTCAAGAAATGGCTGAGTGATCCTCAAAAATTGCTTGAACTGATTGCCGCCGCGCAGGGCTCGAGGGGTGGCGGGCCGACCGGCGCCGGCGTTGGCACCGGTGAATCAAGTTCTGGACCCGCGGGGTCAGGCTTTGAAGGTAGCGGCCCCGGCACGGGTGACGGCCCAGGAACTGGCGGAGGCCCGGCTGGGACTTCTGAACTCGGCGGTTCGGGGCCGGCGCCAGCAGGCACTTCCCTTGCCTCACTCCACACGCAGGGAATAGGAATCGGCGGGGTTGGTTCTCAGGATGGCTCCATTTCCGCAGCAGGCCGTGGAATTGGGCCCGGGGGCGGGGCGGGCACCGGAATTGGCGGAGGGCTGGGAATTGGGAGCGGCGTTGGTGGCGGAAGCGGTCCCTGGCATGGCAGCGGCCGGGCAGCTGGGCCCACCGAGGACGATATCTACGCGATACTGGGCGCCTTGACGAGTTTCGGGAACGTCGGAGCCGGGCAGGGCGGAGCGGCTGCTGCCGGAGTATTCCAGGAAAAGATGTCTGAATTGCCGGGTAGCGCCCAGGAGAACTTGAGGAGAGCCATCGCTGGTCTCGCAGCCCAGGCCCCTGCAGGCGAGCCGGACGAATCGGTCCTCGTGAAACTGGCCGAACATCTGGCGATCAAGTTTGCCCTGGAACGATTTGAGAGCGGCGAAGTGAAGGTCAATGCTGTGCGCCAGATGCTCGACCGCATGAATCAGGAGATTGAAAATCTCCGCAAAATACTTGGCGCTCACGAAGACAAGATGACCGACGCTGGAATTATGGTCGAGACCCATCGGGAGATTCTCGACCGCCAGTTTTGGGCTGCGGTCCCTGATAGCGGCAAGCAGGCCGTCCTTCTGTCAGGAGACGCCTGGTGTATCCCTCCAAAAAACGTCCAGTCTTATGTCTCCCATTTGATTAAGACGGGAGATGTCGCGCAAGCCGTCAGTATCCTGCAAAACTATGCCTCGTGCGCCGAGAGCGACGAGGCCGATGCGCGCAAGAAAACTGCGCTGGGTCTCGCTGAACTCGCCGGCCTTTACGCCAAGGCGGACCCCAGGCTTCTCGGCGAAGCTTTGCGCCATCTCGGCCTCCGGTTGAACGTCGAGCAAGACACCGAATTGCAGACGCTCGTGAGCGCCGCGTTTGTGCGGCTCAGCCAGGAGGCCGCCACCTCCAGGTGCTTCCCCGTGATGGAGCAGGCTCTTGATCTGATTTCAGGCGTCGAAACACAACGCCCTGGTATCGGCCGCAGTTTGCGGCCGAAGATGGGCATCGAGGAACGCATTCCAGAATTTGTCGATGAAGCCTTGCGTGCACGGCAGGCTGCCGCAGGCATGACCAATGTTCTGAAAATGCTTCCGCAAACGGCGATGGAGCAGCTTGCCACTCGGTTCAATCGCTGCAGCCTGCGCGAAGATGCCGAGCACGTATCGAATCTGGCCTCCGATCTCGGTGAAGAGGGTTTGCAATATCTTCGAAGCACCGTTCGCGGCGGTCCGATCACCGAAGCCGTCGAGATGGCAGGCCTTCTTAGCAAGCTCGACCCGGAAGCGGTTGCGGTGTTCCTCCCCACCCGCATGAAGGATTTTCCCAGGAGCTCGCAGGATCGCATCGTGCGCCAGATTTCGGGCAGCGGCTCTCCGGCGCGCTCCCGAATTCTTTTGGAGATTCTCGATCATGTCGATCCGCTGATCATGCCCCTGGTAATTGACGAGATTGGCGTGGCCGCCGACCGCGAAGCCCTCGGCCGCCTTCTGACAATCGTTGACGGTGATTTGCCCGCGGGCGCCGGACCCTATTTGCAGGTGAAGGCCATCGAAGCCCTTGGCCGCATCCATGCTCCCGAATCGATCTCTTCGTTCAAGCGCGTGGTCGAGGCAAAGAAAATGTTTGGCTGGGCCCACCCGCACGAACTCCGTATCGCTGCCCTTCAAGCCATCATGTTGCTCGAACCGGACTGGGCGCGCGAATTTCTGCTCAGGAGTGGAATTGACCGCTCGGATCTGGCTCTGGCGCCCCTCGAACTCGTTCCCAACTCGAAATTTGTTCGCCAGCGCCGCCATACCCGCGTGCGGCTTCACAAGCCGGTGAACGCCGTGAGCACGAATCTCAAGGATGGCTGCCGCCTGGAGATTAAGACCGCGAGCCTTTCCGGAGGTGTGGCCACCATAAGCCGTCATCTCGCACCCGGCACACAAGTACAGCTCAAGCTTCAACTTGGGCTTCGCAACGTGCAAGCCACCGCCCTCATGCGGGACTATCGCGCTCAGGACATGGCTTTTGAAATTGTCGATATGAGCCTCGAAGAGCGCGGCAAGTATCGCCGCCTGCTCGCAGAGAACCAATCGCATTCGAACCCCGTGGCCGACACCAAGAGCCCTATCGTGCCCGTTGAAACCTCTGTTCCCTCCTGATCCGCTAGTCCGTCCTGCTCCCATCCCGGCCATGTCGACCTTCTTGGCGCTGGCGCATCCAACCAGATAGAATAGAATGTTTGTACTGGCCGCCGCGGATTCGCCAGTACGTTTACGCACGCATAGCACCGCCAGGAGACGGCGTAGCCTTCCATGGATGTTGCCAAGGCAGTTGACACGGTTGTCGCTCGGTTTATCGGCACCAAGCACGAGCGCGACATCAAAAAATTGCAGCCGCTCGTCGCTGCCATCAACGCCCTTGAGCCCGAAATGCAGGCGTTGAGCGACGAAGATCTAAAGTCTCGTTTCGGCGAACTGAAGGCGCAGGTGCATGAGCAGCTCAAGGACGCCGACCCCGCCGACGACAGTTACAAAGAACTCCTCAAAAAAACGCTTGACCCGATGATCGTGCCTGCTTTCGCGCTGGTCCGCGAAGCCGGCCGCCGCTTCCTGAACATGCGCCACTTCGACGTCCAGCTCATTGGCGGAATGGTCCTTCACGACGGCAAAATCGCCGAAATGAAAACGGGTGAAGGCAAGACGCTCGTGGCTACTTTGCCGGCTGCCCTCAACTCCCTCGCCGGGCGTGGCGTGCATCTCGTCACCGTGAACGATTACCTGGCCCGCCGCGACGCCGAGTGGATGAGCCCCCTCTATCGGGGCCTCGGGCTTTCCATCGGAGTGATCGTCCACGATTTGGACGACGAGCAACGCAAAGCAGCTTACGGCGCCGATCTCACTTACGGCACGAACAACGAGTTCGGTTTCGACTATCTCCGCGACAACATGAAGTACGACCTCGCGCAATGCGTCCAGCCCGGCCACCAGTTCGCCATTGTTGACGAAGTGGATTCCATTCTCATCGATGAAGCGCGCACTCCGCTGATTATCTCCGGCCCCTCCGAAGAATCCACCGACAAATACGCCAAGATCGACAAGATCATCCCCAAACTCATCCAGGACATTGACTACACTCTCGACGAAAAGCATCGCACCGCCACGCTCACGGAAGAGGGCTTCAGCAAGTGCGAGCGTCTCCTCGGCCTGCAGAATCTTTCCGACCCTGTCAATATCGAGCTCATGCACCACGTCTACCAGGCCCTTCGCGCGCACTCGCTCTACAAGCGCGACGTCGATTACGTTGTCAAAGACGGCGAAGTTATCATCGTCGACGAATTCACCGGCCGCCAGATGCCCGGCCGCCGCTGGTCCGATGGTCTTCATCAGGCCGTCGAAGCCAAGGAAGCCGTCAAGATCGAGCGCGAAAATCAGACCCTCGCCACCATCACCTTCCAGAATTATTTCCGCATGTACAAGAAACTCTCCGGCATGACCGGCACGGCGGAAACGGAAGCCGCCGAATTCGGCAAAATCTACAACCTCGACGTTGTCGTCATCCCCACGAATCGCAAGCTCATCCGCGAAGAGCACCGCGACGTCGTCTACCGTACAGAAAAAGAGAAGTTCGAAGCGGTGGTCAACGGCATCCTCCAGGAAGACAATTCGCTCGCCAGCGGCATCCGCCACTATAACGAGCGCGGTCAGCCCGTGCTCGTCGGCACCATCTCCATCGAAAAATCCGAAGCCATCTCCGAGCTTCTGAAAAAGGCAGGCGTCCCCCATCAAGTCCTCAACGCCAAGCAGCATGAGCGCGAATCGCGCATCGTTGCCCAAGCCGGGCGCAAGGGCGCCGTCACCGTCGCCACCAACATGGCCGGCCGCGGCACGGACATTCTTCTCGGCGGCAATCCCGAGCAGATGACCCGCGATCACTTTCTGAAAAACAAACTGGCTATGCCCTACGCGGCCGCGCCCGCCGTCATCCCAGCCGATGGCTCAGGCAACGGTGCGCAGCCCGCCGTTGCCATGGTTCTCTTCCAGAACGAAGGCAAAATTTTCCAGGTCCCCGCGGATCAGTGGAAGCCGGTCTATGACCAGTTCGCCCAGCAGTGCAAATCCGAGCACGACGAAGTCGTGGCCCTCGGCGGCTTGCACATCCTCGGCACGGAACGCCACGAAGCCCGCCGTATCGATAACCAGCTTCGCGGGCGCGCCGGACGCCAGGGCGATCCCGGCTCCTCCCGCTTTTTCCTCTCCCTCGAAGACGACCTCATGCGCATTTTTGGCGGCGAGCGCGTCAAGGCGCTGATGTTCCGCCTGGGCATGACCGAAGGCGTCCCGATCGAATCCAAGCTCATCTCTCGCCGCATTGAGAACGCGCAGAAATCCGTCGAAGCCCAGAATTTCGACGCCCGCAAACACTTGCTCGAGTACGACGACGTGATGAACAAGCAGCGCGAAACGATCTACGGCATTCGCCGCTCCGCGCTCGAGGGAAAAGACCAGCGCGATTACGTTCTCGGCGTTGCCGAAGATGTCGCTCGCGAACTCGTTGATACGTTCTGCTCACGCGAGCAGCATCCCGACCAGTGGAACACTACGCAATTTCTCGCGGAAGTGCACAGCCAGTTTGGCATTGACGCCAAATCTGCCGGAGCCGATCCAGGAACTTTGAGCCACGACGAACTCGCCGAAGCCACTGCGAAAGCCATCACCTCGCGCTATGAAGAAAAAGAAAAACAGTTTACAGCAGACCTCATGCGTTGGCTCGAGCGCCGCATCATTCTCGACGTTGTCGATTCCCAGTGGAAAGACCACTTGCTCTCACTCGACCACCTCAAAGAGGGCATTGGCCTCCGCGGCTATGGCCAGAAAGATCCCCTCGTCGAGTTCAAAAAAGAAGCTTTCGTGCTTTTCGAAGACATGATGGCGCGCATCGACAACGAAACCATCCGCTATCTCTTCCACATCCAGATGCAGCAGAACGAGCAGCCTCCGCAGGAAGGCGCAAGACAGCCGCGGCCGCAACAACCGCCTCCTTCGCGCTCCGGAGGCGCCCGGGCAGCCGTTGCCAGTGCCGCTGCGCGGGCCGAAGAACCTCCGCCTCAGCGCTTGCCAGCCTTCGCCCGCGAGATGGAACGCAAACAGGAGCGCCAGCAAAAAGAATTGCAGTATCAGGCCGGCCCCGCCCAGGCCGAGGCTCCCAAGCCCGTCCGCGCCGGCGCAAAAGTCGGCCGCAACGACCCCTGTCCCTGCGGCTCCGGCAAAAAATACAAAAAATGCCACGGCGCCAACGCATGACCGGATCGCGCATCTCCCTCTGTAGGGGCGCAGCACGCTGCGCCTCCTCGCGGCTAAATTGCCATTCCGAACTTGGCGAGCGCCCAATTTCTTTCGCGCGCCACTTACGCGTCGCGTACCGGTTTGCTTTCGGCGCGTGCGTGGTCTTTGCCGCGAGGAATGTTTTTTTGTACGAATCGCAAGTCGCTAGTCACGAATCACGAGTCACGAGTCACTAGTCACGAGTCACCAACTTATGCCACCAGCACCCATGCCCCAACCCGAACGCCATCCTATCCCCGGCGTAAAAAATCTCGTCGCTGTCGCCAGCGGCAAAGGCGGCGTCGGCAAGACCACCGTCGCCGTCAACCTCGCCCTCGCGCTCGTCAAGCTCGGCCACAAAGTCGGCCTCATGGACGCCGACGTCTACGGCCCCAACGTGCCCATCATGCTTGGCACCTTGCAAGAGCCCCAAGCCACCGCCGATAAGCGCATCATTCCCGTGCAGGTCTCCGGCATGAAGATGATCTCCATGGGCTTGCTCAATCCCGGCGACAAACCGATGGTATGGCGTGGCCCCATGCTGCATAGCGTCATCACGCAATTTCTCCGCAGCGTCGAGTGGGGCGAGCTCGATTACCTCATCATCGATCTCCCGCCCGGCACTGGCGACGTGCAGCTCACGCTTATTCAGACGGTCGCTGTCACAGGCGCAGTAGTCGTCACCACCCCTTCCACGGTCGCCCTCGCCGACGTCCGCAAAGCCATCGAAATGTTTCGCCAGGTGAATGTCGAAGTTCTCGGCGTCGTCGAAAACATGAGCACCTTCCGCTGCCCGCATTGCGACAAGCCCATCGACATTTTCGGCCACGGCGAAGGCGCCAAAACCGCCGTCGCCTACGGCGTTCCCGTCCTCGGCGAAATCGAAATCGATCCTCGCATCCGCATCGGCGGGGACACCGGCAAACCCGTCGCTGCCCTCGGCGAATCCGCTCCCGGAACGCAAAGCCTCTACGCCCTCGCCCGCGCCGTCACTGCCCGCCTCGCCGAGGTCTCCGCCACCTCCCAAGGTCCCTCCGTCCAAATCGACTGAACGAGAATGTTCTTGTGGCACAGCCATTCCTGGCTGTGCTCCTGGTTTCATTTCCGCCTTGAGCCCCGCCGAATATCTGATATAATTCCCTTTGGGATAACTTTGGCAAAGCTGGGCGCTGCGGCAACCGTGTTGCCGCATTTTCTTTTTGGGACCAAAATTACCGTGTCGCATGCGGCAGAATCACAGGCCAAATTGCTCGGCTTCTGGTTCGTAGCAAGTACCCTGGAATCAACACTTACGGATAGGCTCGCAAGTGTTGCATCTAAAGGGCTTACAGGAACGCTAAATCCTTCAGATGCAACACTTACAAAAAAATAGGGGGAGGGGGTGGCTGTTATGGTTAACCAGATTCCCGGCTCGAACCCCGCGCGCGGCTCGCTAGATCTTGGCCGCCAGCCCGACATTCGCCCCTATCGCGGCAAGCGTCCCCAGATTGCTGCCTCTGCCTACATTGACCCTGCCGCCGTCATCATCGGTGACGTGGTCATCGGCGACGACTCCAGCGTCTGGCCCTGCAGCGTGATTCGTGGCGACGTGCACCACATCCGCATCGGCGCGCGCACCAACATTCAGGACGGCTGCGTCCTTCACGTCATGCGCGACGAGCACGCCCTCATTCTCGGCGACGACATCACCGTTGGCCATGGCTGTACGCTGCACGGCTGCGTCATCGAGTCGCGCTGCCTCATCGGCATGGGCGCCGTCATCTTGAACGGCGTGCACATCGGCGCCGGCAGCATCGTTGCCGCGGGAACTCTCCTCCTCGAGGGCGCAAAAATTCCGCCCGGCAGCCTGGTCGTAGGCCATCCCGGCAAAGTCAAACGCGCCCTCACTGGCATCGATCAAGCCACCATCGACGCCTACGCCGCCCGCTACGTCGAGTACAAGAATATCTATCGCAAAGAAGTGGCTGGTGGTTCGTGACTAGTGACTTGTGATTAGTGACTCGTGGTTAGAGACACGTGGCAATTCACTTGCAAATCGATGCAGGCAATCCCGCCGTCGCCTTTGTAGGGGCGCAGCACGCTGCGCCCCATCCGGGCGAGATTGCCGATTTGCGCCTCATTCTGTCATTCTGAGCGCAGCGAAGAATCAGCGCGCGGTTGTCATCGCGGGCACAATGTCATCCCGAGCGCAGCAAGGAATCTGCTTTCATCCCGGAATTTACGTAGCGCCGGGCTTCAGCCCGGCATCCCGTGAAGGAGCAACCGGCAAGTGAGCGAAGGCGCAAAAAAGAAAGAAGAGAAGCCGCGCAAGTTTCAAGCCATCCGCGGAACGCGCGATCTTCTTCCGCCCGACACCGCCCTCTGGACCCGCGTCGAGCAAACCGCCCACGAAGTCTTCACCACCTTCCGCTTCGGCGAAATCCGCCCGCCGATCTTCGAGGCCACCGAACTCTTCGCTCGTGCCGTTGGCTTCGAGACAGACATCGTTAGCAAAGAAA
Source organism: Candidatus Acidiferrum sp. (assembly GCA_035310525.1). Taxonomy (GTDB): domain Bacteria; phylum Acidobacteriota; class Terriglobia; order Acidiferrales; family UBA7541; genus Acidiferrum. The sequence continues at coordinate 38,686 of DATGED010000019.1, read as the reverse complement.
TGTTTTGGATAGACGACAGGTTAGAGGGTGAAGCTGGAGAAAGGCTAGAGTTTCTGCGTCTTCAGATTCAATACCAGAGCGTATCGTCTCCTGAGGGCCCCGATATCGCCGAATTTAAGAAGTTGTATGCGGAGTTTGTTGACCGCTACAAGGCTGCACTCGCCTCGGGCCTTGCGTATCGAAACGACTTTACCGAGAGACGCTTGTTTTTCATCGAGAAGAATCTCGAGCGCTTGGGTCAACTGGCAACCGGGCCTCGCAACCAAGTCGAGCAGTTCCTTTTTGATGAGACTATAAACCACTGCAAAACACAGGTGGCCGATCTTCCACTTACAGAGCCAAAGGTACTGCGGCCTGAGGCCACGGCGAGCGTGTGCCGCGCTTACATTGAGCACAACATGCAGCAGTTTCCGCAGCCGGTGAAGCTGTATTACATGGGGCCGATGTTTCGCCGCGAACGGCCGCAGAAAGGGCGCTATCGCCAGTTCTATCAGATTGGCGCGGAAATTCTTGGTGGTCCTGACGCTCCCGCCATCGACGCCGAACTCATCGAAATGTTGATGACGTTCTTCGACAAGTGCGGCCTCCAAGGAACTGAGCTCAGCATCAACTCCATCGGCCATTCTGCTGACAATTGCCGCCGCGGCTACACCGCGAAACTCAAAGCCGAACTCGAAAGAGTGAAAGACAAACTCGGCGCCGACTCCCAGCGCCGCATCGAAACCAATCCGCTGCGCGTTCTCGACTCGAAACTCGAGCACGAGCAGCCCATCATCGAAAAGCTTCCGCACATCGCCGATCATCTTTGTGACGAGTGCAAAACGCACTACGCCGCCGTGAAACACGAGCTAGAGCTACGCGGCGTGATCTATCGCGAAAACTGGCGCCTCGTCCGCGGCCTCGACTACTACATGCGCACCACTTTCGAGATCACCGCGCGCGGCCTCGGCTCGCAAGACGCCGTCTGCGGCGGCGGCCGCTACGACGGCCTCGTCGAACTCCTCGGCGGCCCGCCCACAAAAGGCATCGGCTTCGCCATCGGCGAGGACCGCCTGATCCTCTCGCTCCAAGACACAAAGTCCCAGTCACCAGTCACGAGTCACCAGTCACCGTCCGTATACATCGCCTGGATGGGCCAGAACGCCTACGCCGCCGCCATCCGCGCCACAAAATCTCTTCGCAATTCCGGCTTCCGCGTCGAGCTGCCTCCCGTCGAACAAAAATTCGGCAAAGCCCTCGAGCGCGCCAGCAAACTCAATTCGCGCTTCGCCCTGATCCTCGGCGATGACGAAGTCGCGTCAGGCCAATGGACGCTGAAAACTCTCGCAGACGGCTCGCAGCAGAAACTCACCGAACCAGCTCTGCTAGAATATCTGCGCAGCCTTTAGTGGCACAGGCTTCAGCCTGTGCGAACCACTTGATCTTGGCAACCCTGAGCGCGCAGGCACAGAGTCGTGTGGTTGGTTCAGAATTAGAAACGACAGAGCACAGACTGAAGTCTGTGCCACCGGAGAAGAATACTTGCTCGATTTTCTCGGCAACCTCGAACGCACACACTACTGCGGCGCGCTGCGCGCTTCCGATGAAGGCAAGGACGCCATCGTCATGGGCTGGGTTTCCGGCCGGCGCGATCTCGGCAACTTGCTCTTTCTCGATATTCGCGACCGCACCGGTATCGTGCAGGTTGTCTTCAACAAAGAGTCACAGCCTGCGGCGCACGCCAAAGCCGAGCAGGCCCGCGGCGAGTTTGTCGTCGCTGTCGAAGGCAAAGTCTCGAAACGCCAGAAAGCGAATCCGCATATCGCCACCGGCGAAGTCGAGCTGATCGCTTTCAGACTCCACATTCTCAACAACGCCAAAACGCCGCCGTTTCCCATCGAGGACGAAATCAACGTCGCCGAGGAAACGCGCCTGCGCTACCGCTATCTCGATCTCCGCCGCCGCAAACCGCACAACAATCTTGCCTTGCGCCACAAAATCGTTCTCGAAATGCGCCGCACGATGGACGAGCTTGGCTTCATCGAAGTCGAAACCCCCATGCTTACGCGTTCGACGCCCGAAGGGGCTCGCGATTTTCTTGTGCCCAGCCGCGTGCATCACGGCCAGTTCTATGCGCTGCCGCAGTCGCCGCAAATCTTCAAACAGATTCTGATGATTGGCGGCCTCGACAAATACTTCCAGATCGTCAAATGCTTCCGCGACGAAGACCAGCGCGCCGACCGCCAGTTGGAATTCACGCAGCTTGACGTCGAGATGTCCTTTCCGCGTCAGCAGGACATTTTTCACGTCATCGAGACGGTGATGGTGCGCGCGTGCGCGGTCGCCGGCGTCAAAGCAACGGCTTCCTTCCCGCACATGCTGTACAAGGACGCCATTCGCAAGTACGGCAGCGACAAGCCCGACCTGCGCTTTGCCATGGAGCTGCATGAAGTCACCAGCTGTTTTCCTGACGAAGCGAAAACCAAGCTGGGAATCGAAGGCAGCGTCTTTGCTTTCGCCGCTCCGGGCGCAGCCGGATTTTCCCGCAAGCAGCTCGACGAGTTGACCGAGAAGGCCAAATCACACGGCGCGCGCGGAGCCTATTTTGTGAAATGCGCCGCCGAAGGCACAACCTCGACAGTAGAAAAATTAATCGGCCCAGAAAACGTAAAAAAACTCGCCGAAGCCTGTGGCGCAAAAACCGGAGATCTCGTCGTCGCGGTCTCTGCCAAGCAACAAATCAAGGGAACGGAAGCCGCCGCGCTTGTCGCCGGGCAAGTTCGTTTGCATCTTGGCGAAGCGCTGAACTTGATCGATCGCACCCAATGGAAATTTCTTTGGATCACTGGTTTCCCATTGTTTGAATGGAGCGAGAACGACAAAGCCTGGGTCAGCGCGCAGCATCCCTTCACCGGGATCGTGGACGAAGATCTCGAAAAGCTAGAATCCGCGCCCTGGGAAGTGCGCTCGAAAGGCTACGACCTCGTTTTGAACGGCAACGAGCTCGGCTCCGGCAGCATTCGTATTCATCGCCAGGATATTCAGGAGCGGCTTTTCAAAGCGCTCGGCCTTAGCGAAGAACAACTCCGCCGTCGCTTCGGCTTCTTTCTCGACGCGCTCACCTATGGCACACCGCCGCACGGCGGTATCGCGCTCGGCATCGACCGCATCGCCATGCTCCTCGCGGGCGAAACTTCCATCCGCGAAGTCATCGCCTTCGCGAAGACCACCGCCGCCGTCGACCTCATGGCCGAATCTCCTTCGTCCGTCGACAAGAATCAGCTTCGTGAGTTAGGCGTCAATGTCGTGCCGCACATTGACGAAACGCCGTGCAAGTGCGGCGGTCGATGGGTTGCTTTTTACGAGATTGCTGGTCAGGGTGGTGGTTCGTATCCGGTGCTTCGCTGCCCCGATTCAGAGGAGAGTTTTCATTTCGTGCGCGCTAGCATGGGTGGTTGGTGGCGCGTGGAACACATAAGCTCAAAAAGCGGAAGATTCGTCGTCGGGGAGAGCGGCCAAACGGAGTAATGTCTCGCATACGCATACTGCCGGAAGCTGTTGCGAATAAAATCGCCGCGGGCGAAGTTGTCGAACGGCCTGCTTCAGTAGTTAAAGAGCTGCTCGAAAATGCGCTGGACGCTGGCGCAAAGACCATTCGCGTCGAAACGGAAGTCGGCGGCAAGCGCATGATTCGCGTCATTGACGATGGCCACGGCATGATCCACGACGACGCGCTGCTGGCTTTCGAGCGACATGCTACAAGCAAACTAAAATCCGCCGACGATTTGCTTTCCATCTCGACGCTCGGTTTTCGCGGCGAAGCGCTCCCAACGATTGCCGCAGTCTCGCGACTGCTGCTCGAAACGCGCGATGAATCGGAAGCGGAAGGCACGCGTCTTGAATTTGCCGGCGGAAAACTCGTCAACGTCAAGCCTGCCGGCTTGCCCGTTGGCACGACCATCAGCGTCGCCGATCTTTTCTACTGCGTTCCCGCGCGCAAGAAATTCCTGAAATCAGACACGACCGAACTTGGCCACATCGCTTCTCTCGTCACGCACTACGCGCTCGCCAACCCGGACAAACAATTCGTTCTGACCACGCCGACGCAGGAAATCATCAACAGTCCGCCGGCGGAAAAACTCGCCGACCGCGTCTATCAACTCTTCGGCCGCCAAGCGATGGAAGAGCTGGTGGAAATTCCACCGACATCGGCGGCGTTTCGCGCGGCGATCACCGAACCCGAACTGGAACAAAGCGAGGAGAGCGCCACTCTGACTGTGCGCGGTTTCACCTCGCGCCCGGAAGTGCAGCGCCCGAACCGCAACGGCATTTATGTTTTTGTGAATCGCCGCCTGGTGCGCGATCGCCTGATTCTGCACGCGATTCACGAAGCCTACCGCAACATTCTTCCGCCCACGGTTTTTCCCGCCACTTTGCTCTTTCTTGAAATGCCCTACGACGAAGTTGACGTCAACGTGCATCCCGCAAAAATCGAAGTGCGCTTTCGCCGCTCGCAGTTCGTCCACGATTTCGCGCGCGACTCCATCCGCCAGGCGCTGATGAGCGTGCGGCCGGTTCCCAGCTTCGCCGCCGCGGCCGCTGCTATACAGCCCGGCTCGCCGCCCACCGCGTCTTCTTTTTCTCCCGCTGCCTTTGGCGCAGCGGCAGCATCCGCCGTTCCTCGCGCGATTATTCCCGCGATGGAAGAAATCGGTGTTGGTTCGGGAGTTGGTTCCGATGGTGGTTTCGATCTGACGTCGGATCCACTTCGGCCCGTCGAGCAACGGTTTGCTTTTCCTGCCGGCCTGGATGCGCCGGTCGAATCCGGCATGGCTTCCGCCGCGGCCGCCGCCGCGCAGGCGCTGGCCGCCTCGAACTGGGCCGGCAATCTTGCTGTGCCGAGCGCGAGCGCGCCGGCAACGCTTCCGCATCCCGATCAGATCGCCGATTTGAAGCCGCTTGGCCAGGTAAGCTCCAGTTTTATTGTCGCCGTGAACGGCGAAGGATTGTGGCTTGTGGATCAGCACGTGGCGCACGAGCGAGTGCTCTTCGAGCAGCACCTCGAAGCGCGGCGCGCGGGAAGAGTGGAAGCGCAGCGCATGCTCATGCCGCTGGTGATTGAGCTTTCGCCGCGTCAAATTGTCATCTACGAAAAGATCGCCGAGGAACTCGCCGCCAACGGTTTTGAAGTCGAACCCATGGGTCCGCGCAGCGTGGCGATTCAAGCCGTGCCAGCGGGAATCGCGCCAGGCGACGGTGAAAAACTTCTTACCGAAATTCTCGACGGCATCGAACGGGAAAACGCGGCCATCTCCATTGACACGCTGCAAGCAAAAATAGCGGCATCGACGGCTTGCCACGCCGCGATCAAGGTGAACATGCCGCTCGATCAAACGAAAATGGAATGGCTGCTTGAAGCGCTGGCGAAAACGGATTGTCCGATGAGTTGCCCGCACGGCCGGCCGGTCGTGCTGCGCTACTCCGTGAAAGAGATTGAGAAAGCGTTTCACCGGATTTAGCGGCGGGAGAAAACAGAGTATACGTAGAGAACCCAGGGATCACAGACGGCCAGAGAATACTGCTTCGCTGTGCTGAAGCGTAAAAGTTCAGGAGACCAGGCGAATGACGGACGGGCAAAAGACAGCGGTGATTTTCGGATTGGCCAACAAGCGAAGCATCGCGTGGGCCATCGCGCAGAAACTTGCGCAATCGGGCTGGAAGCTCGCAATCTGTTATCAGAACGAACGGCTGGAACTCGAAGCGAAAGACCTCATCAAAGAGCTGCCGGCCGCAGCGGGGTTCATGTGCGATGTCACGCAAGACGATCAAATCGCCCGGCTGTACGAGGAACTTAAAGAAAAATATGGAGTGCTGCACGGCCTGGTGCACAGCGTTGGATTCGCTCCGCCCGATGAATTGAAGAAACCTTTCGTGGAGACTTCGCGGGAAGGATTCCGTATCGCCCATGACATCAGCGTGTACTCTCTGATTGCCGTGGCGCGCGGCGCCGCGCCGCTGATGACCTCGGGTGGAAGCATCGTTACGCTGACGTATTACGGCTCCGAAAAAGTCGTGCCGAACTACAACGTCATGGGCGTAGCCAAAGCTGCATTGGAAGCGACAGTGCGTTATCTGGCCTATGATCTCGGACCAAAGGCAATTCGTGTCAACGCCATCTCCGCCGGCCCCATCAAAACGCTGGCCGCGCGAGGCATCTCGAATTTCGGAGACATGCTGAAGACGCAGATCGAGCGTGCACCCTTGAAGCGCAATGTGGATGTCGGCGAAGTGGGTTCGACAGCCGCGTTTTTGCTTTCGGACGCAGGCTCGGGAATCACCGGCGAAACCATTTTTGTCGATTGCGGCTACAACATCATGGGCTTCTAGCGGCGCAGGCAATCTTGCACGCGCAGCTTTGAGTTTCTCTCTTAAAAAAAGCGCACCGCCGCGAATCATCGCGCAAAAAGCGCGCGATGGTACAGAATGGGCGGCGCCACCAAAATGCCAAAACTCACCATTGCTATCGACGGCCCGGCGGGTTCGGGAAAGAGCAGCCTGGCAAAGCGCGTCGCGCAAGTGCTCGGATATTTGTACCTTGATAGCGGCGCGATGTACCGCGCGCTGGCGTTCAAGGCGCTGAGAGAGAAAGCCGCGCTCGATGATATTCACGCGCTAGCGGATCTTGCGCGCCGCACGCATATCGAATTGAAACCTCCAACCGCGGAGCAGGAGGCGGCGGGCTCGAAGAACCGCGTTTTTCTCGATGGCGAGGAAGTGACGCCGGCGATTCGCACGGCGGAAGTGGCGCAGGCGGCCTCGCGGCTCGCCACCATCGCTGGCGTGCGCGAGATCCTTGTCGCCGAGCAGCAGCGCGCCGGCGCCGGCGGCGCAGTGGTGATGGAAGGCCGCGACATCGGTACCGTGGTTTTTCCGCGCGCCGAACTGAAAATATTTCTCGAAGCGTCGCCGGAAGTGCGCGCGCAGAGGCGCTGGAAAGAGCACCAGGAAAAAGGCGAAACAATGCCGCTTGCACAAGTCCTGGAAGAAGTGCGCGAGCGGGATCGCCGCGACCGCGAACGAAAGGTTTCGCCGCTGGTGCGCGCGTCCGACGCCGTGCTGGTGGATAACACCGCAATGGACGCCGAGGAGACGGCTCGGCTGGTGATTATGCTGGCCCGCGAACGCGAAAAAGAAATTGCGAACGCAGCGGGCAGGAAAGCCTAGATCGGCCTTTGCCGTGGCGTGAATTCAAGAAAACTCCCTTCGTGAACTCGCGACTTCCCCGAAATAAGTCCCGCAAGTAAGTATCCGTCCGCGCGCGGAAGAGTCTTTGGTGCCTGGCACAAACCTTTGAAGCGCGGTGTCTATTCCACAGCAGTTTTCGAATTGCTGTGAGGACCAAATGGGTGATTGGAACCTGGTGGAACTTTGGCGTTCCATGGGAACGCTGTGCCATGGCGTGGTAATCGTGCTGGCGATTATGTTCGTGCGGTCGATCAGTGTAAGCGCCGGGCGCGCCTTGCGCTACAAGCTGGCGAGGGAGCAGTCCAGAGCGTACATCGCGGAGTGCACCGTGCAGTTACTGGAGGGCGAGCTGGAGCAGGCGATTGTCGTGGCCGAGCACAACAAGAAAAGCCACATCGCGAAGATCGTAGCCGCGGGCTTGCTGGATTACCAGGCGGCGCCGGCGGGAATGCCGGAGAAGGCGGTGATGGAAGGCGTGCAGCGCAGTCTCGAACGGTCCAGCGCGGAAACTACGGAAGAGATGAAACGGGGCTTGAGCGGCCTCGCGACCATCGCAGCGACCGCGCCGTTCGTCGGATTATTCGGCACAGTGATCGGAATTCTGAACGCGTTTCGCAGTATTGATTTGGCGCACGCAACGGCCATCAAAGTTATCGCGGGATCGATTTCCGAGGCGCTTTTGACGACGGCGATTGGGCTGTCGGTCGCGGTGCCGGCGGTTTGGTTCTACAACCTGCTGACCAATCAGATGGACGCGTTTGGTGTGGAGATGCAGAATTGCGCCCTCGAGCTTCTGACATTCCTTCGCGCGCGCCAAGCAGGCGTACACAAAGACTTGAGAGCGCCGATTATTCCTGGTTGAGAACCAGTTTAACCAGGGTTCGCGTAGTGCGATCAAAGTAGGAAAAAGCAGAGTGCGCAGCGAAGTTTTCGCTGGACCTATTCTCTTGCTTGGTTAGAGGCCGAAGTTACGCGCAGTCAGGTCAGGTAGGCGCGGACATGGAGCCGAGAAACTCGGTGTTGGACTTGCTCTTGGTGAGGCGGCTAAGCAAGAGCTCCATTGCTTCGACGGTCGAGAGAGGGCTCAACACTTTGCGCAGAACCCAAACGCGGCTGAGCTCATCCGGCGGAAGGAGCAATTCGTCCTTGCGCGTGCCGGAGCGCTGAATGTCGATGGCCGGGAAAACGCGCTTATCGGCGAGGCGGCGGTCGAGATAGATTTCCATGTTACCGGTGCCCTTGAATTCCTCGAAGATGACGTCGTCCATGCGGCTGCCAGTGTCGATTAGCGCGGTGGCTATGATGGTGAGCGAACCGCCTTCCTCGACGTTGCGAGCGGCGGCAAAAAAGCGGCGCGGGCGCTGCAAAGCGTTGGCATCAATACCGCCGGAGAGAACTTTGCCCGACGGCGGGGTGACGGCATTGTAAGCGCGAGCGAGACGCGTAATGGAATCGAGCAGGACTACGACGTCGCGCTTGTGCTCGACGAGGCGCTTGGCTTTTTCGAGGACCATTTCCGCGACTTGAATGTGACGCTGCGGCGGCTCATCGAAGGTCGAGCTGATGACTTCGCCTTTCACGGTGCGCTGCATGTCGGTGACTTCTTCGGGGCGCTCGTCAATGAGCAGAACGATGAGCGCGACTTCGGGATGATTCGTGGTAATGGAATTGGCCATGGACTGCAGGATCATGGTCTTACCAGTTCGTGGCGGAGCGTTGACGAGACCGCGCTGGCCTTTGCCGACGGGGCAGAGCAGGTCAAGGACGCGGCCAGTCATATTCTCTTTGGTGGTTTCCATCTTGAGGCGGCCCTGGGGATAGAGCGGCGTCAGGTTATCGAAGAAGATTTTGTTGCGCGCGACTTCCGGGTCTTCGAAGTTGACGGCTTCGACTTTGATCAAAGCGAAATAACGCTCGCCGTCCTTGGGAGGGCGGACCTGGCCGGAGACGGTGTCACCGGTGCGAAGATCGAATTTGCGGATTTGCGACGGCGAAACGTAGATATCGTCCGGACCGGGAAGGTAGTTGTATTCCGGAGCGCGGAGAAATCCGAAGCCGTCGGGGAGGCATTCGAGGACACCTTCTGAAAAGATCAAACCGTTCTTCTCCGTTTGAGCGCGAAGGATCTGGAAGATCAGCTCCTGTTTGCGCATACCGCTGGCGCCGGGAATGTTCAATTCCTTGGCGATCTTGGCGAGGTCGGTGATGTTTTTTTCTTTTAACTCGGCGAGGCTGATGCTCATCTGGTTGCTTCCTTCAATGCTTGTTTCCTTCATATATCCTTAGCTTAGATTGTGTAAATTGACCTTCTTTTTTGCGTGGCCGCGGTGCGGTCAACAAAATTCCGGATTGTTCGTGAGGTGGCGCGCCGCACTGGCGGACAAATGAATACATGCCAGGGAGGGCAAACCAGACATTCAATAACCGGCGGCAGCGCCGGGCCACGACATGCTGGGAGTATCTCGCAGGGCGGGCCCAACTTACGCTGCTTAGTTGGTCAAACTCTTGTCTTTCTCGGCGCTGGCAACGAACGGTTCCGCAACGGGCGCAACCTCGGGATGCTCGAGCGGAACGATCAGCCGTTCGAGCGCCACCTGCAGCACTTCATCCATGGTTTCTACAAAGTGAACAGTGAGACAGGAGAGGATCTCCTGCGGGATATCCGCCAGGTCCTTCTCATTGTCCTTCGGAAGCAGTACTGTGTGCAAGCCCATTCGATGGGCGGCCATGAGTTTTTCCTTGACGCCGCCGATGGGGAGAACTTTGCCACGCAAGGTGATTTCGCCGGTCATGGTGACGTCGCGGCGCACGGGGATTTTGGTCAGGGCGCTGACGATCGAGGTGCAGATGGTGATCCCGGCGGAAGGACCGTCCTTGGGGATGGCGCCTTCGGGCACGTGCACGTGAATATCGAGGGTGCGATAGAAGTCCCTGGGCAGGCCCAGTTGGGCGGAGCGGGATCGCACATAGCTCATTGCCGCCTGCGCGGATTCCTGCATGACGTCGCCCAGCTTGCCGGTAAGCGTTAGGCGGCCCTTGCCCTCCATGAGCGTTGCTTCGGTAGCGAGCACGGAGCCGCCGACTTCGGTCCAGGCGAGGCCGGTGGTCAGGCCGATTTCGTTGTGTTTCTCGAGCCAGTATTCGCGGTACTTCAGGATGCCGAGGAAGTCGTTCACATTGGCCGGAGTGATTTCGACGCCTGCCGTAGTGCTATCGGTAACGACCTTGCGCGCCATCTTGCGGGCGATGTTCTGGATTTCGCGTTCGAGGTTGCGCACGCCGGCTTCATGAGTGTAGTGGCGGATGATGTGCAGCAGCCCTTCGTCGGTGAACTTGAGATTCTGCTCGCTGAGGCCGGTTGCTTCGCGCGCGCGGTTTACCAGAAAGCGCTTGCCGATTTCCAGTTTTTCCTGCTCCGTGTAACCCGGAAGGCGCAAGATTTCCATGCGGTCCTGCAGGGGCTGAGGAATCGTGTGCAGCACGTTGGCGGTGCAGACGAACATGACTTTTGAAAGATCGTACTCGACGTCGAGATAGTGGTCCGTGAAAGAGTGGTTCAATTCAGGGTCGAGCACTTCCATCAGCGCGGCTGACGGGTCGCCGCGAAAGTCCGTGGACATCTTGTCCACTTCATCGAGGACGAAAATTGGATTGACGGTGCCAGCTTTCTTCATCATCTGGATAATCTGGCCGGGCAGGGCGCCGATGTAAGTCCGGCGATGGCCGCGAATTTCGGCTTCATCGCGGACGCCGCCGAGGGAGACGCGGACGAATTTGCGGCCGGTGGCATGGCCGATGGACATGGCCAGGGAAGTCTTGCCGACACCCGGAGGGCCGACAAAGCACAGAATCGAGCCTTTTGGATTCTTCACCAACTGGCGGACGGCGAGAAATTCCAGGATGCGCTCTTTAATTTTTTCGAGGCCGTAGTGTTCTTCGTCGAGGATTTTCTCCGCCGCCAGGATGTCGCGAATTTCCTTGGATTTCTTTTTCCACGGCACAGCCAGCAGCCAATCGAGGTAATTCCTGCTGACAGTGGACTCCGCCGACATAGGCGGCATGAGTTCCAGCCGCTTCAGCTCCTGAACCGCTTTTTCATGAACTTCCTTGCTCATTCCGGCGGTGTCGATTTTTTTCTTAAGCTCGTCGATCTCACTTTTCTCGCCGCGGCCGAGTTCCTTCTGAATGGCTTTGAGCTTCTCGTTGAGGTAATACTCTTTCTGAGCGCGCTCCATCTGTCGCTTGACGCGCGTATTGATATTGCGGTCGACGTTCAGCTTTTCGAGCTCGATTTCGAGAATATCGCCGATGCGATTGAGCCGCTCGATGGGATCGACCGTCTCGAGCAAGTCCTGCTTTTCGTCGACGGGAAGCTGGAGGTTCGCGGCAATCGTGTCCGAGAGGCGCGCCGGATCATCACCGCGTGCGGCGGCGATCATCGTGTCGTAGTTCAGGCTTTGCGATAGCTTGATGAACTGTTCGTACAGGCCGGTGACCTTCTGCACGGTCTGCTCGACCTGCGGGGAGGGTTCGACACGCGCCGAGAGCAGGCGGACAGTGGCTCGAAAGAAGCCTTCTTCGGAAGCGATGGAAAGAGCGCGGGCCCGCTCGACGCCTTCGACCAAAACCTTAATATTGCCGTCCGGGAGCTTGACGCTCTGGACGATGTTCGCGAGCGTGCCGACCGCGTAGATTTCTTCGGGCTTGGGGTCGTCCACGGAGGCGTCGTGCTGCGTGGAAAGGAAAATCTTTTTGTCGCCGGCGAGCGCCTCTTCGAGAGCGCGGACGCTGGCTTCCCGGCCGACGATGAATGGAGTCATCTGCTGTGGAAAGATGACCATGTCGCGCACCGGCATCATAGGTACGCGCTTCAATTCCTGCTTTTCGCGTGTGAACATTAGGGCCCCTGAAAAGTTTTCGAATACCCGAAGCGGCCTATCCGGCCTTTTCGAGCAGACTCCAATTGATTTCCCGGCTGCGAACCATATCCGCGGTGACGACAAAGTCGCGCACCTTGCGCTGCATCGGGAGGTGATACATGAGTTCGAGCATGAGGTCTTCGAGAATCATGCGCAGGCCGCGCGCGCCGACTTTGCGCTGCATGGCGAGCTCAGCGACGGTTTCCAGAGCGTCGTCCGTGAATCGCAGACGAACGTTTTCGAACTCGAAGAGGCGCTGGTACTGCTTGAGCAGGGCGTTCTTCGGTTCCGTGAGAATACGAACGAGGACGTTTTTGTCCAAGTCATTCATCACGCCGGCGACAGGCAAACGGCCTACAAACTCCGGAATCAAACCGTAGCGAATCAGATCGCCGGGCTGGACCTGCTCGAGCAATTCGGTATTGCGGCGTTGCGGCGTCGAGGGCGCGGCGTCGGTATGAAAACCGAGCGAATGGCGGCCGGCGCGCTTTTCGATAATTTTTTCCAGGCCGACGAAAGCGCCCCCGCACACGAACAAGATGTTGGTGGTGTCCACCGGAGTAAATTCCTGGTGGGGATGCTTGCGGCCGCCCTGAGGGGGCACATTAGCGATGGTGCCCTCGAGAATTTTCAAAAGCGCTTGCTGGACGCCCTCGCCGGAAACATCGCGAGTGATCGAGGGGTTTTCGTCCTTCTTGGCGATCTTGTCGATCTCGTCGATGTAAATGATGCCCTGCTGGGCTTTCTGCACGTCGCCATCGGCGGCCTGCAGCAGCTTGAGAATAATGTTTTCAACGTCCTCGCCGACGTAACCGGCTTCGGTCAGCGTGGTGGCGTCCACGATCGCGAACGGCACGTCCAGCATGCGCGAAAGCGTCTGCGCGAGAAGCGTCTTGCCGGTGCCCGTGGGGCCAATCAAAAGGATGTTGGATTTGCTCAGTTCGACGTCGCCCGGCTGCTTGTTCAAGAAGATGCGCTTGTAATGATTGTAGACGGCCACCGCGAGCTTTTTCTTCGTGCGGTCCTGCCCGATGACGTAGCCATCCAGAAATTGCTTGATCTCCGGGGGACGCGGGAGCTTCCGCGCGGGCGCGGAAGTCTGCTCGCGCTTTTCATCCTCAAGAATGGTCTGGCAAACGCCGACGCATTCGTTGCAGATGTAGGCGCGCGGGTAGTCCGAAGGAGAGCTGATCAGCTTTTCGACCTGTTCCTGCGTCTTATGGCAAAAGGAACAGCGCAGCGGCTCGTCTGGGTTAAATTTTTTCACTGGTATGGGGGCCTCGTCTCCGCTGGGCTGCGACGGAGTCTCTATCCGCTATTCTAGGCCGATTTTTCCCCGGAGCAAAAGAGAAACTCGAAGCGATACTAACTCATAAGCACAAGCCGGGCACGAACGCCGCCCCTTGCGGCGCTCGAGCGTCAGCGGTGCTTGTAAATAATCTCGTCGATCATGCCGTATTCCTTGGCCTGTTCGGGATTCATGATGAAATCCCGCTCGACGTCTTTCTCGATGCGGTCGATGGTCTGACCACTGTGCTGAGAAAGGAGCTGATTGATGACCGTGCGCATGCGCAGAATCTCTTTCGCATGGAGGTCAATGTCGGTAGCCTGGCCGCCAAGACCGGACATCCACGGCTGGTGAATCAGGATGCGCGCGTGGGGAAGCGCGAATCGTTTCTTGGGCGAGCCGCCGGCAAGAAGGACGGCAGCGATGGACGCGGCTTGTCCGACGCAGGTGGTGACGACATCAGGCTTCACGAACTGCATGGTGTCATAAATGGCGAAACCGGCGGTGATGGAACCACCAGGCGAATTGATATAGAGCTGAATGTCTTTTTCCGGGTCTTCGGCTTGCAGGAAAAGCATCTGGGCGGTGGCCAGATTGGCGACGTGGTCGTCAATGGGCGTGCCGATAAAAATAATGTGTTCCTTCAGCAGGCGCGAGTAAATATCGTAAGCGCGTTCGCCGCGGCTGGTCTGTTCGACCACCATGGGTACAAGCGTTGTGCCGCGATACTCTGGTTCTTCGAAATTTTTCATTGAGATGGTTGAACGTCCGGGAAGCTTCACTTTGAATCTGTCGCGGCGCTTGCAGCCTCGACGGTCTTGATCTGAGCGTTCTGCGCCAGCCAGTCGAGAGTTTTGTCACTGCGCAGCTTCGCTTTCATCCTATCGAGCGCACCCTGCTTTGTCAAACGAGCCCGGACAACTTCTGCGGATTCGTCACTATGGCTGGCCATGTGCTCCAACTCGTTCTGGACCTCTTCTTCGGTCACGTCAATGTTTTCCGCCGTGGCGATGCGGTCGATGATCAGTTCGGCTTTCACGTCATCGGTGGCGCGTTCCTGCTGGCGCTTCCGAAGCGAAACCCAATCCACATTCACCGCGCGGGGATCGACGCCTTGCGCGGCCAGTGAACGGACCACGCGTTCCAGGCGCACATCCATTTGATGCTCGACGAGCGATTCCGGTACGGGGAAGTCGTGCAGCTTTACCAGTTCAGCGATGACTTTTTCTCGCCGTAGTTCCTTTTGCCGGTGATCGCGCTGATGCTCCAGGCCCTCCGACACTTTCTTCTTCAGTTCGTCCAGCGTCGCGGCGTCGCTTACGTCCTTTGCGAATTCATCGTTCAGCTCGGGAAGTTTCTTGTTCTTGATGCCGATGACTTCGACGGCATAAGCGTAGGTTTTCCCGGCCAGCTTCGCGTCGGGGTAATCGGCGGGATAGGCAACCTCAAAATTCTTGTGGTCGCCAATATTCACGCCGCGGAGGTTCTCGTTGAAAGGCTCCATCGTTTCTTCCGCGCCGATGTGGCAAAGAACGCTGTCCGCCTGCAGCGGTTCACCACCTCCGGCCGGAGTGCCCATCAACTTTAGTTGCACATAATCACCGTTTTCGACGGCGCGGCCCTCGACGGGAGCGAATGCCGCGGCACGTTCGCGCATGTCCTCAAGAGTTTTCGTGAGGTCGGCTTCGCTCAGATCCATGGCCGGCATTTCGATCGGGAGACCTTTGTATTGCCCAAGCTCGAATTCCGGCAGGACCTCGAAGACGGCGCGGAATTTCAGAGGCTGGCCTTCGGCAAAATCCAACTTTTCCACTTGCGGCTGCGAGACCGGCGTCAGCTTGTGCTCCGCGACGGCCTTCTCGACTTGTTCCGGCACCAGCTTCTGCAGCACTTCTCCTTTAATATCCTCGGCGAAGCGGCGGCGGATGAGCGACACCGGGGCCTTGCCGGGACGAAAACCCGGCACGCGGGCGATGCGCGCGAATTCCTTGGCTACGCTCTCGATCTTCTTGGTGACTTCTTCCGCGGGGACTTCGAGATCCAGCTCGCGGCGGCAAGTGGCTTCAGCCATGGAGGAATCCTCTCTTCGGTGCGCAAAATGGTCAGGATCGGGTCTGTGTGAAACTGCTCAATGGTCTCGAAAGCATGCGCCACACTGTATCGCGGAAAGCCCAGGCTTGGCGGTCGCCACGCGACCGCACATGAACTGAGATGAGGCCAGACAGGTAAGAACGCAGCCCGAAACGCAAACTAGAAGTATAGGCGAGGCCTGCCAAGAGCGTCAATCGTGGCGTCAGAGGGCGAAACATCGAATGCCACCGCGCTTTTAGTTCACGGCGGAAACGACAAGAGCGAAAAGACTATTCGGAATGCTCGGCTACAGCGTCCGGGCCGCGCAGAGCTGCTGTGAAATCGGCGTGCAGCAAACGGTGGAAGAGGTGCTCGCCGGCCTCGCGGCGGACGGAAAGACGCCCGGCGACGTAGGCGCGAGAGCCCAGACCGCGCTGCACGGCGTCGCAGATGGCCATGTCCTCGTCCTGTACCTTTTCACTGACGGCAATGCTTTCCTTGTGGCGTGCTTCGGCCGCAGCGCTGGTGTCGGCAAAATAGTAGTCGAAGATGACGGCGCAGCGATTGACGGCGAGAGGCAACACCAGATTCGTGTCCATCACGCCTTCGTAGGCATTGATCATGAAATTGGGATAAATCCAGAGATAAAATGCGCGGCCCTGCCGGGTAGCGGCAACGTCGGCTTCAGAGGAAGAATCGGAAGAGAGCGGACTGGATTGCAGGCAGGCCCGCTCAAAATTCTCGATCGAATATTTTGTGTACTCGATCACGCTGCTCAGGCCCTTGTGCGCGTGCGGGACGTGATAGCCGCCGTCGAGGTAGTTATCAACGTAGACCTTCCAGTTGCAGTTGAGGGTATAAACGCGACGATCGAAGAAATGCAGCTTTTTTGCCAATTCAAGCGGAGCGACAAGCTCCGGCACGACGCCAAGGAACTCAGGTAGGGGCGAGGCGCGGCCGTCAAGGTTTATGAGAACAAAATTCTCCCAAGTGTCCACGCGAATCGGCACGAGGCTATTTTTCGCGCGGTCGAAATTGCAGACACCGTCGAACTCGACCATGCCCTTCAGCGCGCCGTCAATTCCATAGGTCCAGCCGTGATACGGGCAACGAAATTGTTTCGCGCAACCCTGTGCATCGGTAACCACCGCGGCGGCATGGTGGCGGCAGACATTGTAGAACGCGCGCAACCGGCCATCCTCGCCGCGCACGACGACGAGCGGTTCACCCGCGAGTTCGGCGGTGAAAAACTCGCCGTTTTCGCGGACTTGCTCCGTCCGGCCAACGACCTGCCACGTCGAGCTGAAAACTTTCGAGCGCTCCAGTTCGGCGATGCGCGGATCGAAGTACCACGGAGCGGGAATTGTCCAGGCTTCTTCCAACGCGTCGTGCGGGTTGTAAAGGTTCACTACGTCGCGGACGCTCCGCTCCATGCGTACTCCTCGCAGGCGCGACAGTTGTTCGGAATCGTCGCGACTATCCTCAAAGAACTTCATATCCTGAAATGAGCGCGGGTAAAAGAGAAAAACAGCGAGACCTCTCGATCGGGAGCAAAGTCATGACGGATAGCTGCTCGCGACCATCGGCATTAATAAATCAACTTCAGCGAGAATTGAATCTGCCGCGAAGAACCGGCGGTATGGCTGATGATTCCGAACCCGCTGCCGCGCACGGTGTTTGAAGGCAGCCCGAAATTCACGATGTTGAAGATGTTGAAGAACTCCGCGCGAAATTCGAGGACGCCCAGTTCGCGGTTCGCGCGTTTCCCGAAAGGAGTGTCCTTGATCAGGGCCATATCGAAATTGTGAAATCCCGGCCCGCGGAAAGTGCTGCGGCCGAGCGTTCCAAAGCGGCCCTGATTCGGGCCGGTACCGCCGGGCAAGCCGATGGGGATGAAGAAAAACGAGTCGTTGGCCGTGCCGCGGCCAAAATAATCCTCACGGATAGTGCCGCTGGTTGAGAAGTGAGGCATCGAGATCAAGTCGGGCCGATCCGTACCGGCGGATCCAGCGCCGGTTTGTTGAATTCCCGAATAGACCGTGAACGGGGGGCCTGTGGTCAAGGTCGTGATATCGAGGAACTGCCAGCCTTTCGTCAGGCGGGAGCTCAAAGGGGCCAAAAAATCGACGCGATCGAATCGCAGCTCCTGAAACAGGCTGAGCGTAAATACATGAGCTTCATCGAACGTGGATAGACCTTTTTCAGCGCGCGGGTCGCGCGGATTTTGCGGCAACGTTTGCAGAATAACGCCACCGCCAGACGAAATTCCTCCGGGCACGGCGCTGGTGTCGTCGAGAGATTTTGAAAACGTGTAGCTGGCCTGAAAGTTCAAGCCGATACGGGAATAATTTCCCGTCGCGCTGGTTTGCAGCGAGTGATAGGTCGAGTGGGTGGAACTCGTCATGACCGTCTCAGGTCCAAATCCTCCAATGGCGTGTCCAGCCGCATTGAATTGAGTGAATGGAGCAAATGCAGGATCCGCGCCGCCGTAGCTATTTGGCGAGATCACGCCGGCAAGGTGAACTCCGGCGGTGCCGACATAGGCCGCGCTGACTTTCAGGCTTCCGAAATCGTGGTCAACTCCCGCGCTGTAGGTAGCGATGTACCCGTTTCTGAAGTTTCTGTCGATCACTCCGGGAGCGAACAACTGCACTTCGTGGCCGGGCGTGATCGCCGCGAGGTCATTTTGAAATCTCTGCAAATCGATTTGTGTATTTGGCGGAACGTTGGCTGTGCTTCCGGAGGCGAAGAGAAGTTGCCCCTGCGAGGTGTACACGGGAGGAAGCGTCTCGGGCACAAACGCATTTTGAAACGGGACAGGAACGCCGGGAAGCGCGGTGATGAGCGGCTGAAAGACAAGAGGGAAGCCGCCCGTTACGTAGTTCTGCAGCCACAAATTCGGGAGAATCGTAGTGATGGCCCCGCCGGCGTGGAGCGTGGTATGCGGCGCGGCGGCGAAATCCAAAGAAACGCGAGGCCCCCAGCCATGGAAATCCAAGGGATAAACGGGCTGCGGGTTGTACAAAAAGACTTGGCGGGCGCCGGGAGCGTAGAACGAAGTGGGATTCCCATCCGCGTTTACGGGCACCGCGATGGACGTGCGATGCTTGGCTTCCTTGATGCGGCTGTTCAAATCATACCGCAAGCCATAATTCAGGCTGAGCCGCGCGTTTACTTTCCACGTGTCCTGAAAATAAAAGTTGTAGGCCTCGCGCCGAACGGAGGCTTCGTCAAACTTGTCTCCCACCGGCGTCAAGTTGGCGGCGGCGGTAATTCCATACGAATAGGGAGTGGCGGTCAGCAACCCGGTCAACGAATCGGGCAGAGGAGCGCCGGGTTGAATGTCGTGTTGGCCGCTTGAGGAGGGGATCAGCACCGGCGAATAGGCGGTGCCGCCTCCGAAAGCATAAACACCGTTGGGATTCGTGCCGAATATCGTGGCGTCCCGGTTGAAGCGCAACTCGACTCCCCATTTAAGGCTGTGCGCTCCGCGCGTGTACGTCATGTCGTGCTTGAGCTGATACAAATTGCCGTACGAGCCGAAGATGGAGCCATCCGCGGTGTTGAATCCTTCATATAGCCCATCTCCGAAAGTGATGGCGGGTTGCGTGTGATTCTCCGCCGGGAAAAACGGCGTGCTTCGGATGTAGCCCAAGGACGTGACGAAAGCGAGGCGCGGGGAAATTGAGCGGGAATAGCGAATCGCCGCGCTGCGCTGGTGATCGAAAAAATTCACGCGAAAACTCGGATCAATCGCCGACTGATCGGGATTTGTCGTGGGGCCACGAACCTGATTCAGACTGAACCGGCCAAATAGGTTGGCCTTCGCCGAGAGGCGATGGTCGATCCTCAAGGAAAACTGGTCGGTGTTCGTCGCAACTTTAGAAGAAGTAGCAAAGGTGCGAGCCCCAAAGGGTCCCTGCGGATCGTTCGGCAGGGGATAGCCGGCAAGAACGGCGGCGATGGCGGGGCTTACGGGAACCAGTAGAGTGTCGCCGGGAAAAGCGCTGGTATCGATTCCTTGCCTCTCTGCCGGGGTGGGCACGGGGAACACTTGTGTGGTGCCGAGCACTTGGCGGAAGCCCTGATACTCGCCGAAATAAAACGTCTTGTTCCGGCCATCGTAAATACCTGGCACGACCACGGGCCCTCCATTCGTTACGCCAAATTCGTTACGAACAAAGGGAGGGATGCGCCGCTCGTCACCGACGCTGGGATGATCGAAGAAATTTCGCGCATCGAAAGCGGCATTGCGAATAAATTCAAATGCGCTGCCGTGAAGGTCGTTCGTGCCAGATTTCGTGATTACGTTGTTGAATCCCGCGGCGCCATGCCCGATTTCCGCGGGCATCACTCCGGAACTCGATTGCACTTCCTGGATGGCATCCACATTGAAATTGGAAAAGGTTGCGCCGCCAAGCTCCGGGTCGGTGGTATCCACGCCGTCCATGGCGAAGACCGAAGCGGAACCGCGCTGGCCGTTTACGGCAAATTGCTGCGTGAAATTGGCGGCGCCGTTCGTATCCGTCATGGTTCCCGCGGCCAGGAGCAGCAATTTGCTGAAGTCGCGCTCGTTCAGGGGAAGGCTGGAGACCTCTCCGCTGGAAAGTCGCTCACCGCCGCTCGCTTGAGCAGCGGCCGTCTCTCCAGCGGCCAACAAGCGGATGGACGGCGGCTGCGTGGACAATTCAATTGCGGAGGTGAGCGCGCTCGTGTCTGTTACGCTGAGAGAAGCTGATGCTTTGGTCGTCGCGCCTGCGACGGTTACGGAGAGTTCGTAGTTCCCGGGTGCAATGGCGCTGAACGAGAACTCTCCATTGAGCGCAGTCCTGGCGGAATAGTCGTGATCTCCGGAAATGGCATGCAAATGGATTGTCGCGCCGGCAATTCGGTTGCCCGCTTTGTCGTGAAGCACTCCAGTCCACGAAGGCGAGGGGCCGGCTGAGGCGGCCAGCGCGAAAAATATGGCCAGACAGAGAGCTCCCGCCATGCGAAGGCAGCCGGCAGACGAAAAATGAGCGCGACGATCAAGACAGGCATTTGCGCGATCTCGTCTCGGAGAGCCCACGATGGTCCTCGATGAATCCTTGAAAACGGTAATTAAGAGTAGCAAATCGCGGATTAGGGAGGGTGTCGAAACCGGAGGTCCATGAATTAATTGGACGGCCAGTCTCGGAAAAACGCGCTGAACAGCTCAGCAGGTTGCAAACGACTAGCAGGAGGAAAACGCGGTCAAAAAGTTGGTGCGGAAGGAGGGATTTGAACCCCCACGGCCTTTCGGCCACAAGATCCTAAGTCTTGCGCGTCTGCCAGTTCCGCCACTCCCGCAGTGGTTCCACCAATATACCGGGAATCCGGCCCCGGCTGCCAGCCCAGCGATTCCACTGGAATGTGGCGCTTGCCCGGGAGCATAATGACTCTGTACGGTAATACCAATCAGGCCACTCCCCGCGGCCGAAAGCTCACGCCCCGTCCAGGAAGGCGCGATCATCAGGTTCCGCTGCGAAAGAGGGCAGCGTCATGATCATTCAACAACAGGGCGACCAACTAATCCTGATCCGGCAGACCGATCACGCGCTCCTGTCCGGATTTTTCGCGCGTGCCCTCGGAAACAAGGTGTTCCATCGGCCCGAGCCCTTCGAGTCTTTCTGCCTGGCGGCAGCGGAGCACGATAACGGATGGTACGAATGGGAACTACTGCCTCAGATTGATACCAAGACCTTCACCCCGTATAACTTCATGTCCATCCCCACCGAGGAGCACATCGCTCTTTACCAGCGAGGTATTGAGCGGGTCGTCCGTGTGGACCCCTACGCGGGGCTCCTCGTTAGCATGCATTGCTCCGGTCTTTACGATCGGACGCGGGCGACTATGCCGGGTTTCTCGGCGAAGTACGTCCGGGCGAACGAATCACACCTCGTCTCGGACTTCCTGCAGCGGTTGAGGCTCCAGCAACTGCGCCTGAAAGTTGATCTTCGCGCGGATGCCGCCATGAAGCCGTTTTCGGACGACCGCGCCCTGCAAGCGAATCTGCAGCGCCTCGAGGCCTTGGATCGCCTATCTCTCTATTTCTGCCTTGCGCCGCTGGATGGGTCTACCATCGATGCGGTCCCGGTGAATGGCAACGGGAGTGAAACGGATTGGGATCTGCAGCCTGCGGGAAACAATTTGATCACGGTCAAGCCATATCCGTTCGCGAAGGATCCACTCGAGATCAGTATTCTTGGACGAAGGGTTCCCAAGAGGCCCTATGCGGACGAGCACGAATTCCAGAAAATCCTGGCGCAAGCCCCCTACTTCGCGATGAACTTCGCGCTGAGCGCGGACGGAGCGCGCGTTCAACCGCGGTCCGCGGTCGCCTGATTAATCCAGAACCTGCCCCCGCGTTTCCGGCAAAGTAAGCGCGAGCAGCGCCGCGATCAAGAACGCCCCTGCCTGCAGAAAAAACGCCGGACCAATCCCAAATCGCAGCGCCAAGGCTCCCACCGCAAACGGCGCCACCGCGGAAATTCCCCGGCCGATGTTGTAGCTCAGCCCCATGGCCGTAGCGCGGATTTCACCCGGGAATAATTCGCTGACAATCGCAGCGTAACCCGAGAAGTAGCCCGTGCCGAAGAAAGCTACAAAGGGCCCGAGTGCCAGCAGCCAGAACGCGCTTCGCGACATTCCATAAATTGGCACAAGAGCTGCCGCGATCAACAAATACAGAAAATAGGGTTTGCGCCTGCCGAACGCATCCGAAAAAAACCCAAAAAGCGCGTAGCCGAGCCACTTTCCGAAACAGATCACAAGAAAAAAGGCCGTGGTCTTGACGAGGCTCAAGCCCCGGCCTCCTTTTTCGGGAGACAAAGACAAATACGCCGGAATCCATGTGAACAATCCCCAGTAGCCGAACATGCTGCAGGCGTTCATGGTGGTGGCAAGAAATCCGTTGCGAAGAACGCCTTTCTCCAGGAGTTTGCGCAGAGGCACTTTCTCTTTGCGAGCCGCGCGCTGCTTCCACAGGTCCGGTTCCGGCACGCTGCGCTGAATCCAGAAGACGAGAAATGCCGGCAAGACTCCGACAAAAAAAACCGGCCGCCAACCAAAGTGCGGCAGAACGAGGGCCACGACAAGCGCGGAAATTGCTTCACCGATGGCGTAGGCCGACTGCATGAATCCCAGAGCTTTGCCGCGATGTTCCGCTCGCCAGGTCTCCGCGATCAGCGCCGCCCCGGTCGTCCATTCGCCGCCCATACCAAGCCCCAGCACGAACCGAAACGTCGCGAGTTGCGGAATCGTGTGCGAGAAACCGCACGCGGCGCTGGCGAGCGCATACACGAGGATCGAGGCCATGAGCGCCCGGATGCGTCCGATGCGGTCGGCAAGAAACCCGAAGAGAAAGCCGCCAATCGCGGAAGCAATCAGGGTCAGCGAATTCAGAAAGCCCGCTGTCCGCGTATCCATCGCGAATTCCCGGATCAAGAACGTGAGAACCAGGGAATAAAGCATCACGTCCATCGCGTCGAGCATCCAGCCGAGACCACCGGCAATTAACGATTTCCGTTCGGGAGGAGATGCGTGACGAATCCAATCGAAACTGAACAGGGAGGGAGCACTCGTGCGCGCGGAAGATGAAATCAAATCCGGCTTTGCTGGACCCGGGGGAGGAGAGTTCGTCACGCGGGGATTGTACCCAAAAGCACTTCGTGATGCGTCAGGAAGTGTGGGGGGCAAGATACATCCACACTTTCTAGCGCGTCTTGAGGCGCAGGGTGTACCATTCGGCCTCGCGGATAACTACCTGCCGTATTACTGGTGCAAAAAAATTTTGGGGGCGAAATGATGAGTGGTCTGAAAAGGCTGTTGAGAATTTGTTCCGTTCTTTTGCCGCTTGTAAGTTGCGGCCTGGCTTGCACGGCTGTCCGTTCGCAAACGCTCGATGAAAATGCCTTAAAGGGAATGAAATGGCGGCAGGTGGGGCCGTTTCGAGGGGGACGGGCGCTTGCCGTTGCCGGAGTCGCCGGCGATCCGGAGACTTACTATTTTGGTTCGGTTGCGGGCGGAGTGTGGAAGACAACCAACGGCGGTCTCACGTGGATGCCGATGACGGATAAAACCGGGATCATGTCTGTTGGCGCGGTTGCCGTCGCTCCCTCCGACCCGAATGTGATTTACGTGGGAACCGGCGAGTCCTGCTGGCGGGGAAATATTTCGTATGGCGACGGCATGTACAAGTCGCTGGATGGCGGCAAGACCTGGAATCACATCGGCCTGGAGGACTCGCGGCACATAGCCAGAATCGTCGTGAATCCTACAAATCCGGAGGTGCTCTTTGTCGCCGCGATGGGCCACGCGTATGGCCCCAACGAAACACGCGGCGTCTTCAAATCCAGCGATGGCGGCAAGTCCTGGCAAAAAGTTCTCTTCAAGGACAACAAGACCGGAGCCATCGATCTCACGTTCGATCCTTCAAATCCTCATATCTTGTTCGCTGCGCTTTACGAAGCACAACGCTACCCATGGACGGCCATCAGCGGCGGGCCCGGCAGCGGCCTATATAAGTCCATCGACGATGGCGCGACCTGGAAACGGCTGGAAGGCCACGGGCTTCCCTCGGGCGTTCTTGGCCGGATTGGTGTGACAGTATCCGGTGCCGATGGAAATCGCGTCTATGCGATCTTCGAAGCAGAGAAAGGCGGTATCTACCGAAGCGAGGACGCCGGTGACACCTGGCAGCTCATCAATCCGGATCATCGCTTCACGCAGCGCGCCTGGTATTTCCATCATATCTTCGCCGATCCAAAAAATGTGGATGCGGTCTACGTGCTGAACACGGCCGTTTACCGTTCCACTGACGGCGGCCACACCTTTAGCACCATTCGGGCTCCCCATGGAGACAACCATGGCCTGTGGATCGATCCGACTCATCCGGAATGGATGATCAATTCGAACGATGGCGGCGCAACCATATCTCACGACGGCGGGAAGAGCTGGACCACTCAGGCGAATCAGCCCACCGCGCAGTTCTACCACGTCGCTGCCGACAACGCCTTTCCATATCGAATCTACGGAGCGCAGCAGGACAACTCCACGGTGGCCATCGCCAGCAGGAGCGACGACGGCATTATCGATCGCCCAGATTGGTACGAAGTCGGCGGTGGTGAGTCCGGCTTTGTCGTTCCCGACTCCGCGAATCCCGATGTTGTCTACGCCGGCTCCTACGATGGCCTGATCACGCGCTTCGACAAGAAGAATCACCAGGAGCAGGACATTTCTTCGTGGCCGCTGAATCCGATGGGCTCCGGCGCCGCGGACTTGAAGCACCGTTTTCAGTGGACCGCGCCGATCATGATGTCCGCCAACGATCCAAACGCCGTCTATCACGGTGGGGAAGCCGTCTTCAAGACCACTGACGGGGGAATGAACTGGACGGAGATCAGCGGCGACTTGACCCGGAACGACAAGAGCAAACAGAAGTCATCCGGCGGGCCACTGACGCAGGACAACACCAGCGTCGAATACTACGACACCGTCTTTGCGCTTGCCGAATCGCCGATAGAGAAGGGCCTGATCTGGGCTGGTTCCGACGACGGACTCGTTCACGTCACTCGCGATGGGGGCCAGCATTGGTCAGACGTGACCTCGAAGGAGTTTGGGGAGTGGAGCCTGGTCAGCATCATCGAGCCTTCCCCGCACTCCGCCGGCACGGCTTACGTCGCCATCGATCGCCACAAGCTCGATGACTTCCACCCATATCTTTTCAAGACGGCCGATTTTGGGAAGACCTGGACGAAAATCACCGCCGGGTTGCCCGACAACAGTTACACGCATGCCATTCGTGAAGATCCGAAACGCAAAGGCCTGCTTTACGCGGGCACGGAAAACGGCGTTTACATCTCTTTCGATGATGGCGGCCACTGGCAATCCTTGAAATTGAATTTGCCGACCACGCCAATCCACGATCTCACAATAAAAGGCGATGACTTGATCGTGGCCACGCATGGCCGCGCGTTCTGGGTTCTCGATGACATAGCTCCCCTGCGCCAGATGAACGCGGCGGCCGAAAGCGCCGAAGCCCATCTCTACCAGCCATCTTCGGCCATTCGCTTCCGCGGCCCGGGCTTTACCTTGCCGGCCACGGTTCCGGTGGGCGCAAACCCTCCCGCCGGTGCGATCATTTATTACTCTCTGAAGACCGCTCCAAAGGATCCCATCTCTCTCGAAGTTTTCGACGAGCACGGCAAGCTTGTTCGCAAATATTCCAGCAAGAAAACCGGCGGCGGTACTTCGCCAGTCGAAGAAGAGTTTGGCTTCCGCGGACAATCGGCGCAGCTTCCAGCTGAAGCCGGACTGAATCGCTTTGTGTGGGACATGCACTATGAAACGCCCATCACCGTTCCCGGCGCTGTCGGCTGGGGAGGCCGTCCGGCGGGACCGCTCGTGGTTCCCGGCACGTACGAAATCAAGTTGACCGTTGGCGGAAAAACAGAATCGGCCAAGGTGGAGATCACCAAGGATCCGCGTCTTTCTGTTTCCCAGGGCGACCTCCAGAAACAGGAAGAATTTGCCATGAGGATTAGCGAACGCGTGGGCGCCGGCAATGAAGCCGTCAACCAGATTCGGAGCGTGCGCACCCAGCTTGAGGCGCTGAAGAAGCGCCTCGCCGCCGACTCCAGCGCAAAACCCGTGCTTGAAGAGGCCGACGCACTCATCAAGAAAATGAACGCGGTCGAGGAAAAAATCATCCAGCCGAAATCCACCAGCGGCGAGGACTCTTTGAATTTTCCAATTCAGGTGGCCAACCAGCTCGCGGACTTGCAGGGAACCGTCGAGAGCGCCGACACCGCGCCGACTGGCGGTTCTACAGCAGTTTTCGAGGAGCTGAACAAACGGTTGGAACTGCAGTTGACTGCGTGGCACGAGATCCAATCGAAGGATCTCGCCGCAATGAACGCCGCCATCCTGAAGGCCAACATTCCCGCGATCGCCCCTGCGGCCGAGAAGGAGGACAAAGCAGGGAAGTAGTCGCCACCGAATGAATCTGCGCTGCTCGAAGAGGCGGGCGCTCTCCCGGCCTCCTCTTCGAGCATCACTTTTCCAGATGCGGCGGTTAGCAGAATATCCATTGCTCTGGCAACGTGGTTTTGCTACTCTCCGCCCAAGGTTTATCCCTCCGGGAGGTGTGTTCATGGCATTTTGCAAAGCGTGTGGTCAAGATGTAGGCGAAGCGACATTCTGCCCGAAGTGCGGCGCGGCGCAAGCCGCGGCAGCAGGCGGTGTCCAAAGCGCGGCAGTTGCATCACCCGCTGCGGCTTCCGCCACGGCGGGGATGGAAGAAAACGTTGCGGCTTTGGTCTCCTATATCCTAGGCTGGATCACAGGGCTTATATTCCTGTTGATTGATACGCGGCCCTTCGTCAAGTTCCACGCCGCCCAGTCGATTGCGTTCAATATATGCATCGTCCCCTGCTGGATTGCGCTTTGGATTCTCGAGTTTGTGCTGGCGCATATTCCCATCATCGGGTTCCTCGGGTTGATCATGTTTCCGATTTTTGGACTCCTTATTTTCGCGGTCTGGATTTTCCTTATGTACAAGGCCTATAGCCACGAAAAGTTCAAACTGCCCATCATTGGAAACATTGTGGAGAACATGATCAGCAAATAACCGCTCCGCGAATCGTGCGCTTATTCGAGCCGTCCGGTCTTGCCGGGCGGCTCTTTTTTTCGTTTTCGGCAAGACGGTTTCCGCTTGACTTCTTTTCCGCGTCCCGACACCCTAAAGGGCTTTGTCCCTTTGAGGGCGAGGCGGCACAAAAAGCGAAAGGCGACACCGCGAGCACATGACCCGAGTTCGGCTCTGCTTTCATGACCGCTGTTTTGATGGGACCGCCTCCGCCGCTCTTTTTTACCGCTTCTACAAGGAAAAGTTCGATCCTGCGGCGGAATTCGGCTTTACCGGCATGACGCATCGCGCGTCGCAGCCCTGGACTCCCGGCCTCTTCGACGGCGATGAAAATGCCATCGTCGATTTCAAGTATTCGAACTCGCCCAAAGTAACCTGGTGGTTCGACCATCACCAGAGCGCGTTTCTCACGCCCGCCGATGCGGAACATTTCCGCAATCATCCCGGGCCGCACATGTTTTATGAGCCGGACTACAAGTCCTGCACAAAACTGATCGCCACGGTTGGCAAAGAAAAGTTCGCTTTTGATACAAAGCCGCTCGAGGAACTGATTCACTGGGGCGACATCATCGATGGCGCCCAGTACCCGACGCCAGAATCCGCGGTCGAACTCGTTGAACCGGCCACACAGCTCGCGCTGGTCATCGAAGCGGCGCCGGAGGATGGATTGCCCGCGCGCATCATTCCGGAGCTTGCCTACCGGCCGCTGGCCGAAATGGTCAGGCTGCCTCTTGTTGCAAAGCATCTGGGGCCGTTGCTTGAGCGCCACCGCAAATCGATTGAAATTCTGCGCCAGCGCGCCGAGGCCGTCGACGGAGTGATTTTCTTTGATGTCGGCGATCTCGATCTGGAGGGCTATAACAAGTTCATTCCGTATCTGCTGCATCCCGAGTGCGTGTACTCCGTGAGCGTCAGCGCTTCGGCGGTCCGCGCAAAAGTCTCCCTCGGTACGAATCCCTGGAATCAGGCCACCGCGGACAAGAATCTGGCCTCGCTGGCCGAGAAATATGGCGGCGGAGGCCATCCTCGCGTTTCCGCGATCTCCTTCGACCCTGGCGACCTCTCTCGCGCCCGCCAGGTGGCACGAGACCTTGCGGCGCAACTCCGAGCGAAGTAAAGCCACACCGTTCCAGGGCAAGGATTAATGGATTTCCGCGGGTACGACGCCGGTTCGACAAACCTGCTTGTCCCATGTAAAATTCTTAAACCGCAGTGCGCCGCTAGCTCAATTGGCAGAGCAATGGACTCTTAATCCATAGGTTGTAGGTTCGATTCCTACGCGGCGCACCAGTTTTCACTGTCCGAGAAAAATGCCCCTTATTTCCATCGTGCCCGAAATTGACCTACTCGGTCAGCACCAACAATCCTCGATTCCCAATTACATATCGTCGCGGAGTAGACCCCAAGAGGAAACAATTGCATTGGCTCGGTTCATCAAGCCGGGTCGTCTGGTACTGGATTCCCTCGCAACTCCGCGTCATAATTGCAACGAATGTTTCACGCGGAATCATCAGCACGGCCGCGAAACGTTGGGGCTGGTTCCTACGTCCAAAGGTGAAGCAGGAGAGGTGAGTCTTGGTGTGCTTTGAGACCGAGCAAGAGAGAACTTTCAAACGCACGCAGACGCGATACTCCGCACGCAACACTATGACAAAGTTCCGATGTCTGGCCAGCGTAACTGCCTTCGCTACAATCCTTGCCGGCGGGTGTTCGAAGTCCGTTTCCAGCACCGTGCTCGGGGATTCCACTCATCCCGCGCCCGTTCATGTTTACACCGTGGCGGAGGAAACGACGCGGCGTCGAGTGCAGGCGTCCGGCTCGCTCTATGCCCTCGAAGAAAGCATCTTGAGCTCGGAGGTCGAAGGCCGCGTATCCCAGGTGCTTGCAGACGTTGGAGACACGGTCAGGGAGGGCCAGCCGCTGATCCTGATCGATCCACAGGAGCTGCAGTTGGAGGTGGACCGCCAGCGCGGCCTGGTGAGGCAAGTGCGGGCCCAGCTCGGGATTGGTCCAAACGACCCGCCTCCTGCCGATCCCCAAAAGCTAGCCTCCGTGCAACGCGCCGCAGCGGACCTCTTCGACGCGGAGCGCAAGTATGGGCGCGCCCAACAGATGTTCAAGGACAAGCTTATTTCGCAACAACAGTTGGATGAGGCCGCCAGCCGCTTTCAAAGCACCCAGGCGGCGTACACGGTCTCTCTCCAGGAAGTGGACCGGCTGAAGGCCCTGCTGGTATCCAGCGATGCAAGCGAGCAGCTCGCAGAGAAGAAATTAAGTGATGCGACGATTCGGGCGCCCTTTCCGGGTTCGATCAAGACGCGCGATGTTCATCCGGGCGAATATCTCCGAGTACAGGGTCCTGTAATGGTCCTGGTGCGAACGGATACGCTGCGCGCGCGTCTCGCCGTTCCCGAGCGCTGGGCCGGATGGGTGAGAGACGGCGCTACAGTGGATTTACAGGTGGAGGCGTTCCCCGGAGAGACTTTTCACGGCCGCATCTCCCGGATCAATCCGGCAGTCGCTCAGGATTCGCGCACGTTTGACGCGGAAGCACTTATCTCCAACCCGGACGGGCGCTTGAAGCCGGGCTTTTTTGTGCAAGCGTCCGTTCCCAGCGAGAAAGAAGAGAAGACTATTTTTCTGCCAGAAGGAGCAGTGAATTACCGTTATGGCGTCTACAAAGTTTTTCTTCTAAGCGGAAATCGTGTTTCCGAACACCAGATACGTCCCGCGGGCCAGACCGAGGATCAGCGTGGAAAGCGTTTCGAAGTGGCTGAAGGGTTAAAGCCCGGAGACCGCGTTGCGGTGGCAGTTTCCGGAGATTTGCACGACGGCGCGACAGTCCATGCGGAAGCCGATGGGAGCAGTCCGGCCTTGAAGTAGTGTTTCCGGGAAGATCACTCACACGCCGATGAAGCTTGCCGAAACCTGCGTAAAGTATCCAGTCTTCACGGTAATGCTGATCGCTTTTCTGGTGACGCTCGGCGCGTTTTCTTACCGCGGGCTAGCCGTGGATCTCTTTCCGAAAGCGGATCCCGCCACGGTCAACGTCGAGGTTCAGCTACCTGGCGCCACCCCTGAGGAAGTCGTCACTGGCGTGGTGTTGCCACTCGAAGACGCGATCTCTTCCGTTAGCGGCATTGATGAGATCACCGTCTATTCCAGCGAGGGCTTCGCGGACATTACTTGCACGTTCGTCCTGGAACGCGATATTGACGGCGCGGCGCAAGATATTCGCGAAAAAGTGGCCGCGGCAGTAAACCGCTTGCCACGCGACACTTTGTCTCCCGTCATCACCAAGCAGGATCCCCAATCTGATCCAATTCTGACCTTGCTTGTGAGCGGCCCCATCAGCCGTCGCGAACTAACCGAAATTGCGGACAAACAAATCCGCCGCGCGATCCAAACCGTGGACGGCGTCGGCAGCGTCGAGCTCAATGGAGGTCAGGCACGTCAAATCCGTGTTCTGCTGGACGCTCAGAAGCTGACGGCGCACAACTTCACTGTGCTCGACGTACGCGATGCCTTGCAGCGCGAGAATATCGAAGCTCCCGGCGGCCGCATGATCACCGGCCCGCAGGAACTCGGCCTGCGAACTCTCGGGCGCGTGACTTCCGCAGAACAGTTTGGCGAGATCGTGATCGGGACGCGTGGCGGAGCGCAGGTGCGCGTGCGCGACGTCGCGCAAGTGGAAGATGGTGCGCAGGAGTTGCGCACTTGGTCAGCGCTGTTCCGCAAGGGCATGCCCGGCCAGGATGTCGTCAGCATCCAGGTGTTACGCCAGTCCGGGACCAACACCGTGCAAGTCGCCGACAATGTAAAAAGTAAGCTCGATGAATTGCGCGCCCAGTTGCCTCCCGGAGTCCAACTTCGCGTAATCCACGATGTTTCCGATTTTATCAAAGCTTCGGTCCACTCACTTCTCGAACACTTGATTCTTGGAAGTATCCTCGCCAGCGCCATCGTGTTTCTCTTCATGCGCAACTGGCGGGCCGTTCTGATTGCCGCGGTCGCCATCCCTGCGAGCATCATCGCGACTTTCACCCTCATGCGCGGCATGGACTTTTCGCTGAACAACATGACGCTCCTCGCCCTGACGCTTGCCGTCGGCATCGTCATCGATGACGCCATCATCGTCCTTGAAAACATTTTTCGCTTCATGGAAGAAAAAGGCGAGGATCGCAAAAACGCCGCGATCAAAGCGACTCAAGAAATCGGTCTTGCCGTGATGGCCACGACGCTTTCTCTGGTCATTATTTTCCTGCCCATCGCCTTCATGAACGGCTATGCCCGGAAGTACGTAAATTCTTTCGGATGGACCATGGCGATGGCTATTCTCGTCTCGCTACTAGTGGCCTTCACGCTCACGCCAATGATGAGTTCGCGCCTGCTGAAAGTAAGCGAGAAAGAGAAAAAGGCGCACGCCAGCGGAATTTTGCATCGGATAGAACAGTCTTACTTGACGCTTTTGAAATGGTCGCTCGCGCATCGCTGGGTCATCATCTTGATTTGTGTAGCGACCTTTCTTTCGACGTTTGGCCTATATCATTTGGTTGGGCGCGATTGGATTCCCTCCGATGATCAATCCGAGCTAATCAGTTCCTTCACGCTGCCAGAAGGCACGGCTCTTTCCAAAACGACGGACCGCGCCTCGGAGATCGCGCAGCGCATCGTTGCGCTGCCCGAAGTTGCTTTCGTGCAGTCGCTTACACACGGCCCGACCAATCACGCTCATCTTTTCATTGGATTGGTGCCCCGGAGCGAAAGAAAGCGCAGCCACGAACAATTGGCCACGGAGGTCCGCGGAATTCTTGCGAGCTATCGCAATATGGTCACGAACGTGCGCTTACCATCAGTGTTCGGCGGCGAGACGTACTTCCCCATCGGCGCGGTAATCCGTGGGCCGGAACTAAGCAAGCTTGCTGATCTAAGCAAGCAAGTCGCAGGTCTGATGATGAAGTATCCGGACCTCGTAGACGTCAATCCGAGCCTCAACTTGAACACGCCGGAATTACAGGTGAAGGTAGATCGGCAGCGGGCCGCGGATATCGGCGTGCGCATGAGCGACGTCAGCGATGCCGTGCGTCTGTTTTATTCCGGCGAAGACGAAATCACCCGCTTCAAGGAGGGCTCGGAACAGTATCCCGTGGTCATGCAGCTGCTCGAGCGTCAACGCGATAATCCCGACGTGCTCGCACAAATGATGGTGCCTTCGATGAAACTTGGGCAAGTGCGTCTCGAAAATGTTGCCTCGATCGTCCGCGGCGCGGGCCCCGCCACGCTCTGGCGTTACAATCGCGAATTTGAAGTCACGGTTTACGCCAACGTCGCCTCCGGTTATCCGCTCGATCTCGGCGCCGCCCACACCATCCAGTCCATCAAGGAAATTGGGCTGCCGGCTGGATATTCCTACCGCTTCACCGGCCAGGTGAAAGTTCTCGAAGAAACCACCTGGAATCTCTTGCTCGCGATGCTCCTTGCTTCGATTTTCATGTACATGGTTCTGGCGGCTCAGTTTGAAAGCTTTTCTCATCCGTTTATCATCATGCTTACTCTGCCCCTTAGCATCCCTTTCGCCCTGCTGTCTTTATGGATTACGGGCCGCGCCCTGAGTTTGTGGAGTGCGCTGGGAATGTTCTTATTGCTCGGGATCGTCAAGAAAAACGGAATCTTGCAGGTGGATTATACAAATCGATTGCGCGCCGGAGGGATGCCGGCACGCGAAGCCATCCTCGAAGCCAACCGCGTCCGCCTTCGGCCGATTTTGATGACCACGCTTTCGATAGTCGCCGGCTTGATTCCGGTAGCCATCGGCATCGGCGCAGGTTCGGAGCAGCGCGCTTCCATCGCCGTCACGATCATTGGCGGGCAAACTCTGTGTTTGGTCTTGACGCTTCTCGTGGTACCCGTGGCCTATTCTTATCTTGCTGAGTTCGAATCTGTTCCTTGGGCGACCGTGGCCCGCCGCCTCTTCAGCCGTGCACGTGGCTCTGTGGGCGATTCCGGCGCAGACTAAACAAGTGCGCGAACGGGTGGGGTGCACCTCGATCCAGAAGGCTCTCAGAAATGGCGGGCGACCAGGCGAGTGTGAACGAGGTCGTGTTCCTGCAAGATGGAATCCGCGAAACCGCGCGAGGGGGCGCGCAACAACAGAAAGAGTTCGCCGGCCCAGAGCAGAATGTCCAAGAGGCGGCCGCGCTGCAAATTGTTGATGGCCTCATAATGCAAGGCCACATCCAGTGCCCTGCGCGAGCACTCCTCGATGAAGGCCCTCAGGGCAGGGAGGTCCACCGGCAGACGGCCCGCTTGTTGGCCCCGGGGATCGATTCTTTGCAAACTTTCGTAGCAGAGTTCTATGAAGTGATTCAGGCAAAAATCCTGTTGAGCAAGTGTAGCCACACCAGCCCCTTCACAAAAATCCACTGCGCAGATCTTTTCGTCCAACATCGTTGATTGAGCCCCCAACTCAAGTTTCCTATCTCCTTCACCGTTCGCAGCTTTTCACTCTTATAAAACCCTTAGAAGCGTTGGAGGTTGCGAAGGAACTCAGCCCTTGCCGCAAGGCCGCAGGATTCCCGCGAAAAGTCCGCGCAAAAACGTTTCTCAAGCGGCGCACACGGCTTCTTCCTGATTGAGCGTTGCTTCTGGTGGAACTTCGTCTGCCGCTGGCTCGAACTCTTGCGCCATTTGTGCCGCGCCTGATCCGTAGGCGGAAAGCGTCTGCACGCGCAGGCAGCGGTCTTGATACGGCGCGAGCAAGGCCCGCACCCAGCGCACGTTTTCATTGCAACGCTGCATGCGATCTTCTCCACTCCAGAGCGTTATTACGGTAACCAGGCGCGCTTCGTGATTTGCGATGAACACGAAACTCCCCGTGAAACCTGCTACCTGGCCGAGAGCTCCTTGGATTGCCGCTGCCAACGATGACTGCACGTTTTGAGCTTCATTAGGCTTTGCAACAAACTCGATGCTCAGGACGGCTAGTTGTGAGCCGGCGTTCCGTATCGAGTGCGCTATTCCGTAACCTCTCGAACCGTTCGAATCGAGTGGCCGCAACACTTCATTTGAAAAAGGGTGATTTTGCTGCAGCCGTGACACAGAGCCTCCAAATCCATTGGTCCTCCCCGTTTTGGGGAGGCGCATCCTCGCCGGTCCAGGTCCGGCTCAGATGCGCCCTGGTGGGACACGCGTGGGACAGGGGATCAGTCCCTTCGCAGAAGGACGCTCCAACTTTCGTTGGGTTCCTACAACCGGGTAGTGGTTTGACCCGGCATTTCGTTTCATCCCGATCCCTCAAAATGGGAAAGCGCAAGCATTGCTCCCGCGAGTAGGCACGGCTATACTCCTGTGCACAAAACCGAGGGCCAAGTGGAACTCTTCGCGTTCACCAGGGAATACGTCGAGCGCCTCCGCGAGGGAGACCCCTTGACGGAACAGCATTTTGTCGCCTATTTCGACGAACTGCTCCGCATCAAACTGCGCGCGAAAATGCTGGCCTCGGAAACCGTCGAAGATCTTCGCCAGGAAACCTATATACGTGTTTTGGTCACTTTGCGAAAAGATGGCGTGCGCCAGCCGGAGCGCTTCGGGGCCTTCGTTAACTCCATTTGCAATAATGTCTTAATGGAATTTTACCGTTCCGCTTCCCGCACTCGCCCGCTGGACGACACCCACCTGGAAAAGCCGGACCACACCGTGGACCTGGAGGGGCTGCTGGTCACCAAACAAGCGAAGAAGCGGGTCCGCGAGGTTATCGAGGAGCTGCCCAAGAAAGACCGAGACCTTCTCCGTTCCTTCTTCCTAGAGGAGATGGATAAGGACGAGGTGTGCAAACTGTTCGGCGTGGACCGCGATTATTTTCGGGTTTTGCTCCATCGCGCCAAGGATAAGTTCCGTGTTTTGTATGAGAAAGACAAGGATGGACTCTCCGGAAGGACCCCTCCTCAGGCTGGGCAATCAGGGCCGTGAAACGAACCGCTCTCGTCATGCACTACTCATCGGATGGCAACCATGGATCATAATGAAGCTGTGCGGCTTCAGGCCGCCGAAAAGTATCTTCTCGGGGAACTCCCGAAGGCACAGAGCGACGAGTATGAGGAGCATTATTTCGACTGCCCCGCCTGCGCCCTCGATCTCAAGTCCACAGCTGTCTTTATGGAAAGCTCACGGCAAGTTCTGCGCGAGCAAGTCCCGGAACCGGTTGATAGAAAAGGCTTTGCCGCTCAAAAAGGTGGTTGGCTGGCCTGGCTGCGTCCGGCCTTTGCGGTGCCCGTATTTGCGGCTCTTCTGCTCTTCATCGGCTATCAGAACGCGCTCACCATACCAGCCTTGAGGCAGGCATCGTCGCGCGCCAGCGCTGCGGAAGTAGTTAAGTCCTTTTCGCTCATGTCCGTCGGCTCGCGCGGGGAGGGTTCGTCCTCGCTTAGGATCAGCGTAGGCCCTCTCGAGGATTTCGGCCTTGATGTGGACATGCCTGGCAACTCTTCCACCGGCTATCTTTGCCAGATTCAAGACGAGTCAGGGAAAGTGCGATTCACGCTCCCTGTTTCCGCTGAAGCCGCGAAGCGTTCCGTCCACGTGAATATTCCGGCTGGATCCCTCCAATCGGGCAAATACAACTTCGCAATTTTCACCGCCCAACCTTCAGGCGGCCAGATAGGCAAGGGAAGCGTCGCTGGCGAAAAGCCGTTTACTGTTGAAATTATACCGTAAATGAATAAGTATTAAGCCCCGTTCATGCCCAATCTCACGAGGTGTCCCCGATGGCAGCAGCTAAACATATCCCCTTTCACTTTCATGCTGGAGGTCACGCTCTAAGTGGAGTATTTGACCGACCAATCTCACACATTATTGAGGCGCAAGCGTCGGTAAACTTGCCTTCTATTGGAGGGATTGCCCAGGCGAGGGTAGACAATTTTCGCGATGGGCACTTTGTATCGTTCAAGGCCGCCCACACGCAGGCTTCCGGAAGCCGGCAGGATGACAACATTCTCACCATCAGCGCCACAAGCGTGATCGAGGGACTCGACATTTTGGGCGTTGTAACTGCGGACCGCATCGTTTCGCGCATCACATCAGAGTATGACTCCAGGAAAGATAGCAAACTCAACATCAACGGCAACAACCAAGAAGGTCACATCGTTGCCTTGGGAAGCGAGTTCCACAACCTTCGTATTGCGGGGCATCCTCTGACCATAAAACTTCGTCACAACCTCCTCCTCGAATGCAAGACTTTCCAGCACCTTCACGATAAGCTTGAGGGCGATAAGAACTCTGGAAGAGTAGAAGACGTCTACGGAGAGGTCGTGCTTTGTTCTTTGGTCGAGAGCATCGAGCCGGCAGATCTGCCTGGAGTGGAAAG
This sequence comes from Candidatus Acidiferrum sp., assembly GCA_035310525.1. Classification (GTDB taxonomy): domain Bacteria; phylum Acidobacteriota; class Terriglobia; order Acidiferrales; family UBA7541; genus Acidiferrum. The sequence goes on along the minus strand of DATGED010000019.1, from coordinate 2,159 downwards.
AGAAGGCCGTCACATACTCAAGATCAAGCATTTCGGCACCATCTCGTTTGCCGAGGTCCTGGCGACCGCCGGAGAGCGGACACTGACGATGATGCGGCTCCATCTGGGTTCCCCCGACGGGGGCTTATTGACTGTAGCGGAATCCTGCAGCAACGGCCGTCCCTGGCCACCGCCTCCCTGAGTTTGCCGTATCGGCTCTCACTTCTGATTCTGATCTCATGCTGGATCTCTCAGTGCGCCTGTCGAAAGCCTGTCGATCCCGAAGTCTTATATTCACACGTCCGAGAAGAGGCGCAACGCGGCGATTTGGATGCCGCTCTCAAAGATGTCGCGCGAGCTTTTCAGTTTTACTCGGAAAAGGATAAGGACTTCGAGTGGGCCTGGAGATTCCGGGTTCTGAACGCCCACATACTGGTCCTGAGAGGAGCCAGCGCTGAAGCGCTTCACCTTCTGCAGGCATCTCTCCCGCCCTCGCTTGCAACTTCGGAGACTGCCGTACGCCAGAGATTGGTTTCGGGGCTTGCGAACGAGTCCCTTCAACAATTTGATGCCGCCGATAAGGATCTGGGCGAAGCGGAACGACTGTCGCGTGCCTATCAGCCGGCTCTGCTCGCCTCCGTAGAACAGGCGCGTGGGCAGCTCGAAATGGACCGCCACCGATACACGGAAGCCGAGGCGGATCTGCATGCGGCTTTGTCGTCATCCCGCGAGCAGAAACAGCCGTTCCTGGAAGTTACCGCACTGGGCGCACTCGGAAATGTGGCCATGGTACAGGAGCATTTCGACGCCGCGATTGACTGGTACGAAGAGGCTCTAAAACTCGCGAAATCCATCGGCATGCAATCCTCCGTTGCCAAGGCACTCGGTAACATGGGATGGAGCAGCTTTGAGCTGGGTGATTTTGAAGGAGCGCTGACGCTCTTTAAACAGGGAGCGGAGGATTCGCGGCAGAGTGGTTTGGTTGCAGATCGCATCTATTGGCTCTCGAGAGTCGCGAAAACGGAGTACGTTCTGCGCGATTACGCCACCTCCGAGAAAAATCTGTTGGAAGTCCTGAAGCTAGCACGGCAGCAGGATGACAAGAGAATTCTTACCGAGTGCCTAAATGATCTTACCTTGGTCACGCTGGATACGGGCCGGCTCGAGTTGGCACAAAACTACAATCAGGAGGCGATAGCTATCGAGCGCTCCGGCCTCGACCTGTCCGGCATCCCGAACACAAAAATGCTGACCGCACGGATCAGTGAAGCCCACCGTAAATTTGTTGAAGCGGAGCGGCTCTTTCAGGAGATCATCACCGACTCAAAAAACGATCAGTCTTTGCGATGGCAGGCACAAGCTCATTTAGCCAGATTATATGCGGAAGAGAACCTGCCGGCGAAAGCGGAACAAGAGTTTACGCATTCCTTGGAAACAATTCAGACGGCTCGAGGTTCGATCCAAGAAGAAGAGCACCGCCTGTCTTTCCTGTCCAGCAGCATCGCGTTTTACGGTGATTACATTGATTTCCTGATCTCTCGTCATAGGTTCGACGACGCGTTGAGTGTAGCGGAGCAAAGCCGCGCCGGAATACTGGAAGAAGGCCTCCACGACAGCGCGAGAAGCCCCGATCACTCCAGGAAATCGTCTGAGCCCAAAGTGCTTGCCGTGCGTTTACACGCCGCGCTGCTGTTCTATTGGCTGGGGGAGAAGCACTCCTATCTTTGGGTAATCAGTCCTTCGGGGACAGATTGCATCGCCCTGCCGCCAGAGCCAAGTATTGATTCAATTGTGAAATCTTACCGAGGAGCGCTGCTGGAAGCCCGCGATCCGCTGGAGAACGTGAACCCCGATGGGCAAAAACTCTACGAAATGCTCGTCGAACCCGCCGGGAAGCTGATTCCGAAAGGTTCGCGTGTCATCGTATTGCCGGACGGCAGCCTCTACGGACTGAACTTCGAAACATTAATCGTGCCTGGTTCCAAGCCCCACTATTGGATCGATGACGTTACGTTGACCACTGCCAGCTCTTTGACGCTGCTCAACTCCGCCGCATCGCGTCCCGTGCCGAAAGGGAAGAGTCTCTTCCTCGTGGGCGATACCGTTTCGCCCAATGCCGATTTCCCGGCCTTGCCGCAAGCGTCGGCGGAAATGCAAGACATAGAAAGATTTTTTCCTGC
>DATGED010000018.1:0-493865 GCA_035310525.1 Candidatus Acidiferrum sp. | reverse complement strand
GCGAGCGGTGTCTCTAAGGGGCCAGAAACGCCGCGTGGAAGGCAGAAAAACCCTCGATGCGGAAGAAAAATACCGCTCCACGATCGACAAAACAGAAAAAATCATCCGCCGTCAGATTTTTTCAGCAGCCTGCTAGAGTGTCTAGCTCCAGATGCAGACGTCTGGAGATTGAGTGCGAGCCAATTGGAGAGTGAAGCAGTGTTAGACCGCGCTCGGGTAGTGCAGTGCGGATTGTTTCCGCATGATAAACCGCCGCTAAGCACTCTTGATTATGCGGGAGACTGCATCGCGGCTCACAGTGTCGGAGGAGATTACTACGATTTTCTCGAACTAGGCCCGGGAGAAGTAGGGTTCGTGCTAGCGGATGTTTCAGGAAAGGGCGTCCCGGCAGCACTGCTGATGGCAAGTTTGCAGGGAAACCTCCAGAGCCAGCGCACGACTGGCTTAAATGATCTTCCCAAATTACTCGCCTCGCTAAACGCGCACATCCATAAGCACAGCTCTCACCAACGGTATGTCACTCTGTTTTTCGGGCGCTACAACGATGCTACCCAAACACTGCACTACGTCAATTGCGGGCATAATCCTCCCGCTTTGCTCCGCAGAGGAGGTGCTGTTGAAAGGCTGGAGGCGACCTCCATGGTGCTTGGATTGTTCTCGGAGTGGGAGTGTTCCGTAGCCACGGTTCAGTTGGGAACGGGAGATGTATTGATTATGTATACCGATGGAATCACGGAGACCGCTGGCGATGGCGGAGAAGATTTTGGCGAATCGCGGCTCCTGGAAATAGTGCACAAGAATAGGGACCTTGAAGCCGCACAGATACTGCTGAGCGTAGAGGGCGCGCTGGAACAATTCAGAGTAGGCGAGCAAGAGGACGATATGACGTTAGTGATCGCACGCGCCCGATAGCATTGTGAAGCGGGCGCGGTGGCGCTAATTCAGAGGGAGACCGATTGTCGTCTCTCTTTTGATCGCGTAAGCACAGACTTAACTCGAGCCGCCAATCGGCGGGGCTCAACTGGTTTCACAATGTAGTCATCAACCCCGACGGCGAGCGCCTCCGTCTCCTTATCGATACCTTCTTCAGAGGTAAGCATTAAGACAGCAATGTCTCGCGTCAAAGGATCTGCGCGAAGCGCTTTGACCATACTCATTCCATTCATGCCAGGCATGTTGCAGTCCGTGACAACCAATTGCGGTCGCTCGCGTTTAAGGACTTCCAAACCAGACGCCCCGTCCATTGCTGTCAAGACCTCGAATCCTTCAAGTTCCAGGAAATACTTCACGACAAGAGCGATAGTTCGGTCGTCCTCTACGACCAAGACTCGAGGTTTGCAGGTCTGGTTGTCAGAGACGCTGCCTTCTTGACGGCCAATCGTCGGCCCTTCATTCGCGGCTTGCTCTGTGATTGCACCGGCGGCAGATGTAGGACAAGCGATTGTTGAGGACGGGTCAACTTCTGCCGAAGCGGAAGATCCTTCCGTCATCCCGAAGCGTAGGACCTCATCCAGCGTTGTGAGGCCATGAGCAGCCTTTGAAATGCCATCCTCTAGCAGCGTACGCATTCCCGCGGCACGCGCGACCTTCCTTATCTCGTGATCTGGTGCTCGCCGCGAGATCAAGTCGCGTACTTCATCGGTGACGAGTAACAGCTCATGAATCGCCAGTCGCCCTGTGTAGCCGGTTTCGCCACACTCCTTGCACCCCCGACCGACCACCCACTGTCCGTCCGCGGGAAGTTGATTGCGCCCGCCTGCCTTCTCGATAAGTTCATCACTAGGTTGCTGCGGAGTGGCGCAGCTAGGACACGGCTTGCGTACTAATCGCTGGGCAAGAATGCCAATCACAGCGGATGAAATCAAAAACGGCTCTATTCCCAGATCCAGGAGGCGACTGATCGTTGAAGGCGTATCGTTTGTATGAACCGTACTCAGAAGTAGATGGCCAGTTTGAGCCGCTTCAAGGGCGATCGCAGCTGTTTCCCGATCGCGGATCTCGCCCACCATAATGACGTTAGGATCTTGCCTGAGAATGGATCGGAGACCGGCCGCAAAGGTGACGCCCGCTTTGGGATTGATTTGGACCTGATTTACGCCCTCCAATTGGTACTCGATAGGATCCTCTACCGTAATGATGTTCTTTGTCGGAGACTTTACCCAATTCAGGGCGGTGTATAGGGTCGAAGACTTCCCGCAACCAGTAGGCCCGGTTACCAGAATCATTCCCTGCGATCTCGACAACATCGATTCGAATGTGTGTTGATTCTCCGGAGTCAGGCCTAACTGCTGCATGGTGATTTGCGCCCGCTTGCTATCCAACAGCCGGATCACCACTTTTTCGCCGAATTGTGTGGGGAGCGTGGAGACTCGCAAGTCTATCCGCTTCCCTTCATAGCGAAACCGGCTTCGGCCGTCCTGCGGGCGGCGGCGATCAGCAATATCCATTCCCGAAATAATTTTCATCCGCGAAATGATGGAGTCCTGTTGGTCCTTGCCGATCTTCATGACGTCGTGCAGCAATCCGTCGACTCGATAGCGGACTTGCAGGTGCGTCTCTTTAGGCTCCATGTGGATGTCACTTGCGCCGCCCTGTGCGGCCCCGCTTAAGATTAGGTTAACTAGCCGGATGACCGGCGGCATCTTCGTATCTTTGGCAAGCTTGGCCGGGTCAACGACCTCAAATTCATCATCTTCAAGCGCTTCCACCTCACCATGCAGAGTAGCTGCTCTGAGAGCCTCGTCTGTGAGATCCGGCGGATAGAATTTATCAAGCAAGGTTTGGATCGAAGACTCGCTGGCTACCACCGCCACAACGCGCTTGCCAGTGCGGAATTCCACGTCTTGGGTTGTTGAGTAGTCCATGGGATCCGTGAGGGCTAAACGCAGAGTGTTGCCTTGCACACTCAAAGGGACAGTCAATTTCTTGCGGCAAAAGGCGCCCGGTAGCAGTGCAACCACTTCCGGCAATATCTCCGGGATGTCGCCGCTCAGGGATTCTAGACGAAGACTCTTTGCGATCGCCGCGGATACAACTTCTCCATCCGCGAGTCGCAGCGTCTCGAGGGTTTTAGCGAGGGACGCCCCACTCTTCTGTTGAACCTCGCGAGCCTGCGCAAGAGCCGAGGAGTCGATAAGCCCCGATCGCACAAGGATCTCGCCAATTATCACATCGTTTGACATGTATACTATTCAAAGACTCAATCTCAAAGATGAGAAGTCTCTAAGGTTGAGGCGGTCTTCCTCAATTTAGAGAAGCGTGCACGTGATTGGCCACCGGCGCATAGGCCTTGTTGCCTAAAACTTGGAGAGTCAATGACTCACGGTGATGTGGAGAGCCGTCGAAAGCACAAGTGGCCCTACTCGGAACGCCCGTGTCATTTTGGAACGCGAATGGGGAGCCCGGCCGCGGCTTAAAAGCAGCGTTCGAAGAGCATCTCTCCAACAGCATGTGGTGTCCCGTTGCCGCGTTTCATGGCCTCTCCAGGTTGCCGGTTTCGACTCCGGCCAGCTTCGAAGCCGCTTGCGAGAAGCGTTTAAGCTATTCATCCAGCTCTTCCAGCCGTATCGGTTTCGCAATGTAATCATCCATCCCGGCCGCAAGACAGCGTTCCCTGTCCCCTTTCATGGCATGTGCGGTCGTGGCGATGACGGGTAAGTGGTTACCGGACTGTTTTTCTTTTTCCCGTATTATGGCCGTCGCTTCGAAGCCGTCCATCTCGGGCATTTGCACGTCCATAAGTACCAAGTCCAATGACACTTTTTCCAAGGCCGCCAATGCTTCCTTGCCGTTCAGTGCCACAGTCACCTTGTGCCCACGCTTTTCGAGTAGCCGAACTGCGAGTAGCTGGTTTACGGCGTTGTCTTCCACTAGCAGGATGCGCAAGTGATTACGATTCTCGCGGAGAGAGTGACGGGTAACTAAGGCGGGCATCGCTTCTTTTATTGGTGTTGTTCCTAATGCGGTCAAAATAGCTTCGAGGAGCTCTTCCCGACGCACCGGCTTGGTCAGGTAGGCGGCAACGCCTATTTCACGGCAGCGTTTGGCGTCTCCACGTTGGCCTGCCGAAGTTAACATCATGACGGTTGTTGACTCCCATTGTGGATTCCTCTTGATACACTCGGCTAGCGCAAATCCGTCCATGGTGGGCATTTGGGCATCGAGAAGAATGAGAGGAAACTTTTTTCCTGAAGTTTGAGCTTCGCTCAAGATGGTTATGGCCTTCGCACCGCTCTCCACGGCCAGAGGTCGTGCGTGCCAATTGCGGAGCATCTTCAATAGGATTTGCCGATTGGCCGCGTTGTCGTCTACGACGAGCACCCGCATGTCACGCAATGTTGCCGGAGCCCTGGCGGCCACTGTCTCAGCGGTTACGTTGTGTAAGCCAAAATGGGCGGTGAAATGGAATCGGCTGCCCTTGCCCAATTCGCTTTCCACCCAAATCCGGCCGTGCATTAGTCCCACGAGCCGAGACGAAATGGTTAGACCCAATCCGGTGCCGCCGTAAGTGCGACTCATGGATCCGTCGGCTTGTGTAAAAGCCTGAAAAATTGCCGCCTGTTTCTCAGCGGGAATTCCAATGCCCGTATCTGAGATCGTGAAATGCAGTTGGACATCATCCATCTTTGAGCGATCCGCCTGAACAGAAAGGACCACTTCTCCCTTTTCGGTGAACTTGATTGCGTTGCCGATCAAATTCACGATGATTTGTCTCAGCCGCCCGGGATCTCCCACGAGAGCGTACGGAACATCGGGTTGGAATTCGTAAGCAAGTTCCAGCCCTTTCTGCTGGGCCCTGACACTCAATGCCTTCATCGTGTCGCCTACGGCGTCTCCCAGATCGAAATCCATCGCGTCGACCTCTAGTTTGCCGGCTTCGATCTTCGAGAAATCCAGAATGTCATTGATTAGAGTGAGCAACGAATCAGCGGAAGCTTTCACCATCTTCAGGTACTCGCGTTGCTCGGAACTTAATTCAGAATCAAGAACCAAATCCGTCATTCCCATGATTCCATTCATTGGTGTGCGTATTTCGTGGCTCATGTTGGCGAGAAACTCGCTCTTGGCCCGGCTGGAGGCTTCGGCTGCCTCCATTGCTTGCCGCATCGCCTCTTCCGCACGCTTTCGGACGGAAATGTCTTGATAAATGCTCAGTGAGCCTACCACGCTCCCGTTCACGACCAGAGGAACGCCATGAATCTCGACGTCAACAAGACTTCTGTCTTTTCTCATGCGTTTTGTCACAAGAGCAACCGGCGTACCGTTAAAAGTCTCCCGAGAGATGTTCCGCGCTTCTGCGAGGAGGCTGCCCTCCGCGAGCAATCCATCGACTGACTTGCCGGTAATCTCTGTCCTGGAATACTGAAACATCTGTTCAAACGCTGGATTGCACAGCTGAGCTATTTCGGATGAGTCGAGCACCAAAATGGCCATCGGGCTGTTCTCGATGAGAGCGTTGAGGTAAGAAGTCCGCTCTTCAACTTTTCGCTCGAGATCACGATGCGCCAAGTGGATCGCAACATCGCGTTCTTGGATGCGGTCGAGCATGCCGTTAAACTGGTCAAACAAAACTCCGATCTCGTCCTGGCCTTTCTTAATTGCGCGAATAGAATAGTTTTCATGCGCAGAGACCGACGAAGCGGTCCGTGCTAATTCGCGAATGGGTTCTGAAATCGCTTGTTGCAACCCGTAAGACAATAAGTAAGCGACAAGGAGCGAACCAAACAACACAATGAAATCTATCGCCACGAACCGACGGAGTCGGTCAGTCAAGTCTAGGAGGTCCGCTTCAAGGTAAATCGTGCCGATGGAGTCACCCTTTAGAACTATGTTCTGGAACAAGACCATGTTCTGCTCGGCAGACTTGCGTGCATCCCTTTGAGCTGGAGGAGGAGAAAAACTGACCTGACCCGGATCTCGACTATATATGGCAAAGACTTTCCCATCGGAGTCGTAGATGCAGGCGTGGATGACGTGCGGCCTAGCCCCGAGGGCACTCAGGATTTCCTGTCCCGATTTCGAATCGTGGAAGATAGGCGCAGCGGTGCTGTTCGAGCCGATCATGTGCGCGGAAGCAATCAGATCATTTGTCTTCGCCTGGAGGAACGTCGCCCGATCGTAGATCGTGAACGCTACGGACGCCACTAACAATGCTCCTCCGCAGGCCATGATGACCATGCCTTGAAGCTTTTGACGAATGGATATGTCCCGGTACCAGCGCATCCTAACTCCCCTTCGGACTTTCTCGACTGTGAACGATCCTGGCCAGCGCCAGTAGCTTGGAGCTGACATTCAGGCGAGCTCTTTGCACCGCATCCACGTTGATTGCGAACCGCAGCTTGTTATCTTCCAGGAAGAATTGAATCCCTCCGCCGCGCTCCGCAAAACCATCGCCCTCCCCGACCACGAGCGCACTCGTTCCCTTCAGGCTGTTTAATATCTCGGATAGAAGCTTGTCTTCCGCGCTGTTAACGAAGACAAGTTGACATGGCTTCAAGTCAGGCAATTCATTGATCCGCCTCGCCAAGATCGCGCGGTTGTTGATTGTCTTTCCCCGGATGACTTCATCTAGCGAGGTGCCAAAAGGGTCGTGCTTGAACACACAGAATGTGATTGGAGATTTGTCACTCGGAAAAGCGTCCGGGGGCCATTCGACGAATTTTGCAAAGTTAAATAAGAACGCCGCCTTGACTTGATACTCGACCGAGCTACCGGCTTGGGCTCGGATTGCACTTGCGGCAGCCAGAGACAGCAGAGCCGCGAGAGCTAGGGCGCAGTGCTTGACGAGAGGGTACGCGGACCGAACTGGGACGTTATCCCATCGCTTGTGACCCGTTTTGGCTCGCCATCGGTGTAGATCGCTCAATGTCTTCTTATTGCTGTGGTCCAGAGTGCCAAGTGAACTTCACTCTGGCACTTCGCCGAGGTCATGATCGAGACCACTCCCTTTCAGATCGATTCGATCGAAGTTGGGAATCAAGAGGCGGATCCTCCCTTGGCATGACACTTGATCTGATTGGTTTGGCAAACACTAGTGCTTGCCGGTTCCAGGGTCCACATTCGACTGCCAAATTAGCTTGAAAACTACGGACCGCCGAATTTCTCCTGCGGGGAAGAGAAAAGGCGTAGCCTCTTGATGCCGATCGGCTTGAAGGTTACGTCCCCACGCGGAAAACGTGAATCCATGGATGGGTTTGGTGGATATACCGATGTCGACACGGTTCACCGGCGGCAGCATGTGCGTAATGGCATCGTAATAATAATATGCGGCGTCGAAATTCAGACTCTGCGTCAAGTCGAATTTTGAATCCAAGCTGAGAATATGTCTTGGATCATTCGTAGACGCGGCAACCACGAGTCCGGGGACTGAGTTACCGCGCAGTTCCGTGATGCCAGCCGATAGGGTCCACCGCTGGATAGGTTTGTACTGAAAGTAAGCCTCCAGCCCGTGAGTCTGCCCGCCTCCTGCGTTGGTGTAGGCCAGCGGGACGTCGATGTAGAAGGGCGCCGGGTTAATAATGGGTGCTCCAGGCGTGGTTGGACCGAGGAGATCGTCGTATGCGTTGTAGTAAACGGTCCCGTCCAGGGAGAATTTCTTCTTCCAACCATAGCGATAACCCAACTCGTAGGAATGCAACACTTCCGACTCCGATTCCGAATTGCCGATGAAGTCGAGGAAAGTTAAGGGCGCTGCCGACAATTGTGAGACCCTCAGTTTGCCGTCGACTTCCGCCAGGGTCGGTGTACGCACCGCGCGCGAGACTGCCGCCCAAACCGTCTGCGATTTTGTGGGCGTCCAGGCCACCCTCAGCTGCGGTTGATACTCAAATCCCGTGAAGGCGTTATGATCGAACTTCGAACCGGCGATCACGCGCAATTTGCCCGGCACCAATTCGAAGTCGTATTGCAGAAACATGCTGTAGGTTGTGGTGCGCCTGTTGGGTGGAGGGATTCCAAATCTGAAGTTGGCCTGCGAAGATAAGTTGGTAGACAGGATTGACCCACCCCAAGTCAGAGCTTGCCGGTCGGTGAACGAATAGTTGTGTTGTACTTCGATGTCACAGGTGCTCCGCTGTTCGTCCCATAACGTAATGGCTCGGGCTGTCCAGTCGCAATAACCCAGTACGTCCGTGGAAGACCTGTCGTTGAACGCGTGCTTCCAGCGGCCGAGTACGTGGCCGCCCTTAAGCACGGATTGTGTGTTTACTGTCGTGACCGACGCAACCGGACTGAACACGTCGGTGCTGTCCCGTAACCGCCCTGAATAGCCTTGCCCGTCAAATGTCGCGGTATCCTTCTCCGACGCATTCCAGTCAATTCTTGTGCCGCCTTGCGAAATGCTCCATGTGTCGTAGTTCTCCGCGCCACTTGGATTTACACTCGGCAGCCAATAGCTCCCCGTTCCATAGATTCGATATGCGAAGCGTTTTCCTGCTGTCCCGCCGTATCGCACGTGAGTGGCGTAGCCTTCATTCACTCCAGCCGTACTCGCCACCAGCACGCCCTGTGTCTTTCCCGCTTCCTTCGTAATGATGTTGATAACGCCGTTCACGGCATTCGCGCCCCATAGTGTTCCGCCGGGGCCGCGAATCACCTCGATCCGATCAATGTCCTCCAGCGGAGGATCTTGTACGTCCCACCACACACCGCCAAAAGTTGGCGTATACGCCAGCCTCCCATCGATCAAAACCAGCATCTTGGCATTGAAGAGACTGCTGAACCCGCGCGCACTCACCAGCCAGACATGCGAACTCTGCTGGGCCACGTGTAACCCTGGAACCATGCGCAGTGCATCTGGGATTGACGAGTAGCCGCCGCGCAGAATGTCTTGTCCCGTAACTACGAAGATTGCTGCAGGCGCCTCCAACAAGCTCTCGGTCTTCTTCGAAGGCGAAGTGACTTCGATGTTCATCAGTTCTTCGATGCTCTTACTACCCAGGTCTTTTGGCGTCTCTTGCGACCAAGCAGGAATCGTCATCACAACAGCGGCCGCCAAACTAAGACAGCCACGCCTGAGAACCTTGCGCACTCCAGACTTGAGGGATGCGGCCGCGAAGCATCCTGCGCGATGGTTCAATCCTCGTAGCACTTTCATACTTCTGCCTCCAGCGTGGGGGCCGACGAGAAATAAGTCTGCCCGCACGGTCACGAGCGAGGCCGTTTTACCGCCTCTGGAAATGCCTTTGTCGGAAGGGGGGCTACTCTGAACTAGTCACAGCATCAGGACAAGAGTGCCTTAGGCTGTGAATCGAGAGGAAATCAGGGCTTACTCCAACAGCAGCCCTAGCCGAAATTCTAGAACATTTCATGTTGCGAGAACGTGGCGAACTCTCGCTCCTTGTTTCATGAGTTACTGAGCGTCGCGCGTCACATTCCTGGATGACCGTCGATTAAATGAACGCCCGCGTTTTTGCAGAAGTGGCCATCGATTGGAGCATCGTCCTGATCGTGATGCTCACATCGGGCGGGGAACGCGGAGATGCAGCCCGCTGCCAGAAATTGGGAGTGGCTGGCTATTTGAGCAAGCCTTTCGTCAGACTGGAGTTGCGAGATGTCTTACTCCACGTTCTAGCGAGTGCTCGACGTACGGCGGCACAGAGCAATCTAGTAACTCGGCATTCAGTACTGGAACAACAGCGCTCGCTCTGTTTTCTTGCTGCGGAAGACGACGATGTGAACCAGCGACTGATCACGCGACTCCTGGAGGAGCGGGGGCACAGCGTGATAGTGGCACACAATGGGAGAGAAGCAGTGGAAGCTTTTGAAAGGCAGTTTTTTGACTTTATCCTGATGGATGGGCAAATGCCGGAGATGGACGGTTTTGCAGCGACGAAGCTCATACGCGAAAAAGAAAAAACCAGCGGCACTCATGTGCCAATCATCGCGCTGACCGCCATTGCCATGAAAGGTGACGAAGAGCGTTATTTGGCTTGTGGTATGGACGGCTACGTGTCGAAATCACTCAGGATTGAAGAACTGTTTTCAGTCATCGAGAGGGTGGTTCCAGGTATCACGCGCGGCTCACCCGTCGAAGGAGCCACACCTATCAAGGGCAGCCAGTAATGGTCAGGATCCCGGTAGAGTTCGACTGAATCAGCCACGGGTCTCAAAGCAGAGCATCGACACGCCATGGATAGCGTGGGGAGACTTGTACTTGGACCCAAGTCCGGTCTCCAACACAAATATGTCAGGAAGAGTTTATTGAAAATAAAGGACTAAGTGGTCGGGGCGCCGAGATTTGAACTCGGGACCTCCTGCGCCCAAGGCAAGAGCAGAAACGCTAAGTAGTTGGTTCGTCTACCATTTTCCTATGTCATGCATGACGGTTTTGCACGGTATTCGTCAATGTTTGCTCCTAAGTTGTTCCCAAGTTTTGGCTGTTTGATCCTTTCGTTCGTCGGATAAGATCTTCCGCGGAGCTTATGGTAATGAACAGCGGCGTACCTGATCAGGACAAGATTCAAGAGCACTTGAAAACTGCGCAAGAGGAATCTCGACGGCTTCGTGAAGAGAATGTGCGTCTCCGAGCAATGCTCGGGATTGATCATTCGCCCACCAACGACCCCGCTTCCCAAGTGGCCTTAGGCCCAAAGCCGTTGTCCACCAGCACAATTGGAGTTTCCACGCCTGAAGAAAAGATTGCGTTCTTTCGAAATCTGTTTCGTGGGCGCGAAGACGTTTTCGCAATTCGATGGGAAGGGAAGAATGGCATATCTGGCTATTCGCCAGCTAGCCTTATGGACTGGCGCGCCATACATGCATCGAGACCAGAAGACAGAAAGAAGGTTGCCCGCAAAACCCGGATGCTCCAGTCACTGACGGATGATGCGATTCGCAATCATCTTACTGGAAAGCAGACAGTCGGCATTTATCCACTGCTGCCTGACGACACTTGCTGGTTTCTTGCAGTGGATTTCGATAAGAAGTCCTGGCTAGCTGATGCAGCCGCGTTTGTTGCAACGTGTAGGCGATTTCAGGTTCCTATAGCTGTCGAGCGCTCGCGATCAGGAAATGGTGCGCTTGTATGGATATTCTTTGACCGCCCGGTGTCCGCTGTCGATGCTCGAAGGCTTGGATGTGCCTTGTTGACCCGCACTATGGAAAATAGGCATGAAATTGGCCTTGATTCATACGACCGCCTTTTCCCTAGCCAGGACACCACCCCCAAGGGCGGTTTTGGAAATTTGATTGCGTTGCCACTGCAAAAGCGTCCCAGAGAACAAGGCAATAGTGTGTTCTTGGATGAACTGTTTCAGCCGCATCCTGATCAGTGGAGGTTTTTAGAGTCCCTTCCGAGAATGCCAATCGATCAGCTGGCTAGAATAACTTACGCGATCGTCCCAGAGGGAAATCCCATTGGAGTGCACCTCCAATTGCCCGACGAAGACGAGGGCGAAGCCCCATGGCTCGGGCGCCCTTCCCGGAAGCGCAAGGAAAGACAAATCATTGGTCCGCTGCCGTCGAATGTTCGTGTGGTAGCAAGCAATCTTATCTATATCGAGAAAGAGGGCTTGCCGTCCGGGATGGTAGATCGCCTGGTTCGCATCGCTGCTTTTCAAAACCCCGAATTTTACAAAGCTCAATCGATGCGGCTCTCGACCTACGGTAAGCCGCGGGTCATATCCTGCGGTGAAGTCTTCCCCGAGCACATTGGCCTTCCAAGGGGGTGCATGGAAGAGGTAGTTCGTGTTTTCAAGTCACATCACATTAATGTGGAAGTTCATGATGAACGAACCGCAGGGCGGCAAATCGATGTTGCTTTCCAAGGTGAATTGCGGCCTGAACAACGGGACGCTATCGAGCAAGTGCTTGCTCATGACCAAGGCATACTCTGTGCGCCAACGGCGTTCGGAAAAACAGTGGTGGGGGCTTTCCTTATCGCCAAACGAGCGGTTAACGCCCTGATCCTCGTGCATCGGCGTCAATTGATGGACCAATGGCGCGAGCGATTAGCTGCGTTTCTAACTTTGCCGATTGGGCACGTTGGACAGCACGGGGGAGGGAAATCCAAGAGAACCGGTTTGATTGATGTAGCTGTAATCCAGAGCTTGCAGCGTAAAGGCGCAGTCGAAGATTTCGTCGCGGACTACGGACACGTGATTGTGGATGAATGTCATCACCTGTCAGCAGTGACCTTTGAACGAATCCTTCGCGAAGTCAAAGCAAAATACGTTCTGGGATTGACGGCGACACCGACTCGAAGAGATGGGCATCAACCCATCATCTACATGCAATGCGGCCCAATTCGTTTTCATCTCAGTGCGAAGAAGGCTGCCGAGTCTTCACCACTCCAACATAAGGTTTTCCCAAGGATTACTGATTTCGTTTGGAGTCGGCCTGACAATGAGACGGCCATTCAAGATATTTATGCTGCTCTCATCCTTAGCCAGGAGAGGAACAACCTAATCATTCGAGACCTTCAGCAGGCTTTGTCCTGCGGGCGCTCGCCACTTGTTCTGACAAGTCGGACGGGACATCTCGATTATTTGGCTGGGCGCATGGGTGCCGTTTGTCCGCACATTTTTATTTTGAAGGGTGGGATTGGCACGAAGCAAAGGAAGAAACTGGCTGAATCTCTAGCAGCCGTTCCTTGCGATGAACCGCGCGTGATCCTTGCGACCGGAAGTTACCTCGGCGAGGGATTTGACGACTCACGTCTCGATACGCTTCTTCTTGCAATGCCGATTTCGTGGAAAGGTACTTTGCAGCAGTACGTGGGCCGCTTGCATCGTCTCCACGACAATAAGAGCGAAGTCCACGTCTACGACTATGCGGATGTGATGATGCCTATGCTGGCTCGCATGTACAAGAAGCGACTTGCAGGGTATTCTGCGCTCGGCTATACAGTTGCCGAGGTCGTGCGGAGTTGATGAGAGAATGTTCCCCTGACAGCGCCATTGGCTGATGTAACTGATTGATATAAAACAGTGTCGGCGGACATCTTTTGATACCAGAAGGCATCGCAGGTCACCTCTTATCGTACCTAGATCCGGCTTCGTTACCGGACATCTGGCGTACCAGGACTTCACATGTACGATTACCGTGTTTACCAGGACCCAGCGCGACTTCTGCCATAACTTCCGAGTTGCCGACCATCGGCTCGCCATCTCTATTGGCACCGATGCACCGGTCCTAGCTTGTGAGGTTATAGATTAGGCCAAATGGATCTTTGACATAGCAGCGAGGAAAATCCGGCTCGTCCTTGACAACTTCACAGCCCTCCTTTACTAGTCGCTGCCGCGCGTCGACAACGTTGTCAACCGTCACTTCCAAGACTGGCCCCAAGGACGGGCCAGGCTCGATGAACAAATTGATGTGCTTGCCATGAAGGCCGATCATCTTCGGGTTGTTGTCGGTAATTTCGAATCCGAGATGGATGACATAAAAAAGGGCAGCCTTCTTAGGATCTGGGGCTTGAATCAGAATGTCTGTACCAAAGCCGTTTGCCATGTTATACCTCGCGAGGAAGCATAGTACTAACCTATGCAGTCTTAGGTCGAGCCAATCCGCAACGGACCTCTCGACTGCGAATCGCTCAGCGCCGCACGGATGCACTAAAGCTAGGAGGTGTCGCATGCTTTCTGCGGGACTTTTGGACAAGAATTCTCGTTCTGTTCCCTCCTGTAGTTCTCATCAAGAGACCAGGAAATCTGACCTATCCGTGAAGACTCTCTCTACATTGATCTGGGGGAGTACTCTTCTCCTGGCTGCCTTCGGTTCGACTGGTTGTTCCGCTAGCGCCGCAGGATCAGCCGAATTACCGTCGCTGACACCTGCACGTGCTGCCGCCATTGACGAAAGCGCGCGCACGTTCATGCATACCGTGGCCTTTGATGTCACTAAAGAGGGGCCGCTGGCGTGGCTCAAGTTCTTCAACACGGGCCCAGAATTCTTCATGGCCGTTAACGGACAGCTAGCGTTCCCGAACACCGCCGCCGCAAAGGAGGGCACTCAGAATTTTGCTCGGACCATGAACGGTATTGACTTGACATGGGGCGACGATTTGCGCGTTGATCCTCTCACTGCTGAACTCGCGGTCGTCGCAACGTCGTGGCGCGAGATCCAGGTAGATAAGGCTGGGCATCGTACCGAGGAAACCGGCTATTTTACTGGGCTGGCTGAATATCGAGACGGTCGCTGGCGATTCCGAGACATTCACTGGTCGGCACCTGTATCACCGCCGTCTGCGCGCTAGCAGCTCACAATCTGTCGAGCGAGAAACGCACCTTCGTCTATTTCCCGACCTTGAGTATCCTTCTGCCAATCAATATAAACAGCGGCACGCCAATGCCGAGATTTAGTGCTCCAGCACGCGCTACATGCTGTGGATTGACACTGCTCGAAGTGCCCACAACAAAAATGAGGTACCAGCCCATGGGTATCCATAGAACGAAGAGAGTTACCATCAGGAGGGCCCATTGCTTTCTGCTGTACGGTGTCACCTTCGGCCCAACAAGAATAAGGAATAGTAGGCACAGGGCCACTCCTGCCACAATGAATAGCGCCATTTGCGTTGGGTCCTTCACCATGCTTCTTCGCCCCTATTCGTTTCCGGATATTTTCGCCGGTCAGCAGACCGGAGGACTTGATCGTTTTCAGGCATTTGTTCGGCTCGCGGGCCAAAAAGCCACCAAATCAATTTATCAGGCGTTTGAGCTCAAGCTCGAATTTTCTCGTTCTCGTGCTTGCGATTAGTTATCGCAAATGCGAAGCCAAGGCTAAGTGGACGTATAGTCGGCTAACTGGTAAAGTACTGGACTTTTCCGGTGAGCCGCAACGTCGTAGGACGTCCGGACAGACCTATTCTGGAGCAAAGAGTTTCTCGAAGAATTCCTTTGACAGCGTTAATCAGGCACTTGGTGAGGCAGTGGATAGAGTGCGCGCCTGTGCCTTAGCGCTTGATCGCGTAATAGATGACGTAGAACCAGCTGAGGATGCCGTGAAGGATCATCCAAAGAATGGAGTGATTTACGCTCCAAGAAGTGGTGATAGCAAGCATGCTTCCGAAGCCCCAAAGACCTATGCCCGCCGACCCGCTTCTGTTTTCCATGTCATCATCCATGATTATTTTCTGAGTTCCAGGGCTGAGGAAATTCTACACCGAGGGACGCTCTTTTGTATTACTTCGGACTACCAGAGAGGTGAAATCCAGTTGCCGGGTTACGGCGTTCATCAGGCACCGGATGCGTGCCTCGTTTTGGCCACCAAGAGGACGATATCTTTCGTTATTTCGCCTGCTTCACCGCGTTGACCAGGCCAGGATAGGGGTTTACGGCCTTCCCCTTCCACCACAGTCTTTCCGGCCCCAACTCGAAGATCATAAAATGCAAGTGCGGCGTGCCTGCATCCGCATTTCCCGTCGAGCCCACAAAACCAATAACGTCCCCGCGCGCGATCGACATTCCCTCCCGCAACCCTTTCACGTAGCGGTCCAAGTGTGCGTAGTAGTAGCAATACTCTCCCTCTTCGTCGAACTGATATATGGTGTTGCCGCCCGGTTTGCTCAAGAACAATTTGCGAATCGTTCCGCGTACCACCGCACGCACCGGTGTCCCTCTCGGTTCGATAATGTCGATTGCTTCATGCCGATGTCCGTTGTGAATTTCTTCGAACGTATCTCGCAAATTCGCAAGGGCGAGCCCGCTGATGGGCGGAGTCATCTCAAGAATGGAAGAGGTCCCGCCAACAGCAAGAACCGCCAGGAAGAGCGCGGGAATGAAGACGAAGAGCTTCAAGCCTGTTCCTCCAAGCCTATTCCTCTAGCGGATGGCGGTGTGCCGCGTCGAGCCACTGTCCCTAGGTCCTACCGTATCGCGAATTTCGCTTTTTCATTGCTCGAACACGACCGTCGTACCGTTTGTAACCAGGCCAGCGAGTCTGGTGGCGTCCCAGTTTGTGAGCCGCACGCACCCGTCAGATTTGGAATGGCCGATCTCCCCCGGATCAGGCGTGCCGTGGATCCCGTAGTGGGGATCGCTGATCCCAATCCATACGACACCCACTGGATTGTTGGGGCCCGGTGCGATTTTCGCCGTGGCACCTGTGGGATCAGCGTTCCAAAACAAGTCGGGATTGTAGTTGTAGGTTGGATTTCGCACCACGTCGATGACCTTCCACTTTCCAAAGGGCAGCGGATTGCGCACGCTGCCGCTGGTCACGGGGGCGAAGAAAATAATCCGCCCTTTCCCGTCATACACTTTCAGAACCGATGCCTTCTTCGAGACAACCACCTTGACCGCACCTCCGCGGAGCCGCTCGGCGTCCAAAGCCTCTCGTCCGGTACGCGCCACATTGGGCACTCTGATTTGCTCGCCCGCGATGAAACGGGCGCTGGGGTTTAGGCGCATTAGCAGGGCCGGTGCCGAGTGGAATTTCTCGCTGAGTTCTTCCAGCAGAGATGCGTAGTAAAGGCCAGGGAGTTTCGATTTCTCAAGCATGTCTTCCGGAATCTTCTCGCTGAACGGCCCTGCCTCGTCTTCCGCTGTGATCCTATAGGAAACAATCGGCTCAACGCCGCCACCGAGCGCCTTGAGCACCGCCTTGCGATTGCGCGAGGCTGGGGCAATCCCACGCGCGGCTGCGAACGCCTTCAGAGCCTTTCTGCTATTCTCACCGCCACTTCCGTCAATCTCGCCCGGCGAGAAGCCAGCCCGATCGAGAAGGACCTGCATTTCGACCTCTGTGGTCGCGGCTGCTGGAGCGGACGCTGCCGGCCGTTTCGTTGCGATCGATGTGGAGGTGCCAAAGAGAATCGCTAGAGTTGCAACGAGAACTGACAAGGTCCTAAGACTGAATTTCGTAGGGCATTCCGGCGCGACGATGTGACTCCTTCAAGCCATGATGTTGTACCCCACGCAATGCGACCATAACAGGTTCCAATATGGCGCGGCTGTCCAACACGGAACACATTTGGCGGTATTATGGCGAGAGTTACGATTTACCTGGTGAAAGGTTGCCAACTCCCGATAAGTCGTGCCGGTAAAGTTCCTTTGGCCGATTCAACTTTACCGGCAGGCGTTTACCAGGCACTGACTCGCTTGCGCATATGCGCCCTTAGCTTCTAGACTCGCAAAAGAGCGGCGACTACACTCAGATTTAGGGGCGAACCATGAAAGCTAGAGCTATACCGATTCTTATGCTGCTGTCCGGATTGTTCGGAAGCATTGTTGCCACGGTCGCGCGACCGCATCCACAGGAAAAGCCCGACGAGCTTTCCGAACCAGAAGCATTGGGACTGATGCGCATGATAAACACCTTTCAAGTTGCGCCAGTCCAAGGCCCAAGACATCAGTACGTTTCATTGGAGGAGTTGGTCGCGCAGCGTCACGAAAAGGCCCACGAGCTGTTGCTATCGACGGTACTGCTGAAGGACAGCAGCACGGGGACGCTGAAAAACTACACTGTGTCCATTGTCGTCTCAGCGGACGGCCAGCACTACGTGGCGCAATTGATAAGCTCATCGAGCTGTGCATCGGCGCTCTTCAGCAACGAGTCCGGGGTCATCTACACTGCCAGGGGGCTCGGATGCCCGCAGGTAAAATCAGAATCCAAAGGCAATTAGATGCTCGTCCTGGGCTCAGGAGTTTTTGCACTCCTTGCCGAAAATCCACATCTCCGGTAACCGCGTTTACCAGGACATGGCCGAATCGAAAGACAATCTAATCGAAAATACGCTCCTGTGCCGTGAAGCTGTTCGCTCCAGTTGTGGAGGGTAAATGTGTCGGTGTCTGGCCACCCCTACGCTTTCGCTTCATGGCGCACTCGGGACGCCTAGCAAAACAAAGGGCTTCCTCTCTCATAGAGCGGCAATCCAAGTGCACCGTTAAGAACGCTATTTTCCCGTGCACACGGAACTTACTTCGATTCGGGGGGAGGGCACCGTCATGAAAAAGCTGGCTACGCTTTGTTTGGTTTTGCTTTTCGCTTGGCCTTTGCTTGCCGTTGACGACGGCGACGTTTCTTATGTTGGCGGGACCGTGGAGAATTTGAAGGCGGGAAGCCCGGGGAAATTAGATATGACCTCGCAGACCGAACTGGTCTTCGTGTCTTCCTCCATTAGACTGGTCATCCCATACGCAAGTATCGATTCGTATGATCATTCACAGCAGGTTACGCATCACTTGGGAGTTCTGCCTGCCATCGCTGTTAGCTTAGTGAAAAAACGTCAGAGAAAACACTTTCTGCGTATCGCTTACCGCGATGAATTCAAGACGCCTCAAGTGGCAATTTTTGAACTGCCAAAGAAGATGCCGCTGACTTTATTAGCCATTCTGCAGCAGCGCGCTCCGCAAGGGTGCAAACCTCAGCCGTATTCGAAATGCAGGGCTGTACCTGATTAGTCGAGAGCATTCAATGGGTCGGCGCAACACTCAGGCAGAATCCGATTTGCAGGGAGAACAAAGGCCAAATCGCGGGCTAGGGTTAGATCCGCCGGAACACTACGCTGGCTAGGTTTTGACCGACTACAGCCAAACAGATCGCTTCTCCCAGGGAAACATTGTCGAATCAACGCATGGGATGGTGTTGCATCGACCGTTTGAACCGACAGCCGTTATCGGAAATGTGGAGTCCTAAGACTGGACTTGTCCGGTTTCCCGAACTTTACCAGGAGTGGGCAGCCAGAGAATCTTCGACAACGCCTGCGGCTGCTCCGAAGCCTTTCGTAGAGGCTCCAGATAAGACTTCGAGCATGTAAAGTTCGTTTTCGGAGGGGCACATTTGACCTTCTGACTCCGGTCAGTTCCGCTCTAGCTATCGCGGCCTTAGTACAGCGAACTCTGAAATCGTGAAGCCCAGGGCTGCTCCCAGGAACACGTCCGAGGGAAAATGGGCTTGATTCGTGACGCGGGAAAAGCTGATGACCGAGGCCGCGCCGTAGGCCACCCAGGGCACCCAACGGTGGTGGCCATAGCGATGCGCGAAAACGGTGGCGATGGCAAATGCAGCCGAGGCGTGACTGGAAGGAAAACTGCTATTAATACCGGCGTTAGAAACATGACTGTTGAAAAAAGTGTCGTTGAAAGGGCCGGAAGGTGGGATGTCCGAAGGACGCAGTCGATGCGTCGTGACTTTCAACACTACGTCAAGTACGGCGCTGTCGGCGTAGGCTTCGCCGGCGAGGAGCGCGGTCTTTTCCGCGTAAGAATTGTGGTGGAAATGCCCGACGACTAGAAAGGCCGCGGGAATAATCGCGATTTCAGCTGACGTGATGGATCCGGAGAAGACTTTGTTGAAGGTTTCGAATTGCGTGGTGCGGCGGAAATAGCCGATGTCGTGAGGATCAGCGACGATGAGACCGGCTGTCATACCCGTTATTGAGAGCGTGGGGATCCATTGTCGGCCCTTGGCAAGCTGTACAGGAAACAACCAGATGTCTTTCTGGTCCTGGAGAAAATTTCGCGGGAGGGTGCGCCAGGAGACGTCCCGCTCTACCGCTGTTGTGGGTGATTTTTGCGATGTTGCATCCGCGGCGACGCTCTGCGGCGCTTCCTGCGCACCAAGCGGGGGACAGCCAAACGCAATTCCCATGCACGCAACAAAGCACAACAGGCAGGAACGGCGGAATCCATGAAGCGGACGCGATTCATTTCGTTGGACCGTAGAATCCCGCATTGGATCTTCAAGAGTACTAATGAAATGACTCGAATGCCAGTTTCTGGGCACGCCGTTTCAAAATCTCTGCGACCTAGAGCTAAGACACCCCGGGGCAGGTGAAATTTCCCTTTGCAAGCTGATTCCCCACACCCGGTTTCACTTGTCCGATTAGCCCGGTGCATTCAATAGGTCGATGCAACACCACCTGATATAAATCTTCCTTCCGGGGGTGGTGTCTATGACGCAAGGGAAACACGTGGAGCTTTCTGTGGCGCAGCGGACTGACGTGTGGCGCCGCTGGAAAGCGGGAGAGTCGTTGCATACGATTGGGCGGGCCTTTGACAGGCCGCATTCGTCCATTCACTGTTTTTTGTCGCATCACGGCGGGATTGTTCCAACGGTTCGTCGGCGCTCGGTGCTAGCGCTCACAGTGGGGGAGAGAGAAGACATTTCTCGGGGGCTTGCTTCCGGTTCGTCGCTTCGTGATATCGCGAAACGCTTGGAGCGCGCCCCGTCGACGGTCAGCCGGGAGGTGGCTCGCCATGGTGGCCGTCCCGAGTATCGAGCCCATGACGCGGAACAGCGAGCGTGGGACGCGACCTTGCGGCCCAAGCGGTGCCTTCTGGCCATCCAAGTGAAGCTGCAGGAGGTGGTTGCGAGTAAACTGATTCTGGATTGGTCGCCGGAACAGATTTCTGGATGGCTGAAGATCCGCTATGCCGATGACGAAAGCATGCGCGTGTCCCACGAAACGATTTACCGTAGCCTGTTCATTCA
Organism: Candidatus Acidiferrum sp.; assembly: GCA_035310525.1. Lineage (GTDB taxonomy): Bacteria > Acidobacteriota > Terriglobia > Acidiferrales > UBA7541 > Acidiferrum. Next base: position 473,495 of record DATGED010000018.1, on the reverse strand, counting down.
AGCCCGCGGAGCGCTGAAAAAGGAGCTGCTGGGACACCTGCGATCCAAGCGCCGCATACGCCGCTCGCGGCACGCGCGCATCTTTAAAGACGCGCGCGGTCAGATCATAGACGCCGTCTCCATCCGAGAAAGGCCCGCAGAAATCGAGGACCGCGCCATTCCCGGTCATTGGGAAGGCGATCTCATTGGTGGCACAAAAAACAGTCACATCGTAACGTTGGTGGAGCGGCATTCGCGTTTTACTGCCCTGGTCAAGGTGCGAAGCAAAGACACGGCTACGGTCGTGGCCGCCTTGAGCCGGCAAATTCGCAGGGCTCCCCACATCGCTGCGGCGCTCGTTGACCTGGGATCGCGGGCTGGAGATGGCACAGCACAAGAGCTTCACCGTGGCTACAGACGTGAAAGTCTACTTCTGTGATCCGGACAGCCCCTGGCAGCGAGGAACGAACGAAAACACGAACCGCTTGCTGCGTCAATACCTGCCGAAGAGAACCGACCTTTCCGGCTACACGCAATCCGAACTGGACAAGATCGCGGTGCGTCTAAATCAGCGGCCGAGAAAAACTTTGGGCTTCGAGACTCCTGCGAGTAAACTTCACGCAAGTGTTGCGTCGACCGGTTGAGCTGGCACGACTAACCAGGAGTTGTGCTTTCATTCCTAGAAACCTGCCTCTCCGTCGCGGACACTCGCTGGCATTTCCGGTGTCTAATTCAAATAGGCTGACATAGGAACGCACCGTCGCGGAAAGCAAATTGGGACGAACGTACCGCCATCGAGTAGGCATACCACTGATGATTTTGGCTGCGGTCGGCGCTGTATGCACGCCGGGTATCTCAGCGTACCTCGCGCGACTTAACGCTTTGGCTTCCGCACTTATCGCCCCGGCATACGAAATACGAACAAAAGCCGATGCTGACCGCGCAATCGCTGCTTGGAGCAAGCGTTTCGGCAAAGGTTTCTGGACGGAAAGCGACCACCCAGGCGGAGACCATAATTACGACGCGCAGATTGTGAATCTTACGCTTGCCCGTCTCCACGTTGTTCAACCCACCGGCGTGACCGTGGGAATTACCATGCGGGACGGGCAACTATGGTCGGTAGCTGTGATTGAGTCAACAGGTTGGTATCCGGTCGCATCCGTATGGGTTCAGGAATGGTTTGATGAAAAGATGCCCAAACGCGTCCGCGTGCTCGGACACCGTCGGCCATATAATGCTTGGGTAGAATTTCCGGCGTCTCTTCCAGAAGACCAAAGAAAGAAAGCCTTCGCCTTAAATACCAAGTGTTTAGTTTCGCCGCGTATCTGCAAAAGCGAGGAGGAAATCCTCCCGGGAATCTCGCAACTGCAATCAGCCACAACTCCCGATTAAACGCGCTAACCGGTAAAGTTGAATCGGCCAAAGGAACTTTACCAGTAACGCGACTTATCAGGAGTTGACGGCTCGTCCGATAGATAAACAGACGGTATGATGCTCGCTGTGAAATTGACTCGAAATGCTTCGCTCACAACCTTGGTCAGTGCGTTGGCCTTGGTAGGCCCGGCCAGCATAGGACTTTTCCTCTCGGGAGTTCCAACTATCTTCAGTCCGTTCCCGGCGCTAACGGTGATTCCTGCTCTTATGCTCACTCAATGGCATTTGGAGTATGCCGCTGTGTTGATTCCGGCCCTGCTTTTCTTGGCGTGGAATCCTCAATTATTTCGAGCGGAGGGGAAGATACCGAAGAGGTCGTACGTCCTGTTTGTGTTTCTCACAATTCTGAGTGGAATCGACTTTGCGGTAAGTTGGAAATGGGGACTGAAATATCAGGGACCCCCGTTCACCGCAATCGTATGCTCAATCAATATTGCTTGGCTCGGCTTCTTAGGTCTTGCATTTCGTCGAACCCTCAATGCAAGCACGTCATTCCGCACCAGTTTGTTTCTTCACTGGATGCTGTTCGCATGGCTCGGCTGGTACGCGTTCCCTTGGCTCGGGGAGTTAATCTGATTGGCCTCAGGCCTGCCAGACAAATGGGTACTGGAGCGAACTTGTCCGGTTTGCCGACTTACCAGGAGTTGGCAGCTGGGCGATGCCTATCCACTATTGGTTCGATATACTTGCTCTGTGAATGGTCCTGCTAAACGTCGGTCGGTAAGCATGATTTGGATTCCAGTAGTTGCGGTCATCTGCGTTCTAGTCATTAGCACTGCCCAATTCTACTTTCACAGATTTTGGGTAAATGTCGTCGCCATCATATTAATCTTACTCGGCATAATTCCCGCTCTCGTCCGAATTCGTTGGCGTTGAGCTGGCTGTTCCAAACTTCCCAAGCCAACTTAACCGCCGCCCGGCCAGATGTCCGGTAACCTGACTAACCAGGAGTTGAGGACGTCAGGCCTGTACTTGGGCTTTGAATTTTGCCTTAAAAACAGGAACTAACAACATGATTGCGCCGGTCACACACAGGAGCAGCCCGAGTGAATCGAACGCTGCCCCCAGCCAGATGAAGTCTTCCCGGTTGAAAATGTCCAGTTCGATTCGAATTCTTGGAGGCGGTATCATAAGGCTTGTCGCATTTTGTTCAAATTTAAACGTTGCGGTATATCGGTGCTTGTTTTGAGCGGGAAAACTGAAAATGGATATGCTCGGTGAACCGTCCGCCGTCGAACTACTTCCCATGTCAGCGGATGAGCCTTCTGGCCCATTTTTACCGTCTCGACTCAGCTCCCAAGAAAATTTAAGAAGGGGCAAGGCATTTTTGCAGTCTAAGTCTGCGTGAAGTTCTGACTTCTGGGCTCCCAACACGCAACGGGCTGCGTCGAGTGGAATGCCCCGGTCAAACCGGACCCACATCGTGTAAATGGCATCGTAATCGACAGCGAAATCTCTGCTTACTGCTTCGGCCCTCATTGGCACGGGAATATCCATCACAGTGGTTCGGATACTCTTGGCCCAAACAGCAAAGCCCACGAAGATGAGCAGTCCAAGCACTATCAGCACTAGTCCGGCTTTGGATATTCGAGTGAGTTTCATTTGTATTACTTAGAGTATCGTCCGAAAAGGGAGGATTGCGCCTGCGTTCAGCCAACGTTCGCGAAGTTGACACTGCCGGAGTCTGACTCCTGATTAACGCCGTTACCGTCCAAGTGAATTTTGACTTTTCCGTTTACGCGACTACCGAGCACTGACCGGAACTTGTTTCCCTGGACCGAGGACGCGCAACACATTTTGGGCTTTGGATGCAAGGCCCGTAGGTAGGCAGATATCAGTCCGATAGACTCCGAAACGACTTTTTCGGGCAAAGACGAGCAATTCGTTCCCGACCTTCAGGTCGTCGGGCCAGAAGCCGTTGCAGTCGCCCCGGTCTCCGCGACGCCATTCGACTTCAGCATTGCTCTTAATATTTCCTTTCCAATATTCGTAGACTCTGAACACAGCCACACCGTCCCTATGTGCGACTATCTTGCCGCGAAAAACCAAGTCAGAGTTTCTTAAGATTTCCTGAAATTTGACATCTTCCTGACCGGGAGGCGCCGGAGTGCAAGAGCATGCAGTTCCAACGCAGGGAAAACCGAGCGAAATCGACAATAAAACTGAGAGCCTCAGATTCATAGCAGGTAATGTTCAAAACATATCTCACAAAAGCCAGAAAAGCACGTTTTGCAATTGAAATTTCACCATTGGCCAGACCAGTGCCTGGCAGCCGTAACCGGTAAAGTGCTCACAGTCTGACTATGAACTCGAGTCCAGCAGGGAGGTCAGAGTTGACAACCGACAAAGTCTCCTAATTGCGGGCTCGGGCACATCTAGGCGTAGAGGCCTCCCCCTTCATTCTTTTCCGCATCCCTCTAACATGGCCGATAGGCACTAGAAATCAGCCCTCGCCTTGGTGTTCTTGATTGCGTTTTTCCTTTCTTTGGGCCTCTTAGTATATTGAGGGGGCTCTCGCTCGCTTCTCCCTAGGCTCGCCGGAGCCCTCCGAGTTCGTCAGTTACTCCGCTATGTTGCGTGTCGCTGCATGGTAGCCAGCCGGTCGCGAAGTCGGTTTCCCTACCAAGATACGCCCGGCGGGGCCTAGGAGTGCGCTTGACGAATCCGAAAACGCTGCACGAATCACAGTGCCATGAACATCGCCCCTGTCCATATCGACGCATTGAAGGCCCTCGGGTACACCGAAGCGGAAGCTCGCTTTCTCTACCTCCTGGCGACGCATTCGGGCTACTTTGTGGCACGTCAATTCCTCGCCTTCGCCAACGCTCATTGGGCGGAGCGCACGACTACTTTCTGGGACAAACTTCACACCAAGAAGCATGCCCGCACCGAAAGGTTTCCAAAGAGAGGGATCGTATACCATCTGTTCTCCCGCCGGCTCTACCGCCAGATCGACCGCGAGAACATCCGCAATCGCCGGCAACACGAAATCGAATACATCCAGCGGCGCATTGGAATCCTCGATTTTGTCCTTTCCAACCTACAGTACAGGTACTTGGAAACCGAGCCGGAGAAGGTGAGCTCTTTCTGTGATCAGCTGAAGGCCCCGCGTCACTTTCTGCCCTCGAAGATCTATTACGGGCAGAAAACGTCGCAGCCTACGCTTCGCCACTTCGTGGACAAATTTCCAATGTTTCTCGACGGCGACGCCGCTTCGACTGTGGTGACGTTCACCTACCTGCAATGGCCACAAGCCGGTCTTACGGAATTTGCGCATCATCTCGAAGTCTACGTTCCTCTCTTCCGGCAGCTCTCGGAGTTCCGCGTTCTCTATCTGGCGGGAGTCGATTTGCATTTCGGAAAGGCCAAAGAACTCTTCAATGCTTTGGTCGCAGTGCCGCTGGGATCGGACGCGTCGGCAGAATTGTTGCGCTACTTCCAAATCCGAAGGGCCTGGGACCTCGGCCGCTACGGATCTCTAACTGAAGCTGATTTGATCTTTCGAAATCAGGCCAAAATGCGCTTCACCGGACAACGTTTCGAATATTTGTATCGCGGCTGGAAAGTCGGCAGAGTGACTGAAACCAGCATCGTTCAGGAGTTTGGTGGTAACAAGCACGATGTCAGGGCGCACTTCGCAACCGAAGTGCTGCGCCGGGTCGGGGTTCCTGCACAGGAACCAGCAGGGAAGGAGTGAAGAATGTAAGAACTACAAGCTTCGGCTGCGTCTTCTCCAGGTTCTTCAGTCTGTAGCCAGAGCAATTTACTTGAAGCGTGGGAGATAGCAAAGCGATGGGGACAAGAGTCACTGTGAAAGAACCACCAAAACGGGCGGCAGCGACCCCGCTTTTTCGGCTTTCAGCCGCCCAAAGTTCCATGGGGTCGCTCCCGCCCGCCCCGTGCAACTCGGGGCCGTGTTTTGGCCGCGTGCAGGAATCGGAGAATGCAAGGTGTAATGCAGTACGTATGACAAAGCCAAGGAGGAGGACACGAAAGGCGACATGGCAATCATTAAGGCACCACCCAAACAACCAAAGTCCGTGACGGTTCAGGCGCGAGTCGAAGAGTCGGTGAAAGAACAGCTCGATATGTATGCGAAATTCATCGACTCAACTTCGTCATACGTCATCACGGAAGCTCTGAAAGTCCTGTTCAAACGCGATGACGAGTTCAAAGCCTGGCTAGCCAAACAGCCAAGCGATGCAAAAGTCCATCAGCTTATATGAGGCGGACCCAAAGAGACCGCGTAACACAATGAAAGACGCACCGACACAATTCGACATGCGCGAGAACACAGCGTCTTCACGACGACATGGCTCGCGTCCGATGGAAAGCATGAGCGAGCGCCCGCATGCAGCCTCCTATGACGCGGAAGACTATTCGGAGTCAAACGCATTTCGGCGGAAGCACAACGGGGCCACAGGGGGTAGAGACAACGAAAAGCTCTTAACGATCCAACAGGTAGCCGACTTATTGCATGTTCCAGTTTCTTGGGTCTACGGAAGGACGCGCAAGCGTTCGATAGAGCGCCTTCCCGGCATTCGCCTTGGCAAATACTGGCGCTTTCGTGAAGAAGAAATTCACGCCTGGGTGGAGAGTCAACGCGGAGGCCATCGTGCCGCTTGACACCGGCGCTACACTCAGAAGTGACATAGGAAAAGGCAGACGAGCCAACCTCAGATTGGAGAGGAAAAGGATGGCTCGTAGCCAATATCAGAATGGTTGTCTGTTTATTCGTGGTAAGCGTCGGAAAGTGTGGGTCGCACGATGGAGGGAAGACGTGATTCTCGCTGATGGATCAGCCGATCGGGTGATGCGCTCGGTTGTGCTCGGTCCCGTAAGTGAAATTGCAGGCCGTCGTGAAGCTCGCAGACTACTAGACGCTCATCTCAGCCCCGTTAACCAAGGGCAGTACCGTCCAGAAGGCACGATGCTGTTTTCGCAATTCATCGCGGACTGCTTTCAACCCGGAGTACTGCCAACACTCAAGTATGCGACGCGGGAGATTTATTCGCTCCTGCCGCGCAAACACTTGATTCCAAGGTTTGGTGGACATCGCCTGTCTGACATCTCCAGAGTCAAAGTTCAGCAGTACCTCTTGGAGAAACTCAAGCAAGGATTCGCGTGGGAAACCACCAACCATCTGCGACATCTCCTCAGCAAAGTGATGGGAACGGCAGTCAATTGGGACTACGTCCTGAATAATCAAGTGCGCGGTGTCAAGATGCCAGAAAGGACGTTGAAGCGTCCTCACAGGTTTCTTACGGCAGAAGAAGTTCGACGACTCATAGCTGCGAGTAACGAACGTCTCCGCACGATCATGATTCTTGCGACAATGACCGGCCTGCGGATCGCTGAAATCCTCGCGTTGCGCTGGGGACGAATCGATCTGCTTCGTGGGACATTGCGCGTGGCAGAGACTTGCTACAAAGGCCACTTCGGTTCGCCTAAAACACGCGCAAGCCGACGTGAAGTTCCATTGGCTGCCGCGGTTGTGCGTGAACTGGAAGGCCTCTTTTCGCGTTCGACAGAAAACTCTCAAGAGGCATTGGTATTCTCTAAGAGCCAAGGCCTTCCGCTCGCGGTGGATAATCTCAGAAAAAAGGCACTACGAACCGCGTGCAAGAGAGCTGGTCTCCAACGAATCGATTGGCATACCCTCCGTCACAGGCACGGCACATTGTTGCATTCGCAAGGAACTCCTTTGAAGGTTGCACAAGCTCAGCTTGGACATTCACACATGGCGACAACTCTGGACATCTATACACACGACAGTGGGAGTGCACAAAGAGACGCTGTGAACTTGCTCGAAGAGCAATTGTTCCCAAATGTTCCCAAGTTGGAGAGTTGCGGAAGTATTGCGGAAACGGAAAGTCAGTTAGATCAGTAAGTTAGTGGTCGGGGCGCCCGGATTTGAACCGGGGGCCTCCTGCGCCCAAGGCAGGCGCGCTACCAGGCTGCGCTACGCCCCGACATGAAGTGCGTTCTTCATTCTACCGTACCACTCCGTCTTGATTCTAGCTTGTATCCGCTTAACGTTGAGTGAAGCCTGCGGGAGCTCAGAGGCGGGCACGCCTGTAATGGTAGCTTCCCCGACGATAGCCATCGATCTTCCCTTGAAAGCGTTGGTCTGGCAGGACACGGAACGCAAGGTATGGTTGTCCTAAAACAGCTCGGACTACCTCCGGCGACGGCGCAACGTGCCAAAAGAGCTGGTCAAGAATATCAGCACTGCCGGGGCGCTTCTCCAGGCTGCCCTGGAATAGAACCGCCGGGGCTCTCCAAAATCTACAACCTGCAGATCAGGAGTTCTCGTTCGTAAACCATTTCTTTCGGCAGATGGTCGTGAAGGCGAATGAACAACTCTTCGTGCTCGATCACTTCCTTGCGCCAGTCCTCCCGATTAAACTTCTGCAACTCGTCGAATCTTTCTTTAGAGAAACTCATTCCGTTCCACTCCATGTCATTGTAGCGCGGCATCCAGCCAACGGGAGTCTCTCTTGCTAAAGCGCGTCCTTTCGTACGGTCAACGATCCATTTCAATACGCGCATGTTTTCCGAAAATCCGGGCCACATGAATTTTCCCTCTCCATCCTTGCGAAACCAGTTCACGTGGAAAATCCGCGGCGTTAGCGAGAGCGACCGCTGCATCTTGATCCAGTGCCGGAAGTAATCACCCATGTGATAACCGCAGAAGGGAAGCATGGCCATCGGGTCACGGCGGACCTTTCCCACCGCGCCTGCCGCCGCCGCGGTTGTTTCCGATCCCATTGTCGCCCCGATGTAAACCCCGGAGCTCCAATTGAAGGCTTGAAAGACGAGGGGCATGGTGGTTGCTCTTCGTCCACCGAAGATGATGGCGCTGAGTGGAACGCCATTGGGATCTTCCCAGGCGGGATCGATAGTCGGGCACTGCGACGCCGGCGCTGTGAAGCGAGCGTTGGGGTGAGCGGCCTTAGCGCCGGTTGCTTTAGCGATCTCCGGAGTCCACTTTTGCCCTTTCCAATCGAGGCATTCAGCCGGCGGGGCGTCCGTCATGCCTTCCCACCACACGCCGCCGTCCGGAGTAAGCGCAACATTTGTGAAAATGGAATTTTTGGCGAGTGTGGCCATAGCGTTGCGGTTAGTCTTCACAGAGGTTCCCGGCGCCACGCCGAAAAACCCTGCTTCCGGGTTGATGGCTCGCAGGAGGCCATTTTCGTCCGGTCGAATCCAGGCAATGTCATCACCGACCGTCCAGACCTTCCATCCTTCAAATCCCTTCGGCGGAATGAGCATCGCGAAATTTGTTTTTCCGCACGCGCTGGGAAAAGCCGCAGCCACATATGTCTTTTCGCCCTCGGGATTCTGCACGCCGAGAATCAACATGTGCTCCGCCATCCAGCCCTCGTCGCGCGCGATGTTGGAGGCGATTCGCAACCCGAAGCATTTCTTGCCGAGGAGCGCATTCCCACCATAGCCGGAGCCGTACGACCAAATCTCGCGCGTCTCCGGAAAATGGACGATGTATTTTTCCTTGTTGCACGGCCAGGGCACATCCTTCTGTCCGGAGGCGAGCGGTGCGCCGACGGAATGCATGCACGGCACCACCCGTGGAATGCCCGTGTCGATTTGTTGGAACACCGGCACTCCAATGCGAGCCATGATGCGCATATTGGCGACGACGTAAGGAGAATCGGTAAGCTGCACGCCAATCTGAGACATGGGCGATCCAAACGGGCCCATGCTGTAACCCAGGACGTACATGGTCCGCCCGCGCATGGCGCCATTGAAAAGGCTCTTTAGCTTCTTTCGCATTTCATAGGGGTTTTCCCAGTTATTTGTCGGGCCGGCGCTGTCCTTCGAAAGAGAGCAAATGAACGTCCGGTCTTCGACGCGCGCGACGTCGTTTGGGTCCGACCTGGCGTAGTAGCAACCGGGCCACAGCTTCTCATTGAGCTTAGTTATGGTCTCTGCCTCAACCATCTCGTGCAGCAAGAAATCGATTTCTTCTTGCGAGCCATCGACCCAATGGATTGCTGCCGGCTTGACTAGTTCCGCCATTTTGTCCACCCACCGCAGCAGGTGTTCGTTTCTGCTGAGTGGGACTGCCGGGTCACGACGAAGCGTGCTTGAATTGTTTTTCAGGGCTGTTTTGTGCATGAAAATAATTAATCTCCATTATCAACTTTACTAGGACAGAGAGCGAAAGGAAACCGCCACCCCTGGTTCGATTGTGTTTGGGGAAAGGGATTCTACGAGGCCTCGGCCAACCCACTCTCGACGGTGGACTTACGCTGAAGGAAGTAGTGGATGGCAGGCGTGAAGACTAGAGATAAAACCATCGAACTGAGCAATCCGCCGATGACCGCAATTGCCAGCGGTTTCAGCATCTCAGAACCTGCGCCGATTCCAAATGCCAGTGGAAGCATGCCCGCAACCGTCGCCATGGCGGTCATGACAATAGGGCGTAATCGCCGCCGGCCCGCTTGAATCATGGCGTCTAATTGTGAGAACCCCAGGTTACGGAAGCGATGCTCGGCATCAAGCAGTAGAATGCCATTCTTGGCGACGATGCCGATGACCATGATCATGCCCATACGAGACGCGACATTGAATGTAGTGTTGGTAATGAGCAGGGCCAGGAACCCGCCGAATGTGGATAGCAACGCCGAGGCAAGGATCGCTGTGGGCGCGGAAAAAGTGCCGAACTCAAAAAGCAGCACGGCAAACAAAAGCAAGAGAGCCAACAAGAGAACCATCAGCAGTGCCTGTGAGGACTGCTTATCTTCTTGATAGAGTCCTCCATACTCGACGCGGATGGAAGGCGGCAGATGCAAATTGAGCACCGCCTTCTGTACGGCGGAGACGCCGGCGCCTAGAGCGACGCCTTCGAGTCGCGCTGTGACTTGAACCAGACGTTGCAAATTCTCGCGCCTGATCTCCGTCTCGCCAGGATCGGTGGTGACAGTAGCCAGGGAACCGAGCGTGGCGGTGCGGCCCGTCGAGCTCGCCAGAAGTGTGTTGCTCATGCGGTCAAGCGACGATCGATTCTGATCCGGAAAGCGCACGCGAATTGTGTAGGCGCGATCATTGAGAATGACGGGCGTCGAAGCCGGCTCGCCCTCCAATACCGCCGAAGCATCGAGGGCAATCTCTTCCGGCGTGAAACCGGCCCGTGCTGCCACCGTGGGATTCACCTGGTAGGTCACGGCAGGGCCGCTTATGGTGTTCTCCACGCCATTCAGGACATCCACCACACCGTGAACTTTCGCGATGACGTCGGCGACGCGCAGCGCCGTTTCATTCAGCAGCTTGCCGTCTTGCGAAAATAGCTTGATGACAATCGGCTCTGGCTGGCTGGTCAAATCGCCGATCATATCCTGGAGCAGTTGGATGAACTCCACGTCCGCACCCGGTTCGGTCTGTTTGATTTTTGCACGAACATCGGCGATGACTTCGTCTATGTCACGGTCGCGGTTTCGCTTGAGCTTGACGGTGAAATCGCCATTGTTTGCCTCGGTGACGGAGGCAAGGCCCAGCTGCATGCCGGTGCGACGAGAAGTATTTTCGACTTCCGGAGTGGAACGGAGGATCTGTTCGATGTGCAGCAGAATGCGGTTCGATTCGGCAAGCGAACTTCCCGGGGGAGTGAAATAATCCAGTATGAAGCCCCCCTCGTCCATTTCGGGGAGAAATTCCGTTTGCAGAAAGCTGTAACACACGAAAGCCAGAATAACGATTGCAAGGCAGCCGCCTGCCAGAGCCAAGGGCCGCCTGATAATGACTTGCATGCCTTTCGTATAGAAATTAACGATGCGACCAAAGAAGCCGGAAATGTGGGCCTCTTCCGCCGCCATTAGTGCGGCCATATCTGGCCCTGCCGAAGAAACCGAAGCGGTAGACGTATCTTTTCGCCGCACGAGGTACTGGCTAAGCGCAGGAGTCCAAGACATGGCCAGCGCGAGCGATGTGAGGAGCGAAACAGTCATCGTAATTGCCAGGGCGCGGAAAAAGGTTCCGGTCACGCCCGTCGTGGAGATCAACGGGAGAAAGACGACGATGGGAGTAATCGTCGAGCCGATCAAAGGTTTAGTCAGCTCCTTCAAGGCGCTGCGGATCGCCTCCTGGCGGCTCTGCCCGGCGTCGCGGTGCAAGACAATATTTTCAAGGACGACAATGGCATCATCGATGACCAGACCAACCGCGGCGGCGAGTCCGCCGAGAGTCATCAGATTGAAACTTTGGTGCGTCGCCTTCAGGACAATGAAAGTGATCAGAAGTGTGACAGGAATCACCAATCCAGCCACCAGCGAAGTTCCCCAATCGCGGAGGAACAACACCAAAATGACCGACGAAAGGATAATTCCCAGAAGCACAGCATCCCTGACGCTGGCGATAGAATCATGGACGATTGTGGACTGGTCGTAAAACGGTTCGAGATGCACACCCTGAGGCAGAGTGGGGGCAAGCTCCTGAATTAGAGCGTGCACTTCGCTGGCGACGGCCAGCGTGTTGCTGTCCGGCTGCCGATTCACGTTGAGCAACACGGCGGGCTTGCCATTGGCCGTGACAATGGTGTATGTCGGCGCAACCGACGGACCGACGGACCCAATATCACCGATCCGAATCGGCACTGCTGATGCAGAACTCTTGACCACGATCTGGGCAAGCTGCTCCGGAGTGTTTACGCGTCCACTCACAAGGCCCAGAGTGAGCTGATGCTCGTGCTCGATCAGACCTGGAGAATCGATTAAATTTGTGCGACGGATGGCATCCAGAATGTCCGTGACGGTAACTCCTGCAGCAAGAAGACGGACGGGGTCCGGTGTCACTTGAAATTCAGGAACGCGGCCGCCCTGAATCACGACAGTAGCGACGCCGTCGAGGCGGTTGATACGAGGCTTCAGGTCGTAGGTGGCGATCTCCCAGAGTTTGTTTTGGGGAACCGAGTCCGAGGTAAGGCTGTACCCGATGATGGGGAAGACAGCAAAAGTGAGACGGTGCGTGTCGAGCTTTGCGATCGCGGGAAGTTCACCCTGCAAACGCGCCACGACGGCATCGACGCGCTGCAAAGTCAGAATCATGTCGCTATTCCAGTCAAAGTAGAGATCCACTTCGGCGGAGCCGCGGCTGGTGATGGACTGGACCTTCTGCAAACCTGGAATGCTGTTTACAGCTTCTTCGATCGGGCGAGTGATTGTCACAAGCATCTGATCGATGGGCATGACGCCAGCGTCAACGCCGACGACCACGCGCGGGAAGTCCGTACTCGGAAAAACAGAAACGGGAATTGAAAATGCGAGGTAGCCGCCGACCAGCGTCAGGCTCACGATGAGGAAAAGAATGGGACTCGAGAGACGCTGGAACCAGGGTGGTTTTTCCTGGGCAAGTGGCTCAGCTTTTTGCGACTCGGACCGTGGTTCCATGCGCGATTAGTCCTTGTCCTTGCTGTCTGGGTTTGCGGAGCCCGCCAGGCTTTTCTTCTCGGCCTTTCCCTCTTTATCAGCCGCGTCTTCTTCTGGAGGAGTTGCGGCTACGATTTTTATGTTGGTTTCATCCGGCAGCGCGTATCCACCGGAACTGATGACTGAATCGTTTGCGTTTATGCCGTTGACGATTTGCACCTGATTTTCACCACGGATCCCGATTTGCACGGTCTTCCAGTGCGCCTTATGGTCCGCACCTGCCAGCACCACATAGTCCGTCGCCCCTTCGGCGTTCCTGAGCACAGCGCTCTTTGGCACCACAATGGCGTCTTTCACCGTTTTGGCAGTCATCGAGACTTCCACCGTCGTGCCTGGCTTCAAAGCGGCATTGGATTGGGAAGCCTCCACCCAAACTTCAATCGTCGTACTGCCCGCATCGAGCGCCGGGCTCACCAGTGTGACGCGCCCCTTCACGGGCTCGTCCAATCCGCTCACCTTTAGCTCTGCTGGGTTTCCTACCTTGAGTGTGGCAGCCTCCGATTGTGGAATATGAGCTTTTGCAATCAGCCTGCTCAAATTCATGACTGTAAGGATGGGTTGATTTGCCGTCGCAAGATCGCCCGCGTAGAGAGGCCGATCAGTAACGACTCCGTCGATGGGACTTCGGATCTCGGAATAACTAAGCATGGCTTCCGCACTTCGCATCTGTCCCTCGGCAGAAAGTCTTGACCCGTGGGCCGATTTCAGGGCTTGCGTTTTGCCCAGCCGCTGCAAGTCCACGAGTTGCTTTCGCGCTACCTCGTTCACACTCCTTGCCTGAGCAAGGGCGACTCCAGCTGCTTCCACTTCCCGTTGAGGAATTGCCCCCTGCTGAAAAAGCTCTTTTCGGCTATCGTAGATCTTTTGTTGCGCATCAAACGCTGCTTGTGCGGCCGCTGCATCAAGCTCCGCTTTCTGAATTTCTTGAGGAATTGTGGCATCGACTGAGGTGATGTAGCCCGCATCGGCTTGTTCAAAGTTTCCCCTGCTCGCTTCTGCTTGCCCGGCGAGATCCTTGTTCTCGAGAACGACCAAAAGCTGTCCTTTCTTTACGCGACTGCCTCGCTGCACCTTGAATTCAGTTATCGGTGCCGTCATTTTTGGAGAGACGATAGCCTGTTCAAGCGGGAACAAAACGGCTTCGCCCGAGATCACCTGCGAAATGGGGGCGCGCAGCGCGGGAGTGACTTGGACCGAAACTATGGTCTCCGGTTCTTTTTCTGCTTTCCCGCAACCGGTTAGAGACAACAAGACAAAAACGGCGCCGCCAAGCGCACGGGCCGAGATCGAAAATTGCAGGGGATGCGAAATCGCCAGTTTCATGGAGTTGGAAGCACCCCCGTCAAAGTCTGCAAGTTTGCAAGTGCCACTCGATAGCGCACGGCGCCGTCCTGGTACGCGCTGTTCGCTTGCGCTGCAGTGGTCTGTGCATCAACTACTTCGAGTACTGTGGCTTCGCCATTCTTGTACCGCAAGGTGGTCAACCGGAGGCTTTCAGCGGCAAGCTCCGCCGAACGGCTCAATCCCGTGAGCTCGTTCAAGGCCGTGTCCGCTTCGGAGTAGAACGATTGGATCTGCGCGAGGAGTTTGCGTTGTGCAAACGACAGTTCGCGTTTTGCCTGGGTGCGGCGAAGCTCGGCTTGCTTGACGCGGCTTTGCGTCGCACCCCAATTCCAGATGGGGATATTGAGTGTCGCGCTGATGGAAGAGCCCAGGTTCGAGAAGGTTTGCCCGTTTATCTTCATTGGAAAGTTCACTCCGAAGTTCTCCGCGTCAATACCGTACCAATAGTCCAGCCCCAGGGCGGGTAAGTATCCCCCGCGAGCGACAGTGACGTCGTTTCCGGCGGCACGGGCGGCTTCCAGGGCTGCGCGGACATCGGGGTTTGCCTGAGCGGCCTGTTGCTTAACTTCTTCCAGTGTGGGCATGGGCGCATTCGCGTGCAAATCGTCGGCAAGCTCGAATTCATCAGTCAATTCTGGGAAGACCAGAATCGAAAGACTCAGCTTGGCATTCAGATAGGCCAGTTGGGTTTCCTGAAACTGTCTGCGGCGATCCTGCGCCTGCAAGTCGGCCTTGATAACGTCGGCGTGAGCGACTTCTCCGCCATGCTCCAAGTCCTGCGTGAGCTTAAGAAAAGTTTCGCCCTCCTCCACAGCTTTACGAGCCGTTTCCATTTTTTGCTGAGCGGCGGCCATCGTGTAGTAGCTCTGAACGACGGTGACCACAAGTCCGCGTGAGGCAATTTCCGCGCGGGCGCGGGCAGCCGCCGCAGTCGCCGAGGCGCGGCGAAATACCGCAATCCCTGCAAGGTCGATCGCTTCATGTACGTTGGCTTGGCTCACATATTCGTGAACCGCGTTATTTGCAATGAATAGGACTGGAACAAGAGTCTTTTCGGCCACTGCGGCCGGGGCGGCTTGGCTGTACAACACCTGATTGTTATACGTCACACTGGGCAACAGCGCCGCCCCAGCCTGGAACCGGTCTTGTCGCGCAAGGGCAGCATCCGTCTGCGCAGCCTGGAATTGGGGGCTATTCTTTCGCGCACGGTCAAGGGCGTCCTTAAGCGACAGTCGTATCCGTTTATCAGGAGGTGCGGGGCTGGTTTGGTTCGCCGATGAGTCATTCGGCTGCAATGAATTCGACGTCGAAGGCTTGGGTACAGGATTGTCCGGCTGCTGGCTTACCGCTGGAGGCGGCGATAGGACTAGCAAAATGAGCGCAAAAAGCACGAATCGATTTGAAAAAGTCCAGTTTTTCACAGGAGTGCTCTCGAGCGGCCACAAAGCTCCAAGTACCGCCTATACGAATCTATCGGCCCCGAGATAAACAGACGATTAATCCGCTCCCGTGGAACCACCGGCGGGGCCCGGAAGATACACTGCGAAATGACTTCCTGATGTATCCGAGCGAACCAGTTCCAGCCGGCCATGGTGCGCCTGCGCTATCCAGAGCGCTATTGACAGTCCCAAGCCTGCCCCGCCTTCCCGACCAGACCGCGATCGCGCAGGATCGGCCCGAAAAAAGCGTTCGAATATCTTGGTTTGAAGCTCGGGTGGTATGCCGTGCCCCGTGTCGGTTACGTGCACTCCAAAGCCGCTCGCGGCCGAGAGACACGCAATCTCGACATGTCCGCCTTCAGGCGTGTACTTAATCGCGTTGTCCAGCAGATTTAGGATCATCCGGCGGAGGAGAGTCTGGTCTCCGCGGACCAGGCACTCGGATGAGGCATCCACGCTTAATGCTATATTTTTCTCGCGTGCAAGCGTTTTTGCTGAGTGGGCGCAATCCGCTACAAGCTCCTCAAGATACAAATCCTCTGGAGATAAAGGGTACTGGCCCGAATCAGCCCGGGTAAGCGTGAAGAGGTCTTCCACAATTTTGATCAACCGTGATGTTTCCTCGTGCAGAATCGCGAGCGATTCGAGATAGTCCTTGGCCGTGCGGTCGCCTTGCTGCATGGCCACCTCGGCCTCTCCGCGAAGAATCGCCAATGGAGTCCTCAGTTCGTGAGAAGCATCTGCGATAAAACGGCGCTGGCGCTCAAAGGACTCGTCGAGCCGGTCTAGAAGATCATTGAAAATCGTTGCTAGCCTTCCGAGTTCATCGTTTGCATTCAGCACGGGAAGGCGATCGTGAAGATTTGCGGCTCCGATGCGTTGCGCATGGGTACCCATGGCCACCACCGGAGCTAGACTCTTTCTCGCCAGGAAATAGCCGCCCGTCCCAGCCAAGATCAGACCGACGAGTATCATCCACGTAAACGCCAACCGGATTGTTTCCAGCATTTCATTTTGAGCGTGTAACGAATGGAGGACGACAAGAACATAATTTTGTCCGAGGGCATTGAAATGACGGGCATAGGCTCGGAACTGCGCCCTTTCTCCCCGGATCGTATCCAGGCTGGCTTGCTCGGTCTCACTCTTCGTTGCAAATTGGCGAAATTCCTCAGAGGCGATTGCGGCAGCCGCAACCGGGCGAGGTCTCACACCAGCAGACGCGATGTCATTCGAGTTGGCAAGGATCTTCCCGCCCTTTTCGAAAACGACGAAGGCGTCGTTTATCGAACGATGCTCGATGATGGACTGGTCTGCCGCGGACAAGACCGCGGACGACTGCGTGCTTCGGGCGTCCTCAAGTTCGGCGTGGAATGTAACCAGGAACGAATCGGCGAGTGTCTGCAAATCGGAATCCGTCCGTTGCATCGACGTTTTCCGGACGATGAAATAAGTGGTCGTGGAGACCAGGATCAGCACGCCGGCAAGAACCGCCGAGTACCACACCGTCAGCCGCACGCGGACGGAATCAAGCATGTTTCTTGCGGTCCGACATCGTTGACTTACCCTGCATTCCGCCGGCCTGCGTCCGCGTCCCGCTTTCCGCATCTTCGGCAGCCTTCAAAATGTAACCAGCGCCCCGGCGGGTTTGTAACAGCCCCGAGGTTCCCTCCGGATCAATTTTTCGGCGAAGCCGGTTGATATAAACTTCGATAAGGTTTGAAAACGGATCGAACGTTTCGTCCCAGACGTGCTCCGCAATATCCGCTCTGCTCACCACTCTTCCCGCATTCCGGACGAGGTATTCGAGCAATGCATACTCCTTGTGCGTCAAAGGGATGACGCTTCCTGCTCGCGTTGCATTCTGCGCCGCCGTATCCAGCACCAGGTCTCCGACGCTCAGTCTCGGGGGATGCAATTCGGTCGAGCGCCTCAGCAGCGCGCGCAGGCGGGCGAGCAATTCGCGAAATTCGAATGGCTTGGTGAGGTAGTCGTCCGCGCCGCGATCGAGTCCGCTGACACGATCTTCGACGGCGTCTCGGGCAGTCAGCATCAGAATGGGCATCTGCCGGCCGGACTTGCGAAGCCTGCGGCAGACCTCGAACCCGTCGGGCTCTGGAATCATGACGTCGAGAATGATCAGATCGTAGGAATTGATGTCCGCCTGATACAAGGCTTCCTCGCCAGAGACTGCCGTGTCCACTGCGTAGGCTTGTTCGCGCAGGCCTTTCACGACAAACCTACGCACGCCCGGATCGTCTTCGACCAGCAGGATCCTCATCTCTGAATCATACGTGAAAGCAATGGTTAAAGGATGTCGGGTGGTTGGACTCGAATCTGGAAGAGCTTCACGGATTCCGGCACGGGGAAAGGTCACTGACCGTTTGTAGTAGTAGAGATTGACCGGGTTAGATTACTTCGGGCTCATGCCGCGTTGACAATTGGGATCTCGCTAGATCGTCTTATCCTTCGAATAGCATAGCTTTTCGAGGTTGCACTCACCACACTTCGGCTTGCGCGCCTGGCACACACGCCTCCCATGCCAGATGATCTGGTGCGAAAATAGAATCCACTTTTCCTTTGGGATCACGCGCATCAAGTCTAGTTCGATCTTTTTCGGGTCTTCTTCTCTCGTCAAATCCAGGCGGTTCGAAATGCGAATCACATGCGTGTCCACAACGACTCCGCTGGCGATCCCATACGCCGTTCCCAGGACAACGTTCGCCGTTTTTCGCGCCGCTCCCGGCAACGTCAGCATCTCCTCCATGGTATGAGGGACCTGACCGCCAAATCTTTCAATGAGCGCTTTGCTCGCCCCCATGATTGATTTTGTCTTGTTTCGGAAGAATCCTGTCGGTCGGATGTCTTGCTCTAACTCGGTCGGATTCGCATAGGCGAATGCTTCCGGGGTTGGATACTTTTTGTAGAGCGTTTCCGCCACTTGATTCACGCGAACGTCTGTACACTGTGCGGAAAGAATCGTCGAAATCAGCAACTGGAAAGCATTTTCGTGCTTCAATTCGCAGTTCGCCGCCGGGTAAGCTTCGTCCAGCCCGGCCAGTATTGCCGCAACGCGTTTCGGATCGGTTCCAGCGGCTCCCGCTTTCTTGGCTTTCCTCACATCCTTCGAAGCGCGGTTCGACCTCCTCGCGTTAGGCCGCCTTGTCGCAGATTTTCTCCTTTTACCTGCCTTCTTTGTTGGCATGATGCGAAGGATAGCACACACGATAGGCAAGCCGTTCTTGCAGGAACCTCTGGACTACCCGGGCTGCTTTGGTTATATGGTCACAGCGAGCCGTGCCCGTCCGATAGCTTGAGCGAACCAAGCAACTTCCGAAATGCCTTCCCGCGATGGCTGTGCTGATTTTTTTCCGCCGGCAAAAGCTCCGCGAACGTTTTTCTCAATCCAGGGCAATAGAACACGGGGTCGTAGCCAAATCCACCGGATCCCCTCGGCTCTTCCACAATCTGCCCATCCACCAGCGCAGTCACGATCGCCAACGCTTTACCGCGCGCCGCCAACGCGATCGCACAAACAAAATGCGCAGTCCGGTCTTCTTCTTTTTTCCCACGGAGCGCATTCGTGAGTTTCTCTATCCGCTCTCTATCGGTTGCGTTTGCTCCCGCATATCGCGCTGAGTGCACTCCCGGCGCACCTCCGAGCGCCGGTACCACGAGCCCGGAATCGTCCGCAAACACAAAACCTTCACCCATCCGAGAGTAGTGGAGTGCCTTGCCCGCGGCATTCTCCGCAAAGGTCGGCGCATTTTCTTCGAAGGGAGACAGGGCGCTGAATCCAGGCAGCAGTTCGATATCGGCCCGCGTGGCCGTCGAGTTAGCCTCGGACGTCCATTCCACGTTTGCAAGGGCACGAAACTCTTCGAGCTTTCCCGGATTGGAAGAAGCCAGAAACAACTTAACGCGAGCGAGCACTGAATTTAACCGGCAACACGGCGCGTTGTTCTTCTGTCAGGCGGCGGATCCCGGCTGCCGCTAATGCCAGGAGGTCCTGCAACTCGCTTCCGCTAAAGGGCCGACCTTCAGCGGTGGCCTGAATCTCCACGAAATGTCCACTACCCGTCATCACAACATTCATGTCCACTTCCGCGCGCGAGTCCTCTTCGTAGGCCAAATCCAGGAGTGCCCTGTCATCGACGATCCCTATGCTCGTTGCGGCAACCGTATCGATCAAGGGCGAGTTCTTCAGGATCCCCGCGGCCACCAATCTTTCGAACGCCAGCGCCAACGCCACGAAGGCACCCGTGATGGAGGCTGTCCGCGTTCCGCCGTCCGCCTGAATTACGTCGCAATCGATCCACACAGTGCGTTCGCCGAGCGCTTCCTGGTCAGTCACGGCGCGCAGCGATCTCCCGATCAGCCGCTGAATCTCCAGGGTTCGGCCTGATTGTTTGCCTCGCGTCGCTTCCCTTGGTGTGCGTTCTTCCGTAGCCCTCGGAAGCATTCCGTATTCGCTCGTTACCCAGCCCTTGCCGCTTCCTTTCAGAAACCCCGGCACGCCGTCATCGACCGACGCCGTACAAATCACCCGTGTGCTTCCAATCTCGATGAGCACGCTGCCTTCGGCCGTCGAAATGAAATCCGGCGTCATCTTCAAAGGGCGCATCTGGTCCGGGCCGCGGCCATCAACTCGCACTTTTCCTCCTGACGTCATCCATTTCGTCTTTAGTCCGCTGGTGCACTTCGTTCAAGTTGCGCCAGTTTGCCGGGGCCATTCTCCGGTGTCAATGTCGCGGCACCAGGCCTGGGCGGCGGCGCGGGAACTTGCGTCGGCTTATCCGTGGCAGGAGCGGCTGGTTTGCCCGAGCTAGGAGAAGCTGGCGGAGTTGCAACAGGCGTTGTCGTCGGGAATGGCGCTTGTGCGGCATTCGTATTTACTAAAAACGTGCCCGTCAGATCCAGGTGTCCTGCCAACGTTTCGACTTCCTGCCCGTGAATCAGGATTTTCAGCCTTTGGACTTTCGGCACGTTTGCTTCGAGCGTTTGCGTGATCGAATCCACAGCCATCTGTTCGCTCTGGATTCCTGAGGGCGTCTCCGTCGCCAAGGCCTCGGAAAAGTCCGCGATGGCTGTACCGTCAGGCAGAAGGTAGAAGGCCAACAGGACTGCATCGGGCGGCAAGGTCCTCAAGTCTGTGTCCACGGGTCCTGCCAAGAGCGTGTTCAATACTTGTTTCGCCCGTAACACCGGGTCGCTCGAGAGTGGAAGCTCCACCGTCGCATTCATCAACGTCCCATCCCCATTCCCAGAGGCCCAAAAAAGCTTAGTCTTAACGCGCGGTTCCCCTGGATTAACAGGCACCACTTGTGTCAATTCTCTGCGCGCCTGCTCCGCGGTTTGCTGTTGCAGCTTTGCCGCAAGTTGCATTCTCCGGCGCAATATCGGAAGGTAAATCACTCCCACTATCACAGCCAGACTGAGCGCCGCTACCAGCCATCTGATCCAGCGAGAAGTCACGGCGTGGCTCGCGTCGTCGGCACAACGTAAGACGGGCGGAAGGAGGCCAAGCCCGTCGCGATGGCATCCGCCACGCCCGGCGCCATTCGATCCAGGTCTGCGCGCTCTTCAACTACGACGCTGGATACCTCCACGGCGATCGCTGGCGCCGCCGTAGTTCGCAGTTGCCGGACCGCTGCGGTTTGGGCCGTGACGGGCGATCCCTTGAATCGTTGCACCAGCAGTACCTGCACAAGATCTCCCATTTTCCTGCTCAAACCCTCAAATGGAAGCTGCGCTCGATCCCACGGGATTAGTCCCCCCGCGTCTGTCCGGGCCGGCAGGTCCGAGTCCACGTACACTCGCACCGTACCCGGTAGCCCCGTGGAAGCGATGTGCAGCGTTACAAAAACAGCCCCTATTTGCGCGTTTGCAATCGCCGATCGGTCATCAAACGACGGGTTTTCGTCGCCCTGGCGCGTCAGAACAACTTGAAAACCTTGCGACTCCAACGCTTTCCTCACCTGTGCCGCGAAGTCCAGCGTGATCTCGCTTTCGCGCATCCCGCCGGTTCCTCGTGCTCCCGGATCAGTCCCACCATGCGCCGGATCAAGCACGACGATGTTCAGTCCCGCGCGTGGCTGCGCCGGTTGTTGTAAGAGCGGAGTCGCTCCCGGCGTGGGCGCACTTTGAATCGCTGGACTTGATTGCGCCGGCGGAGGCTGAGGTGGATTTTGCTGTGTCAGTGCCGGAGGTTGCGAAAACAGAGCGATGACTGCTCCGGCCAATGTCACCAGTGCCCCAAATCGCCAAAAGCCAATTGTCGTACGGGTGTGTCTGGGAGTTGCCGGCAAGAGCTTCCTGTTCACATACAGAAGCATATCAAATCTATGCACACCTTAGCGCCGCCCCTATTCACCCTCCGCAACGAAAAAGGGACGGCCATTGGGACCGTCCCTTCATGAACCGCCAAAGCAAACTTGACTCGATGGACTGCTTGTTCGTTCTCGGGATTCGAACCGATCCAATTGTTCCCGGTTTTCCTATCCTTGCGGCTGAGCTTGCGGCTGTTGCTGCTGCCGCTCTCGTCGCGCGGCACGCATCTCGCGGATATTGGCTTTCATCTGCTGCCGTTGGTCGGGGGTCAACTGCTTGACCATTTGCCTGCGCGCGCTGCGCCGCAACTCATGGATCTTCACCGCCTTCTGATCCGCTGTCAGCGACTCATCCTTATTCACTGCTTCCAATTCGGCCCTAGTGGACTCGTGGATTTTCTTCATCTCCGCCTTTTGTTCGTCCGTCAGGTTCAGGCCGGACATCGCTCCATGCATTCTTCCTTCATGCTGCGATGGGACGGCGGGAGCCGCTTGGCTCTGATCCTGCGCGGTGGGCTGTGAGCTCTGAGCGCGGCTGATTCCCGGCGACAGTGTCAGTGCCAGAAGTCCGGCGGCAACTGCCAATTGCTTTGTAAAGCTGTACCTAGTCATGGAGGGTCCTCTCGTGTGCTGGCTTTGAATTCTCCTACGTTCATTAAACCCGGCTGGCTGCAAAAAGTCGCGGTCGTGCTTTCTCAGCATCTGCAAAAACCAACTGGCCGTTTGACGACTAAATGCGCACAAGAACGCCGTCCCTCCGGCTCTCCCAGCCCGGCTGCCACAAGCCTCTCATCCCTGCGCTGAAATGCTTGTCTGTCTTTATGGATTGAATTTAATCGGTTGCAAATGAGCTTTCTCAAGCAAGGAATTCACGCTTGTTAATTCCTTCGTCTGTATCGCGTCCATTCGTGCCAGCGTAGCTTTCCCCGACATTTCCCATTTCGCGCTTGCCGTTAACGCGTCCACCGTAGGAGCTGCATCCGCGCTCTCGATGATCCCTAGCAGGGCGCCATAAGCCGCTGAAACCTGTCTAAGCGTCACCGGTTCATTGCCCAGGACGGCAAATCCAAAGAATCCAAAACCGCCTCCCGTTGCGGAGCCTGTCACCTCGCCAACTTTCTTTTCCAACGCGGCCAGCTCCGCTGTAACTTCGGGGTTTCCCTCGGCCTCTTTGCTTCTGGCCGCGATCTGCTTTTGCAAATCATCGGCACGTTGAACCGCAGTCGCAAGTTCTGTCATGCCGGCAGCCAGTGTTGAAGCCACCTGAAACTGCTTCTGCAAGTCCGCGAGGCTGGTCTTTACGCGCGGATCCATCTTCACCAGGAGGGGCACGGACATCGTTTTGCCCGCTGCTGTCAGCCTTACCGTGTATTTACCGGGCACTGCAAGCGGCCCACCGCCTCCGCGTCGCGTCCGCCGTCCGCCACCACCCGCAAACGCATACCGGATATCCCACACAAATCTGTGCATCCCCGCCTCTGCGGATAATGGTTCCATCTCATGAATCCAGTACATCGGAATATCTATCTCGTTGGGACTAGTTCTCTGCGGCTGATCTGTGCTTGCAAATCGCCGAACCAGTTTTCCCGCGGAGTCAAGAATCTCCAGTTGGACAGCCTGCGTTTGCTTTTCTTTCAGGTAATAGTCCAACACCGCCCCAGTTGGCGGATTCTCTGCCTGTGGCTCGTCAAGCGGCACTGGCGTACCCTCATCCGAACCTGGCCGCATGCGGTACGCTGTCTGCGGTTCGAATAACCACGCGTCTGCGCTGGCCACCTTGGCGCTCAGCTGCCGCAGCGGAGTCACATCATCCATGACCCAAAAAGCGCGGCCGAAAGTCGCAATCACCAAGTCGTCGCCATGCACCACCAGGTCCCGCACCGAACTAGCCGGCAAGTTGAGTTGCAGTCGCGTCCAGCTGTCGCCATCGTCAAAAGAAACGTAGACCCCTTTTTCGGTGCACGCATAAAGCAGACCGGCGACTTTCGGATCCTCCCGTACGCAGTTCAGAAAACTTCCATCCGGAATTCCGTTCGAAACGCGCTCCCACGTCTTCCCGAAATCCTTCGTGCGGTAGAGATACGCTTGCAAATCCTCAAGCCGGTGCCGATCAACTGCCGCATACGCTTTGCCCGCATCGAAACGCGAGGCCGCAATATGCGTCACCTTGCTCCACGGCGTCAGCCCAGGCGGCGTCACGTTGCTCCACGTTTTCCCTTCGTCCTTCGTTAGCTGCACAAGCCCGTCATCTGTGCCAACCCAGATCTCGCCAGCGCGTATGGGTGATGGCGCAATCGTATAAATCACTCCGTGCCTCTTCGAGGGCGGTGCATCCGCGGCCGTCGCCGGATCGAGGTTCGCGGGAACACCAGCATCCTCGCGAGTCAGATCAGGGCTGATTTTTTGCCAGGAAATTCCGCCGTCCGCCGTTCGAAAAAGGATTTGCGAGCTGTAGTACAGCACATGAGGCTCAATCTCTGAAAACACCAGCGGCAGGGTCCACGTCCGACGGTATTCGCCGGGATGCGTTAGCGTGGGTGGCATCTGCTGGACCTCTTCGTTGCGAAAATCCTGCCGTGCCACCGAGCCACCATAAATAATTTCGGGATTTGCCGGATCGGGCGCAACGTAATCGCTCTCGCCTCCCGCTTCCATCGGCCGCCAGTCGTGGAAATTCAGCGCGCGGTAAATGCTGCGGCTCGGCGTTGCCGCAGCTCCACTGTCCTGTTCCGCTCCGTAAACCCAATACGGAAACCGGCTGTCAGTTGCTACGTGATAAAACTGTCCAGTCGGCTGGTTGTACCATGAACTCCATGTCTCCCCTCCATTCCGGGTAACGATGACGCCTTGATCGCATCCGAGCACCATTCGCTGCGGAGCGTCGGGATCGATCCACAATTGATGATAATCATCCCCGCCCGGCGCGCCTTTGATGGCCGTAAACGTCTTTCCCCCATCGCGCGATCGGTACAGCGACGTATTCGGCACGTAGACCGTGTCTTCATCTTTCGAATCAACGCTTACTTCGCAGAAATACCATCCTCGCCCCCAGATGCGCGCGTCTTTTGATACACGCTGCCAGTTTTCTCCGCCGTCATCAGAGCGGTAAAGCCCGCCTTCTTTCGCATCCGCAATCAGATAAATCCTCTTCGGGTTGCTTGGCGCAAATGCGATTCCCATTCTTCCCAGCGCTTCCGACGGCAACCCG
Organism: Candidatus Acidiferrum sp.; assembly: GCA_035310525.1. Lineage (GTDB taxonomy): Bacteria > Acidobacteriota > Terriglobia > Acidiferrales > UBA7541 > Acidiferrum. The sequence continues at coordinate 448,318 of DATGED010000018.1, read as the reverse complement.
TGCCCCGTCAATTGCTCCCAGTGTTCCCCGCCGTCCTTCGAGCGATAAAGCCCGGTCCCCGGCCCTTTCGAAGGCGCATAAATGCTCCAGGGCGGCCTGCGCGTCTGCAGCAAAGCTGCATACATAATTCTCGGATTCCCCGGCTCCATCGCCAGATCAATAGCGCCCGTGTTCTCGTCCTTGAAAAGAACTTGCTCCCACGTCTTCCCGCCATCATTCGAACGAAAAACTCCGCGCTCTTTGTTCGGCCCGTATGCATGACCCAGCGCCGCCACAAAAACTTTCTCCGGATCATTCGGGTCCACCACGATCCGCGCGATCTGTCTCGTATCTTCCAGCCCAATGTGCTCCCAGGTTTTCCCGGCATCCGAGGACTTGTACATCCCGTTTCCCGACGAAATGCTTGACCGCATGTCTGCCTCGCCGGTTCCCACATAGATCACGCTCGCGTTCGACGGCGCCACCGCAATCGCCCCGATTGAACCGACGGGTTCCCCGTCAAATATCGGATTCCAGGTCCGTCCAGCGTCGTTCGTTTTCCAGACACCGCCGTTCACGGACCCAAAATAGTAGACATCCGGCTGCCCGCGCACTCCCGTCACCGCCAGCGACCGCCCCGCCCGAAACGGTCCGATCAGCCGCCAGTGCAGACCGCCAAACAGCTTCTCGTCGAACTGCTTCGTTTCTCTTGGCCTCGCTGCAGCCGACAGATGCATAGAGAGCGCCACGCACGCGCCAAGCAGGAGTAGCAGGGAACACCTCAAATTCTTCACGTCATATCTCCAATTCAAGAAAGTTTTTGGAATGAGCTGTGGAGTATAGCAGCAGAGGGACAACAGCCGTAGCTTAGTCGCCAAACGCGGCGTTCGGCGTCACAACAGGCGCAATTACCGATCGTCGCAAGGGTTTTGTTAACCAATAAAGCAGAAATCCCGCGCCAATGATCATCCCTCCAAACGCCAGGCCGTTAATCCCTAGAATGGTCTCCCGTTCGCTCTCCACCAGCGCCGAGCCCAGCAGCAGCAGCGGAAACACGCCGCACATAATCGCGCCCGTTAATCCGCCAGGCACCCGGAACTCGCGCGTCAGCTCCGGCTCGCGGATGCGTAGAGCCACCAGCGTCACGAATTCCAGCATGAGGCTGGCCCCATACAACATGATGTCCAACGTAATCAGGCGCCTGAACCCAAGGCCCAGGCACAGCGCCCAGCAAAACGCGCAAGCTAGAATCGCTACCCATGGCGCCTGCGTCATTGCGCTCGTCTTTGCAAATACCTTCGGCAGCATGCCGTCCCTCGCCATTGCCAGCGGAAGTCTGGAATAGCTCATCACCAGTGCGTTGAACATTCCGAACGCGCTCATCATTCCGCCGAGCACGATCAGGAACCGCAGCCATTCGAATCCCAATATTTTCCCTCCAATTAGCCCGGCAACCGTCGCCCAGGACCCGTCCGCTGCAAAGCTCGCAGCAGGGATGCGAGCAAAATAGACCGCGACGAACGGCAGTACATACGTCAGCGAGACAAGCACCACGGCCGCGATCATCGCCCTCGGATAAGTCCTCTGAGGACTTTCTACCTCTTGCGCGATTGTTGAGGCGTTATCCCACCCCATGTAATTCCACAATGCCACCAGCACTCCGCCCAGCAGCCCAAGCCCCGTCGATTCTGTTGTTCCATGAACACTTGCGAAAGCGCCGGCTTCGAACGGCGCCATGACCAGGATCACTGCAAACGGCGCGGACAGCAGGAAAAAAAGCCACAGCGAAGTTATTCCCACAACGCGAATTCCCGCGATATTCAAAATCGCGCAAGTCAGCACGACAAACAGTCCCGCCAGGATCGCGTACCGCCCTGATCCGAACCACGGTGACATCTGCTTCAAATAGAAAACAAACAGCGTGGGGTAAATTGCCATATCAAAAATGCTGGCGGCCAAGGACAGCCAGGCTTCTTGAAATCCCCAGAAGTTTCCGAGTCCTCGCCGAACCCATTCATAGTACCCGCCTTCGGCCGGCAGGGCGCTCGATAGCTCCCCAATCATGAAAGCTGTCGGCAAGCACCACAGCACGGGCAGAAACAACAAAATCAGAATTCCGTGTCCGTATCCCGCTCCGTGAATGATCTCTTCCGTCCCGTACGTCCCGCCCGAGACCATAAAAAATGTAGCCGCTACCAGCGGCCAGAGCGTTAGCTTTGCGGCCTTTTTTCTTGCGGTTGAGATTGTGGGGGAAGAAATTCGGGCGGGCAGCGTTAAAGAACTCAATTTTTACTCTTGTCCTCCTGAGCGATTCTCACTCTCGCGATGGGTGAAGTGAGTTCGCGTTCGAAGAATACAAGTTCCTTCACGCCATGCAACTAAAAAATGCATTCACCTTCATTTTTTCACCTCGCTGAACTCTGACTCCGCGTTTGCGTGGCTTCATTCTCGGAATCACGCCGCTCCTCTGGCGAGGATGCCAGCCTTCTGCTGTGCTAAACTCGCCGTTTTGTTTATGCCCTCATTCTCGTATCTGGAGAGATCTGCATGAAGCTTGGTTCCCTGGCCCTCATTCTCGCAGCTTTGGTTTTATCGCCTTGCGCTTCCTCCCAAGTCACGCCAGCTTCGCCTCGTCCAATCACCATCGACGACTATTTCCGCATCCTCGGTGTTCACGACCCTCAACTAAGCCCGGATGGCCAATGGGTTGCCTATGTTGTAGATAAAGCCATTCTCAAAACAGACAAGAATGAAACTCGAATCTGGATGGCCCCCACCTCCGGCGGCAATGCCATCCCATTGACCGCCGAGGGTGTTACCTCCAATCACCCCCGCTGGAGCCCCGACGGCAGATACCTCGCTTTCCTCTCCGAACGCAAAGAAGGTAAGACGCAAGTTTGGCTTCTCAATCGGCTCGGTGGCGACGCCCAGCAACTCACCCGCACGCCCCAAGACGTCGAGGACTTTTTCTGGTCTCCCGATTCCCGGCGCCTGGTTCTTGTCTTGAAAGATCCGACGCCCGAGGAACTCCAGGCCTCCAAAGACAAATCGGCTCCCGCCCCGGAATCATCCGCTTCCGATGACGAAGCCCATCAGGGAGACGACAAGGAGAAAGACAAGAAGTCCAAAAAGCCTTGGGTTATCGATCGCCTGCAATTCAAACTCGACGAAGTCGGATACCTGGACCGTCGCCGCACCCATCTCTATGTCTTCGATTTAGCCAGGAAGACCCTCACCCAGGTCACCAGCGGGGACTACGATGAAACTGAACCTGCCTGGTCGCCCGACGGCAAACTCATAGCATTTACCAGCAATCGTTCCACACCCGATCCCGACCTCACCTATAATTCGGACATTTGGGTTGTTGCCGCCAATAACAACGACAAAGGCGCCCACCTCACCCAGGTAACCACCAACCTCGGCGCGGACACTTCTCCCACGTGGTCTCCCGACGGGCAATCGATCGCCTACGTCACAATGCTCGACCCCCACCTCTTTGACTACGCCACTCGTCATCTCGCTGTTTCGCCGGCGTCGGGCGGCCCCGCCAAAGTCCTGACACAGTCCCTGGATCGCATGGTCAGCGCCCCTCGCTACGCTCCCGATGGCAAATCCATATACTTCATCGCCGACGACGACGGTACGCAAAACCTCTTCCGCATCCCGGTCACAGGCGAAAATCTCGCACGTCCTGTTTCCGGGCGCATCATGGTAAACGGCTACTCGATTGACCCCGCCGGAGTGGTAATTGCCCAAGTCGCCAAGATCGATCGACCCGACGAACTCTTCGCCATTTCCAACGGACAGCTTGTTCAAATCACTCACGCAAACGACGCTCTCTTCTCCCAACTCGAAATCTCGCATGGCGAGTACGTCCATTTCAAAAGCAAAGACGGCACCACAGTTGCCGGATACCTTTACAAGCCGCTGGGATACGTCCCGGGCAAAAAATATCCTGCGTTCTTGCGTCCCCACGGCGGTCCCGTGTGGGCGTACTACGCTGAATTCAGCCATATCGCCCAACTTTTCGCTGCAAATGGTTATGTAGTCCTCTTTCCAAATCCTCGCGGTTCAACGGGCTACGGCCAAGACTTCGCTAAGGCGATCTATGCCGATTGGGGCAATAAGGACTTCCAAGACGACATGGCAATGGTCGATTTCGCGATCGAGCAGGGTATTGCCGACCCTGATCATCTCGGCGTTGGTGGCTGGTCCTACGGCGGCATCTCAACGGATTTCATCATCACGCAAACCACTCGGTTTAAAGGTGCCATCTCGGGCGCCGGCGTCGCTGAAATCATCAGCATGTATGGCCATGACCAGTATCAAAGGGACTACGAAACTGAACTGGGTCTCCCCTGGGTATCTCCCACCGTCTGGGAACACGTCTCTCCGTTCCGAAATGTTGCGAAGGTCACCACACCGACTCTCTTCATGGGAGGCGACATTGATTCGAATGTCCCCATCCTCGGCGGAGAGCAGATGTACCAGGCGCTGAAACGCCTCGGCCTCAAAACAGAACTCGTCGTTTACCCTGGCGAGTACCATGAATTTACGCTTCCATCGCATCTCAAAGATCGGCTCGAGCGCGATCTGGCCTGGTTCGCGCACTTTGTCAAAGGCGAAGCGAGCCCTGCCACTCCGGTGGCTTCTCACAAATCGAGCGACTAACCTCTTCGGAGATCTGATTCACTCGTGCGCCGTTCGAGTAAGTCTGTCTCCCTTGAGCAAAAAGCTTACGAGCCGAAGTCGACCAATTTCCCGACCGTAGCCCTGGATCGGGCTAAGGCCGTTTCCATGCCTTGCTCAAAGCTCACTCTTCCTGATCGGACAAGCTTTGACAATCTAACTGTCCGCAAGGCCAGATAACGGAGTCGTCGCCTCGGAGACCGTTGCATCCGCCATCAGATAAGCTGGAAGTGATAGCCCCAGCCGTTCGAACGATCGGAGAGCCATGGGCCGGAAAAGCCTGTCAAAACGCCAGCGGAAATGGCTGGTGCGGACAAACGTAGTGTTATTGGCAGCTTTTTGCCTTTGGCACTTCGGTGTGACCGCTCTGTTCGTCTTGGAGGCTAGGTATGTTGGATGGAAGTTCCCCGCCGTTTATAGAGCCCCCTTGGAACTCGCGGACTCGTCCATTTCCCCATCGCCTGGGCGGACGCTTAGCTATTTTGGATACGAGTTCGAAGTGCCCTGGGATGATTTAAACGAAGGTAAAACTAAGCAGATAGGTAAAATGCAGATGATTCCGTTTCGGTCCGGGAATGCGCTGCTCTTCTCCCGAATGCCACCCAAAGACTTCGTTCGGACATTTTTGTCAAGTACGAAGGCCGACCCGGAAAACATCCGAAACCTCTGGGGAGCGGACGCATTGGAATCGGATTACGCGTTGAATCAGCTGATTCTGGAAACGACGCCGGGACAATTCACCTTGCTGAGTCATAGGGAAGTAGCTGCTCGCGGCGCGATGCTGCTCTTGTCCAAAGGAATCATGATGCCCGGCGGAGGGGAATCGGGCATATTCAGGGTTCGAACCGAAAGATTTCAAGGCTTTCAATTCGGCGATCCGCAGAGCCGGCCCAAATCTCTCAGTGTCGAGATGTTTTCAGATGATGTGGGGCTCAGCTTTATTTTCGCGCAGAGGGAGGATGGGATTGCACCAGCGATTACGCAAGCGGAGATCAATCGTGTCCTTCGGACGGCGCGTAAGGTCCCTGAGGAAGCGCAAAGCGCGGACCGCTGACGCAGGAAAAGAGTTCTCGTGCAATTCGCGGCTGCTCTCGTGATCAACAACGAGCCGTCAGTTGTTCAGCCCTTGCCCGCCAACGCATCGCGCAGTGCGAAGAAGGAAGGCTTGCGTTCAAGCTGGGCGTCGAAGGGAAGCGGCCGTTGCGGCAATTTGTCTTTCCGTGGTCGAAAACCTTGTAACCAGGAGTCGCGGTCGGAAAGACACCACGTCAAGACAGCCTTTACGGAATTGTGGCGAAGGATGTTTGTGAGGAAAGATTTGTAATATTCGGCGACGAGACGGTCGCGCTCGGGAATGTCGGCGGGAAGGGAAGAGTCGTCCACATCGAGTTCGGTGACGAAAACCTGAAGGTTCAGCTTTTCAATTTGTTTTAGAAATTTGTGCAGCCCGTTGAAGTTCGGAAGGCCGGCGTACGTGCGGAGGTGCGCCTGGACGCCGAGAGCGTGGACGGGCGTGCCTCTTTTGCGCATCCGATGGAGGAGGGAAAGGATGGCTTCGCGTTTTTTCTCTTGCGCGGGCTCGTCGGTTTCGATATCGAAATCGTTGTAGGTGAGAAGAGCCGAGGGATCGGCGTCAGCGGCAGTGTGATACGCGAGATCGAGATAGCCTTCGCCGATGGTCTTGAGCCAGATGGAAGTAGTGAGGTCGTGAGGATTGTGATGTTCCGGGCGAACTGCTTCATTGACGACATCCCAGGAATGAATGCGGCCTTTGTACCGTCCTACGACCGTTTGAATGTGTGTGCGCAGCAGATCAGCCGCGTTTTGTGTAGTCGCAGTGGCTTCGAGCCATTCGGGATTGTGCTCGTGCCAGCAAAGATTATGGCCGCGCGCCACCATGTGGTTCGCTTCGGCAAAGGCCATAAAAGCATCGGCCTGCGTGAAATCGAAGCGCTCCGCTTCAGGTTGCGTCGCACGCCATTTCATCTGATTCTCCGGGACGAGTATCGAGCACTGTCTCTTGATAAGTTCGGTAATCTCGGGACGCTTGAGCTGCGGGTCCGAAACCGCCGAACCGAAAAGAAGGCTTCGGCTGGCGGCGGCCTCCCGCAATGTCCCCGAGTCTCCCGCCGGCATTGGAATTGGAAAAGTTGAGGCTGCAAGCCCCCCTAGTGAGAGATGTACGAAAGTTCGGCGATCCATCATTGGTGCTCCTCAACTAGCAAGTCAGCCGAAGATAAATGCTTTCCGCCAAAATGTCACTGGAAAGGAGGGGCAACACTATGAGAACTGAAACGACCGCTCAAGACAAGAGGGAGAGTAGATGTCTCTGGAGCCGCCAGAACTGCAGCGGCAATACTGGTTCATGCGCGAGCTGCTGAAGATTGTTCCAACACGCGCCGGTAGTATGCCTCGTAGGCGGGAATCACGTCAGTGGCGCAGAATTTGCGCTTGGCGTCGATTCGCGCGCGCTGGCCCATTTCGCGGCCTCGGTCTTCGCGTGAAAGAATTTCGATGGCATAACGGCTGGCTTCCTTCACGTCGCCAGGTTCAACCAAATAGCCATCCACGCCATGTTCGACGACTTCAGGCACTCCGCCGACGTTCGTGGCGATGACCGGTACTTCGCAGGCCATGGCTTCGAGAGCGGCGAGCCCGAACGATTCCAACTGCGAAGGCAGCAGGAACAAGTCGGCGACGGCAAGCTTCTCGTAAACCCCATTTTGTTTGCCGAGAAAAACAACATCTTTTTGCAGGCGTCTTTTTCGTACCAGATATTCGGCCGCTCCGCGGTCCGGTCCGTCTCCGATGAGTACCAGCTTCGCGGCCATTTTGGCGCGAACGAGTGCGAAGATTTCCACTGCGTCCGTTAGCCGCTTTACGGGCCGGAAGTTCGAGAGGTGCATGAGAATCGGCTCGCCATTTGGCGCCCACTTCTCGCGCAGTCCCGCGGGTGGTTTTCGAGAGTAGAGATCGCAGTTCACAAAATTGGGAATGACCTCGATAGGGCGCTTGACGTCGAATTCTTTCAGTGTTTGATTCAAAAGATATTGAGAGATCGCCGTGACGCCGTCGCTTTGCTCGATGGAAAATTTTGTGATGGGGAGGTAGCTGCGATTGCTGCCCACAAGCGTGATGTCCGTCCCATGGAGAGTGGTGATGAACGGCAGACGGCGCGGGGCGGCCATGGAACGCGCCAGCAGGGCGCTCACGGAATGCGGAATAGCGTAGTGAACGTGAAGCAGATCGAGCGATTCCGCTTCATACACCTCGAGCATTTTAGTGGCGAGAGCGAGCGTGTAGGGAGGGTGATCAAATAGGGGGTACGAAGCAACTTCGACCTCGTGAAAATGAATGCGCGGGTCATTCAAGTTCATCCGGATCGGTGGAGCGTAGCTGATGAAATGAATGTCGTGTCCGCGCGCCGCGAGCTCCTGCCCAAGCTCGGTCGCCACGACTCCGGAGCCGCCGTACGTGGGATAGCAGGTAATTCCGATTCTCATGAAAGAGGCTCTCCGCAGGCCTCAGTTGTGTCTCGCGGACAGATAAGGCAGCATTCTACCGGTAAACGATGGTACTGGTTGCAACGGCTATATTAGACCTGCCCGCTTGTTTTGGGGCCAGGTCGCAAAAGCACTCCATTAGACGCGGGAGGTGACAAATCCGTGACACGGCTTGAGGGCAAGGTAGCCCTGATTACGGGCGGAGGGACGGGCATTGGGCGCGCGATTGCCTTGGCATTTGCCCGAGAAGGGGCGAAGTTGGCCGTGGCTGGGCGACGGAAGGAAAAGCTGAATGAGACGATTCGAGAGATGGAAAAGCAAGGAGGAGAAGGGTTAGCCATTGTATGCGACGTGGCCAAGGCAAAGGACGCCGCTCACGCCGTGCGGGAGACAGTCAAAAATTTCAGCCGATTGAACGTGTTGGTGAATAATGCCGGAGTGTTGCACGCATCCACGATCGAAGGCATAGCTGAGGAAGACTGGGATCGCTTGATGACCATCAATTTGAAAGGGCCGTTCCTGATGTGCCGGGCCGCGCTGCCGGAGTTTCGCAAGGCTGGCGGCGGGGCCATCATAAACGTAGGCTCAGTGTTAGGGCTGGTGGCCATGAAAGATCGCGCAGCGTATTGCGCGTCAAAAGGCGGAGTCACTCTGTTGACGAAGGCCATGGCGCTCGATCACGCTCATGAGAATATCCGATCGAACTGCATTTGCCCTTCGATCGTAGAAACTGAGCTGGTTCAGGGACTCTTTGCCGCCTCGGAAGCGGGAAAAGCCTTGCGCAAGGCGAGGATAGGACAGATTCCTATCGGTCGCATGGGTCGGCCCGAGGATGTCGCGGAACTTGCGGTTTTTCTGGCGTCTGATGAATCGAGCTGGCTGACGGGCGCTGCCATTCCGCTTGATGGCGGGCTCTCCGCGTACTAAGAGGAGCAAAACGATTTCATGGCTTCGGAATTGTTCAACGACTTGAAAAAGTATGAAGCGGCTTTGCGTAGGAGAACCAACGAGACCGGCGCGACCTCGCTGCTGGGACTTTCTCTCGAGAGTTTAGAGAAAGGGCATGTCGTCTTCAGCATGAGGGTGAAACCCAGGCACAAGCAGCTTCACGGGGTAGTACATGGCGGCGTGCTGGCTACCGTTGCGGACACCGTCGCTGCCATCGCGGCCTATACCACCGTGCCCCGAGGCACACAGATCGCAACCGTGGAGCTCAAAATAAACTTTTTGGAGCCCGTCCCGGGCGGACGAATCAAAGCCGAAGGCCACGTCTTGCGAACCGGGCGAAACTTCGTGGTGACAGAATGTGGAATCTTTAACGAAAAGGGCGCTTTGGTGGCCAAGGCGCTGCTCACGTTTGGGGCGGCGCGGGGACACTCGATCAGCCCACGGTGAAGATATCCAAAAGCGAAAAATTACTCGTCGCCGCCCGATGCGGCATCTTCGCCGTCCTTATGGACATATTTAATGACGCGTTTGAAAATCAACAAATTTGGGCTGCCCTGGCGGGTGAGCTTGATGCAATCGCGGTCGTACCATTCGACAGTCCCTCGCAGTGATTCGCCATTGTCCAGAACCACAACCATGGGTGTATGGCTCTGCATCTGCTTGACCCAGTAAAAATTCTCGGCGTGCGTGGTTTCCGGGGGCGCAGGCTTCTTGCTAGGCACCGGCCCATTGTGCGGGATCCTCTGCGGGGGCTGTTCCTTCACGTCGATAAATCCGGGGCGAAACATTCTGCGGTTGACCATGACTTCTCCTTGCGGCTAACGGTGGGGTGAGTTCATTTGGTGAGATGCATGCCCGCGTCTCCGGGTTACAGTCAGTCATAAAAATTTTTGGGCGAACCTGCAAATCGAAAATTCGTAGGCGTCCCAGCCAGATTTTAGGATTCCGGCCCGAGTGAAGCCGCTAACGCGTCCAGGCCAAGCTGACGATTCAAATTGCGCCGCGCGCCTGCATAAAGTTCATCGAAACCCGCGATTGCCTTCATAACCCACTTCAAATCAACTAGCTTTGCCAGCGTTTCCAGCTCTTTGGACAAGGCAACGTTTCGCAGGTCCGGAAGTTTCAGTCCGGAGTTGAGTGCAAGCAGATCGGAGAGCAGTCCATAGAATATGTTGATCTGATCTTCGAAGGAAACCTCGCGGTCTTTCGCAAGTGCCGACGTGTCGGCGAAGAGTTGCGCAAAGTTCTGGCCGCGTGCGGCGCGTTCCAGGATACGCAGAGCGTCACGGCGGCGCTTGGCAGTCTCTTCTACATTCATCTCGATGGCCAACCCCGGGCTGCCCTCGGCGAGTTGCGCTGCCAACTTTATCTCGGACGGCTTGCGCCCGGTCTTTTCCTTCAGGATGTTCTCTACATCTTTCTGCGAGAGAGGAGCGAAATGAAATTGCAGGCACCGGGACACGATCGTGGGCAGCAGTGCGTAGGGCGAAGGGGCAGTCAGAATGACTGTGGCCGAACCGGGCGGTTCTTCAAGGATTTTCAAGAATACATTGGCGACGTCCCACCGCATTGTTTCCGCCCCATCGATAATAAATACTCGGCGTCGTCCCATCGGCTGGAAGTACGCGGCGCGCTGTACCGCGCGCAGTTGCCCGATGCGCAGCATTGGCCGCGCGACGGGATTTTTCAGGCGGACAGGGTCAGGCACGAGGGCCCATACGTCCGGGTGAGTCTGCAAGATGAGAGGCACGCGCTCTACCGTGGCTGCGTCGGCCCCTTCTCCACGCTCCGCGATGCCCTGTTCGATCAGACTTTCCCGTTCGGCTAGCAGCGCGATGCGCTTGCACGTTACACATTCCCCGCAGAAGTCGTCCTTCAGACGCTCGCAATTTGCTGCTTGGGCAAACATTCTTGCCAGCGTGAACTTCCCCAGCCCGTGAGGCCCGCTGAATAGCAGGGTGTGCGGAACACGCTCGCTGCGCAAAGCGCCGCGCAATGCCGTGACGATCCTTTCATTACCGAGGAATTCGGAAAATCCCAAGTTTCACCGGCCTTCCTTCTCAGATGAACGCAGCAGAACCTGTAGGACCGCGGCAAGAACTTCCGTGGCAATCTCTTTTTGCGGGCGCATCGCTGCGCTTGCCTCGTCGAAGCAAGGGATTGTCGCCCAGTTTGGCCGCCGCGAGAGCTGATCGTACATCGCAGCGGCATCCTCGAGGTGGCGCAGGCTCGCCTCCTGAAGATCCTGCTTGACTGCGGTATAGCTGCGCGCCGACTTTCGCGCCACCAGTTCTTGCGCTTCCCGAGGCGGTACCCGCAGATAGAGCACCAGCGTCTCTCGCGGCAGCTCGTAAATCCTGTACTCCAAATGTTCGATCCATGCGACGAAAGCCGCTCGGTCCTCTTGCGCTGCACGCGCGGTCTGATGAGCGAGGTTTGAGCCTACATATCGGTCAGCCAGCACGATTTTTCCTTGGCTCAGTGCTGCTTCCAGTTTCGTCTTGGCTTCAAAACGATCTCCCGCATAAAGTAGCGCGCTGAAGTGGGGATCTACCTTCTCAAGCGCGCCAAAATCGCCGTTCAGAAATTGCCCGACCAACTTGCCGAACCAGGAATCGTACTGGGGAAATCCGGTCGAATAGACGGCGTAGCCGCTGGCAGAAAGAGCCTTTTCCAGCAGATCAACTTGCGTGCGCTTGCCGCTGCCGTCGATTCCTTCGATGGCGATAAGTTTTCCCGGTCGAATCATGTGCGAACGCCAGTCTAACCGCAGACCCTCGGCGCTGCAACGCCGCGCATGCTACGATTTGAATGTGATCATGGCCAGTACTTCGATAAAAGAAAACTTGCTGCGAGTGCAAGAGCGGATTTCTTCCGCGGCGCAGCGCGCCGGACGTCGGGCGGAGGAGATTACGCTGATTGCCGTCTCCAAAACCCATCCGGCCGAATCCATTCGAGAAGCCTACGGGGCGGGTCTCCGCCACTTCGGCGAAAACCGAGTTCAGGAATGGGAAGGGAAGCAGTGCGGGATGCGGGAATTGAGCGCCACTTGGCATCTCATCGGCCACTTGCAGAGCAACAAGGTAGCGAAGGCAGCCAGGCTATTCCACAGCGTCGATTCCGTCGATGATTTGGCCCTCGCGCAGAGGCTGGATAAAGTCCGCGGCGAATCGCCCGCCGCCGGCAAATTGCGCGTCCTCATCGAGGTTCACATTGCGGAAGAGCAAGCGAAAAGTGGGACGCCCGTGGAGCATCTTCCCGCATTAGCGGAAAAAGTCGCCGCCCTTTCTGGATTGCAGCTCGAGGGGCTCATGTGCATCCCGCCATTCGCCGATAACTTCGAGGAGACCCGGCCATACTTTCGGCGGCTGCGTGAATTGCGCGATGGCTTGGTGAAGCAGCTTGGCCTCGCTCTGCCCGTACTCTCAATGGGGATGTCCCACGATTTTGAAGTGGCCATCGAAGAAGGTGCAACGGAAGTACGCGTGGGAACGGCCCTGTTCGGCTCGCGCAATCTCAAATAGCTGGCCGCGAGAGATAGCATGCTTGACGTTCAAGAAAGGGAGGGCGGAGTAATTTTCACGGTCCGCCTGCAACCGCGCGCGAGCAAAGACGAAATCGCCGGTGAGTTCGCCGGAGCTATGAAAATACGTCTGCAAGCTCCCGCCGTGGAAAACCGCGCGAATGAGGCGCTCGTCGAATTCCTTGCTCACCTTTTGAAAACACCCAAGTCGGCTGTTAGAATCCTTGGCGGTGATCGTAGCCGCACAAAACGCCTCGAAATCCGGGGTGTAACGAAACACCAGGTGCTGGCTTTGCTTGTGCACGACGCTTGAAGCGGCGTTTCTCTTTGACCTCGGAAACGGCAAGGATTTCTTACGAATATGAGCGTGGACATCAACGCAATACAAGGCGACTTGCGCGCCGCCAGGTTGGACGGCTGGCTGTTCTACGATTTTCGCGGGCGCGATCCCATTGCCCAAGGGATTCTGCAGCTCCCTCCCGGCATGCGCACCCGCCGCTGGTTCTACTTCGTGCCTGCAAAAGGCACGCCGCGCAAATTAGTCCACAAGATTGAGACGGAATCTTTAGCGGCGTTGCCCGGCGAGGCGCTTTCTTACGCCAGCCACGAGGAGTTGAGCAAGAATCTCGGCAAACTCCTCGGGCGCGCGAAAAAAGTCGCCATGCAATATTCGCCCAAGAACGCCATCCCGTATGTGGCCATGGTGGACGCCGGCACTGTGGAACTTGTCCGCTCTACAGGCGTAAAAGTCGTCAGTTCCGCCGACCTGGTGCAAAAGTACGATGCCTGCTGGAGCAAGGATCAGCTTGATTCCCACCTGGCTGCGGGCGTGGTGATTGACCGCGTTGTCAGGGAAGCTTTTCAGCTTGCGGCAAAGAACGTGCGCGAAAGAAAAAACTTCACCGAGTACGACCTGAAACAATGGATTCTGAAAGAGTTTGAAGCGGCCGGCGTCATGGCGGATCAAGGGCCCGACGTGGCCGTCGGCGCTCACGCCAGCGACCCGCACTACGGTCCTTCGCTGGAATCTGCTTCTCCAATCCGCGAAGGCGATTTGCTCCTCCTGGACGTTTGGGGCAAAACCAAGGCGCGCGGCAGCGTCTACTACGACGTTACCTGGGTCGGTTATCTAGGCGCGAAAGTTCCCGAAAAAATGGCCAAGGTTTTCGCCGTCGCGCGCGAAGCGCGCGACAAGGCCATTGCTCTAATTCAGTCGAGCGTTGCCGCGGGAAAGCCCCTTGAGGGTTGGCAGGTGGACCACGCGGCTCGCAGAGTCATCGAAAAAGCAGGCTTCGGCAAATACTTCTTTCATCGTACCGGCCATAATATCGGCCAAAGCGTACACGGCAATGGCGTCAACATGGATGGGCTGGAGACCCACGACGTCCGGCACCTCATCCCCGGCACCTGCAATTCCATCGAGCCGGGCATCTATCTCCCGGAGTTTGGTGTCCGCACCGAAGTGAACGTGTATATCGGTGAGAAGGAAGCGCGAGTGACCGGGGCCGTGCAAACAGAGATCCTGGCGCTCTTGGCCTAGCGAATGCAAGCTCCGACACACCAGTTTAGCGAGAGCTTATGCCTGACGAAATGACCACCGATCCGGCGGCGGGTGCCCCGTCCGCTCCTGCCTCAGCGGCGGAAACGCCCGTGCATCCTCAGAATTCCGAACTGGTCTCTTTGGCCATCGGCATCGCGGGATGGCTGGTTCCCGGGCTCGGTCATGCGCTGATAAAAATGTGGGGCCGGGCCGTCGCTTGCCTCCTCACCGTGGGAGCTCTTGTTTTTCTCGGCGTCGGCATGCGCGGCAATGTTTTCAGTTCGGAAGGTAGCGACGCCTTTGGAATGCTGGGATACGCCGCCGACCTCGGCACTGGCTCGTTTTATTTCGCCGCGCGTGCTCTCGAAAAGGATGGCTCGGATGTCGCGCACGCCGAAGGCGACTACGGCACTCGATTCCTTGCCGCGGCTGGCGTTTTGAACCTGCTGGCTGCGCTTCACGCCTATGAGGCCGCGCGAGGACGGAAGGCGTGATCTCCGCGATAGCCTTTAAGCTGACGCATTTTCAATCCATGACCCTGTTCGCGCTTCTCATCTCCGTCGCGTTCGGCTTCTTGAGCCGCCGCCGGACCAGCGAGCGCGTGAAATACATCATCTGGTCGCTGTTTCTCTTCCTGCTGATCGGCGTGGGCATCGGCTGGGCCATGTATCCTTTCTCGCGTTAGCGGAACGCTCTTCTCCCCGTTCAATTGACAGGATTTTTCCGCGAATGCTATTGTCAATGCACGAGCCGAGGTAGCTCAGTGGTAGAGCAGCCGATTCGTAATCGGCAGGTCGAGAGTTCAACTCTCTCCCTCGGCTCCAGTTTTCCTTCGTAGAATCAACGCTCCGTCTCCAGCAAAGACGGCTTTTTCCATGGATTTGGTGCAAAGTTAGTGCAAGTTCAGCCATGCAGTATGAAATGCCAGCCCCTGCGCATCCGCGCATAAACGGTTTCGTACCACTTGAGTGGACGTTTGTCCGAAAGTCACCAGATGATTGATTAACCAAGCTGTTGACATTCGGCCTTGCCGATCATCCCCGAGCAGCCGATAGATTCACGGCAAGCCAATTTCCGCTGTCTGTTTGCAACAAATTAGAAGAGGTGCTGCAAACATGGTGCAACGAAGGTCCGCACGAGGACTGCACTTTACCGATTACCGCGTTTATCAAGCCTTGGCGAACTCGAAGGAAAGATGAAGGCGTTCCCCCCGGGAAAACACAAATGACCCGAATGGCGAAGGCAAACTTCAAAGGTTGCTCGATCATCTAAGGTGGTTGGCCTTTTTCTTCCATTATTGACAACATAGAGACAAAACTCCGGACCAGGGGGCCTTATGTCGAAATCGCTTTCCCACGCGGGTTACGCCGCTTCTCTTCTGTCCTTATTGCTTATCGTTCCTGGTGAGATTCCAGTGCAGGCGCAGGACAGATGCATCGGAACGGGACATTTGTCGCAGCCGGTCCATACTGCGAAATATCTCGAAGCCTTTGGCTCTCAAGGGTACGTGCCCAATTGGAGTGCGGGCAGGCTTGCGAGGCCGGGCGGTGCGCCATCCCCGGACACCGTGGAGGTCTACGATCGCGAAGGACAGCGTCTATACGAGGCCTTGATTCGGTTTCCCGGATTGACAAGCATTTACGTACATGAGGCGTTACCGCTAACGTCGGGTCTCTTGGCCTCAGGACAGGCGTACGTGCAGCAACAGATGGTTTACTTCATCGCGAAAATTGATGACTCCGGATCGACCACTGGCACGATTGAGACCGGACATTTCATGCCGACGCGCTTGTGCGGCCAGCCTAACGGGACAATCTGGGCATACGGCCGTGATTTAGTGAAAGAGCGGGACAAGGAGCCGTATTCCTTGCTGCGGCACTATAGCCTGGAAAATGGCCTCCTCCGCGAATATTTGCCAAGGGACTCGGTTGCCATCCGCACCGAAGGAGTCCCATGGGGAGGAGGCCCCTCGGGAACATATTTAAGCTGCGGAGCGAATGTAGTCTCGCTGTACATGAATCAGTCCGACGAATTCGTACAAGTCGATACCACCAAAGATGACGTGAAACGCTGGCATGTGGACATGACTGAATTGCCGAAAGGGAAAGTGAATGGCCTTGGTGTGCTCCAGAATGGCTGTGTTTATGCCAGCCTGCATGCAGCGAATTACGGCGAATCCGAAACTTGGGGATTGTTTGTATTGAAACGAGACGCTGAGAAACCCGAGGCTTCTTGGAGGCCACTAAGCGATACCGTGTACTTGCGCAAGTGGAATGATGATCCACCCGAAGTTTCGATCTGGAAACTCTGGGGCGCGGAAAGCGATGAGCTGATCATTAAACGCTACAACTACGAAAGACTGCTCGAGTGGGTCACAGTGCGCTAAGCACGGCCTTAACAAATATGCAAGGCAGATGCGAGGCGGGTGGACGACCCTCAACGCAGTAGGACGATCTTGACTTTGTATTCTCTGGGGTGGCCTACCCTTTCGGTTTTGGTTCTTGAAAGGGTGCGTCACCCTTCTCTGTCATGCCGACTCGCTTTTCGGATTTCCTAGTTTCGAGTTTCGTATTTCCAATTTTGTCTTCATTTGTTCCGCAGGAGGAGGGGTTCGGTTCTTGACTTTTCCACACTTTTCCACAGCCGTATCAAACCACAAGATTCCCTGTTTACCCTGCTTGCCCTGAGCATCGAAGGGAGCTTCGAAGGGTTTGCCCTGCTTGCCCTGAGCATCGAAGGGAGCCTCGAAGGGTTTACCCTGAGCCTCGAAGGGACAACCCTTTCCAGCTCAGCGCCTTGCGAAGCCGTCCTTCGAACCAGCCCTCCTCATTCGAATAACTACGCAGTACATATAAATATGCTATTGACATATAGTAACTTTCATGCTACCATGTAACATGATCCGAAGCCGCCTGCCCCGCCCGGCAACCTCGTCCTCTCTGCGACGCCTCCCGCCGTCGCCTTTCCACTGCACTTATCAGCCTATCCTCTGCCTCTCACCGCTTCTCACTTCCCCGAACTCGACACACCCGTCACAACTCGACACGCCGGTACCGTCGCAACCACTCTGTTTTCAATCTTATCCACACGTTTTCCGTCACACCTGGGGGCGTGCCTCCGTGTCCACTTTCAACTTTGAACTTTCGACTTTGAACCGCTGCTTTCGCAAGAGTCCACATCAATGTCATTCCAAATGCTTTAGCTTCCCTTTGTTTTCATACTCTTACGCACTCTTTTGCCACGTGCAAAACGCTATCTTCAATCTTTTCTTTTCCTTGCGCACTCTTTGCACAAAACACCCGGGGTGGCGTATCCCTCCCTCGTCCAACACGCAAACTTCAGAACCCCGGGACATCCCAAAGCTCGTCTGCGCCCGGGCCGCCGCCCCGGACATCGGCGCGCCCCTTAAAAACTCTTGGTTTGGGACGACGGATGATTTATCTTCTCTTCAAGACCTTGGACGTTTCGCGAGCGTTGGTCGGTTGCGCTTTTGGATGGCGCAACGCGCATTCGGTTTCCGTCCTCGCCGAGACCATTCCTCAAATCTTTCCAGGGTTCGTAAAGGGCTCCTGCCATGAAGCCTCCGTTTCTTGTACCCGCCCTTGTAGCCGTCTCTTTGTGTACTTGTCCTAATTTCGTTCCAACCGCTCGCGGTGCCGATTCCTCCGCTTCATCTCAAGATGTCGCCGCGCAATCTTCAAACTCCGGGACTCTCACGATTCCTGGCCCGCTGCGCTCCTTTCTGCGCATGGCGGGCATTAGCCAGAAAGCTTCATCTGAGGAAATCGCTCCGTTGCTCGCTCGCAGCGTCTTCCAGCGCGGATACGATGGTCAGGCGCCCAAACGTCATCCTACTGAATTTCTGCTCCTGCTGATCCGCTACGTCCAGCAAGCCAGGGAATTGACTACCCTCGCGGGACCTGAGGGCGTTCTTCGAGTCTCGAATTGCGTAGACGCCGGGCCCCTGCTCAAAGTCCTGGGTTATCGCACTCGCGCCGATTGCGGCCAACATAATGTTTTCCTGGAGACTGACGACCCGCAAAGAGCGTTTCTAACGCTCGATTCCGGCTTCCCACTCTCCACTCTTGAGCAGCGCCTGCGTGACTCACAAACTTTCATCTACCCTTTTCCCGGTACCCGAGTACCCGCGTTGCTGGATGACAGCGATTTGTCGAGAAAAGGAAACGCGAAAGATTGGGATCTCCTCGACGCGCTCCTCCGCGAACCTGCCTTGGCCCGCTTTTACTGCGCCCTCGCGCGAATGGATTCGGAAACTCAGATTGCCTTGAGGCAATCTCACGCCTTAGCGAAAATAATTCAGCTCGCCGCCGTCCTGGATTTTTACGGGTCTGACATCCGCATTCGTTCCGGACGCGTTCTCGTGCCCGGCGGGCCCGCTGCGGAGGCAGACTGGAAAGACCTCGTCGGCGCGTCCCCGGACGTTCCAGCCGAATTCTTGCCCCGTCTGCTTGCTAAAGACAATGGCTGGCTCGCCGCTTACTTTGACACCTTGTCGCGCGTCAACCAGGTTCAGCAAGTGTATTTCACTCAAGGCCACCACTTGCGCCGCTACTACGAAGCCCTTCGCGGGAAAAACCCCAACCCAAGCGCCTCCATCGGCGTGTTTCGTCCGGACTCCAATCTTCTATTGCTTGTGACTCGCGCGCATTGGGAACCCAACGGCGATCCTCACGTTCCTGGGAATCTCAATGCTTGGAAAAATATTCACCATGAGAAAGTCTTCCGCGACTGGGGAAAACATTCCGCCAACCTGGACAGTCCCAGCCAACTCCTGGAAACCATGTTCGGGATTTCTCGCTCGCAATCAGACGCAGGGCCTTTGCAGGCATACCTGTTGTTCAGCGAGATTGACGAACGACGTCCTCAGGGACACGGCCTCAGTCCGGAAACAGTCATCTTGTTGGCTGCCAAGTTCGCCGACTTCAGCGATCAGTATCTGATCTTTTCCGAATTTCCGGAGTTGAGCGACGCCTCCATCACCCAGTTCCTCTCGACAGCCGAAAGCCTTGGAAAAATTTCCAACAAGAGTCTGCGAGGCAATGCTCTGGGAACCTACCAGGCCTCCATTGGGCTTTGGCAAGTTTTGGCGCGTCAGGGTGAAATTCCCACCGCCGATCTGAACGATACCTGGCGGGGTCTCATTAAGCCTTTCCGCACTGTCACTTCGAGTACGCAGTTGTTCGATGCCGGCGCCACCTCGCTGAGAGAACTATTGCAGTCTGTAACCGGCAAGCCTGGCGTCTCTCAAGAAGAAGTGGTCAGTTTGCTCGCGGGCCCTCCTCAAATGACTCCCGAAGGTCAGCGCATACATGAGCTGTTGGCCGGCAGGATTCGCTCAATCCTCGATGAACAGCGCTTGGTATCTCTCGACACGTTGTTTGCCCTCGGCGATTCCTTACATGAGGTCTCTCACGTCAAGCAAGAGGCCAATACACTGCTTCCTCTTGCTAGAGAACTCCGGGATTTTGAAATGCCGCAGCCGATTTTCCGCGCCAGTGAAAGAGATCAGTGGGCCGCGGGGATTTACAACAACCGTCACACGGAATTGCAGATGCGCACAAACCTGGCCAGTGTCATCAAATCTCCCGCTTCTTCCGCTCAGCTGGCGGAGGCGCGCGGCCAGCTGGCTCCCTTTCTTCGCGACACTTTGGTAGGTTTCAACTATGCTTACTATGAGCCTCCCGGCTCGCAGATCCTTCATCACAACCCGCTCTTTGTTCGGTCCCATGACTTTGCCGGTGACACTGTTATTGGAATGGATCACGTTTGGCTGGCTCCGCAACTGCTAGGTGTCGGCTCCCCGGCGGGCGGCGGCGCCCATCTGGTTGGATCGCTGGCGGACTTGCCCTACGTTCTTGCCGATGCCGAACAGGATTTTATCGCCCCGGAAAACGTCCAGGCCCTCATCTGGCGAGAAGTTGTGCCCGGCCTTTTGACCAACGCCATTGTGCCGCGCTGGTGGGACATCAGCCGCAACGAACTCCACGCGGTCGCTCTCTACCAGCGAACAGGCGAAGAACTTTTGGCCGCCTCGGAACAAGACGAAGCGCTGCGGAGCGACATCCTGCGCATTCTCAACGATCGCATGTCTCCGCAAACATTGGATCATCTCGAGCATGCTCTTCGTGCGGGAAAGCTGCAGGAAGGTTTTCCGGAGCTGATGCCCGCCGATACCTTCTATCTGGCGGCCGAATACCGGCGAAGATTTCCTCACCAAACCCGCTCCTTCGGCTCAGCCGGCCAGGAGCTCGAGAGTCTTTGTCAAAACAGCCCTGCCGATGTCAGTTGGGAGCGGATTTCCAGCGACTTCGGAGTTCCTCACCCCATCCTGGAGCGCAGTTACGGCCGTGACCTCTTGAATCTGGCGCCCTTTCCACCCTTTACGGGCTACTCCAGCCGTCTGCTTGCCGAGTCGTGGGATTCCAACAATCTTTACTGGGCTCGCCTCGCCGACGAGCATGGCGACTCGCCAGTGATGCTTAATCGTCTGGTTCCCGAGCTGACTCACCGCATGGTAGAGAAGATTTTCGCAACCGACATGGAAGACTGGCCCGCACTCATGCGCGCCGCGCGGGAAACCGGCGAGGAGTTTAAGAATGGCAAGATTGCGCCATTGTCCAACGCTGCCCCGGCCTCAGAGCACTAGCTGGTTCCGCTTGGGCGGTTGGATTCAGCCAGTGGACAGCCACGGCTGGCACAGACAGCAGGTCAAGATGGGACACAGAATCATGCGGACAAAATATTTAATACTCCCTATCGGTTTTTCCCTCGCTTTACTCTTAGGTGCCTGGGCTCCGACGATTGCTCAGCAGGATCAAAAAGGAACTCGGTTGCGTGTGGTCGTCAACCTCGTTCAGCTGAACGTCGCCGTCACCGACAGTAGAGGTAACTATGTCACGGATCTCCGCCCCTCAGATTTCACCATCACTGAAGACGGCATCGCGGAGAAAATTGCCAACTTTGAAGAAGGTAACGGACCCACACGCACTTTGGTTGGCAGGCCTGAAGATACGAACGCCGAGGGGGGAGACGCATCGGTCGCTGAAGTGGGCGGCTCTGCCGCCGATTCACCCGCAAATCTGAATGCGGCTCTCGCTGGGGCCGACGTTTTCATTTTATTCGATACCAGCAACTATATGTACCGTGGCTTTGTCTTCGCCCAGGATGCAATTTCCGATTTCATTCGCTCGCTCGAAACTGTGGACAAGATCGCTTTCTATTCGTACAGTCGCGATCTTTCCCGCGCCGCGTCTTTGACGGCCGATCGCTCCGGAGTTGTGCGCGGCGTGCGCACCACCGTCGCTGGAGACGACGCCGCGCTGTATAACTGCCTGCTGTTGACAGTAAAGGATGCCGCTCAGTATCCGGGCAGAAAGGTCATTGTCGTATTTTCCAACGGTCCCGATAACGCAAGCGTGGTGCCTCCGGAAGACGTCGCGGAGTTGGCTCAATCAGTCGGCATTCCCGTGTACATGATAAGCACCGCCGAAGCCAAGCTTGAGCCTGTGTCTACCGCGGTCTTCGAGCGTATGAGCGCCGCCACCGGCGGCAAAGCGTACTTTGCACGCAGTTGGCGGGATGAAAAAAAGGCGTTTGCTTCAATCCGAAATGATTTGGCGCATCTCTATTTGCTAAGCTACTACCCCGCACCGAATTCCAACCGCGGGTGGCGCGCAATCACCGTAAGACTGGCGGGCGACGGCCTGAAAAAATATCACATCCGCACGCGCAACGGGTATCGTCCTCTGCCCGCCCGCTTGTCCGCAAGCAGTGGTGCAGCCGCCCAGTCCGAATCGGCCCCGAACTGATCGGATTCGTGCCGCCCGACGGCGCGCTACCAGTTGAACATTGTCCCGTCCATCTTCCTGTTCACTGGCAAATACGCTCGCTCGTAAGGAAATTTCGCCGCCACTTTTTCATCGTAATCCACACCCAGACCCGGACCGTCGCCCGGATGCAGAAATCCCCCGCTGAAGGAGTAGGTGTGAGGGAAAACTTCGTTGGTTTGTTCGCTGTGGTGCATGTATTCCTGGATGCCGAAATTGTTCACGGAAATATCGAAATGAAGAGCAGCTGCCAGACAAACTGGCGACAGATCCGTCGCTCCATGACAGCCGGTCAGGACGTGATAAATCTCTCCGAGCGACGCAACCTTTTTCAGGTGCGTGATTCCACCGCTGTGGTGCGCGGCCATTCGAATGTAGTCGATCAACTGTTCCGTGATAACGGTTTCGGCGTCCCAAATCGTGTTGAACACTTCGCCGAGCGCCAGCGGCGTCGTAGTGTGCTGCCGTACGATTCGAAAACCCTCCTGCAACTCCGCCGCCACGGCATCCTCGAGCCAAAAAAGATGATAGGGTTCGAGGCTCTTGCCCAGCCGTGCCGCTTCGATAGGCGTAAGACGGTGGTGCGCGTCATGCAGCAAATGCACGTCGTCGCCGTACTTTAATCGAACGGCCTCAAATAGTTTCGGAACCTGCATCAAATACTTTTCGGTGGACCACACGTTTTCCGGCGGGAGCCCTTTCTCGGCGGGCTCGTAGTACAACTTGCCTTTCGACACCCCGTACGTCGAAGGAATCCCCGGGATTCCCGATTGCGCGCGAACGGCGCGGTAGCCCATCGAAATGAATTTGCCGACTTCATCCAAGGTTTCTTCGATGTCGCGCCCATTCGCGTGCCCGTAAACCATTACACCGTCGCGGCTCTTCCCGCCCAGCAAGTTGTAAACCGGGGTGTTGAGTGCTTTCCCCTTGATGTCCCAAAGGGCGAGGTCGATTGCGCCAATCGCGGCCATGGTGACCGGGCCGCGCCGCCAATAGGCCCCGCGGTAAAAATACTGCCAGGTGTCCTCGGTTTGGAAAGGATCCCGTCCGATGAGGCAGGGAATTAGATGTTCGGAAAGGTAGGACGCCACAGCCAACTCCCGGCCGTTGAGCGTTGCGTCACCAAGGCCGTAGATTCCCTCGTCGGTATAAACCTTGAGCGTGACGAAATTCCTGCCTGGCGACGTCACCAAGACCTTCGCGTCGGTTATTTTCACATGGCCTCCTGAGTTGCCTTTTGGTCTTGCTCGTTCGAATTCCGCGGCTTCTCCGCAAGTTGCGAAAAAGAATCTCGAGGTTCAAATCCGGCGGACCAATTCTTGTTCTGTGGCCCGCGTATTGCGAACCAGCAGCAGCACGAGAATCATCCCCATCAAAGGAATGAGACCGGCAATAACCATCAGCGGGTCAAACACGTGCGTCCCGGTTGCAATGCGCGCATCGGAAAGATGCCCGGCCAATTCGAAAACCACGATTGCTCCGGCGGCCGCGCCGGTGCCGCTCATGCCGCTGACCGTGGCTACCGATTCGTTTTTGTAAAGGTCTGAAGGTAGCACGTTGGCGATTGTCGTGAAAGATGCGTAAGAAAATGTGGCAAGCCCGAAAAGGAGAGTGAGCCACGTGAGGTTCACAGTGAAGATTGTGGGAATGAGCAACGTTACACCGACTCCCCCGAAGACCACTAA
The DNA here is from genome assembly GCA_035310525.1 of Candidatus Acidiferrum sp. Classification (GTDB taxonomy): domain Bacteria; phylum Acidobacteriota; class Terriglobia; order Acidiferrales; family UBA7541; genus Acidiferrum. Next base: position 424,604 of record DATGED010000018.1, on the reverse strand, counting down.
CGCCTTACGTGCTTTTCCGAGGGGCCAGCCACGCTTTATCAACAAACCGGAAAGCCAGCCACTGAAGAAATTCCCGAGATCGGCCGCCACGAAGGGAATCCAGACAGCTATTAAGCCAGACTTGAGCGCGATGCCTTTCGCAACCAAATAAATTGGGAACCAATCCGCGATAAAGAAGAACACCGGGTCCGTAAAAGTTTTCGCAATAATTGTGCCCCAGGTCTGCGGAAGCTTAAGGAGATCCCGCCAGCGCGGGCGGGCGCTTGCGGGTGATTCGTCTTCCGCGTGGTCTTTGAGAATTAGTTGGCGCTCGGCGATGCTGATGCGAGGGTGGTCCTGGGGCAGATGATAAAGCTGGCGCCATGCGATCAACCACAGAAATCCGAGCAGCCCCGGAACAACGAACGCCGGGCCCAGCCCCCATCGAAAGTAAAGGGCGAGGACGAAAAACGGCGCCACTGCGCCGCCAATCGAAGAGCCGCTGTCGAACAGCGCGGTGGCCAGCCCGCGCTCATGCTTTGGAAACCACTCCGAGACTGCTTTGGTTGCACCGGGCCAATTGCCGGATTCTCCGGCGCCGAGAAAAAAACGAAAACCCATAAACGTGTAGAGGCCCCTGGCGAGAGGCGTGAGCACGGAAACAATCGAATACCAGAGGACGGTCAGCGTGAGGCCGCGCTTGGTCCCGATGCGATCCATGAGCCTGCCGTTGAGGGTCTGGCCTATGGAATAGGCTACGCGGAACGCTACGACCAGATTGGCGTAGTCCGTGTTCGTCCAGTGGTAGTCGCGTTTCAGAAAGGGTGCGAGCAGAGAGAGTGTTTGGCGATCGATGTAGTTAATCACCGTCGAGGCGAACAGCAGCCCGCCAATCCACCATCGGAGCCCGGAGATCTTGCGCTCACCTTTCAGGCTTGGTGGATTTGTTGTGGTCTGTGCGGGATCATTCATGTGGAAGCAAGCTCAGGCCGGGAAGGATTGCCTGACATTTCTCACGCGCCCGCAGCCAGGGAGGAGAGTGTCCTTGCGCTCAACAGAGCCGCTGATAGCTTGTCCAGGTAGACGGTCGCGTTTGGATGCGTGCGCAGTGCAGACGCAGGCCTCATAAAACCGATGTGGCCCTCAAAACAATTCCTGACGGCCTCGGCTTTACGCGCTTCCGGCACAACCGCAATTATATTTTTCGCTGTAAGGATCTGGTTGATGGACATGGAGATCGCTTGCTTCGGCACTTCAGAGAGATTCGCGAACCATCCTTCGCCTGTCTGTTGCCGCCGGCAATGGTCATCCAGGGCGACGATGATGTAGGGCTCGCGTGTTTCGAAGTCCGCTGGAGGGTCGTTGAACGCCAGGTGTCCGTTTTCCCCGATCCCCACAAACGCGACGTCAAGGGGAGCCTCAAGTAAGGCTTCCCCGGCCGCTCTAGCTACTTCCGCAGGGTCGGCTGCGCCATTCAATGCATGATAGCGAGGTATCCCTTTCTTGCTGACCAGGCGCTCTTGAAGATATTTCGTAAAGCTGGCCGGGTGGGTCATCGACAAACCAATGTATTCATCCAGCTGAAACAACTCTACCTTTTGCCAGTCGATCCCAGGCAATTCTGTAAGCGACTCCAGGAATTGAATCTGGGAAGAGCCAGTCGCCGCGACGACACGCACTGATCCGGATTCGCTGATGGCCCTTCGAAGGATTGCCGCTGCGTCCGCCGCCGCTGCTTTGGCTAATGCGTTTCCATCCTCGAAAACTCGAATGATCAACCGGCAGCCTCCTCGATTCGGGATCCCAGAGCTGCAACCTTCGGTGAATCGCTACGCCTTACCGTATCCATGCGTGCCCAGCTTTCTGTCCGCTGAGAATCAGGAAGTGTACCTCACCGCCCGTTTCTGTGAAATTGCATTCAAAGGAGCAATTTTTTTACTTCCGGCCTATCCGATTAGCTCTTTTGGTATAGTCCCTCCCACGATGCGTCCCGCGGCTTCGAACGGCTCTAATTCTTCCCTCGTTCCACTTACCAGAAATCAAATTCGGGGATTTTGGGCCGCCTGGGGCGGCTGGACTCTCGACGGAATGGATTCTTTCATCTATGCCCTCGTTCTTTTGCCATCGCTTCGGGAACTCCTCCCTCGCTCCGGCATCGCCGCCACAAAGGGCAACATCGGCTACTACGGTGGTTTGCTGTTTGCGTTGTTCCTGCTGGGGTGGGGACTCGCCTTCCTCTGGGGACCGCTTGCCGATAAGTTCGGCCGTGTTCGCGTCCTAATGCTTAGCATCGCGTGGTACTCGGTCTTTACTTTTCTCAGCGCGCTCGCCACCAACGTCTGGGAGTTGGCGATACTGCGTTTTCTCGCTGGCATTGGAATCGGCGGAGAGTGGGCCATGGGCGGGACGTTCGTCGCGGAGGAGTGGCCGGAAAACCGTCGCAGGGCCGGCGCCGGCTACATGCATACCGGCTACTACGTGGGCATTTTCCTGGCCGCGATCGCTAACTACGCCATCGGCAGCCGCTTCGGCTGGCGGGCCATGTTTGCCGTCGGAGGTTTGCCAGCGCTACTCCTTGCCTGGGTGCGGCATGGGGTCGCGGAGCCCGACCGTTGGTCCAGTAAAGTGGCGGTCGTGCGCTCCTGGAGAATTCACCGTCCTTTCGCGGTTCTTTTTTCGCTCTCATTGCGCCGGCGCACGATTCTGAATTCCTGCTTCATGCTTGCCTCGATTGCCGGGCTTTGGGCGGGAACCGTCTATGTACCGGTTGCGGTAACTTCGCTTGCGGAAGCCGCGAGCCGCACCGCTCAAGAGGCAGCGCAGCTTGCTTCATGGGCCACGATGCTTGTAGCCTTTGCAACAATTTTAGGATGTCTGGCAATGCCCTGGCTCGCGGAGCGGCTCGGGCGTCGCGGCGCGATGGGTTTTTACTTCGCACTGATGATGGTCTTCATCGCCTTCACCTTCGGCAAGGTTTTTTATCTTGGCCCGGCCGCGCTTCCATGGTTTTTTGTATGCCTGTTTTTTCTCGGCTTCGGCGGCGCCAACTTTGCGGTCTACACTCTTTGGTTGCCGGAGCAATACCCCACGGAGTGCCGCGCGAGTGCCTTCGCCTTTAGCACTTCCTTTGCGCGGTTCGGGGGCGCGGCCATCACATTCCTTGTTGGAAACGGCGTTCAGCGCTTCGGTTCACTCGGAATTCCAGTGGCTATGACTGCTCTGGCGTTCGCGCTCGGACTTGTGCTGATACCCTTTGGAGCCGAAACCCGTGGTCAACCCCTCCCACCGTAGCGTCAAGGCGTGCGACTGTTCAAGGCAAGGAAACCGTCCGGACCTTGGCTACAATGAGAGGCCGTCAGGAGTGTCGGAGCAAAGGCTCATCGCGTGCAAATAACAGATCCGGTTACAAACCCAAAATCAAACGCACGACACGCCGTTCTCGCGGGTTTCTTTGGGTGGACGCTTGACGCCTTCGACTTTTTTGTAGTCGTATTTCTGATTGACACACTCGCTCATCAATTCGGCGTTTCCAAGAGTGAAATTGTGCGCACGCTGACAGCCACCCTGGCCATGCGCCCCGTCGGCGCTCTGCTTTTCGGCCTGCTCGCCGACCGCTACGGCCGTCGCATTCCTCTCATGGCCAACGTGATTTATTTTTCAATCATCGAGCTCTTATGCGGTTTCTCGCCGAATTTCACTTTTTTCCTTGTCATGAGAGCTCTATTCGGCATCGGGATGGGAGGCGAGTGGGGCGTCGGCGCTTCGCTCGCGATGGAAGCCGCTCCTGTACGATGGCGGGGAATCCTCAGCGGCATTCTGCAGAGTGGCTACTCCATCGGCTACCTGCTTGCCGCACTCGCGGCGCGCTTCCTTCTCCCGGTTTGGGGTTGGCGCCCCATGTTTTGGATTGGCGCGTTGCCCGCCCTGCTTGCGCTTTATATCCGCACCAAAGTCCCCGAGTCAGAAGCCTGGAGGCAGCATCGCGCCGCAAGCACCGGCCAAGTCCTTCGCATCGCCGCTCGCGAGTGGAAGCGCTTTCTGTACCTCGTCGCGCTTATGACCTTCATGATGTTTCTCTCTCACGGCACCCAGGATTTGTATCCCGACTTTCTACAGGAGGTCCATCGCGCCTCCGCGGCTGTCCGGGCCAACATCGCCATCGTTTACAACATTGGCGCCGTCGTCGGAGCGATCATCTTTGGCCACATCTCGCAGGTTGCCGGCCGCCGCAAGAGTATGATCGCTGCTTTGGGGCTTTCTCTTGTCGTTATCCCGCTTTGGGCGTTTGGGGGAAGCCTGGCCGTCTTGGTGATCGCTTCGTTCTTCATGCAGGCGGGCGTGCAGGGCGCCTGGGGTGTGATTCCAGTTCACCTGAATGAATTATCGGCGGACGCAACGCGTGGATTGATGCCGGGCCTTACCTACCAATTGGGTATCCTTCTGGCATCGCCCACGAATTCCATCCAGTATGCATTGCGCGACCGCGTTGGCTACCAATGGGCTATCGCCGGATTTGAGGTCGTCACCATCTTAACGCTCAGCATCCTGCTGCTTCTGGGCACGGAACGCCACGGCCGAAGCTTTGTCCGCGAACCGCTTAAGGCTGCTCCTGCTGCCCCTGACTAGACGCCCAGAGTCAGACAATTTAGTTTAGGCGCCTCGAAATGCGAATTCCTGCTTGGCGTTCACTGCGGCTTCTAGTATTTTCCAAGACGCGCCTTCTGGTACTCGCGCAGAGGAGATAGGAAACCTTCGATAGATTTGCAGCATGTTGAAGGGTGAGTCTCGGCTATGAACGTTCGACAACTTTTTGATCTCACCGGACGAGTTGCCATCATCACGGGTGGCTCCATCGGTCTAGGCCGGCAAATGGCGGAAGGGCTCGCGGAAATGGGCGCCCATCTCGTCCTATGTGCACGCAAGAAGGAGCGCTGCGAGCAGGCCGCGGCGGAATTGAAGCAGTTCGGAGGCAGAACTCTCGCTCTTGGCTGCGACGTAAAGAATCCCGCCGATGTTCAAGCCGTCGTCGCCGCCGCCACTTCGGAATTCGGGCGAATAGATATTCTCATCAACAATGCAGGAACCTCCTGGGGCGCTCCTGTTGAGGAAATGCGACTGGAGCACTGGAACAAAGTGATCGAAACAAACCTCACGGGCACGTTTCTCTTCTCGCAAGCCGTCGGAAAGCTCATGGTGGTCCAACGCCGCGGAAAAATTATCAACATTGCTTCCGTTGCGGGGTTGCGCGGCGCCCCGCCGGAGTTTCAGGCCATCGGTTATCACGCCAGCAAGGGTGGAGTCATCTCTTTCACAAAAGACCTGGCCTGCAAATGGGGAATTCACAACATTCAGGTCAACTCCATCGCACCGGGTTGGTTTCCCACAAACATGTCCCAGGTCGTGATAGAACGAAACAAGGAAACTTTCTTGAGCAAGATTCCGCTTCGACGATTCGGCAATGACGACGACCTGAAAGGCGCGGCAGTTTTTCTTTCTTCCGACGCTTCCAATTACGTCACCGGCCACGTTCTGGTTGTCGATGGAGGACAGACCGCCTAAACGGCGCTGCGAAAATCATGAATATCCCGCTTACGCCTCTTCGTTGTCTGCGTTACGCCGAGCAACAATATCCGCGCAGGACTGCGGTGGTGTGCGGCGATCTTCGTTTCACCTACGCGCAATTTGCCGAACGCGCCGCACGCCTCGCGGGCGCTCTGCGCGCGATGGGCGTAAAGCCGGGCGATCGCGTCGCCTTCCTCAGCTTGAACTGTCACCGTCTGTTGGAGGCCTATTACGGCGTTCTCGATGCCGGGGCTGTCCTGCTCCCCCTCAACATCCGCCTGGCCACTAACGAGCTCGCGTTCATTTTGAACGACGCAGGCGCAAAAATACTTTTCCTCGAGAAAGAGTTTCTTCCCATCGTGGATTCGTTTCGACAAAGCGTTTCCACCATCGAGAATTTCTGCCTTCTCGACGGCCCGCCTCAGGCCAATTGGCTCGCACCAGCCAATTACGACGACATGCTCGCTGCTGCTTCCCCTTACCGCACAGACATTATGGAAGTGGATGAAAACGCCGTAGCCGAACTTTTCTATACCAGCGGCACGAGTGCCAATCCCAAGGGCGTCATGCTCACGCATCGCAATACCTACCTCCACGCTCTCTACACTTGCCTCACGGACGATCCGACAGCGGATGGCGTTCAATTGCACACCATCCCGCTCTTTCATGCGAATGGCTGGGGGACGCCGCACATCTTGGCACTGATCGGTGGAAAGCATGTCATGCTAAAACGCTTCGAGACCGCTCAAGTTTTCCGCCTCATCGAGCAGGAGCGCGTGCGGGCGATGTGTCTCGTCCCGGCCATGGCCACCGCACTTGTCAACTGCCCCGAGCGCACCAAACACGATTTGAGCAGTCTGCGCATCATAAATATCGGCGGTGCGGCAGCCTCCCCGACTCTCGTCCGCGAAGCCGAGGAAAAACTCGGCGCTTCCTGTCGTTCCGGCTACGGCCTCACGGAAACCTCGCCCGTACTTTCCATTTCCCGCGAAAAGCACGGGCTCGATTGGCAAGGCGAGCAAAAATACATCGGCCAGGCCATGACAGGTTTCGCAATGGCGGGCGTCGAGCTTCGTGTTGTGGACGCGAACGACAAAGATGTGCCGCACGATGGGAAAAGCGTCGGGGAAGTGGTTGTTCGCAGCGACGTGGTGATGGAGGGCTATTGGGGCCAGCCGCAGGCCACTGCTGAAGCCATGCGCGGAGGATGGTTTCATACGGGCGATATGGCCACCATTGATGAAGACAGCTACCTCCTCGTTGTCGATCGCAAGAAGGAGATCATCGTAAGCGGGGGCGAGAATATCTCGTCGCTGGAAGTGGAGAAGACACTTTTGGCTCACGCTGACGTGTACGAAGTCGCTGTCGTCGCCGTGCCGGATGCCAAATGGGGAGAGGTTCCGAAGGCTTTGGTGGTGCTGAAGCCTGGTGCTCAAGTCACGGAGGCAGAATTGCTCGAATTCTGCCGCGCTCGCATTGCGCATTATAAGGCTCCCCGATCGGTTGAATTTTTCGCGAGCCTGCCGAAAACAGGCACGGGGAAAATCTTGAAAAGGGAACTGCGCAAGAAATATTGGGGTGGACAGGACACGATCCGCCCTGAATTTGCGGATCGTAAGTGAGCAGCGTTATGTGTAGGGCTTAGCTAATTTTGGCCCGGTCTGGTGCGGACGAACTGATTCGTGCTTGTTTTGGAAATGTGACAATGAAGAAAGTGCGGTCACTATGAACGACCTTGTTCAATTTTCAAGAGACTCGGAAATCGCCGTCATCACCATCAACAATCCTCCAGTGAACGCGCTGAGCCCCGGCGTTCCAGAAGGCATTGCCGAAGCCATCGAGCGGATCGTGGAAGATGCAACCGTCAAAGCTGCCGTGCTCATTGGCGGCGGTAAGACATTTGTCGCCGGCGCCGACATCAAGGAATTTGGGAAAATCACGTCTGGCAAGTCCAGCGGCGGATTGGAACTGCCTTCGCTCCTGCTGAAAATCGAAGATTGCAGTAAGCCCGTTGTAATGGCCATTCATGGCGGCGCCTTCGGCGGAGGGCTTGAACTGGCCATGGCTGGCCATTACCGTGTCGCGGCTCCTGGCGCGCAAGTCGGCCAGCCGGAGGTAAAACTTGGCATTATCCCAGGCGCGGCGGGCACGCAACGGCTGCCACGGCTTGCCGGCGCGGCCAAAGCGGTCGATATGTGTGCCAACGGCAATCCAATTAAGGCCGAAGAAGCACTGCAGTGCGGCATCGTCGATCAGTTGATCAAAGGCGATTTGCTTGCTGGCGCTGTGGCGTTTGCACGCGAAGTCGCGGGCAAGCCCGTGCGCAAAACGCGCGAGCGCAATGAAAAGCTCGGCTCCGCCGGTCAAAACGCACCAATATTTGCTGCCGCGCGTGAAAACGCCCGCAAGAAACAGCGAGGGATGCTCGCGCCGCTCGCCGCCATCGATGCGGTTGAGGCCGCCACCAAACTTTCCTTCGAAGAGGGCTGCAAATTCGAGCGCAAGCTCTTCATGGACTGTCTCTTCTCGGATCAATCGAAAGCGCTCATTCACGTTTTCTTTGGAGAGCGCGAAGTCGCAAAAATTCCCGATATTCCCAAGGACACACCAATCATCCCTGTTGCCACGGTCGCGGTTGTCGGCGCCGGAACGATGGGCGGCGGCATCGCAATGGTTTTCGCGAATGCGGGAATCCCTGTAGTTTTGAAAGAGGCCGATCAGCTTGCTCTCGACAAAGGAGTCGCAAACATTCAGAAGAATTACGCGTCATCCGTCAAGCGAGGCCGATTCTCCCAGGCTTTCGTGGACGAACGATTGAGACTCATTCAACCAACGCTCTCCTACGATTCGTTCGCAAATGCGGACATGGTCGTCGAAGCCGTCTTTGAAGGCATGGCACTCAAGAAAGAAGTCTTCGCGGAACTGGATCGGGTGTGCAAGCCTGGCGCCATTCTCGCTAGCAATACTTCCACCTTGAACATCGACGAGATTGCCTCAGCGACCTCCCGCCCGCAAAGCGTCATCGGCACTCATTTCTTCAGTCCGGCAAATGTGATGCGCCTTCTCGAAATTGTCCGCGGCAAAGTTACCGCCAGGGAAGTCATCGCCACCTGCATGCAGCTCTCGAAGAAGCTGGGCAAGGTCGGCGTTCTGGTCGGCAACTGCCGGGGATTTGTTGGCAACCGCATGTTTCACCCCTATGTCCGGGAGTCCGTCTTCCTTCTAGAAGAGGGTGCCAGCGTCGAAGCTGTTGATTCGGCGCTTTACGAATTCGGCATGGCCATGGGTCCGCTTGCCGTCGGAGATCTTGCAGGCCTCGATGTCGGCTGGAGAATCCGCAAGGAATATCGTCATCTTGAAAAACCGGGCATTCGTCACGCCTTTGCCGGAGACCGCCTCTGTGAGATGGGACGCTACGGCCAGAAAACAGGCGCTGGATGGTACAAGTACGACGAAAACCGGCGTTCCATTGCCGATCCGGAAGTCACTCAGTTGGTCCGCAAATGGGCAGCGGAAGCCGGCGTTGGCCAGCGTCAAATCTCAAGGGAAGAAATCGTGGATCGCTGTGTTTACGCTCTCGTGAACGAAGGCGCACGCATACTTGAGGAAGGATTCGCATTGCGCGCGGTCGATATCGACATCATTTACCTGAACGGCTACGGCTTCCCTGCTTATCGTGGCGGACCAATGTGGTATGCCGACTCCATCGGTTTGAAGAATGTCTTCGACCGCGTCAGTGAGTTTCATAAACAGCACGGCGAACTTTGGGAGCCGGCTCCGCTCTTAAAGCGGCTGGCTCAAGAGGGCGGGAAGTTCGCCGAGTTCAACAAGGAACAGAGCGCCAGTGCCTAGCCCTTGGAGGATTGCCTCCGATTCACGAGTGCGGCCTTCAGCTGACTTAACTCTACCAGTTCAAGACTCGCGGTTTTCTCGGGAGACGCATGGGACGGATTTTTCTTGTTCGGCACGCGCAAGCTTCTTTTCTCGCGGCAGATTATGACAGGCTTTCCTCCACGGGTGAGGTACAAGCACGTACTCTGGGGGAGTATTGGGCTCGCCACAAACTCCATTTCGATCGTGTATGCACAGGGCCGCGCGTCCGCCATCGGCACACCGAAAAGATCGTGCGCGAAACCTATGCCAAAAACGGCCTGAATTTTCCGACGCCGGTAGTGCTTGAGGAGTTTGACGAATTTCAAGGTGATGTCGTGGTGGAAAAATGTCTCCCCCACCTTTGCGAACAAGACTCCCGCATTCGCGATCTCGAAACCGCGGTGCGGAACGCCAACAGTCCTCCCCAGCGCCACAGAAGTTTCCAAAAACTCTTCGAAGCCGTCGTGACGATGTGGGTCGCAGGAGAGCTTGCCGTCGAGGGCGTCGAATCGTGGGAAACGTTCATCGCCCGCGTCAATCGCGGCCTTTCACAATTTCTCTCCACGGCAGGCAAAAGCGAAACCTGCGCTGTCTTTACCTCCGGCGGCCCTGTGGCCGTTGCGGTCCAGCGCGCCCTTCGTCTATCGCCGCAAGCCACGCTGCAACTTGCCTGGATGCCTCGCAACTGCTCCTATGCGGAATTCTTGTTTAGCGCGGATCGTTTCACGCTGAGCACCTTCAATTCGTTCCAGCATCTGGACGATCCCTCATTGCTGACCTATCGGTAGGAGGAAGGAGGCTGTAGCCAAATGGCAGCCCCGGCAAATCAAACGACAGCCATTCGGCCGGGAGAGGAACTCGACCTCGCGAAGCTCGAACCATTTCTTCGCGATCACTTCCCGGACCATTCGGGTCCGCTGATCGTCCGCCAATATCCAAGCGGCCATTCGAATCTCACCTATTCCATCCAACTCGGTGCACGCGAAATGGTTCTCCGTCGTCCTCCATTCGGGAGCAAGGTCAAGTCGGCTCATGACATGGGGCGTGAGTTTCGAGTGCTCTCCAAGCTTCACGCCCATTATCCTCCGGCCCCGCACGTCCTTCTTTTTTGCGAGGACGCTGGCGTCCTTGGCGCTCCATTTTATTTAATGGACCCCATTCATGGCGTCATCCTGCGGAAGGACGTCCCGCCGGGGTTGGACTTTTCTCCGGAAGTGGCAAGGCGCGTCAGCGAATCGTTTCTGGATAATCTCGCCGCTCTCCACAGTCTCGATTACAACGAGATCGGCCTCGCCGATTTGGGCAAGCCGCTTGGATATCTCCAGCGACAGGTGCTCGGCTGGATTGAGCGCTACCATGGCTCCAAGACGCACGATATTCCGGAAGTTGACGCACTCTCCAGTTGGATTCAGCAGCACATCCCTCAGTTCACCGGCGCCGCGCTCATCCACAACGATTACAAGTACGACAACGTCGTGCTGGATCCTGAGGATCTCACCAGGCTAATCGGCGTCTTGGATTGGGAAATGTGCACGATCGGCGATCCGCTCACTGATTTGGGTTCCGCCCTTGCCTATTGGGTCGAGGCCAACGATCCTCCAGAGCTGCTCGCAACCCGCTGGGGCCCTACGACCTTTCCAGGCAGCCTGACACGCGCCCAACTGGTCCAGCGATATGCGCAAAAAACCGGCCGCGAAGTTTCCAATATGGCTTTCTATGTGACTTTCGCGCGTTTCAAAATCGCCGTTATTGTCCAGCAGATCTATTTCCGCTATTCCCAGGGACTTACTCATGATGAGCGGTTCGCCAGTATGCCGCTGCTGATCAAGATTCTTCTGCGTGCAGCCCAGCGGACCGCGGAAACCGGCGAGATTTGATTCCAGCCATTCATCCCGGCCCTTTCCTTCCAATGCTTTGCATTGCGGCATTGCTGGAGGCAGAAGAAATCGGAGGGTTGCCCGGAACTGGAAGGTGCTTTCTGGCGCTTGATCAGGCGGCTGAAGGTGCTATCTACCGGTAGTAACGTACAATCCATTCCGCAACGCAGCAAGGCTTATCGCTGCCTTCATTCTCAATCGTCACCGAAAATGTACTCTCCGTCGCCGCGGGAGCTTCTTTGAGTTCCGCGAGTGTGAATCGCGCTCGGATTCTGGAACCGGCACGCACCGGGGAGGGGAAGCGAACGCGGTTAAGTCCGTAGTTCACAGCCATTCCCACCCCACTCCGGATCTGAAGGACTTCCTTCATGAATTTGCTGACGAGCGATAACGTTAAAAAGCCGTGCGCTATCGTCGTGCCGAAAGGAGATTGTTTCTGTGAACGGGCCTCGTCAAGATGGATCCATTGCCGGTCTTCGGTGGCTTCCGCGAATTGCCTGATGCGTTCTGGTGTTACGACAAACCAATCGCTCACGCCGATTTCTCTTCCTACATACTGTTTCAGTAAATCCGGCGTCTCCACGCTGACTGCCGACACAAGAGCCTCCAGAACACCTCTATAAACTCAACATCCCGTCTTGGGGCTAATCCGAGCGCGTTGACGTACGCGCTTTACCCCACTTTCTTAGTTCCCATTTCGCGATTGATTCCGTGTGCACTTCATCCGGGCCGTCGGCCAACCGCAAAGTCCGCGCGTTCGCCCATGCGCTCGCCAGAAACGTGTCCCCAGAAACTCCGGCAGCTCCGTGGGCCTGGATAGCGCGATCAAGAACCCGGAGCGCCACGTTTGGGGCGACCACTTTGATCATCGCGATCTCCGCTCGCGCTTCCTTATTCCCGACGGTGTCCATCATGTGGGCCGCTTTCAGCGTCAGCAGCCGGGCCTGCTCGATCTCCATGCGCGACGCGGCGATGTCGGCGCGTATCGTCCCCTGTTCCGCCAGCGCTTTTCCAAACGCTACGCGTGCCTGCACTCGCTTGCACATCGTTTCCAGCGCTCGTTCGGCCACGCCGATGCACCTCATGCAGTGATGAATCCTTCCCGGTCCAAGCCGCCCCTGGGCGATTTCGAATCCACGTCCTTCGCCGAGCAGCATGTTGGTTAAAGGCACTCGAACGTTTTCGAATGCGATTTCCGCGTGTCCGTGGGGCGCATGGTCATACCCGAATACGTCCAGCAGCCGCACGATTCGCACTCCGGGCGAGTCCAGGGGCACCAAAATCATGGACTGCTGTCTGTGCGCCGGAGCCGATGCATCCGTTTTTCCCATGAAAATAGCGATTTTGCACCGTGGATCTCCCGCTCCGGACGCCCACCATTTTCGGCCATTAAGGACGTACCCCTCGTCATCTCGCACAATGCTGGCACGGATATTTGTCGCATCCGAGGAAGCCACCTCGGGCTCTGTCATGGCAACACACGACCTGATTTCGCCGTCCAGAAGCGGCTTCAGCCACTTCTCTTTTTGCTCCGGCGTTCCGTAGCGCGCCAGCACCTCCATGTTTCCCGTATCCGGAGCCGAGCAATTGAAGACTTCGGGAGCCAGCGCGCTGCGGCCCATGATCTCGCACAATGGTGCGTATTCGAAATTGGTCAGCCCCGCGCCACTCTCATGATCAGGCAGAAACAGGTTCCACAGTCCTTGGCGGCGCGCTCTTGGTTTCAGCTCTTCGATGAGTCGTGTCGGCCGCCAGCGGTCGCGCGCAATTTCATCCCGAAACCGCAGTTCATTTGGGTAAATGTTCTCGTCCATGAAATCCTGCAGCCGGCGTTGCAGATCCTTGGTCTTCTCGCTGAATTCAAAGTTCACGGTGTCCTTCTTTCCGCGATCAATTCTGCCCTCCGCCCGCCTCCGCACTGTTCTCGTATGATTGCCGGGATTATATACGACCTCTGCTCCTCGAATGCTGCATTGCCCCTGTAACACCCATCGTTGTAGCGTGATCGGTGTTCGCCAAGTCTTGCTCTCGGTGCCGCGTAAAAATCTCGTCAGTTGTGCCCTGGCGTTTCAACCGCTAAACTTCCACTCGTTAGTCCATCGCACCACCTCGAGGCACATCATTGAGCGAGCCCCAGGCGCCACCTAGTTCCTCCGCGAAATCCCCTCCCGAACCGTTGATTCGCAACGTTTCAGACACCGCGCGTTGGGTCGCCGTCTATCGCGCACGCGAAACCGAGCGCCTCGATGCGCATTTCCGCGATCCCTTCGCGCGGCGCCTAGCCGGGGAGCGCGGCGAACAAATCGCCAAGTCCATGCCCTTGGGTCGCGACAGCGCTTGGAGCATGATCACGCGCACTTGCCTTTTCGACGATTTCATCAACGAGCAGATCCAGCGCGGCGTCGAAATGGTCATCAACCTCGCCGCCGGTCTCGACGCACGCCCCTACCGAATGCAATTCCCGCCTTCACTTCATTGGATCGAAGTGGATCTCCCCGAAATCCTCGCTTACAAGGAGGAAATCCTTCGCAACGAGAAACCCTCCTGCGCCCTCGAGCGAATCCGTCTGGACCTCTCCAACGCCCCGGCGCGCCGCGACCTCTTCACTCAACTGGGTGCCAGGTGCTCCAGAGTGCTGATCATCAGCGAAGGCCTGCTCATTTATTTGACTCCCGAAGATGTCGCCGGCCTGGCAAAAGACCTCGCCGCTCCGCCCAGCTTTCAATCCTGGATTTTGGATATCGCCTCGCCCGGCCTGCTTCGCATGCTTGCAAAGAAAATGGCCACCCAGCTTGATCGCGCCGCACCATTTAAGTTTGCTCCTCGGGAAGGTCCGGACTTTTTCTTACCTTGCGGCTGGAAGCCCGTGGACGTGCGCTCCCTGCTCAAGAACGCCGCGCGACTCAAGCGCCTATCTCTTTTCATGCGACTGATTGCACTCATTCCCGAATCCGAGAAATCCCGCCGTGACCGTCCCTGGTCAGGCGTGTGTCTTCTCAAGAAACAATGACGCCGCCTCTGTTCTAGCGGTTCTCGACAATTCACAAGTGGAATGTGCAGTCAGGAAAGGGGATTAATGCCCGGCAGGGGCGGTCTTTGGTTTTCCACCGGGGAATATGCTTTTCACGATCACGTAGAGCACCGGAATAAACAGAAGGTTGAGCGTGGTCGCGGCGATCATTCCACCGAACACAGTCGTTCCCACGGAGATTCGGCCCGCCCGACCCGCTCCGCGCGCAAACACAAGCGGCAGGACTCCTAGAATGAATGCAAATGAAGTCATGAGAATCGGCCGCAAGCGGATCCGTGCGGCTTCAATGGCTGCCTCCACAATGCTCATCCCATGCCCGCGCAGTTGCTCCGCGAATTCCACGATCAAGATCGCATTCTTGCTCGCAAGTCCAATTAACATCACCAACCCGATCTGGCAATAGACGTCATTCTGCAGTCCTCGCAGCCACTGTGCGCCGATTGCTCCCAATATTGCGATCGGCACGGCCATCAAGACGATGAACGGCAGCACGAAACTTTCATACTGTGCAGCGAGTGTGAGGTACACCACCACCAGTCCCAGTCCGAAGAGAATCAGTGCTTTGCCTCCCGATTGAATCTCTTCCAGCGAGAGCCCGCTCCATTCGAATGTCATCCCTTGGGGGAGCACCTTCTTGGACAACGCTTCCATCGCCTCAATGCCTTCGCCGGAGCTGTGTCCCGGCGCCGCGGAACCATCGATTTCCGCCGAGCGGAACAGGTTGTAGTGGCTGATGACCTGCGCACTCGCCGTGGGCTCTACGCTCACCAGGTTATCCAGCGGAATCATCCTTCCCGTATCCGAACGCAAATAATATTGCCGGATGTCCTTTGGCGCCGACCGGTACTTGCTGTCTGCCTGCACATACACGCGGTACGATCGGTTGTTGAAATCGAAATCGTTCACGTACTCCGAGCCCATGTATATCTGCAACGCATCCGTCACCTGATTCAACGGCACTTGAAGACTCTTCGCTTTTTCCCGGTCGATTCGCACCAGGTATTGCGGATCGTTAGCGGTAAAACTCGTGAACAGGCCCACGAGGTCTTTCGTCGCGTTTCCTTGTGCCACCAGACTGTTCGCCGTGGCCGCGATTGTTTGCAGGGTATTCCGTCCCTGGTCTTCCAGCTCATACTGAAATCCGCCGAATTGTCCCAACCCCTGCACGGCGGGCGGATTGAAGGGAATCACCAGTGCTCCCTGGATTGCGAACAGTTGCTTTCGCAATCGCTGGATTACTGCCGCAGCGGAATGTTCTTCGCCTTTGCGCTCCGCGAAAGGCTTCAGGCTGCTGAAAACCACTGCCCGGTTCGGCGCCGCGCCAAATTGGCTGAAACCGGGCAGCGAGAAAGCGCCTGCAATCTCGGGAATGTGCGAAAGTGCCTCCTCGACTTTGCCGCAAATATCTGTTGTGTACTGCAACGATGCGCCTTGGGGAGCTTGCACGGCGATGATGATGTAGCCCTGGTCGTCTTCCGGGATGAATGCGCGCGGCACCTTGTTATAAATCCAGTAAGTCAGACCCAGAGCCGCAATAAACACTACCAGGGCCGCAAGGCGCCAGCCGATGACATGCCGCACCGCATTGCGGTACAAATTCGTACCGCCAGTCACCATTCGATTGAATGCATGAAATACTCTTCCTTCGGCGCGGTCACGGTGGTGCCCGAGCAAAATCGCGGAAAGAGCGGGCGTTAACGTCAGGGCATTGAAAGCCGAAATCGAGACGGAAAACGCAATGGTCAATGCGAATTGCCGGAAAAGAATTCCTGTCGTTCCCGGAAAGAGCGCCACCGGCACGAACACGGCGACCAACACCAGAGACGTTGCGACCACAGCCCCAGCCACTTCTTTCATGGCCACGGATGCCGCGTTGTGCGGCTCCGTCAGGCCTTCCATGATGTGCCGTTCCACGTTCTCGATCACGACGATGGCGTCGTCCACCACCAAGCCCGTCGCCAGCGTAATTCCGAAGAGCGTCAGCGTATTGATCGAAAATCCCAGCAGCTTGATGAAAACGAAAGTGCCGATCAGCGACACGGGGATGGTTACGGCCGGGATGAGCGTGCTCCTCCAGTCCTGCAAAAACACGTAAATCACGGCAATCACCAGGAGAATCGCTTCCACGAGAGTGATGAGCACGTCCTGGATCGATTCCCCGATCACTGTAGTCGAATCAAACGCCACGGCGTATTTCAATCCCGGAGGAAAGCTTTTCGAAAGCTTCAACAATTCGGCTTTCGCGGCCCGGTCCACGTCCAGAGCATTTGCTCCGGGAAGCTGCGTGACTCCGAAGCCGATGGCGTCGTGACCGTTGAAGCGCACCCGCACATCGTAATTCTCCGCTCCCAGCTCCGCCCGCCCGACGTCCTTCACACGCACCAGGGTCCCGTCCGCCCCGGTCTTCAAAATAATATTCTCGAACTCCGTTGGACTCGTCAGTCGGCCTACGGCTCTCACGCTGATCTGAAACGCCTGCTCGCCTGCATTAGGCGGCTGTCCGATCTGTCCGGCGGCTACCTGCACGTTTTGTTCTTCGAGCGCGCTGATCACATTTGTCGCCGTCAAGCCACGCTGCGCCATCCTCGCTGGATCGAGCCACACGCGCATCGCGTATTTCCGCTCGCCGAAAATGAATGCATCATTCACACCCGGCACGCGCTTGAGCGCGTCCCGTACGTACACATCGATGTAGTTGCTCAAGAAAAGGCTGTCGTATTCGCCATTTTCCGAGTAAACGCCCGCGCCAAAGACGAACCCGCTCGCCTGCTTGGTAATGATCACGCCGGTATTTTTCACTTCATTCGGCAACCGGCCAAGCGCCTGACTTACGCGGTTCTGGACGTCGACCGACGCAAGATCCACATCGCGCGTAACGTCGAAGGTCACGGTGATCTGGCTTGTCCCGCTGTTGCTGCTTGTCGAGGTGATGTACTTCATCCCGGGCACGCCGTTGATAGCTTGCTCCAGCGGTATTGTGACCGCCGACTCCACGGTTTGCGCGTTCGCTCCGATATATACGCTGGTAACAAGGACTTGAGGCGGCGCCAAATTTGGAAATTGCGCGATGGGCAGCGTGGGAATGGAAATCGCCCCGGCAAGAATGATCAACAGGGCGCATACCGTCGCGAACACCGGTCGTTCTATGAAGAAATCAACGAACAAGCCCGGGGTCCGCCTTTTCTTGGATTGCGATAGAACCGTTCATTGAGCCCGCGGCACCTAGCGAGTTGCGGCGCTCTTGCCGTCGCCCTGTTTCGCGTCGTGCAAAATCTGTTCCGCCACAGGCATGCCGTCCTGGAGGAACTGCGTGCCCGAAACGATGATATGGTCGCCGGGCTTCAGTCCGTCCAGCACGGCATAGTTATCTCCAAACGTATCGCCCAGTTTCAAAATCTTCTGCCGCGCGATTGTGCTTTTTCCATCGTTGACCGACACAAACACGAATGCCTGTCCGTTGATTCTTTGCACCGCCAGCACCGGGACTACCGGTCCTTCCTGAGAGCTCCACGTCACTTGCGCCCGCACCTGTTGCGCTATGCGCAGCTTGTCCCGCGGGTTCTCGACCGCCGCTTTCGCCAGCACGGTTTGCGTATCTGTTTCGACTTGTGGCGAAACAAAAGTGATGCGCGTGTCGGACACAGAATTGCCTGCTTCATCAAGGAGCCGCACCGGCAGGCCCACCCGCAAATCCTTGGCGTGATCTGCCGGTATGTAGATATACGCTTCCAGCGCTCCGGGCAGGTCGATTGTGGTCAGCATCGTTGTAACGGCGACTCGATCGCCCACGTGTACCGGAATGTCCCCGACAATTCCATCCGCGGGAGCGCTTACCTTGTAATAGTGCAGCTCCACCTTTTGCTGCTCGACCTGGTCTGACAACGCTTTCAGCTGCGCCTCTGCCGCATCGTAGGCAGACTGCGCGTTGTCCAAATCCTGCTTGCTGGTCACTCCTGCTGCATACAGTTTCTGCGCGCGATCCAGGTTTACTTTTGCCAACCGCAGCGTTGCCTCTTGCGCCGCGCGTGCCGCCTCCTGGCTGCTGAGCGTCGCTTCCTGCTTCATGGGATCGATTTGCAGGAGCGGCGTACCCTTGCTAACCGAATCGCCCGACTTCACAAAGATTGCGGTGATTTGCCCTTCGACTTGGGGGTTGATTGCCGCCGACTGCCGGGATTTCAGCACCGACAAGTATTCCGTTGTCACCGGGATTCTCACCGACTGGGCAATCTGTACCTGGACCGGCATCGCCGGCGGCCCGCCGCCAGGGCCTCCCGCGGAAGTCTTCTCACCGCAGCCAGCTGCCCACAGTCCCGCGCAAACCAGCAGCACAAGCTTGGTTCCCGGCCTTATGTTTCCCATTCTGTCCAAACCAATCATTGTTGGGTGTGCCCTCATCGGCGCAATCACAAAGTTTACGACACCTTGGCGCTTCCATAAAGGCGCAATACGACGTGCAGAGATTAGACGCTCGGGAATTAGTCCGGTTATATCGCGGAGGACGCTATCTCAGTAAAAATCGCTCGGATCGATACGTTTGCCGCTGAGGCCCAGTTGAAGGATCTCCATCTGATTGGGACGGTCAAAGACCTTTCCGGGAAACAGAATCTTCGTCACCACGCGAACTCCGCCAAAGGCAATTCCCAGCACTACGGCCGCCACCATAAAGACCCCCGTTCCGATGAAGATCTTCACCATGACGCTGGTTATCGGGGGATCCGTCGCTGTCTGGCTCGGTTCGTTCCATGTCACCTGGGTCTCGTAATCCACCGCTTCCCGCAGGCTCCTGGCGTACTCCGGCGAGCTCGGTGACAGCACTATCGAAAGCAATGAACCCTTCCGTTCGATCACAGTTCCCGCTTGTTTCGCCGCTTTTGGGAGCACCTCATCCAGGTGATGGATGTGCTGCTCGGCCAGTTGCGGCGTGGGATATTCCAGCAACAGCAATACTCCGCTGTCTCTTCCCTTGCTCGAATACCGCGCCAACATGGCCTCCGCGCCGGACGAAAAGCCCGCTGCATCCACAAGTCCAGCCATCTGCGTCTGTCCCAGTTCAGTTAGGCCCCCGCGTAGGGCTTCCGGTCCTAGCGCGTATCGTTCCCACCCGACCATTCTCCCTACAGCCGGCAGATATGTGCGGATAGGTGGAAGCGGTGCTTTTTCGCTGACGGTTTCGACAGCTTGCACAAGCGCGCTTAGGTCTTCCTTGGAGACGTTTGCAGTCGACGATAGAACAAGGCTGCCTTCCTGAATGATGACGCCGTCTTTGTCAAACGCAGAGACCTGCCCAAGAGTTGTCGGTACCATCCCCGGTCTCAGTCGGCTGGTGTAGATTTCAAACGCGCTGCTGGGATCGTGGTACCGGCCGGCAGTGATTCCAATGGTCTGACCGCCGAAAGAGTACCCACACGAGCTGAAATCCCTCTCGCAAGCTTCCTTCTGAAACACAAAATGCACCGGCTTCGCAGCGCAGGTAGTCAGGTGCCAATTACGGAACTGTTTCGGGAGGAGGCCTTGCTGAGCAAACAACGACGTCGCGCTCAATAGCGTTCCACTGAAAACGAGTAAGAGTAGTCGGCGCATCCCTTGCTATCGCTTAGACACCACCAGACTACCTTTGGTTCCGCGATTGTTCAACTGCGGTAGCAGCTGCCTGCCGGCCCGCCCCGTTCTTGCTGGGCAAATTCAGCGTCACGCTGTTCATGCTCTGCAGGTAGCTGGCTACGCCCTGATATAGCCCTTCAGCGACACGTTGCCGGTACTCCGGCTCTTTCAGCAGCTTTTCATCGGAAGGATTGCTGAGAAACGAGATTTCCGTGAGGATGGAAGGCATGTCGGCGCCTATCAACACAACGAAAGGCGCTTTCCGCACGCCGCGGTTTTTGACACTCCTACTGGCCTTCTGCATCCGTTTCGCCAGGGAATCCTGAATGTCTTCCGCAAATTCTTTCGATTCGTCGATCTTTTCGTTTCGCGCGATTTTCTTCACCAAATCTTCCAAGTCATGGATGCCTTGCTCCGAAGACGCGTTCTCCCGGGTCGCCACTTCCATCGCTTCCGCCGAGCCCTTCATGTTCAAGTAATAGGTCTCCACGCCGCGCGCCCCATGATCTTGACTCGAATTCGCGTGAATCGAAATGAACAGATCGGCCTTCGTCTGATTGGCGATGTTGGTGCGCTCTTCGAGCGGAATAAACGTGTCGTCCGAGCGGGTGTACACGATATCGGCACCCGGCAATCGCTGTTGGATTATCTTCCCCAGCCGTAAAGCCACATCCAGGCACAAATCCTTTTCCATCAACCCGGTCGGCCCGATTGTCCCCGTGTCATGCCCGCCATGCCCGGGATCAATCACGATGCGGCCAATCTTCAGTCCCAAGGCTCTCGTTAACGTCGACTGTCCGTCGCGCGTTGGCTGCGGTGCTCCGCTGGGCTCAATCAAGTCGGGTTTCTCATTCGAGCCGCTCAGTTTTTTTCCACGAGAGGACTTCCCGCCGGCCGCTTGGCTCCGCTCCAGGCTTGTAGTTGGCACGCCTGGATCCACCGCGGGATTTCTAGCAGAGACAGCCTTCACATTTCCGTCGTCGCCCGTCGCCGCTCGAGCGTCTTCGCGCGACTGGTCAGTCGCTCCGGGCATCCGCCCGCCGTTCGATCGCGCCGTGCGTATCGCGGCGCCGTGGCGGTCATCCGAGTACAGCATGATCACCAGTTGTGGTGGATTGTTCAACAGCGTCGCCGAGTACTCTTTCACTCCCTTCACGTCCAGCACGACGCGGACTACTCCCGAATGATTTTGCGCAACCCGCACAGCCGTCAGCAGGTTTCCACTCACTTCAATATTGCCCCGCGCAACTTCGGGCGTGAGGCGCGCCGCATGCAAATCGAAAAAGATGCGGTCGGGATTGGCGATTCGCGCGGAGGTGTATTGCACAGTGTCTTCGAGATCGATGGTGATTCGCGTCGCATCCGCATTCGCGCTCGCGCTGATTCGCCGGATGCGCGGTGCGCCCTGCCCGTTGCTGCGTCCAGCCGCCTCCGCCCCTCCGCGCACAGGGCCTGGCTCCTCGGCTTTAGCCTGCTCGCGATTGGGAGCGTTCGCATCTGGCGAGGGCGCCTCGTTGTGTTGCAACAGGGCCAACTCCGCCAGTTCTTGCTGCGCCTCGCGCTTGCGCGTCGAGTGCGGATACTTTTTCAAGAAATCTTCATAGGTATTCGCCGCTTGCGCGCTGTCCCCGAGTTGATCTCTCTGTAGTTTGCCGATGCGCAGCAACGCATCTTGGGAGTATTTGTTGGTAGGGTATTCGTGTACGAGGAATTGGTAGGCGTCGACCGCGGACTGGTAATAGCTTCGTCCAAAGCGATCTCCCATCTCCGAATAAAGCTCCGCGACGGAAAGCAGGGAATCCACAACTTCGGGCGCTCGCGGTGTAATGAGGTACACGCGTCTATAACTGGCGACGACTTGCTTGTACTCTGCTAGCGTGCGCTTTTCCGCCGGCCTGCTGTTCAAAAGCGCTCTCTGTTCTTCCGCGCGCGCAAATTGCGCGCCGGCTGCTTCGCGCTTTACAGCTCTTTTTGTCTGCGTGTCCGCATCTTTCCCAGAACTCGCTGGCGCACCCACGCACAGGCACAAACCGGCTATTCCCGCCGCCACAAAAACTGGCGAAAGCCGGGCGAATCTTCTGTTCGAATTTTTTCCGCCCCCCAACATGCGCGCCCTACTTTTCTGGAATGGAAAACTACGGCCCCCCACGGGCTTTCATTCAGCGAATTGCTGGATGATTCCTCTGATGTTTTGCCGCTTCACGCGGCCTTCCATCAGTTTAGCTTCAGTCGTTGCGGAAAATGATGCGGCCGTCGGAGTCGACTTCGCGATGGATTGCGCGCGGATTCGAAAACGCGCCCTCAAGACGACCCGATCCAGGCCTGAAATACGCATCCTGCACCTTCTGCACGTAGTTCCGGGTTTCCCGGAACGCAGGGATGCCGTGAGCCCGATCAACAGCCCCCTCTCCCGCATTGTACGCCGCCAGAGCCAAATCGAGGTTGCCATTGTATCGTTCTAGCAACCACTTGAGATGTCTAACCCCGGCGTCGATATTCTGTTGCTGGTTGAACACGTCATTTGCACCATACCGTTGTGCCGTCGTCGGAATCAATTGCATCAATCCGCCGGCCCCCTTGCGGGAGAATGCCGTTGGATTCCAGTTCGATTCCGTTTCGATCACCGCACGGACCAATGCTGGGTCCATGTTGTGGCGGTTTGCCGCCTCGCGTACGAGCTTTTCCGCACCGTCCCGGTCAATACTCATCTCAGGACGGCTGGCGCCCATAAACTTGGATTCGGCGGGAAGGTAGATGGTTCTGTGCGACTTTGCGGCTGCCAGCTTGATGGAGGCAGGCGGATCGGCGTTTACAAATAGCTCCCGTCCGCTTGAATCCACAGTCCTGGCGATCTGGGCGTTCGCTCCGGTCGCAGAGAAACCTGCACACAAAGCGAATGTTCCCAGGTATTTGCAAGCCGTCAATGCCGTACGTTTAGCCATCTTGCCTCGGGAAAGGCTCCTCAACGTTGATAGCATAATCGTGTTCGGGGCAGCCCCAATGTTTCAGGGCCGACTCGTCTTTGAAGTATGCCCTTCGTAAGAGCACCTTGCGCTCCAGTTCAGAACGCGAAGTGTCCCCTGTCGGACACGCTTCTGGCGCTACGGCTAAATTATAGCCATGGCTCTATGAGGGACGGGATAGAACTAAGGGCACTTTTTAAGGCCGATGTGTCCTTTCCGCCAGCCTCTGCCAAATCGGGTCTTCCGCCCCCGGAGCCACCTACCAGTTTCGCGAGCGCCTGTATCAGCTTGCCAGCATGGACTTTAGGGGTGAGATCTTTGGTGACCCCGGTGATTAGGGCGACTTTGCCGTTTTCCGGCATGCCCAGGGCTACCACCCCGGACCCAATTTTTTGTCGTAAACTGTCCACTAATTGCCTGAGACCCTCTCTATCCGTACCCGTGACCTCCGCCGCAACGACCTTGACCCCCTTGACGATCTGGACCTGATTGGCAAGCTGGTCGAGCTGGCTGAGGGCGCCTTTGCGTTTCTGGACTTCCAGCTCTTTTTCCAGTTGTTTCACAATATTGGAAAGTTTTTCCACAGTGGCCAGGACGGCTTCCTCACCGACGTTGAGCCGGCTGGCCACCTCGGAGAGCACTTTTGCCTGCTGCTCGTAATGCTCCAGGGCCCCAACCCCGGTGACGGCTTCGATACGGCGGACGCCTGCGGCTACCGATCCTTCACTGACAATCTTCAGGACGCCAATGTCGCCAATGCGGTGAACGTGAGTGCCGCCGCATAGCTCCTTCGAATAAAAGCCCCGAGGCGACCGTTCATCCGGAATCGTCACGACTCGAACGTTGCTCTCCGGATACTTATCCCCAAAAAAGGCCAGCGCCCCTGAAGCCAGCGCATCTTCGAGCGAACTGATGTTCGTCTCGATCTGCGTATTGTGACGGATTTCGTCGTTCGCTTGCTGCTCGATGTCCTTCAATTCTTCAGCGTCCACTTGCGCAAAGTGTGAAAAATCGAAGCGCAGCCGCTCCGGCGAATTCAGTGAACCTGCCTGCTTCACGTGCGTCCCCAGAATGTTGCGTAGCGCTGCGTGGACGAGGTGGGTGCCGCTGTGATTGCGGATGACGCGCGCGTGGCGTTCCGCCTCGGCGATGACGGTGACGCGGTCGCAAACGCGCAGAGTCTCCTTGGCGGTGATTTTGTGGGCGATGAGGCCTGCGACGGGGTAATACGCGCCAGTGACTTCCGCGAGAACTTGCGACTCGGAAGCGTCGTAGAACGCGCCGGTATCGGCGACTTGGCCGCCTGATTCGGCGTAGATGACGGTGCGATCGAGCACGATTTCGCCGGACTCGCCGGGCTTTAGCTCATTGACGGGACCGCCTCTGCCAATGATGGCTTCAATCCGGCAATCCTTCGCGCTCGTCCCGTGATAAAAATCCTTCTCCGTCTTAAACGTCTCCGCAATCTTTGCGTACGCCGGATTTGCTTGGTCTTTGCCCACACCGCCTTTCCATGTTGCTCGCGCTCGCTCCCGCTGCCGATTCATTGCAATGTCAAAGCCAGGCTCATCAAATCTCAGACCCGCGTCTCGTGCGGCGTCCTCGATGAAGTCCTGAGGCAGGCCATACGTGTCATACAGGACGAATGCACGGTCTCCAGGAAGGAACCCGGTCCCGTGCTTCTCAGCATCCCGTGCACTTTGAAAGTCCTTAATAATTTCGTCTAACTTCTTCATGCCGATTGCTAGAGTGTGGCCAAAACGGATTTCCTCCGATACAACGATTTCCGGAAAGCGTGTAGCCGAGGGCTCCCGCAGTTCGGGGTAAGCGTCTCCCATCAGGCTGCGAACCCGAACCATCATTTCACCAAGGAAGGGCTTCGTCGCGCCTAGCAAATGACCATGACGGATAGCGCGGCGGATGATTTTGCGCAGGACGTAGCCGCGGCCTTCGTTGGAGGGAAGGACGCCGTCAGTTATAAGAAAGGTCGTTGCGCGGGCGTGGTCGGCGATAACGCGGAGGGAAGCGGCGCCGCCTTTACCTTCTTCGAGTTTTTCTTCACGAGCGAAATCGACGCCGCAAAGTTCGGCGGCGCGCTTCAGCAGCGGAACAAACAAATCCGTGTCGTAGTTGGAGATGACTCCTTGGAGGACTGCGGCAGTGCGTTCGAGGCCCATGCCGGTGTCCACGCAAGGCTTGGGGAGGGGAGTGAGCGTGCCGCTTGCGTCGCGGTTGAATTGCATGAAGACGAGGTTCCAGATTTCGACGTAGCGGCCGCAATCACAGGGGAAATTGCAATCGGCATGGCCTTCTTCGGAAGCGGCGGGGCCCATGTCATAGAAAATTTCGCTGCACGGACCGCAGGGGCCAGTGTCGCCCATGGCCCAGAAATTATCTTTGAGGCCGGGAACGGGGACGACGCGTTCGGCTGGGATATTTTCTTTCAACCAAATTTCGCGAGCTTCTTCATCGACGCCCAGATTTGTGCCGTGGGCAACTTCGGCGCCGCCAAAGACCGTAACGTACAGCTTGTCTTTGTCGATGCCATACCACTCGGGGGAGGTAACTAGCTCCCAGGCGTAGGGAATGGCTTTTTCCTTGAAGTAGTCACCGAAGGAAAAATTACCCATCATTTCGAAAAAGGTGTGGTGGCGCTTCGTGAAGCCGACATTTTCAAGGTCGTTGTGCTTGCCTCCGGCGCGGACGCATTTCTGGGCAGTGGTGGCTTTGTTGTAGTCGCGCTTTTCGAGGCCGAGAAATACATCCTTGAACTGGTTCATGCCTGCGTTCGTGAAAAGCAGTGTCGGATCGCCATGCGGGACGAGCGAAGAGCTGCGTACGCGGCGATGGCCTTTGCTTTCAAAGAATTGCAGAAACTTTTCGCGAATCTCATCCCCAGTCCAAGACCTTGCTTGTGTTTGCATACGGCTCACGTTGCCCTCTGGTTGTTCTTGATTATGGCAGAGGCGTCGCAGCGCCGCAAAGAGGGCTATAATCGCGGCGTGTTTCGTCAGCCGGAGCTAACTATGAGACGCGTGCTATGCACCGCGCTTGCCGTCTTTGTCATGGTCGCGCCTGAAGCGTTCAGCCAGGCGCATGCTCCAAAACCGTCGGCGGGCCGGATAGAGAAGCAGTTGATGGCCTTGAACAAGGAGTGGTCTGATGCGGAGGTCAAACACGATGAGGCCACGCTCCAGCGAATCCTCGACGAGCGCTTCATCTGCACCGATGAAGACGGCAAGACTACCGGTAAGGCGGATTTCATCAAAGACATTCTACAATTGCACATGACGTCGCAGGATGCCGCCGTTGGCGTCGTGCAGATTCACGGAGACACGGCGGTCCTGGTGGGCACGACGACAGTGCACTTGCTCTCCGATGGCAAAGAGAAGGCGCTGTCTTTTCGCTACACAGTGGTCTACCTCAAACGAAACGGTCAATGGCGCGCAATGGCCGAGCAATTCGGGCGGCTCCCCGCGGCCGAATAGGGCGCCCGACGCCCGCACCGGTTTGCACAGAGTCGCCGTCATCGAGTGGATTTGCGGCTATGTGGACTGAGGCACGATAGAACGTGCCCTACTGACCGAGCCAGGCGCAAACCGTGCATTGGCAGAAACCACTGGCCATCTAATTGAAGTTGTACCCGAATTCCCAAAGGAACTGGTGATTGCCCTTGGTTACGCCCGCATTCCCGATTTGATAGGCGGCGAATCCCGTAAGTTTTGAAGTTATCTTGATGATCGCCCCGGGATTAACGTACCCCGTGGCGTTATTCCCCGTGTACCATTCCGCGGCCAGCGTGAGGCGGCTGCTGACATTCTGCTCGAGCGTAAATTGCCCGCCAGCCCGGTTTGCGGGCGCGACCACGTTCTTCGTAAAGTCGTATCCGCCCAGACCAACTCGCGTCCCGTGCTTCCATTCCTTGGCGAAGAAAGCGTAAGAATAGTTTCCGGCGTTATAGGATCTTTGACGCGCGGGGAAAAACAAGTCATCACCAACGTAAAACGCCCATCCCGTCGATCCTACATTCCACACTTTCCACTTGATGGTCGGAGAGATTTCAAGTTCTCCCGTGACGGGCAAGGTGAGACCGTCAAAATTTGCGCCGATTTCGATTTGGTGGCCAATACCAACAACGACGCGGGGCGTAAATGTGTAGACAGGATTCACGGGGCGCGCGGTGCCGTCGAGTTCGCCGTAGACTTTGCCTCTATCGAGAATGTCGGCACTCGGAACGTCGAAGACGGTTTCCTGCGCGTGCGCACTCTTCGCCCCAAAGAAGGGGATTACGAGCGCAAAAAACATAAAGAACTTGATTCGATTTAATTTGATCAAAACGTCTAAGGATACTCCACCCTCGAAAGCGGGTCATTCAAAACACATACCGGCAGTTCTTGCGTAGTGTCCGAAAGGCCTACAGGAAGGATCGAATTTCGGGGCCGCACCCGGGCTAGCTCAGATCGGAAAAAAGTTCGGAGACGATATCGTGTGCCATGCACGTTTACACTACATGAAACTCTATGCAAATGGCGTCCATCTAAGTTGCAGCGGTCTAAAATAGGCATTCCCGTTTGCCTCAGGGGGCTCGGATGGTTTCCAGATCAAGCTTGCTTCTCTCATTGGTCCTGTTCTTGGCATGCCTTGCGTCTGCCGACAAGAAAAAGGACTCGCTCCCGGCGGAGGTCTTGGATGCCCGCACGGTTGTTGTGCTGATTGATCCAGAGGCTGGCATCTCGACTTCGGCTCCCCAAGCCAACAAGACTGCTCAGGAAGACGTCGAAAAAGCTCTAGAAAAGTGGGGCCGGCTCAAGCCAGTTTTGATCGGGAACACGGCGGACCTGGTCATTACCGTGCGCAGAGGGAACGGGAAAATAGTGCAGCCGACAGTTAGCGGCGAACCGCCGAACGATCGACCCGTGGTTGTGCAACCGTCCGACAGTGGAATCCACGTAGGTGTCCAGCAAGGCCGGCCCCCGGATTCCATGCAGCCTCCGCCGCAGCAGACAAAACCGCGCCTTGGGAGTGAAATCGGACCAACGGAAGACAGGTTCATGGTCTACACAGGCGGCCCGGACGTCGCTCCGCTTGAGCGCGCTCCGGTGTGGCGCTATATCGCCAAAAATGCACTGCATTCGCCGGATGTGCCCGCCGTCGCGGAATTCCGCAAGGCCATTGAAGCGGCACTAAAGAAGCAACAAAAGACGACCAAGCCGTAGCCCACGCTTCCAGCCGCAATACCCGCAATACATTCAAAGCTGGGTCAGCTGTTTCGGTCATGCCCCGGCGTCGCGAGTTAACCCGGCGTTAGACGGCGACTCTTCACCTGAAATCTTCCTTTCGCGCGGAGAGAACTTCATGCGCACGAGCCAATTTTCGCGCAATTTGATCCCATAGAAGGGGACGAGCAACAACCCACGCAACACGTCTTTCCAAAATGCGCGCTGCTGGCTAAAGCGAAGCAACGCCCGCCAGCCAAGTTTTCCGAGAAGGTTAAGACGCAAACGAGCAAGCCCGAAGGCCATCTTCGAGAGTGAGGCTGCAATGTCCTCCTCACGATGGTGTTCGTAATAACCGAAGTTCATGGACCAGCCGGACTGCACCTTGATGAAATTTTTGAGCGCGCGGTTGTTCGGAATCGCGGCAACTTCCCGGATAAGTTCTTGAAACTTCTTCGAATCTGCTTCAAGAGTTTCAAGGCTGGCAAACCAATTGATCAGTTTCACCCCCAGCGGATCCCATAGATAGTCGTTGACCACCAATGGCAGCCCCAGATGAAAAAGCTTGGTCACCGCCAGATGCACACGCAGATGGCATTGGTAAGCATCGCCCATGCACTCATACAGGCGCGTCGTATCGCGCGTGACGCTGCGTTGAAACGCGGCGAGAACGGTATCGAGATCCTTGGTGAACTCGCTGGTGTCGAGGCCGTTTAATTCTCTTTGGATGATCGCGGCAATCTGCCGGATTTGAAGCGAGGACAAAGCCAGCCCGACACTGTACAGCGGGTCAACGGTATCTCCCGCATCGCCGATAATGTACCAGCGATCCGCAGAATAGCGCTGGCGGCATTCCCACATGTAGGAGCTGTAAAAATTTGTGTCGACGATCGTGCCGCTTCGCACCAGCTCGACGAGCACCGGGTGCTCGCGTGCCACGCACTCAAGGAACTGCTCCATCGTGCGCGGTTCGCGGTGGGGATACACATCTTTGCGGTAGGTGATGCCGATGCTGATAAGCGGCACGTTTTCCGGCGAGCGCATGGGGATGCACCAAATCCAGTTGCCCTTTCCGAAGAAATGATGAGTCGCGTAGTACGGAACGTACGAGCGGTTCGGCTTCTTGAGGGCCTGGATGTGGCTCAGAATCTCCGGATCGAAATTCATCAGCCGGAACCAAAAAACGTTCTTTTGTTCGTTGACCTTTTCCTGAAGCTGCAACTGTTTCGCGAGCACCCGGTTCCGGCCGGTGGCGTCTATTAACCAGCGCGCGCTCAGCGTCTGTGTTCCTCCGGCGGCAGCTTGCAAAGTCACCGCGTGCAGCCCGGCTCCGCCGTTGATCTCGACTCCGGTAACGGTGCCGTCGATGATCTCGACGCCGTTTTGCACGTTGCGGTCCCGCACCTCGCGATCGAATGTGAACCGGTTTATCTGGAAAGAGAGTATCTGTGGCGCCGTCGGAATTTCGTCGACCACGTAGGTGCGATCGGCGGGATTGTCGATATCGGGCTTGAAGTAGTAGGTCAGTCCGTATTTGGGATAGTGCTTTTCCACCAGGTAAGCGCCGAGACCGAGTTCGAACATGAAATCGACACTGACCTCGACCAGTGATTCGCCGACGATTGGGCGATTCTTGTGCGGGCCTTCGACCACGGCCACTTTCAGATTTGGGAACCGCTTCCGCAGGTACGCGGCCGCAAGGTGCCCCGTGGCGCCGCCTCCCATAATTATCACGTCGCTTGTCATGGGTTTTTGGGTCTCGATGCCGCGCACTTGCTGCTTTCAAGTACCATGGGGAATTACGCAAGACTCGCGCCGAGAAATCCTAACATAGCGGAAGGAAGGTATGGCTAACGCGCTCCGCTCTCACAACTTGCTATTCCTCGGATTGAGGTTCTGCTTCTGGAACTTCCTCGCGGGTTAGAGACTTGAGTTCCCGGCGGACTACATCGGCGGAAAAGCCGGCGCGCAAGAGGCTCCGATACATTGCGGCCATTTTGCGCTCATCGATTTCGCTGCGAAAGGAGCGAAGTTTGCGTTCGAGGCGCTGGCGAACAATGCCAGCTTCGTCAGTTTCTTTTGCGGATTCAGCGAGGGC
Organism: Candidatus Acidiferrum sp.; assembly: GCA_035310525.1. Lineage (GTDB taxonomy): Bacteria > Acidobacteriota > Terriglobia > Acidiferrales > UBA7541 > Acidiferrum. Next base: position 394,401 of record DATGED010000018.1, on the reverse strand, counting down.
GGTTTCGATGTGGCGGTCAGGGACGCCGCGTGCACGGAGGTCGCGGGCGATGCGGAATTTCCCCTGGCGCCTGATTTCCGTGCGTTGGCGGGCGAACTGTTTGGCAAAGCGCTCGTCATCGATCATTTTGGCGCGCTTCAAACGGTCCATGACATTTTTCAGAAGGTTGTCGTCATCCGTTCGCCGGCCAAGCAGCTGCTTCATTTCGTAGACGGAATACGCGCGGCGCATGAGGGCGCGGACGGCGGCGTCGTACAGCTCCGTTTCGGTCTCGACTTGGCGGGGCTTTCCAAACATGCCGACGGACATTGTAGCGCGGGTGAATGGCGTCTGGGGGCTCCGACGTAATTAGGCGAATTGAGAGAGCCGAAATGCCAAAGTGCGAAGTTAATACGGAACAAATAGAGAAGACAGAGAGAGCAGAATCACGCTGGTTGAAGGACCTCAGGGTTTGTGGGAGTAAGTCTCTCTTCGATATGTTTTTTCCACTCGACCCACTCAGACTCTGTCCTAATCGATAGCGGACCGTTCAAGTTGTCTCTGATTAGAGAGAGACCAGAATCGCAGATGATCGAGGCTTTAGCGAATTCCTGACGCGACTCTGCGAGCGCAACATCGAGGCGAATTCGGGACAAGGGGTCGAGCCATTCAAGGTGTCTTGTTCTGCGAAGCCAGACGCTCGAACAGTTGGACGTCGGTCTATGGCGAGCTGTGAAGAATGTCGCCTCAGCTGCGAGAAAATTGCGTATCTCGACGTCATAGGAGGAGGACTGGCGCAGCAAGTCCTCAAGGTGGCTGGCTGCAACTGCGGGCTCCCTCGCGGCACGATAGGCGTTCCACTCCATGTAGAAGCTGGAATGGGCGGTCTCGGTGTCTGCAGAAGCCATTCTCCACCACCTCTCAAAGTACGCAGGAGGAATCGGTCCAACACTGGCGGCGAACGAAGTGGCATGCGCGGCAATCATTTGTAGTGCACCAGTCTTTGATGCGAGCAGCTCACGGAGAAGGTGCGCATCATTCCCCCCAATTCGAGTGCGATACGGAAAGGTTGAAAATATTGCAATGAGTAGCGAAAAAAACGCCGAGAATTCGAGGAAAGTTGTCCAGCCGAAGCTGTCTGTGGGGCGATAGTGTTCACCGACAACGAAGGCGAGCAGAGCGAAGCCGTAGCTAGTCACGGGTCCACCTAGCGTGCAGATGGCGAGCTGTCGTCTAATGCGCCGGATGTGACGTAACCGCATGTGAGCTGCGCCGAGGTAAATCCGAGGTCGCAGCCGAAGCGCCCATTTATTTCTAACTCGACGAATGCACAGCGGGCCGACGTCCACGCCGCAAAAGCCGAGGCCCACACACCACCCAAAGAGGATATGACCGAATTCGTGAATACCGACGACGAGTAAGAGCGCTGGCAAGATGCCCAGAGGCACGATCAAGAATGAATAATTCTGAGTCACCACGACTAGGGCGACAAACGTGAGAAGGGGCAAGGAAAATCTGCCAGTGATGATTCCGTCGGCGGGCTTTGGCAGCGGCTCGATTAGATCGAGGATCGGCGTAGGCGATACTCGCTTTGCAACCCGTTTTTTTGAGAGCAAGAATTGAGACAGCATGGCCACTGCCACACACAGAGAACCAGAGCCTATTTGCGGGCGAAGCGTTCGAAGTCGGCCATCTGGCGTTCCATCTCTTCGCGGGCGGCGTCTGAGGCGGAACGGATACCCTGAATCCGCAACTGGAACTCGTCGGGATTCGTCGAGCGCAGGAGGGCTTCCTCTAGGGAGATGAGCTGCTTCGTGTAGAGATCGAAGAGCGATTGGTCGAAGGTCTGCATGCCGTATTGGCTGGTGCCGGCGGCGATGGCGTCGTGAATCAAGCGCGTCTTGTCGGCATTAATGATGCAATCGCGGATGTACGCGGTGGCGACCATGACTTCGACGGCGGGGACGCGGCCTTTATCGTCGGCCCGGCGAACGAGACGCTGGGAGACGATAGCTTTGAGCGTCGCGGCAAGCTGCAATCGGATCTGCTTTTGCTCCGGCGGCGGAAAGACCGCTATGATGCGTTGAATCGTTTCCGTTGCGTCGAGGGTGTGCAAGGTCGAGAAAACCATGTGGCCGGTTTCGGCGGCCAGCAAGGCGGTCGAAATCGTTTCGAGGTCGCGCATTTCGCCGACCAGAATCACGTCCGGATCCTGACGAAGAGCAGCGCGCAAAGCGGTCGAAAAGTTCGCGGTGTCGACTTCGACCTCGCGCTGGTTGATGAAGCTGCGCTTGTCGCGATGCAGGAATTCGATGGGGTCTTCGATGGTGATCAGGTGGTCGGAGCGGTTCGCATTGATTCGGTCGATCATCGCGGCGAGCGTGGTGGACTTACCGGAACCGGTGGTTCCCGTAACCAGCACAAGGCCGCGTTGCTCCTCGCAGATTTTTCCAACGACTGCCGGGAGATTCAATTCCTCGATGGTGCGAATTTTGGTTGGGATGACGCGGAGAACCATTCCAACGTTGCCGCGCTGCTGGAAAACGTTTACGCGGAAGCGGCCGAGGCCTGCGACGCCGTAAGCCATATCGAGTTCGGCGGTTTCCTTGAACTTTTGCTTCTGGCGGTTGGTCATCATGCTGAAGGCCATCGAGAGCATTTCTTCAGGAGTGATACGCGGAACGTCGGTGAGGGCCGCGAGGACGCCGTCAACTCGCAGATAAGGATGGTTGCCTACCTTTAGATGGAGGTCGGAAGCTTTGCTTTCGACCGCGCGCCGTAGAAGATCGTCAATGCTAATCGCCATGTCGGTGTGAACTCCGCGAGACTACCGCCAGACTGCGACGTTAGCACCCGAAGGTTTGGGGGAGCAAGCAAGCTGAGCTGCCCGGTTGCGCGGTAGTCACCTGAACGAAAGGACAGTTTCGCGCGCTAGAGACGCGTGAGCGGTGATTGGTACTAAGTCAGGTTTTTTTCAGGAAAAGGGAGTCGTACAGGAATCCGGCGAGGAAGCCCCCAGCAAGAGGACCCACCCAGTAAATTCCATGATTCTGCCAATGGGACGAGGCCAGGGCAGGGCCGAAAGCGCGAGCGGGATTGAGCGCGCCGCCTGTGAAGGGACCGGCCACAAGAATGCCGAGCACGATGCTAATACCGATGGCGAATCCGGCGACGGGCCGGAACGACGACCGTTCATCGACGGCGGTAGCGAAGACTGTGAGTACGAGGAAAAAAGTGGTAACGCCCTCGAGGATCATGCCGGCGAGACGGGTAAAGTCGTGCGCGATCATGGGAGTGCCCAGGGCAACGGCATGCCAGGTATCGTCCGGGATGATGGCGCGGAGGAGAAAGGCGGCAGCAGTCGCACCCGCAAGTTGAGCGACCCAATAGGCCACAGTGTCGAGGGTATTCAGCCGCTTTGTGACCCAGAAGCCGATCGTGACAGCGGGGTTGAAATGCCCGCCGGATATGTGGCCCAAAGCGCACACCATGATGGCAATGGCGAGGCCATGCGCCACGGCGATGCCAAGAAGCCCAAGGGCGTTCGAGGAGTGGGGGTACCAATCCACGCAGATGGCGCCTTCGCCAAAGAAAACGAGCGCGAAAGTGCCGATAAACTCCGCCGCGAGCTTTTGAGGAAAGTTGTACATCAGGGACCCCCACCCAGGGAACGAGCAGTACCATCTCAGACCGAAGAGGATTCTATCTGGAATGCGGAGAAAAAGGCCAGTCTTGCCGCGAGGCTCGCGTGCAATGCCCGTCGCAGAACGATGGCGCGCCCTTAGCGCGAAACAGCCGCGACCGGCGCGTTAACAGGTGTGAGCCAGTTATGGCGATCAGGTTTGCTGCCGCTCGTGAGAGCGAAGAATTCTTCCTGGAGGCGGCGCGTGATAGGACCGGCGACGCCTTTGCCGACCTGGATCTTGTCGACGGAGCGGATAGGAGTGATTTCGACGGCGGTGCCACAGAAGAAGACTTCGTCGACGATGTAGAGCATCTCGCGAGGAATGACCTGTTCCTTCATGGGAATGCTGAGATCTTCCGCGAGTGCCATGACCGTGTTCCGCGTGATGCCGGGTAAGATGCTGGTCGCGAGGGGAGGCGTGTAAAGTGTGCCGTCGTGAACGAGAAACACATTCATGCCCGATCCTTCGCTGACATGGCCAGAAGAATCGAGTGCGATGCCTTCGGCGTAGCCATTGAAGGAGGCTTCCATGCGGATGAGTTGCGAGTTCATGTAATTGGCTGCCGCTTTGGACATAGCCGGTAGAGTGTTTGGGGCGATGCGGGTCCAGGAACTGATGCCGACATCGACACCTTTTGCGACCGCGTCCGGGCCGAGATACGCGCCCCAGGACCAGCAAGCCATGTAGATGTCGATAGGAGAACTGAGCGGGTTCACGCCGACCTCGCCATAGCCGCGCAGGACGATCGGCTTGACGTAGCAGGAGTTTATTTTGTTGACGCGCACCAATTCGGTTGCGGTATTGCAGAAATCGTCAAGGGAAACGGGCAAATCCATGCGGTAGATCTTCGCGGAGTGAATGAGGCGCTGCATGTGTTCGCGAAGGCGAAAAATGGCGGGACCTTGCCTGGTTTCATAGCAGCGGATGCCTTCGAATACGGCGGAGCCGTAGCTCACGACGTGGGAAAGCACGTGAAGGGTGGCGTCGTCCCAATTGATCCACTTTCCGTTGTGCCAAATCTTATCGGTCTTTTGGATTGGCATAAACTTGTCCTCTTTTCAAGCGCCGCTCGCGATTTTTCCTCAGTTTTGAGAATACGGCACGCCGCTTCGAGCGTCAATGAACCTTGTTTGCAAAAAGGGCCCAGCGGGTAAACCAAATTGGCGCGTGTAAGAGTCCGCTGGGCAGACATCAGGCTATTTCGGCCTGACAGGCGACGTGCCGGGGTTCGCTGGTTTGCTTAGGGAGTCGTATGCCGACTGAGCGAGCACAGGGATGTTGCCATACTTGTTCTCCCAAAGACCGAGAAGCAAAAAAGGAATTGCGGTGGCTAGCACAAAGAGTTTTGCTTTGCGCGGTACTTTTACTTCGGGTTCCCAACGAAAGAGCTGCGCGGAGAGAAAAAAAGTTAGCACAGCCCAGACAGCGAGCGAGGCGACTTCAACGCCGAGCTGCCAGATTGGAACGGAATCGAATATGGCGCGTTGCAGGCCCTGAACAAGGTAAGTGGCAGGCAGGAATAAGGAAAATTGTTGCGCGACGTGGGGCAGGAAAGCGAGGGGAAATGTGGCGCCGGACAGAAAAATCAGGGGTAGCCAGATGAGCTGGTTAATGACCTGCGTTTCCTGCATGGTGTTCGTGACGCTGGCGACAACCAGTCCCATGGAAGAGAACGAGATGGCGCCGATGCTGATCAAGATGAAGGACGAAAACAAGTTGCCGAAATGTACGACGTGGAAGATGGAACGTGAGAGGAAAAAGAGCAGAAGAATCGTCGGAAATATGAGCACGTAGTTGGCGACGACGCTGGAGGCCAGCATATCGCTCGCGGTGACCGGAGTTACATGAAAGCGGCGAAGAATGCCTTGCTCGCGAAACATGACGAGGGCTGCACTTAGCCCCCAGAAGCTCCCCATGACCGTGAGAGAAAGGACCGGCCCGAGAAAAAAGCGGACTACTTGCGGCTGGCCCTTGGCGAAGATGCCGGCATAGAGGAAGAAAAACGCGAACGGCATGACCAGGCTAAAGAATACGAACATTTTATTGCGCAGGGTGAGCTGAATGCGCATTCGCGTGAGCGTGGCAAAATTCTTCAATCGCGGAGCCTCCTTCCGGTCATTTCGATGAAGACGTCCTCGAGAGAAGGAGAAGCGATTTCGAGGCTGACGAGCTCGTTGCCCTCGGCTTCCAGGTGTTTGACGATGGCGACGATGGTTTGCGGCGGGCGATTGGAATGAATCACGTAGGTGCCGTCGACCTGGCGGGCATCGGCGACACCCTCCAGGTTTTTCAGAGCGCCCTCCGGCTCGGGCTTCGAGAGCCGGACTTCGATGCGAGTTGCGCCACCGGCGCGCGATTTCAAATCGCGTGGCGTTCCCAGAGCGACGACCTTGCCGTGGTCCACGATGGCCACGCGGTCGCAAAGGCGCTCGGCTTCCTCGATGTAGTGGGTGGTCATGACGATTGTTTTCTTCTCGTGCTTAAGCTCCTCGATAATGTCATAGATTTCGCGGCGGACCTGGGGATCGAGCCCGGCGGTGGGTTCGTCGAAGAATAGCACTTTGGGCTCGTTGACAAGAGCCATAGCCAGAGCGAGGCGCTGTTTTTGACCGCCAGAAAGCTGGCTATAAAAAGCGTTGCGTTTTTCTTCCAGGCCGAACCGTTTGAGGAGTTCCTCCGGACTGCGGCGCCTCTTGTAAAAGCTGGAGAAAAGACGGAGGGCCTCCATGACGCGAAGTTTGTCGGGGAGGGATGTGGATTGCAGAGCCGCGCCAATTTCGTGCTTTAACTTTTGCGAATCGCGTTGTGGGTCGAGGCCGCAGACGGATACTCGGCCACTGTCCAGGTCGCGCAGGCCCTCGAGGATTTCGACGGTGGATGTTTTTCCGGCGCCATTAGGGCCTAGTAGTCCGAAGACCTCGCCCTCCTCGACGGAAAAACTGACTCCGCGAACGGCTTCCACAGAACCGTAACGCTTGACCAGGTTTTCAACTAGCAAGATCGGATTCGCCATGATCCTTGACACTACCGGACTCTACGCAAAGAGACCCATTAGGATAACGCATGTACGCACCTTCACGGCAATCTTGGAGTGCCCGGCTCAGGATAAATTTAATTCTGTGGGTGGCGAGGCGCGTCGGCCAAGAGGGCATCTGCGGACGCGCGACGTGAGCGGCCATGCAAGAGGGCATGTTGAAAGTAAGGTGACAAAACGATCCGAGCGCGTTGTTACGCGGGACATTTCCAGCTAGTCTAGGAAATACCAGCCGCGGAGGGAAAATGAGACTGACGAGATGGATGTGCGCGTGCGCTCTGGTAGCCTGTTTGTTCAGCGGGAGCAGTGCATTGGCGCAGGGCCACGGACAGGGAAAAGGTAAAGGTCACAACAAACACGGTGACAATGGCGATCAGGGAGACAACTATTACAGAGAGCAGGACCGTGAGGCTATCCGCGCGTGGTATGCGGGCCATCAAGACAATCTGCCGCCAGGACTTGCGAAGCGGGACCGCTTGCCCCCCGGATTGGAAAAACAGCTCGAGGAGCGGGGCACTCTGCCACCGGGACTACAGAAGAAGATTCAGCCTTGTCCTCCAGAGTTGGTCCGTCGGCTGCCGCCACCTCCGCCGGATTGCGCGAACGTCGTCATTGGAGGGCATATCGTCCTGCTGAACCGGCGAACTAATGTGATTCAGGCCGTTTTCCATATTGATATCCAGTAGATGATTTCCAACTGGCGGAGACCTACCCGCCCAGTGCACTCCACGCTCTACGGGATACAAAAGACTCGCTTGTGGTCCCTGAAGACTGAATACATTTCTAGCTTACCTAAAGGAGGCAAGAATGCCCGAAGCAAAGGGAATGTGGGAAGGATTGATGGATTTTTCTTTTCGCATATATGCCACTCCGAAAATGCTCAAATTCATGTACGCATTGCACTTGCTTGTAGGGCTCGTCGCGGCAGTAGCCTGGGTCGTAGTAGCGTTTCAGCAAGCCCCGGTGCAGGGTCTTATCGCGCTAATCGCGGCCCTGGTGTCCTACTTCTTCTGGATTCTCTATTGCCGCATCATCCTTGAAGTGCTTGCCGCAGTATTTCGCATGGCTGCAGCTATCGCGCCGGACCGCAGCGCACCGGAAGAGCACTAGACGCGGGGCAGAGTCGGACTGCAGATTCTTGGCTCGTGACAAGTTAGAGGCACGGGCTACTCGGGGACTTTTTCAAGTACATTCGCATGTATAAGGCTTGACCGAGCCGAGTTTTAATCGCCTTGCCGGATTATCTCGCTATTACTGCTTCCATGGGCGAAGGCGCGGAATCCACCGGGAGACATTCCTGCAATAGACCTCATAGTCCGCGCCGAACATTTTGCGGAGCGTTGGCTCTTCGTAGAACCGCACAAAAAGTGCTACTGCTGGCACGACCACGAGAGCAATCACGAGGGCCGGCAGACTTGCCCTGCCGAAGACGGCCCAAAGGCCCAGCCAGCCCGAGAAAAACCCTACATACATCGGGTTTCGCACGTACCTGTAGAATCCAACGACCACTAACTTCTGCGGCGGTGCAAATGGAGCGGGGGTTCCGTGGCCCGTCCATCCGAAATCCCAAACGCAGCGAATCGCCACGGAGAAGCCGAGCACGGAGAACGCCGCGCCAAACCATTGCCAAAGCGCCACACTTGCAAGATCGACGTGAAAGCCCAACCACGGCGGCAGCAGCCAGAACCAGAGTGCAAAGAACGAAGTGCCTATGATCAGCGAGGCTAGCGCCGCAAGCCAATGAGCGCCGCGACCTGAGTCTCCGCCTACCCCAGCCTGTTCGCTCGACATAAGACCCTCCAGCACACCGAAGCCAGAGAACCGTGGCTTCATCTATGCATACGAGTTCCGCGGGAACATGGTTACGTGAAGGGAAGTTCTAAAAGAATCCGGATACGGCAACTCTAGCGTTGCCGAGGATCTCGATCCGACCGAGAATTGCCAGCCTGATTAGCAACAGACCGTCGCGAGAACGAACCATGCGCTTTTCTGCGTGCGGAAAGTTTCTTGCGGGGAGGGGTCCAGAGATGACGCTTCAAGTTGATGCGGCACTCGATGACGGAGACGCCTTCGCTTTCGAGAAGTTTTTTCTGAAGAGAGGCGTACGGCTCGCGGATAAGGATCTTGCCGTTTGCGCCAAGGACGCGGTGCCAGGGGATACCTTTTCCGCGCGGAGTTGCCGCCATGGCGCGGCCTGCGGTGCGTGCGCCCCCTGGGAGACGCAAGGCTCGGGCTAGAGCCCCATAAGTTAGAACCCGCCCGCGGGGAATTTGTTTCACAAGCTTGTAGACCGGATCGAAAGACACGTCAAAACATCTCCGACTTGGCGGATTTGGGAAGCACGTGGAACATCGTAGGGGGATACACGAGGAGCTACAAGAGAATAAAAAGCCGGAGCCGTGTTTGATAACTTGAGAGCAGGCGAATAGGAAATCAGAAAAAATCTATTTCTTGCGCCGAGCATCTAACCAAGTAGGGCAGTGAAACCTGAAACGAACGGCGGCGATACATGGAACGGATGAAACAAAGCGAAAAACGTGATGAAAGACTCTGGCGCAAATTCGCTACGTTGTACGCATTACCGATTGAACGCAGCCGCGCGCATTCGCAGTCTTCGTTTATTGACGGCGTAGTGGAGGGTGAGTACACTACAGACCCAGAAAGTAGCTCGAGGTGATGCCATGGCTTTTGTCCGCCGAAAAGGGAACTCGTATTACTTGGTGCACAACGTGCGCCGCGGCGGAAAAGTGCGCCAATTGCACTTGGCGCGTCTCGGGGAGCGCGCGCGGATCACCGACGAAGTGGTGCGCGCAGTTTCCAAGAAACACCCGTTCGTGGAGCTGAATTGGCAGGCTTTGCGTGAACAGATGAGCTCTCAGCTCGATCTTGCCGATGCAAGTTCCCCGGCGATCCAAAAGCTCGTTGCCGACCTGCGAGCTCTGAATATGGATCTGGCGGACTTGTTTACGCCGCTTCTCCGGATTTCTGAAACGCCCGCCGTGGCGCGGGAGCTGCTCGTGCAGTTGCGGCTCCTGCAGTCCACACTTCAGGTTAAACTGAACCAGTTCGACCGGAAACGCGGACGTTTCGGTACTGCGACTCTGCGCATGCAGGGCCGCTAGGAGGAGACCATGAGCTCCCAACCAGCGCCACTCGATCCAACTCTTCGAAGCAACACGACGATTGAATTCCAGACAGCGTTGCGGTCGAAGATCGTCGGACAAGCCGAAGGGGTGCAAGCGCTTGTGGACCTCTATCAGGTCTTCTGCGCGGGACTGAACTCGCCGGGACGGCCGGTGGGCAATCTCCTCCTTTTGGGGCCGACCGGCTCAGGCAAGACCCGCATTGTGGAAGCGGCTGCCGAAATCCTCTTTGGAGACGCGCGCGCTGTCATCAAGGTGGATTGCGCGGAATTCCAGCACTCACATGAGATCGCCAAATTGATCGGCTCACCCCCAGGCTATCTTGGACACCGGGAGACACATCCTCTGATTACCCAGGAAGAACTAGCCAAGAGCCATACCGAGAAGCTGAAGTTGAGCTTTCTGCTTTTTGACGAGATTGAGAAGGCTTCGGACGCGCTCTGGCAGTTGCTTCTCGGAATGCTGGATAAGGCGACTCTAACCCTGGGAGACAATCGAAGGGTGGATTTGTCGCAGACGGTGATATTCCTCACGTCGAACCTGGGCGGGGGAGAGATCACGGAGTTGATGGAAGGCGGGATGGGATTCATCCAGCCCAAAGACAAACCTGAGACGGGATTGGACGAAAAGGTTGAACGGACGGCCGTGGAAGCGGCGAGGAGGAAGTTTTCGCCGGAATTCATGAACCGGCTGGACAAGGTGGTTGTGTTCCACCCACTCAAAAGAGAACAACTTGAAGAAGTACTTGAGATTGAGCTGGGGCAAGTACAGCAGAGAGTTCTGGAGACGGCCAAGGGCCAGTTCCTATTTCGGGTAACGACGGCGGGCAGAGATTTCCTGTTGCAGGAAGGGACAGACCAGCGTTATGGAGCCCGGCATCTGAAGCGGGCGATTGAGCGGTACGTGGTTTATCCCCTGGCGAATCTGCTGGCTACGGAACAGGTACACCTGGGAGACCTCGTTTGCATCGATTGGGACCGTGAGCACAAGGAATTGACGTTTGCCCGCGAGGGCGAGGGTGCTCTCGTTACGCCCACTGGGCCGCAACCTGGCCAACTCGCCGCCTCGGCCGAGGCAAAAGACGGAAAAGTGGCCGATCCACCAGCAGAAGCCGTTGCAGGGGAGAGGAAGCTGCGTGCAGCGCAGCCGGGAGTGTCGCCCGCAGCCGCTCCGCAAGGTCGTAAAAAGCAGGATCGCTAGAAAAAACTGAAATTGAAGCTGGTTCCATGCGCGCGGAGTTCAGGATGCGCCCATTTTTGCTGTTCAAGCACTGACACAAACTGTTCGATCCTCTCACTTTGACCCTGAAGGGAACGCTGTCTCAGGGCCTGAGACAGTTTCCATATCTGCAACTCTTGTATCTCATTGACTTTGAGTCGGTTTCCACTCTATGACGCTAGCAGCGGAAATGGCAGTTCTCATGCTGTAGTTTCTCGAAGCGCGTAGCTGAGACGGATGGTACGTTTTGGCAGCTGAACGCGGAAGGGAACGACCCTATGAAAGCCGCCGCTCGACAGCAACTGGATCCTACGATTCGAAGTACGGACACCCGAGATTTCGAAGGGGCGTTGCGCGCCAAGATCGTCGGGCAAGTGGAAGGGGTCCAAGCGCTTGTGGACCTGTATCAGGTCTTCTGCGCGGGGCTGAATTCGCCGGGGCGGCCAGTAGGCAACCTGCTGTTTCTGGGCCCGACGGGTTCGGGCAAGACGCGCATTGTGGAAGCGGCAGCCGAAATCCTCTTTGGAGACGCGCGCGCTGTAATCAAGGTGGATTGCGCGGAATTCCAGCACTCACATGAGATCGCCAAATTGATCGGTTCGCCTCCTGGGTATCTGGGGCACCGAGAAACCCACCCTCTGATTACACAAGAAGCCTTGGCGGCTAGCCACACCGAGAAACTGAAGTTGAGCTTTCTGCTTTTTGACGAGATTGAGAAGGCGTCGGATGCCCTTTGGCAGTTGCTGCTGGGGATGTTGGATAAGGCGACTCTAACCCTGGGAGACAATCGAAGGGTGGATTTGTCGCAGACGGTGATATTCCTCACGTCGAACCTAGGCGGGGGAGAGATCACGGAATTGATGCAAGGCGGGATGGGCTTCATCCAGCCGAAAGATATACCGGCGAACGGGTTGGATGAAAAGGTCGAACGGACGGCTGTGGAAGCGGCGCGGAGGAAGTTTTCGCCGGAGTTCATGAACCGGCTGGACAAGGTTGTGGTATTTCACCCACTTCGTCGGGTACAGCTGGAAGAAGTGCTTGAGATTGAGCTAGGTCAAGTGCAGAAGCGGGTTCTCGAAACGGCGAAAGGGCAATTCCTGTTTCGGGTCACCCCGCCTGGGCGGGAATTCCTGCTTCAGGAAGGGACCGACCAGCGATACGGTGCGCGGCACCTGAAGAGGGCGATCGAGAGGCACGTGGTCTACCCGCTGGCAAATCTTCTGGCAACGGAACAAGTGCACCTGGGAGACCTGGTGTGCATCGACTGGAACAAGGGTAATGACGGTCTTAGCTTCAGTCGCGAGGGGGAGAACCTGGCTATACCGGCAAGGCGGCCAGAACCGGTTACAGCAGCGCGGCCAACACAAGCGAGGACCGGGAAGAGCGTGGAAGCGCCGTCGACCGCGGTGGGACCAGATCCAACACCACGGATGGCGCGCTGAACCGACTGAAAAATTTGTTTTATGACACCGCCCGGGGAAAACTTTCCCGGGCTTTTTCTTTTGGACGCGGCTCGGTGTACATTTAGGAAGGAGAGAGAGGAATTGGCTTCGCCGGCCCGAAGCGAAACAGACATGTTCGCCCGCAAGCAATCGCAAAATCGGCCCAGCAATCGGCGCCCAAAAATGCGCTGGAGACTGGTGCGAGCCGTCAGCGTTGCGACCACGCTGTGCTTGTTGCTGATTCCGAGTACACGGGCGCAGCGGACTCAGTTCAAGCCTGCCTGGAACTTTTATTCGCCGCAGGATGACATCGCTCTGGGGAAACAGGTGGCCGTGGACGCGGCGAGGCAGTTGCCGTCCTGCAATGCGCCCAGAGTGGACGCCTACCTAACGGAACTCGGCCGGAAACTGGTTGCAAAACTGCCGACGGGAGGCGTGGATTATCCGTGGGAGTTTCATTGCGTAAATGACAGGGAGATCAACGCATTTGCCCTGCCTGGCGGATACGTTTTTGTTAATCGGGGTGTGATCGAAGTCTCAGACAACGAAGCACAGCTCGCCGCAGTGATGGCGCACGAGCTTTCGCATGTGGCCCTGCGCCACGGGACCGCGGAGGCGACGAAAGCGCAATTCGCGCAGGCGGGCGTGGGAATATTGGGCGCGCTCTTTGGGGGTAACGCTGGTGGAGCACTGCTCACGGAACTTGGGAGGTTCAGCGCCGGCGGTGTGTTGCTGCGGTATTCCAGGTCTTCGGAGACGCAAGCAGACGTGATGGGCACACAGGTGCTTTACGATGCGGGATACGACCCGCGTGCCCTGGCGCAATTCTTCGAAAAAATAGAAGCAGAGAGCAAGGGAAAGAATCCACCTGAGTTTTTCTCCGACCATCCCAACCCGGAGCATCGGGTCGAGCGCGTGGACGAAGAGATCCAAAAGCTAGGCGGGGAACCGGGGAAAATGAAACGAGATTCACTGGAGTTCGAAGCGATAAAGCGCGAAGTAAGGGCGCTCCCGGTGGTGAGGAGGGGGCCGTCACCCGCCGGCAGGGAAGTGCCGAATCGGATCGGTCCGCCTCCGGCGCCTTCGCCGAATTTTGTAGAGTACAAGTCTCCCGCGTACAAGATTGCGTATCCAGAGAACTGGCATAAGTACGGCCAAGAGAAGAGCGTGTCGTTCGCGCCGGATGGCGGGGTCCTGGAGGGAAGCGATGGGCAGGGTGGGTTGGCATACGGTCTGATCGTGAATGTTACGCAAGCGCAGGGTGCTCCAGCCGCAGAAAGATCTTTGGAAGACGCGACTCAGGATTTGGTCAGGACCCTACAGAAAGATAATCCTCACATGAAGATCGCGCGTGGACCAGGGCGTTTGCGTTTGAACGGCCAGCCCGGGCTTTCGACCTATTTGAGCAATGTGTCCCCATTGGGCGGTGAGGAGACGGATTGGCTGATTACGGTGATGCGCCCGGGGGGATTGCTGTCCTTCATATGTGTTGCGCCACAAAAAGACTATGAAAAGTACGATAAGACCTTCGCGGCGATTCTCGATAGCGTGCGACTGACAAAATAAGAAACTATTGCGGATTCGCATAAGGACTGTCGAACGCGAGGCCCCACCATCCGCCCGCCTCCGCGCCTTTTCGATGTGAAGCCTCCAGCCAGTGCGCACAAGAATTAACGCAGGACTCATACAATCGCAACACCTCGCCTATATCACGTTGGCGGAGGATTTTCATGTTCCAAAAACTGCTCGGCAAATCGCTCTCGCTGGTTCTTGGTTCCGCTATCTCACTCGCTCCTATGGCAGGCGCGCAAGACTGGGGCCGCTCTGATGGCCATCAGGGCTCCCGTCACGTCCTGCTCATCAGCATTGATGGAATGCACGCCCTCGATTTCGAAAACTGCGTGGCTTCCAGCACTTGCCCAACACTCGCTGCTCTTGGCAGGACGGGCGTGAACTACACCCGGACTTCAACCTCTAGACCTTCCGACTCCTTCCCTGGCCTCATGGCCCTCGTTACGGGTGGTACCCCCAGAACCGTCGGCGCATTTTATGACGTTGCTTACGATCGCGTTCTTGCTCCTCCAAAAATCGCGACCGGTAACGGGCTCCCCGGCGGAAACTGCGTTCAGGGACAGATCAACGGAACGCAGACTGAGTACGAGGAAGGCGACGAATTCGACGAGACCCTGGTGAATGGAGGCGGTCCGTACTCCAAATTCGACGGAGGAGTTTTATCGATCGATCCGGATAAATTGGTGCGCGATCCCTTCGATGGCTGCAAGCCTGTTTACCCCTGGAACTTCGTGCGCACAAACACGATCTACGGGGTTATCCACGCTGCGGGCGGCTTCACCGCGTGGTCGGACAAGCACCCCGTCTATGCTGTCGTCTCTGGCCCCACCGGAACGTCCAGCCCAAGCAACGTCGATGATTACTACGCCCCGGAAGTAAATTCCAACGTCGTGGACATCCCTGGTTTCAAAACCGCGAACGGGACCGACTGCTCCCACATTTCCCAGAACACCGGCAGTGACTGGACGACCGACTTCGATTCCATCAAATGCTACGACCAATTGAAAGTCAACGCCGTCGTCAATTGGATTAACGGCAAGAACCACCTCGGCACAAGCAGCCAGCCTGTCCCCGTCATATTTGGCATGAACTTCCAGGCCGTCAGCGTTGGACAAAAACTGATTGAACCCAAGTCCGCAACCAGAACTGACGCAAACTCTGGCGGTTACGAGGATGCCCAGGGTACCCCAAGGCCCAAGATGCGTGCCGAGATCGAATTCGTGGACGCAGCGATCGGGCAAATGGTCGCCGCGCTTAAGAGCCGGCACCTGCTAGACTCGACTGTGGTTATTGTCACTGCCAAACACGGGCAATCGCCGATCGACCCGAACCGCTTCTTCCCCATCCCGGGGAACTCCGGCAACAATGGTACGCCACCATCCGGGATCATTGGGCCGCTTCTCCCAGCGGTTTACAGCGACCCCAACAACGGGCTCGGTTTGGCCGAGGACGACATTTCCCAGTTGTGGCTAACCAATTCCAGCGACACCACGAAAGCCGTGAGCATGCTAGAAGACAACGCCGCTGCCGCCGGAATCGGCGAGATCCTGTATGGCGCTTCAATAGACACCATTTTTAATCCACCAGGTGTTCCCAACGTTCCAGGTCCCTGCTGCCGTTTGCGTCAAGGCGGCGACCCGCGCACACCCGACATCGTTGTAATTCCGAACCATGGCGTGGTCTATACGGGCAACTTGAAGAAGCAATCCGAGCACGGCGGCTTCGCCTGGGATGATACCAATGTGATGCTTTTGGTCTCCAACCCTGACATCGCAGCTCGGACCATCCACAGCTTTGTGGAAACTGCTCAGGTGGCTCCGACTATTTTGCGAATCCTCGGCCTCGATCCTTCGGCCCTGGATGCGGTTCGCATGGAAGGGACTCCTGTTCTGCCTGGCATAAGTTTCGAGGATGAAGATCGATAGGATCTGTTGTTCTGAAACGTTTCCGCTATCTCCGACATGGGTAAGAGGGCGTCTCTTCGAGGCGCCCGTTTTATTTGTGCGGCGAGATCAGAGGAATTCGCCCGGAACAATTCGCAAGCTCTCTTAGCGCAACTAGACCACTTTTGCGGCAATCTCCTCATGTGCGGAAGCATTATGCGTGCGATAGAGGTCCCCGGCCCGCTCTATCGCATCGGCAATGCTTTCGCAGATATTTTCCGTGCCGACATGGCGTTCGAACCCGGCTTGATGCATGAGCTTTGCGGGTTGTTCGCGGGCGCCGCAGAGCAAAAGAGATCGGCCGGAAGCCTGGAGCGTGTCTGCCAGGTCGCGGATGGCGCCAAGGCCAGTGGCGTCAATGGCAGTCATGTTCCGTAGTCGCAAGATGACGATGGGGGGAAGCCTCGGCAGTTCGTCGAGAATCTCCGCGAACTTGTCAGTAGCGCCGAACAGAAAAGGGCCATGAATGCGGTAGACCGTGGCGTAGGGCGGAATGTCTTTGCCTTGCAGAATATGCTTGCGGCTATCTTCAACATAGTCTTTCGTGACCCGCGCAACAGTGGTTGTGCGCGAGACCTTTCGAGCGCAGGCTGATAGACCAAGAACAGTCACAATTTTTTAGCAGCAGGGAACCAGATGGCTGAGATCGCAGAATTCGAATGTGCTTGAAACCAAAATGCGCCAGCCTTGCCCGGTGTTTCGTTGGAAATGTGGCTTGCTGGTCTAGTCAGCTGCACCAGTCTTGGACGCCGGGGGCTTCCAGCACAGGATCGGCTTGCGGGCCGCGCCGACTTCGTCGAGGCGGCGGACTCGCGTGGTGTGCGGCGCGGTTTTTACGAGTTCAGGATTCGTGGACGCTTCCTCGGCGATGGACCGCATGGCGTCGATAAAGAGGTCACACTCCTGGCGAGATTCCGATTCAGTCGGTTCGATCATCAGCGCGCCGGGAACGATGAGAGGGAACGCCGTGGTATAGGGGTGGAAGCCGTAGTCGATCAGACGCTTGGCGATGTCCATGGTGTTGACGCCGTTTTTCTTTTGGAGCGCATCACTAAAAACCACCTCATGCATAGAGGGCAGGGAATAGGGCAGATCGAATACGCCTTCGAGGTGCTTGCGAATGTAGTTGGCGTTCAGTACAGCATCTTCCGTGGCCTGGCGAACGCCGGGGCCATAAGCCAGGATGTAAGCGAGAGCCCGAACGAGCACGCCGAAATTCCCACTGAAGGCTTTTACGCGGCCGATCGAGTCCGGACGGTTGGCATCGAGGGACAGGCGGCCCGCTTCTTTTTCCACGAGGATGGGAACGGGACGGAAGGGTTCGAGGATTTTTTTCATGGCGACGGGGCCGGCACCCGGACCGCCTCCGCCGTGGGGAGTTGAAAAGGTCTTATGCAGGTTGAGATGCATGACATCTACGCCGAGATCGCCGGGGCGCGTGATGCCCGTCAGCGCATTCATATTCGCGCCGTCCATATATAGGAGCGCGCCTTTGGCGTGAAGAATTTCTGCGATTTCGGGGATGCGCTGCTCAAAGATGCCGAGAGTCGAGGGATTGGTGATCATCAGCGCAGCGACGTCGTTAGTGACGAGGTCACGCAACTTGGCGACATCGATCTGGCCATGAGATTCGGACTTGATGTTCTCGACTTCGTAGCCGGCGATGACGGCCGTTGCGGGGTTAGTTCCGTGCGCGGAATCCGGAATCAAAACTTTCTTGCGGGGGTTTCCGTTTTTCTGATGGTAGGCGCGGATAAGGAGAAGGCCGGTCAACTCACCCTGGGCGCCTGCGGCGGGCTGCAGAGTGACGGAGTCCATACCGGTGATTTCGAGAAGGCACTGTTCAAGAAGTTGCAAGATTTTCAGACAGCCTTGTGAAAGCTCCTGGGGCTGGTAGGGATGCTCCGTGGCGAGTCCGTCGAGGCGCGCGACAAATTCGTTGACCCGCGGGTTATATTTCATCGTGCAGGACCCGAGAGGGTACATGCCGAGGTCGATAGCGTAGTTCCAGGTGGATAGCCGCGTGAAGTGCCGAATCACTTCGATCTCGCTGACTTCCGGAAAGCCTTCGATTCCGCCACGCCGAAAATTGGTGCCCAAGGTGTTGGCGGGATCGGCGGCTGGCACATCGAGCGGAGGCAGTTCGAACGCGCGCTTGCCGGGCGAGGATTTTTCAAAGATCAGGCCTTCATTTTGATTGGTATGGCGCGTGGCCTTTTTGATTTTGTCGGTCATGAGTTCAGTTTACGGCCGGGCGCGGCCTGTCGCTCCCCTGCAAACTTGGTTTCAAACGGGTTGCTCCAGCGCTTTACGCAGCACGGCGCCAAAGTGTTCGATTTGCGCGCGCGTTGTGGTTTCCGTCACACAAACCAGGGCATGTTTCGTCAGTTCCGGGTACGCCTGCCCGAGCACGTAAGGCCCGATGATCCTTTCGCGCAAGAGATAGGCGTTCACGAGTTTCACGGAACGCGGAAGTTCGAGCGTGAATTCGTTGAAAAATGGCGCGTCAAAAGCGCGGCGGACGCCCGGAATTCTTTCGAGTTCGGCGAGAGCAAATCGTGCCTTGGAAAGATTTTGGTGAGCCATCTCGCGCAGACCATCCTTGCCGAGAAGTGTAAGGTGAACCGTGGCCGCGAGAGCGCAGAGGGCCTGATTCGTGCAAATGTTGGAGGTGGCCTTTTCGCGGCGAATGTGCTGCTCACGCGTGGCCAGCGTAAGAACGAAACCGCGGCGGCCATCTGAATCCGTTGTCTGTCCGGCGAGACGGCCGGGCATTTGGCGCACAAACTTGTCGCGCGAAGCAACGACGCCTGCGAAGGGCCCGCCGTAGCTTGGAGCCAAGCCAAAGCTTTGAGCTTCCATAGCCACAATGTCGGCCTCAGCCGGGGGCCGGACCAGTCCCAGCGAAACGCCCTCTGTAATTGCGGTGACGAGTAGCGCGCCTGTGGAGTGTGCAGCGTTGGCAAGAGGCGAGAGGTCTTCGATCACACCAAAAAAATTCGGCGATTGCACGACGAGGGCCGCGGCATTGTCCTTGAGCGCGGTCTGCAATGCCTTCTGATCGAGCATACCGTTCGCGCCGTAGCCGACTTCTTCCACCTGCAAGCCGGAATTCTTCGCGTAGGTCTTGAGGACGTCGCGATATTCGGGATGCAAGGAGCGCGCAACCAGAATCCGGCTACGACCGGTGAGTCGCTCGGCCATAAGTACGGCCTCGGTCGTGGCGGTGGAACCGTCATACATCGAGGCGTTGGCAACTTCCTGCCCGGTGAGCTGGCACATCAGAGTTTGAAACTCGAAGATGGCCTGGAGCGTACCTTGAGCGATTTCGGCCTGGTAAGGAGTGTAGGAGGTGAGAAATTCTCCGCGCTGAATGATCGCGTCGGTTACGACAGAACGCAGGTGATTATAAATCCCGGCGCCGAGAAAGCTGGTATAGCCGCTCGAGTTTTCCGAAGCCCGCGCTTGGAAATAGTCGATAACTTCCGTTTCAGAGAGTGGCCCGGGCAATTTCAGGGCAGCGCGAAGGCGAAAACGCTCCGGAATACTGGAGAACAATTCATCGACGGACTTTGCTCCGATGGCGGCCAGCATTTCGTGCCGCTCGGCGGGACTCTTCGGAAGATAGCGCATCAGGCGGAGGCTTCCTTGCTTTGCGAGGCGATGTAGGCTTCGTAAGCTGCCGTGTCCATAAGTGCGCCGATCTCGGCCGGATTGGCGATGCGAATTTTTATGAGCCAGCCCGCGCCGTGCGGATCGGTGTTTATTTTTTCCGGTGTGTTCTGCAAATCGCCGTTGGCTTCCACGACTTCGCCGGAAGCGGGGGCGTAAATGTCACTGACGGCTTTCACCGACTCCACGGTTCCAAACGTTTTGCCGGCCTCGACCTTCGAGCCGGGTTTCGGCAGTTCGACGAACACCACGTCGCCCAGTTCGTGCTGCGCGTAATCGGTGATGCCGATGGAAGCCACATCACCTTTGACGTCCACCCACTCATGCTCTTTGGTGTAGCGATAATTCGCCGGATACGCCATTCGACTGCTCCTCGCCGCCCCGTTAGGCTGGGGCTGCCTTAATATCGCCGGTGTCAGTCACGTGCTGCGGCTTGCGGCACCGCATTCTTCTTCGGCCGCTTGTAGAACGGAGTCGCGACCACCTGAGCCTTGCACTTCTGCGTGCGAATCTGCACATAGATGGGCGTGCCAAGAGCCGTCATGGAGGGCGTGACGTACGCAAGCGCAATATTTTTGCCGAGCGTAGGCGAAGGCGAACCGCTCGTGATTACCCCGATCGCTTCACCTTTTTCGTTGCAGCAGCAATATTCATCTCGGGCGATGCCGCGGTCCACCATTTCCAGTCCGACCAAAGCACGCGTAAGACCGGCGGCTTTCGCACGCTCCAATGCCGCTCGGCCTATGAAATCGCCCTTCTCCAGCTTGCAGTAGCGGTCCAGTCCCGCTTCCCAGACGTTGATCTTGTCGCTGATTTCGTGCCCGTAGAGAGCCATTTTTGCTTCGAGGCGAAGCGTATTTCGAGCGCCCAAGCCGCAAGGGATGATGCCGAACTCGCGCCCGGCTTCCATCACCTTATTCCAAACCATCTCGCTGGTTGCCGCGTCCGAGGGGACGTAGATTTCGAAGCCGTCTTCTCCGGTATAACCTGTCCGAGCGATGAGAGTGTTCTTCAAGCCGCAGACGGTGCCGTGCGTGAACCAGTAGTTCTTAATAACGCCAAGGTTTGCGTCGGTGAGTTTTTGAAGCAATTCCTGCGCACGCGGCCCTTGGATCGCGAGTTGTGTGTATGCATCGCTCAGGTCCTCGACCGTGCAGTCAAAGCCTTTTGTTTGCTCGCGAACCCAGTTCACATCTTTTTCGCGTGTTCCCGCGTTTATGACCAGCAAGTAGTCGTCTTCGCCGAGGCGGTGGACGATTACATCGTCAACGAACGTGCCCTCGGGATATAGCATTGCGGAATAGTGCGCTTGGCCGATGGCCAGCTTCGAGGCATCGTTCATGCTCAAGTGCTGTACTGCGGCGAGAGAACCACCCGAAGCGCGCCCAATGCCGATGCGAATGTCGCCCATGTGGCTGACATCGAAAACACCGACGCTCGAGCGCACGGCTTTGTGCTCCGCGATCAGCCCTCCAGTCGCGGGATATTCGACGGGCATGTCCCAGCCACCGAAATTGACCATCTTTGCGCCTAGACGGCGGTGCACCGCGTTAAGCGATGTCTTGCGGAGTTCGATGATCGAAGAAGTCGTGACGGATTCCATTCCGTGTGCTCAGGAAAAAATTGATACTAACATGCGCCCTGAAACGCGTCAAAGAAGAGCGAGCAGGAACGCTGGCGTCAAAGCCGTGTGGAAGAACGAAAGGGCGGCGAAACTACATGCAAGAAACGCGCCATGGCCAAACGTCAAACTTGCTGGCTTCCGCCTGCGTCAGGTACAGTTTTCTAGGAGGCTCCCATGCAGGGTCCTGTCGTCTGCGTTCAGTGTGACAAGCCGGAAGGCCAGTGCAATTGTGAAAAGTACTGCACGATTTGCAAGGGGCAAGTGAACGTGAAGCTCTGCGCAGATGGTCTGTACTACTGCCCGGACTGCCGGGAAGCTTGCGATGTTTCCCTCGCGACCAACCAAAGTGAGCGCTGAGTTCAAGGGCGTTCAACTGCAGATAGACCCCGATGCGCGGCTGGCGGCTGCTGCAGGAGGAATTGCGCGCTACTTTGCCGCGTCCGCCGGACTGACGAACGAAGCAACGGTGGAGTTGCAAAAGTCAATCATCGCGGCATGCCAGGAATCGTTCGAGCATCTCAAAGGAAACCACCCGCACCTGAACGTTATATTCAGCTGCTTTCCGGATCGCATCGAGGTTGCCATGTCCTGTGAAGGAGGTGAAGAGCCCGCGATCGGACTGGACAGCATTGCAGGATTTGCCCAGCAACTTGGAGGCTCCGGCGGGCTGGGTGGAGTTGACCGGGTGCAGTACGAAGCGCATGAAGGACTATCGATCACACGATTGACTAAATATTGGGGGCACGCGCCGCGCATCGCATAGCGCGGCCAGGATAGAAAAAAGAGCCGGGCACGATTCCGTGTCCGGTTCTTTGAATGTTTGCCAGCAGAAGCCCGCGCAATCCTACATCTTGAACGCGAAAGTATTGTGTTTGATGAGCGAGGTCATCTGATCGTCACTGAGTGACATGCGCAAAGTCACCCGGTCTCCCCCGGGAATGATGCGAACCTGATCGAGGAGCTGGGCAAGATCCGGATTGTCTTTTTGCGCTTGATAACGTTTGTACAGAAAGCCGGCCTGCAGAAGCTGTCCGAGCGTGTTTGCATCATCCGTGGAACCGCAGATGGCCTGGACCTTGGCGTCCAGGTCGCTTCCTGCTTCGACATTGATGATGGTGTTCTGCATTCGCATAACAAGTTTGGCGGCCTCGGGAAACTGTTCAATCTCCGGAGCTAGCTGCTGAATCGCCAGGCGTGTGTAAGCCGGATTTGTCACCAGCCACACCGAGCTGCCCGTATTTGCTTCATTGATGAGCGAGAAAAACTTGTCGTTGCGTAGCAGGCCATCCTCGTCGCCAAACCGTACGGAAATCATTTTCTCCAGGATGCTCTTGTGGCCAAAAGCGGCGGTACCTGAATCAATGAAAACAAAGAATAGATCCGTCGCCCCGGTTCCCGTGCCAAAAGCGTATAGCGTGTAGCCATGGAACGATGCGGTGGGCAGCTTCTGAGCCTTGAAGTAGGCCGCCGTCGCGTCCTGGTTAAAGTTGCCGAGCGCGATTCCCACCATCTGTTCGCCCGTTGGAACGGCGTCAGAGCCGGTGCCCTCCGTCTTCGCGGTCATCCCCTCGGGAACCAGTGCCCACGCAATTTCATTGACTTGGCTGTTGGGGTCATTGCCGGTGGAGGCCAGGAACTTTTCGAATTGCCGGAAGCGCTCGGGAAGCACTTGCTGCTGCAATTGGGGAAACCATTTTAGCGTGCGGGCTTTCTTCAAATCGGCATAGCCAAACTCGCCCACGTCCTTGGGGAACATGCCGATGATGTCCGCGCCAAGCGTCCCGGCTGCAGCCGGCTTGGGCAAGCAAAGGCCTGAAGCGAGCAAAAGGCCCATTGCCGCGAATCGGTGAATCAACGACGCACAAGTCGTCGCACGAAAATTTGTCCTCAGTCTCATAGCGTGATCCTTTCACAGGCCGGTGGAAGATCTATTCTACGCGGTTGTTGTCCGGGGCGCATTCCCAAGTCGTTCACGAAGCGAAGTGATTTTTGTGCGCATGAGCGCCACGTAGTGCCCATCCGTAATTCCATCAAGATTGATCTCCACATTGGCAAGAGCACCGCGCGCCCCCGCCGCGGCCATCCAGCGCGCTACCTCCAAGTCTGACCTCATGGATGCGGCGGCGAAAGCCTGCAGTTGTCCCAGGCGTTCGAAAAGTGCAACGGACCGCTCCGCCACGTGGAGCGGTACTTCCGACGCGCCTTTGGTCGCCACTTGAATGGTTCTCTCTCGCTTTTTCGTTTCCTCCGCATTCTTCTGCGGCAGTCTAAACGCAGCCAGGACGGCATCGTAAGAAGCAGCGTCACGGTCGATGGCTTCGGTCAACTCATCTGCGGATTGGCGCAAGGCTTCAAGTTCACTCGAAAGCCGTTCCACATGCGCGGCTTGGGATTTCTTCTTGCGCGAGAGCCCCGCGACCATCTGGCCCAGTGCGGCTGCCAGCGCACCTGCCATCGCGGAAACGCTTCCGCCTCCCGGTGTTACCGTGGGGGCCGCCACCGCTTCCAGGAAAGGGCGCGCTAAACTGGCCAGCTTGCCGTCCTTGCCTTCGTCAAGGGGCGCGCCACCGAGCGCCGCGGCCAGACGGTTTTCAAACACTTGCGCCGGAGAGAAGTTCTCCAACTGTAAGAAAAAGTCCGCGGCCATTTCGATGGCCTTTTTCGGAATCAGGCCGACGATTTCGCTGCCAACGGGCATGACGCCGTAACGCTCCGCCTCACGCTTGACCATTTCATAGACGCGGTGCATCGGCGTTTGCTCGAAATCCGTGAGGTTGATGGAAACCTGCGCCAGATTGCGCGCTTTCAATTCCACGCCCATGGACTTGACGTAGCGGAGGCCCCCGGAAGAGAAACGGATAGCTTTGGCGATTTTGTTAGCGATGCCAATGTCCGGTGTATTCAGATTGACGTTATAAGCGATCAGAAATTTTCGCGCGCCAACAACGGTGACACCGGCCGTGGGATGCAGCTTGGGCTCCCCGACGTCGGGTTGGCGGTCGTGATTATGCTTCATCTCTTCGCGCAGTCCTTCAAATTGCCCTTTGCGCACATTTTCGAGGTTGACGCGGTCGGGCCTCATCGCGGCCGCTTCGTAGAAGAACACGGGGATTCTGTAACGCGCCCAAATCTCGTTGCCTGTGCGTCGCGCGAGCGCCACGCAATCCTCCAACGTTACGCCCTCGATGGGGATGAAGGGGACGACGTCTGTTGCACCTACGCGCGGATGGGCGCCCTTGTGCTTTGTAAGATCGATCAACTCCTGGGCTTTGCCGACGCCGCGCAAGACCGCCTCAGCTACAGAATCCGGCTCTCCGGCGAGAGTGATGACACTTCGATTGTGGTCTGCATCCATTTCGCGGTCGAGTACATACACTCCGGAAACTCCGTTCATCGCAGAGACAATGGCCTCGACCTTCGCGGGATCACGTCCCTCGGAGAAATTCGGCACGCATTCAATCAGTCGTTTCATCGCAATCGCGACCCTCAAACTTCACAAGACCATCATAGGGGATTTTGGGCCTCCCGAGCCAACTGCTTGCCTTGACCGTTGCGGCTTGTTGCGAGAGGTGTTCGCCGGCAACTATTTGGGGGGCTTTATGAACGGGCTTGGCGGAGGATATCTCTTGTCGCCCGCAGGCGGCATCGGAGAAAAGTCCTTGCTCACGCGAGGGAGGGCGGGGGGAGTGTATTTCTTCGGTGTTTGGTCCATGAGCACGCTTTTTTCTTCCTTCTTGGGAGCCGGCTCGTTCTTCATGAATCGCACGACTTGCCTGATGAAAAAAGCGATTCCGGCAATCCACAGCCCGATGACTATCGATTCATACGGTTTGAACCCGAAGCCCATCAACAAGAACGACGAGCCAGCGAAAAGTATCCCCAGGAAGGGATAGAAATGCTCCATCAACAAGGATTTTTGTTCGGCATTTTTCAATTGCAGGATTCTAATCTTCCTGGGTTGCTTCCTTGGCGAGTTAGATGGTGATTTTGTTGGCGGCATGGACAACAACACCCCGCTTGATGGTCATCCAGCAGGTGTTCACTCCAAAATAATAAGGAATTTCGCGGTAATCGGCCACATCGAAGACGGCGAGGTCGGCGAATTTGCCAACCCCGAGCGAGCCCACCTGGGCTTCCCGCCGGAGAGCGTAGGCCGCATTGATGGTGGATGCGGCGATGGCCTCGGCGGGCGTCATGCGCAGCTGTGTACAAGCCAGCGACAAGATCATCGGCATGCTTACGGTGGGGCTGGTGCCGGGGTTGTAGTCGGTCGCGAGGCTGACGATAGCGCCTGCATCGATTAACTTGCGAGCGGGCGCGTATTGTTTCAAGCCCAGGTGGAAATCGCACCCGGGCAATAACGTTGCGACAGTATCCGACTTTGCCAGCGCCGCAATATCGCCTGAGTTGACTTGCTCGAGATGATCGCAACTCGTCGCGCCGAGTTGAACCCCCAACTGAGCCGCACCTGTGCGCGAAAGCTGCTCTGCGTGCAACTTGGGCTTGAGGTGGTGACGCGCGCCTGCTTGTAGTACGAGCTTGGCCTGGTCTCGCGTAAAAGCTCCACGGTCGCAATACACGTCGCAGAATTCGGCAAGTTTTTCCTTCGCTACCTCCGGAATCAGTTTCTCGGTAAGAAGCGCGATGTATCTGCTCACGCCATCGGAAATTCCGCGATACTCGGCAGGAACAACATGAGCTCCGAGGAAAGTCGAAACGATGTCGAGTGCTTGTTCTGCTGCAAGTTCCTTGTGCAGGTTTAAGATTCGCAATTCGTTCGCAATGTCCAGACCATAGCCGCTTTTGGCCTCGATGGTAGTAGTTCCGCAAGCGGCGAACCTCGCAAGAGCAAGATGTGCCCGTCGCTTCAACGCTTCTGAGGTGGCTGCCCGGAGTTTCTTCACGGAGTTCAGAATCCCGCCGCCTTTGCGCGCGATCTCTTCATAACTCGCGCCGGCGATTTTCAGTTCATATTCCTCGGCACGGCTGGCGGCATGAATCAAGTGCGTATGCGAATCGACAAAGCCCGGCAGTATGACGCGTCCGCCTACTTCCAGTTTTTCCGCCTTCGCCGCAGCAGGCAAAACTTCTATCATCGCGCGCGCACCGACTGCTTCGATCAAGCCGTCGCGCACAAGCATTGCCGCGTTCTTGACGATGCCGAGGCGCGCTAGACCGGCACCGCGGCGAGGACCGCGGCCACCGAGCGTAAGTAATTGTGAAGCACCGGTTATGAGAAGCGGATTCGGCAAGATGCGCCTATTATGCCGGATGCCTGACGATGATGCACACCGGGAAGCAATTCGATATTCAGTTCCTGCGCACTCGTCCTTGCACAGGAAAAGGTCAATCGCTCAAAGACGCAGGGCTGCGGATGATGAGAAATGATCTTATGCGCTCGTGGCCTGGCCCTTGAAGGCCGGCACAAAAACCTTCTGTACGAATTCCTCATACAAAGTAGGCGTGGTATTCGCAGGCGAGCGCGGCTCAAGAGCGCGCATGTAGCCGCTATTTAACGCTTCTGACATTTCGCAGAGCAGAGAAGCGATGTTCTGCGACATGCCCATCTGTGTCATCGCTTGAATCATCTGCTCTGTGGGCATTTGGACATAGGTAAGATTTGGTTTTCCAATCCCTGCTCCAGCAATTTTCGCCATCTCCAAATAGGTAAGGTCGCGCTGGCCGAGAAGTTCTCGCGTCTGTTGACCTGCAAAATCAAGTTTGAGGAGAGATTCCGCGACTGCCACTCCGATATCGTGCGTCGCGATCACCGGAAGTGGCAGATTGTCGCGCACCGGGCCGGCCATCATTCCAAAATTCTTGATGACCCCCGCTTGCGGAAGCGTGTTTTCCATGAAGTACCCTGCCCGAAGGTGGAGCGCGTTTAGATTTGGGATCTGCGCAAATCTCTTTTCCATTTCATGAAGGCCAATTACCGGGCCGGTCTTATCCGGTTTATCCGCCCCGATGCTGCTGAGTGTCACCGTATGCTTGACTCTAGCCGACTCCAAGGCTGTGGCAATCGAATTCGTCACTTGATCCTGGTAGGTCCGGAAATCCGGACTGGTCATGTCGGGCGGCACCATTGCATAGACTGCCCGGGCGCCGGTTAATGCACGGCTCAGTGCGGCGGAATCCGTTACATCCGCCACAAAAGCTTCCGCACCCTGAGCGACCAATCGCGCGAGACGCTGTTTGTCGCGCCCCACGACTCGCACTTTCTGCCCCTTCTCTAAAAGTGTTTCTGCCGCAACGCTTCCCGTATTTCCCGTGGCTCCCAAAATGACGTACATGATTTCCTCCTGTGGACCTTCTCTCTTCAATTGGGATTCGTATCTGAGGGACCGGGATGCGCTACGACATAGGAATCTTTACCCCAGTCTTTTTTGCGAAAGCGATCGCTTCGGGGTAGCCTGCATCCACGTGGCGCGCCACCCCCAACCCCGGGTCGTTTGTTAAGACGCGTTCGATCCGGGCGGCCATCTCCTTGGTGCCGTCAGCTACCGTAACTTGGCCGGCGTGCTGAGAGTAACCAATTCCAACTCCGCCCCCATTGTGAATCGAAACCCAGGAAGCCCCGCTCGCGGTGTTCAGTAGCGCGTTGAGAAGCGGCCAGTCGGCCACGGCGTCGGAACCGTCGAGCATGGATTCCGTTTCGCGAAATGGGGAAGAGACTGATCCGCAATCGAGGTGATCGCGGCCCATCACTACGGGCGCTTTCAATTCGCCGCTCGCGACGAGTCCATTCAAAGCCAGGCCAAATTTGTCGCGCTCGCCATAGCCCAGCCAGCAAATCCGCGAGGGGAGCCCTTGAAACTTCACGCGTTTCTGCGCCAGTTTGATCCACCGCGTCAGGTGTTCGTCGTGGGGAAACAATTCGAGAACAAGCTGGTCCGTTCGCGCGATGTCTGAAGCCTCACCGGAAAGCGCGGCCCAGCGGAACGGACCTTTACCTTCGCAAAAGAGCGGGCGGATGTACGCGGGTACAAACCCCGGAAAGTCGTAAGCATTTTTCACGCCGTGTTCGTATGCAAATGTTCGGATATTGTTGCCGTAATCGAACGTGACGGCGCCGAGCTTTTGCAAATCGAGCATGCCTTGCACATGCTGCGCCACCGCTGCCAGCGCACGCTGCCGATACTCCTGCGGGGATGCCTTGCGCAATTCCAGCGCGGCTTCAAGCGACATTCCGTTCGGAACGTAGCCGCCGATGGGGTCATGCGCGCTTGTCTGATCCGTCAGGACGTCAGGCACAACTCCGCGCTTGGCAAGCTCTGGAATCAAGTCCGCACAATTGCCCACAAGTCCGACGGATGTCGCTTCGCACTTGCGGACTGCGTTCTTCAATATGCGCAGCGCCTCGTCGAGGCTAGTGACCATGACGTCGCAATAGCCGCCCTTGACACGACGTTTGATGCGCTCAGGGTCCACGTCAATCCCGAGAAACGCCCCGCCATTCATCGTCGCCGCGAGGGGTTGCGCACCACCCATGCCTCCCATGCCGCCGCTGACGAGCAATTTGCCGGCAAGCGTGCCGCCGAAGTGTTTCTGGGCCGCAGCCGCGAACGTTTCATAGGTGCCTTGCAGGATGCCCTGCGTGCCAATGTAGATCCAGCTCCCGGCAGTCATCTGGCCGTACATCATCAGGCCGGCACGGTCCAGTTCATTGAACTTTTCCCAATTGTTCCAATGACCTGTCAGATTCGAATTGCAAAGCAGAACGCGTGGCGCGTATTCATGTGTGCGGAAAACAGCGACGGGTTTGCCTGATTGCACCAGCAGGGTCTCGTCAGACCCCAGCGCTTTTAGCGATCGCACGATGGCGTGAAAACTTTCCCAGTTTCGCGCCGCTTTCCCAGTCCCGCCATAGACCACCAAATCTTGGGGCCTTTCGGCAACTTCAGGGTCAAGATTGTTCATCAGCATGCGCAGAGCCGCTTCCTGCTGCCACCCTTTGCAAGAAAGCTGCGTCCCGCGGGCAGCGCGAAATGGCCCTCTGGAGAGGGAGCTATCGGCGACGGTTCCGGAAATCGTTGCGCCCATGATTGGACTCCGCGATTCATCTTAGCGCAGCATCGCTCAGCGCACCACAACAGCCGGGCATAGACCGGAGTTGGATTGCACGCCGAAATGGCCTAGGGTAGAGTCATTGCATCCGATGAACTACGGCACGCTTCCCTCGCGACTGCTCAACTCTGTGGACTCGCTCTCGAATCCCCGCGCGCAGTTGGTTCGCGGTGCCGCTGGTTGGAAGGCGATTTCTTCCGAAGAGATGTTGCGCCGGGTATCGGGGCTTTCCAGTGCGTTTGTTGAACTGGGCGTAAAGCCTGGCGACCGTGTCGGGCTTTTTGCCGCCAATCGGCCGGAGTGGCACATTGCTGATTTTGCCATTACCGGGGCCGGTGGCGTCACCGTACCCATTTATTTCAACGAATCCCAGGAACGTATCAGCTACATCCTCAAGCACTGCGGCGCAAAAGTCGTATTCGCAGCCGGCGCGGCCCAGATGGAGAAGCTTCGCGCCGTTCGAACGCAGCTCCCCGAGTTGGAACAGGTCGTCCTTGCCGATTGCGGAGAAACGCCGCCATCGGATTGCTTGCGTTACGAAACACTGATTTCCGCCGCCGGCGGCGCCGATGTCGCGTCCTACCGCATGCGCGCGTCGCAGGTCTTGCCGGGTCAGTTGGCATCGATCATCTACACCTCCGGCACGACGGGCGAGCCCAAGGGCGTGATGCTGACGCACACAAATTTTTGCTCGAACGTGACGGACTCCTGCGCCAACGTTAAGTTCGATGCCAAGGATGACGTTGCCATCTCCTTTCTGCCCCTCGCGCATGTGTATGGCCGCATGCTGGATTACACCTATCTTTTTCACGGCATAACTGTTGCTTACGTCGAGGCGGTCGAGCAGGTGGCTCAGGCGCTTCTCGAGGTCCGTCCCACTTTGCTTGCGGCGGTGCCGCGAGTCTTCGAGAAAATTTATGCGCGCGTCGTGGAACAGGGCAGCCGTCGCACCGGGCTCGAAAGGGAAGTATTTGTCTGGGCCATGAGAGTCGCGAGCCGCTCGGCGATGTGGCGTTCCGGAGAAAAGAACGCCGGTTTGGCTTTGAGGACGGAATGGGCGTTGGCTGACAAGTTCGTTTATTCGAAGATTCGAGCGGGAACCGGCGGAAAGCTGCGCCTCGTTTTTTCGGGCGGCGCGCCCCTTGCAAAGGAACTTGCGGAGTTCTTCTGGGCTGTGGGTGTTCCGATTTACCAGGGTTATGGGCTCACGGAAACGTCTCCGGTTCTCACTTCCAACTATCCGGACAATAGAATGGGCAGCTCCGGCAAACCGATTCCAAATGTCGAACTGCGAATTGCCGAGGACGGGGAAATTCTTGCCAAGGGCCCCTGTGTCATGCAGGGCTATTACAAGAGCGCGGAGCCCACGCGCGAAGTCCTGACCACGGACGGTTGGTTCAGCACCGGTGACATCGGCTATCTTGACACCGACAATTATCTATTCATCACCGATCGGAAAAAAGACCTGATCAAAACGGCCGCGGGCAAATTCGTTGCGCCACAGCCCATCGAAAACGCTCTGAAAACCAGCCCGTACATCCTCAACGCCATGGTGGTCGGCGACAAACGAAAATTCATTGCGGCACTCATCGTGCCGAACCCCGCGACGGTTGCCGTGAAACTTGCAGAGAAGGGAGTCAAGTTTTCGTCCAACCAAGAAATGGCCGGTCATCCGCTGGTCCACTCGCTCATCGAAAGCGAAGTAAAGCGGCTGACCGCGAACCTAGCTCAGTATGAGAGCATCAAGCGCTTCGCGCTTCTGCCGGAAGACTTCACGTTCGACAATGGCAGCTTGACCTTCACCTTAAAGCTAAAGCGCCGTGTTGTGGAAGACCACTTCCACCCCGTTATCGAGAGTCTCTACGCTGACGTTGCGGAACCCCGCCCGATCCTGCAGGACTAATCGCAAACTCCAACGGCCTCGTTCAAACCTTTGATTCTCGAGAGTCAATGTCCTCCGCAAATAGACCCACGAGAAATCGTCAGATTGGTTTCCCATCCGCGTCCAGAAGCCGAATCTCTCCCAGTCCGACTTCCTTGATCCCTGCTTCGATCTTGGCGCGATCGCCAACCACCACCCAGATCAAATGGTCCGGCTTCAAGATGTCTTTGGCACCGTCTTCCACGTCGCTTGTCTTTAGCGCTCTCACTTTGCCCGCGTACGTTTCGTAGTAATCCTCGGGCAAACCGAAACGCACGATATCGATGATCGATTGGCCGAGGGCGTTCAACGTCTCAAACGAGCCGGGCAAACTCAAGGTTTCGTTCGCCTGCACTTTCGCGAGTTCCTCCGCGGTGACCGGGTGGTCTCCCAGAATTCCGCGAAATTCCTTGTTCATTTCCGCGAGAGATTCTTTCGTTTTGTCCGTCTGTACCGGCGCCACGGCGAGGAATGGCCGTTGGCCTCGAGCTTCCCAGAGAAGGCTCGTCGCGCCATAGGACCAGTGCTTCTCCTCGCGCAGGTTCAAATTCAATCTGGAGCCAAACATCCCTCCGAGGTCATCGTTGGCGGCTTCCATCGCAATCTCTTTGGGATTGGCCCGGGGAGGCGCGATGTTTCCGGCAAAAATAATCGATTGCTGGGCGCCGGGTTTGTCAATGAGATACACCACGGACTTTACGGGCGGCTGGACGGTCTTGATGTTTTTCTCCGGAATTTGACCGGCTTTCCAGCCCGCAAAGAGCTTTTCAAGTTTTGGTGTAATCGCGGCCAGCGTTGTATCGCCGGCGATCACCAACGTCGCGTGATTTGGTTTGAACCACACGTCGTGAAACTTGACGAGATCCTCTCGCGTCATTTTCTCCACGCTGGCCGTCGTTCCCGATCCCGTCAGCGGGTTTCCATACGCGTGGCCCGGGCCGTACAGCAGTCCGGGGAAAACGCGCAGCGCCATCTGAATCGGCGTGTTTTTCTCTCTCTGTATCGCCGCAAGCAGAAGTTTCTGCTGCCGCCCGAAATCGGACGCAGGAAAGATGGGGTTCAGGATTACGTCGGCAAACAAATCCAGCGAAGGATCAAGCTTCGACTTCAGCGCTGAAAGCTCGACAAGGGAGAGATCGAGATTCGAACGGCCCGCCAAGCGTGCTCCCAGCAGCGCCAGTTCATCGCTGATTTGAAGCGCCGTCCTCGTCTTGGTCCCGCCCGTGAGTAGCGACATCGTCATGCTGGCTGTCCCGGGCGAAGCGAACTGATCCGCCGCATAGCCTGCGTCGAGTGAAAGCCAGAAATTCACCAATGGAATTTCATGGCGCTCGGCTAGGATCACCTTCAACCCGTTGGAAAGGGTGGCGTGCTGCAGCTTGGGGAGTTTCAACTCCGGAGGCGGACCGATCGTCGGCGGTTTAGTGCGATCCGCGCCCGTGGATGCCTCTTTATAGTCGGGGAAAGGGAGCACTTCCAGCGCGTAGACTCCATCCGTAAGCCAGCGATTCGCGGCAGCTTTCAAATCTTCCGCCGTCGCATCCTGGACTCGCTTCAGCGAAATCTTGTATGCGTCGGGAGCTCCGAGGAAAACTTGGCTCATTGCCAACCGGTCCGATTTTCCGCCGAAGCCCCCAATGCGTTCGATGCCACGCACGAAGCTTGCTTCGTGCTGCGCCTTTACCCTCGCCAGTTCCTCCGCGGTGGGCCCATCTTTCAGAAAGCGGGCAAGCTCTTCATCCAGCTCTTTCTCCACTTGTGCGAGATTCTGGCCGGGCCGCGCCGTGGCTTGTACAAGAAATTGTCCCCCGATCTCGTTCAGGTCGACGAGCGCCCGCGCATCCGTGGCAATTTGATCGTCGTATACCAATCGTTTGTAAAAGCGCGACGTTTTGCCGAGCGACAGGACGTCGCTGACCATGTCGAGATAATTCGCATCCGCGCTTCCGAACTGAGGGATGTTCCAAACCTTGTAAATGCGCGCTTGCGGTACGCGGTCCTGCACGATTTGCCGGTGCGTCCCTGTCATCTTGGCGATCCAGACCTCTTGGTGCGCCACAGGCGGACCGGGTGGGATATTTCCGAAATATTTTTCGACTTTTTCCTTTGCGGTCTTCGCGTCGATGTCTCCCGCTAGCACGATCGTGACGTTTGATGGGCCGTAGTAGGTCTTGAACCATTCCTTCACGTCATCCATGGACGCGGCGTTGAGATCCGCCATATCTCCGATCACCGTCCAGGAGTAGGGGTGCTTCGCGGGATATGTATTTTGAGTGATTAAATCCTCCGAGACGGCATAAGGCTGGTTTTCTCCCTGCCGTTTTTCGTTTTGCACGACGCCCCGCTGCAAATCGAGCGTCTTCAGGTCCAAGGCGCCCAGCAAGTAGCCCATGCGGTCGGATTCCATCCAGAGGGTAAAGTCCAGAGCCGATGTCGGAACATTCTCGAAATAATTCGTGCGGTCGTTATTGGTTGTTCCGTTCAAATCTGTCGCGCCTAGTTTTTCCATGACGTCGATATAGCGGCCGGGGGAATGTTCGCTTCCGCCAAACATCAGATGTTCAAAGAGATGCGCGAATCCGGTTTTCCCGGGCTTCTCGTTTTTCGAGCCGACGTGATACCACACGTTGACCGCCACGATGGGAGCCTTGTGGTCTTCGTGGACGATGACCGTCAAGCCGTTGTCCAGAACGAATTTCTGGAACGGAATGTCGATATCCTTCTCCTGTGCAAACGCTCCCGCCGCGAAAAACGCCGCCAGAAAAACTAAAACCATCGTTCTAATTCGCATTGTTCCCCCGAACGAGCATCGATTCGCAGTCCGTGTCAGCATGTCTAACCAAACGCATACCATTAAGAAGAACGAACGAAAGCATCAAGCGCCACTCCATCCAGTGCTCTTCAATCCGGCATGCCCTGGTGACGGCCGCGATCGACAACGTTTTGGAAGTCTATAACGCGCCCCAATAATTTGAAATGTCCAATCGCTGCCGCTCCGCTGCATTCATTCGAACGGCTTTTCTCGTCTCGGCCATCTTCTCGGCTCGCCACTCTGCTCGACCGTTTCCGATTTGTCGCAAGACGCCGCTAGGTCTAAAATCTTCGTGGAGACACCAATGTCAGATGATCTGGTAATCGCGGGGCGCGCCTTCAAATCCCGTCTGATTGTGGGCACCGGCAAATATCGCAGCTTCCAGGAAATGGCTCGCGCCCACGCGGCCTCAGGCGCCGATATGGTCACCGTCGCCGTCCGCCGGGTGAATCTCACGGACCGCTCCAAAGAATCCTTGCTGGACTACATCGACCGCGAAAAAATCTTCATCCTGCCGAACACGGCCGCTTGCTACACCGCCGACGAAGCCATACGCACCGCCCGGCTTGCGCGCGAAGTCGGCCTCTCCAACTGGATCAAGCTCGAAGTTATCGGCGATCAGCAAACCCTCTTTCCCGATACCGAGCAGCTCATTGAGGCCACGCGCGTGCTGGTGAAGGAAGGATTCGTCGTCTTGCCCTACACCAATGACGACCTTATCGCCGCCCGCAAACTGATTGACGCAGGCGCCGCCGCTGTTATGCCCTTGGCAGCGCCCATTGGCTCCGGCCTCGGCATTCAAAATCCCGCCAACCTTCGCATTCTCCGGGAACGCATTACGGAAGTGCCGATGATTGTGGACGCAGGTGTGGGCACTGCGTCCGACGCGGCTGTGGCCATGGAATTGGGAGCTGATGGCGTGCTCATGAACACTGCCATTGCCGAGGCGGTCGATGCCGTGCTGATGGCGGAAGCGATGCGTGAAGCCGTCTCCGCCGGCCGCAAAGCCTGGCAGGCAGGTCGTATGCCCAAGCGGCTATACGCTTCTGCCTCTAGCCCGCTCTCAGGGGTCGTCAAGTAACCGTTGCCATAGCGCCTGACCTGGCCTACGGGTCTAGGGGATTCTGTCTATTCTGCCATCGGGTGTATACCCGACTAACTCTTTTGAAACCAGCGTATTACAAAACCACTCTTCGTCCCGCGCTCTTCTGACATTATTGGAACAGAGACCGTCATCCGTGGCGGCACCTTTCACATCCGGTCTTTGCTCGCAGCGATCACCTCGGGTACCGCGCTATTGGCCCCCTGGATACCTACACCCAACATGACCAAAACTCGGCTGCGTAGGGATTTTCTCATCGGACTTGTCCTTTGTATCGTCTACATCGTGGCAGGCAAGCTCAGCCTTGGTCTTGCCTCGGTAAACCCTAGTGCGACTCCTGTCTGGCCCCCCACGGGAATTGCCATTGCTGCCCTCCTCGCGCTCGGCACCCGTTTTTGGCCGGCCATCTTTGTCGGAGCGTTCGTTGTCAACCTGACGACCGCCGGTTCCGCCCTAACCTCTCTGGGGATCGCTCTGGGCAACACCTTGGAGGCATTGCTCGCTGCCCACCTGGTCACTCGCTTTGCCAACGGTCGCCATGCGTTTGAACGAACACGCGACATACTTAAGTTCTCTCTCTACGGTGCGGTCTTGTGCACTGGCATCGCCGCGACTGTAGGGGTTACGTGCCTTACAGTGGGGGGGTTCGCTTCCTGGAATCAGTACGGCCTCATCTGGCGAACCTGGTGGCTGGGCGATGCCGCAGGAGCTCTTGTTTTTGCACCATTCCTCCTGCTCTGGAGCGGCAACTCTCAATGGAAACGGTCCCGGCAGGAGCTGATTGAGATCGTATGCCTTTTCGCCTCCATGCTTCTTACGGCGGGCATCGTCTTCGGCCCAGCCTTCCACTCTCAGATGAAGGGCGATCCCTGGACGTTTCTCTGCACACCTTTCCTGGTCTGGGCGGCTTTCCGTTTTGGCCCGCGCGAAACTTCCGCGGCCATCTGCTCTCTCTGCGCAGTGGAAGTCCTGGGTACCGTGCATGGTTATGGGCCGTTCGTGATCGGCTCAATCAATAAGTCTCTGCTCCTCCTGCAATCCTTCATTGCCGTAAAAGCCTTGATGATCCTCATTTTTGCCGCCGAGGTCGCTGAGCGACGGCGGCAGGAAGAGCGAACAAAGCGCCTCGCCGTCACGGATCCTCTGACAGGCCTGGCTAACTATCGCCAACTGACCGAGCACATCGAGACGGAGATCAAGCGTTTTGCCCGTAATGGCCGTCCCTTCTCCGTGCTGCTGCTGGATTTGGACGGGCTCAAGAAAATCAACGACTTGCACGGCCACGTTGTCGGCAGTCTTGCTCTCTGCCGCATGGCGGAAGTGCTGTACCTAACTTGCCGTGATGTTGATACGCCCGCCCGCTATGGCGGCGATGAGTTCGCTCTGGTTCTGCCAGAGACTTCGTCCGAATATGCCCAGAGGGTTGCCAATCGAATTGCACAGCGTTTAGCGGAAGACTTGGAAATGCCTCAGCTCACCGTAAGTATTGGAGTTGCCGAATATCCCCGTGACGGCTTAACACTGGAAAGTCTTCTCAGCGCCGCCGACCGCGCACTCTATCAAGCCAAGCGTTCCTCGGCTTCCACTCGCATCGCGGCACCAACCTCCGAGCCCGCGTGACATCTGCGGCGGTTTCTCCCTCTGCTCGTCTGCGCATTACCCGTGAGCCGAACTCTGCACTTTGCGTGCTGTGCCAGTGAGAGGAGAGAGCCGAGGTCTTGATTTTCAAGCTCGCGATCGAGGGCTATCTCCTGATCACTGGTCCCGTTCGAACGGATCGTTTTTGTTTTCCTGGGCGCTAGGGATGACTATCTGTCGCCGTGGTCATGCCGCCAGCGCCAGTAGTCGAGCTGCTGGTCGTTGTCCAACCTGTTGAACTCGCGGTATTCGTAATGTCTTTCCCCTAACCATACGCGATACGCGCGATCTTCCCGATCGTCCCAACGATGGTAGTCGTGGCGATAACCATCGTAATACCGCGCGCGCACCGCGCACCCGCTGGTCAGCAGCGGAGCAATCATCGCGGCGCTCAGCACTAGAGCCCCAAGATATCCCTTTACTCGCAACATTTCGCAGTCCTCCCTGGGGATTCTTCCTTTCCTGTACTGCACTTGGGCTGGCTTGGCTTGAATTTTGTTCGCGGTCCCGGGGATCGCGCGGCGCATCAAGCCAGCCAATGATAAAACACGGAAAGGGCGCTTGTGTTGCGGACTGTTCGAGAGGATTCTATGGAATTTCAGCGTGGGAAAATATGCAACTACGCCTGCGCAGCCTTTTTGGCCTGCTCCGTGTCGTAACTCTCTCCATAGATCGAAGGCACCTTCGCTCCCATGCATCGCAAATAAGAGCTTAGTTGGCCGCGGTGATGAATGGTGTGGTTGAGGCCCATCATCAGGAAAGTTACCGCTGGCCTCTGAAACATGCCGCGGAAATCCACAGTCTTTGTCAGTTGCTCGCTCGTCGCTTTCGCCAACGCTTCCAGGTTTCCGGCATATCGCTGCTCGTACCACGATGCAATCTCGGCGGGTGTCTTCAAGCTTTCGGGAAGAACCGCGGCCGTGCTGAATTGTCCCGTGATCACTGTTTCCAAAAAACGGTTGTCCGCCGCGGCGATGTGCCTCACCAATTCCATCGCGCTTTTCGAGACCGGATCGGGCCTGTAGTCGGCGCGATCAGCCGGTACTGCCTCCATCACCTTCTTCGTCAACTGGCTCTCCATTTTGAGTGCCGGAAGATAGACCCCTTGCAACAGAAACATCGCGTTTTCCGCAGTCATCTCTCTCATCGGTTTGTTCCTCTCGTGTAGATCTCCGACCCGCCCCGCTTATGTGTTTGTTTTGATGCGGAATCCCTCACACGGTTTCATCCGAACTTCTGTATGGTCTCACAGAGTACTCAGGCAGGCCGTTCGCCACAAGCCATTTAAGTCTCGCGGAACGATTCCATCCTCCCAATTCTGCAAGACAGTTGAAAGCTCACTCATACCGCAGCGTCTGCATCGGGTCCACACGTGTGGCCCTACGCGCTGGTACATAGCACGCCGCAAGTGCTACTCCAAACAGGACGGCCGTAACGCTTCCATAAGTGGCCACGTCGGTCGAAGTGATTCCGAAGAGCAGGCTTGCCATAAGCCGCGTAAAGAAAAGTGCGAGCGCAAGACCGACCGCAACTCCAACGAGGATCATGCCTGCGCCTTGCTTCATCACCAGCCCGAGTACGTCGCCGCTTTGCGCGCCCAGCACCATGCGCAGGCCAAATTCCTTGGTTCGCCGGGCAACGGAGTACGAAACCACTCCGTAAATGCCCACTGTCGCTATGGCCAGGGCGACTACAGAGAATAGCGAGAGCAACAGTGTCAGGAACCTTGGCCGTGCTTGCGCGCCCGAAAGGACGTCGTCCATCAGCCGCACGTCCGCAAGCGGAAGCGATGGATCGATTTCGTTCAACTGCTGGCGTACTTCGCCCGTCAGCGAGTTCGGATCTCCACTCCTTGCGCGCAAGACTACATACATGTCCGAGACGCCAGCTGCTGCCGGCTGCCGGTAAGGGAGATACAATTCCGTGCCCGCCGGACGGTCGAGTCCTGCATTCTTCACATCGTCCACGACGCCAACGACGGTGCTCCAATCCTTGGCTCCGCCGGGCCGAACGCGTCTACCGATTGGATTTTGATGGGGCCAGAAGGTCAGCGCCATCGTCTTATTGATGATGACGACTTGCGGAGCGTCTCGCCCGTCGCGATCATCGAATAATCGCCCGTCCATCAGCCGAATTCCCATCGTTGCGAAATAATTCTTGCTCACGGCTTGATAGAAATCCACGTTCTGGATTGGTCCATCCTTCGTCATTACGAACCCTTCGATATCCGTGTCGTTCATGTTCGGTGGCCGGAGCGGTGCCAAACCGCTGACCAGTGCGGCCGACTGCACACCTGGCATACTCGAGAGTCGCTCGTCCAACCGCGTCCACAGATCGGCGATCTTTGCCGCATCCGTATACGTTCCGCTGGGCAGCGACACGAGCATCGTAATTACATTTTCCGGGCGGAGGCCGGTATGAACCTCTTGCAGCTTCCAGAACGCCCGCAGCATCAGCCCGCAACCGATGAGCAGAACCAGAGCCATGGCCAGCTCGCCGGCGACCAGCGCTCGGCGGAAAAATTGGGCTCCAGCAGCCACTGTGGTGCTGCCCGCCGTATCCTTCAGCGATTCGGAAATTCCGCTCACCATCAGCGGCGCGAGCGGCGCCAATCCAAAAAGCACTCCGGTAATCACGCTGACTGCCAGCGTGAACGCGAGCACTCGCCAGTCCATCGCGATTTCATCCGCCCGGGGGATTCCTCCCGCGTTCGTCAATTGAACCAGACGAACTCCTGCGTATGCGAGTCCTATGCCCAGAACTCCGCCGCAAAGCGCCAGCAATACGCCCTCGGTCACAAATTGGCGGGCCAGCCGCGTCAGACTCGCTCCCAGCGACCCGCGAATTGCAATTTCACGCCGCCGAGCCTCTGCGCGAGCCAGCAACAGATTTGCCACGTTCACGCTGGCGATCAATAGCACGAAGGCCACGGCCCCCAGCAACATCAGCAGGGCTGGCCGCACACCAGAGACAACTTCTGCCTGTAGCGGAAAACTGACAATTGTGTGCTTCTCCGGATCAAAGCTATGCGTTTTCGGCGCACGGTGCTCCGCATAAGATTGCACCAGCGATGCCAATTCTCCCTGCGCCGCGGCAGCGGACACTCCGGGCTTGAGCCTCCCAAGCAAATAATAATTGTGCGAGCCCCGCCCTCCCGGCTTTGCCGGATCCAATTGCAGGGCCGTCCAAACCTGCGCCGGATCCTGCTCTCCCGGAGGAAACTGAAATCCCTTGGGCATCACGCCGATGACGGTGCATTTCAGCCCATTCAGATGAGTTTCTCTCCCAACAACGTTCGGATCGCCCGCAAAAACGCTCTGCCAGGTTCCGTAAGAAATATCCGCGACGGCTTCGGCGCCGGGCACATCATCCGATTGCGCAATCAACCGCCCTGCAATTGGCGAAACACCGAGCGATTCCAGCAATCCACCGCTCAAATACGCCGCCGTGACTCGCACAGGCTCCGACTTCCCGGCCAGATTTGCGCCGCCCGTGATCCACGCGTCGAGCGACGCCCAGGAATGCGTGTCCCGTCGAAGATCAAGAAATTCCGGCCCCGAGGTCCAGAATCGGTGCAGTCCTCCATTTGGAAACGTTGGAAACTCTGTGTAAACACGCACCAACCGCTCGGAATGTGCATACGGCAGCGGCTGCAGCAGCACGGCATTCACAACCGTGAAAATCCCCGTCGTGGCTCCAATCCCGAGCATCAGGCACAACACCGCTGCCGTCGTGAAACCCAGGTTCTTCCGCATCATTCGCAGTGCGAACAGCAGGTCTTGCCACACGGTTTCCATGTACTGCCTCCGCTGCATGTAGATACGTTCGAAATTGGATTTAGTTCCTCAACTCATAGATTCTGTCAGCTACTGACGCCCCGAAAGCCATAATGTTTCCGTTCGGCGCTCATCCCGTCCTAAACAGGAAATGCCACGTTACATCCACAAGTGCGTGCACAATCGCCGAGGCGAAAATCGAGCCTGTCTTCCGCCATGTCCAGCCATAGAAGAGCCCGGCAATGGACGCGAGGATTACGTATCGCCAGTTGGGAAATCCCAGGTTGGTGATGTGTGAAAAACCGAAGAGCATCGACGCCGTCCACCAGCCCGCCAACTCGCTCTTGCACGATCGCGCGAGCATATTCTGCAGTAGCCCGCGAAACAAAAATTCCTCCGGCCAGGCCGTAAAAAAGAATATTCCCGCGGAAGTGAAGACTAGGGATGGCCACGCGTGCCATTGCGGCGCGAATGTGAGGAAGTGCATCCCGATTCCAAGCGGGATGGCAATACATCCGAACACCAGGAAGCTGCCCAGCACGTAGAATTCCCAGTGCCGTCCCCAACCAATCGAGTAACCGATTCCGCTCGCTCGACGCATCAGAACGAACGCAGCGAGCGCGACATTCAACGCCAGCAGTACGGTGAACACATACGACAGACGCCCGCCAGGGTACGGCCACATCCATTGCGACGGGCCAAACTTCACCACCACCCAAATACCTGCCAGCAACAAATAGTCCTGCCACGCCCCGGCCGGCTTTCGCTCGGCAGAGGCAGCCAGTGCCAGCGGCGCGAAGATGAGAGCCGCAGCCACTCCCGCGCGCGCGATGCCGAAACTATTTGTTCCAAGCGCATAAATCAGGTATGCAAGGAAGGCCGCTGAGCCCAGTAGGATGCCTCCTCCGCGGCCCAGGCGGGCCGCAAGACCGTCGGCAAGTCCGCGCGCCGCGAACAGAAGCATGACCAGAAAGAAGAACCCAAATACTGTTAATGTAGCCGCGAACTCTCGGCCGCCATATCCATGCCAGGTCGCATAGAACGTTCCCGTTAGGCATACTCCGGCCCACAAACCGAGCACGGAGAACGGACCGAGTTGGCGCGTCGCTGGCAATACAGTTGCTTAAGAATCAGAACCGAGCGAGAAGATTGTAGCGCAGGGACATGACAAGCCAAATTGAGCCAAGAGTGTTGCGGAACCGGCGGGGTCTTCTGGAAGGGTTCTTCGCGCGCACTAAGCGGGAACAATGAGACGGCTGGCACACATTGACTGGATGCGCGGCCTCGCCTGTCTCCTCATGTTTCAGACGCATTGTTACGACTCCTGGCTCAGCCCGGAAGCGCGCAAGTCCGCTCTCTTCGGATGGTCCCAGTTGGGCGGAACTCTTCCCGCGCCGCTCTTTCTTTTTCTATCAGGCATATCTTTTGCGCTTGTGACCCAACGACTTCGTGAGAAGGGCGCGGCGCCGGGCGAGATCGCCAGGACAACCATCCGTCGCGGCGCGGAGATTTTTGGCCTCGGTCTTCTCTTTCGCGCCCAGGAATTCGCCCTGGGTTACCCGTCGTCGCCTTGGACCGATCTTCTGCGCGTCGATATTCTCAACATGCTCGGACTCTCCATGATGCTCATGGGCGTGCTTTGTTGGGTCAGTTCCGCTCGCGGCCCTGCGGTTTCGTCCTCGTTTGCCCAGGCCGTCGCATCCTCGCGCAATCGCGGTATTCTTGCTGGTCTTTTCGCCGCCGCACTGGTAGCCCTGGCGACTCCGCTTCTCTGGACCACGCATCGCCCAACTCGGCTGCCCTGGCCGATCGAGTCCTACATAAATGGTGTGCACATCTATGGCACACCGCAACCTTGGCTTTTTCCGCTTTTCCCCTGGTCGGGTTTGGCTTTTGCGGGACTTGCCGCCGGCTTCTTTCTCTTCTCCGGCTTCGCCAGGCGTCGCGAGCCGCTGGCGTTTGCATCCATCGGCGTCGCGGGCATTCTGGCGTGCTTCCTCTCCATCCGGTTCGATGAGTCGCACCTGAAAGTCTATTCCGTCTACGATTATTGGCACACCAGTCCGAATTTCTTTCTCATGCGCTGCGGCATCCTTCTCCTGATCCTATTCTTCGTCTACTCGTGGTGCCGCTGGGGCTTGGCTCAGGTCGGTTTCAGTCCCATCATCCAAATCGGCAAGACCTCGCTGCTCGTCTACTGGGTGCATATCGAATTCGTCTATGGCCGTTTTTCGATCCTGCCCAAACGCAATTGCACCGCACTTCAAGCCACCCTGGGCCTGCTTGCAATCTTTCTCTCGATGTTGATGCTTTCGCTTCTGCGCACGGGCTGGAAGAACCGCCGCGCTCGGACGCAAAAAACCGCCACGGTCACTGCGCCTGCTTGAGCGGAAGTCTTTCGGGGAA
This sequence comes from Candidatus Acidiferrum sp., assembly GCA_035310525.1. Lineage (GTDB taxonomy): Bacteria > Acidobacteriota > Terriglobia > Acidiferrales > UBA7541 > Acidiferrum. The sequence goes on along the minus strand of DATGED010000018.1, from coordinate 351,366 downwards.
TTACGGCCGGCCGTTCAGCCGGACTAGTGACTTGTCGTTGGTTTTTGATCGAACTGTTGGTCTTGCGGGATTCTGATGATGGTCTCGCCCGGTCTCGCCAGTCCCAAATCGTCCCGCGCGATTTTTTCGATCAATCGTGGATCGCTCTTGAGGTCCTTCACTTCCTGCTCCAGAGCCTCATTCTCTTTGCTCAGCTGTTCGATGTCCGCTTTCACTTTCTTGATTTCGCTTTGCGTCCGGCGCATCGCTAGAAAACCGTGCGTCCCGAACACGTCGTGCACGATCATTACCGCCACCAGCAAGCCCAGCAGTCCGCGCCCATACTGCCGCAGCAGCGACCTCAGCTTCTTCTCGGCCGAGTTTTTCTTCAGGTTATTCCTCGGTTTTCCAATACCCACTTCGTCGCCTCGCGTGTCAGTTTCGCGGAAGCTTCGGCGCTCTTCGTCTCGACATATAGCCGCAGCAGCGGTTCCGTACCCGAGAGCCGCACCAGCATCCACGAACCGTCTTCAAAACTGAATTTTGCGCCGTCGGTCCGGTCAATCGATACTACTTTCCTTCCCATAAGTGTCGAAGCGTCCACCGCCACCTTCCTTACCGCGTTTGCCTTTTGTTCGTCGTTCAAGTGCAGGTTCTCGCGAACTGGCCAGAACTCGCTCCCCACCTTTTTGAAGAGCTGCCGGATTTGTTCTCCCAAGGAAGTGCCGCGCGAGGCAATCATCTCTGCCACCAGCAGGCACGCCAATATCCCATCCTTTTCTGGAACATGCCCGCGAATAGTTAGCCCGGCGCTTTCTTCTCCACCCAGCGCGATCTTGTCTTCGCGGATCAGCTGACCGATGTACTTGAATCCCACGGGCGTCTGATAAGTCGTCTGCCCATGCGCCTTCGCCGCGGCATCAATCAGCTGCGAGGTCGCCACGCTGCGCGCTGCGGGCAGTTTCCAACCGCGCGTCTCGACGAGATAGTCGTAGACCAGCGCCAAAATATGATTCGGTTGAATCCACGTCCCATCCCGGTCGATCACCCCAAAACGGTCGGCGTCTCCATCCGTTGCCAGTCCCGCTGCTGCGCCTGCATCCGCAACTGCTTTCCGCAAAGGCGCGAGGTTTTCTTCGCTGACGTCCGGGCCTGTGCCGTCGAACAGGCAATCGCGGTTCGTGCGCGTCGCTTCAACGGCAACCCCATGCTTTCTCAACGCGCCATCCAGGTATCCTGCTCCGCACCCGTGCAGCGCATCCGTCACAAATACTGCTTTTCCCTTTCTCAACGTTTCGAATCGCACCAGTTCTTCCAGCCTTCTCAAATAATCGTCGCGAAGATTCACTTTCTCCGTTTTCACCCCGCTGGAAGGCACCGCCGGCAAAGCAGGGTACCCTCCTTGTTTCGCAATCAGCCTTGCCACGCGTGCTTCTATATCCTTCGTTACTTCGGGAAGCGCTGGTCCGGCATCCGCCGAGGAGAATTTCAGCCCGTGATACTGCGCCGGATTATGGCTCGCCGTAAAATTGATCGCTCCATCGAGTTTGGATCGCTGAATCTCATACGCAATCGCCGGCGTCGGCGTAAATGTCTCGCAGAGCAGCGTTCGAATCCCGTGCTCCTGCAATATGGCAACCGCCAGTTGCGAGAACTCTTCCGAATAGAATCGCGTGTCGTATCCAACCAGAATCGTGGGATTGCTGGCCTTGCTTTTCACGTGTTCCGCGATCGCCTTGACCGCCAGGCGCACGTTCGCAAACGTAAAATCCTCCGCAATCAGCCCCCGCCACCCGGAGGTCCCGAACTTGATCGGAGAATCATTCAACATTGGGGAAGCGCTCATGGCGTCGTATTCTATTCTCAGTTTCTGGAAGACGGAAGCCCACTACGGAATCTCCTGGAGCTCATCACATGAAATCCAACGCACATTATCGTCTGGTGCTCGTCACCTGCGCGAATCATATTCAGGCCAAGCTCATCGCCCGTTCCGTCGTCGAGAAACGCCTCGCCGCCTGCGTCAACATCCTCCGCATCCCCATCGAATCCCACTATCGTTGGAAGGGAAAAGTCGAAAAAGCCCGTGAACTGCTTCTGCTGGTCAAAACCACCGCAGGAAAACTAAGAGCGCTTGAGAGGGAGGTAAAACGCCTTCATAGCTACGACACACCCGAGTTCATCGCCCTGCCCATCGTCGCCGGTTCCGAGTCCTATCTCGCCTGGCTCGAACAAAACGTTTAATCCGGCAAGCGTCGAGGAATTCTCCCCAGTTTGCCATGCGCGGTCACGCCAAGCTCAAGCCGGCGCAATCGAGTAACTCTAGAACCGCCAAAGACTCAGCGCCATCGAGTGGTTTCGCCAGTCACCAGTCACCAGTCTCCAGTCACGTCAAAACACTCACCAACCCCCGGCCTCAGACGTACAGCAACGCCTGGTCCAGATCCGCCATGATATCTTCCACATCCTCAATCCCCACGGAGAGCCTCACCAATCCGTCGGTAATTCCAATCCGCTCCCGCACTTCCGCAGGCATCGAGGCGTGCGTCATCTGCGCCGGCAAGGAAACCAGCGTTTCCACTCCGCCCAAACTTTCCGCCAGCGAGCACAGCTTCAATTGGTTCAAAAATCGTCGCGCCGCCTCGAGCGATCCCAGGTCAATCGACAGCATCGCTCCCGGCCCTTTTTGCTGGCGCCTCGCAATTTCATGCTGCGGATGCGTCGGCAGTCCGGGATAGTGCGTTTTGCGAACCTTGGGATGCGCGTCCAGGTGCCGCGCCACGGTGATGCCGTTGGCGTTGTGCTGCAACATTCGGATCGCCAAGGTCTTGATGCCCCGCGAGATCAAAAAGCAGTCCATCGGCGCTAGTCCCGCTCCCGCCGAGCGCTGGATGAAATAAATCTTTTCCGCGTCTTCTGGCCGCGTCAGCACCACCGCCCCACCGGTCGAGTCGCTGTGCCCGTTCAAATACTTTGTCATCGAGTGCACCACGATTTGCGCGCCAAGTTCGATTGGCCGCTGCAAATACGGGCTGAGGAACGTGTTATCCACCGCTAAAGTGACGTTCCGTTCGCTCGCCAGCTTGGCGATTGCGCCGATGTCCGTCACTCGCATCGTCGGATTCGTGGGCGTCTCAATGTAAATTAGCTTCGTGTTTGGCCGCATTGCCGAAAGCACGCATGCTGGAATGGACGTATCGACAAAGCTGAATTCCAATCCAAAATGCACCAGCAATTGTGTCGACAGCCGGTACACTCCCCCGTATACCGCTTCCGACAGGACAATGTGATCGCCCGGCCGGAACAAACGAAATACTGCGTCAATCGCGGCCATCCCCGAAGTAAACACATACGCGCTGTGGCCGCCTTCCAGCTTGGCTACCGTGCGTTCCAGTGCCTTTCGGTTCGGGTGGTTTGACCGCGCGTAGTCGTACCCCTTGTGTTTGCCCAGTTCCTCGTAGACGTAAGTCGAAGTCTGATAGATCGGCGCGACGACCGCACCCGTGGCGGGATCAGGCTCCTGCCCAACGTGAATGGCGTTCGTGGCAAATCCCATGGTGGTCTCCTCTTGCCTGGCGCTTTTGTCCCTGCGCGGCCAGTTTTCGCTTCTGCGGAACTTCTGCTGATCTTCCCCTGGATTGTGGAAGTTTCGGGATTATTGGCTCATCGCTGCTCTTGCGGCCTTCAATTCCTTGCCGGGCAGTTTCTTCAGAAGTTACAGGAGCCAATCCAGTGAGTCAAATGCGCCGCGACCAACTGTTGCCTGGATCACATCGCATTGTCCCGTCCGTCCTCCCACCCCGAGCAGCACCCCGATGCTCATTTGCATCTCACACCAGGGCGGAGTAACTTGACTGTTTCCCCTCTTGTCGTTGAGGATGGAGTCCACAGAAACATGAAATATCTTCGGTTTCGAACGGGAACTCTTTTCTTTGCTTTCTCCTTTGTCGCGGCATTTGCTCTTGCGGCGCAGGATCCGCCGGCTGCGAAGCCGCCGGCCCAAGCTGCCGAACCCGCGAGGCTGACGATCGAGGTGAGTGGCGGCGAAACACCTGCACCCGTTGAGAATGCCAGCGTCTATGTGAAGTACATCGAGCAGCGCACCCTCAGAAAGGATAAGAAGGTTGAGTTGAACGTCAAAACCAATCGCGAAGGCCTCGCCCATGTTCCGGATGCGCCTCTCGGGCGCGCTCTCGTTCAGGTCATTGCCGATGGTTGGAAAACCTACGGTCGCTGGTACGACATCACGGATCCTCATCAGGTCATCAAGATTCACCTCGAGAAACCTCCCAAGTGGTACTGATTCAATTTGAAAAATGCCCAGCTCCTCATAAGTGATCCACTTTAGTGTGAATTTTTTGCTCTGCGCTTCGATTCCTTTCATTCTGAAAGATATGCGCCGCAAAAAAACTTCGTTCGATGGAATATTCCCGGAAACGAAAAAGTGATCTGCACTGGAATTGTGCAATCAGGAGAAGTCCGTTGAAGAGAGTGCAGTTACGCGGATTCGCGAGCCGATTTTCCACACACTTATCAACATTTGTGTTGAAATCTTAATCGGAGAGAAATATTTTCTTCGAGGTTCGGCACGATTCTTGCCTGCTCGCTCTTTCCGAATTTTGCTCCATCCATCCTGGAATGGTAGAGTGGCTCATCGGATCTCCGGATGAATGAAACTTTTGACGGCACATTTTCTCTCCTGCAGATGTTGTGGGGCAATATTAGGGCTCGCCCATTGCGCAGCTTCCTCAGTGTGATTGCCATCGCCATCCAGGTCATTTTGGTACTTCTTATTGTGGGTCTCACCTCCGGAGTGATTTCCGAATGGGGAAAACGCGTCGAAGGTGTCGGCGCTGATCTGCTCGTTCAGCCGCCCAACTCTTCCATCTTCTTTGCTTTTTCCAGCGCCGTCATGCAGGAATCCCTCGGTGAGAAGATTGCCGCGCTTCCGGGCGTCGATGAAGTCGCTCCGACCCTTATCCTCACGGAACCAAAGAATTTGATCATCGTTTACGGCATCGATTTCAAGCGCTTCAATGCCCTCAGTCGCGGTTTCCTCTTCCGTTCTGGACGTCCTTTCGAATCCTCTGACGAAGCTATCGCCGATGACATCATCGCTCAAACCAAGCACTTGAAGGTCGGCGACCAGATCACGCTTTTGAATCATGCATTTACAATCTGCGGCATCGTCGCGCATGGGAAGGGAGCCCGCTTTTTTATCCCGCTTAAGACCGCTCAGGATATCGCCGGCGCCGAGAAGCGTGTCTCCATGTTCTACGTGCGAAGCAAAGGCGACACCGAAGGCACTCGAGGACAAATCATAAAGCTCACTCCCCTTGATCGCGTGCGCTCTATGTCCGAATACGTCACCCTCATGAGTTCCTCCAATCTCCCTCAATTGAGACCCTTTACGCGCACTATGGTTGGCCTGGGAATCGTCATCAGCTTCCTCGTCGTGCTCCTCAATATGCACACCATGGTCATGGAGCGCACCAGAGAGATCGGCATCCTCAAAGCCTTGGGTCTATCGCGCCTGGGGATCTTGCGCCTGCTCCTCGGGGAAACTCTTATCCTTACGATTTTGGGGTGCATTCTCGGAATTGTGCTCACGTTCATCTTCCAGGCCATCATGAAAGAGACTAACCCGGGCCTCATGATTCTGATTACCCCGCAGTGGGTAATTTCGTCCGCCCTGCTCGCCGTTGCGGGGGCCGCCATCGGCGCAGTGTATCCGGCGCTGCGCGCGGCTAGCACCGATCCTGTGGTTGCGCTTGCGTACGAATAATTCTCCTCACCTCATTCACAATCCTAAGGGCGCCCTAATCCGTGTCCTGTTTGGCCACATCCGATCGCCTCTGCATTGTCACGTTTCGGCCAAACTGATACCTTTGGGCCGCTCTCAGGTTGTTCCACTCTAGAGCGATTCGCCGGCCGGGCGGCGAAAACCAGCATAAGGAGCTGCAAAAATGAAGCGATTCTATCTACTGCTTGTGGCCGCAGGTCTTTGTACCGCCATTGTTACCGCCGCTCGTGCTCAGATGGGCATGGATTTTTTCAAGAGGCCGGCAATTGCAAGTCTCTTCAAACCCGTAATCGGAAATGGCGCCATTTATGAGTCCACGCGCGCGGGTGAAACGAGCGCCTCGAAAGAGGGCATGGAGATTTTCGTGGTCGGCAGGGAGTTGGCGGACGGCAAGGAAGCCTATTGGCTGGAAATCGGCCACGAGATGAAGGGCTTCGATGGCAAGATCTACAACAAAGTCTTGGTCTCAGGGGATGATTTCAAGATTCACCGCACCATCATGCAACTTCCCGGCCACCCGGCTATGGAGATGCGCGCGAACCCGTCCTCACGTGCGAATAAAGACATGGAAGAGCAGATGAATAAGTGGAGCCAGGTCGGCTCTGAAACCATTACCGTGCCTGCCGGAACTTTCTCGTGTCAGCACTGGAAAAAGAATGACGGCAAAGGAGAGATTTGGTCCAGTGACAAGGTCTCGCCGTTCGGCATGGTAAAGGAAATCGACGGTAACTCAACTAACGTCCTGGTGAAGGTGATCACCGGTGCCAAGGACCACATCACTGGGCCGGTTTCCCCGTTCGATCCGCAGGCCTTCCGCCAATTAATGATGGAACAGATGATGAAAGAGAAGCAGCAGAATCAATAGTCTGAGAGAAATCAAGCGAGAGAAACTGCGGGGAATTGAGAACAAAACGCGCGGGCGATGGCTTCGATCGGTGTTCGCCCGTTCCCGCTTCTCTTCAAGCGCCGGGCGCGAAGGCCGCAAGTTCACGCGACACATCGTCAATTGTAGCTAACGGGCAGGCCACATGAACCGTTTCGCCAGGCTCGTCTACATCAACCAAGAACGTGCCATTGTGGGTGCGGATTCGTACGTAATTCTCTCCGTCGCGTACCTCAACAAGTTCCGCCTCGGGATACCTTTGCAGTTCTTTCGCAACGGCATGTACCAGTGGCATCATTTGTCCCGCATGCTGCCCCGCGCGTTCCAGCTGGTGCCGGGGAACGAAGTGCATGGCCATTGGGACTGCCGCCGCGGGCAACCAGACGTGCACATGCGATCCATTTCCGCGGCTTTCATCGACATCTACCCTCAGTAGTCCTTCGCGAAATGTGTAAGCACCCGCCAGTACGACAGTGGCCCCAAATCCCAGAGCGAGTTTTCCCAGCAGAACCATTTCACTCATCCTTTCGCGTCCCGCGCTCTTGCGCCGGACTTTTTGGGAGCCCCGAATTACAAATTCGAATCTCTAGTCCGTTACGTTTTTCGAATCCAACCAGACGCGAATCGTGCTGTCATCATCCTTCACCGAGACGAGTTCCTGGTCTCCCTGAGACGCAAGAGCATGCAGTCCGGCCACGATATCCAACTCATCTTTCCCAGCGGAGAGCAGTGCCTGGACCACCTTCATGGGAACTTTGACTTCTACCTGGGAATACTTCGGCTTGTTTTTGTCGTGAACATGGACCAGGAATTGGCCTTCCTTCTTCGCCACGCTGATGTCCGCATCTTTGCTTTGCACGGTTACGAACTCGCCGTCCTTCGATGTTCGAACCGCTTCAAAGAGTGTTCGCACGTCCACGCCATCGCAATCCATGCAGCCGATTCTCACTTTGCCGTTGTGCAGCCGGTCATGGTCGATGGCGGGCAAGACTTTCTCCGCCAATTCAAGAGGAACATTGACGCGAACGGTCTCTCCCTTCGCGTTCGTGCTAATCACGCGCACGTGCAGCCACCGCTCTGCCTGCGCGGATGTGCTTGATTGGTTTGCACTTGTTTGCGCCGGAGTGCCCAGAGGGGCGAAAAGGGAAGCGGCAGCCAAAAACGCAATCACGGGAATGAAACGCCGGGTGCGGTTCGTCATAGCGGAATGCCTCCTTTGGGCATTTAGGTAGAGATACGAAGGGATCTTGAGAAAAGTTTCCTGTTTCTTGGCTTCGACTCGACCCACTTCAAGTACGCCTGCCGAAGCCGGCCCTTCGAACCCTCTCGTTTTGGAGATAGCCGCCTGCCTCTCGGTGTGGTACATTGCCGCCACTTCAGCTCAAATCGCGCGTTGCAATCCCTGGGATGGCGGTCCCTAAGTCTGCGCGCCCCTAGGTGGTGTCCTCTGGTCATCGCACTTTGGCGATTCAGTCGCGGTGCGGTCTTCACAATTTTTGGCGTTCTCGTCTTCCAGTGTCTACCTCTATGGGCTCAGCAGGATTCCTGGGAAACCGACATGGCTGCCGCAGGCAAGGCCTTTCAGGAACGGAAGTTTCCCGAAGCAGAAGCGTTACTTGTTAGTGCCTTACACATAGCAGAACAGTTTAGTCCCGGGGATCCCCGCCTAGCCGCCAGCTTGAACAACCTTGCTGAACTCTACGTACAGCGCGGGCGGTACGCTGACGCCGAACCGCTCTATAAGCGGGCCATCGAAACTTGGGGCCATGCCGGAACATCACAAGAACCTTCCCTTGCCTCTGCCCTAGGTAACCTGGGCGATCTTTACCGCCAGACCGGCCGATATTCCGAGGCGGAGCCCCTTTATAAGCGCGCTCTTCAGATTCGCGAAGCGGCCAATTCTCCAAACGATCCCCGCATCGCCGCCAGCGTAGGCAAGCTCGGCGAACTTTACAGAATGGAAGGCAGATTTCCCGAGGCCGAGACCTTGCTCAAGCGCTCCCTTGAAATCGCGGAATCATCTTCGGGTGCCGCCAGCGTGGACGTCGCAACTTCACTCAATAATCTTGCCGAGCTTTATCGCGCCATGAACCGCTACCGCGAAGCTGAGGAACTCTACGCGCGCGCTGTCTCTCTCCAGGAACACAAGCAGGGACCCGCGTCCCCGGAATTGGCTGTCACGCTGAATGATCTGGCCGAACTTTACAGGAACGAAGGGAAATACGCCGAGGCCGAGCCGCTCTATAAACGCTCCCTTGCGATTCGCGAGAAAGCCTATCCTTCCGGCGATACGCGCGTCACAACCGCAATCAACAATCTCGGCCTACTGCGCGAAGCTCAGGGCAATTATGTGGATGCCGAGATTCATTTCCGCCGCGTGCTGGACCTCCGCGAAAAAGCGCTGGGGCCCGATCATCCGGATTTAGCGACGCCTTTGAACAATCTGGCGGAGTTGGATGCCCGGCAAGGGCGCTACTCCGCGGCGGAAAAACTCTACAAGCGAACGCTTCAGATTCGCACAGCGGCCTTTGGGCCGGAGCATCCAGATGTTGCATCGAGCCTCGTCAACCTTGCACAGCTCAAACAAGCCCGGAAAAAGTTCGGCGAGGCCATCGATTTGCAGCAACGCGCACTGGCGATTCGTGAAAAAGTTTTTGGCGCGCAGCACCCCGTCGTGGCTTCCAGCCTGAGCAATCTCGGCGAGCTGAATTTTGCGCGCAAGGATTACGCGCAAGCGATGACCTTTTATCAGCGCGCGCTCGCCATGCGCGAAGCATTGCTTGGCCCGGAACATCGCGCGGTAGCGCTTTCCCTGCACGATCTTGCGAACTTGTATTGTGTCGAAGGACGATATACCGAAGCGGAGCCTCTCTATCAACGCGCTCTGGCGATTCGGGAAAAGATCCTTGGCAAGGATCATCCGGATGTCGCAACCGTGCTCGAGAGTTACGCCAAGTTGCTGAGCGAAACGGGAAGGCCGGCGAAAGCGAAAGAATTTGAAGAACGCGCGCGTCAAATTCGCTTGAGCGCTCCAAAGACTTCGCCAAGACTCGGAAATCCCTACACGTGATCGTCAGCTCGGTTGCCATTTGAGGAAAATGGCGGCGAGCGGCGGCAGCGTAAGACAGAGAGATTGCGCGCGGCCTTGCGCGGGCTGATCGGAAGCAGTCTGACCGCCGAGATTGCCGACATTCGACCCGCCATAGCCGGAAGCGTCCGTGTTAAGAACCTCCTCATAAAATCCAGGCTGGGGCACGCCGACGCGGTAGCCTTCGCGAACCACGGGCGTTGCATTTAGAATCACGATCAGCAAATCCTCCGGCTTCTTTCCGTTGCGGCCAAAAGCGAAGACGCTATTATCGGCGTCGTTGGCGTCAATCCACTCGAAACCCTGCCAATTGAAATCGACTTGATGCAGAGCGGGCTGCGCTGCGAGCAGTTTGTTCAAATCGCGGACGAGGCTGTGCACGCCACGATGCGAATCATGCTGCAGAAGGTGCCAGTCGAGGCTGCGCGCTTCGCTCCACTCACTGCGCTGCGCCAATTCCTGGCCCATGAACAGAAGTTTTTTTCCAGGGTGGGCGCATTGATACGCAAGCAGGAGCCGCAGATTTGCGAACTGTTGCCACAGGTCGCCCGGCATTTTGTGCAAGAGCGAGTTTTTCCCGTGGACGACTTCGTCGTGAGAGAAGGGAAGCATGAAATTCTCGGTGAATGCGTAAAGCATCGAGAAGGTCATCTTGTTGTGTTCGTACTTGCGATGAATGGGGTTTTTCGAAAAATAGTTCAGCGTGTCGTTCATCCAGCCCATGTTCCACTTGAGACTGAAGCCCAATCCGCCAAGATAGGTGGGCCGCGAGACGCTCGGCCAGGAAGTGGACTCTTCGGCGATTGTAAGAATGCCGGGAAAGCGTTCGTGCGCTACCTCATTCATTCGTTTCAGGAATGCGATGGCATGCAGATTCTCCCGGCCCCCAAACTCGTTGGGAATCCACTCGCCTTGCTTGCGGGAATAATCGAGATAGAGCATGGAGGCGACGGCGTCCACACGAAGGCCATCGATGTGGTACTTGTCCAGCCAGAATAAGGCGTTGGAAATAAGATAGTTCTGGACTTCGTTGCGGCCGTAATTGTAGACCAGCGTGCCCCAGTCGGGATGTGTGCCCTGACGTGGGTCGGCATGCTCGTAGAGATGGGTGCCATCGAACTGGGCGAGTCCGTAGGTGTCGCGCGGAAAATGTGCGGGCGTCCAGTCCAGAAAAACGCCAATGCCCGCCTGGTGGCATCGGTTGACGAATTCCATGAATTCGGCGGGAGAGCCGTAGCGGCTGGTGGCGGCGAAATAGCCAATCGTCTGATATCCCCAGGAACCGTCAAAGGGATGCTCCATGATGGGGAGCAGCTCGATGTGGGTGTAGCCGAGGTCCTTCACGTAGGGGATGAGCTGATCGCCGAGTTCGCGATAGGTGAGCCATCGATTGTTTTCTTCCGGGACGCGGCGCCAGGAGGCGAGATGGACTTCGTAAACAGAGATCGGAGCTTCCAGCCAGTTTTTCCTGGAGCGTTCACTCAGCCAGGCCGCGTCCGTCCACACATGCGCATCGAGGTTGGCAACCACTGAGCCCGTGTTGGGACGAAGCTCGGCGCGGAATGCGTAGGGATCCGCCTTGAGCGGAAGCATGACGCCGTCCGGTCCGATGATTTCGTATTTGTAGATTGAGCCTTCGGGAAGCTCCGGCACGAAAAGCTCCCAGATTCCCGAAGAGCCGCGCGCTCGCATGGGATTGACGCGTCCATCCCAGCGATTGAAGTCGCCAACGACGCTCACGCGTTGCGCGCTGGGCGCCCAAACTGCGAAATGCACACCGCGGACTCCTTCGAGCGTTCGCAAATGGGCGCCGAGCTTTTCGTAAGTGTCGTAATGGCGGCCCTCGCCCATCAGGTGAAGATCGAATTCGCTTAAAAGGTAGGGAAAGGCGTAAGTATCAAATGCTTCGACGTATTCTCCTTCGCTGGAGGGAAATCGAATGCGGTAAGAGCTTGGGGACGGCGCACCTTGATGAGAATCCGGAAGTGTGGCCTCAAAAAATCCTTCGGGACGCAGCCTTCGCGCCGGAATCGGCTCGCCCGCGCCCTCCAGCAATACACTGGCCTCCGTAGCGTCGGGCCGAAAGAAGCGAATGGCCCAGCCATGGCCAAGCGGAGACCAGATGGGGTGAGGACCAAGAACGGAAAAAGGGTCAGCATGCCGCCCAGCGAGTAAAGCATCGATCTGGTTATCCAATCGTGTTTCGTGCTTCGCATCCTGTTGCTGCGCGGCGGTGCTTGTCTCCGTTGAGCGGGATGACTTGTGTTCTTCAGTCATTGGCGATAACTCCGCGATAGGATGAGGCCAATGGCGGAGCAGGGACCAGTGTACTAGGAGGGGTGAGTAGTGGGTAGTGAGTCGTAAGCAGCGGGAGTCGAGCGAGCCCGCCAAGTCCGGGGCAAACAATGGGCGGAATGGGGATACCCCACCCCCGGTGATTTGCGTAAAGAGTGCGTAAGTGACTAAGAATAATAGTGTTAGCATGTCGCGCAGTGCAAAAGAGTGCGTAAGAGTATGAAAACATAAGGATGGCTAATTGGAGCGGAATGATACTGATGCGGACTCTCTCGGAAAGAAGGACAGGGGACTGCTGAGAGTCGAAAGTGGAAGGAGTCGGAGAGTTCGTCGGAGGGAGGCTCACTCCGCCACCGGGAAGGAGCCGTTCGCATCGGACAGGCAGCGAACGAAAAGATTCTGAAGAACGTTGCAGCGCGGGATTTGAGCGAAACACGAAACATGATAGCACGGTGTTGGCGATTTGTCAATACATTTTCTTGTTTACTTAATGCTAATTCGAACGAGGAGAGGGCGGATTCGAATGGGAATGGCAGAAGTTGAGAAGTTTGAGGGAGTTGGCCGTTCGTTCCTCAGGGCAAGCGAGGATTGAGACGGATTTGTGAGACGGTGGAAATGTGTGGAAAAGCTGATAGAGAGTGTGAGTTGACAGTCAACTGTACTATCTATGTGTAACAACCAGACGCCAACGAACGTAGCCTTGAGCGTAGGTATGTTGGTGGTGGTTTTGTGGGGGCAAGTGGTGTCCCGCCGTAGATGATACTTCGTGGCCGCACCCTTCGCATCGATAGATGCCGGAATATGGGGTAAGCGAACCGGCTGTATGGATTTGGTCGAACGCCTGATGATCTGAATACTGAAGTAAGTTGCCGTATTTGTAGAGAGCCATAAGATCCCTGGGAGTTCCTACTCCTTGGGGTGGTCACTGATCTTAATATTTCTGATTGGTCCCTGATTAGATTCGTAGCCGTCCAGTGTTTTCTTGAGCGCATCCATGAGCTTAAGTGCGTGCTCGGGTGTCATTATCACTAGGGCTTTTTCAACCCCCAAGAACTTTCCCGGTTCAGTCTCATGGACCAGAGAGAAATACATCTGAATATCCCACTGTGTGCCTACAATAAGGACGTTGTTTGAGTAAACTACAAGGCGATTGGGATCAAATGCTCTCTCAATCCTCCTGATCGCCGTGTCCGGCGTGAGTTGAGCGGGTTTTGGTGCATCGTTGGACATTTCCATTGTTCTCCGATTGTTGTCTATTGAATTCGAAATGTTCCCTTGGAAGTCTCTTCTTCAGTCAACAGATGAACAGGCACATCGCGAGCTTCAAAGACCGGGAAATCAGGATCGTGCGCACGGTCCTGAAAAGTTCCGGCAAAGCTCGTAGTAACACGACTTAAAGTTGTCCTGCTGACCGACTCCAACACATTGCCGGTGATATTGGCAATTCGAATGGTGAAGCTGGAGTTGTCTTCGAGCCTCGCGGGGGCACGCGCGGTTCGCTCCGCCTCGAGCGTGATTCTTAGGCCCAACGTGCTCAATACGGGTATAAGAGTGGTCAGGCGAGGATTTCCCCCTTCAGAAAGCGTTCTATAGAGGTTCTCTCTATTAACTCCGGCCTCAGCCGCAACTTTAGGAATTCCCTTCTGGGCCTCTGCAACATCTCTCAGGGCAATTAGGAACGCCTCTTGGGAATCAGCAATAGCGGCGGAAAGATACTTGGCGGCGTATCCTAGATCATTTCTTAGGTCTGCTAGAAGATCCGCCTTGTAATCTAGGTTTCTTTGCATGTTGTTTCGTACGCTCCTTGTAGTCTTTCCAAGAGCCCTGGGCCACTTGAATGTCCCAATCTTGGGTGGACTTGTCTCCCGCCCCAAGTAGAATTACGATATCTCCGTCCACACCGTAATAAACTCTGTATCCGGGACCGACGTCGATTCGGGCCTCCGACACTCCTTCACCTACTGATTTGCTGTCACCGAAATTTCCTGCACGGAGCCTAGCAATCCGAGCGTCAATGATTGCCTTTAGGTCGCGGTCTGCAATTGCATCACGCCACTCCCGAAACGGGCAAGCACCAGAACGCAGTTGATAGTATTGAACGCTTCGCTCACGTGCTTCCACGTTGCCTTTGGGTGAATCATAGGCTTTGTAGCTTATGAGCTACTACGAAAGCCTACCACCTAACTCCTTGGGTTGTAAATGGTCTGCAAGTTCGATCCATTATGTACTCATGAGCTAATACATTGCTATAAAAAATGAAGAGTGGAGTGTGCGCGATAGGAGAGGCTGCAGAACCCAGCAAAGCCCCATCGCCAGAGCGACCGGTAAGCCTAGCTAGCCCTCTCAGTTATCCTCCTGTAGCTTATACGCTACAAGAAGATACTTGTCAAATAGCGTTGTGTAAGTCATTTGAAATCAGTTCTTTTGTCGAGGTTCGCTCTGCGAAGTATTCATGCTCGATGGAGTGACGAACGCAAGGATGAGGTTTGCGATACTAGCTTTTCGCGCAACCGCTGGGCGATGAGCAGTTCACATGCTACCACCAAGCGGTCGATTTCTCCGAAATCTGAGGCGTTATGGAGATCAAGTCGCGAAGATGAGGTGAAGGCCAGCGACTTGGGCGAAGGCGCGAAAGTCGCGGTCGCGAGTGATGAGGGAAACTCCGGCGTCCACACAGTTTTGTGCGATCAGGGAATCCGCGAGGCGAGCTCTGCGGCCCTTCGCGAGAACTTTTGCGCGTAACGCGCCGGCCCGTTGCCAAAAACCAGATTCGATTTGGAGCAATGGTACATTCGCGAGGCTGACGCGCAGGGCGGGAGGAAGTTTTGGATCGCTCAAGAGTTCCGTGAGCACAACGGGCACCATCACCAACTGACGGTCCTGCAGCGCTTTGTCCAGCAGCAGGGTATCGTCGCCAGCGGGGCCATCCAGAAACGCCACCCAAGTGCTCGTGTCCGCGGCGATCATCGGTCGTCTTTTAGTTCCGCCAGGGTACGCGAGAATCGAACTTTGCCGCGGAATCGACGTAGGCGAGCATAAGTGTCCGATGCGGCGAGAAGCTCAAGCCCCGTACGAACAGTATGTGTAATGCCGGTGCCGCTGGCTCGCTGAGCCCGTTCGAGAAGCTGGTGTGGGATTTCCACAGTAATCTTGCGTGCAGAGGCCATAATTTCAAATTATACCATATTGAAGACCAGCATTGAATATGGTGTTTCGCGACCTGGACGAAGAGCGCGCTAAGGTTCGTTTTGGTAGTGGGATTCGTAGAGGACTTGCCAGCCGAGGCCGATGAAGTCGAAGAGTTTGGCGTGTTCCTGAGCTTTGGGAGCGTAGAAGGTGCGCATGCCGCGGCGGCCGTCGGCAAAGGTGAAGATGACAGTCTGACTTTGGATGGTGTATGTGCCGCGCTGTGTCCGAGGATGCTCAAAGTAAGGGTTGGGAACGAGCATCTGGTCGAGGACGCCGCGGTCGAGGAAAGTTCCGTCGGGCATGAACTGAATATACTGGCCCGAGCCGGTGAGTCCGAAATTATATCTTCCCGAGAATTTTAAGCCAGTGCAGCGGCACATGGGAACGTACACGTCGATGCCCGGTTTCGGGGAAGTCTCATTGCGGCTGATAACCTGGCGGTCGTCGTTATAGTCCTGCCAGAGGATGGTGATTTGATCGCCGTCGAGACGATAACGGCCGACCCAACTCCTGTTGGTGTCGGGTTTCTTGCGATAAGCGGTGAAATCAAAGCCGATCATGCCTTCCTCAAGAATGTCCTTTACAACCCAGCCGTCCGGGTTGAAATGGAGGCGCTTGAGACCTGCGTGACCACCGTATATCTCGTAACCCATGTAGATGCCCTCGAGCATGCCTGGCGGAAGTTTGCGCGGAGGTTCCTCCGAGAGAGCCGGTGCGGACTGCGAACCCGGGGAGGCGTCGTCCGGGGAAGCAGGAGGCGGAGCCTGGGCACCAGGTAGGGCATCGCCGAAAGTGAGACTGGCGAGAAATGTGTTTTGGAATACGTTGAAGGTTGCGGTCAGGTAAGAACCGGGCGGAAGGTTGCTCATGAAAACGACACTCTCGAGGCGTTTGCGGTATTGGACGGCCAGGATGTACATGTTCCAGCCAACGCCATTCTTGTCAACGGCGACAAGCGTGGTCTGGATAGCGTTGTAGCGATTTTTGAAGCGGAGGTGAGAGGGCTGGCCGCCTTGCTGAATCCGATAGGAGCCTCCAAGGCCTCCAAGGAGAACGTTAAAGGAATTTTGCAGGTCGCCCTCGAGATCATTGGCCGCGAGAGCAATGAAAGTGGCCGTGTGTGGAGGTGCGGCGGGAGCGTTGATGATAGTCGTGTCGCCTTTTTCGACAGGATTCCATCCGGTCGGAAATTTGTAGAGGAAGTTGCCGGTCTGCGTGTCGGGGGTCAGATCTTGAGCGAAGAGCGAAGCTGACACAACAAGAAGAAAAAGAAGGAGCACAGTGTGTTTCATGGCGGAGCTGAGCCTCCTCACTCTTCGTGGGAGAGATTTTTTTAAACCGAGTGTTCCAGACATCAGCCAGAGCCGAGATGATGGAGAATTATTGTCCGGAGAAGGGTACTGCGGCAACAAATTTGAGATATGACAAGAGTTTACTTTAATAGAGATGGCAGGGCACACTGCAACCCAGCCTGCAAGGGATCGAACAGAGCGGCAAGAAGAGAGGAGGACATTCCTCGGCCAGAGCGGTAAGATGCCACGGATTATGGGAAACGAAGTTGAGAGGGATCATGCGAAATTTCAGGCGGCTGAGTGGATTTGGAATTGTTGTTTGCGTGGGAGGCTTATTGCTGATGAGCGTGGGCGCGGATGGACAGGACCGGAGCCAGACGCGGTCGATGGTGATTTCGAAGGGCGGGATCGTCGCGTCCGAGTCGCCACTGGCGTCGCAGGCAGGCGTGCGGATTCTGGAGCGAGGCGGAAACGCGGTGGACGCGGCGATTGCGACGAACGCGATGATGGGCGTGGTCGAACCGATGATGAATGGAATCGGCGGAGACCTGTTCGTGATTGTCTATGACGCGAAGGCAAACAAGCTCTACGGTTTGAATGCAAGCGGATGGGCTCCGAAGGGGTTGACGATCGAATACCTTCACAAACTTGGACTGAAGGACATGCCGCACAGTGGCGTGAATGCGATAACGGTGCCAGGGGCGGTGGATGGATGGCAGAAACTGGCGGACAAGTTTGGGAGGAAGAAACTGAAAGAGGATTTGGGGGCGGCGATTCGAACGGCGCAGGACGGTTTTCCGGTGCCGGAGTGGGACGCGGCGTACTGGGCGGAGGAAGTGAACTTGCTGCGCACGGACGACGCGGCGACGAGCCTCTATTTGCCCGGCGACAGGCCGCCGAAAGTTGGCGAAGTGTTCAAGAATCCGGACCTAGCGGCGTCGTTGGAGCAGATTGCGGAGCATGGCAGGGACGCGTTTTATAAGGGCGAGATTTCGAAGAAGATACTGGAGGCGGAAAAAAGACACAACGGAACGATGACCGAAAAGGATTTGGCGGAATACTCCAGCGAATGGGTCGAACCAATCTCGACG
This sequence comes from Candidatus Acidiferrum sp., assembly GCA_035310525.1. GTDB lineage: Bacteria > Acidobacteriota > Terriglobia > Acidiferrales > UBA7541 > Acidiferrum. The sequence goes on along the minus strand of DATGED010000018.1, from coordinate 333,749 downwards.
ACGTATCGGGATTGGACGGTCTATGAAATGCCGCCAAACGGGCAGGGAATGGCCGCGCTGGAAATGCTGAACATCATGGAGAGTTTTCCACTTGGACAGAAGGATTTCGGTTTTGGCTCGGCGAACGCGCTGCACGCGATGATCGAGGCGAAGAAACTGGCTTACGCGGACATGGCCAAATACTTGGGAGATCCGCGCGGACAACAGATCCCCGTCGCGACGCTGATCTCGAAAAACTGGGCTTCGGCGCGGGCGAAATTGATCGATCCTGACCACGCGAATTGCGACGTCCATGCGGGAGAGATCGCCGGCGCAAGCGATACGACCTATTTGACCGTGGTGGACCGCGACGGAAACATGGTGTCGCTGATTCAAAGCAACTACTCCGCGTTTGGATCGGGAATCGTGCCGGCGGGAGCGGGATTTGTGCTGCACAATCGAGGCGCGCTTTTTACGCTTGATCCCGCGTCTCCGAACGCCCTGGCGGGACACAAGCGGCCGCGGCACACGATCATTCCGGGATTTGCCCAGAAAGGCGACACTCGAATCGCGTTTGGGATTATGGGCGGGTGGAATCAGGCACAGGCTCACGCGCAGTTCATCGCAAACATTGCGGATTTCAAAATGAACATTCAGGCGGCAATGGAAGCGCCCCGGTTCACGAAGTACACTTTCGCGGGCTGCGATGTGGAAATGGAAAATCGGATTCCCGGGAATGCCAGGAACGAACTGACGGCGAAGGGGCACCAGATTAAAGTGCTGGGGACTTTCTCGAGCGGCGTGGGGGGTGGACAAGCGGTGCTTAGGGATTTTGCGACGGGTGTGAACTATGGCGCCTCGGACCCACGGAAGGATGGCCAGGCTACGGCTGAGCTGCCGTTTGAATAGGGGACAAACGGTGCGGGGGCGCCTGAGGTGGCTCGAATAGAGATGCAAAGAGCTATGCCAAACGGGAAGTAGAGTTCCCTCTGTCCCGGAGTACAGGTCCCGGAACGCCAATAAATCCTTGCTATTCAAATAGTTACGGAAGCCCATCTTGGCTTGTGAGTTGCACCTGTCCCAAGGGACAGGGGTGGTGGCCGCAGCGACGCGCCCCTGATGTGGAGTTCCCTTATGGGATTCGTTCGGGCCATGCCCACGTTCGTACGCTGCGTCTCCCTACTCCTTTTTTGCGCTGCGACAGTTTCTCTGTCCAAGGCTCAGACAGTCGACGTTTCGGGCAGCTACCAGTGCGCGCAGGCGAAAGTACAGGGCAAAGTAGTCCCTTGTACGGCGCCGCCGCTGATCTTGAAGAATGACGGACATTTTGAATTGAGAGGTTGGGAAGGCAGTTACCTTGTGGACGGGCAGTGGGTGGAGCTCTCGGACTCGCTGACAAAGGCGCGGGCAAAAATCGCTCCGGGACACAAGATTGTCCTGCGGTATCTTGGAAAACATGGGTGGGAGGAATTGACGTTCGAACGGCGACTTGCCGAACTGGGGAAAACTTCTCTAAGTTAGCAAACGGGTCTTCGGAATAGACTCTTGCCCGATGATCGGCGCAGAGGCACAGAGCGCCTGAATCCCCTGGATCGATTCTCCAGCCTATTCAGCTTGGCAATCTAAGACACAATTTTTGGCTCGCATTAGTGCGAGCCTTGCTGGTCTCCCTGCCCTTCGGAGCGCCATCCGCGGCCACGGAGGACACGGCCCGCGGTGACGCCGGTGAGCTTGCCGTGATCGTATTCAATTTGACCGTTGACGATGGTGTAGTCGATGCCCTGGGAGAGAAGCGTGGGATTCGTAAACGTGGCGCGGTCAGTAATCGTTGCCGGATCGAAGATGGCGATGTCGGCGAAGTAGCCTGGCTTCAAGAGGCCGCGATTCTGGAGATGTTCTCGCTGCGCGGGCAGAGAAGTGATTTTTCGGATAGCGGCGGAAAGCGGCAGAAGGTGTTCATCGCGGACGTAGTGGCCAAGAAAGCGCGGCATGGAGCCAAAGGCGCGGGGATGCGTGTGCGGTTCAAAGATGGGGCCATCCAGCGACATTTCGTTGGCATCCAGGCCGATGCTCGTCCACGGCTGTTCGAGGCCGGTTTTGATGTCTTCTTCGCTGGCCATGAAATAGATCGCGCCGGTTTGCGCGGAATCGGCGATGACGAAATCCATCAGCGCGTCCTCGGGCGCTTTTTTCCAGGCCTTGGCGACATCCGCAACGGTCTTGCCCTCAAATTCCTTTAGTTCCGGCTTTTGGACGGAGGCGAGAAGTACGCCGGCACCGCCGCCGCAATCGTAATAAAGGTTCTCCCACTCCGGATGGTCGCCGGCGATCAATTCCTTCTTGATGCGGGCGCGGGTGGCGGGTTCTTTCAGCCGCTCGAGCAGCTTTTGCACGCCGCCGTCGGCAACCCAGGGCGGAAGCGCGGAAGCGAGAGCCGTGGCGCCTGCCGGATAGGGATACATGTCCGCGGCGATATCGAGGCCGGAATCGCGCGCCGCCTGGATCGTGGCGACAACATTCTTCATGCTACCCCAGCGCGGCTTGCCACTGACCTTTAGATGGAAGACTTCGACAGGGAGATTTGCTTCGCGGCCGATGCGGATGGCTTCGGCCAGCGCGGGCATTTCGGAGGCGCCTTCGCTGCGCATGTGGGTGGCATAGAGGCCGCCGTATTCTGAAGCGATTTTCGCGAGGGCGATGAGTTCATCGGTTTTGGCGTAGATGTTCGGCGGGTAGATCAGCGCGCTGGAAACGCCGAGAGCGCCGTCCTTCATGGCTTGTTCGACGAGAGATTCCATTTGCAAGAGCTCGGCTGGAGTCGGTGCGCGGTCGTCATCGCCGATGACAGCTTCGCGGACCTGTGCGGAGCCAACGTACGTGCCGATATTGAGAGGAGTGCCTTGCTTCTCGAGGCGGCGGAAGTAGCCGTCAAGAGTGGTCCAGTCGACGGTGAACTTGAATTGATCCAGGAAAGGCTTCAGAGGCGCGAGAGTTTTTTCATTCTGCGGAGCGATGGAGCCGCCTTCGCCCGTTATCTCGGAGGTGATCCCTTGCGAAAGTTTGCTGAGGGAACGGTTGTCTAGAAGAAGGGAAGACTCGGACTGGCCGAGCATGTCAATGAAGCCAGGGGCGACGATTCGACCCTGGGCATCGATTTCGCGCTTGGCGTGCGCATCGCGCAGGTTGCCGATCGCGGCTATGCGGTTGCCCTCGATGGCGACGTCGGCGGCGTACCACGGATTGCCTGTGCCATCCAGGATGTGACCGTTGCGGATGATTAGGTCGTAGCCGCCCGAGGTGGAAGGAGAAGTTGCATCGAGCGGAGCATCGTAAGCGGCTGCCGCGATTTCGCCGAGGGCTTGCCCAGCCACTTCCTGTGCAGCATCGGGATCACCGGGGAGACTCACGTGGTTTACATAGGCCGCAAACGCGAGCTTCTGACCACTCGCCGTGATTACGTAGCCGGCGAGCCCTTTGCCGTTGAGCATCATTTTGCCATTGAGCTTGTCTTCGGAGCCGAAGGTGCCAGTTTTTGCGAAGACGTGGCCAGCGGCGGGACTGCTGGTCTGGATTTTGGCGAGTGTGCCGTCCTTGCCGAGAATGGGAAGCGCTTTGAAAAAGACCGGATAGTCCGGACGGGTGGTCCAGTAAGCAAGGTAGTGGGCGATGAAATCCGGGCTGAAGAGGTCGGCCCAGTTTCCACCCTCGCCGTCGCCTTGCGATGCGCCGGAAAGATCGAGCTTGGCGTCCTGAAGAAATGCGCGTTCGACTTTGAAGCCGGAATGAACCGGATCGGCAAGATCTTTAGCGACCAGAGCTCCCAGAAGGTAAGGCCCCATGCTGGCGTGAAGATTTTGGCTTACTTTCAGAGTGACTTTGATTTCTTCGGAGAGCGGAAGCGAGACGTGCTCCGTGACCTGGTTATCGGGGGTGTAGAAATGAGAAAGCGTTCTGAAGTCGGGCGTGGAAGCTTTTTTGGGAGACTTGATCTGCATTCCGGCAGAAATGAGAGATTCGCTCAGGACGGTTTGGGCAAATGTCGTGGGTGAGGGGACCGCATAGGGCGCCGTGAAGGGATGCGAAGCGGCGGGAAGAGAGCCGATAAGGTTGACGGTGACCGTGCCATCCATATTCGTGACTGTGTCCGGATCCTGGATGTCCGGCGTCGCGCCCGTTGCTGAAGTGGTGAGGTGATTGACGAAACTGGCGTAAGCCGTTTTGGGAGAAACGCTGAGAGAAACGGGATCGCCGGCTTTCGCGCCCGGTGTGGCGATGAGATCGATGACATTGTCGTTCACGACGATGGATGAGATGACGACGCCCGTGCCACCTTCCTTGCCGCCATCCGGGAAGAGACTTGCATCAACGAGGACACGGCCGTCGATTTTGCGAATGCCTTTGGCGGAGACGTTCTTGGCAAGCTCTTTGATTACTGCGAGGGGATCGCCAGCCACGGCCGGACCGCCATAGGCGTGGTCTTCGTCAACAAAAGAGAGAGTGCCATCAGGTTGGATGCGATTCGAAAGATTGGGGTCCCCGGCGGCCACGAGAATGAGATCGCCCTTAAGGGATCCGTTCTTTTCAATTGGGCCCGTGCGATAGATGGAGGTATGGAAGCGGAAATCGGCGCCAAGCTTAGCCAGGACCGTCCCTTCCGTGAGAGTTTTTGTTGTCGAAGCGGGGACGAACATCTTGTTGGCGTTCAGGGAGTAAACAACTTTGCCGGAATCCAGCGAATAAAATTCGATTCCGAAATTCGCATGGACGAATTCAGGACGGCTCAACACTTTTTGAATTCGGTCGGCGAGGGAGGCGCCCGATTGCGCGCGGAGAGCGGAGGGCCAATCCAGGAATTGAATTGCGGCGCAAAGGGCGACGAATGAAATCGTGATGAACTTGGCGTAGAAGCGGCGTCTGCTTCGCAAGGTTTAATCCTCCACAAATCGGCTGGCGACGCGGAAGCGCTAGTGCTCGCTGACGAGTCCCTGACCGGAATGCAAATCTTCAAACTTAATGTTCAGGATCGGGTATTCGTGCCAATCCTTGTAGTCGAAGTGCCACCACTCGTGCTCGTAGACGGTGAACCCCTCGGATTCCATGGCGCGGCGGAGAAGGTCGCGATGCCAGCGTTGAAGCGAAGTGCCGCCAGGATAATCGGGGAAGGAGCGTGGGGACATTTCGTCGTAGGTGCCGGGCATCTCGATGGGTTTTCCTGTGGCCAGGTCGTAGAGCGTGAGGTCGACCGCGCAACCGCGATTGTGCCTTGAGCCTTGCGACGGATCGGCGACGAAGATTTTGCCTTCGGCAGGAGTCGCGTCCCAGAAGATTTTCGTGACATACCAGGGGCGGTAGGCGTCGTGAATGAGCAGGCCGTAGCCGAGCGGCTCGAGTTTGTGCAAGGCGCCGACAAGAGCTTCGGCAGCAGGCCGCTGCAGAAACGCGCGTGCCTGCGTGTAGACAGGAGTGCCGAGAAAGTCGTTCGTCGTAGCGTAGCGAATATCGAGATGGATGGCTGGGCTGAGTGTAGTCAGTTCAACCAGCTCCGGCTTGCGGAAGGGGCCGTCTTCGTGAGGCGGGGAAGCGGCGAGGGCTTCTGCGCGTAGTTCGGTGATCGGTTTCACAGGCTTGATCAGGACCTGTTGAGTTGCGTTCGCGTCCGGCGTCATCTTGCGGTACGCGACATCACCAATGTGGAACGCCCGAACGCCTGAACGGCTGATATCCAGATGTGTGTGCACGGTGTCTGCAGGCGAAACGCTCACCGAAAAACGTCCGACGTCCTTGTATTTGGCGTCTGGCGAGTGACTATCCCGCTCCCGGATCGATATCGAGCCACCGTCCTCGCTGACGACAAAGACTGGTCCGGACTCTCCGTTTTCAGGTGGCCAGCCGTATTCTCCGATCCATGGTCTCCACATCTTTGGAATGTCATGCGGCTTGGGGCCGGGTTCGAGGGAGGAGGAGGTCTGCGCGTTAAGACGGCTGGGAGAGCAAGCAATGAACACCGCGATCGCCGCGATAAACAGAAATACGACGGACAGTTTCAATGGGTGAAAACCAGCTGTGCTCATGACCGGCGAAAATTCCTCATGGTGCGGTCCCCGGGATGGAAGTCTACACCGTGTACCAGCGGAAGCCTTTGCGTTGTTCCTCGACGATCTCCTTGAGAAGCGCCATTGTTTGCGGCCGGCGATACTGGCCGCAAGCGGCGAGGATAGCGTTGACGAGAGCGACCGGAGCGGCGTAGGAGGCGCCGAAGGACGTGGACTCGACGGAAGTGAGAAAGACTTCATCGCAATCACGGGCGAGCGGAGATACGTAAGTGTCCGTGATGCCCACGCAGTAGGCATTCCGATCGCGCGCCAGATGCACGCCTTCCACCGTTTGGCGGAGCCCACGTCGAAAGCTGATTCCCAAAACAAGGTCGCGCTTGTTGACGGTGCGCACCAGGTGAGCGATGCGCCCCGCCGATGTACCTGTGAAAACCGGTAAGCCGAGCAGCGTGATCTGGTATTCGAGGTAATCCGCGAGAATCGCGGCGAGATCGCCGGCAAGGATCACGATGCGGCGGGCTTCATAAAAGCGTTTGGCGAGAGACACGAGGCGCGGCGCATCGAGACTATTTTTCAGCCCGTGCAGATTCTTGAGATCCTGCTCAAGCGCCTCGCGAACATAGGCGGGCATGCTAGTAACACGGCCGCTGGACTGCATGGTGTCGAGGGAGGTGGCGAATGCGATGGAGAGGTCGTGAAGATGGCGTTGGAAATCGCGGTAACTGCCAAATCCCAACCCCCGGACAATGCGAACGACAGTGGCAGGATCAGTGTGAAGGCGTTCTGCCATGGCTCGTACACTGAGAAGGACGTAGTCGCGAGGATGTTCCAAGATCGGGCGGACAATCTCCTGGCGTTTGGAACTGAGGAGTTCAATTCGCTCCGCAAGTGACGGAGCCGAGGCCTGTTGCGCAACCTGTCGTCGTTTCATCGGGCCAGAGGATTGCCCAAAATGACAGGCATGTCAACAACCCACGTGTTCAATATTCTGTGACTCTTGAGTTGCGACCCCTGCAAACCACATCCCATGACGCACTGTTCGTTTCATTTCGCGGATCAATCGGACTGCCGCATCATTTCTTCGAGGCAGCGGCCTTCACTTCCAGGCCCGGCGCGATGACGGGCTGCAAAAAGGGCATCATGGCGCGAAGTTTAGGTCCAAGTTGTTCGACGGGGTGACTTTGCTCGCGCTTGCGCGTGGCGAGAAAGTTCGGGCAGCCCGCTTCATTTTCGGCAATCCACTTTTTCGCAAAGCTTCCGTCGCGGATCTCAGCGAGGATTTGCTTCATTTCGTCGCGCGTTTTCTTCGTAATGATACGCGGGCCCGCGCTGTAATCGCCCTGCTCGGCCGTATCGCTCACGGAGTAGCGCATATAGCTGAGGCCGCCGCGGTAAATGAGATCGACGATGAGCTTGAGTTCGTGCATGCACTCGAAATAGGCAACTTCAGGCTGGTAACCGGCGCCGACGAGCGTTTCAAATCCGGCTTTGATCAATTCACTGACGCCGCCGCAAAGTACGGCTTGCTCTCCGAATAGATCCGTTTCCGTCTCTTCGGTGAACGTCGTTTCGAGAACGCCGGCTCGCGTGCAGCCCAGTCCCTTGCCGTAGGACAGCGCCAACGCCTTTGCATTGCCGCTCGCATCTTGCTCCACCGCAATCAGTGCGGGCGTCCCGCCGCCTTCGGTGAATACTTCGCGAACGCGATGGCCCGGAGCTTTAGGCGCGATCATGGACACATCGACCGTCGCCGGAGGCTTGATCGCGCCGAAGCGGATGTTGAAGCCGTGCGCGAACATCAGTGTCTTGCCTTTCGTGAGATGGGGCTCGATGGACTCGCGATAGAGTTTCGGCTGCTTGGTATCAGGCGCGAGAATCATGATGACGTCTGCCCATTCGGCGGCTTGAGCGGGCGTGTTTACGGTCAAACCTTCCTTTTCTGCTTTCGCGCGCGAGGCGCTGCCCTCGGGCAGACCAACGCGCACGCTCACGCCGCTATCGCGGAGATTGAGCGAGTGCGCGTGCCCCTGTGAGCCGTAGCCGATGATGGCAACTTTTTTGGATTGGATGAGCGAGAGATCCGCGGAATCGTCGTAGTAGAGATTTGCCATTGATGTCCTCTTGTGGCCGGGTTGCGGCCGGAACTTGGTGTTTTCTAGCCAAATTCGCACAGATTAATCGAGCTTGGAAACTCCCGGGAAATCGGCCCGGGAGGATTATTTCTCCCGCGTCAGCTTGCGTTCGCCGGTTCGACCGACGGCGACGGTGCGCCCGGCGGGCGCAACAAATCTCCGCCGCGCGTCATGGAGATTCGGCCGCTGCGCGCCATTTCCAGAACGCCAAACGGACGAAGCACTTCCAGCAATCCGTCGATCTTGTCGACAGTGCCGGAAACTTCGATGATCAGCGATTCGGGCGCGACATCCACGACCCGCGCGCGAAACACTTTGATCAATTCCATCAGATGCGGACGGGATTGCTGGTCGGCGAGAACTTTGATGAGCGCCAGGTCGCGCTCGAGCAGAGCGCGCTCCGAGATATTTTCCGCCAGAAGTACATCGACGAGTTTCTCGAGGCTGGCCTCCAGACGGAGCCCTCCTTTTTCGTCGGTATGCGCGACGATGGTCATGCGGGCGATTTCCGGGTTCTCAGTGGGACCAACGGTCAGCGAATCGATGTTGATCGCCAAGCGGCGCGCCAGCGAGGCCACGCGGTTGAGCACGCCCGGCTTGTTTTCAACGTATGCGACGAGTGTTTGCATACTCTCCCCCTGGCTCATGGCTCTGATGCCGTTTCAACGAGCGGATTATTGGGCCGTCGAATCATTTCATGCAGAGACGCCCCCGCGGGGACCATCGGATAAACGGAGTCTTCCTGCTCGACGCGGAAGTCGATAAGAACCGTTTCCGAGGATTCGCGCGCGGAACGGATCATTGGGACGACATCGGCGCGCGAGGTAATGCGCTCGCCGCGGATTCCGAAAGCGTTTGCAAGGGCCGCAAAATCCGGCGCGACGAGCGGCGTGGCCACATATCGCTTATCGTAGAAAAATTCTTGCCACTGCCGCACCATGCCAAGATAGCCGTTGTTGATAATGGCGATCTTCAGGTTAATCTTTTCCTGGACGATGGTGGCGAGCTCGCACATGGTCATCTGAAAGCCGCCATCGCCAACTACCACCCAGACTTCGGACTCTGGTTTCGCGAATTTTGCCCCGATCGCGGCGGGCAACGCAAAACCCATCGTGCCCAGGCCCCCCGAAGTGACAAGCGTTCGCGGCTGGTTGTGGTGGTAATACTGCGCTTCCCACATCTGGTGCTGACCGACGTCCGTGACCACGATGGCTTCGCCGTGCGTTTCTTTCCACAAATCGTTGATCACGTGGGCGGCGTAGAGATGTCCGTTGTCCGGCAGGCTCTGAATGTCGCGCACGGCGGAATCCCCCTGCAGCTCTTTAATGTGCGCGAGCCACGGACCGCGGTCCGGATTCACAATGTGCGGAATCAGTTTTTCAAGCGTCTCACGCGCATCGCCCACGAGAGCGGCGTCCACTTTGACGTTTTTGTTGATCTCCGCCCGGTCGATTTCGATGTGAATCTTGCGCGCGCGTTTGGCGTATGTGCGCAGGTCGCCGGTGACACGGTCATCGAAACGCATGCCCACGGCGATAAGAAGGTCGGATTCCTGAATGGCGTGATTTACCCAGGCTTCGCCGTGCATTCCCATCATGCCCAGATTCATTGGATCGGAAGCAGGGAAGCAGCCGATGCCAAGCAGCGTCATGGCCACGGGAATGTTGCAAGTCCGCACGAACTGCTCGAAGGCGCGCATCGCACCGGAAAGAATGATTCCGCGGCCTGCCAGGATCACGGGGCGCTTTGCGGAATTCAGCAGCTCGATCGCCCGATCGAATTCGGCCTGGTTGTGGTTATCGCGCAGGCGCTTCGGAGGCAGCTTCGGCTCGGCGGCGTCCCAATCGAATTCGCAAGATGCCTGCTGCGCATCTTTCGTGATATCGACGAGAACAGGTCCCGGGCGGCCCGTGTTTGCGATGACAAAAGCTTCACGGACAGTGCGCGCGATTTCATCCGCACGAGAGACGACCACATTGTGTTTCGTGATCGGCATGGTGATGCCGGTGATGTCGATTTCCTGGAAGGCGTCGGAACCAAGCAGCTTGCTGCTGACCTGGCCGGTGATGCAGACGATAGGGGAAGAGTCGAGCATGGCCGTGGCGATGCCGGTGACCATGTTGGTTGCGCCGGGACCGGACGTGGCCATCGCGACACCGACGCCGCCACTGGCGCGCGCATATCCGTCGGCCATGTGCGTGGCGCCCTGTTCGTGGCGCACCAGAATGTGGTGCAGTTTGGATTTGCCGAGCGCGTCGTAAACGGGAAGAATCGCGCCGCCCGGATAGCCGAAGATGTGCCGCACGCCCAGCTTCGTGAGCGATTCACAGAGAATTTCCGCGCCCGTAAGTTTCATAGGGTCCTTCCCAATTGCGGCCGTGCACCCGCTGGCGCGGCTGCTTGAGACTGAATGGATGACGACGAAAATGAGGCTGGCACGGCCGTGACCGCGCCGATGGAAGCGGATGAGACGAGCAAAGCGTATTTGGCCATCACGCCATTCGCATAACGCGGTAGGGGCGCGCTCCAGGTTGCCAGGCGCTTCTGAATTTCCGCGTCTGTCAATTCCAAAGAGAGCTTGCGCTTTGGAATATCAAAAACAATCATGTCGCCATCGGCGACGGCGGCGATAGGGCCTCCGTTCGCGGCCTCGGGTGCAACGTGGCCCACCATCAATCCGTGCGTTGCTCCTGAAAAGCGACCGTCAGTGAGCAGCGCCACGGAATCGCCGAGGCCGGCGCCAACCAGCGAGGCAGTCACGGCGAGCATCTCACGCATTCCGGGCCCGCCCTTCGGGCCTTCGTAGCGGATCACGATGACATCGCCAGCGGCTATCTGGTTCTTTTCGATGGCGGCGAATGCCGCTTCTTCGTTGTCGAAAACGCGCGCAGGACCGCGAAATTCTTGAATTTTGTGGCCCGCGACTTTAATGACGCAGCCCTCTGGCGCGAGATTGCCCTTCAAGATGACCAATCCGCCGGTGGGCTTCAAGGGTGCATTCATTTTTCGAACCACTTCCTGATGGGGAGTTTCCTTTGCCGTCGCCGCTTCTTCCGCAAGCGTTCGGCCGGTGACGGTGAGTGCTTCCCCGTGAAGGAGATTCGCTTCGATCAAGCGCTTGGCGACCAGCGCGGTGCCTCCGGCAGCATAGAGATCGGTAGCGACGAAGCGGCCTCCAGGCTTGAGATCGGCGATGATGGGTACACGCGCGCTGATGCGATCGAAGTCATCGATGGTGAGCGGAATCCGCGCTTCGTTGGCAATTGCCAACAGATGGAGAACTGAATTTGTTGAGCCGCCCGTAGCAGCCACGCCAGCGATGGCGTTTTCGATTGCAGTCTTGGTGATGATCTTGGAAGGAGTCACATCTTTTTTCAGCAGATCCAGAACCAGTTCGCCTGCGCGGCGGCCTGCGTGAGCCTTGCCCGCATCCGTCGCCGGAATGCTGGAGAGTCCCATGGGAGCGATTCCCAGGAATTCGCAGACGAGCGCCATGGTGTTGGCCGTGAACTGCCCGCCGCACGCGCCAGCTCCTGGGCACGCCGAGTCTTCGAGCGCTTTGAACCGCGCATCAGACATTCCACCGTGCGAATGGCTCCCGATGGCTTCGTAAACATCCTGGATGGTGACGGAATGGCCTTCAAACTTGCCGGGGGCAATCGATCCGCCGTAGAGAACAAGGCCCGGGATATTCAGCCGTGCGAGAGCCATGATGCCGGCGGGAATGGTCTTGTCGCATCCGACCAGTACGACAAGCGCGTCGAACATGTTGCCACGGGTAACCAGTTCGATGGAGTCGGTGATGACTTCGCGGCTGATCAGCGATGCGCGCATGCCTTCCGTGCCCATGGTGATCCCATCGGAGATCGAGACAGTGTTGAATTCGAGGGGCGTTCCGCCGGCCGCGCGGATTCCGTCCTTGACATGCGTGGCCAGTTCTCGGAGATGCAGGTTGCACGGCCCGATTTCAATCCAGGTGTTCGCCACACCAATCAGCGGTTTCCGAAAATCGTCGTCGCGAAGGCCGCATGCGCGCAGCATGGAGCGAGCTCCAGCGCGGTGTGGGCCGTCCGTTAGGGCGCTGCTTCTGGGCTTGAGCAAAGATGCGGTCACGGTTGCATTCTCCTCCGGGGGCTATTGAATCGATAACTCGCGAGTTGCGGCCCAAAAAACTTGGGGCCATCATCTTGGCTTTGATGATGGCCCCGAAACTCTCAGGTGCTGTACGGTTACGCCGCCATCATCTGTATGCTGCGCCCCCTACAGCGACAGGGGTCACCCGCACGGCGACGCCAAATACAGTACTCCGCAAACTGGAGCCGGAAGCGGGCCGGGCCATCGGGATTGCGGCGGAATCCATAATTTGCCGCCATCAAGATAACAGGATGACCGCGAAGTAGTCAATAAGTCAAATTAATAGAATTTCTCCTACAAATAAGTTCAGGTTATGGAGTGAAGACACCAGAATTTTTGTCTGTCCTGGCCCATCATCCGGCCGGGCATCTTCCCGCAGTTCAGAACATCTAACACTACAGCGAACTGGATTGTGACGGAATTCGCTATTCTAATTTGGGGGAAGCGTGGAGCTGAACACAGACGTTTTTGTTGTCGGAGGAGGCCCTGCAGGGTTGGCCGCCGCCATTGCTTCACGCGCACGTGGATTTCGGGTGCTTGTCGCGGATGCTTTGCAGCCTCCTATCGCCAAAGCCTGCGGCGAAGGGCTGCTGCCTGATGCTGTTGCGGCTCTCAGCAAACTTGGAGTCGTGTTTCAAGAGGAAGATGGCCGACCCCTTCGAGGAATTCGCTTCGAGGACGGCGGGACCTCGGTGAGCGCGAATTTTCCCTACCAAGCCGGGAGAGGAATCCGTCGTGAAAGACTGCACGAAAAGTTGATCGAGCAGGCAGCCGATGTCGGAGTGTCTTTCCTCTGGAATACCACAGTGACCGGGCTTGATCGAGATGGTGTATTGGTGGCTGGCGGGAATAAAATCCGCGTGCAATGGGTCATAGGTGCGGATGGAAGCCACTCGAGAGTGCGGAGCTGGAGCGGCATGCAGCCTCGTGCGCCCGAGCAGGTTCGATTTGCTTTCCGGCAGCATTTTAAATTGAAGCCATGGAACGATTTCATTGAGATCCATTGGGCAAGGACGGGGCAAGCCTATGTCACACCCGTTGGTCCTCAGGAGATCTGCGTGGTTTTGATTTTGGACAGTCCGGGCAAGAGATTTGAGGAATCTATTCGCGATTTTCCGGCACTGCATGGTCGCCTTACGTGCGCCCAAATTGTTGGCACAGAACGAGGGGCGGTGACTAGCATGTTTCGGCTGAACCGCGTGTACCGGGGAAATGTTGCTCTGATCGGGGACGCTTCTGGGAGCGTGGATGCCATCACCGGCGAAGGATTGTCCCTGAGTTTCCAGCAAGCACCTGCGCTCGCTGATGCGCTCGCCGCGGGAGATTTGGAACGATATCAGCGGGCGCATCGCCGCATGGCTTTGCGGCCGCGCTTCATGGCGGAACTGTTACTTCTGCTCGACCGGCGAAGCGGTCTTCGCAAGCAGGCCATGCGCGCGTTAGAAGGAGCCCCGCATTTGTTCGAACGCATGATTGCCTTCCACATAGGCATCGTGCAGCCCCTGAAGCTTGCGAAAGCAGGAGCGGTCATGGGCTGGCGATTGTTGACCGCATGATACGAATGCCAACAGAAAAGCTGAACAGAGACCGTTGCGTTAAAGTCGTGTTGCGAGTGTGGAGTTGCGCCATACTCGCCTTGATTTCGGCTTCGGCTTGGCCACAATCACTGCAAAACTCTCCCCAGGGGAGTTCCACCGGGGTAACCTTCACCCTGGACACTTCGCAAAGCAGATTGCACTGGACGCTCGGGAGCACCCTGCACACGGTTCATGGCACGTTTGCTCTTAAACGAGGCGAAGTGTCTTTTGATCCGTCGAGCGGTAGCGCCAGGGGCGAGATCGTCGCCGACGCTGCCAGCGGAGCGAGCGGAAACGAATCGCGCGACAAAAAAATGCACCGGGAAATTCTGGAGAGCGGGCGCTATTCGGACATCGTCTTTCGACCAAGTCGAGTTGAAGGAAAGGTCTCTGCCGCAGGAACGTCCAGCTTGCAATTGCAGGGGGTTTTCGTTCTGCACGGCGCCCAACACGAGCTGATCGTTCCCATCCAGATGGAAGTGACCGGGCGTCATTGGAAGGGTTCTGCAAAGTTCGGCGTTCCCTATATTCAATGGGGCTTGAAGAGCCCCAACACATTTCTTCTCAAAGCAGATCCCGTGGTGGAGATTGCGCTGGAAATGAGCGGCACGCTGAAAGGCACGATATCGCCATGAAGCGATCTACTCTTCGGCCTCCTGCGTAACAATGTGCACATCCACGGGAGGAGATTCCCGGAGGAAGCGGTGCACGGCGGAAAGGTAGAGGTACTTGCGCCAGTCGTGAATCGGAGCTCTTCCGAAGATAACTTGTGTAATGTGCTTCGAACGGACAAAGTCTGCGACCGTGTCAGCCACGCTTCGCCCTTTCAAACGCACAACATTCGCGCCAAGGCTTTCGGCAAACCGCAGGTTTGCGGCCAGTGCCTTCTCATTCTGCTCCTTGGCTCCCAGCTCCCTATCGACATGAACGACATACAGTTCCGCATCCATGCGCCGCGCCATGCGCGCCCCGCGAGCGACCAGATACTGGCCGGCGGGATTTCCCGAAACGCAAATGGCCATGCGCTCCCGAACACCCCAGTTCTTGCGGATGTCCTCGTCCTCCATATAAGTTTCGAGGCTGCGATCCACCTGCTCGGCGACCTGGCGGAGAGCGAGTTCGCGCAGGGCAATCAGGTTGCCGCGCCGGAAAAAGTTCTTGAGCGAGCGCTCCACCTTTTCCGCGCTGTAGACATCCCCGCGCTTCATGCGGTTGTGAAGGGCCTCGGGAGTTAAATCGACCATAACGGTTTCCGTGGCCGTCAAGGGCACCCAGTCCGGAACCGTCTCCCGTACAGTGATTCCTGTGATCGAGCGCACCACGGGAGCTATGCTCTCGATGTGCTGGATATTTAGAGTGGATACAACGTCGATATTCGCGGCAAGCAAGTCCTGAATATCCTCGTAGCGTTTGCGATGCCTGCTGCCAGGAATATTGGTGTGGGCCAATTCGTCCACCAGCACCACTTCCGGTTTTCGGGCAAGTATTGCGTCCACGTCCATCTCTTCGAAGACCGTTCCTTTATATTCGATTTTTTTGCGCGGGACGGCCTCGATTTGGGTCGCCAATTCTTCGATGCCTTTTCGTCCGTGGGTCTCGACGATGCCAATGACCACGTCTTCGCCCCGGCTCCGGCGGCGAAGCGCTTCGCTCAACATGCTGTAGGTTTTGCCGACGCCAGGAGCATATCCCAGGAATAACTTAAAGTTGCCGCGTGCTTTTTGGGGCGGCGAAGCGATTTCCAACCAATCCTCGGGCTTCTTGGGCAAGGCGACAGGTTCTCCGGTTCAAAGCTCGTGCTTACGATAGAATACGCGGATGCAAAGAATGCTCGCCGGGCGCGCTTTCGGTTTTGCAGTGTCCCTTGCGATCGTCGCGGGCATCACCGTTTTCTTTCACCACGCGCGCAACGTAAATCAGACAACCATCGCGCTCACCTTTTTGCTCGCTATTCTAGCAGTTTCAGCCGTGTGGGGCATGGCCGTCGCTCTCTTCATGTCCGTCGTCGCCGTCCTCACGATCAATTATTTTTTCCTTCCGCCCGTTGGCACATTCACGATTGCCGACCCGCAGAACTGGGTGGCGCTCCTCGCGTTTCTCGTCACCTCCATCATGGGCAGCCAGCTCTCCGCCAGAATACGCAGGGAAGCCGACGAAGCGCACCAGCGCCGCCGTGAAATCGAGCGCCTCTATAAGTTCAGCCAGAATTTGCTCGCAGAGGGAAACGTCATACAACTTATGAACGCAATTCCCAATTACATCGTGGAGAGTTTTGAAGGCGGCGCCGCCGAGCTTTTTCTCCCTCAAAAAGACAAGTTCTACCGCTCCGGGTTTGGGGCCGCGCACCTGGATGAAGAAAAAATGAAGTCCGCATTCCTGCGGGACGAATCCATCGTCGAGCCCCAGGAAGGACTCTACTTTATCCCAGTACGAATGGGGGTTCGCCCGATTGCCAGCATCGGCATTTCCGGCTCGCAGCTTTCGCGGCAGACGCTGGACGCCCTTGGCAGTCTCGTGGCCATCGCCATTGAAAGGGCCAGAGCGGTCGAAAAACTGGGCGAAACGGAAGCGGAACGGCAGGGCGAGCGGCTCAAATCAGCCCTGCTGGATTCCATCGCCCATGATTTCCGCACGCCCTTGACATCGATCAAAGCCGCGACCACGAGTCTATTGGCTGCCGAAACTCCGGCCTCCGCGCAGCGGCAGGAACTGCTGACGATCATCAATGAAGAATGCGATCGTCTGAACCGCCTTGTCGAAGAGGCTGCTGAGATGTCCCGGCTGGAGGCTGGCGAATTTGAATTGAATCTCGTGCCGACGCAGATCGCCGCCATCATTCAGGCTGCACTGGCGCAGTGCACCTCCGCACTGGCCGGCCGAACCGTCGAATTGAAATTGAGTCCTAATCTTCCCCCGGTCAGAGCCGATCTGACGCGCATCAAGGATGCCCTCGTTCATTTGATTGACAACGCCAATCTTTATTCGCCAAAGGAGCAACCGATCACCATTTCCGCGGAGTTGACCGGCGATACTGTCACCACCAGCGTCGCGGATCGCGGGCCGGGAATCGACGATTTCGAACAAGGCATGATCTTCGATAAGTTTTACCGCGGCAAAGATCAACGGTACCTCGTCCGTGGAACGGGAATGGGTTTGCCGATCGCAAAAGCGATTATCGCCGCGCACAAAGGCGCGATCTCCGTAACGAGTCAACTCGGGCACGGTTCCGTCTTCTCCTTCACGCTGCCTGCCGAGCGCAACGTTCGGGAGGCGCGATGAACGCCTCCGGCATTCTCGTGGTGGACGACGAAGCTCAAATCCGCCGCGTCCTTCGTACAACACTCTCGGCTCACGGCTACGTGATCCGTGAAGCAACCACCGGTGAAGAAGCCGTCGACGCTGTGCGAAAGGAACGGCCCGATCTCATTCTGCTCGACGTCAACATGCCCGGAATCGGCGGCCTTCAGGCGGCCCGTGATATTCGAGAAATGAGCGATGCTCCCATCATCATGCTGACAGTGCGCAACACGGAACGCGACAAGGTCATCGCTCTCGATGCCGGCGCCGATGATTACGTGGTTAAACCCTTTGGCATCGAAGAGCTTCTCGCCCGCATCCGGGCCGCTCTTCGCAGATACGCTCCTGGCGAGGCGATTCCCACGTTCTCGGCTAAAGATCTCATTATCGATTTCGAAAACCGGCACGTGATCGCGCGCGGCAGAGATGTGCATCTGACGCCAAAGGAGTTCGATGTCTTGAAATACCTGGTGGCCAATTTGGGTAAGCCGCTCGCTCATCGCCGGCTGCTGCAGGCCGTTTGGGGACCGGAGTATGGAGAGGAAACAGAAAATTTGCGCGTGGTGATCAATCAGTTGCGCAAAAAAATTGAAAGCGACCCGACGCGTCCAAAATATATTTTGACGGAGCCGTGGGTTGGGTACCGGTTCCAGGCCCCGAAAGGCGCGCCTGCGAAGCCTGTTTCCCGCAAGCCTCAGTAGTCACTGCGCAGGGTGCGTTGCATCGAGATCCAGATTCAACGTTGGCTTGAAGCTGATCTTTTCTCCGTGGAAAAAGACGCCGGCGTCAGCAGCTTTCCTTGAAGATTTCTGAAAAAATCGCATCGCATGGATCCAGGTTATCGCCCGATCCACGGCAGGTGAAGGGACGAGACTCGTTCCATGTGAAATATTCGAATGGGCGATCCGTTATCCGAAAAAAGGAGCGGCCCGCTTTTTCCTGGGGTCCACCACTGGCTCTCCTGGCCTGTAAACAGGTTGCTGCATCTCGTCGTCGATGGAACGCTGAAGCGAAACATATGCGAAACGTACCATTCCGGCACGCCATCCAGACGCACCCGCCCTAGTTTGGGCTGGCGATTCATTCTGTTAGTGCTTCTTGTTTGCTTGATTGTTTCCGTGGTCAGCGATCTTCAGATTGGCAGCCGCAATTTCGCTTCGCATCCACGATTGTCGCGACGGTTTTGCAGCGTCAGCGTACCGCCGTGTGCTTCAGCGATCTGGCGGCTCAGCACCAGGCCGATGCCCGATCCGCCCGGCTTGGTCGTGAAGAAGGGAACAAACAGATTGGCTGTGTTCGAGATTCCGGGGCCTTCATCGAGCACAGATACTTCCAGGTACGAGCTGTACCGAGCCCACGTTACTGTTACCCCGCCACCTGTTTCGTGGGCTGCGTCGGCCGCGTTATGAACCAGATTGATCAACAACTGTTCGAGTTGGTCTGCGTCCGCAGAAATCATCAGCGGCGGCCCTTTTTCCACTCGCACTTTCGCTCGCGCGTCGAGTTTGGCCACCCGCGTAATCCATTCGGTCACGTTGACCGGCGCGAGTGTAGGCTGCGGCAGCCGCGCGAGCCGCGCATATGCTGCCATGAACCGGCCCAGCGCCTCCGTGCGGGAGCGAATGATACCCAACCCATGCCGCATGTCCTCCATGATCGACGCCGCGGCTCCAGCCTGTAGCTCCGGAACCACGGCGGCCCCCGCAAGCCCGCTCTCCAGGCTTTGCGCCACGGATTGAATCGGCGCGAGCGAATTATTGAGTTCGTGTCCAAGTACGCGGATCAGTCGTTGCCACGCTTGCCGTTCTTCGTCTCTCAGCGCCCGGCTCAGGTCGCTCAGGACAACAAGATCGTGTGGCAATCCCCCCTGGCGAAACGAACCGCGGCGCATTCCCCATCGGCCTGCCCCTCCTGGAAAACTCAGTTCCATGGTGCGCGCATGCTCGCCTTCAAGGCAGGTCTCGAGTCCCAGTTCCGCTGCGGTAAAACCAAGCAGCCGTTCACTGGATCGGGCGAGAAGGCGTTCGCCTGCTCTATTCACAAGGCGCAGCTGCCGTTGATTGTCGAACGTAAAGATCGCGACATCGATCTCTTCCATCACCGTGCGTAACAGCCCCGTCGCTTCCATGGCCCCCAAACGTTGCGAACGGAGCGTCTCGCTCAGGGCGTTGACTTCCAGCATGACCTCGCCGAGCGCGTCGTCGGATCGCGCTTCACGCGCACGGAAAGAAAAATCTTCCTCACGCATCGCGGAAAGAAGATTGGAAAGTGTCTGTAGGGAGAAAACGACTCGATGTCTCAACGAGAGCGCAAAACCAAGCCACAAACTCAGGATCAGAAACGTCAGCGTCCAGGCGGCCCGCGAGGAGTAGCTCCCGTTCCAAAGGAGGATCAGTGCGATGAATGATCCGGGCAGTCCCGCCGCCAGCGCCAGTAGCTGGATGCGACGCTCGTACGAGAGGCGTTTCATTCCAGACCGTGTTTTTGCAGCCGCCGGTACATCGCGCTGCGGCTCAGCCCCAGCGCCTTGGCCGCCTGGCTTACATTTCCGTCATGGCGCGCCAGGGTGCGCTGTATCAGGTGGCGCTCCACTTCGTCCAGGCTCATCTCCTCGAGACGCACCGTGCCACCTGCGGATCCGCTGCGCAGGCCGAGATCAGCGGAGCGGACAAGCTGTCCTTGGGCAAGCAATACTCCCCGCTCGACTGCGTGATCCAGTTCGCGGACGTTTCCAGGCCAAGGGTGTTCATGCAGAAGCTGTGTCGCGCCGGGATCGAACCCCGAGATGCTTTTTCGATAGCGCTGCGCGTAGCCGCGCAGAAAATGGTGCGCCAGCAAGGCGATGTCTTCGCGGCGTTCTCGCAAGGGTGGAAGATGAATCTCGATGGTGTTCAGTCGAAAGAGGAGGTCTTGCCGGAATCTTCCCGAAGAGGCCTCCGAACTCACATCCGCGTTGGTAGCCGCAAGCACGCGCACGTTCACCCGTCTCGTCGAAGAGGAGCCGACTCGTTCGAGTTCTCCGGTCTCGAGTACCCGCAGCAGCTTTGCCTGCAGATTTAGCGGCACGTTGGCGATTTCGTCTAGAAAAAGCGTGCTGCCTTCGGCCAGTTCAAAGCGCCCGACGCGATCGTTGCGTGCGTCCGTAAACGCGCCCTTTACGTGCCCGAAGAGCTCGCTTTCGAACAATCCTTCGGAAAGGCCCCCGGCATTCACCGTGACCATTGGTTTTCCGGCGCGGTTCGAAAGTGCGTGCAAAGTCTGCGCCACAACTTCTTTTCCCGTGCCGTGCTCGCCTGTTATGAGCACGCTCGCGTCCGAGGGACCCACCCGGCTGATCAGGTCGAGCACCGGCTGCATAACAGGCGCCTCCGCGATCAGCGTGGGCCTCGATTCTGCGCGGAGCAAACGGTTCTCCGCCTCTAACCTTGATGCCTGCCTAAGCGCGTTGCGCAGATCGATCTGCGTGCGGAGGATGGACAGCAGCCGTGCGTTGTCCCACGGTTTCTGAATGAAGTCGCGAGCTCCGCGGCGCATCGCTTCCACCGCTACCTCGACACTGCTCCAGGCGGTCATGACAATCACTGGTAAGGTCGAATCCGCCGCCTGAATGCGGCTCAACAAATCGAGCCCCTCCTGGCCGGAGGTCGTATCCCGCGCGTAGTTGAGATCCATGAGCACGGCGTCAAATTCCCGCGCTTCAATGGCCGAGAGCAGTTCCGCGGGCGAAGCTGCGGATTGCGTTTCGTAGTTTTCGCGTTTCAGCAATAGCCGCAAGGCGTCGCGGATATCCGCCTGATCGTCCGCCACAAGGACGCGATAGGGATGGATCGTAGGGTTTTTCATTCGTCTCGAGAGATAGTCTCAGTTCAACATGGGCCGGTATTTGAGCTGCCGGTTAAGTAGCGCGAAAATCCGGCCCATATTTAACCACGCGGTGAGATGCAGCCGGCCTTCCCACGCTCGACGCTGCGCCAATTCCCACTAGGGAACCGCCGCCTTGAGCCGTCGCTCACCCGACCTTTGCCGTGTTACTGGTTTCGCTCACCACCCAACCGTCCTTAAGTTGAATCACTCGATGGCTGTAGGCGGCGTTCCGCTCCGAATGCGTCACCTGAATAATGCTAGTGCCGCCCTCGTTCAACCTGCGGAACAGTTCCATGATTTCCTCGCCTTGCGCGGAGTGAAGATTGCCGGTCGGCTCGTCCGCCAGGATCAGCTTGGGACTTTGAATCACCGCCCGCGCTACTCCGACGAGCTGCTGCTGACCTCCGGAAAGCTGGTTCGGGAAGAGATCTTTCTTGCCGACGATGTTAAAGCGATCGAGGATGTCGCAAACCAGGCTGACGCGCTCTTTGTGGGGAACATTCTTGTAGGAAAGGGGGATCTCCAGATTCTCAAAAACCGTCAAATTGTCGATCAGGTGATAGCTCTGGAAAACAAAGCCAATATTGGCTTTGTGAAGTTCGTTGCGCTTTTTGACGTTGAGCCGGTGGACGGGCTCGCCGTTGAAGTAGTATTCCCCAGTCCAGGCCCCATCGAGCATTCCAATGATGCTGAGGAGCGTGGACTTGCCGGCTCCCGAAGGGCCCATAAACGTCACAAACTCGCCCGGCTGAATCTCCAGCGAAACGCGGCGCAAAACATAAAACTTGCTTCCGCCCGCTTCGTAAACTTTTTCCAGGTTTCGCAACTGAATCAGTGGTTCCACTCTAGCTCCTTGGGCGTTAATAAGATAACGCCCGAATCCTCATTCCGTTTCGAGACTATCATAACTAAATGCGAGCCACAGGCGCGGCCCGATCGGCCAACCCGGTGCACTCTGCGGGCCCACGCCGGATATCCAGTCCGCCGGGACTTCCTGGCGCAGAATGGCTCCTATTCGTGGCGCAGGGCAGCGATGGGATCCAGGCGGACGGCGCGCCGCGCCGGAAGGTAGCAGGCCAGCGTCGCTACCGTGGCCAGCAGCAGGGGCAATCCCACAAAGGCAACAGGGTCGGCGACTTTCACGCCAAAGAGCAGGCTGGAGAGGGCGTAGGCAAGAGCGAGCGCAATGGGCAAACCAATGAGCAGACCTGCCATTGTAAGGATCAGCCCGCTGCGAAGAACCATCCGCAAAATATCGCCAGGTTGGGCGCCCAGAGACAAACGGACGCCGATTTCGTGGGCGCGTTCATTCACGGAGTATGACATCACCCCAAAAATTCCGACCGAGGCGAGAACCAGAGCGATAAAGCCAAGGATTGCCATCACCGCGGCTACGTAGGCGATGCCGATGATTGACTCCGTGATCAGGCGGTCCATCGGTTTGATGTTATAGAGCGCGAGGTTGGGATCAATGGCCGCGATCTCGGAACGGGCCGCGGAAATGGATTTCAGGGGATCACCCGCCGTGCGAAGCACGATAGTTGTGTAATACGGAGGAAATTGCCGGAAAGATTGATAGATGGTGGGAACGTTTTCCTTGTTGATCCAGCTGTAGTGCAGGTCGTCAACAACCCCAACGATCGTCATCCATGGGTGCTCGGAATTTGGATCGTGGGGAGCCGTGACGGGAAAAGCAGCTCCCACAGCAATGTGTTTACCCAGGGGATTCTCGCCAGGAAAGTAGCGCCTCGCGAGACTCTCGCTGATGACTGCGACTCGCGGCCCCTCACTACCGTCAGACTCGGCGAGCAGCCGTCCGTCTCGCAGGGGAATTTTCATTATTCGAAAGTAATTCGGCGCTGCTGTTTCGATGATCGCGTTTTGGACCTCTCCGCGCTTGATTTCGGCATGTTCTTTGACGGAAAAAATATCTGCATTGACTCCGCCTCCGTTCGTATAGGGAACGTGGGTCACAATCGTGGCCGACTCCACACCCGGAACAATGCTCAGACGCTGCAATACCTGTTCGTGAAACGTCAGCCGTTGTGCGGGCTTTGCATATTGCTCGTCAGGAAGGGTCAGGTTCACGGTGAGAAGAGTTTGCGGCGCGTAGCTTTCGTTGACGTTCAGCAGTCCCTGGAAATTTTTGACCAGCAGGCCCCCACCCACAAGAAGCACCAAGGCCAGGGAAATCTCGGCGACCACCAGCACGCTGCGCAGACGCCCTCGAATCCGGCTGGCGGTCGTGCCGCGCCCGCTCTCTCGCAGATTTCCAGAAAGGTTCGAGCGCGATGCCAGCAACGCCGGCGCGATTCCGGAAAAAATTCCGCTCAGCACTACAGCAACCATGGTGAACGCAAAGGCATTGCCATCAAGACTGATGGATTTCCATCCCGCGATGAACTTGGCCACATCCGGCGGCATGTGCGAGAGCATCATCCAGATAGCCCACTGCGCCACGAGCAGGCCCAATCCCGCGCCGCACGCGGAAAGCAAAATGCTTTCCGTCAGCAACTGACGCACGACCCGCCAGCGCGTACCCCCCAATGCACTGCGTACGGCAAACTCGTTGTGCCTGCCGGCCATCCGCGCGAACTGCACGTTAGCCACGTCCGCGCAGGCGATCAGCAGCACAAATCCGACGGCGCCCATCAGCAGCAGTGTGTATTGCCGCGTGAGCGTGCCGGTCATGAACCGCGGCAAAAGCATGGGATGCAGCTCCCACCCCTTATCCGTATCGGGATACGCCTCGGCCTCCCGCTGCTTGATGCCCGCCATTTCCGCGGAGGCCTGTGCGAACGATGCGCCCGGCTTCAAACGGCCGAGCACCCAGATCCAGCGGTGGTCGCGGCGTTCGCGTTCGCTGTTTTCAATGTAGAGGGGAAGCCAAGCCTCGGCCGGCATGGGAAAATCGAAGCCCTTTCTCATGACGCCGACGACGGCATAGCTCTTTCCGTCGATCTTCACCTTCTTGCCCACGATATTCGGATCGCCCGCGTAGCGCTGCTCCCAAAGCGCATGGCCCAGGATGATCTCCTGATTGTGGCCCGGCACTTCTTCCTCCGGCAAAAACGCGCGCCCGAGCTGCGGTTGCACGCCGAGCATTTCGAAAAAGTTCGCGGTGATGTGAAAGGCCTGGACTTTCTGCGGATTGCCATCGCCCGTGAGGCTGACTTCGTCCCAGGCGTACGCGCCCATTTGGTCGAAAGATTGCGCCTCTTTGCCCCATTCAAGGTACGTCGCCGGGGCGACGGAGTTCATGTCGATGTTTTGTCGCGGGCGAGACTCAACGAGCGCGACAATCCTGTCGGCATTCTCAAATGGGGCGGGATGGAGCAGGAAGGCTTCCGCCAGGCTGAAAATCGCGGTATTCGCGCCGATGCCCAACGCGAGCGCCACCACGCACACCAGCGTGGTGAGCCTGTGCTTGAGGAGCATCCGCATGCCAAAGCGGATGTCCTGCCAGAGCGAGTTCATCGAGCGCCCTTCCTGCCGGACGCTCTTATGCGCTGACGCCGGCTTCCTTCGTTTCTTCGACGATCCGTCCGTCGAACAAGTGAATCGTTCGTTCCGCGAAATTCGCGTAGCGCTGGTCGTGGGTCACCATGCAAACTGTCGCGCCGTTGCGGTGCAAATCCCGCAGCAGTTCCATGACGGCTTCGCCGTTCTTTGAGTCCAGGTTTCCAGTCGGCTCGTCGGCCATCAGGATGAGAGGATCGCCAACCAATGCGCGCGCCACGGCAACACGCTGTTGCTGACCTCCCGAGAGTTGCGATGGGTAGTGCCGCAAGCGGTGCGCCATGCCCACGCGCTCGAGCGCGTTCTGCACTTTCTGCTTGCGCTCCGCCGCGCTCGTTCCGCGGTAGGTCAGCGGCAGTTCGACGTTCTCATACACCGTCAGGTCGCCGATCAGGTTAAACGCCTGGAAAATGAAACCGATCTCGCGATTGCGGATGCGTGTGCGCTCGCTGATGGTCAGCTTTCCGACTGGCTGGCCGTTCAGCATGTAGCTCCCGTCCGTCGGCGAATCAAGCAGCCCGAGGATGGAGAGCAGCGTCGACTTGCCGCAGCCCGAAGGCCCGGCGATGGAGATGTACTGTCCTTTCTTGATTTCCAGGTGGATCTCGGAGAGTGCGTGAGTCTCCACTTCGTCCGTATAGAAGACTTTCTTCACGCCTTCCATTTTGATGAGTGTGCTGTTTCCGTCGGTCATTTCTTCTCCTTAATTTTTATTTACCTTAAAACTCTTCCCGCAAAATCTTTTTTCCATGCTACTCGACCAAAGTCCTTCCTGTTGAAACTCGCCCCGACTATTCATAGCGTAGCGCGACCAATGGATCGACTCGCGTGGCGCGTCTCGCCGGAATGAAGCATGCCGCAAGCGCGATAAGTGCGATGAGGGCCAACCCGACAGCGTATACCTGGAGGTCACTTGCATGCACGCCAAAAAGCAGCGACTCGCTGAGCCGGGCCAGGCCGTACGCGGCAGGCAGACCCACCGCGACTCCTATCAAGACCATCATTCCCACTTCCTTCAGAATCATCAGCCGGACGTGGCTAGCCACTGCACCCAGCGCCATCCGGATGCCGATCTCCCGCGTGCGTTGGACGACCACGTAGGCGAGGACGCCGTAGATTCCAAGCGCCGCCAAGAGCCCCGCCAATCCCGCGAAACTCGCGGAAAGAACGGCCACCATCCGCGCCGAAAACAAATCCTCATCCACCACGCGTTCCATTGTCTTCAAATCGTAGACCGGCAGATTCGCATCCAACTGCCGGACTTCTCCTTGCAGAGTCGTGCCCAGAAGGGACGGATCCTGCGTCGACCTTACGTAGAAGGTCATGGCTCTCAATGTGGGTCTTTGCGCATACGGGACATAAACAAAGGGTTGAACAGCTCCGCTGACGTGCGCCTGCTTCACGTCCTTGACAACCCCTACTATTTCAATGTTCGGCTTCACCTTGTTCCCGCCGCCAAATGCAAAGTGCATGCCAAGCGCATTTCTCCCGGGAAAGAATCGTTTGACCATGGATTCGCTGGCGATGGCAACTTTGGGAGCCGTCACTCCGTCTGCTTCGTTAAACTCGCGGCCCGACAACAGAGAGATGCCCAGAGTTGAAAAGTAGCCCGGGCTGACCGCATCAAAATTCACGTCTTGCAGATCCTCAGGAAGTTGCGGGCCTCCTTCGGCGGTGATGTTGCTCCCGTTGCTGTCCCCGGTCAGTGTAGGAACATCTCCCGTTCCCACGGACCTTACTCCCGGCAGCGCCGCAAGTCGTCCGCGCAGTTGGTCAATGAGAGCAATCGACCGCGGGGTGTCGTACCCATTCAGCGGCGGCTCAATCGAAAACGTGATGACATTGTCAGGCTTCAGCCCTAAATCCTGTTTTTGCAGATTCCACAGTGAGCGCACGAAGAGTCCGGCACCGGCGAGAAGCAGCATGGTGAAAGCTACCTGTCCCGCAACCAGGAATTTCCGGAATCCCACGTGCGACACGCTAGCGGACGAAGTGGACCCCTGGTCCTTGATTACATCGGATACTCCTAAACGAGTTACCCGCCATGCGGGAATCAATCCGAAGAAAACGCCGGAGAGCAATGTCGCCGCGACGGCAAATGACAGAACCACCGGATCCAGGTGTTCGCTCAGTCCGTGAATTCCTGTGTTCGATACCACGATGGGCGTGAGGATCCTCATCAACCAAGTGCCGAGAAGCAGGCCTGCCGCTCCTCCGCCGAACGCGCAGAGCAAGCTCTCCGCAAGCAATTGCCGGATCATCCTCCCCCGGCTTGCTCCCATCGCCGTTCGGATCGCAAACTCGCGTTGTCGCGAAGCGCCGCGGGCAAGCAGCAGGTTCGCCACATTGGTGCACGCGATCAACAGTACGAGCGCTACCATCACAAAAAGCGTGATGATTTGCCCGCCGGTGTCTCGTTGCAAAACGGTCCGGCCTCTGGCTCCCGATGAAAGCACAATTTTTCTATTCAGAAATTGCTGGCGTTTTTTTTCGCTCCAGGCGGACTTGATATGCGGCAGTTGCTCTTCCAGCAGGGGCTGGTAGGCGGCTTCAATTCCGGCCAGTGCTTGGTTCTCCGAAATACCCGGCTTGCGCCGGGCCAGGACTTTCATCCAATAGTCGTTCCAGTCATCGAGTGAAGAACTGTTCAGCGTCATCTGCGGGGTCATCATCAGTGGCACAAAAAAATCCGGACTCTCACCGACCTGAACCCCATAAAATGCAGCCTGCGAGACGCCGACCACGGTCATCTCTACGTTGTTGATCAACAAGACCTTATTGAGCACGCTGGGATCGCCGCCAAACCGCCGCCTCCAGAACGAATTGCTAAGAACGACTATGGGCTGCGCTCCGGGCACGCGATCGTCGTCCTGGGTGAACAGGCGTCCGACGGCTGGCCGCACACCCAGCACATCGAAATAATTGCCGGATACAAGTTCTCCAGATGCCCGGTCCGTCTTCCCGTGATCCGCAACGCTGGCGGAGAACGTGCTGCGCGCCAGAATTCCGGAGAAAACCTGGTTGGTGTCCCGTAGTCCCTTGTACATCGGGTAAGAGAAAGATTCCGTGGCGTCCCCGTCGCTGGAAATATGGCCCGTCTCCAGCCCCGGCGCCCGCAGAATGACCAGTTCCTCGGGACTCTTTACCGGCAGCCGCCGCAACAGGATCTGGTCCATGAGGGAAAAGATCGCCGTATTGGCGCCGATCCCGAGCGCCAGCGTAAGAACAGCAATCGCCGTGAACGCGGGGCTCTTCGCCAGCATGCGCAAACCGAACCGAACATCATTCCAGAGATTGCGCATCATCCTCCCCACACTTCGGTCGCCGGGATGAGGGAATTTGTCGGCCTGGCAAGAAATGCCCCTGCGTGTTCAAGGGAGGCCGAGAGCGGCTGGCAATCACAGTACCGGTACTCGCCATTTGACGCACGTCCTAAACGACAGCCTCGACTAGCCACTCGAGGCGGAGCGACATGCAGTTCTCGCGAGCAATCAAGAGGCAATTCAGCACCCATCCATACAATCAAGGACTTGGCAACTTGCGACGCTATAAACATTTGACGTAGCCGGCCGCGAGATGTCTGGGGAGTTTTTTTTCCAGCCACCAGCCCGCGGCCCGAGCATTTCGCAACCAGCGCTTGGCCAATGCTAGCTCCCGGACCAGCAAAATCACGCCTCGGAGACAAACCCACTCGAGAACCTGGACCATCCTGTCGCAATCCGGGAATCCTTTCCGAAGCGCTGGAATCCCATGCACGTAATAGGGGATACGCAAGCGGGCGTCCAATGGTTCCCCCGAATCTTCGGCGGAACGGTCGTTCGGCCAGCCGCTGACTACCTGGCCGCAACGCGGCGCAGCGAGCCGTTGGGGCCGTTTGCTGTTTCGTCAGCGATGGGAGCCCTTCATGCATTTCTTGACACCCTGAAGATCTCACGCGTTCTGCCTCAATCCTTGCTTCCACCGGAACCGAGTCCTATTCGTATCTCAGCGCTACCATGGGATCCACGCGTGTCGCTCTCAGCGCCGGCAGATAGCACGCCACAAACGACACGAAGGAGAGGGCGCACACCACTCCCAGGAATGTCCACGGATCGGTTGCGCTCACTCCAAAAAGCTGGCTCTTCAGAATGCTGGAGAGTGCCAGAGTTCCCAGCAATCCAGAAACGATTCCAATCGCGGTGATGAGCATTCCTTGCTTCACGATCAACCGAAGAATGTCCGCCTTCTCAGCGCCTACCGCCACCCGCACACCAATCTCATGAGTTCGTTGCGCCACGCTGTAGGACATCACGCCGAAAAGCCCGACGATTGCCAGGAGCAACCCCGCGCCGGCAAAGACGCCGCACAGCACGCTCGTAAATCGCCGCTGCGCGACCGATGCCGCAACGAAGTCTTCCATTCGCTGCGCGCGGTAAATCGGCAATTCCGCATCCAGCGCGCGAACCTGTTCGCGAATAGCAGGAATCAGTGGCATCGGGTCTCCGTCGGACCGCACCACGATATTCATCCCTCCGATCGGATTCTGGTCGTAAGGTACGTACGACTCGGGGTCCGGCGGTTGCCACAAGTTTCTGTGCTTGACATCCCCAACGACTCCGACGATCTCGCAAATCTTGTCGGTCTTACCGCCGGAAATTCCCGGCGTGATGTGTTTTCCTATCGGGTCTTCCTTCGGAAAGAATCTGTGGGCGAGGGTCTGGTTGATAATAATGACTTTCGGCGCATTCCGGTCATCGCGGGCGGTGAACTCACGTCCTGCCACCAGCGGGATGCGCATGGTCTGGAAATAATCCAGCCCCACTGCGCGATATTGAGTTCTCGGCAGGTCGCTCTTTGCCATTGGCTGCCCCTCGATTTCAAACGAGGTGCGCATCGCTTCGCCGGAGAGCGGCAGCGGCAGAACGGCGCTCGCGGATTTCACTCCGGGTACGGAACGGATCCGGCCGAGCAGCTCGCGGAAGAAATCCGCCGATTGCTGGGGCTTGCCGTAGCGCGCATCCGGCAAATCAAGGTCGAAAGCCATCACCCCGCGCGGGTCGAATCCAGGCGATTCGTGTACCAGCCGGTAGACGCTCTCGACGAGCAGGCTTGCGCCAATCAGCAGAACCACGGCGAGAGAAACCTGCGAAACCACCAGCAAGGCCCGCATCCGTGCATGGCCCGTGCCGTCGGTGGCCGTGCGGCCTCCTTCTTTCAAGGACCGAAAAAGGTTGAAGCGAGATGCGTGCAAGGCCGGCGCGAGGCCAAACAGTACGCCAGTCGCGAGCGACACAAGGAGCGTGAAAAGAAGAGCGGGCGCGTCCACCCCGGCCGAAGCGAGGCGCGGAATTTTGAGCGACGGAAGATTGACGAGAGCCGCCGTCCCCCAGATTCCAATCAACAAACCCAAGGCTCCGCCTGCAAGGGAGAGCAGCACACTCTCCGTCAGGAGTTGTCGGAGAATGCGGGCTTTGCCGGCGCCGAGCGAAGCGCGAATGGCCATTTCGCGTTGCCGCCCCGCGGCCCTCGCAAGCAGAAGATTTGCGGCATTTGCGCACGCGATCAGCAGCAAAAACCCGACCGCGCCCAGCACAAGCAACAACGCGGGGCGCACATCGCCGACGAGTTCCTGTATCTCGGGCTGCAAAATCAATCCCCAGTGGCCGTTCGTGTCCTGATACTGCTTTTCAAGACGGGCGCCGATTTCCTTTGTTTCCACATTCGCGGCGGCGAATGTCGCGCCGCTTCGGAGCCTCGCTATGACCCTGAGGAAATGCGAGCCACGCTCGCCAAGCCCGTCTCCGTCCACAGCTATCGTGGCCCACAGATCCATCGGCTGAGAATCCAGCGGGAACTGGAAATCCGGCGGCATCACTCCCGCAACCGCGTATGGCTTTCCATCCAGCACGATTTTCTGGTCCGTCACTCTCGGGTCGCCGCCAAACTTTGTCTTCCACAGCCGGTAGCTCAAAATGACGACATGTGTGCCCTGCTTATCTTCCGCAGCCGAGAATTCCCGGCCAATGAGCGGCGGCACGCGCAGCACGTTGAACATATCCGCGGAAAAAATTCCCATCGTCAGGTGAAGCGGATCGCCGGTTCCGGTCAACGTTACGGAGCCGTCGTCGTAAGCGGCCGCCGCTTCCAGCGATTTGTTCTGCGCGCGCAGGTCCGTAAAGTCCGGATAGCTGTGCGCCTTAGTGATTTCTCCAGTCTGCAGGTTGGTATGCAGGACAGCCACCAGCCGGTCTGGCTGCGGGAAGGGAAGGGGCTTGAGCAGAACCGCGCTGACCACGCTGAAGATTGCGGTGTTCGCACCGATTCCCAGCGCCAGCGTAAGAACCACAACGGCTGTGAAGCCTGGGCTCTTCCCCAGCATTCGAACGCCGTAACGAATGTCCTGCCACAACATCAAGTCGCACCTCTTCCAATCCATTCGCGCCCGCAAAAACAATCGTTATTCATAGCGCAGCGCCACGACAGGATTTACTCTTACCGCGCGCCGCGCCGGAATGTAACTGGCCAGCAGCGCTGTCCCTAGCAGAAACGCGGGCACAAACACGAAGGCTATCGGATCGCGGGCGCTGATACCGAACAGAATCCCCGATAGCACCCAGGACACGCCTGCGCAACCGGCGATTCCAATCGCTCCGCCGATCAGCACTGGCAGCATGCTCTGTCGCAGCATCATCGTCATGACGTCGCTTCCGTCCGCGCCGAGCGTCATGCGAATTCCAATCTCACGCGTGCGCCGGCTCACCGCGTAGGAGACCACTCCATAGACGCCAACGGCGGCAAGGAGCAAGCCCAACGCCCCTAACGAGCCCGCAAGCCCTGCTCCGATGCGCGCCGGAGCCCGCCAGATTTCCAGATTGTCTTCGAGTCGAGTTACGTCCACCATCACATCCGGATCCAGGTCCACAGCCACCTTGCGAACGCCGGCTGCGACCGCGGCAAATCCGCCGCCACCATGAACCATCAGCTGCAGCCGCGATTGTTCCTTCGGTCCCGCCGGCAGATAAACGTAGAGTTTTTGAGACTCGCCGAGGTGCGATACTTGGGCATCCCTGACTACTCCCACGATTTGCAGCTCGGTCTTGGCCCCTTCACGCAATATCTTTCCGATGGGATCTTCTCCCGGCCAAAACCTTCGCGCCGTTGTCTCCGTCACGATCGCCACATTGGCCCCCGTTCGCACTTCCTGCTCGGTGAAGTCCCTCCCCCGGACAATCGGAATTCCGATCATCGAAAAATATCCCTGCGAGACCGCGTTGTCTTCGATTTGATACTCTTCGGGCCTTCCGGGAACCGAGAAATCAGTCACCCAATGATTGTCGTTAAGCGGAGTCTGCCTCGCCTCGGCAACCCCGTCCACCCCCGGCAGCCCTGCTACCTTCTCTTTCAACCCTCTTTCAAACGCAGCACCGGGCTCCTCTTTGTACCCTTGCGCTCTCAAGTCCATGCTCACTACCGCAATCCCGCCCATTCTGAAGCCCGGATCAACGGTCTGTGCAAAATACAGGCCTCGCAGGAGAAGCCCAGCCGCGATGAGTAGAATCATGCAAACGGCCACTTGGGCTCCCACCAGGGATTGCCGAAGCAATCCGCCGCCTGCTCGGCCGCCTAGCCCGCCTTCTGTATTCTTCAGCGCCGTGTTCAAGTCCACCCTTGAAGCCTGCAGCGCGGGCGCCAACCCGAACGCGACGCCTGTGATGAGCGTCAACAGCAATGCGTACCCCAGCACACGAAAGTCAGGCGCCACGTTTAGGGCTAATGGCGGAAATCCGTGCGGAAGATGTGAAATCACAAAATTCGAGAGCGCCTCGAATGACCAGAAGGCGAGAACTGATCCTGCAGCGCCCCCCATCAGCGACAGCATCAAGCTTTCCGTCAGCAATTGCCGGATCAACCGCCAGCGGTCCGCTCCGACCGACAGTCTGACTGCCATTTCCCTTTGCCTCGACGTCGCGCGGGCGAGCATCAAGTTCGCTACGTTGGCACAGGCAATCAGAAGCACTAGTCCAAAACCAAACAGAATCACGGCGGCGGCACCCATTACCAGATTGTGTTCTTCCGGCCTCCCAAGAAACGTCGCCGTCCGAATCGCCAAGGTCGTTTCCCGCCCCGCATGTCGCTCATCAATTCTTCCTGCAATGATGCTGAGGTCCGCTCGGACCTTCCCAATGGAAACGCCCGGCTTGACTCGGCCGAGCAGCGACAGCCAGCTTACATTCGCGTCCCCAAGCAGGTCGGAGTCTGGTTCCATTGCCGGCTGCATCGTGATCGGCACCCAGAACGAACTCGGTATCGGCTCAGTCCCGCCAAAGCCAGGCGGGGCAATCCCAACCACGGTGAATGCTGTACGGTTCAAGACGACGCGCTTGCCCACCAGCGTGGGATCCGCTCCAAAGGCGCCCTGCCACAACTCGTCGCTCAGCACGACAACCGCGCCGCTCCCGGGCGTTGCGCAATCCGTTTCCACGAACCCGCGGCCTCTCGAAGGGTGTTCGTTCAACACTTCAAAATAGTTGCACGACGTCAGTTGACCGTAGAGCTGCCGGGCCCTGCCGCCCGCCAGCGTCGCGTTCAGGAATGGATCGAACGCAATCAATCCGGAAAATACGTGATTATTCGCGCGATACTCCTCGTATTCCGAATAGGAAAAGAGAGTAGGCTCTCCGTGTACATTTCGATGGATTTTCCCGTGGAAAATCTGGTCAACGCTGACAATTTGTTCCGCGCTCGGCACCGGCAGCATCCGCAGCCCCACTCCATTTAGCACGGAAAAAATGCCCGCATTGACACCGATTCCCAGAGCAATCGCGAGCACGGCGACTGCCGTGAATCCAGGGTTTCTCGCCAGCATGCGCAGGCCGTAGCGAATGTCCTGAAACAAGACTTGCATCAGCTCCTCCTACTCATAGCGCAAGGCCACCATGGGATCGACGCGCGTCGCTCGCCGCGCCGGGAAGTAGCATGCCGCCAGTCCAACGAGCAGCAGCAAAGTGCCCACGCCCAAAAATGTGGCCGGGTCCGTCGGCTGCACTCCATAAAGCAAACTCCTGATGGAACTCGTCACGCCCGCCGCGGCCAACATCCCGAATACAAATCCAAGAGCGATCAGCATAATTCCGTGGCCGCCCACAAGTCGAAGCACATCCCTGCGCTGCGCTCCAAGTGCCGTGCGAATGCCAAATTCGCGAGTTCGCCGCGCCACTTCGTACGCGAGCAGGCCGTAGAGGCCGATGCAGGCAAGCACCAGCGCGAAAAATGCAAAGAGACTCGCCAGCCGAGCCAGCAAGCGTTCGCTGAACAGCAATCGCTCGATTCGTTCTGTTTGGGTTTTCACATCGAAGAGCGGCACATTATTGTCCAGTTCGCTCACGGCCTTGCGAACTCCGGGAAGCAAAGCTCGCGGATCTATCGCCGTCCTCAAGGCAAAATGTGCCCCGCCTTCCTTAAGTGGGATGTAGGCGGTCGGCGCGATCTCGTCGCGCAGTCCGGCGTATTTTGTGTCCGCGACGACTCCGACAATCTCGTACTGCGCACTTTTGGGGTCCTCCCCGCCAAAATGCAACCCCAGCGCCGCTCGGTTCCTCAGAAAATCCTTTACAAACGCCCGGTTCACAACTGCCACGTCATGCTTCGACGCAAAATCCGCGCTGTTCAGCGGCCTTCCGGTCATCATCGGAATTCTCATCGTCGAGAAAAATTCCAGCCCCACCGCCAACATTTGGGTTTCCACAGTTGATTTGTCCGTCCGTCCCTCGACCTTGACGTCTTCGGTCCACAAACCTCCATCGAGCATCGTGTCCGACGAATAGCTGACGGAGATCACGCCAGGCAGGCTGCTGAGCCGGCTCTGCAACTCGCTGTAAAGCGGTCCAACCTGGTCTCCTTTGTAATAGCCTGTGAGAGCAGGATTCACTCCGAATTGCAGCACGTTTCGCGTGTCGAATCCCGGATCAATCGCTTTCAATTTCGCGAGCGAGCGCACAACCAGCCCCGCTCCCGCGAGCACAATCATCGAGAGCGCCACCTGCGCGACGACCAGTCCGCTGCCCAGTCCAAACCGTCGCCGCGATCCAAAGCTCCCTCCCGACATACTCTGCGCGTTCTCTTTGAGAACAGGCGCAACGTTTACTTTGGTCCCCCGTAGCGCGGGCGCAAGTCCGAACAAGATTCCGGTCAGCGTCGCCACGATGACAGTGAACGCAAGCACATTCACGTCCGGATCGGCATTCAGTTGAAAATTGGAGTACCGGTTCGCCGTTACAAATGCTCCCAGGGCGTTGGCGCCCCAGTACGCGAGAAGTACCCCGAGTGCCGCTCCCGCAAACGAGAGCAGAGTGCTCTCCGTCAAGAGCTGCCGGACCAGTCGTCCGCGGCCAGCGCCGAGCGCCAGCCGCACCGCAATCTCTTTTTGCCTCGCAGCCGCGCGGGACAGCATCAAACCAGCGACGTTCGCGCAGGAAATCAGCAGAAGGATTCCCACCGCCGCCATCAAAATAGCGAGTGGTTGCTCGAGCTGCCCTCGAATGCCGGAGAGCCCTTTCTGTGCCGCAGTTAAGCTAACCCGTGGGTCATCTTCGGCCTTCAGCTGCTTTTCCTGGATAATTTCATTGCGGAACAGCAGACTCACGTTGGATTCAGCCTGTCCCAGCGATACTCCCGGCTTCAGCCGACTCACAACAGTTAACCACCACGTACTTTCTTTCTCCGGCCCGCCGCCCCATGGCAGCCGCAGAGGGCCCACTTGCGAGATTGGCAGCCACATGTCCTGCGAATGTCCGGGAGTTAGGCGGGTGAATCCAGGGTCGGCCACGCCGACGATCGTGAAGGGAACACCGTTGAGTTTGATGGCCTTGCCGATTGCACTCTTGGCGCCGCCAAAGGCTCCTTGCCAGTAGGCGTAGCTCAGCACCGCAACGCCTTCGGCGCCCGGTCGCTCATCCGTTGGTTCGATGGTTCGTCCCGCGGCGGCGGCAACGCCCAGCGTTTGAAAATAATCGCCGGAGACAACCTCGCCGCGCGCAATGCTTGCCGTTCCATTCCCCGTTAAGTCGAGCTGCGCCGGTCCTGCAAACGCTCCAACTCTCGAAAAAACTTCCGCATGCTCGCGGATTTCCTTGAACATCGGATAGGAAAAGGAGCAACTGCCGGAGACCTTGTCGGTCCACTTCGTCCACTGGCAATCGCCAAAGCTGCTCGAACCCGCGTGTTGAGGATGAGCGCGTGCTGACCAGCGCAGTACGGCCAACTCTTGCGGATTACGTACGGGAATCGACTGCAGCATGACTGCGTTGACTAAGCTGAATATCGCGGTGTTCGCGCCGATGCCCAGCGCCAGCGTGGCAATGGCCACCGCTGTGAATCCCGGATTTCTCGCCAGCATTCGCAACCCGTAGCGAATGTCTTGCCAGAGAGTCTGCACTGGGCCTCCGCAAGAAGTGCACAACTTCACATCTACGGAATGAGAGAAATCAAATCCGGAATTCTTTTTGCGGCCCGCCCGCCGGCCACTCTCTTCGATTATTTCAGCCGGATGCGGTCGAAAGCGTCCCAGGCCGACATATCGGACAAGATCACCTTGTCTCCCACTTTCAACCCGTCAAGGATTTCGATGGTGTTGACCGAACTGCGTCCCAGTTTCACGTTCACTCGCACGGCTTCGGATCCGTCCTCGATGATCTTGAAGAGGCCGATGGTGCTGTCGG
Source organism: Candidatus Acidiferrum sp. (assembly GCA_035310525.1). Lineage (GTDB taxonomy): Bacteria > Acidobacteriota > Terriglobia > Acidiferrales > UBA7541 > Acidiferrum. The sequence goes on along the minus strand of DATGED010000018.1, from coordinate 297,498 downwards.
ACTGCCCGTGAACCGGCCTGCCGACGTACAGCACATCAGTCAGGTTTTCCAGGGTGATCGTTCCGTCCACGCTCAAGTCCGGCCTCGCACCATTGGGAAGAGGTTCGTCGATAGTCACGTCCACGGTCACCGTGCCGTTGACCACGGAAGGGTCGATGCGCGATACATGCCCGCCTACAATTCCATTCCGTGTGTCAATCGAGGCTTTTTGCCCGATCGTCACGTCTTTTGCTTGCGTTTCTGCGATTTTGATTTCCGCTTTCAGCTTCTTCGGATCCGCCACGCGCGCCAGGTTCGTGCCAGGCGTCACGCGCTGGCCTACGTCAACCGGCACCAACTGCAACACTCCGTCGATTCCCGCGCGAACGTGAAGCGCATCCACCTGGCTCTTTTTCAATTGATAGAGTGCTTTCGTCTCATCAACCTTTGCCTGCTGGGCGGCGATGCGCGCATTCCCGGAATCCGTGGCAATCCTCGTCTTGTCGGCTTCGAGCTTGGCTCGAATCGCCAGTTGTTGTTCTTTCACTCCCGATAGATTCTCGATCAGCTGTGACGTGAGACCTTCCTTCACCAGTTTTTGATCCACGTCGTGCTGAATTTTCGCCTGCTCGTAATCACTTCGTACAGAGGCCTCCGTTGCTTTCTGGTTCATCAGGTCGCTGTCCACTTGGACTTTGAGGTTCGCCAGGTCCGCTTCCGCGCCTCTCAGTTGGAGTTCCGCGTCGAGTGCGGTTTGCTGCAACGTGGGATCGCTCAACTCCATAATGATGGAGTCCGGCTTGATGATGGCTCCGGGACGCAGTACCCAGCGGGCCACGCTTGCATCCGTTTGCGCTGCTATCCACCGAATGTCCTCGGGAACAAGTGTTCCGAGCCCGCGAACTTCGCGCACCATCGGCCCGCGCTTCACGGTGTCGGACCAGATCGTTCCCGCGTCCACTAGAGGCGCGGCTGGCTTCAGCTTGGATAGCGCGTACGTCACCCCACCCAGCAATAAAATTGCGACGGTCCCATAAGCGATCCGCCGGATTTTCTTGGCTCGTGCGTTAGATGGTCTTTGTATGTCCATAGTCGTTATCGCCTTTACTAGGCGCAACTCCCTTGCCCAAGAGAATTCGCCTAAAGCCTCGGTTTGTCAATGTCTTACAGCACCCTGCCTCTTGCCTGATGCCGCCTGCTTGGCCGCATTTGGGAATCATCGTCCCATGAACGGACACCCCGGCATCTCCCTAGCAAGGGTTCCTCGCACAGTCCCTGCCTTCTTGACGATACATATAATGATACGTCTGGAGCCTACCTTTGTTCCCATTAGTCCGGCTTGCCTACGCAAGTTACTTAACCAAACCGCCCAGGATTTCTGCTGGGAATATTCCGCGAACACTTGACTTGCGTCTCACTCAAACTCACCGACCCTCGCAAAAAAGGCGTGGGCCCGGCTCACCGAACGGGAGTCTTTCTTCGCAGTTCGCAATGTGCGATTTGAGAAGTGCGGCCATCACCTTGTCTGCGATCCGAGTTGAAACCAGTCAAAAAGGGCGCGCCGCCCGGCGTTGCTGGCATACAATCGGGCCGCCAGAGAAGAGCCTCTGGAGGGAGCCGGCTTATGAGACTCGGAATCCGGAGAACATTCAAGATTCTTGCGCCTGGCAATTCGCTGCGGCAGAGAGTGGCCTACAGCTTGGCGGTTGCACGATTGATTCTGGTGCCGGTGATTTTCCTCGCGGTCTATTACCTGTTCGAGATGGGTTGGATCGTGGACCGCATCGTCAATGTGGATGCTCCAGCGGCCACGCTGGCGCAACGCGCGTCCATCGAAATGCTCGAGGCGCGCCGCGCGGAAAGAAACTATCTGCTCCTCCATGACCAAAGCTATCTCGCTGCCAACCGCGAATCCCTTGGCCAGACCAAGCAGATTGTGAGCCAGATCGAGGATCTGGAACCGCAAGATACCGCCGCAACCCAAAAGGCGCTGGGGTCCCTCAATTTGTATGAACAAAGATTTGCAGCGGCGGTTGAGGCGATATCCCAGCCGGGGCAGGGAGACGCAGACCGCATTCGAAGCGTGGTCCGCGCTTACGAAAAAGATCTCGACGATCTGCTTCGCGGCGCGAGGCTCAAACGGCGCGCGCTGTTGATCGACGAACTGCGCAGCCGTGTCGGTTCATTCGACGCGCAGATCAGCGAAACCGTTCAGGCGGGCAATCCAGCTCTCGCGCAGGTTGCTTCGGACTTACAAAACTCTAGCCAGGAAGTTTTGAGCGTGTTATCCGAACTCGAGACGGAAAACTGGAACCGCGTTCAAAGTGACCATCGCGAGGCTCGCAGGCTCATGCGCTCGGCGGAGTGGGCCTTGAGCATCGTTTCCGCGGTGACGCTACTTTTCAGTGTGTGGGTGAGCTTTATCTTGCCGCGCCAGGTGGTGAAACCGTTGATTAGCCTTCGGGAGGCCGTGGATCATGCCGCCCAGGGTGCCGGAGCGACTGAACTCGAGATTGAGGGGCGAGGAGAAGTGGCCGAGCTCGCGAAGAGTGTGCATCACCTCATCATTCAGTTACGGCAAACTGCATGACGCCGCGGTTGGCTGCAGGGCTGGCCCTTACCTTGCCGAACTCGAAAGACGCTTGACCAATTCGTATAGAAACGCCTGCCCTTCGTAAAACGATCGCACGGCCATGCGCTCGTCGCGTCCATGAAAGCGAATGTCGTCGCGGTCCATGAAGAATCCCTGCACGCCATAACACGGAATCCCGGCGTTGCGAAGGTAGCGCCCATCGGTCGCTCCCATGACCATGATTGGGACTGTTGGAACGCCCGGCCAGAGTGTGTTCGTGACTTCCGTGACGGCTTTGAGCACGTCGGGACGCATCGGCGAAGCTGGCGCCTTCGAAAACTCGTTCATCTGTTTGATGCTTACCTGCTCGTCCGCCACAACTTTTCGTAGCGTGCTTTCAACGTATTCTGGCGAGTCCTCGGGAAGCACGCGGCAATTCACCGTTGCGCCGGCAAGTTGCGGCAACGCGTTGATGGCATGGCCGCCTTCGAGCATGGTAGCCACGCAAGTCGTTCGAAGCGTCGCATTCCAGGCCGTGGAAGCCGCTGCGACACGCTCCATGGCGTCCTGCGAGTTCGCCGCGGCTTGGGCCAGATCGGTTTTCATCGGGCCCGGCTCGATCCTGGACATTTCCAGAAAATAGGCGGAAGTGACTTCGTTGGTCTTTAAGGGGAAGCCGAATTGAGAAAGGCGTTGGAGAGCTCCTGCTAGATGATAGATCGCGTTGTCGGGAACGGGCATGGAGCTGTGGCCGCCCTTATTGCGCACCTCGAATCGGAAATTGAGAACATATTTCTCGCTGACCTGAAGATCGTTCGAGATTTTCTTGCCTTGTGCTTCTTCTCCCCACCCGCCTTCATTGAGCGCGAAATCCGCATCAATCAGCTCGCGGTGGTTCTTCAGCAGCCAGTTCACGCCGTTATATGGACCGCCTCCCTCTTCGTCGGCGGTGAGCGCCACGATGATGTCGCGGTCGGGCTTGAAGCCTTCGCGTTTGTATTGAATCAGATTGGCGATCCACACGGCGGCTTGGGCTTTGTCATCGCCGGTGCCGCGGCCGTAAAAGTACCCGTCGCGCTCGATGAATTGAAACGGGTCCATGCTCCAGTCTTCCCGCTTGGCTTCGACGACGTCGGTGTGGGCGAGCAGGAGGATGGGTTTGTGGGCGCCCGTGCCGCGATAGCGCACCACTAGATTTGCTTTCTTCGGAATCGCGCCGCCAACGAAAATGTCGGAGTCGGAGAAGCCCGCGGCTTTCAGTCGAGCAGCGGTGGCTTCCGCCACCGGCGTAGTGGAACCGGTCGTGAAGCCGGACTGGATTTCTATGAATTGTTTGTAAATGTCTCGCGCGAGCTGTTTTTCGGAGTCAGGCCGTGTGATTTGCGCGTCTGCGACTGCGGCACTGAAAACTAAGATGAATAGCGCTGCGAACGCGGACGAGGTTTTCGTGTTTAGCATGGTGGGATTCTCACATGCTCGGAACCATCCCGCAACTTTACGAGTGCGCCTTGTGAGTGTTCGATGTTGTGTTACGCCTGCGAATGCCTCTCGCGCAGCCGCTAATTAGGCCCACTTGTAGCCGTGTTTCGCCAGCGGCAGCGAGCGAATACGCTTCCCCGTGGCCTCAAAGATGGCGTTGCATATCGCCGGCAAAACCGGCGGTAGCACCGGCTCTCCTAGTCCTGTCGGTGCATTGTCCGTCGTCAGGAAATGCACTTCGATTTCTGGTGGCGCCTGGTTCATGCGAGTCGGTTCGTAGGCATTGAAGTTGCTCTGCACTGCGTGTCCCCCTTCGATCGTGATCTCCCAATTCATCACGTGGCTCATGCCTTCGATCACCGCGCCCTGCGCTTCGTTCATCGCCTCCAGCGGATTGATGATCTGGCTCCCGATGTCGCCCGCAACCCACACTTTGTTCACTTTCACTTTATTCTCAGCAGACACTCCCACTTCCGCGACTTCCGCGAAATACCCGCGATGGCTGAAGTGAAACCCCACGCCCATTCCGGTGCCCTTCGGAAGTTTGCGCTTGCCCCAGTTCGATTTTTCCGCCACGAGCTTCAGCACTCCGCTCATGCGCTCCGCGTTGAACACGAACGGGGCCGGCGTCTGCGGCGCTCCGGGGCGGTTGGCGAGCCCGAGTGGCGGATTGCTCAGAAGCGCCAGCCGGAACTCCACTGGATCCTTCTCCGCCGCGTGCGCCAGCTCATCGATAAATGATTGCATGACGAAAGCAATCCCGTTGCTTCCCGGAGCTCTCATCGCTCCTGTCGGAATGCCCATCGGAATCAGCGAAACATGGGTGGCAAAATTGGGAATGAAGCGGGCAGGAAATTCGTCCGGCGAAATTCCCGCAGCGGCCACGAACCGTTCGCCCTCTCCATAACTCACAAAATGATTTCGCCAGGCCACCAGCTTGCCCGAACCATCCATTCCTCCCTTCAAAAAGTGAAAGCCACCCGGGCGGTAAAAATCGTGGTGCATATCGTCTTCGCGCGACCACAGCAGCTTCACCGGTGTCCCGTTCAGTACTTTGGCGATCCACGCGCCCTCGATCATGTAATCATTGGTCAGCCGCCGTCCGAATCCTCCGCCCATCCGTGGCAAGTGAATCGTTATATCGCTTTCCGCGATGCCCAGAGTCTTCGCGGTCTGGGGCAATCCGCGCTGCGGCGTCTGGCTTGGCACCCACATTTCGAGTTTTCCATCTTTGAAGACCGCCGTGCAGTTTTGCGGTTCCATCGGCGCGTGCGAGAGAAACGGATAGGAATACGCCCCTTCGACAACCTTCGTCCCCGCTTGCAGCGATGCTTCGGGATCGCCGTCGGTGCGCAACGTAAAACCCGGCTTCTGTTTTGATAGCTCGTCGGCCGCGCGCGCGAAGCGTTCGCTGCTCTGTTGCGCTGTCGCGCCTTCATCCCACTTCACTTCCAGTTTCGCACTCGCGGTGTGCGCGATCCACCACGTATCCGCTACGATGGCAACGCCGGGAAGCAGGCCCGTCAATTCCGTCCCGCCTTCCACGACAAAGGCATGCCGCACGCCCGGAATCGCTTTGATCGTCTCCAGATTCGCGCTCACCACCTTACCCGCATATACCGGACACTTTGCAAACGTGGCCCACAGCATTCCCGGCGTTCTGAAATCGATGCCATAAAGATGTTTGCCGGAGACGATCGAAGGAACGTCCACGCCGCGGCTGGGCTTGCCGATGATCTTGAAGTCTTTTGGATCCTTGAGCTTCACGCTTTCCAGCGCAGGCGGCGTTAGCTGGGCCGCTTTCTCCACGAGCTCGCCATAACCCAGGCTGCGTTTCGTCCCCGCATGGTGGACCCGCCCGGACGCCGTCGTGCATTCCGACTCCGGCACGGACCACGTTTGCGCCGCGGCCGTCACAAATAATTGCCGACCCGCCGCTCCGACTTGTCGCATCGGCAGCCAGTTGTTCGGTGTCGCCGTGCTCCCGCCCGCCACTTGTCCTCCGTATTTCGCGAAGTCCACGTCGCCCTGCTCGATTCGCACGTCCTTCCAATCCACATCCAGCTCATCCGCAATGAGCATCGGCAGCATGTTCTTCACTCCCTGCCCCAGCTCCGGATTTTTCGCGATGATCGTCGCGATCCCTTCCCGCGAAATAGTAATGAACGCATTTGGATTCAGGTTGGGCGCCTGCGGCCCTTGCGGCACTTTCGCAAAGACGTTCTCGATGGGATCGATATACGCGGCCAGCACTATTCCCCCACCAGCTATCGCCGTCACGCGCAAAAACGACCGCCTCCCAAGAGTCCTGGTAATCCTGTTCTCTTTGCACTCAACGCCTTCCAAAATGTTCATGAGCCCTCCTCACCTAAGACCGATGCTGCGCTTCACCGGTTACGTTACCGCACCGCTCAGGCCGGCACCGAGCGCTCGAACAGCGGGATTATAGCGCGACAAATCGAAAGTGGCAGCAGGAAGCTCGAACAGGCCCATCGCAATAGTTGGCAGAGCGCGGAAATAGCTCTGCAAGTTTCCTCGACAATTTCGTTCTAAGAATGCAGCCGCGAGCAACCCAGTGTTCAGAGAGCTGAGTCTAATGAGGTAACAAACTGGAGTAATCGCGCTGCGCGACGCAAACAGCGATGGTTGCTCGTGAACTGTCCTCCATCTCCCCGGGTTGAACAAAGAATCGGCCGAGGCATTTCCTTTGAAGCTAGAGGTGTCGACTATGAGCCCAGCACGTGTATTCATCTCGTTTTCGCAGCTACTTCGCAAGTTCTTCACCAGCATCGCGGCCATTGTGACCCCGCTATTTTTCTTTGCGAGCCCTTCTCTCGCGCAGACTTCCTCGCATTCTCCGGGTTGGGTGGTGCTCTCGCTCGGCGACTACCGGACGCTCCACGCCCGGGCCTACCCGCCCGAACGCGAGCCGGAGCCGCCGCCCGTGGACGCCACTTTGACGCGTGTCGATTACGATTTGCGCATCGATGGCGAACTGGCTTCGGGACGCGCAAGCCTCACCGTGGATGTCTTGAAGGACGGTTGGGTTCGCGTTCCGATTCCCGCTGGCTTGCTGGTGCGCGAGGCAAAACTGGATGGCAAGCTGGTCTCGCTCGCGCCGTTCGCGGCAGGGAAGGGTTCTAACCAACTTTGCGCGCTCCTTTCGCGGCCAGGGCGATCCGTGCTGCTTCTCGATATCGCATTGCCCGTGGCCTCCAATGCCGGGGAAGAAAGCATTTCGCTTCCTTCCACGCCTTCCGGCGTTACGCGCGCATCGGTTCGCCTGCCCAAACAGGGTGTCGAAATCAAACTCACCGGCGGGCTTCTGGCGGATAAGACTGAGTCAGCCACCGAAAGCAAGTGGCTGGCGTACGGCCGCGGGAATGAGCCGCTGGCATTCACATGGAAAAGAAAAACGGAAGATCACCGGAGCTCTCAAGCGTTGCGATTCCGCGGATCGCTCACGGAGCTGACCGGGCTGGGCGAAGACACCACCACAGTCGTCGCCGAGGTCAACGTCGAGGTGACCCAGGGCGCGGCACGCGAAGTCCGCATCTCGCTTCCGGGCAAAGTAACTATCAACCAGGTGGCCGGAGCGATGGTTGCCGATTGGGAAATGAAAGACGGGCAGCTCGCCGTTACCTTCCTCGAGCCGCTCGAACAAACGGCCAAGTTTATCGTCAGCGGAGAAACACGAAGTCCGCGCGACGGGAAGATCGAGATTCCCCTTTTGCGACTGCTGAACGCCGAGCGCGACACAGGCGGAGTGGCCGTGGAAGTTCTCGGAGCGGGAGAAATCAAGGAGTTCAAGTCCGAAGGACTCGAAAATGCCGACGCGTCAGATCTCGGCGAAGTGGTGGCCAGCCGCCAGTCAACTTCGCTTACTGCGTTTCGATTTCGCGCAGGCGACGCGAAGACGCCCAGGTCGCTCACCGTGAACGTGGCGCGGTATACGCCGCAGGCTGTTTTGATGGCCAACATCGCGGAAGCCCGTTACAACGTCTTGATCACCAACGAAGGGAAAATGCTGGTGCAGGCGCGCTACGCGGTCCGCAACAACCAGCGGAATTTCCTCAAAATCACGCTTCCTCCGGGAGCAATGCTGTGGAGCGCGTCGTTGGCGGGGAAGCCCATTCGTCCCGGTCAATCGCCGGACGGCAGCGTGTTGCTTCCTTTGGAAAAATCCCACGCCGGCGAGGAATCGCCGGAGTTCGCCGCCGAGGTCGTTTACATCAGCCGGGGAACCGCATGGAACGACAAAGGAAAGTTCAATCTGGCGCTTCCGGCGCTGGATTTGCCCGTATCGCGTACGGGATTGCTCGTTTATCATCCGCCGCTCTTCAAGGTGACACCGGAACCTGGCGCATTCCGCGCCGAGGCCTTCGAGGCTCCTGCCTCCGCGGCACTGAATCCCCCTGTCGCGGCTTCAGGATTCATGGATTCGGTCAGCAACGCTCCGGCGCCGCCTCCTCCACCGCCAGGCGCTGACGCCTCCGCGATTACAGAATCGAAGGTGGTTGCGGATCAGGCCGCGGCGCAAAGTCTGTTCGACAATTTCCGAATGGCGCTTCAAGGCGGCAAGGCCGCGGGGATTCTTCCTATCAACGTTTCGTTTCCCGCATTAGGGCCGTCTCTTTTCCTTGTTTCTGAACTCACGGGCGAGAACCAGGCTCCCAGCACGGACTTGAATTTTCAACGAGAGAAAAAGGCAGGTGGGCGATGAAAAAAATCTTCTTTGTATTTGCGTTGCTTGCGAGTTTTCCAGTATGGGGACAGGAACGAATGATTCCTCCAGTTCCGGGTGTCGGAGACGTCACCTTGCCTTTGGACGAATACAATCGCCTGCTTGAGCTGGCCGGCAAATCGCCAAAAAAAGTGCCGTCCGCGCCGCTCCCCTACACAATCAAACGTGCCGATTTGAAATTCCGCGTTTCGAATGAGACGGTGATGGGAACCGTGCAGTTGCAAGGCGAAACATTCCACAGCGGTGAGACGAAGGTCGCGCTCACCTCCGGCATGACTATTCTGGATGCACGGCAGGAAGGCAAGGGCCTGCCCCTCGAGCAAGAAGGTGGAACGCAGACGGCGATTCTTGCGGGTCCTGCGGACTTTTCCGTGGAGCTCCAAGCAGGATTGCCCTTGAGCATAGAAACCGGCCGCGCATCCTTTATCCTGCCCGTGCCCTCTGCGGGCAGCGTACTTCTCACACTTGTGGTTCCGGGCGATCACACGAATGTAAGGATCAGCCCCGGATTGATTACCAACCGCCTATCAGCGAACGGAAACACGACGATTGAAGCCACGCTCGTTCCTGGGCAGCCCGCGAACCTCTGGTGGGCAACGCGGGAAGTTGTCGCACCCGTCGTGCCTCGTGAGGTGCGGTTTCTTTCGAACGTGAAGACACTGGTTTCCGTCAGCGAGGCGGATATTCGCCTTGCGGTGCTTGCCGATATTACCGTCGTGCAAGGTGAGCCAACGCAATTTGAAGTGGAGATTCCCGCCGGTTATGAAGTGACCGGAGCGTCCGGCGCATCAGTGGATTCGAGCGACGTGCAGGCTGGAATCTTGACCCTAAAAGTGAACGCGCCGGCGCAGCGGAGGCACCAGTTCCTGATCTCTTTGGAAAAAGCGATAGGCTCTACCAAGGCGGACGTGCCGTTCCTCACCGTGAAAAAATCCCAGCGGGAGACCGGCGAAGTGTTGGTCGAAGGCGTCGGCACCATGGAACTCACCGCGACGGAGGGCGGAAGCCTGAAGCGCATGGATTTCAAAGAACTCAATCCGTACTTGCGCTCGCTGGCGCGTTCTCCTCTGCAGGCTGCGTTTCGCTATCATCGCCAGCCGGCGGAAAATCCAAGTCTGTCTTTGGAGTGGACACGCTTTCCCGATAGCAGCGTGCTTGCGGCTGTGGCCGAACGGGCAGTCGTGACTACGCTCGTCACCACCGAGGGAAGATCCCTCACGGAAGTGAAACTAACCGTAAAGAATCAGGTCCAGCCATTTTTGAAAGTGGAGTTGCCAGCCGGAGCGACTATCGTGACCGCTGAAGTTGCCGGAGAGAAGGTTAAGCCGGTGGAGGCTCCCGATGGACACCGCGTGCCGCTCTTGCGAGCCGGGTTCCGGCCGGTCGGCGCCTACGAAGTTTCTTTCGTTTTCATGCACTCAGGGACGCCGTTTGCAAAAAAAGGAGGCTCGGAAATATCTCTGCCAAAGATGGACGTTCCTATCGCTGTATTGCAGTGGGAAGTGTTTCTCCCGGAGCAATACAAGGTGAAAGATTTCGGCGGCGATGCGTTGGCAGCGAACCTCTTGCCACCGGCGTACCAGGGCTTCGAAGCTGTGGGAGTTCCAGTTGGATCCTTCCAGGCGGGTGTGGGCGGCGGGATTGCCGCCGGGATCGCACCCCTCCAGTTGATGCCTGGGCAGATTGGCGGCTACATCGTGGATGCAAATGGAGCGATGATCGCAAACGCGCGAATAAACGTCACTCAATTGGACACTGGCGCAGTGCGGAGTGCATCGACCGATTATTCCGGCCGATGGATCGTTTCGAACATGCCCTCCGGGCGCGTGAAAATAACGGCATCCTCCCCGGGGTTCCAAGCAACCGCGCGAGAGCTCAGCTACGACGCGAGCAACCCAACTTCCTATAACTTCTCCATGCAGGTGGGCGCTGTGACTGAATCCATCGAAGTGCAGAGCGGCAAGGATGACAGGGATGAGTCGCGCCGCATCGAGCGCGATTTGAAGAAACGGGCCTCTGAAGCCGGCACGGCTTCTTCCAACGTGCTGGACCTTCAAAGGCGAGTGGCTGGCGTGTTGCCCGTCCGGGTCGATGTCCCGCGAGCAGGCACTTCATATAGTTTTGTGCGGCCCCTTGTCCTGGACGAAGAAACCAAGCTTACTTTCAACTATAAGTCGAAATAATCGTCAGCTTACGTTGTTAGCGTGTGGTTCGGATGCGGCCAGGGGAGTTGCTGCCCTGGCCGTTGCCGTTTGACTCGCCGCATTTTGCTTCACCAACTCTAGTCATCAGGAAATTCGGCTTTTCGGGAACTAAGTAAGGAAATCAGGGGAATTTAGTGAGATTGCCGGGATCGCGGCCTTCTAATCACTGACGAAAACAAGAAGAAACGCGGAGTGCGAATGCAACCGTCTAAGCGGAATGAGGATTGAGCAGAAAAACGGGATTTTTGGCGTGAGAAAGGCGTAGATTCAGTTTCATGGGGCTAGGAACAGGAAGGCCGAAATGAAAATCAAGTCTGGATTATTGTACTTTTCATTTTTGAGTTTGCTCGCATTTGGGAGCGGGACCTGGGCTCATCAGGAAGCACCGCCACCGCAGGCTCCTGCAACCACTCCGCCGCCAGGCACGCCGCAAGCGCCGGACCGTGGCGGCGAAAGGCGTCCCGGCGTATTCGGCAAGCTGACCGCGATTCACGATCAATCGATCGAGATAACCTCACAGAACGGCGACGTCGTCACCGTAAAAATCAGCGGAACAACGCAATTCCGGAAAGACAGAGAAGCGGCCAAGCTGAGCGATTTTAAAGTCGGAGACATAGTCTTCGTGCGCGGCGAAGAAAACTCGGACCACACGTGGAATGCGGAAATGGTCGGCGAGCGTTCCGGCGGTGGGTTCGGCGGCCCAGGTGGCGGGCAACAAGGTGGGCGTGGCGGCGGTCCCAACAGAATGATGGCCATGGGTGTGCTCGGCCAGGATTACGTTTTCGGCGAAGTGAAAGCCATCGATGCGCCGAAGCTGACAATTCTGCGGCTGGACAACGTGACGCAAACCATCGAACTCAACGAGGAGACTTCGCTTCGAAAAGGACGCGACAGCGTGACGATGGCTGACATCCAGGCTGGCGATCACGTGTTCGTCCGAGGTGGAATGAAGGACAACGCATTCGAACCGAAAAGCGTGATGGTCATTGGTCCCGAACAATGGAAGCGCATGCAGGAAATGGGAATGGCTGGCGGCCCCGCGAACCCACCAAAGGAAAACAATCCGCCGCAGAAGCCGCCGGAGTCGCCGCGTTGAAATCGTTCGCCCGGGTTCTGGTTCTGCTGAGTCTTGCCTCGTGCGGATTGGCAACGCTTCGTGCGCAGGAAATTTCCTCCGCGCATCAGACGCCTTCCTACCAGATTACGGGAAGCGTTCACAGCGGGAAGACGCTGCTGCCCGGCGTGACCCTCAGCGCGACCAACACTCTGACGGGAAAGAAATTCACCGCAGCGACAGTATCCAATGGGACTTTTGTGTTCGTCGGATTGCCCCGGGGAAGATACGTCGTGCGCACTGAGTTTATGGGATTCGCGGCGCAAACACAGGAAGTCGTACTGAATCCGGATAGCCCGTTAGGCAAAGCGGACTTCGAACTTATCCTTGCGTCGCGGCAACAGCAGGATACCGATCAACGCAGCGCAGCTGTGGCTGCGGCAATTGCCGGCCGCGGTTTCCAAAGCTTGACGATGGACTCCGCGGAGGCGGCGCTCGCCGGCGGTGATTCCGCTGCGGCGGGCGGCAGTCAGAATCCATCGGCGGGCGATCTGGCCGGCCTTCCGCTCAATGGCGCTGGAGCGGACGCGCCCACGGAATCGGTAAGTATCAGCGGCGTGCAAGGGCGCACGCAGGATTTCGGTGCGGGCAACGAAAGCGAACTCGAGGACCGCATCCAGGAATTTCGCGATCGCGCGCAGCAAATGGGATTCGGAGGTTTCGGCGGTGGCGGAGGTTTTGGCGGGGGAGGATTCGGCGGTGGTCCAGGTGGCGGGGGACCAATGGTCATCCGGCTGGGCCGCGGCGGGTTCAACGTGAACCAGCCGCACGGTTTCCTCTATTTTTCTGACGATACTTCCGCAATGGATGCCAGGCCGTACTCGTTGAGCGGCATCGAGCTGCCGAGGGCCGATTACAATCAGGCCCGCTTTGGAGCCAACGTCGGTGGCCCGTTGAACTTTCCGAAAATTTACAACGGCGGCAGCAAGACATTCTTTTTCGTGGGCTGGAACGGCAGGCGCGGAAGCTCGCCGTACGACGCGTTTTCAACAGTCCCGACCGCAGCGGAACGCGGAGGAGATTTTTCCGCGCTGACGACCCCGATTTACGATCCGTCTACGGGGCAGCAATTCAACTTCAACGGACAACCCAACGTGATGGACCCCGCCCTCATCACGTTTCAAGCTCAGTCTCTCTTGAGCTACATTCCGTTGCCGAATTTGCCGGTGGCGACGCAGAATTTTCATTACGTAACTTCCGCCGAGGCTAACTCGGACTCGGTCAGTGTGCGGCTCATCCATAATTTTGGCGCCGCGCCCACACTGAGGAATCTTGGTGGCGCAGGCGGAAGGAGCGGAGGCGGACGGCGCGGGCCGCGAAACAACTTGAATATGGGGCTGAGCTGGTCCAGGTCGTCCAGCAACATCATCGGCCCTTTTCCGTCCCTAGCCGGCGGGACGGGAACGCAGGGATTGAACGCCAACGCGGGCTGGGTCTACGGCAAGGGAAGAGTGACAAATAATCTCCGCTTCAATTACAACCACAACCATGTCTCGACAACGAATTTGTATTCCAACGTTCTGGATGTCGCCGGCGCCGCGCAAATCGGCGGCGTTTCCACAACTCCCTTTGATTGGGGTATTCCGGGGATCAACTTCACGTCCTTCTCTGGAATGAACGATCCGACGCCGCGCCGCGAGCTCGACCAGACCTACACCCTGTCCGACAACGTCATCTGGAATCGCGGCAAACACAACTGGCGCTTCGGAGGCGACTATCGCCGCATTTTGCAGAGCTTTCACTCGGCAAGAAGCGCATCGGGCAGTTTCACCTTCACGGGATTCGCCACGGCGCTTTATGTCAGCGGCCAGGAGCAGCAGGCCACAGGCAGCGATTTCGCGGATTTTCTGCTCGGCTTGCCGCAGCAGAGCAGCATTCAGTTTGGGACGAATTCTTATAATTTTCGCGCCAACTCCTACGACTTGTTTGTGCAGGACGATTGGCGAATCCGGGCGAATTTTTCGCTGATACTCGGCCTGCGGTATGAATACAACGGCCCTTACACGGAAGCAAAAAACCAGATTGCGAATCTGGATGTTGCTCCAGGATTTACGGCGGCTGTGCCGGTCGAACCCGGACAGACCGGCCCTTACAGCGGTGTTTTCAACGCATCGCTGATCCATCCGGACCGGAATAATTTCGCGCCACGACTTGGACTTGCATGGAAGCCGTTCAAAGCGACCGTTGTGCGGGCCGGGTACGGCATCAACTACAATCTCGCGCAGTACGGCGCCGTGATCCAGAATTTTGCGTTTCAACCGCCCTTTGCTGAAACCGCCACAAACACGGCCACCACCACGGATTTTCTACACCTGGCAAACGCTTTTCCAAGCATTTCGCCTGGAACCATAACGAACAATTTCGCCATCGATCCCAATTACCGCCTGCCGTATGTGCAGATATGGAACCTGGATGTGCAGCGCGAATTGCGTGGCGGCATTGTCATGAACGTAGACTACAACGGCTCCAAAGGAACACGTTTGGACACCGAGCGCGCGCTTCTGATTCCCGGCTTGCAACCTTTCAATTACGAATCGTCGGCGGGGAACTCGGTCTTTCATTCCGGTTCAATCCGGTTCCGCAAGCGCATGGCCAAGGGATTGGCATTGTCCGCAAACTACACCTATTCCAAATCGATCGATGACGCTTCGTCCATCGGCGGAGGAGGCGTGGTCGTTGCGCAAAATCCATTCGATATCGCCGCAGACCGGGGACTTTCGAGTTTCGATCAGCGCCAGAAATTCACCGGGAATTGGATTTACGATCTCCCCTTCGGTGAGAACCGGAGGTTCGCGCAAAAGGGAATCGCGTCACACATTTTTGGTGGCTGGCAGTGGAGCGGAGATTTCACGCTCGCGAGCGGGCTGCCGTTTACCGTGCGCGTCCTGGGAGGGACGCTGGATATCCAGCGCGGCGTGAGCGGATCCCTGCGCGCCAACAGGATTGCGGGACAGTCCCTCTCCGTCGCAAATCCAACGACGAAAGAATGGTTCAACACAGCCGCATTTTGTCAGCCTCAAACGACCACCAATCCAAACGCGACCTGCGTTAATGCCAGCGATTCGACGTTTGGCGATGCCGGACGCAATATCCTGGAGGGGCCGGGGCAAGTGACGCTGGACATGTCGTTGAATAAGACCATCCAGATCAAAGAATTCCGTTCTCTGGATCTGCGAATCAGCGCAAATAATATTTTCAACATGGTGAATTACACTGCCCTGGGTACGACGGTGAACTCGACCACGTACGGTGAAGTGACGGGAGTAGGAACGATGAGGCGCGTGACGGTGCAGGCCAGGTTCCGGTTTTGAGGCCGATGTCCATGATCTCAGCAAGAAAGAAAGTTGCCGCGATTGCGCTTGCGAGTCTTCTTGCGCAGGGCGTTGCGCCTTCGTTTGCGCAGCAGGCGCAGCCTGCTTCAACGAAATCGGGTTCGCAGGAGCAGGAGCCGAGAACCGCGATCCGCGTGACAACGGAACTGGTACTAGCAAACGTGGTGGTGCGAGACAAAAAGGGAAACCTCGTCCGCGATTTGAAGAAGGAAGATTTCACGCTGTTTGAAGACGGCAGGAAGCAGGAGATTTCGACTTTTGATTTTGAAAATGTCGATGAGCTGGAGACAGCGGGAGGAGCGGAGAAAACAATTACCGGCGAGGCAGGGCCCGCGGGCGTGCTGCGGAAAAGCGACAAGCCCGTGATGGACGCGCGCGACCGGCGGGTGATTGTTCTCTTTTTCGATTTCTCGGCGATGGAGCCCGAACAGATAGACCGCTGCGTGGACGCGGCCAAGAAATATATCAATGCGCAGATGCAGCCCGCGGATGTCGTGGCTCTGGTTTCCCTGGCGACAAACATGCGTGTCGATCTCGACTTCACGGATGACAAACCGAAAATACTTTCCGTTCTGAGCGCATACTCCTCCGGCGAAGGGCAGGGATTCGACAGCGGCGACACCGGAAGCGCGGAAGGGACAGCGGAGAGCAGCGGCTCGTTTACCGTAGACGACACGGACTACAACACCTTCAGCGCGGACAGGAAGCTGCTGGCTTTGCAATCGACCATGGAAGCGCTTGGAAAAATTCAGCAAAAAAAATCGCTCATTTACTTTAGCAATGGGATCAGCCAGTCCGGGACGGACAACCAGTCGGCATTGCGAGCGGCAACGGCGGCGGCGGTGAAGAACAACGTTTCGATCTATACCGTCGATATTCGCGGACTGCAGGCATTCCCGCCGGGCGGGGAAGCGCAGTCAGCCAGCCTCCACGGGCAAGCGGCGTATTCCGGCGCGGCGGTATTGAGCGATTTCAGCAACAATGCGGCGTCGCAGGAGACGCTCTCGACGCTGGCGGCAGATACCGGCGGCAAAGCGTTCTTCGATACAAATGATTTCAGCGGCGTCTTCACGCAGGTGCAAAAAGATAGCTCGGCATATTACGTTCTCGGTTTTACGAGCGCGAATCCGCTGAAAGACGGAAAATACCGGCGGCTGCGCGTGACCGTGAACCGGGCGGACGTGAAACTCGAATACCGGCCCGGATATTACGCGGGCAGAGATTTCGTGCACCTGAATCGCGCGGACCGCGAGCAACAGTTGGAAGACGAACTCGCCGCTGAGCTGCCGCAGACGGATGTGCCGCTTTACGCGGGCACGGCTTACTTTCGGGAGGATGAATCGCACTATTATCTTGCGGTCTCGCTCGTAGTGCCTGGTTCGCAAATTCCTTTCGTGCAGGAAAAAGATAAGGACAATGCAACCATCGACGTCATCGGCGAAGTGCGACTCGGCGAAAAGGGCCGGTTGCCGGTGGGGCAGTTGCGCGACACTGTGAAACTCGCGGTGGACAGCACGCAGCAAGTGCGGCGAAAAAATGTGCAGTACAACACGGGTTTCGTGCTCGCTCCGGGAAATTATCATTTGAAATTCATCGTGCGCGAGAACCAGACGGGGCGCATGGGCTCGTTCGAGACGGACGTGCAGATTCCGGACCTGCGCAAAGCGCCGCTGCGGATGAGCTCGGTAGTGCTCAGCAGCCTGCGCACGCCGGTTACCAGCGCGCCGAAGAAAAAGGCCGTAAATCCGCTGATTCAGGACCAGACGCAACTCGTGCCGAATGTGACGCACGTGTTTACACGCGACCAGCATTTGTATTTGCAGTACGAAATTTACGACGCCGCAAAAGGGAAAGTTGCCGTGGCCGCGCCCGCGAAGCCGGCACAATCAGGAAATGCGGCAACAGCAGGGCCTGCTCCCGCTGCGCAAACTCGCGATTCCATTCACGTGTTGACGAGCATCGAATTCCTGCAAGGCAATGTGAAGGTCTACGAATCAAAACAGGTGGCGGCGACGGAAGTGACCGATCCGAGCAGGAAGGCGGTCGTGTTTCAGATCGATCTGCCGTTGCAAACGCTCAAGCCGGGCTTCTATGTTTGCCAGGTGAATGTGATCGATGACGTTTCGGGCAATTTTGCGTTTCCGCGCTGGCCGATATTGATTAAGGATGCGGCTCCGGCTGCTGCGACCGCGACACAAACTTCCTCCAGCTCCGAAAGGTGATTTTGAACTGCCGGCGTCGTCAACTGGATCCAGAGACCCGCGGAACTCGAGGCCGGATTGTTCGCTGCGGATTACTCGGCAGGTTGGCGGTTAGCCTGTAAGCTAGCCGTACCCACCCCTCCCCCCTATTTTCGTATGTGTTGATTCTAAATAGGTTAGGTTTGCCGTAAGTTGTTTAGATGCAACACTTGCGGGCGATCTTGTAAGTGTTGATTCCAGGGAGTTTACAGGTAAACATAACTCAGGGCTTCCTTCGCCAAGTTGCGCCACGTTCACACGGAGATCGACGGCAGGACTGGATGAGGTTCGACACAAGGGTAGGAGGCCTCAACCCATTGCGCTGCGCAACATTTGCTCGCTGTGTGCAATCCGGGATTCACGGGAGATCAAGGAGCCGTGCGGCGCCGGGTGGCTTCGCTATGGCATCTCAAAAATAAAAACGCGGCAGAGAGGCTGCCGCGCGAAACTTCTCCCAAAAATGCCTGAAACGAGTATAGCAGAAATGAATCAGAGTTCAAGGGGAGGATGTTTAGCTCGAACGGAACCAGCGGAAGAGGGTGAAGATTGCGCCGGCGAAGAAGAGCGCGCCGAAGATAGTTTGGTTGTGAGCGGCGAGCCAGAGCGGGAGGTAGATATCGAAATTGGCGGCGCGGTCTGAAGTGTAGCGGGCGGCGAGGTCGGTCAAGGGACAGCGGAAGTGGTTTGCTGCGAGGACTACGCATTCGACCAGCACTAAGGCGGTGAGGGCGGCGGCCCATCGGAAGCGGCGCAGCTGCGCCGCGATTGGTATCGCCACGATGCAGGCGACGAAGAAGAGCCAGATCACCGTGTGCAGGAGTTTGATCCAGACTAGAGTTGGCTACTCCTAGCGGTGGAGTTTGCGTTGTTCGATTGTAGTAGATTGATGGGGTTGATTCGAAGAAGCTTCGGAGGGTCGCTTACGGATATTGATGGCGGGGCGATTCGGAGGAAAACCCCACGTGTAAAACCGACACGTGGGGCACCCGGCCCCAGCCAGCGCTCTCTTAAGGTATCAGCTTGCAATTCTGCTTCGGACAAGTACCGTTCAGTACTTCCAGGTGGGTGCATACTCTGTTTGTGCAGGACTGTCCCATGTTAGTACATAGCTCTTCATTTGTTGAGCCTGCGCAAGTGTAGCCTTGGGCAAGCACCACGGCGAGCGACGGGATAACCCGATCTAGTAATGCTCTGAGTTTGGAGGACGGCGTGGGTGAGCAGTGGATTATATCGGCAGCGGAGCGGTTTGCCGCCGCATTTACCCTGCCGAAGCCTCCGTTCCTTTCAGCGTCAGTGCTCCAAGTGGTTCCGTCATCCATCTTGACGGAGAGAATCCCAAACTCAGCTATAACAGAGTCGGATTTAAGTTGTGCTGCCTTCGCCTGAGCTTGATCCAGAGTGAGATCCAAAACATCCAGAGTGCGTGTTTCGCCTGGCTTAAGATGTGTTGGGATTTCCCGACTCGATGCCATAATCGGCGCCTCATGGTCACTGGCTGAGGAGTGAATGAAAACTCCAAAGGTCACGGAACGTACGGCATGCTCGGAGACATTTTTAACCTCGGCCTTGCTAAACAGGAAGTCCGTACCGTGCGTGGCCGAATTGATCTGAACTGGGGCTTCGTCCTGAACATAAGCGACTGCCGTCACTATGCTCTTGAGGTTTTGTGCGTGGTGCGTCGGCGAAAGTGAAAACACAACGACTAGAGTAAGTGTCATTACGACTACAACCAAAATTCGAGTCTTCATGTGCTCCTCTCTTTACGGATAGTGGAATCGAGGAACGGTAAATCAATGCTATGAACGTTCTAGTTAAATGTCAACGACCAACTTTCGCGAGGCTAGTGGGAGAAATTCCGCTGGTTTCGAGAATACTGATTTTCACTGAACTGGTGCTAGGTGCTGTTACTCGCCGTAGGGGACCCAGATGTTTTTGATTTGGGTGGCGTGTTGGAGGAAGAAGCGGTCGGAGAAGGGCGCGGAGTTGAACCAGTCGATGGCGCGGCCTTCGTTGGTGAAGACTTGTTTTAGGTTGCCGATGGAGAGGGATTTGGCGGTGGCGCAGGTGGGGGCATCGGCGAAGCACCAGATGGCGTCCACATCGTCGTGCTCGGCGAGAGTTTTGAGGAGCTCGGCGGGGCGGCCGGTGACAATGTTGACAGCCCCGGCAGGAAGATCTGACGTTTCGAAGAGGGAGTATAGATCGCCGGCGATGAGCGGATAGACTTCGCTGGGAATGGCGATGACCGTGTTGCCCATAGCAAGGGCGGGCACGACGGTGGCAAGGAAGCCGAGGAGCGGAGCTTCGCTGGGGCAGCGAATGCCGATGGTGCCGATGGGTTCGTGCATGGCGAGTGTGACGTTGCGGAAGGGCGGATTGTGGATGGCGCCATCGAATTTATCGGCCCAGGCCGCGTAAGAAAAGATGCGTTCTATGCCGAGAGAGACTTCAGAGTTCGCTTGATCTTTACCGACAACTTCTGAGAGACGCGCGGCGATTTCTTCGCGGCGCTGGCTGAGATTTTCCGCGAGGTAGAAGAGGACTTGGGCACGGGTGTGGGCGGAGGATTTTGGCCAGGCAGTAGCTTTGCGGGCGGCTTCGACGGCGTTGCGAATATCCTTGCGATTGCCGAGAGGAGCTTCGCCGAGGAGGCGGCCGTCGGCGGCGCGGACGGGGAAGGAATATCCGGAATCGGGGCGGGCTTGTTTGCCGGCGATGAAGAGTTTTACGGTGCGATCGATTTTTGGAGTGAGGGCAGAAGTCGGAGAGTCTGCAGGCTCGGAAATTTGCTCGGGAGGTTGATCGATGGCGAGGGGACGCAAGTGGAGCTGAGGCGCGTGTTTGAACCAGGTCGGCTCGAGATATTCGAGCAAGCCCTCGCGACCGCCTTCGCGGCCGTACCCGCTTTCGCGGTAGCCGCCGAAACCGCAACTGGCGTCGAAAAGATTGGTGCAATTGACCCATACAACGCCTGCTTTAAGTTGCGAAGCGATTTGAAGAGAAACGTTGATGCTTTCGGACCAGACGCAGGCGGCGAGGCCGTAGGCGGTGTTGTTGGCCAGCTCGACGGCTTCGGCAGGAGTGCGGAAGGTCATGGCGGCGAGAACGGGGCCGAAAATTTCTTGTTGTGCGACGATGCTGGTGGGATGGACGTTGCTGAGAAGGGTGGGCGGAAAATAGAGGCCGCGCGAGGGCATGGGGATTTGCGGCTGCCAGCACGTTGCGCCTTCGGCAACGCCTTGATCCACGAGACGCTGGATGCGGTCGAGCTGAACGCGGGCGATGATGGCGCCGATGTCGATGGCCTTATCGAGCGGCGGGCCGACGCGGAGTGTGTTCATGCGGTCGCAGATTTTGGCGATGAGGGGTTCGGCGATGCTCTCTTGCATGAGGAGGCGAGAGCCGGCGCAGCAGACCTGGCCCTGGTTGAACCAGATGCCGTCCACGAGGCCTTCGACGGCGGAGTCGAGATCGGCGTCCTCGAAAATGATGAAGGGAGATTTGCCGCCGAGTTCGAGAGAAAGTTTTTTGTGGGTTGTGGCGGTGGCTTTGCGGATGGCGCGGCCGACTTCTGTCGAACCGGTGAAGGCGATTTTGTCCACACCGGGATGAGCGACCAGGGCTTCGCCTGTCGAGCCATCGCCCGTAACGATATTGACGACGCCTGGCGGAAGATCAATTTCCTGGCAGATCTCGGCGAACGCGAGGGCTGTGAGAGGCGTAAATTCGGCGGGCTTTAGAACGACGGTGTTTCCGGTCGCGAGGGCCGGGGCGATTTTCCAAGCGAGCATGAGCAGCGGAAAATTCCAAGGGATGATTTGGCCGACAACGCCGCAGGCTTCGTAGCCTGGAAATTCCTGTGCGAGAAGCTGCGCCCAGCCGGCGTGATGATAAAAATGGCGCGCGACCAGCGGAATATCAATGTCGCGGCTTTCGCGAATGGGCTTGCCGTTATCGAGCGTTTCGAGAACAGCGAGGCGGCGGGAATGCTTTTGGATTTGGCGAGCGAGCGCGTACAAATAGCGAGCTCGCGCGTGATTCGAAAGCGATTGCCATGCGGGAAGCGCGGCGCGAGCGGATTTAACGGCGGCATCAATGTCGGCTGATGAGCCTTGAGCGATGTCGGCCAGTTTTTCGGTGGTGGAAGGATCGGTAGTGTCGAAATATTTTGACTCTTGCGGAGGGCGCCATGCGCCGTTGATGAAATGGCCGAAGCGGCGTTTGTGGCGATCGAGCCAGGCGAGTGCTTCGCGGGGATCCTCGGGCGCGGGGCCGTAATCCATGGTCACGAATTTTTCGACGATGCTCATCTGGTTGGGCTCATGCGATGGGATGGCGATAATCCGCAGAGTAGCGGCCGGTGACGTGGTGTTCGAGCTGGCGCTCGATATCGGCGAGCATGCCGCTGGCGCCGAAGCGGAAGAGATCGGATTTCAGCCAGGATGGGCCGAGTTCCTCTTTCATGAGCGAGAGCCATTCAAGCGACTGCTTGGCGGTTCGAATGCCGCCGGCGGGCTTGAAACCGACAGCGAAGCCGGTTTGGTTGGCAAATTCGCGAATGGCGCGGGTCATGACGAGGCCGACGGGAAGCGTGGCGTTCACAGACTCTTTGCCAGTGGAGGTCTTGATGAAGTCCGCGCCCGCCATCATGGCGACAAAGCTGGCGCGGGCTACGTTGCGGAGCGTGAGAAGATCGCCGGTGCCAAGGATGACTTTGAGATGAGCGGGGCCGCAGGCGTGTTTGAAAGAAGCAATTTCGTCGTAAAGAGCCTGCCATTTTGCGCCAAAGACGTGGGCGCGGGTGATGACGACATCGATTTCATCCGCGCCAGCCTCGACGGAGCGGCGGATTTCGTCTACACGTTCAGTGAGCGGAGAGAGGCCGGCGGGAAAACCGGTGGAGACGGCCGCAACGCGAATGCCGCTGCCTTCGAGAGCACGACGCGCGGTTTCGATAAAGACGTGATAGATGCAGACAGCGGCGACTTTAAGATCCAGTGATTCGATACCTAATTTCGCGACAAGATCGTGTTGAAGCGGCCGGCGGGCTTTGGCACAGAGGCGGCGGACGCGCTCGTCGGTGTCGTCGCCGGAAAGCGTGGTCAGATCCATGCAGGAAATTGCGCGGAGAAGCCAGGCGGCTTGCCAATCTTTCTTTACAGTGCGCCGGGTTACGAGAGTCTGGGCGCGGCGTTCGACGGCGCTGGTATTGACGCGGACGTCTTCAATCCAATCGAGATTCAGAGGGACACCGCGATTGGCGTCGAGCGGGCGGCTGCGCAAGTGCGCGAGTGCGGAATCGGCCGAAGGAAGCCGATCCTGGGGGGCGCGCGTCAGCGTTCGGTCGAGGTCTCGGGTCAATTCAGACATGGTGGATCAGACCTGATGGAGAGAGCCTTCGTGAATAAAGCTTCATCCATAGAAATCTTATCACTTTAGCCGGTGGCGTTCACCGGCGCGTGCTGTGAATCAGCCATTCCTCTTCGAAATCGGCTCGACTGACGAAGGATTTTTGAGTTCCAACCCCGGTCGTGGACAACGCCGCGTACAAATTCGCTCGCGTCAGAGCTTCTTTCTCCGGCAGGCCTTCGCCGAGAAATACGGCGAAGCTGCCGATGAAAGCATCGCCGGCGCCGGTGGTATCGACGGTATCCACCTTGAAAGTGGGAATCAATTCGGTGCCTTCGGGGCCACCGAGAAGCGCGCCGCGTTCGCCGAGCGTGAGAACTACGCGCTTCATTCCTTGCCGAAGCAAAAAATTCGCGCACTTGGTGGCTTCCTCGAGCGAATGAACGGGCATCCCGGTAATGAGTTCCGCTTCGGTTTCGTTGGGGATGAAATAATCTACGCCGCTCAACTGCTTGAAATCGACGTTCTGAGCGGGTGCGGGGTTCACGATGCAGCGGATACCTTCCGACTCGGCGAAGCGAACTGCGTGATAGACAGTAGCCAAAGGAATTTCAAACTGCATCACCATGGTATCCGCTTTGCGCAGGAGAGGGGCGGCGGCATCTACGTCTTCCGGCGAGAGGGTGTCATTGGCGCCTTTGACGACGATAATGCGATTCTGGCCGCCAGGCTCGACGAAAATGGGAGCAACGCCGCTCGAAACGCCTTCGGCGATGCGCACGTGGCTTGCATCGATGCCCTGGGATTGAAAATTGGCGATGGTGGCGGGGCCGAAGAGATCGCTGCCTACTTTAGCGATCATGGCAACGGAGGCGCCGCACAGGCGAGCGGCGACAGCTTGATTGGCGCCCTTTCCGCCGAAGCCGAGGTCGAACTTTTTTCCGAAAATAGTTTCGCCGGGGCGCGGGAAGACATCGTTGAACGTTGTCAGGTCCACGTTGGCGCTGCCCACCACGGCAATGAAGGACTGGTTCGGCATCGTCGCTCCTGCTGTCTCCGCTATGTCTACGCCGTGCGATGGCGCGAGGCGGAACGCGAATTATATAGTAAATTTGCGGCGAAACAGGCGTGGCCCGCTTGTGAGGGGGCACACAAGGCGTAGCGCGACCGGGGGATTCTCCTTGACACCGCGATTCGCCGTGCATATAAGCACGGACGGGCCGGAATTGCGCTGGGTGTGTTCTGACGTTGAGTTTTGCCGCAAGCGCGGAATTGGGAATTCGCTCTAAAGTGTCTCGCCTGGGAACGGGAGATTCATGTACACGCCACATAGCCTGGAAATTGCTCTCCTGATGATGATTACGACGGCCATTTGCTGGGGCTCCTGGGCGAATACCTTCAAAGGCGTCAAGAACTACCGCTTCGAACTCTTCTATTGGGACTACGCTCTCGGCATTTTTCTAATTTCCGTGGTGCTGGCGTTTACGATGGGCAGCACTTCGAATGACGCGAGCAGTTTTCTGAACAATGTGCATTCGGCGGACGGAATGAACATTGTTTACACGCTTGTGGGCGGAGCGGTTTTCAATCTGGCGAATCTCTTGCTGGTCGCAGCTATCGACATGGCGGGGCTGGCAATCGCGTTCCCGGTTTCGATTGGAATCGCGCTGGTGGTTGGGGTGATCACCAGTTACTTGCAACAGCCGAAGGGGAATGCGGGATTGCTCGCGGTGGGAGTGGCCTGCGCGGTGATCGCGGTGATTATGGACGGCAAGGCGTACGGGACGCTGGCGAAGGTTGCCGGAGCGGCATCGAAGAAGAGCATTACGACGTGCATCGTATCGGGAGTCCTGATGGGACTGTGGGCGCCGTTTGTCGCGCACGCGATGAGCCAAGGCAAAACTTTGGGTCCTTACAGCGTCGGAGTTTTCCTGACGTTGGGCGCGCTTGTCTCCTGCTTTATCTGGAATATTTACTTCATGAAGAAACCTCTCGTGGGAGAGCCGGTGAATTTCGGCGAGTTTTTTCGAGGCCCTGCTACGGGTCATATGCTCGGACTGCTGGGCGGAGCCATCTGGGGAGTCGGGACGGTATTCAACCTGGTGGCCGCAAATTTTACCGGCGTGGCCATTTCGTATGCGATCGGCCAGTCAGCTCCGATGGTAGCGGCGCTCTGGGGAGTACTGGCGTGGAAGGAATTTCAAGGCGCGAAGCCGCAAGCCAAAACGTATCTGGCGCTGATGTTCGTTTTCTACTTGCTGGCTATTCTGCTGGTGGCCAGGGCCAATACAAGTGTGTGAGCAAATTCCCAAAAGCTTAGTAAAATAACGTAGATAACCCAGCATGACCGCCCTGGCCCAGTGTGAAAAAACTGAGACAATTTCGGAACTCCGGGGGTGTCCCTACCTGCGAAACGGGGCTATCCCGGGGTGGGAATCACCCGCCGGCAAACAGCTAGCTGCTTCCGGATGCCCGCTACGCGGATTCTCAAAGTGGTCAAATTTCTCCGTGTTGGTAGCTTTCGGTCCTGTTTTCAATGAGTTGGAGCCTATGAGGGAGGGTTCCGGGAAGCGAATCCTGCCCCGGGATCACTACCCTCCTGGTGGGAACCGGGCCTGCACACCGCAGAGGTGGTTTGGCCCTAATTTTGTTACCATTTGGCCGACAGGGGTGTGTGTGTGCAGTATCTAGGGAAGTACGAAATCATTTCTGAGATTGGCCGCGGAGCCATGGGCGCGGTCTACAAGGCGCGCGACCCTCTAATCGATCGCCTCGTTGCGCTAAAGACAATCACGGGGGGGCCAAGCGCACAATCGAATCTACTCGATCGCTTCTACCAGGAAGCGCGATCCGCGGGCGCGCTCCAGCATCCCAACATCGTCACGATCTACGAACTAGGTCACGAGAAGAACACACCTTTTATCGCCATGGAGTATCTCGAAGGGGAGAGCCTGGATCGGATTATCGAGCAGCATCCCGTGCTGCCGTTGTCGGTCAAGCTTGGCTACATTGTGCGCGTTTGCGACGCCCTGGCGTATGCACACCAACACAACGTGGTGCACCGGGACGTGAAGCCGGCAAACATCATGGTGACGAAGGAAGGCGTCGTGAAGGTCGTGGACTTTGGGATTGCGCGGCTCACGGACATGTCCATGACGCAACCGAACATGATGATTGGTTCGCGCGCTTACATGTCTCCCCAGCTTTACAAAGGCGAACGGGCCGATGCGCGATCCGACATCTGGGCCGTGGGAGTGTCGCTTTACGAACTGCTCGCCTACCGCAGGCCGTTCATCGGCGACAGCGAAGCCGAGCTGATGTTCCACATCATCTATGAGAAGCCCGAAGATCTGATGAGCCTCTCGCCCGAATGCACAGAAGAGCTGGTGCCGATTGTCGGGAAGATGTTGGAGAAGAAAAGCGAAGACCGGTATCAGTCGATGGAGGACTTGCTGCACGCGATCGAGCCGATCTGGAAAGCGGCGCAGCAGGCTACGGTATCGGGATTGTTGGCGGATTGCCAGCAATTGGTGGCGGCGCAGGACCTGCCACGCGCGCAAGCATTGCTTCGCAAGGCGCTTCACATTGACGTTGGAAACTCCCAGGCAAAAAGCATGCTGGAGAAGGTTTCCGTTGAGCTTAGGCGCTCGGAGATTCTGCCGAGGCTTAAGGAACACTTGAGCCGTGGGCAAGGTTTCCTGAAAGCCGGGCAAATACGAGAAGCCAAGGCCGAGGCCGAGGCCGCGCTGGGACTGGATTCGAAGCACGAGCCCGCACATAAGCTGCTTACGGAAGTGGAAGCGGCGGCCGCGAAAGCGCAGCAATTGGAGCAGAAACTTAAGTTGACCAAGCAGCGGCTGGCCGAAGGGGCGCTCACGGAAGCCGCAGCCGCACTGGGGCAGGCGCTTGAGCTTGACGGCGCCAACCCGCAAGCGCAGGAATTAAACAAACAGATCGAGGAAGAGAAACTGCGCCGGGAGAAGCGCAAGAGACTGGGCGAAATCCTGCATCGCGCGCGTACTCTTTGGACCGAACTGAACTACGACGAATGCCTGACCGTGCTCGCGGCGGCATTGCAGGAATTCCCGAACGAACCGGAACTGAAGAAACTGCAGGAATCGGCAAGGACAGACCAGGGCGAACAACAGAAACAGCGCCAGATGGCGGAGGTCCGCAAGCTGCTGGGGCAACAGAATTTTTCCGAAGCGCGGAAAGCGCTGGACGCCTTACTGCAGAAGCACCCGCAGGACACGGCAGTAAAGAACTTGCAAAACCTGGCCCTTCAGGAGGAACAGGAACAGAAACGCCAGCAGCGGCTGGAGGTGGAGATCACGGCGCTGCGCGCGCTGTTGGGAGCGGGGAAATACAAGCAGGTAGTAGCGAAAGGCGAGCCTCTGCTCCAGGAGTTTCCGCAAGAGTACGAACTGAAGGAACTGGTGAATTACGCGCAGGGCGAAGTCGCGCAGCAGGAGCAGAAGAGAAAAGAAGAGGAGCGGGAAAAACAGATCCAGGGATTCCTGCTCTGCGAGCGCTATGTCGAGGCCTTGGAAACGGCACGCAAAGCGATAAAGGAATTTCCGAAACACGACGGCTTCCGCAAACTGGCAACGGAAGCGGAGGCACTGAAGAAGGAGCAGGACGACCGCGAGAGGGCTCGCGATGAGATGCAGCGCCGAGTGCGGGAAATCAACAGCAAAATCAATCAAGACAAGATTACGGACGCCATCGATCTGGCCCAGCAGACCATGGAGACCATGGGTTCCGATCCCAACGTGACGCAGTTGCTGCAAGGCGCGGAAGAAAAACGGAAAAAGAAAGAAGAGCAGGAGCGGAAAGTCGCCGTGCTGCAGACGCTGGTGAACAAGGGCGACCATGCGGGGGCGACGCAACTTTTCAACGAAGTGATGGCCACACAAATTCTGCAACCCTCCGACCCACGGATGCAGGAGCTACGCGGGAAGATCTCGTCGCTCGCCGGCGGGCAGCAAAGCGGTGGAACCCAGGTTTATCCCGGGAAGACAAGCGTGCCGAAAACAGGCGCGCCCGCGAAACAAGACAGGCCCGCGGCCGGCAAGACGTCGCCGATTCCCGCCGGCCTGACAGAGGTGAGCGATTCAGCCCAGAATATTCCGGCCGTGGGATTTTCGGCTACGCGCGTCATTGGCCCGGGGCAGAAGGGTTCATCGAGAAAAGACACGGCGGTTCCGAAGCGTACGGATTCCGACAGTAAGGGACCCTCCGCAGACAAGACACAAATCGCCGGAGCGACGGTCATCGCCGGGCCATCCGTTCGACAATCGGCTACGCCGACAGGCGTTCCCCTCGACCCGCGCGCGCGCAATAGTTCGGCGGCCGTGCCAGCCGCCCCAGGAATCCCGGCAAAGAACAAGCCCGGGGCGGATTTGCTCGCTCAAGTGCTGCCAATCTTGAGAAAGCCACCCGTGCTGGCAGGAATCGGCGTGTTGATGGCAGCCGTATTGACGGTTGCGCTTTGGCCCTCGGACCCCATCAAGCGGCCTCCGTCCGCCACCGAGTTGAAGCTGAAGCAGCAAGCAGCAGAGCTCTGGCAGAACCGCCAATTCGATCAATCCGAACAGGTCTGGCAGGGGCTGGCGAAGAACAAGGGCCCCCTTCAAAAGGAAGCGGCCGAGCAAGTAAGCCAGATTGATCAGAAGCGCTCGGACGAACAAAGGCGGTTTGACGAAGCCGAGAGTTTGCTGAAGGACAAGAAAGATTTTGCGAGCGCGCAACAGTCCTTTCAAGAAATCATTCAGATGAACTTGTGGCACTCGGCCGACGCTTCGCGCGAGCTAGAGGCGACGAAAACAAATGTGAGCGCCGGCGACCTCCAGAAGCAGGAGCAGGATCACTTCGATCAAGGCGTGAAATTGTATCAGGCGAAAGACTATGAAAAAGCCCGGAAGGAATTTCGCGCGATCATCGATATGAATGTTGCGGGCTCGGCGCTCAAACCGCAGGCTGAAGGTTACCTGAGCAAGATCCGCCAGACGGGTAACGACCAGAAACTTTACGATACGGCGATGCAGGATGTTAAGGACGAAAACTGGGCGGAAGCGCAAGACCAGTTCCAGGAAGTCATAAAGCGCAAAGGACCGCAGAGCAACGACGCGAAGAAGCAATTGCCTGGCGTGCAAAAGGCGATCCAAACAGTAAGTTCCGTGGAAAGCGCTATCCGGGCTGGCTCGTTCCGCGCTGCAAAGACGGAGCTGGATTCCGCCCAACAGTGGAGCAAGACGCACGACAAACTGCTGAAACAAATGCATGCGGGGGAGCAGCAAGAGTTCGAAGGGATACGCAACAGCGCGCAGGCGGCGGAAAGCAAAGGCGATACCGCCGGAATCCAGCATGCGCAGGATGCATTGCACAGTTTTGAGGGGCGCGTCGAGGAACCTTCGCTGCTCGCAGGGTGCAAGGATCTGGAGAAAAAACTGAACGCGGCTTATTCAGCTGCAGCGGAGAAAGTTGGCGACAAGGCGGCATTCGACGCGGCGGTGGCTCACTTTGAGCAAGCGAAGCAGAAGGGGGATATTGAGCTGTTGAGCCACGGAGTAAGCCAGGAGTTTCAAAAAATAGCAGGCGGCTCCGGGATTTACAGGGAGCAGGCCACGCTGTACGCCAAGACAACCATACCCAACGCGATCCAGGCACTGACCAAGAGTTCTGGGAAGCTGGTGCTGCCGGCACTTTCGTGTGGACCCGGCCACGCCTCGCCGCAAATTCCCTCCGTTGGAGGCGCGGTTAATTGCGCACAGCTGGATGCGAACGCGCCGCTCCAATGGGTCGGCGTGCCCATGGTGGAATTACCGGATGTTGCCAAGCAACCCGGCAAGCTGCCCTACTCTCTGACCGTGATAGTCACCGTGGAATCGAATGGAAACGTAAAGATCGACAAAGAAGGGAATCCGGACAAGGATTTTTTCAAGAAGGTAAAAGATGCTTCGAAACACTGGAAAACGACCGCACCCAGATCGGAAGGAAAGCCAGTGGCGGTCCGTTTTCCTCTTACGATTACCTTTCAGCGATGAATTCCTGCAAGCTGAAGGGGATTTGCTACGATTAATGGCGTAGGGTCGCCACACTTGCAAAAACTGGGCAAATACGAAATCCTTGCGGAATTGGGACACGGCGCGATGGGCGTCGTGTACAAGGCGCGCGACCCGTTCATCGGACGCCTCGTCGCGCTTAAAACCATCAACAGCAATCTCGTGGACCGGCCTGATCTGCTAGAGCGGTTCTACCAGGAAGCGCAATCCGCGGGAAAACTACAGCACCCTCACATCGTCACGATTTTCGAACTGGGCCAAGAGAAAGACACGCCTTTTATCGCCATGGAATACCTCGACGGCGAGAGCCTCGAGAAAACCATCGTTCAGCAGACCGATCTCCCCCTTGCTCTGAAGGTGGGCTACATTGTGCGGATTTGCCAGGCGCTGGAATACGCGCACAAGAATCGCGTGGTTCACAGAGACATCAAACCCGGCAACATCATGGTGAATTCGGAGGGGGTCGTAAAGGTCGTCGATTTCGGCATTGCCCGGCTCGTCGATTTCTCGCGGACCCATACGAACATGATGATCGGGACTCCGGCCTACATGGCGCCGGAACTGTTCCGCAAGAAAAAAGCGGACGAGCGCACCGACATCTGGGCGGTCGGGGTGACCTTTTATGAGTTGCTCTGCTACCAGAGACCTTTCAACGGGGACGGCTACGACATCATTCGGGCCATCATGGAGGACCAGTTTCCGCCGATTTCCTCGATGGTCTCCGATTGCAACTCCGAAGTGGAAGCGGTGATCCAGCGCATGCTGCGAAAGCAGTCCGCCGACCGCTATCAGAGCATGGAAGATGTGTTGCTGGATCTGGAGCCGGTTTGGAACCGGCTGCGCGCCGATGCCGCCGTCGTTCTAGCCGAAAGAGCTCGCGAGTTCTACGAACTGGGCGATCTTCCGAGGGCACAGGACACGCTCAGGCGGGCGCGGCAGATCGACAGTTCGAACGCGCAGGCGAAAAGCCTTCTTGAAAAGGTTTCCGCGGAAGTGCGCCGTGCGGAAATTCATCCCAAAGTTCAGGAGCATCTCAGCCGTGGCCGAGTTTTCCTGCAGTCCGGCCAGTTTCGCGAAGCGCAGGCCGAAGCGGAAGCAGCTCTGGGGCTCGATTCGCACCATGAGCTGGCTCAGCAATTGGCCTCGGAAGCGGAAGCAGCGATAGCCCGGGCCCAGCAACTTGACCAGAAACTGCGGCTGACCAAACAGCGGCTGGCCGAAGGCGCCCTATCGGAGGCCGAATCCGCTTTGGGGCAGGCCCTGGAGCTGGACGCGAACCATCCGCATGCCCTCGATCTCAAGCGCCAAATCGGCGAGGAGCAGGCGAGGCGCGAGAGACGGAAGCAACTTAGCGAATTGCTGCATCGCGCGCGAGTTCTGTGGACAGACCTGAAGTATGACGAGTGCCTCGCGCTGATTGCGGAGGGATTAAGGACCTTTCCGGATGAGCCAGAGCTGAGAAGTTTGCAGGCGACGGCGAGGGCGGATAAGGCGGAGCAAAGAAAGCAGAGCGAAGTCGCCGAAGTGCGAAGGCTCTTGGGGCAGCGAAAGCTGGCCGAGGCGCGGAGGGCGCTGGAAACCCTGACCAGGGAGCAGCCCCAGGATACAACGGTGCGGAATTTGCAGACTCTGCTGGTGCAGGAGGAGCAGGAAGAAAAAAGAAAGAAGCGGTTGGAAGAAGAGTTGGCTAACCTGCGCGGCATGGTGAGCTCGGGAAAGTTGAGGGAAGCGGTCGCACGGGGCGAGGGCTTGCTGAAGGAATTTCCGCAGGAGTACGAAATCCGCGACCTGGTTGCGTATGCGAAGGGTGAAGTAGCGCAGCAAGACCAGAAGAAAAACGAACAAGCGCGCGAGAAGCAGATTCGGGAATTCCTTGAGACGCAACGGCTGCGAGAAGCAACTGATCTGGCGCGGCGCTCCGTTCAGGAATTTCCGAAGCAAGAACTATTTCGAAGACTTGCCGCAGAAGCCGAAGAAAAGTGGAGCGAGCAACAAGAACGCGAGAAGACACAGCGGGAAGTACAACAGCGCGTGCAGGAAATTCGCAGCAAGATCAAGAGGCAGGAGTTGACGGGCGCAATCGACCTGGCCCGGCAGACGCTGGCCACCTTCGGGCCGGACACAGATGTGACGCAACTGCTGCACGCGGCCGAAGTGGAATCTGTCGAGCGGGATAAGAAGCGGAACGAACGAGAGCAGCACCTGGAGGCTGCGCGAACGCTCCTGGAGAAGCAGGATTTTTCCGGAGCGAAGCAACTTCTGGACAGGGCGGTGGCAACGAGAATTCTTCAGCCCGCGGACTTGCAAGCGCGGACTTTGCTTTCGGAAATAGCCAAGAGAGAAGCCAAGCTCCAGCAGGAAGAGCAAAACAGGAAAAAAGAGGAAGACCGGCGAAGGGTCGAGAGAGAAAAGGAAGAAGAGAAGACACGAAAAGAAATCCAAAAGGGGTCGAAAGAACAGGTCAAGGAATCGCGCGCTCCCGCGGTTGACGATAGGCCGCGCCCGGGGAGCAGGCCAGGACGCCCCGCTGAGCCGCTAGCACCTTCTGGGAACGAACCTCCGGCAGCCGCTCCAACGGTGATGTTGGGTTCCGCGACGAGTATTGCCGGGACGGGCGCACGGCCAAAACCGTCCGTTCCGGTACTGACGCCGCTGCCGGCTGTTCAGCCAGTCGCAGGCATTCAAACGCAAATTCGCATCGAGGAGCGGACGCCTGAGGCTGTGGGGTTGCCGGTTGCGGGAGGGCTGTTCCGAAAGCCGGCCGTGTGGGCGGTTCTGGGCTTGGCGGTGGCGGGTGCAGCTTACGGGGTAATCCACTTCATTCCCAAGGGAGCAGAAAAACCAACGCCGGAAGATGCGGCACTGGAAGCCGAAGCCAAACAGTTCTGGGACGGCCACAAGCCAGATGAGGCGCTGGCGGATTGGAACAAACTCGCCAGCCATCCCGGGCTCTTGCACGACGAAGCCGTGAAGCAGGCGGGCGACATCATGCAGAAGCGCTTGACCGTGGATCAGCTGTATGACCAAGGGATGAAACTTCTCTATGAAGAGAAGAAATACCCCGAGGCAGCGGAGAAATTCAACGACGTGCTGCAGATGAACCTGTGGAAGATGGATGAGGCGCGGCGTGGGTACGACATTGCCAGCAAGGGACCGGGAGCCACACCGACAGCGCCGCTCTGGCAAGCCATGTTCGATGAAGGGAAACAGGCGTACGGGAAGAAAGACTACGCGGCGGCACTGCAAGACATGCAAGAGGTGACCCGCACGAAGGGAGTCTCGAAAGACGTAAATGGGCAGGCTCAGCGGCTCCTCACAGTGATCAGGGATCGCCAGGAGCAGCAAAAGAATTTTGAACAAGCGAAGCAGCTTGCAGGTTCGGGCCAAAAGCAGCAGGCGAAGGACTTGTTCCAGCGTGTGGTGAAGGCCCCGAACGGCGACCAGGATTTGGTGGCCTCCGCGAAGAACCAGATCGAACAGATTGGAGCGATTGTCCAGCCTCCTGCGAACGCAAATCCGCCAAAGATTCCGCCTCCACCTGATTACGGACCTGCGATTGGAGAAACGCGGGGACTTATTGCCCAGGGACGCTGGGACGAGGCTGACTCCAAGCTGAGCGGGGTACCGCAGACGCGAGCGGAGTACGGCGACCTGAAACGGCAGATCGACGCCGGCCGGAGGGACGAACAGGATTTCACGCAGAAGAAGACAGAATTCACTCAGGCGGACGCAAGCAAGAACAAGGACGCGTTGCGAGGCCTCAGGCCATTCTTCGCTAGCGAAGCCAACAGCGGCGGAAGGCACAACGGCGACGCGCGAAACATTGTGGCGCAGATTGACAACGACGTAAAAGAAGCTGAAGCCGTCAAGCCGCCGGAAGTGGTCAAGCCCCCGAATTCGACAAGTAGCGCTGGGAACGGCGGGACGAATCCAGGGGGCGGCGATGCTGCAGCGATCAACTCCGTCGTGCAACGATTTGCGAAGGCCTACGACGAAGGCAATCTCCCTGCCCTGCGGGCGGTGCGCGAGTACGATCCAAAAGTCGAAACGAAACTGCCCGACATCCTGAAGAAGGTTAAAGGAACGGGATATGCGTTGCGAAATTGTTCGCCGCCGCAGATCAGCGGGGATAGCGCCACGACCGCTTGCGACGTGATATTGACCAAAGTGCCCGGAGTCAAACCGGCCCGCACGAATATTCACCTCAAAAATTTTGATGGCCAATGGATTATCATTTCGTCCGATTAAGCCGATCGAACACAGCTCCGCAGCGTTCTTGAAAGAGTGCGCTCTAACCTAATACGCCGTCGAGGCCGACTGAAATTCCAGTTTGAATTCCGCTCTTACGAAACCAACACACAATCCGGGAGGATTGCGCACTTTCCACCATGGAGTTTGGCAATTCAAGAGTGTTGCCGGCTAGACAATAAAATGGGTCACATCGCGAATTCAAGGCAAGGCACTGGGCCGGATGCCGAGGCGCGCACGAGGCCTCAAGCACAGCGGCAGGAATGAAGCAGGACCCGCGGGACAGAACCGGGAAACTCCTTGACAATTTGCAAAGCACAAATAGACTGCGAACTACGCTTGCCGGAAGTTGCGCGGGGTGAAAAGTGAATATGCCAAGTGGTTGTCCGAGCGTGGATTCCAACCGTGATTGGGAGAGATGCGCCGGAGGAGGCAAGGCAAGTATGAGCTTGGGGATGCTGATGCGGATGGGGTTGGCGATTCTGGTTCTTGGGATGTTCGTCGTGCCGAGAACAGGCGCACAAGGCCTGTGCGCGAGCGCGGACAGCGGGAAGGTGGCCTGTACAGTGGCCAACGTATACGGGCCGGGCGGACTGACGACGAACGGCACGACTCTGGTCGCTCACAACTTCATCTCGGGCCAGACGAGCCCTAACAGTTTCATCCTCAACGTAACGGCATTGAGTTCCGCGGTTGGCGGCCAGTTGGGCGTGTTGCCGCTGGTTTCGCCGGCTTCCGGAATTTCCTTTAGTTTTGACAAGTCGCTGGGCATTTTTGTGCCTTCGGAATACAACTTTGGGCCTGTGTTGAGCGAACGCGCCGGGACCATCGGCAGGCACAAACTGCTGTTTGGTTTTGCGTATCAGAATTTCGACTTTGACACGCTGGACGGAATCGATTTAAAAAATCTGCATGCCGCGTTCGCACAGACACCACTCGGAACGTGTTCGCCCTTGGGAGGGCCCGGACCACAGAATCAAGCGGGATGCGCATTCATACGCGACACACTGGTCACCACGAACAACATTGACTTGCGGGTGAATCAGTATACGGCGTTCGTCAGCTTTGGTCTCACGAGCCGGCTGGACGTATCCGTGGCGATCCCGACCGTAAACGTCCGCATGGCGGTGACCTCGATAGCGACGGTCCATAACAATGGACTGGACGATGGATTTCAATTCGTGGCGTCCTCCTCCGGTCAGGGGTGCGCGAATCCGTGCTTCAGCCGAACATTCTTCAATTCCACGGGTTCGACGGGGATAGGCGACGTGACGGTTCGCGCGAAATACAACCTTTGGAAAGGGGAGAAGGCGGGATTCGCGGTGGGCGGCGATGTGCGGTTTCCGACGGGGGATTCGCTGAATTATCTCGGGTCGGGCGCATACGGAATCAAACCCTTCGGAGCCTTCTCGTTCAACTACAAGCGGCTGTCCGCGCATGTCAACGGCGGTTATGAGTGGAACGGCGAGTCGTTTCTGGCCGGAAATCTGGCGCCTTCTCCGGACCCCGTGACCGGCGTGACTCCCGCGCCGTCGAAAGCTTCGCTGCCCAGCCAATTTTTTTATACGGCGGGCGCGGAAGTGGGCATATTCAAGAGACTTTCCGGCGCTTTTGACTTTCTGGGGTCACGGTACTTCAACGCCACGCGCATCGAAAATTCAACGTTTACGGAACTTCCGGCCTGCGACCCGTCGAAGGTGAACTCCATTCCCACCAATGTTTGCAACAATTTTCTACCCACGGGCATCCAGGATCCAAACGTGACGCAGAGTACGGGCTCCTACAACACGGCGGACGCGGCTGTTGGCCTGCGCTTCCGGCCATTCGGAAAGTTTCTGGTTACGGCGAACGCCATCGTGAAGCTGAATGATGCCGGACTGCGGTCCAAGTTCATACCGCTTCTCGGGATTTCTTACTCCCACTAACAGGCGGCAGAATGCAAAGAAGGCAGCCGTGATCCCGCAAATGGGGCTCTCCTGAGTAGGCCAACCCGCGCGCGATAATCGAGAGAAGCAAATAGAGGCTGGAGCGCGGAGCCCTGATCCAACATTGACTTTGCCGGGCGCTCAAGCCGGCTTACTGATTCTTGAGGGCCACTCCGCCAATGTTAGTGGGGAAGGTGCCGTTGCTCACGTCGGCAAAATTGAAAAAGATTTCGTCGCTGGTGATGACTGCAAAGTGGTTGGGCAAGTTATATGCAGGTGTTCCCGCGAACGTGATGGTGGCAAAATTCCAAAAAGTGTCATCGGGGAGGTTG
This sequence comes from Candidatus Acidiferrum sp., assembly GCA_035310525.1. Taxonomy (GTDB): domain Bacteria; phylum Acidobacteriota; class Terriglobia; order Acidiferrales; family UBA7541; genus Acidiferrum. The sequence continues at coordinate 260,916 of DATGED010000018.1, read as the reverse complement.
CATCCCTCCTCGGAATTACACCCGAAAACGTAGGTGCCTGTGATAGTGACGGGAGTGGTTCCGGTGTTTTGCGCGCCCTTGGAAACATCCAGGATAAATTTGACGGTCCCCACGCCATTGTAATCGAATTGCACGACGCCGCTGGCAGCGATAGCGTTGGAAGCGTCGTGGACATTCGTGGCGAAGTTTCCTTCTACGCCCTCGAAGCTCACAGCGTAGGTGACGGTGGAACCGCCGAAGTCGGACTGGGCTGCAAATTGTAACTGCTGTTTGTCAATTTCGCCGATGCCATCACCGGCGAAAGCGGTGGCAGGCTGTGACAAATTGGAATCCATATTCCAGACGAAGGCTTTGCTTGGGGATACGAAGTACATGACATAGCGAGGCGTAAAGACACCCAGGCAGACGTTGGCCAGACCGAGACCATTCGATTGCAAGGAGTAGAAGCCCGCGGGACTGGTCGGCGCCGCGAAATCAAAATCGTCGCCGAAATCCACAAAACTTCCGTCCAGATTGCCGCCCCACTCTCCCTCGACAGCGTCAATCGTCTGATTCGGCTGAGGATTGTTGGTGCCGGGACTGGCGAGTTGTACGAAATCACTGTTGCCCGTGCCAGCGGAGCCATTGTTGACCTGCAGAAAGTGTGAATAGTATCCGGTGAAATCACTGTTGGTAAAACTGTTCTTGGTTTGTTGTTCAGCCAAGCCCGCGAAATTGGAGCCGTTCTTGTCCGTTTCGATCAGGAACATCCGGGTGGCCGAGACAATGTAGGCGGAAAACGACGGAGTCTGTGCGGCGCCGCCGTTAACGACGAAGTTCAGCAGGGAGAACTGGGCATTTCCCGAGGCGCTCACTGCGGCGATGCTGCCGGTGAAGAAATTGGAAAACGCCGGGATGGTGATCGAGGAGGATGTGGTCGTGCAATCCCCGAAATTCGAATCAGCAAATGTGCGCCCGACTTCGCCGTTGGCGACGCTCGTGCCTGAGTTCTGTACGTCAAATCGGCCCACGGCGGAGGGCACGCTCGTGCCTCGGAGCTCAACCGCATAGCCGCCGGTCAGCGTGGCATTGGCAAACTTGGTTTTATCCTGGAGCTCCATTCTTCCCGCTCCGGCGGCGGCACCTCCAAAATCGGTCAGGAAGACTGTGGTGGCAACGGCAGGAGAGTTAGGAACGAGGACGAAGCGGAATTTGGACACGAGTCCGGCATTGAGGGAGATTGTGCCGCGTGTATTGTCTGTACTGTCAAACGAGTACGTCCCCGTGACGGCGCGCTGGGAATGGGGCGTGGTGCCGTCGTTGTCGTCTTCAACGCTGCCGGCCACGATGTTGCCGTTCCCGTCGAAGATAAGAGAACCAGCTTCCACGAAGGGAGTTACCGGTCCGGGATTGCCGGAAATCTTGTAACCACGGTAGACGAATGCGTAGTGGTCGAAGAGCTGGCTGTTATTTCCACTGGTGCTCTGCGTCAAGTCCACGGTGGCTGTGCCGGCACCAGTCAAAGTGGTCGTGGTGTTCACAACCTGGGAAGCGGACGCCGTAACGGTCACTACGTTCGAAGGAGGCAACGCAGCAGGAGCCTGATAAAGCCCGCCCGGGGTGATGGTTCCGCAAGGGTTGGTGATGGCGCTGCAATTCGAACCGGCGCTCGTGAGGCTCCAGGCCACAGTGACTGCCGGGCTGGTTTCCTGACCACTCACATTCGCTTGAAACTGCTGTGTATCGAGAAGCCCCACAGTTTGGGAGCCGGGGACGACCTGAACAAACAAGGAAAGGTTCACAGCGAGCGAAGCCGTTTGTGTAGAATCGGCGGCAGAAGTGGCAACGATGGATATCGTTGGCGGGATGGGAAGAGGCGCTGGCGCGGTATAGGTGGTGGTTGCGTTGGCATTGGCTGTTGAGGTCGGCGCAAGCACACCACAAGCTGCACCGCTGCAGCCCGATCCCGTAACCGTCCAATTGACCGTAGTATTGCTGCTATTCGAAACCTTTGCTGCGATTGAGGACAATGACTGCGTGGCGGCTACGACCGGTACGGGATTGGCCGGCGGCTGGGTGATTAAGATGGTGACGGCGGGTCCTACGGTGACGTTGGCGACTCCAAACTTCGAGGAGTCGGCTGTGTCCATCGCAATCACCTGGATCAACGGGTTGGAGGGGACGGATTTGGGAGCAGTGTAGTTGCCGCTTTGGTCGATGGTCCCACAGCTACCTGCGGAACACCCCTGCCCGGCGACGCTCCACTTTACAGAGATATTAGCGAAACTCCCTGTGAGAACTGTGGCAAAGGCCTGCGAGGTTCCAGCGGCTACGGTGACGGTGTCCGGATTGACGCCAATGGAACCTGCCGAAGGGGTCGTAGTGAGGCAACCAGGCAAGCTCGCACTGAAAACAATCAAGGACAGATAGATAAGCTTCTTCATCACCCCTCCAGCCGGTTCGTTGCAGAGTCGTATACTGCCTCAGATGCCCGCTGTCAAGCCACAGGAATTTCACGCCGGAGAGGATCTGGTAAGAGCTCGCCGCTGGTTGCAAGAGTTACTTGCTCATGCTTGAGCAGCTGTACCCGGACAAGAAACCGGCTTGGAAAAAGGGAACGCCTTTGAAGTCCACATCGAATCGCACTTCGACAGGCTTGCCGTTGCTCATGATCGGCTGCCCCGTTGGGCCAATCAGCGGACCCTGGATGATGTAGCCGGTGCCTGATGGTTGCCACTTATAACCGGAAAGGAAATGAGACACGGCCCAGACGCCCTGATTTCTTGCGACTTCCAGATCACCGCCGCCGCTATTCAAGCTGAGACTTGCGCCCTGAACAATGGCTCCAGGCCAGACAAACCGTTTGGTGCCGCCGTTTCCGGAGATGGTCCATTCCTGCCCGTCAAAGGAGAGCTTTTCGCTCTTGAAGCCGCCCGCCTCGGGAAGCCGCGCGGTGATCGAGTAATCAAAATGTGGTTCCGAGGCATTATTCGGGTAGGCAGCGAGTTGGATGGCGTAGAGTTCGTTTAAAGTGCGAAGGAAATTGTGCCCAACCTGCGTTGGGGTCCCAAGCGCGCGGACATAAGTCGTGCCTTGCAGACTCAGGTTGTTCTTTTGCGAAGCCAGGAACTGGGAAAGTTTACCTTTGCCCGGCTGGAAGAACTCGTTGAACTCGGCCAGAGTGATTTCCCGGGAGGCGTGCGCGTTAAACGGGTAAGCCGTCTGAAGAGCTTTCAACGGCCCGCACAGTCCTTCGCCAGAGCCGCCCTGCGTGGCCCAGAGTTTCTGCAACGCTTTGATTGGCTCGTCCAGGAGATCGCCAACGGTCTTGTCAACGTGTCCATCCGTGTCATTGGGCAGACCCTGGGCAATCTGTGCCGCTGCAAGGTGTGCCTGCGTAGCCGTTTGCAGGCACGAGGTCTTTGTCGCGTCCTTCTGCTCCGGAGGGGCGTCCGCGGTCTGCTGCACGCATTGCTGCAGGTTCAGCAAGCCTTTCATATAGGCATCATTGGAAGCCTGATCGTATTTTTTCTGCACGCCGCAGCCCGGAGAAACAACTTGTTGAGGCGACTGGAACGCCAGCTTGACCGCCGGAGATTGGACATTGGTATTGTCCGAAACGTCGCAGAGCAGAGCCAGCAGAGAGGACGAATTCGAAGAGAGCTTCATCAGTTTTGACGCGGCGTCGGAGTCGTTGTTGTAGGGTAGAACTCTGGTGGCGTACAAAAATCCGCGCCACTGCTTGATGTAGTCCTTGTCGTACAAGGTCCGCAGATTCTGCATCAGATCGGCCGCGGAAAGATCGGTGCTTGTTGTCGAGCCCAGCACCCAAGGCTCGCCCTGGAGAAATCGCTTGGAGTTCTGAATGTCCGCATCCATGACTTTCCAGCCCTCGGAAGTAAAAGAGGCGGACACATCCTGCGAGGCGCGCATCACGTCGAGACTTTCGGGATGCTGGGCGGGGAAGCGATAATCTTTCGCTTTTTGGCGCGCGTCGGCCAGCATGCTGAGATAGATCCGCTGGGGCCCGGCGAGTTTGTTGAGATATGTGCGTACCTGGAGGACCAGAGAGGCTTCGTTCTCTTTTGAGTAGGGGTTGTCGATGGTAAGTTCGGAACTATAGAAGGCAAATTGTTGCCCGGCCAGATCGTTGCGATCCTGGTCGAGGTCCCCCAAGTCTTTCTTCCATTCTTTCATCAGGAAGTCTTGCAGGAACTCTCCACCATTCCGCTTGTATTCGGAAGTAGTGAGCAAGTAGGCCTTGAGGGCGTCGTAAGCCGAGCCGGAATCGGCGGAAGCTTGAGGATCTCCCTGGTAGCTCCGCAGATCGACGAGAAGATTGTGCTTGGTGTGTTCGAAGAGAGCCTGATCGAACGCATGAAAATAAATGGCGCGGGCGTCGTCGAAGACGGCATCGCCGGTATATAGCCCCCAGCGAAGATGCAGCGGGACGCCGTTCTGGTCGTAGCCGCGTAGCTGGACGAGATTTTTTCGAAGGGTTTCGAGACGCCGCAGGGAATCAATTCCTGGCGGCAACGAGCCGGAATTTTGAACAGCGGAAAGATCCTGACCGGCGCCGCGAATATTGGAGACCATGCGCGAATTCCCCACAAACGAAATCATGGTAACGATGATCCATGCGATGGCGAGCACGGCGACCGTGGCGAAAAGGATTCGGCGTCCGAAATCCCCGCGAGTGCTTTTGCCGCTGGCTCCGAGCGCGGCGCGATCCTGCAAGAGGACGTGGCTGAAAACATGGCTCAGAAAAACACGCTGGACAGATCTGCGGGCTTCCCCGCCGCCCTCCAACGACGTGCCCGTTGCCCACGACGTCTTGGCGCTGGAATCCTGCGCGCTGATCAAGCTGGTTGCGTTGGGATTGAATCCGCCCGGGGCCTTCTGGATCGCCGAACGCGTGCCCAGCATGGTCTGCCCAGCGCTCGCGGAAACCGTGACGACTCGCTGCCCGACGAAGTAAAAGCCGCGAAGAAATGGACCGGTGCGGAGATGGCCCGGGCGGCAGAGATCCACAAGAAACTGCACCAAAGGTTTGCTGAGCTTGCCGAACTCGCGAGGAAACTCGTAGACGCCGGCCTGGCGGTCATTGTTGCGCTCCCGGCTGAGCAGGCCGGGCCGGCAATCAGCGAGAGCAAAAAAAATTGCCTGGAATGCCGAGGTGAGGCGCCGGGTTTCCTGCTCGGCGTAGACGCCGGAACTGGTTGAGCCGGCGAGAGGGAGAGTGGAACCAAGCACTTGCGAAGTCTCTTCGTTGGTGAAAGTGCCGGCAAATTCTTCGAAGTAAGGAATGCGATCGGAGCGGTTGAAAAGCACGTAAACGGGGAGACTCACGCCGAGGTGGTAAGACAGCTCTTCAAGCCGCGTGCGAAGTTTGCGGGCTTGCGCGACGATTTTGTCCAGCGCGGCTTCGCGAACCAGTTTCTCGCAATCCACGCACACGACGGCCGCTCGCGGAGCCGAGCTGGCGCCCCCGAAAATGGAGCTCAAACTGCCCGGAAGAAAATGCTTGATTAGTCGCACCCAGGAGCCGGCGTCGTCGAGAAGCGGGCCACCGGCTTCCACAAAGACTGTTTTGCGCGCGAACCAAAGATTTGCCACGCGGGTCGGAACGATGCTGTTCTCTTGATAGACCTGGCCGGCAAGCAGTTCAGCGTCGAGACCGCTCTGGTCCATTGCACTTGTTTTACCAGCTCCCGATTCTCCAAGAAGAAAAACTACGGGGAGCGAAGACAATTTCGCGCCCGCTGCCAGACGAGCCGCGGCCACTTTGCTTGCGGCTTCGCGGATGAGGATGTCCACATCCTGGGAGGCTCCGGCTGCCCCGCTCGGTGAGCTGATTTGCGGAAGAGAGCCGGCCTCGACGGCCGGCAGGGATGGCCGCGCGGATCGTGCCCACAAGAGCAAACCAATGATCGAAATCACGCCCAGGAGAAGGATGCCGCCACGCAGAACCAGGGCATTGGCGCCGGCGACATGGAAAATCGGCCCCGCGAACCAGGTAAGCATCAAGACAACGATGGCGGCCGCTCCGGCCGCAAGATGTTCCCAATGAAATCGCATCTCCGCTCCCTAAGGATGAATGAGAGGTGCCAGTGCGTGAATGTCCGAAGCGCCTGAAAGCATTCGCAATTTGAAAACAACAAATAAGAGAATTCCGAAAACCGCGCATCCCAGGGCTCCCAGGGCCAGAGGAAGGACCCAGGGGTCGCGCTTCGCTAGCACAGCTCCGCCCTCGGGCACAGCCCAGGCAGGGGAAAGCCCGGCCAGAGGCCCGCGCACACGACGGATCTTGTCGAGCGCGGAATCGATGATCGGCCGGGTGGCCTCGGGACCTGAAAGTCCATAGCGCCCTTTGTATCCCAGCAAGAGACAAAGCACATAAACTTCGAGGACGTCGGCCACATCGTGAGAATCCGGACGGGACATCAGCTTTTCCAGATTGTCGAAGAAAGTCTCTCCAGCGACGTGATGGCCGAACATTTCTTCTTGAAGCGGCATGCTGTGCCAGGAGCTGAAGACAGGATTGTTCGAAGTGAGAATCGACTCGTCGAGGAAAGCGACAATCGCAAGTGTGGCGTTGCGAATATCATCGGGGGCGTAAGCCTTCTTCACCGCATCTTTTTCCGCAGAGCGCAATCCAGCCTGGATGTTCGCTCGGAAGGCATTGGCATCGGAGACCGCCTGGCGGTTCTGCCGCACGCGGACAATAACAGTCAGAATCTGCTGGTAGATGTACGGGAGATTTTCCGCGCGCCGCTTGGTGGATACTTCGCGGGGCTGCAGGCTCGTGGCCCCAAACATCGTTGCTCCCACCGTTGCCTCCTAGGACTCCAATACGACGAGCAGCTCGATTTCCGCTCCGGGCAAATCGTCCGGAACATACACTCCGACTTTCCGTGACTGGACGATGTGTTCCCAGCAACTACCCGTGCGGCTTACTCCGAAATACTGGAACTCCACCTTGGGTGCAATTGCGGACGGCGGAACCGGCAAGTGCACGAGGCCTAGGCCTGGGAGAGCGGTTTTTACCAGCTCCGGCAGCAAATCTTTCGCGCAGACTTTAATCAGACGCGGCGTTTTGGCAATGATTTCGGCTTCGCCGGTCTCCGCGCGAATGGCGAGAATCCAGCGCGCGCGGTCGAGGCAGCGCTGATCGAGAACGTCCCCATTGCGGAAGTTGCGTCCCGCCAGAACTAGCGGAATCTGAACACAGTTCGAGGGCACGACCAGTTCGAGATGCGCGCGGATGTGCTGGTTCAGCGGACCGAAACACTTCTCCAGATCATCGTGGTTGTAAGTCGGAAGAGATTCGGGGTGCGAATCCAACCCGAAGGTGCACAGGGCGCCCCCAAGCCGCGACATCTCGATATAGAGCTGTTCCGGATGGCCGCGCTGTGAGACGCAAAGGTGGCGCAGGACGGACAGGCTTTCGTTGACCGTATGGACAAACCAAAAACTCGCGATTTCCTCCGAAGAATATCCTGCGCGGCCTTGCGCGGTAGCCCTGCGCGCGCGAGAGAGGGACGCGCTTTTTTCGTCCAGGATATCCACCAGCGTTCTGGCGATCACCAACAGGCGCTCACTTGCGCTTATTTGCAGGCAAGGCGGAATAAAACTCGGGTCAAAAATGAAGCGCCCCGAGCCATCGCGGAGAACACGAGCGACCGGAAGAGTCACGAGCCCCTGATTGTCCTGGGTTTCTAGCGCGAACCGGATATTTTTCCGGCCAATCTGAATTTGTTTTTCGTCGCGACCGGTATTCTCGTCGGGCAGAGTGAGCATCTCCGCCTGGTAGCGCACTTCCACCTGCGCCGGCTCCGAATCCAGCGCGCAATTGGGACCCCCGGGCCTGCGCTCAGGCACTGCCAAAGAAACCAGAAGAGACTCTCGCGTTGAGGAGAAGAGGTCCGTGATGTACAGAGCAGGCGGCATAGCATCGGCATCAGGCATTTGAAAAGCCAAGCCATCCGGGAAAAGCCCCCGGCCATGCACCAGTGACAGGAATCCATTGGTGAGGGCTTCAGAATCCAGTTTGCAGCTGATCACGCCATACGGCGCAAACCACAAGCTCGACGTGGAGAAATGAACGAGGTCTTCAAAGGATTGGGATTGCACTTGGAAGTGATGGGGGCCCAGGTACATCCCCTCGTGCCACACCACCTTGGAAAGATGCTTCATTGTTCAGTTGATCGTGCCGGGCTCAGCGCCGGTATGTTGCGTCTTACCTCGCGGCAACCTGCTCTCCCATGACGCAGCGCAACAATCGTGTCATCGTCGTTCGGCCAGCCGGCATTTCCAGGCTCGACGGAGGCGCTGGCAGCGACTCGAGACCGATCTCTCGCGTAAGAAAAGAAACGGAAAAGCCGCTAAAGTCTTGAATCGAGCCTAACTATGGCGTTTGCGCAGATGGAAGTCAAGACATTCACCCCACGTCTGTCTGTATTTGGTATTATGCCCGCTCTGTTGACCAGAGAGACGAATGCCTCCGCTAAAAATGGGCACCCAGGACCAGTTTGCCGCGCTTCGCGAGCAACTCCTGGCATCCGGGTTCAACGAGCAAACCATCCGCCAAAGGCTCGGTCTCAAGCCGGGCAGGGAGCTGGACCTCGTAGGACTCTCGATGCGTCCACCCGAGAAACTCGGGCTGCGTGATAGCCTGGATGCTCTCATTCTTCTGTTTATCCTCGGTGATTCTCTGCCCGCCTCAGAATCGGCGAAGCAGTTTCTTCCCGCGGCCTGGGACGCCATGCTTCAGACAAAATTGGTTGAGCAGGATGCCGCGGATGCCGGCCGCTGCCTTGCTTCCGTTGCCCTGTACCCAATTCGAGATTTATTCATCGCATCCGATCGCTGGACAAATGCCGACCACTCTTTGCGCGAACCTTTCGCCGATATCGTCTACCCTGCGCTTACTAAATCCGCCAAGCAGTTTCTCGAGTTCACCTCATTCGAACCCTGTGATGACTTCCTCGAACTTTGTGCCGGCACCGCTCCAGCAGCCTTGCTGGCCTCCCGCTGCGCCAGGAACATCTGGGCCACTGACATCGCGGAGCGATCCGTGGACTTTGCGAAATTCAATGCCGCGTTAAATGGCATCAACAATGTGAACTTTGCGACAGGCGATTTGTTCCAGCCGGTCGCGGACCGCACTTTCGATCGCATTGCCGCGCATCCCCCTTACGTGCCCGTGATCAAGCCTGCGGAGATTTTCTACGGCGGCGGCGAAGCCGGCGAGGAAATCACGCAGAAAATCATCGCCGGACTTCCCGGCAGGTTAAAGCCCGGCGGCCGTCTTTACTGCCGAACTCTGGGAACCGAACGGCCGGGCAAAACTTTTGAGCAGCGCGTCCGCGAGTGGCTGGGAGAGAAGCAAGCGGAATTTGACGTCGCTCTCTTTGCGATTCAAACCCTCGAACCGCGCCAATTTGCGCTGGAAGAAACGATCAACAAGAACGGCAGCAGAGATGAGTTTGGGCAGTGGGAGCGGATGTTCGCCAGGAACGATATCCGCGAGCTCGTGATCGGCATTCTCATTGTTCAGCGGATTGCCTGGCAGCGGCCGGCCTTTACGCTCCGGCGCACCATCCGCAGCAATACGCCAGCCGCGGCGCTCGAATGGATCCTGCGCTGGGAAACGGAGATGCTCGGCGATGGCGCTTACGAGCACCTGCTCCAGGTCCGGCCGGTCGCTGTACAAGGGATCGAAATTGTCGCGCGCCATGTGCTGCAGCGCGGCGAAATAATTCCGAAAAAATTCACATTCTCGACGGAATACCCCTTCGCCATGGAATGTAATGCGCAGCCCTGGATGGCGCTGCTCTTGCCCCACTGCGACGGTAAGACTACCGTTGCCGAACTGTTCGAATTGGCAAAGCAAAACGAGTGGATAGTTCCCGAAACGCCGCCGATAGAATTTTGCCGTCTGCTCTCGACGCTAATCAGCGGCGGGTTTCTTCAGGCGGAGGGGCTTAGATTGCCTGCGGCAGCAGGATGAGCAGTTCAAGTTGCGGCTCCGGAATGTCGCTCGGAACGAAGGCCGCCAGGCTGCGGCCCTTCGTCACCGTTTCCCAAGCTACTCCGGACTGATTCAAACTGAAGTATTGATAATTGAGCTTCACAGGAATCGACGCAGGCGGCCGAACCGCATGCGTGAGCTGCATGCCCGGCAGGGCTTGCCGCACGAGTTGTTCAATTTGAGCTGCCGAACACACCTTGACCAATAGTGGCGCTTTCTTGATCAAATCTCCCTGGTTCATAGTCGAGCTAACCGCCAGGAAGAATTTCGTCCCAGCCAGATAGCGATCATCATCGATATTTGTCGAATAGATGGAAGGCTTGACGAGTTTCAAGGGGAGAGCGACGAAATTGCTGGGGACGACGGTCTCGAGGAGATCTCGCAATTTTTCATCCAGATCCGTGAAGCAAACCCCCAGGTTTTCATGATCGTAAAGCGGCAGGTCTCTGGGCTGAATCTTCAGGGAGAAAGTGCTCAACGCGCCGGCCAGGGAAGTGAGCAATCGGAAAAGCACGTCTGGATGGCCATGGCGAACATCATGAATATGGCGGAGAGCAGGGAAGTGGCCATTGACGGTGTAAAGCAGCCAAAAGCTTGCGATATCCGCGGCAGAAAAATCGGCGAGGCCAGCGCTTCGCTGTCTTCTCCCGCCGGCGAGGATGCTGCTTTTCGCGGCGAGAATCTCGACGAGCCGGCGCGCGATTCCCATGAGGTAATCATTCGCCGCGATATCGAGCAGAGGTGGAATGTATTGCGGGTCTAGCCGGAAAGTGCCCGCCGAGGTTTTTTGTACGCGCGCGATTTGCAAGGAATTGCAACCTTCGCGAGATTCGCCCTCGACCAGGAAACGCAGGTTTTTTCTTGCAATTTGCACCGGCTTTTCCGTCAACCCGGAATTCTCGTCCTTCAAATTCACGATCTCGGAAAGATATCTGACGTCAGCGTTTTTTTGCGCGATAGAAACGTTCAGGCCGTGGGACTTGTACTCGGGAATGGCCAAGTAGACATCCAGCGAAGTTTGTTCTGGCTCGAAAAACAGTCCCAGAGGTTTGGGGGCGGGCGCTGGGTCAGACTCGGGAATTTCAAACGGAAGACCGTCCGCGAACAGTCCGGAAGCCCTGGTCAAGGCGAAATTGCCCTCGGTCAAGGCTTCTTGATTGATCTCCAGTTCGAGATATCCCCAGGGCCGGAAATTCAAGCCTTCCAGGCGAAACTGCAGGCAACTCTCGACATAGCGGTCGCGCGTCTGCAAATGTTGCGGCGTCAGGAAGGTGCCTTTGGACCAGATGACAGGTTGAAGCTGGCGCATGGCTTGGGGCTAAAGCTAGCAGGTGCAGTGCGTGAAAGTCAAAAGAGATTGCATCGTGGCATTCTTGACGGGGGCCAAGGGGGGCGCGCGGCCATCTAGCGGTCGAGTTTTTGCTCCCTAACCGTCCGCTTTCCGCAGAGTTCGCTCCGAAATTGGGTGGACGCTAATCTCTTAGTTTCTCGACAGTTGCTTGTTCACCTCGAGAGTCTCAGCAGTTCACCGCCAATGCATTGAGCTACCCAATGAGCTAGGCAATACTGCGCTTCATGTTGAAGCGCTTTCGAGTGCGTACGAAAAGTCGAAACGATTTCGGGAACTCCTATGGGAGTCAAACCGCCAAGCGTGTCAGATTTGTAGCGCTGCCAAGCGGCGAAAGCGGAAAATCGAGTGTGAAACTCGGCATGCTGGTGATTTCTAGCGCTGTCAAACCCCGTGCCGAACTAATTCTCGATTTGAGATGGGCAATTGCGCGATTTTCGCCCGGTTCTAGGACTAGAGAACTAATTGACGGGCAGGGGGAATCGTGATAAACCGTGCCGATGCAATAAGGTGTCCTGCCTTACAGAAACGTTTTTCACTCTCGAACCACTACCCGCGATGAGAGGGAGACTTAGGGGAGCACATGGCAAAAGAAAGCGTCCATAAGAAGCTCGAGAGGGTACGCCCGCCTCGAGTGCATGTCACGTACGACGTCGAGGTCGGAGACGCCATAGAGGTAAAGGAATTGCCATTTGTCATGGGCGTTCTGGCGGATCTGAGCGGCCAGCCCACGGAAGCTCTACCGCGGCTGAAAGACCGTCGCTTCGTGGAGATTACGCCGGACAACTTTGACGGCGTGCTCGAGAGCTTTAAGCCGCATCTTTCCCTGGAAGTAGATAACAAGCTGAGCGAGGAAGCCGATGCTGGAAAGCTCAAAGTCGATCTCGACTTCAAAAGTCTTGATGACTTTGATCCCGCGAGTGTGGCGAAAAACGTAAAGCCGCTGAAAGAGCTCCTCGATCTGCGTCAGAAGTTGGGCGATCTCCGCGGGGCCCTCCAGGGCAACGACAAGCTGGACGATCTCCTGATGGATGCCGTCGGCAATACCCAGAAGGCGGACCAGTTAAAGAAAGAAATTCAGAAGGACAAGCCCAAGGGAGGCTCCGATGAGTAAGCCGGAAAAGGCGGCTGCCCAGTCCGCGGAAGCGAAGACGACGGAGTCCAGTCTGCTGGATCAGATAGTTGATCAGGGACGATTTGGAAAAGAACAGAGCGCGCGAGAGCGCGGCCGTGACATGGTAAAGGAGTTTGTCGCACAAGTTCTGGAAGGCGAGATGAAGCTGTCTCGCGACGCGGATGCCACGATCAATTCCCGTGTCGCCCAGATCGATCACTTGATTTCGCTGCAGCTGAACGAAATCCTTCACCATCCTGCATTTCAGAAGCTGGAAGCGAGCTGGCGCGGCATCAAGTACATGATGGATCAAAGCGAAACGAGTTCGATGCTCAAGATCCGCGTGCTCAATGTCAGCAAGAAAGAGCTGCTGCGCGACCTTCAGCGCGCTCCGGAATTTGACCAAAGCGTGATGTTCAAAAAAGTCTACGAGGATGAATTTGGCATCTTTGGCGGCGAGCCCTTTGGCGCGCTTGTCGGAGACTATGAGTTCAGCAAGCACCCCGAGGACATCGAACTGCTCGAGAAAGTTTCCCAGGTGGCTGCGGGCGCACACGCACCCTTTCTTACGGCGGCTTCTCCAGAACTGCTGAATCTCGACAGCTTTTCGCAGTTGGGCGAGCCGCGCGACATCGGCAAAATCTTTGACAGCACGGAATTCGCGAAGTGGAAGTCCTTCCGCGCGAGCGAAGATTCCCGTTATGTCGGCCTTACGATGCCCCGCGTGCTGATGCGCCTTCCTTATGGCAAAGATACGAAGCCTGTCGACGATTTCAATTACGAGGAAGGCGTGGACGGAACTGATCACTCCAAGTATTTGTGGGGTAATGCCGCCTACGCTCTGGGCGCCCGGCTGACTCAGGCCTTCGCTCAGTATGGTTGGTGCGCCTCGATCCGCGGCGTGGAAGGCGGGGGCCTCGTCGAAGGGCTTCCGACCCATACGTTCCGCACGGATGAAGGCGACGTAGCCCTGAAGTGCCCGACGGAAGTGGCTATCACCGACCGGCGCGAAAAAGAACTGGCCGACCAGGGACTCATTCCGCTGGTCCACTGCAAGGGCACGGATTATGCCGCGTTCTTCAGCGTGCAGTCCGCGAACAGGCCGAAGAAATTTGACAAGGCCGCGGCCAACGCCAACGCGAGGCTCTCCGCGCAGCTCCCCTACATCCTCGCGGTCTCCCGGTTTGCCCACTACATGAAGTCCATCATGCGCGACAAGATCGGTGGCTTCATGAGCCGAGGGCAATGCCAGACGTTCCTCACGCAGTGGATCATGCAGTATGTGACTGATGATGATCAGGCGAGTGCCGCCACCAAGGCGAAGTTCCCCCTTCGCGAGGCCAAGATTGAGGTCAGCGAAATTCCTGGAAAGCCCGGGGCCTACCGCGCAATCGCTTTCCTCAGGCCGCACTTCCAGTTGGATGAGCTGACCGTTTCGCTCCGTCTGGTTGCGGAGTTGCCACAGCCGGCGAAGTGAGTGCTTACCGGTAGTTATCGGCCGCCAGTGCCAGCTGAGCAGTGCTGGAACGGCGACCCGGGACGCCGGACGCGGTTCGCAATGGAGTTTTTGTAGACTTAGATGAACAGGAGGGTATGAGAATGCCTACAGCAGTTGAATCGAAACTAGCACCAATGACGAGCCATTCCGACTTTTTTCTGAAACTCGGAGACATCAAGGGAGAATCGCTGGACGACAAGCACAAGGGTGAGATTGACCTGATCAGCTTCAAGTTTGGAGTTCGGCAGCCCGGCGGCGCGGCCGCGGTCGGCGCCGGCGCGGGTGTCGGTAAAGCGCAGTTTCATGAATTTCAATTCACGAAGCGCATGGACTCTGCGTCCGCGAAGCTCATGTTGGCGTGCGCGACTGGCCAGCATTTTCCGGAAGTTACGCTGACTTGCCGGAGAGCTGGTGGCTCCCAGGTCGAGTACATGAAGATCAAGCTGGAGCAGGTCCTGGTTTCCGGATACGAGTCCAGCGCTGGCGAGGAAGGGTACAAAGATACTCTGCCCATCGACACCTTCCACCTGAACTTCGCGAAGATCCACTACAACTACACCGCGCAGGGTAGCGACGGCTCGCCGGGTGCCAACACCATGACGGCCTACGATCTCCAGGCCAACAAGAAGCTGTAGATTCCTTTTCGCACGTTTTCCGGCGGGTGGTTCGCAGTCGCGGATCACCCGCCGGGAACGGCGCCGAGCGTTACGTCCCCAGTTTTCCGGGGACCGCAATTGAATCCGGGGTCTCATGTCTGTCCAACAATTGTTTCAAGCGGGGCGCCTCGACGACGCCATTCAGGCCTTGAACGCCGAGGTGCGGGACAATCCCACTGATGCGAAGCGCCGCACATTTCTCTTCGAGCTTCTTTGCTTCTCCGGTGATTTCGCCCGCGCGGAAAAACAGCTCGATATCCTGGGCAGTGAAGGCCGCAACGCGGAAATGGGCGCGCTCCTCTATCACGCGGCGCTTCATGCCGAGCGCACCCGCCACGATCTCTTCAGCAAGAAGCAGTATCCCATTCCGAAGAATACCGCCGCGCTGGGCCAATTGTCGGTCAGCATCAACGGTAAACCTTTTCATTCCTTGAGCGACGGTGATCCGCGCATCGGTTCAAACCTTGAAGTCTTCGCCGCAGGCAGCTACATGTGGATTCCGTTCGCGCTTCTTACTTCCATCGAGATCGCTCCTCCCAAGCGCCTTCGCGACCTTCTTTGGCTGCCCGCGAAGGTTCGCACATCGGACAAATACGAAGATCGCGAGCTGGGTGAAGTGCTCCTTCCCGTGCTGACTCCTTTCGCCGGACAGGCCAAGGATCCCTCCGTGCGCCTGGGCCGCGCGACGGTCTGGGAAGAAACCGACGAGGGGGAAGCCATCCCGGTCGGTCAAAAAATTCTGCTTTCCGATGACGAGGAATGGCCGATTCTGGAGTTGCGCAACGTCCAAATCGCGATTGCCCAGACGGCCTCTTAACGGCCATGCCCCTGCCCGAAGGTCTGCTCAACCCCATCCCCGGGGACAATCCCAGCGGCAAAAGTCTGCGGTACGATCCTGTCTATGACAAGATTCGCGAAGCGCGCAGGGAAGAAGAGGTCCTTCCGCAAGGCGAATGGTCCCGCGAAGTCAAGAAAGCCGATTATCCTCTGGTCATCAAGTTGGCTACGGAGGCTCTTTCCACCAAGAGTAAAGACCTCCAGGTGGCCGCTTGGTTGACCGAAGCGCTGTTGTTCAAGGAACAGTTACCCGGGCTTCGCGAAGGGTTGGATCTACTGCGCGGTCTTCTCGAAAATTTCTGGGATACGCTTTACCCTGAGTTAGAAGAAGACGATCTGGAATTTCGTTCCGCGCCCATCACTTGGGTCGGATCGAAGCTGGATAGCGCCGTCCGCCGCCTGCCCCTTACCAAGAGCAAACTGGATTTCTTCAAGTATCAAGAATCGCGGCGCGTCGGCTATGAAGCCGATGCCGCAAGCAGTGAATCAAAGACGGCTGCTCGAGCCGCCGCAATCGCGGAGAAACAGTGTACCGCCGAGGAATTTGATGAAGCGGTCCGCGCGACCGGGGACGCGTTCTACGAAAAGCTCGCTGCGAATATCACGGCTGTCCAGGAATCCATTCAATCCCTCGAAACCTTGACGGATTCCAAGTTTGGGCGCGAAGCTCCAAACTTTTCGAATCTCCGCACGGCTCTCGAGGAATTGCAGGATATGGTAAAGCAATATCACCATCCCGCTTCCGAAGCCGAGGAAACTCCGGCCGAAGAAACAGCCGAATCGGCTTTGGAGGAAGCGGAAGCTCACGCATCTGCTGGCGCCCCCGCCGCCAAGAAGCGGGCCGTAACTGCCGAACCCGCCGACCGCGATGATGCCATGCAGCGCCTGGCCCTTGTCGCTCACTTTTTGCGCCATGAAAATCCACGGAATCCCGTTCCTTACCTCTTGCTGCGTGCCATGCGTTGGGGGGAACTTCGAGAAGCGGGCTCCGCTCTCAATCCTGCGCTTCTCGAAGCGCCGCCTACCGAGAAACGGACGGCAATCAAGAAGTTATCCATGGAAGCAAACTGGGCGGAGGTTTTGGAAAACGCCGAGCAGGCCATGAGCCTGCCCTGCGGCCGGGGTTGGATCGATCTGCAACGCTACGTTGTGCGTTCCTGCGAGGCCCTCGGCAGCGATTTCGATCCCGTGGCTGCGGGCATTCGATCTGAGCTTAAGGTGCTTCTCACCGACTATCCCGATCTGTTGAACGCCTCCATGATGGACGACACGCCCGCGGCCAACGCCGAAACACAAACGTGGATCAAGGAGAGCATACTCCCGCCGCCGCCCGCTCCGCCGCCTCCTGCCGAGCCGGAGTTTGTGCCCGCTGCCATGTCGACCGGTGTGCCAGCCGAAAGCGCGAATGGAGAAAAAGCTCCCGATGTCA
This sequence comes from Candidatus Acidiferrum sp., assembly GCA_035310525.1. Classification (GTDB taxonomy): domain Bacteria; phylum Acidobacteriota; class Terriglobia; order Acidiferrales; family UBA7541; genus Acidiferrum. The sequence continues at coordinate 244,022 of DATGED010000018.1, read as the reverse complement.
TAGACCAGGCCATGAAGGCGGCGCGAGCCGGAAGAGTACAGGAAGCCATCGGAATTCTGACGCGTGAAATCGGCAACGAGCGTACGGGCAGGGGCCGATTCCAACGGCACATTCAGCTCGCTAATATTTTTCTGGCGACCAAGCACGAAGCCATTGCGTATCCGATCTTGGTGGAGTTAGCGGAAGAAATCGACCGCCGCAAGCTCGAGGAATGGGAAGAGCCGTCCGTCGTTGCGCAGCCTCTCGCGCTGCTCTACCGCTGCGCGGAAAAACTTGGCCGCGACGACGCCGAAAAACAAAAGATTTATCAGAAGCTTTGCCGGCTCGATCCCGGACAAGCTTTGGCTCTAAGGTAACCGATGCCAGACTACGACGCCAACGCGCCCTTGCGATTGCCGCTTCTTGACCGCCTGCTGGACGACGAGCCTAAGATCAAATCCGAGGCGCCCATGTCGCGCAGTACCTCTCTCGCGCGACTCAAGACCGCCGTTCGCCGCGACCTGGAGAACCTGCTGAACACTCGTCGCACGCCCGATATCATTCCGGAGGGCTCTGTCGAGATTCTTCGTTCCGTTTACTACTACGGCCTCCCGGATATCACCTCGATGCCTGCGAATTTTCTTTACGAACAAAATAAACTTCTGCAGTCCATCGAGACCGCCGTGAAAACATTCGAGGGCCGGCTCGACGGCGTCCGGGTTTCGCTGGTTCCCGTCGCCGGGCAGTCCCGCGTCCTCCGTTTTGTAATCGACGGCATGCTGCGCATCGATCCTCTTCCCGAGCACGTTGTCTACGACGCGTCCATCGAATTGACCAGCCTGGAAGTGCAGATTTCGGGAGAAGACCGTGCGTGACGAGCTGCTCGAGTATTACGAGCGCGAACTGACCTATTTGCGCCAGATGGGCGCGGAGTTCTCGGAGAAGTATCCGAAGGTCGCTTCCCGCCTGCTGCTCGATCCCAACCGCTGCGAAGATCCCCACGTCGAGCGCCTCATCGAATCCTTTGCCTATCTGGCTGCCCGCGTTCACCTCAAGATCGACGACGAATTCCCGGAGATCACGGAAGCCTTGCTCAGTGTGCTCTACCCTCATTACATCCGACCGATTCCTTCTTCCACCATCGTGCAATTCCATCTTGATCCCGAACAGGGAAAGTTGAGCACGGGTCTTCCGATCCCACGCGATTCAATGCTGTATTCCCAGCCCGTCGACGGCTATCCCTGCAAGTTCAAGACCTGCTTCGATACCACTCTTTGGCCCCTGAAAATTGCTTCGGCGCAGTGGGTCACACCGGACCGCCTGCGCCCCGCGGTCAAGTCCCAGGACGCCGTTGCCGCTCTGCGCCTCGAGCTCGAATGTTTTCCTGATGTCAGCTTCGACAAGTTGGAATTGAGCTCGCTGCGGTTCTATCTGAACGGCGAAAGCAGCCTGATTCATTCTCTCTATGAATTGCTTTGCAACAACTGCAGCCAGATTCTGCTCCGTGACCGTGTACCCAACACGCGCAAGCACGCCATCACTCTTCCCGGGACAGAGCTCCAGCCGGCCGGGTTCGCAGATTCCGAAGCGCTCCTCCCCTATCCGCGCCGCTCTTTCTCCGGCTACCGGCTTCTTCAGGAGTATTTTCATTTCCCCGAGAAGTTCTTTTTCATCGACTTGAAGGGCCTCGAAAATCTCCGAACCTCCGGCTTTGGCCCGCGAGTGGAAGTCGTATTTCTCATCTCGCGTTTCGAACGAAGCGAACGCCAGCAGACACTGGAATTAAACGTTTCGGAAGAGACTCTTCGGCTGGGTTGTTCTCCTGCGGTCAACCTTTTCCCGCATACCGCCGAGCCCATCCGACTGGATCAGACCCACACCGAGTACCAGATCGTCCCCGATGTGCGCCGCCGCCGCGCCATGGAGATATTTTCCATCGAAGAAGTCATTTCCCCCGACCCGGAGACGCACGAAGTTTTGAAATTCGAGCCTTTTTATCGTTTTCGGCATACCACTTCCCGCCATCGCGAGCGTCCCAGAGGTTTTTGGCATTCACGCCGCCAGGCTTCCACCCGCCGTGATGACGAAGGCACGGATGTTTATATCGCGTTTCTCGATCTCAGCGGACGCCCGCTCCATCCCGAGACGGACACCGCCACGATTCATTGCACCTGTTCGAATCGAGACTTGCCGCATCGCCTTCCGATGGGCAATGAACGCGGCGATTTCGAACTCGAAGGAATCACTTCGATCAAGCGCATCGTCGCTTTGCGCAAGCCCTCTGCCTCCGTTCGTCCTCCGACAGGTAAAGGAATGCTGTGGCGGCTCATCTCGCATCTCTCTCTGAACTATCTTTCCATCGTCGAGGAAGGGAAGGAGTCCCTCCAGGAAATCCTCCGCCTCTACACCTTCGGTGAATCCGGCTACAACGAAAGGCAAGTCGCCGGATTAATGCACTTGGCCAGCACGCGCCATTTTGCGCGTGTCATTTCGGAAAATGGCATCGGCTTCGTGCGCGGTCACCGGGTCGAAATGGAATTTGATGAAGAACAATTCGTGGGCGGAGGCGTTTTCCTCTTCGCCAGCATACTGGAGCGTTTTCTGGGCCACTATGCTTCGCTGAACAGTTTTAGCCAGCTTGCCGTGCGCACCCAGCAAAGAAAGGAGCTTCTCCGTCAATGGCCACCCCGGGCGGGGGAAGTGATTCTCCTGTAGATTTTTCGGAAGTCGAAGAGCAGCTCCGCAACGAGCCGTATCGCTTCGAGTTCTTCCAGGCTATCCGTCTGCTTGAGAGAATGCTGCCGGACCGCAAGCCTGTCGGCCGCTTCACGAATCCTTCCGAAGAGGTCGCGCGCCTCGGCGCTTTTCCCTCTCTCTCCTTTCCGGCCAGCGAAATTCAAAGCATCGACTGGCCTGAGGGCAAGCCGCCGTCTCTCGCCGTGAACTTTATGGGCGTTACCGGCCCACAGGGGCCCCTGCCTCATTTTTACACGACGCTCATCATCGCGCGGCTGCGCTCCGGCGACAGGACGCTGCGCGATTTTCTCGACCTCTTCCATCACCGCATGCTCTCCTTTTTCTATCAGGCCTGGGAAAAATATCGCTTCGCGATTTCCTACGAGCGGGGCGAGCGCGATCGCTTCTCCCACCATCTGCTCGATCTGATCGGTCTCGGCACGGCCGGCTTGCAGGATCGCTTGGCGGTTCCCGACGACGCATTTCTTTTTTTTGCCGGCATTCTCGGCCAGCGCCCGCACTCCGCCCACGCGCTCGAGTTGCTCTTGAACGACTATTTTGAGGTGCCCGTTGAAGTAATACAGCTGGTCGGAGGATGGTTTCAGTTGGACGACGCCACGGAATGCTGCATCGGCGACCGCTCTACTCCTTCCGAGCAATTAGGTCTTGGCGCCGTCGTCGGCGACGAGGTCTGGAACCAACAGGCACGCGCACGCATTCGCATCGGTCCGGTTGGCCTCGAAGACTATCTCGATTTTTTGCCCAACGGCACCGCCTTCAAACCGCTTCGCGCTCTCTTACGCTTTTGGACTAACGAAGAAATCGATTTCGAGGTACAACTTATTCTCAATCGCGAAGAGGTCCCCCTTTGCCAACTCGGTGGAGAAGGCGATGGCGCGCCACAGCTCGGCTGGGTCACTTGGATGAAATCGAAGCCCATGGACCGCCACCCGGAAGAAACGATTTTCAATGTTTAGCGAAGTGAGGACGTCATGACGGCAAATCTGAAAGGTCTGATTGGAAAACTGAACGATACCACCCGGAATGCTCTCGAGGCAGCGGCGGGTTTTTGTCTCGCGCGCACTCACTACGACATTGAGCTCGAGCATTTCCTTCTTAAGCTCCTCGACGTCACAGATAGCGATCTTCCGCGCATCCTGAAGCAGTTTGGCGTCGATAAGTCACGCCTCACGGGCGATCTCACCCGCAGTCTCGATAAGCTAAAGTCTGGAAACGCGCGTACCCCCTCCTTCAGCCCTTCGTTGACGGATATGCTCTCCGAAGCCTGGAACATCGGCTCGCTCGATTTCGGCTCCGCGCAAGTCCGCACCGGCTTTTGCATCCTCGCAATTGCCAGCTCCGGCGATCTCTCTCGCCTCATCCGTGAGGTCACTCGTGAGTTTCAAAAAATCAGCGCCGAAGCGCTTCACAACGATTTCTGGAACATCGTGGCCGGTTCGCCGGAAGATCAGGAAACCGCCCAGGCCGTTCCGCTCGGCGTCGAGGGCTTGCCCAAAGGCGCTGCCGGAATTCCCGCGGCCGGGAAGCAGCAGAACCTGAATCAATTCACGATCGACCTCACGGCGAACGCCAAAGCGGGCAAAATTGACGCCGTCCTCGGCCGTGATCACGAAATCCGCCAAATCATCGATATTCTCACTCGCCGCCGTCAGAATAATCCCATCCTCACCGGTGAAGCGGGAGTCGGAAAGACCGCGGTCGTCGAAGGATTTGCTTTGCGCGTTGCAGCCGGCGACGTTCCACCGCCTTTGAAGAACGTGACCATTCGCTCCCTCGATCTCGCGCTGCTGCAGGCCGGCGCCGGCGTCAAGGGTGAGTTCGAGAACCGCCTCAAGGGCCTCATCGAGGAAGTAAAGTCCTCCCCCTCTCCCATTATTCTTTTTATCGATGAGGCTCACACCATGATTGGAGCCGGCGGCCCTGCAGGGCAGGGCGACGCGGCGAATCTGCTCAAGCCCGCATTGGCTCGCGGCGAGCTCCGTACGATCGCGGCCACGACCTGGTCCGAGTACAAGAAATTCTTCGAAAAGGATGCGGCGTTGGCGCGTCGATTCCAGGTCGTGAAAGTCGAAGAACCCACCGAAGAACAATGCATGGTGATGTTGCGGGGCATTGTCAGCTCTCTCGAAAAGCATCACAACGTGCGAATTCTCGACGAAGCGGTGCGCTCCGCGACCAAATTCTCCCATCGTTATCTGGCCGGCCGCCAACTGCCGGACAAAGCGGTCAGCGTGATGGACACGGCCTGCGCGCGCCTCTCGCTTGGCCAAAACGCAACTCCTCCGATGATTGAAGACGCTTTGCGCCAGGTCGATGACCTCGAGGTGCAGCAGCGCGTTCTCGAACGCGAGGCAGCGGTTGGAGTCGACCATTCCGAAAGACTCGCTGGGATCGCCTCACAAAAAACGGAAGTGGCGGCTCGCTTGAAGAAACTCGAAGAACGGCGTGGCAAGGAGCTGTCGCTCGTTTCGCGCATCCGCAATATCCGCACGCAGCTCGAAGGGGCCGCCGTCCCTGCTGCTTCAGCCGCGCCTCCGGCTGTCTCTACCGCCGCGGGCACCGCTGCTCAGCCCGCCACCGATTCCGCTGCGCTGCGCGCCGAACTCGAAAAATTGAACGCTGAGCTCGATGCCATCCAGGGAGATTCTCCACTGATGCGCGTTTGCGTGGACACTCAGATCGTTGGCGAAGTCATCTCCGCGTGGACCGGTATTCCTGTCGGAAAGATGCAGCAGGATGAGATTAATACGATACTGAATCTGCGGGATCTCATGGCCGCCCGTGTGATTGGACAGAATCACGCCCTCGAAGCAATCGCCCAGCGCATCTCCACGAACCGCGCGGGCATGGACGATCCCGTCAAGCCGGTCGGGGTCTTCATGCTTGTCGGCCCCAGCGGCGTTGGCAAAACCGAGACGGCACTCGCCCTTGCCGATTTTCTGTATGGCGGCGAACGCAATCTCATCACCATCAACATGTCTGAATTCCAGGAGGCACACACCGTCTCCAGCCTGAAAGGCGCGCCTCCGGGCTATGTTGGATACGGCGAAGGCGGCGTTTTGACCGAAGCCGTGCGCCGCCGGCCCTACTCTGTCGTGCTGCTCGACGAATGCGAAAAGGCTCATCCCGACGTTCTCGAATTGTTCTATCAAGTCTTCGACAAGGGAATGATGGAAGACGGCGAAGGCCGCGAAATCGATTTCAAAAACACCATCATCATTCTTACCTCCAACGCATGCACCGACCTACTGATGAAGCTGACAGCCGATCCGGAGACTACTCCTAGCGCCGACGGACTGGCCAAAGCGCTAAAACCCGAACTGAACAAGATCTTCAAACCGGCTTTTATGGGGCGTCTTGTGACCGTCCCGTATTTCCCGTTGCGCGATGAGGCCATGAAGCAGATCGTCACGCTGAAACTCAAAAAGATTCAGCGTCGCATCCTGGAAAACCACAAGATCGAGCTGACCTACGATCCAGCCGTAGTCGCCGAGGTCGCCAAGCGCTGCACGGAAGTCGAATCGGGCGCGCGCAACGTGGATAACATCCTGACGAATACCATGCTGCCGGACGTGTCTCGCTATCTGCTGGGCCGCATGGCGGAGCGCCAGAAGCCGGCTGCGATCCACGTTTCGGTTGGAGAGAACGGAGCATTCACTTACGCGTAAAGTGGAGGGTTATCTTTCTGGAGGCAAGCGCAGGCCGCGGGGCATTAAGAAGCTGCCCGGCAGGAGTCACGTCAACGCATTTTGCGAAAGAATTTCTTCATCGGAGGAACTGGACGATTAGGCTTTTCAGCGATTTTTTCTTGGTTCACAATGCCGTATCCGTTTCGCCCGGCTCGGCGGCAACGGCCCGCGAATCCGCGGCTCCTGCCCGGCGATTTTCAGTGAGAGAGGGTGTCTAGCGATCATGGCCTACACGCAAGACAATCGCATCATTGCTATCGACACCCCTTTGGGCAAGGACGTGTTTCTCCTCGCCGGTTTCTCCGCCCAGGAAGCCATCTCCCGTCTCTTCAGGATTTCCGCCGAGCTCTTCTCGGAGAATGCATCCATTGATTTCACCAAAATCATAGGGAAGCAGGTCACTATTTCCGTTCAACTTGCCGATGGAAGCAAGCGCTACTTTAATGGCCACGTCAGCCGCTTTGCGCAGACCGGAATGGACGAGCGCTTCACCCACTACCACGCCGAAATCGTTCCCTGGCTTTGGTTTCTCACGCGCAGAGCCGATTGCCGCATCTTTCAGAATATGACCATTCCGGATATCGTCGCCAAGGTTTTCAAGGATCGGGGTTTTGGAGATTTCCGCAATTCCTTGCAGGGTGATTTCGAACAGCGCGAGTATTGCGTCCAATACCGCGAGACGGACTTTAATTTTGTCTCTCGCCTCATGGAACAGTACGGAATCTTTTATTTCTTCGAGCATGAGAAGAACAAGCACACGCTCGTGATGGGCAACAAAACCACTGTGCACAAACCCTGCCCCAGCCAGTCCAAAGCCCGCCTGGATTTTACCGGCGGGGTCTATCTGAAAGACGAGGATTTAGTTGGTTCGTGGAATCTTGAGCAGGAGTTGCGGCCCGGCAAGTACTCGCTGACGGACTACAACTTCGAGACTCCCAGCACCAGCTTGTTGGCCAAGGAAGATACCATTTTCAAGGTGGGCGGCAACGACAGCTACGAGATCTTCGACTATCCCGGCGAATATACAAAAAAGGCCGAAGGCGAATCGCGCACCCAGATACGCATGCAGGAGGAAGAAACAATTCACCTGATTGGAGTAGGCTCCGGAACCTGCCGCACCTTTGCCTCCGGCTATCGTTTCGATCTTTCCGGCCACTCCCGCACAGATCAGAACCAGACCTATTTGTTGACCGAGGTCCAGCACTCCGCAACCGTCGGCAGCAGCTACATGGGCGCCGGCACGGAGTCGGGCGAGCACTATTCCAATCACTTCCGGTGTATTCCGTATTCCGTGTTGTATCGCCCGCAGCGCACCACTCCTCGGCCATTCGTCCAGGGCCCTCAGACAGCGGTCGTTACGGGAAAGTCCGGCGAGGAAATTTGGACCGATAAATATGGCCGCGTAAAAGTCCAATTCTTCTGGGATCGTGAAGGTAAGAAGGACGAAAAAAGCTCTTGCTGGGTGCGCGTCTCTCAACCCTGGGCTGGAAAGAACTGGGGCTCCATCAACATCCCTCGCATCGGCCAGGAAGTGATTGTTGATTTTCTCGAAGGAGATCCCGACCGCCCGCTGATCACCGGCCGCGTCTACAACGACGAGCAGATGCCTCCTTACAAGCTGGCCGACAACCAGACGCGCACCACATTCATGACCCGCAGCACGAAAGGCGGCGGCTCCAGTAACTACAACGAGCTGCGCTTCGAAGACAAAAAGGGCGACGAGCAAATCTTCATGAACGCCGAGAAGGACATGGATTGGCGCGTCGAAAAAGAATCTCGCGAGTATGTCGGCGCAAACCGCCACATGGTTGTGGCGTCCAGCCAGTTTGAAAAAGTCGCCGGGGACAAACAGTCGCAGGTCTCCGGCAAATTCATCGAAAAGATCGCCGGAGACACCTCGATCCAGATTGGCGCGAAGCGCATGGAGCAAGTCGGCTCCGACGAATCCATCACCATCGGCGGCAATCGCAAGGAGCAAGTCGCTAACAACGAATCCGTCACCATCGGCCAAAGCCGCATGGAGAACGTTGGCCAGAACGAGTCCATCACCATCGGCCAGAACAGAAATGTCAGTGTCGGCATGACCGATGCTCTCTCCGCCACTCAGGCCGTTTACATCACCGGCGGCATGAATGTTGTCATCCAAGCTGGCATGCAGCTCTCTTTGGTCGGCCCCGGCGGATTCATTGATATCGGCCCTGCCGGCGTCTCGATTCAGGGAACCATGGTCCTCATCAATAGCGGCGGCGCCCCCGGCAGCGCTCAAAGTGCTAGCCCGTCTTCTCCCGATAGTCCCGATTCTCCCGCGGATCCCAAAGATCCGGACACTGCCGACGATGGCACGAAAGGTGGGAAGCTCAACCAGTAGTCGCGAGTCTCCAAAATGCCGCCAGCCGCACGAATCCTCGACCCCACCACCCACGGCATGCCCCTCATGCCGGGTCCGGGCAGTGTCAATGTGCTTATCGGAGGTCTACCTGCTTGGCGCGCCATGATCGATCAACACGCCTGCCCCGCAGTCAGCATCAGTGGCGCCGACGGCGTCGGCATGGTGATGATGGGCAGTCCTACCGTGCTCATCAACAACATGATGGCTTGCCGCCTCGGCGATATCGTGATGGAAATCCCCGGCCTCGCCCTCGGCCCCGTCAATCCCATCATCATGGGCTGCCCCACGGTCATGATCGGCGACGTCGGCATGGGCTCACCGACAGTCGTGCCTCCCGTGCCGCCGATGGTTTTGTTGGCGCAAGCCATGAGCGGCAGCGGCACGACCGGCCCCTCGTCTGCCTCCGGCAGCCCCGGAACGGCAGGCGAAGCTTTGGCACAAGCCGCGCAGACCGGCATGCCCTTCATTCACCCATGCCCCGGTTGAGAGTCCTTGTCCAGTGCGGCAGGTTCTGTCGCCTCCCAAACCGGCCACTGGGTCGAGGTCGAACTGCTCGACAAAGCTGGCAAGCCCGTCCCGAACGAGAAGTATCGCGTCACCGCTCCGGACGGGACGGACTCGGAAGGTTATCTTGATTCGCAGGGCCGTGCCAGAGTGGACGGAATCGATCCGGGAAATTGCAAAATTACATTTCCCGAGCTCGACAAAAAGTCCTGGCGTAAGAAATAGGCTGCCTTTGGAGTTTGGGTTGCTTCCCTGGCTGGCACATTTCGCTGGGCTGTATACCGAGGATTCGACCATGTCCGACGTTCACATTGTGGAGCAAGGCGAGCATCTCTCTCAGATTGCCAAGGCCTACGGCTTTCCCGACTACAAGATCCTTTGGGACCATCCCGAAAACGCCGATCTGAAAAAACTCCGCAAGAATCCCAATATCCTTTTCCCCGGCGATGAAGTTTTCATCCCCGACAAGGAAGAAAAAGAAGAGTCCGGCACAACCGACAAGCGCCACACTTTCGTCGTTGACAAGGAAACTCTCAAGCTCCGCCTTGTCCTCGAAGACATCTACGAAAAGCCCATCGCAGGCGCGCAATGCGCCTTGCTTGTGGACGGCCAGATTTTCCAGCTTACTACCGACGGCCACGGCAAACTCGAGCAGGAAATCCCACTCGATGCCAAGGAAGGTGTTCTCACCATTCGTGGCGACCAAACCCCTTTTGCCAACGAAGTCATCCCTATCAAAATCGGCCATCTCGACCCCGTTGAGGAAATCTCCGGCCAAGCTGCGCGCCTGAATAATCTGGGCTATTTTGTGGGTAAGCTTGACGGCTCCGATGAGGACGCTTTCGAATCGGCGGTCGAAGAATTTCAGTGCGACCACGGCCTAAAAGTCGACGGCGACTGCGGCCCTCAGACTCAATCCAAGCTCAAACAGGTGCACGGATGTTAACGCCTTCGGATTTTGGCTTCACTCCACCGGCGGAAACCGTGAATCCGTTCTGATTGATTATGGCCGACGATAAAAAAGGTGTCATTCACGGCGCCTCTGACGGCGGTGTCCATGGCCTCCATCCCTCCGCGGGCTCGCCTACATTCCTTGTGGCTCCCACCACGGCTGCAGAGTTCAACAACACCCGTCTTCCTCTAATTCCCATCGCCTGCTGGCGCGTCGACGACATCCGCTTCGCCTTCGACTCCTCCTTCGTTGCTGCCGACCCTTCCGCGGCCTCCGCCGGCACGCCCAACGATATCCGCTCTGAATTGCTGAATCTCGTCAGCCTCGTCCGGGATCACCCGGACTGCCCCCTTTCCGTCTTCGGCCATGCCGACCCCGTCGGCGATGACGACTACAACAAACTTCTCAGCGGCCGCCGTGCCATGGCCATCTACGCTCTCTTGATTTTCAATAGTGATTCCGGCACGGCTCTCAAACTCTGGCGCGACAACGCCGGCAAGGAAAACTGGGGATCGAATCAGCGCGACATGATGCAGAGCTTCACCGGCCTGCCCTCCGGAACCCAGGATCCCGCCCTCATCCAGGCTTATTTGCAGAAGCTCTGTCCGCCCGCTTTAAAACTCGCCAAAACCGATTTTCTCGCGCGAGGCGCCGATGCCAGTGGCAAGGGCGACTATCAAGGTTGCGGCGAATTCAATCCTTTGCTCCTCTTCTCGAAAGAGGATCAGGACAGATTCGATAAAGCTGTGCGCGGAGACACGAAAGATCCAGCGAACCAGGCCACCCTGGACGAGCGCAACGTCGGCAACTCACCCAACCGCCGCGTCCTTATCCTCATGTTCCGCAAGGGTAGCCGCATCAACCCAGCGAAATGGCCTTGTCCCACCGCGACCGAAGGTCCCGCAGCTTGCAAAAAACGCTTTTGGGGCGGCTCCGATCCCGGCGATCAGCGCCGCTCTCGGCGCCTCTCTGGCGAGGAGCGTCACTTCGAAGATCAGCGCGACACTTTCGCTTGCCGCTTCTACCAGCGGATTTCAGACTCTTCTCCCTGTGACGCCGTTCTTCCCCCTTCCGTCAAAATCATCCCCGAAGCCGCCGTCGCCTGTCCCGGTCACATTTTTAAGCTGCAAGCAGTTGGCGCGCCCGTAGGCGGGGATTTTGAATGGACCGTCACTGGAGCCGATCTCGTCGACGCCAAAGGCAAGCCCGCGAAAAAAGGGGATACGGTTTTTCTCCGCAGTTTCAAACCGGACAATGACAAGGCCAATATTCCCGCTCAGAAAGCCACCGTCTCCCTCAACTACGTGACTGCCCAGGGAAGCGCCGTTGCCAATCTGCCTGTCACCATTCACGCCATCGATTTTGTCGTCACAAACGACGCCGTCGCTGGCGGCAGAGTCGCCGCGGGCGGCAACGAACGGCCCGCGGGTGTCACTCTCTGGAATGATTCAGCCACCGGTCTCCCGGAAATGAAGACCGATCCCGAGGTCCAGATTAAGCTTGATCCGTCCTGCCCGCGAAAAGATGATTGCGCCACGAATTTCCAGGTCGGTTGGCTTCAGACCATGCTTACTAACGACCGCCGTATCCGCTTCGCAAAAGCTCTTCTCACCTGGTCTTGTCCTATGCCCATCCGCGATGTCTGGGATCCCGATGCCCAAAAGCCTTTTTATCATGAGCCTTTCGTAATGGGCTTTCTTAAAGACGGCGATAAGGCCACCGCTCATCACGAGGACAGTCCTTCTTTGCCAGCCGGTTGGCAGGATCCCCGCGCTGGCGCACCTGGCGGCGCGCTTCGCCAAATCTTTTTCTCCAATAGCTTCACCGCTTGGCTCGTTGTCCAGTGCATCGACTGGGCTCTCTTCGATATTCCTGGCTCTTTCGTTTATCTCCGTCATTTCGATTGGTCCATGCACCTCGATGTGATCGTCGACGTTACCAAAGCCGTGGGAAGCCGCTGCACTCCTGCTTCCAGTCCCGTTCAGATCGGCGGAGTTGGAGTTGGCAAGGGGCCGACATCCCCCAATCTTGCGGACCCGTTCTTTAATAGCTCGCAAACGTCGAATATCATTGCTCAGCCGCCAATCTGAACCTATGCGCGCACTCGTTCTATTCGCGATCTTAGTCTTAGGAGGCCACATGTTGCCGAATGATGCCGCGGAGGATCGGGCTGACCAGATCTTCCGCATTGGTCCAGAAACTCTCGTGGCCTCAAGCTCCACGATCATCGCGGGCCGCGTTTCGCATTATCATAAAGACGTATTGAAAGTCTCCCAGCCCGGCTCGGACGGCTTTCCTCTCAAGTGGAAAATTACAGCCGAACTCGCTGACCCGGTAACTCTCAAAGGCTCCTCGGTTCCCCAGCCCATTGCCTTTTCTAAACTCGAACACTCCTTCATGTCACCTGTTCCTACGCAGAACCCTCGCTGGGAACAGGATTACGGTGAACTCGTACCCGACGGGGCCGTCGTCTTGTTTTTCTCTGGCGCGGACTCCCAAACCATCCGCAAAGTATTGCCGGGCGGAACGGGCGAACAGGATCTTGGTGCGATGGTAAAAGACATCGTATCCATCCAGCGCCTTACTGATCCCAAGGAGCGAATTCGCCGTTGGCTTGGCTACCTCTCATCCGCGTCGATGAGCGAAGGTTACCGTGTCGCATTGCGCTCGCTCGCGCATGCTGGTGCCCCATGGCAAGAAATCGAGCCTGCTCTTCGTAACATCCTCAAGCAGGCTGGCCCTTCCCCGGATGTTCGCGCGTTTAGTTTTGGCTTCGTTGCCTTCAACATCACGCAAAATACGTGGGAAGCGCATAGCAGCGCTGCTCTCGATCTCCTTTGCACTTCTTTTTCCGGCCAGGCTGATCCCAGACTGGCCCTACGGAATCTCAGCAGCCTGTCTCTCGTTCTGCACTACACTTCCGAGCAGCCGGCACAGGCTTCCCGCCGGGCTCTTCGCGAGCAAGCCGTAAAGTGTCTGCGCGGCTGGGCCTCTCTTGGTTTTGCGGACAAGGATCTTGCGGAAGAATATAAGCGGATGCGCCAGCAATATGCCATTCAGTGAAATAAGTCTCGTGCTGTTTGCGGGTTCGTCGAGGCTGACATGAAAGCCGTTCTGGAACTCCGCTCCGGCCCCAACGCGGGCGCCAAACTCGCGCTCGTCCCCGGCGGTTCTCTCCGCATCGGCCGCACCTCTCAAGCGGATCACGCTTTCCCCGACGACAAACTCATGTCCGGACTGCACTTCGCAATCGAGCATACCGAAAAAGGCTGCCGCCTTCTCGACCTTAACAGCAGCAACGGCACGTTCCTCAATGGCGCGCGCGTCAAAGAAGCCACTCTCACAAACGGCGACGAAATCCGTGCCGGCAACACCGTCTTCATTGTTCGCATGCTGCGTGAGGATACGCTTCCCGAGGCGACCCCCCGCGTCGCTCGCTCCCAACCTGCACCTGAACCGCCCGAAACATCCAAGTCAGCGCCACCTCGGCCCGCTACTCCTTCCGTAGTTCCCCCACCAGCCGCCGCTCCACTGAAGCCGGGCGAACTCCCTTCGTTTCCAGCACCTTCGTTTCATCCCGCGTCTTTCCCCGTAGCCCCCCCGGCTCCCAGACCTCCAGCGCCCGCGCCCGCGCAGCCTCGCTTGCAGGATCTGCTCCGCAAAGATTTTCAGCCGCTCTATGCCCTTCTCGACGCCTCGCGTGAGCCGAGCGTCCTAAAAGTCATTCTAGAATCAAAAGAGGAATATCAATCTCTCTACGAAGGCCCGCAAGGCGCGCAACTCGCGCACTTCGCGCCATACCTCGTCCGCGTCCCGCAAAAATCTGCTCTCCTCGAAACGCTCGTCCAACAAGCTTGGTCCAAAAGCTGGGGAGTCTTCCTCACCTGCGATGCGCCTCTCAAAGATCTCCGCACCCACTTCCGTCATTTCCTCAACGTCAAACTTCCCGACGGCACCCAAGTTTACTTCCGCTACTACGACCCCCGGGTCCTCCGCCTTTTCCTGCCCACGTGCCTTCACGAAGAAACCACCCAATTCTTCGGCCCCGTAAAACAGTTCCTCCTCGAAGCCGAAGATCCCGCGACAGCTCTCCACTTCACCCGCGGCCCCAAAGGCGCCGCCCAAAAGGAGCTTCACCTTGCTCCCGCGTAATCCTTTTTCCCTCACTCGAGTCGCAAACTCATGATAACTATTCGTCAAGAGCAGTTTCAGGCGCTCCAGGATGACTATCCTGCTTTCGAGAATCGCACCGCCGTATGGCTCAAAGGCCATTTTCCCGAAGACTGCGAGATGCTCGGAGAAAACGCATCGCGTGAGCAGATTCGCTATGCTGCCCAGACCGCGCTGCATTGCGGCTTCCTCAACCGGCCGGAGATTTCCAAGTTTATCTTCCTGTCCTTTCTTCTCGGGCCGAATTTCGACTTGCAGCCTGAATATCAATGGCTTAAGACTATTCTTACGAACTCGAACGCGGAACCACGAACTCGCATGCAGCAGGCGCTCGAAACGCTGGCCGTCCGTCTCGAGAGTGGTACACAGACGCTCGGAGCTCCCGACTAGCAGGTCAAACGAGAAACATGATTCGTGCTTCCATACCTCTGTCTAAGTCCGCTACCAAGGCGGCCAACGATGATTTCTATGCAAATCATCCGGATATGGTGGTCAACGGCAAGCGGCTGCCCATCCAGGCCTGCGACCCAAAGCACGCGAAGCTTCGGAATGAATGGATGAAGAGCTATCAGGGTCACGGAGGCAAAGTCGAAAAAGCTTCTGCGAATCAATGCGCTGCTCAGGTGCGCGCCGCAAACTCTCAGGCAAATTCCGTCACCAACAGGCCCTTGACGGGCAGCACGCAAATCTGTCCGGGACCACCACCTGCACCCGCCAAGGACATTGCTTCCACCCCTCTTCCTGGTAAGCCCCCGCGGCCGTGCAAGGTAAAGTCGAGTTCCATCACTTGCGAACACGGAAGAAAACCTTCCAGCGGTCTGTTGTGCGTTGTGCCTGACTCCTATGGAAGTCTCGGCGATTCCATTAATTGCACGGCTGAATTGGAGGGCGGCTGCGGCGAACATATCGCCTGGGACATCTCAGGAATGTGGACCTCTCACGAGACGGGTAGCCACACCAAATTCTTGGCTAAGACATTCAAGCCCGCTTTTTTTGGGGGCTGGCTGGGCCTTCATCATGTCAGCCCTCAGACCTATCGCGTGAATTTGGCTGCATGCCAGGGCAGCGCACCCCTCGTCGAGATTCGCGCATACCCGCCCGACAAACTGAGTGGCAAGATCGATTTTGAAGAGGTACGCAAGAAGATTAAGAAAGTGTTGGAACACCTTCCGATTGAAAAGGAAGAAAAAATAAAGCTCGAGCGTGGCTGGTTCGTGGGCTCCATTGAATACAGCCAGCAATGGAAGGAATATAAGAAATCCGCTCGCGCGTTCTGTGAAACGACGGTAGCCGGCTCGTTCGATCCCTTTCTCGGTTTCAAGCTTGGCCCCGTCCCCATCTATCCTCTCAATGTTGTTCCTGCTCCGCTTCAGCATTGGCTTAAAGCTGGCGTTTATTTCACCATCGAAGGCGGACTAAGTTTCACGGTTGAAGTGGCCTTTAACTACGAACCTGAGCAGAATAAGTCCAAGTACGAAAAAACCGAAGTCTCGCTGTTCGGTATGATCAAAGGCAAGCTTTCTATAAACCTCTACTTGGTAAGCGAGGATGTCCTTAGCGCCGAGGTCGCGGGCGGAACGGGCTTGCGAACCGGCGCCAAATTCATTGCAAAGCAAGACCCTGAGATCGAGCTTTTCTTCCAGTGGACAGGGATCGTGGCAACTGTGACCTTTAAAGCCGCCGGCGGCATCTTTGAGTATAACCGGGCATACCCCCTCGTCAAGGAAAGTGAAAGATTCACCCACGTAATCGAGTTGACTAAGCAGGAAGCCGCGGGATCGGGAGAATAAAATGCCTCAATTATTGCTGCTCTGGGTGTTGTCGTTAGAATCGCAGGGCCTGCTCGTTTCGGTGCAAGTGAATGACGTCACCGTTTACAGCAAGGATGGCGGGATTTTGTCTTCCTATTCCGAGAAAATCAACCCACTTTTGTTCTCTGGAGATAACGAAGTAAGGATTCAGTTGGGCTTGCCGTCTCCGCCCTCACCGAAGAAAAGATCCCGAGCGCCGAACCAGTCGCCGCAGAATTCTCAGGAGGCGCCCGTCTTTACTTTGACACTTCAAAAAGGCGAGCAAGGGAAAGACCCCGGTCAGGAAGGCAGCCTGCTGCGCTTTGAATGGGATTCGAAACTAATGCCGCTCACACCTGGAGAAATGAAGACTGTCTTCGAGGGCAAATTTCAAGTGCAACCTTTGCCTTTTCCACCACCCCCTTGGAGCCAGATTCCTCCCATCCAAGTTGATCGTCCGGCTCTCGAAACATTTGTGCGAGAATATGCTTCGGCATTGCGCAAGCGCGACGTGCAAACTCTCACTACGCTCAACGCTCCCAAGTCTCAGGAACTCTCCCGCTCGCTCGGATTGGATCCGGCTCGCATGACGCAGGGATTCCAAGGTTTTTTGGAGTCACTGATGAGCGCCAAGAACTGGTCCGTTTCCGTCGCGCCAACACTGGAATTCAAACTCGAAGGAAAGGCACGTTTGGTCCGTATCACCTCCGCGCGGGGCTCTGCTCCCATTACAGCGACGTCGGAGGCAAACACGATTCCGTTCGATATTACTGTATCTTTCATAGGTGGCGCGTGGCGCCTCGTACGTTGATCCGGCTCGATGGAAAATCCGGAATGTCTACCCTCCTTTCACTGTCCATTGCTGGGCTGATTTTTGCTGCCGGCTTGGGGGCAGGGGCCTGGGTTGTTTATCGTCATCAAGTTGAGGTGAGTTCGTGGCCCACAACGCAAGCCGTAATTTTGAGTTCCGAAATACGCCACACCACTGCTGAAACTGCCGACCGTCGGTACCAGCTCGCTTGGCAGCCGTTTGTGGAATATCAGTATGACGTGAATGGCAAGACATTTGTTGGGCACCACATTTCTACAAAACTTTATTCGGAATTTGCGCGTTCCGTTGACACTCCTCCAAGTGCCAAGTTGCGCGAGGTTCTTGCAAGGTACCCAGTTGGATCGCAAGTTACCGTGCATTTTAATCCCGAGCATCCTGATTTTGCGGTGATCGAGATCGACCGCTTGGGTACCGTTCTCTTTGCATCGGTGGCCGCCGCTTGTGCGGCAATGAGCGTCGGATTTTTTGTGGCGTGGATCCTGATGCGATCCAGGTGATTGGATTGCACAACCCTAACGGCCGAAGGGCAGGGATGCTGTAGATCAGAGTGGCCTGATGGCGTGGAGTGATAATAGTGTTGAGCGATCCTGGAAGATGAGCAGATGGGATTGATTCTCGAAATTCGAAATGGGCCGATGACCGGAAAGGTCATCGGCTTAAGGACGGGAGAGTCGATCACTGTGGGGCGGGCGGCAGGGCGTGCGCAATTTGCTTTGCCGCATGACACGTTCATGTCCGGTGAGCACTTTGCGTTTGAATGCGGCCCATCGGGCAGCCGTGTGGTGGATCGCAAAAGCAGCAACGGCACATTCCTCAATGGGGCGCGCATTCAACATGCCATGCTTGCAAACGGGGATGAAATCAAAGCGGGTCAAACAATTTTCGCGGTGAAAATTGTTGCCGACGCGAAACTCGCGTCGTTGATGCCTCCCGAAGAAGTTGCGCCGCCCCCCCAGGGAATTGCTCCGCCGCCCACTCCGCCCCAGCGGCGTCGCCCTGCCGAACCAACCCCTCGCGCTGAGGAGCCGTCATCACCTCCACCGCCTCGCTCGGGCTGGCCCGTCGAACAGCCGAAAGGTGCGCCCGCAAATTCTCAGGAGCCCTCGCCGGGCAGCGATGCGCGCGAAGCCGCTCGCGTCGAGTCGGTTCCGGAGATCGCTTCCGAGCCGCCAGCGATACCGACGTCTGAACTCGATAGACACGTGGCGCCTTCGCGTCCGGCTGTTGTTGAGCCGCCGCGCGCTGCTGAGGATTCAGCTAGTGGCAGGGCCAAGCAGTTGCCCCAGAGCGTGCCGCCGCCCGGTGTCGCACCGCACATTGCGGAAAAATTCAGGGACCTTCCTGCCGCGCGAGGCGTGATGGGTCCTGGCGGGGCTGCGTTCGCGGTCATGGGCTGGTCGTTCCCGGCCGCACCCGCCGATTGGCAAATCCAGGAAGGGTTCGGGCTTCAGCAATCGGGTCACGAAGAATTTCCAGGCAGCGTGGCTGCCAGCGAAGAGATTCTTGGGGGCATCACCCTGCAACAGTTCGTCGAATCGCAAATCAGCACGCTGCGCGGTTACCTACGTGATCCAAAAATCGAGCCGACCATGCCGCCCCGGGTTGGCGGCGCCGACGAAAGCATGGCCGTGGACGTCCGCCACTCGACGAAGGACGGCAGGGAACTCGTCTACCGGCGAATTTATGCTCGGAGCGGATCGTCCGTTGGCGTGCTAACGGTAACTACTCTCGCCGCTGATTTTCCGCAGGTCCTGCAAAGCCTCCAGCCTCTGCTCGAAGGTGCCGCGTTCCACTCCACTGTAAACAGCTGAAATCTCGAACTGCTCTTCTACTGTAGGCCTCGCAAAAGCCGAGTTTTTTCCGCGTTTGCCCCGGATCACGAATCAGTTTCCAGGTGGCTATCCCCTGAGTCCGCGTGATTTAATGATGCTTCGCGTCAACGTGAACGCGATTTTGCGGAGTGCCACTCTTGTCCTTACCCATCGAGGATTACGCGATGATCGGCGATTGCCACACCGCCGCTCTTGTGGCAAAGAACGGTTCGATCGACTGGCTCTGCGTGCCCCATTTTGATTCGGGAGCGTGCTTCGCCGCACTGTTGGGAGGCGCCGAAAACGGTCATTGGTCAATCTCGCCTGCGGAACCCGTCCGGAGAATTCGCCGGCGCTATCGCGAGGGAACGTTGATTCTCGAGACCGAATTTGAGACCGAAAGCGGCGCGGTGACGCTG
This sequence comes from Candidatus Acidiferrum sp., assembly GCA_035310525.1. Taxonomy (GTDB): domain Bacteria; phylum Acidobacteriota; class Terriglobia; order Acidiferrales; family UBA7541; genus Acidiferrum. Next base: position 224,730 of record DATGED010000018.1, on the reverse strand, counting down.
ATCGATTGCATGCCTCCGCGCCACGAAACGCCTCACATCTTGCGAGAGGTCGTCGGCAAAAGAGGGAAGGTCCCTCTGGACCTGGAGTTGGTGATCAGATTCGACTACGGCTCGGTGGTCCCTTGGGTACGGCGTCGTCCGCGCGGAATCACGGCTATTGCCGGCCCGGATATGCTCGCTCTCCGAACGGCCGTGCCGCTGCGCGGGGAAAATTTCAAGACACTATCGAACTTCACCGTGGCAGAGGGAGAGCGAATCACCTTCGATCTGACCTGGCATCCCTCCCATAGCAGAGAGCCATCGGATCTGGACGTGGATCGCGCGATTCAGGAAACGGAGAAGTGGTGGCGGAACTGGTCTGATCGCTGCTCCTACCATGGCGTATGGCGCGAGGCCGTTTTGCGCTCGCTGCTCACGCTCAAGGCTCTCACATTCCAACCCACGGGCGGGATTGCGGCTGCCCCCACCACTTCACTCCCGGAATGGCCCGGCGGCTCTCGCAATTGGGACTATCGATTCTGCTGGGTGCGCGACGCGTCGCTTACTTTGCACTCGCTGCTCGATGCCGGTTATCACGACGAAGCGAAGCAGTGGCGGGAATGGCTCTTGCGCGCCGTGGCTGGCAGCCCTTCGGAGCTCAATATCGTTTATGGCCTGCATGGCGAGCGCAGGCTTAACGAACTGGAACTTCCCTGGCTTTCGGGCTACGCGAACTCAGCGCCGGTACGGATCGGCAACGCCGCGTACAATCAATTTCAATTGGACATTTTTGGAGAGATTGCAAACACGCTTTTTCATTGCCGAGACGCGGGATTCGACTCCCCAAAGGACGAAGACGATCATATTTCGCAGGCCTTGTTGGGATTCCTCGAGACCGGGTGGGAGAAGCCGGACGACGGCATCTGGGAAGTGCGCGGCCCTCGGCGGCATTTCGTGCACTCAAAGGTCATGGCCTGGGTGGCTGTGGATCGGGCGATAAAGTCGGCCGAACGCGGATGGTTCCCCGGAGATATCACACGATTGAATAAAATTCGGAGCGCGATTCACGAGCAGGTCTGTCGGGAAGGATTCGACTCCGAATTGAACAGCTTTGTGCAGTTTTATGGCTCGAAGCATCTCGATGCCAGTTTGCTGATGATGCCGCTATTCGGTTTCCTTCCCCCGGAAGATCCGCGAGTGATCGGGACGGTAAGAGCTATTGAGACAGGGCTGATGGAAAATGGATTTGTCGGGCGGTACACGCAAGACCCCGCCGTCGATGGCTTGCCCCATGGAGAAGGGAAGTTTCTGGCGTGTTCGTTTTGGCTTGCGGATAATTACGTCTTGCAAAAGCGTCACGCCGACGCCGTGCGTCTGTTCGAGCGTTTGCTGGAGATCCGGAACGACGTCGGCCTCCTCGCGGAAGAATATGATCCTGTCGGTAAGCGTCTGTTGGGAAATTTTCCTCAGGCGTTTTCGCATGTCGGTTTGGTCAATACGGCCTTCACTCTCGAGCGCAGTGCTCTTCCGCCGGAGCGTCGCAGGTCCAAACACCTCGCTTCGCGTTAAGCCCGCGCCGCAGAAATCCGCTGAATGGGCTGTGCTAGAATTTCTTCTCTATGACCAAGACCACCAACGTACGGGAATTAGAATGCTCAGCTTGCGGGAAGAAACACGATGCGAATCGGGAGCAGCATCTTTGCACTTGCGGTAAGCCCTTGCTCGCCAAATATGACTTGAAGCAGGCGGCCGTCTCGCTGAACCTCGAGAGCCTGAAATCGCGGACACCCAGCCTGTGGAGATACGCGGAAGTGTTGCCTGACGATCCTCCTGTGACCCTGGGGGAGGGGATGACGGCGCTGATTCCGGCGAATCGGCTGGGAGCCTCCATGGGCTTGCAGCGCCTCTATGTGAAGGACGAAGGCTTGAATCCCACTGGATCTTTCAAGGCTCGCGGGATGACAGTGGCTGTGACCCGCGCAAAACAACTTGGCGCGAAAGCGCTCGCGGCTCCAACGGCAGGAAATGCAGGTGGTGCTTTGGCGGCCTACGCCGCAGCTGCGGGGTTGCCCGCCGTGATCGTGATGCCGGCCGATACACCCGCTGCAAACGTCATGGAGTGTGAGGCCTTCGGGGCCAAGGTCGTCAAATTAAACGGCTTGATTTCAGATTGTGGGAAGTACGTGGCGGAACGCAAAGAACGGGAAGGCTGGTACGACGTATCGACCCTGAAGGAGCCATATCGCGTCGAAGGTAAGAAGACGATGGGTTACGAACTCTGGGAACAATTGGGCGGCAAATTGCCGGATGTGATTTTTTATCCCACCGGTGGTGGAGTAGGTCTGATTGGAATGTGCAAGGCTTTTGATGAAATGCAGGAGATGGGCTGGATTGGCGCGGAGAGGCCCCGCATGGTTGCCGTGCAAGCTGCAGGTTGTGCGCCGATCGTCAAAGCGTGGGAAGCGCACCGCGATGCGTCAGAGTTCTTCCAGAACGCCACGACACTTGCTTCAGGTTTGCGCGTCCCCGGTCCTCTCGGAGATTTTCTGATTTTGCGGATGCTGCGGCAGACACACGGCACTGCCCTTACCGTGACGGATGACGAAATGCTGAAGGACGGGAAGGAACTGGCCTCGCTCGAAGGAATTTTCGCGGCGCCGGAGGGGGCTGCAACCGTGAGTGCGGTGAGAAAACTCGCGGCCTCCGGATGGATCAAGCCGCGCGAGACTGTCGTGCTATTCAACACCGGAACGGGCTACAAATACTCGGAAGCCTGGCAGCGGGCCTTGCAGGCTTAGCACTTATGACGACACGCCGCCTTTATTACGACGATGCGTTCGAAAAGGAGTTCGACGCGCGGGTCGTGCATTGTGAACTACTGCCGCCTGACGTGAACTCCGGAATCACGGCTCCCGTCTTGGGGTTGGTTCTGGATCGTACTGCGCTCTATCCCACCTCCGGCGGCCAGCCGCACGACCTGGGGAAAATCGGTGACGCGAATGTTCTCGATGTCCGCGACGACGGCGACGAAATAATTCACGTAGTTGACCGGCGCCCCAGCAGCCCGGACGTCCTTGGCTGCATCAACTGGCCGCGCCGCTTCGATCACATGCAACAGCATACCGGCCAGCATCTGCTTTCGGCCATGTTTCAAGAGCGCTTCGGAAGGCCGACGGTCTCGTTTCATCTAGGAGCCGACACAAGCACGATAGATTTGCGAGGGCCAGAGCCGACGGAAGAAATCCTCGAAGGAGCAGAGCGCGCGGCAAACTTAATTATCTTTGAAGACCGTCCCGTTACCGTTCGATATGGCACTGCGGAGGACCTGGCCGAACTCGGGGTGCGTAAGGAGGTTGACCGCAAGGGAATCTTGCGGGCCATCGAGATTGAGGGAGCCGACCTCCAGCCTTGCGGCGGAACTCACGTCAAAAGCACGGGCCAGATCGGGACGCTGCTTGTCCGCCGGTGCACCAAGATGCGCCAGGATTGGCGCGTGGAGTTCGTTTGCGGCGCACGTGCCCTCCATGCCGCGCGCCAGGATTATCAGCGGCTTCGCGCGGCTGCCGAAAGACTCAGCTGCTCTCAGGAGGAAGTCGTTAGCGCCACGGAACGCGCCATCTCGGAGCGCGACGCCAATTTCAAGCGAACGCGTGCGCTCTTGCAGCGCCTGGCGGAGCTCGAGGCGGGGCAGGCTGTGCGCGAAGCCGCTGTGAGTCCGGATGGATTGCTCCTCATACCCCGGGTTTTCGAAGACGTTGAACCCGAAGTTGTGGGCTACTTCGCCTCGGAAGTTGCGAAAACGGAAAAGTCGGTCGCTCTGCTCGCTAGGAAAGGCTGTGGCCATCTGATCTTTTCGCAGCATCCTTCGGTGGCCAGGGACATGAACGCTCTCCTGAAACTGGTCCTTGCGAAAATCGGCGGCAAGGGCGGTGGTACGCGCGATTTTGCCAGGGGTCGCTTGGACGATCCTGCTAAGGCCGAACAAGCGCTGGCCGCAGCACGCGAAGCGCTCGCCAACTCATAAAATCTGGGCTATAAACTCTCCGCAAACATCGAGCCAGTGATCGCTTCCATTTCATTGATTAGCGCAAACCGTGCATATATACGACGAGGCAAGACATGACGAAACGCATCTCGCGCCGCCGCGCTCTTAAGCTTGGCACTACCGCCGTCGTTTCCGCCGTCGTCAATCCGCTCATGGGCTCTCCCTCCGCTGCGATTTCTGCCTTGCGTCATAACATTCATCCACGAGGAGATTCCGACATGAAGCCCGCAAAGGAAAGCGGCCTCTGTTTCATGACCGCGCTCGATATGGCGGAGAAGATTCGCCGCAAGCAATTATCTGCTCGCGAAGTCATGCAAGCGCACCTCGCGCAGATCGCGCGCGTGAATCCCAAAGTCAACGCCATCGTCACGCTGGTCGATGAAGATAAGCTCATGGCCCAGGCCCTTGCCGCGGACGAAGCCCTCGCGAAAGGGAACTATCTCGGCCCGCTTCATGGCCTCCCGGTCGGCGTGAAGGACCTCCACGAGACCGCCGGCATCCGCACAACGTATGGCTCCCCGCTGCATCGTGATTTCGTACCCGACTTCGACTGCCGCGTTGTTCAGCGGGAGAAAAGCGCAGGCGCGATCGTTATCGGCAAGACCAATGTTCCGGAATTTGGCTTGGGCTCGCAGACTTTTAATCCGGTCTTCGGCGCCACGCACAATCCTTACGATTTAACGAAAACCTGCGGCGGCAGCACGGGTGGCGGCTGCGTCGCTCTCGCCTGCGGAATGGTTCCGCTCGCCGATGGCAGCGACATGGGCGGCTCTCTCCGCAATCCGCCAAATTTTTGCAATGTCGTCGGCATCCGGCCTTCACCGGGCCGCGTTTCGAATGTGCCCGCACACCTCGGCTGGGCCACGCTCTCCGTCCCCGGACCCGTTGCACGCAATGTTTCCGACTGCGCCTTTCTGCTCAGTGTTCTCGCGGGATACGACCATCACTCGCCAATTTCCATCGAGCAGCCGGGCGCGCAGTTCGCCCAGCCTCTCGGCCGCGACTTCAAAGGTGTGCGTGTAGCGATTTTCAAAGACCTCGGCCTGCCTTGGGAAGCCGAAGTCAAGTCCGCCGTCCAGCGCCAGGCCAAGGTTTTCGAGTCCTTAGGCTGTATCGTCGAGGAAGCCGAACCGGATCTCAGCGACGCGGATGAATGTTTCAATGCCTGGCGTCACTGGTCCACGGAACTTGCTTTCGGCGACTTGATTTCTACCAAAGGCGATCTTCTCAACGGATACGTCCACTGGCACGTCCAGGAGGGCCGCAAACTCACCGGGCCATATCTTTCCCGGATCGAAGCCAAACGTAGCGCTCTGTTCCAGCGCATGACCGCATTCCTCAGCAAGTACGAATTCTTCCTCATGCCCGTCAACCAGGTTCTGCCTTTTGACGTGAACCTCCATTACCCAACCGAAATTGCCGGCGTGAAAATGGAAAGTTACATCGCCTGGATGAAGTCCGCCTATTACATCTCTGCAATCGGCAATCCCGCCATGTCCGTTCCCTGCGGATTTTCGAACGGCGGGCTGCCCATCGGCATCCAGATCGTGGGTCGTCACCACGACGACTGGGGCGTGCTCCAAATGGGCTACGCTTTCGAACAGGCAACTCGAGTCGGCAAACGCCGCCCGGCAATTGCCGAATCCTCAGCGGTAAATAGCTAAGTGGGCCGTGTTCGAACGCGGCCGGTTATGGAGATGTAGCTGGTGCGTTATTCGCGAATTTCGGAGAGTATCTGATTCGATGCAAAAATTGGTGGACGTGACAGGGTTCGAACCTGCGACCTCGTCGTTGCGAACGACGCGCTCTCCCAGCTGAGCTACACGCCCACGAGCAATATCAAAATCTTAGCAGACGCCAGAAACCTTGCCAACTGAGGTTGTCCGCATCATTTACAACATAAAATTCGGACGACACAGTTATCCGCTCGTAAGCGCAAAACCGCGACGCTCCGTGCATTCCTGTGCAGATAAGTTGAAGTCTTAGGGTTGTTCGAGGCTTCCGCCGGTCCGTTGCGCCACGATTTTGCGCGCGTTCTGATACAGTGCGCGCGCCTGCGGAATCGCTTCCACGGCTTTCTGAACCTGCGGATCGGCTGCAAGCATTACCTTGAACCCCTCTTGCATTCCGAACGCCGAGAAGAAAACCTCTTCCTTGATCTTTCGTTTCACCCAGTCCTGGTTCTCGGCCATGTCCGGTTCGGTGTAGCGCACGTTATGCTTGGTCAGGTACTCGCGGAACGTTTTCATGACGCTGTCGTCCGCTTCAAATTCCTTCGTGATTGTGGGTTTGCCGCCCAGAAAGTACCGCGTAAACCCGCCGATGCCGCTCTCGAGAGGATAGAAGACATCCGCGCGAAACATCTCTTCCTGGAAATGATCGAACTTGGGCGTTGGCACGACGATGTCCGGCGTAATTCCCCCGCCCCCGGTCACTTGCCGGCCGCTATCCGTCAGCTTGACCTCCGTCGGATGCTCGGGAACTTTACGTTCGTAGTGATACTCATAGAGCGACACCGATTTGTAGTCCCGCTGGATCAGCCGCCCGCTGGGCGTGTAGTAACGCGCCGTGGTCAGCGCAAGCCCGGTGTTTTCGCTCAGTGGCTGGACGGTCTGCACAAGTCCCTTGCCGAACGTCGTTTCTCCTACAACTAACCCGCGGTCGTGGTCCTGAACTGCTCCCGACACAATCTCCGTGGCCGACGCCGAGTTCCCGTTCACCAGGATCACCAGCGGCGTGGTCATTCCCTGGTTGCCGCGAAGCGCAAAATAGCGCCGTTCCGGCGAACTGCGGCCATGGTGAGAAACGATCAGCTGGTTCTTATCCAGGAACATGTCGCCGACAGCGACCGCCTCATTCAACAGTCCACCGGGGTTCCCGCGCATGTCGAGAATCAATCCATCCAGGCTTGGCGCGTTCAGTTGTTTGAGGGCATCAGCGATTTCTCGATCCGTGGTCTCGTTGAACCCGGACAAACGGACGTACCCGATCCCCGGCTTGAGCATGAAAGCGATGTCCACTGAGTGCCGTGGAATTTCGTCTCGCGTCACTGTAAAGACCAGCGGTTGCTCATAACCTTCGCGGCTGACGGTGATCTTCACCACTGTGCCCTTGGGCCCCTTCAGCAGGTCGGCCACGTCCGTCGTGGTCAGCCCATCCGTCGATTTGTCATCTACTTTGGTAATCACGTCTCCCGGACGAATCCCCGCAATGAACGCCGGTGCGCCAACATAGGGCTGCATCACCACCGTCCGGTTTTCGCGGGGCGCGACGACCATTCCCACTCCGTAATATCGTCCGCGCTGGTCCTCGCGCAGCAGGGCAAATTGGCGCGCGTCGAAGAAGTTCGAATGGGGATCGAGAACCCGTAGCATGCCGGGTATGGCGCCCTGGTACACGGCTTTATCGACATCCACCGGCTCGGCATAGTTCGCCTGGACCACGTCCAGAACATTGGTGAATTGCCGGATCGCCGTGTGCTCGTCCTCGGCGGAGGAGGTCGTTGCTCTTACATTCGGGCCATAAACGGCCCCGAGAACAGCAGATAGGAGTAATACACCAACCACTAAGACCAGCCCACGGCGTTCAGATTTCATTCTGACCTCGCGAATCCGCTGCACCTAAAATTATAGCACACCCTAAAGTGTGGTTTGACACCGTAGGACGCCCTTTCTATGATGCCAACAGCCCATATTTCGGCTACCTATCATCATGCTTAGCATGACCCACATGATTGTTGTGTTCGTCGTTGTCCTGGTCGTTTTCGGGCCCAAAAAGCTGCCTGAGCTCGCCCGTGGCCTCGGCAAACTGATGGCTGAATTCCGCAAAGCCTCCACGGACTTCAAAAGCGCTTTTGAACAAGAAATGCGCGACCTCGAGCGCCAGGCCCTGCAAGCGGAGCGTAAGAAGGCCGCCGAAGCGGCTGTTGCTTCGGCCCCCACGGATGAACAACCCGCCACGCTTGCCGCCCAACCCGGCACCGACACCGTCTCCACTGGTTTAGACGCGGACACCCGCGCTACGGAAGCGCCGGTAGTCACCCCGGTCGCGGAATCGGTGGCCCGTTCCAATGGCGAACCGCCTCAGTCGGCCGACGCGGCGCCTTCGGATTCGCCAACTGAGTCTTCCCAAACCCCTACTCATGACCAACAGCAGCCAGTCTGATTCTCCAATCGTGCCGCTTGAGGAAGAGCCCGGCGCCCAGATGACGTTTTTCGAACATCTGGTCGAGCTGCGCAAACGCATCATCAGCTCCCTCGTCTCCATCCTGATTGGAGCCATGATCGGCTGGTTCGTGGCGCCCCATTTCGTCAATGTCATGGTCAGGCCCATGGTCGCCGCCTTGAAGTCGGCCCATCTCGACCCGAAGCTGGTCTACTCGCACCCGGCTGGCTATCTGAATCTGCTCATCACGGTAAGCATTTACCTCGGCATCGTGATTGCCTCTCCCTGGGTCCTCTACCAGATCTGGCTCTTCGTCGCTCCCGCGCTTTATAAGCACGAGCGCAGCGCCATCACTGGTTTTCTCTTTTCCACCGTTTTCCTGTTTCTTGCCGGAATTGCTTTCGGATACTTCATCTCTCTTCCTTATGTCTTGCGCTTCTTGATCAGCTTTCAGGGACCCGTAGTGCCTCTCATCAATATCGACGAATATTTCGATCTGATCCTCCTTGTGTTGCTCGGGCTTGGCCTCGTGTTTGAACTGCCGATCCTCATTTTTTTCCTCTCCCTCTTCGGAGTCGTCACCCCGGAATTCCTCATCAAAAATGTTCGCTACGCGCTACTGGTTATCGCGATCCTGGCAGCAGTCCTTACTCCCACCCCCGACGCAACCACCATGGTGCTGTTCATGTTGGTGCTGCTGGCCTTGTACTTTTTAGGAGTCGGAGTGTCCTGGGTAGTGGTACGAAAAAGAAGGCGCCGTCTGGCAACGGCCGCGGAGGTTCACTAAATGAGTATTAGGTCGGCGAATGTCGCTCTCCTGGCATTTGGCGGATGCGCGCTTCTTCTTGTCCTCGCGGGGTGCAAGGCCAAAGCGGACAACAAGCAGCCTGCCGCGAATCCCGCGCCCTTCATGAGCTCCGTCACGACCGCGCCGCCTCAGTCCGCCGGCGATGCCCCTCCGCCCGAAAAAACCGGCGGCTTTGATGGCAATCGCGCCTTTGCGCAAGTGGCCAAGCAAGTCTCATTCGGCCCACGTCCCTCTGGCTCGCCCGCCATTGCGAAAACCCAGGACTATCTTCTCTCCGAGTTGAAAAGTTATGGTTGCACAACCGAAGTCGACGCCTTCAATGCCGATACTCCCGCCGGCCGCCTGCCCATGAAAAATATTCTCGTGAAGATTCCCGGTGAAAAGCCTGGTGCGATACTTCTCGGCACGCATTACGATACGAAACGTCTGGATAATTTCGTGGGCGCCGACGACGGCGGCTCTTCGACGGGCGTTATGCTCGAGTTGGCGCGTCTGCTCTGCTCGCAGCGTGGCCGCTACGCCGTCTGGATCGCGTTCTTTGATGGCGAAGAAGCGGTCAGACAGGAATGGCAGGACCCGGACAATTGCTACGGAAGCCGCGAAATGGCCGCGCGTCTTGCGATCAGCGGAGACATCTCGAAAATCAAGGCCTTTCTCCTCGCGGACATCGTCGGCACTCGCACGCCGCATTTCAAGCGAGTGGATAACTCCACGCCCTGGCTCCTGGATCTCGTCTGGGATGTCGCTAGGAAACTCGGCTACGGCAATATCTTCCTCGATGAATCCACCGTGATGGAGGACGACCACAAATCTTTTTTGAAGCGCAACGTCCCTTCGGTGGATGTCATTGACCCGGAGTTCGGTCCCGGAGGTGATATTTTCTATTGGCATACTCCGGAAGACACTATGGACAAGATCAGCCCCAAAACTCTGGCTATCGTCGGGCACGTCTTTTTGGAAAGTGTAAAACGACTTCAGACGAAGTGAGCTTTGCAAAGGCATTTGTCGGCCGCGCTTTTACGTCCGGGCGCTTGCTGGATTCAAATCGCGGTTCCGAACTCATCTGCGGATGAAAAAAAAACGCATTCTCGTCAACTCGTCGTCGGGCCGTTACGCCGTCGTTTGCGGTCCGGGTGTCCTCCGCGCGGCCGCACGTGAACTCCGGCGTTTGGGGAAATTTTCGCGAATTCATTTGGTTTCCTCGCCGAGGGTCTGGCGTGCAGTAGGAAAGCCCGTTATCGTCGGACTGCGTCTCGGAGGGAAACACGCGCCTCATCTGATGGATGATTCGGAATCCGCGAAAAATCTCTCCACGGTTGAAAAGCTGTGCCGCTCGCTCGTCCGCGGCGGAGTTGATCGCAAATCTGTCCTCATTGCTGTGGGCGGCGGTGTCGTCGGCGATGTCGCGGGTTTCGCCGCTTCCGCTTGTCTCCGCGGCGTCCAGCTTGTGCAGATCCCCACCACTCTCATCGCGCAGGTGGACAGCGCAGTCGGCGGGAAAACCGGTGTCAATCTTCCCGAAGGCAAAAACCTCGTCGGCGCTTTTTATCCCGCCCGCCTCGTCCTCGTTGATCCCGCTGCCCTCAAAACCCTCCCGGAACGCCAATACCGCGGCGGCCTTGCCGAAGTCATCAAGTACGGCGTCATCGCGGATGCCAAGCTCTTTGCCTATCTCGAGAAAAATTTCGATGCTGTCTTGCGGCGTGATCCGGCAGCCCTCGCGTACCTTATTCCGCGTACCCTCGAGATCAAGGCCCGCATCGTAAGCTTTGACGAGCGCGAATCCGGCCTTCGCGAAATCCTCAATTTCGGCCACACCTTCGGCCACGCTCTCGAAACCGTCACCAACTATCGCGTATACCAGCACGGCGAAGCCGTCGCCTGGGGCATGATGGCTGCCGCGCTCCTCGGCCACGAAATCCGCCTCACCCCTGCCGACGAGGTCTCCCGCATTGTTTCCCTCGTCCGCCGCATGGGCCCGCTTCCTCCGTGGCCCAACGTCCATCCCAAAAAATTGATTGACCTTATGCGTTCCGACAAGAAAGCCCGCGCCGGTAAGCTTCGTTTTGTTCTGGCGCCACGCATCGGCAAAGCCGTGTCGCATGACGGCGTGCCTCTCAACGTTCTCGAGCGCGTTCTGCATTTCGCCCCGCATTTCATCACGCCTCCAGGCAAGAGCCGTGGCTAACGCCCCCGCCCCCGCACAGGGCACTCGCCCGGAGGGCGTCGAGAGCGAAGCGGACGCCTCCCGCAAAGTCCGCGAAATGTTCTCGCAAATCGCCCCACGCTACGACCTCCTCAACCATCTCCTTTCCTTTCAGCTTGATCGCATTTGGCGCAAACGCACCGCCAAACTCCTCCGCCCGGTTCTCGAACAGGGCGACGCTCGTGTCCTCGACCTGTGTTGTGGCACCGGAGACCTGGCCATCACCATCGCCAGACGATACAAAGTTGACCTGATCGGCGCGGACTTTGCCCGCACGATGTTGACACGGGCTCGGGAGAAGAGCGTGTCCCTGCACAGTCCTACGCCGGCACCGTTGCGGCCCATTCAGTTAGTGGAAGCCGATGCCCTCCGCCTCCCCTTCGCAGATAACTCCTTCAATCTCGTCACAAGCGCCTTCGGCTTCCGCAATCTCGCCAATTACGAAGCCGGCCTTTGCGAAATCCACCGTGTCCTCAAGCCCGGTGGCACCATCGCCATCCTTGAGTTCACCGAGCCGCCCGATACTTTCCTCGGGAATATTTACCGCTGGTATTTTCGTCGCGTCTTGCCCCGCATCGGGGCCATTCTTTCCGGCGATTCCGCGGCTTATACTTATCTACCCAACTCCGTGTCGCGCTTCTTCCGCCCCGCCGAACTATCCTCCCTCATGTCCGCCGCCGGCTTCGTCTCCGCCAACTTCCACCTTTGGAACTTCGGCTCGGTCGCCCTCCACACTGCCCAACGCCCGTTATGATCCCCCTGTAGCCGCCCTCTTCAGAGGGCGGGCCCTTGCCTCTCCTAACAAGCTCCGGCCCTTTCAAGGCTTGGCCATAATTCTCACTGTAGTCTTGACATTCTGGTAATATGTGCTATAATTGTTTCTGGTTAAAGGTGTGGGATCTCTTCGAGGTGGCCTTCAGGCCGCTTTTTTTGCTTTAAGCCCGGCCCAATCACAGGTTTCAACCAACAACTCTAATGTTCTCACACTCTTGCGCACTCTTTTGACGTGGCGAAAATGCTAACTCTAATCTTTTCAGCATCCTCCGCACTCTTCACGGAAAAACACGGGGGGTGGGTATCACTCGTTCCCGCTCTGGCAGTTTTCGATTTTCGTGTCGTGTACCCTGCTCACCAACCGTCACTGGCCGCTATTCCTCCAGCCCTGCGCTGCGCAGCTTTGCCAGCAGTGTCTTGGGAGAGACTCCGAGCTTTTCCGACGCCCGTTTTTTGTTCCACTTGCACTCCCGGAGCGTACTTTCCAGAAGCACTCGCTCAATATGCCCAACCGCCCGGCCCGTTACCTCTTCGAGCGTTCCTTCCCAGTCGAACCTCTCCGGAAGCATCCCGGCGGGCAACTGGCTCGCGTCTGGCTTCGTCGCGGGCAGCTGCAATCCGTCCGCCGTAATGCTCAGTCCATCCGTCAAAATGACGGCACGTTCCATCGTGTTCTGCAGTTCGCGTACATTCCCCGGCCAGCCATACGCCAGCAATCTCTCTTTCGCTTCCGCCGAGAGCTCCAGTCCTGGCTTCTTGAACTCTCTGGAAAATTTCTCCAGAAAATATTCCGCCAGTAACAGAACATCCTTGCCGCGTTCGCGCAGCGGAGGAATCGTCAAGGGCACGGCGGATATCCGGAAGTAGAGGTCTTCGCGAAAGAGTTTTTCCTCGGCCAGTTTTTTCAAATTGCGATTCGTCGCCACGACGATGCGGACATCCACTTCCACCGGCTGTATTCCGCCGACGCGGTCAAATCTTTTTTCCTCCAGCACGCGTAAGAGTTTCGCCTGAATCGCCAACGGCAGTTCGCCGATCTCGTCAAGGAAGAGGGTTCCGTGATGCGCCAGGTCCAATTTGCCGACTTTGCGCGCGCCGGCGCCGGTGAACGCGCCGCGCTCGTGACCGAACAGTTCGTTTTCCACCAGTCCTTCTGGAATCGCCGCGCAATTCAGCGCCACGAACGGCTGCTCGCGCCGCTGCGAAAGGTGATGCACGGCTCGCGCAAATAATTCTTTGCCGGTCCCGCTCTCTCCCAGCAGCAGAACGGTGGAATCCGTCGCCGCCACTCGCTGAATTTGCTGGCTGATTTCGCGGATGGCCGCGTGCTCGCCCACGATTCGCGGGAATCCGTACCGTGCGGTGTACTCCTCGCGCAGCAGCAGATTTTCCCGTAAAAGTTCCTGCTGATGCGAGGCGCGCTTTACCAGCAATTTCAAGTGGTCAAGGTCAACCGGCTTCTGGAGAAAATCAAATGCGCCATCCTTCATTGCCGAGACGGCTTCTTCGACGGATCCGAATGCGGTGAGCAGGAGCACGGGAATCGTCGCGTCCGCCTGTTTCGATTCGCGAAGCACGTCCAGCCCGGATGCGCCGGGCATTTTCAAATCGGTGATGACCATCAGGTAGCGCCGGGAGCGCAGTTTCTGAATCGCGCTCGTTCCATCGGCCGCTTCGTCCACGGCATAACCCGCGCGCTCCAAAGCTTTGCGCAACATCGCGCGCAGCTCGTTCTTATCTTCTACAAGGAGAAGCGGTTCCATCTCTCTTGTTTCTACCACGAATCAAGGCCTGGTCAGTCGGGAACGCACGGCAGGTGTGTAGAGAAGTAAAGCAAGCGGCTGCGCCAAAACGGCAGAGTGAAAAGGGACAACCCTGCGCCCGCCGGTGTTACACAGGACAGAAATGGATTCAGGACAAGGGCCACGTGCCGCGCATCACGGGGCTCGGAAAATGCAAAGACTACTCGCTTGCCCAGCCCGGGTCGCCACCCGCCTTGCGCAGTTCATCTTCCATGTCCGAAAGTTGCTGCTTCAGGTTGGCGAGCTCCAATTTTTTCTGGTCGATCTTGGTGTTTTTTTCGTTGATGTCTTTGCGCGAGTTTTGTTCCTGCAGCGCTTTTTGCGGGTCGCTGTAGTATTGCACCTGCGCTTTTTCGGACTCTCGTTGCAAGATATCGAGCTCTCGTTCCGTGTCCGCGATCTTCTTGCGTTGAGCCGCGAAACGCTTGCGCCACATCGTCTCGGGGTCGTCGGCCTTCTGCGGGGCGGTCCCCGCCGCCGTCCCCTTAGCACCCGGGCCCTTGACTGGCGTCGCTGGAGTGCCAGCGTTGCCCTGATCTGTTGTTGCTGGCGGCTGAGTGGAAGCACCACTCGGCTTTATATCGTCATCCGTGTAAACCTTCTTCGGTTTCGGCGCATTCTTCTGCTGTTCGCGCGCCTTGCGCGCCGCATCTGCCACCGGATCACTGGATTGCTGTTGGGCGAACACGGGAAACGCCACGAGACAAAGTCCGGGCAGGAGTATCGAGGATGTGAACCAGTTTCTGACACGCATACAATACCACCTCTCCTGGGTGAGCTGGATTCCCCAGCCTAATAGTTAGATGCGTTCCTTCTTTGATTCTACTGCTTCCGGGACGTTCCGGCACACGGGTAGCGTAACAATAAACGCGGCGCCGCCTTCGGCGCGGTTCCGCGCTTCCACGTTTCCGCCGTGCTGCACAATGATCTTCTGTACGACGGCCAAACCCAGGCCCGTTCCGTTCGCTTTTGTGGTGAAAAATGGCCGGAAGAGCTTTGGAATCGTGCCCGCAGCCATGCCCGGCCCATTGTCCAGAATCGTAATGCGCTGAATTCCGCTGTCGTCGTTGGGCACGATTTCCCCACGGACGAGGACTCGGCCGCCGTTGACTGCTTCGGCGCACGCCTCCGCGGCGTTCCGCGTGAGATTTAGCAGGGCTTGCCGGAGCAGACCTTCGTCTCCCGCCACGCTCCCCAGGGCTCCTTCGTACCGGATGCGGACCTGCGGCATGGCCTCGGCTACTTCAGAAACGACGCGCTCGACGACTCCCTCGATTGCCACCGGCTCGCTGCTGATCTCCAGAGGCCGCGCGTACTTCAGGAATTCGGTGACGACGTGCGTGATATTCCGCGTTTGTTCGAGGATTCGGTCCGCCGACTCGGCCAGTTCGCCGGCGCCCGCTTCCGCTCTGATCATCTGCGCGTAACCGGAAATCGTCGCCAGAGCGTTCTTGAATTCATGTGCAATTCCGGCAGACAGCTCTCCCACAACCGCCAGGCTTTCTTTCAAATGGATCTGCTGTTGCAGCGCGGCCAGCTCCGTCAGATCCGTGAGCAGGCAGAGAGCTCCGTTGATTTTTTCCGTCCCTCGGCGAATCGGAGAGATTGAAACGCCCAGCAGTCTGGACTCGCCTCCGGGCGCTTCGTGTTCGACCTGTTCTCGCCGGAAGATACTTCCCATCGCCAGGCATTCCCCGATGAGCCGGGTCAGGCCGGATTCCGTTCCGAGCACTTCACTGTAGCGCCGAAAAACCAAAGCTTGAATTCCCAGCACCTGCTCCGCTGCAGGGTTCGCGCTGGAGATGATTCCTGTTGCATTCACCACCAACAGTCCGGCCGGCATGTTGCGTGTCACTTCTTCGCTCAACCGTTCCGTGTGCTCGGCTCGTTCTTTTTCAATTTTGTGCAGCCGCTCGAGTTCCTTCTCCTGTTCTCGAAGCTGGCGGATCACGCCCTCCATCGAGGCCGTCATGAATGCCGAGGGGTTTCCCGTTCCCGGCGCAGCCGCCAGAATTTTCTCGCCGTGAGACTCCCGGGTGCTTTGAAGAAATCGGCGCAGAAGGAAAACGATGAGGCCAAGAACGGCTAGGATTCCTACAGCAGCGCCTATGGCGATTTCCCAAACGTGCTGCGCTGCCTCGGCTTGGACTGCCGCAAACGTCATAGCTTGTATCGTCCTCGCATCGGTTCGAGCCTCAGCGAACTCCGGAAGCCAGATTGATTGAAGAAGAGGAAAAAGCAAACACCACGATGAGCGCCGCAATACCCAGGAAAGTTCCCAGCGGAAGATGATATTGGCTGGCGATCAGCCAGCGAATCTGCTTCACGGTGCCCAGCCCCCGGCGGCTGGCTCGCTCCGCGAGCTGGCGCCCGACTCCGCCAGCGTACATCGCCACGATAACGGCCACCCCGATGGCGCTGCCGAGCAGCGTTCCGAGCAGAATCGTCAGGAAGGCATTCCTTGCTCCGAGAAATGCGCCAACCATCAACATCATTTTTACATCGCCCATTCCCATGCCTTCTTTGTGGCGCACCAGCTTATAGAGCGTCGCCGCACCCCAGAGCAGGAGGCTGCCAAATGCCGCGCCCAACAATGCTTCCAAGGCGCCCACGATTCGCTCGGGCGGAAGCCGGTGGAATAGCCGCCAACTCAAAAGAAAAACTGTGCCGTCATTGGGAGGCACAACTGCGGAAAAGAGCACGCCGACGGCGAAGCCCGGCCAAGTAACGAGGTCCGGAAGCAGCCGCACCCGCAGATCGGTGACGGTCAGGATAATGATCAGGCAGAGGAAGAAAAGCCACTTCGCCGTGGCCTGAGTTATTCCAAACTCCAGGTAGCACTCCACGAACAGGAGGCCAGTAACCAGCTCGACGAGAGGGTACATCGCCGAAATCGGCGCTCCACACGCCCGGCACTTTCCTCTCAGCCAAAGCCAGGCAAAAATCGGAACATTGTCGTAAGGCTTTATGGGCGTAGAACATCGCGGGCATCTTGAGCCCGGCGTAACGATGGACGACTCCTCCGGAATGCGTGTGATGCACACATTCAAGAAGCTGCCAATCACAATTCCGAATAGAAAAAAGAAGACGCTGACCACGGTTTAGCTGGCCGCTCGCGCGGACCTCTTTAGTAATGTCCCACACCTGCATCAGTGCCTCAACAAACGGCACGCCGTCCCGTGCCTCATTCCTAACGCTTGCGGCGCGCGCCCGCTGGCCCAGCTAGCTTTCTTCTCCCAAACATCGACTGTAAACTGGTAGCAGTTGACTAAGATCATGCACTGGCTCGAACGCAGAATCCGCCGCTACGAACACCGCCGTTGGACTACGGACGACAACCGCCGCGTCCAACCCTTCGACTGGGGCCTCGAGCATATCGGTGGCGACCCCGCGGACCCCAACCCAGGCGAATTTGTTCACAATTACTCCAAGAATGCCATCGAGAACAGCGCGGAATGGTTTGCGACCGCTCCGGCGTCTGATTATCATCTCGACGCGAACAACGTCCTTTCCTTCACCAGCTCCATCGAATCGCCGTGGCCGGAAAACAATACCGTCCACGCGCGGCTGTGGCCGGCACGGCGCGACTGGAAGCCGCCCATCAAAGCGCGCGAGGGCTCCGCGCTCCTGGTACTTCCCAACTGGAACGCGAAATGGCAGGGGCAAGATGGCCTTTGCGATTGGATTTCGCGCTTCGGCATCACAGCGCTGAAGATGTCCATGCCTTATCACAACCGTCGCATGGCGAAGGGCCACGAACGCGCGGACCAAATCTGCGGTCCGAATATCGGCCTGACGCTTCAAGCCAACCGCCAAGCCGTTCACGACGCCCGACGATGCCTACGCTGGCTCGAGTTGCAAGGCTACTCCCGCGTGGGAATTCTCGGCACCAGCCTCGGCTCTTCCGTCGGTTACATCACGTTAATGCACGACCCGGCGGTCAAGGCCGGGGGATTTTTCCATTTCTCGACGTATTTCGCCGACGTGGTGAGCCAGGGCATGACCACGAACCACGTGTGGGAAGGTCTCCGCGAGCATGTCACTGTTGATGAGCTTCGCGACTACTGGGCCCCCATCAGTCCCATGCCTTACGTGGAGCGCGGGATGGGAGCCGACCGCAAGTCGTTTCTGGTCTACGGCAAATATGACCCCACTATGCTGCCTGAACTGAGCCGCGAGATGCTCCAAGCGTTACGCCGCCACGGCGCGCACCCGCGCTCTCTTGCACTCCATTGCGGACACTACTCGCTCGAACTGGCTCCTTTCAGTTACATCGCGGGGTACCGCGTGCTCGCGTTTCTGCGGTCGGCTTTGGCTTGATGCTGTGAAGTCGAGACGTGGGTATGCGGCGGGACGCGAGCTGGGAGAACTTTCGAATGGAGAAGGCCCTTGTTGTGCGGCGAACGCCCAAACGAATCATGGCGTCGAGCGCCAGAACTTGATTCTTTGAATTATTCTGCACTCGCGTGACGCGCGGGAGGCGGCCCGGCGCAAACGGTGGCGTCAGACACAAATTCATTTCCGAAGATGTATAGAATCTTGCCGCTAGCTGTGACGATCGCGTAATCGCAACTCCTTCCAGCGGTTTGCATCTGACCCGTTCGTGTATCGTAGATGGCCGCTCCTCCCGCATAACCGACGGCGCTTCCTGCTAGGAGCCAAGGGCTGCCGTGGCTCCCGCCCAGATCCATGTATGGGAAATCTTCAAGCACCGTCGAAGGTTCCGCGGCTCCTTCGACCCACTTGGACAATCGATGAGGATGCTCCGGATTTGTGAAGGGAACCGGAGAAAATTGCAAGAAATAGAGAGCCCCACCGGCGGCGGCCATGGACTGAACATTCCCAGCAAACGGAGCGATCGTCCCGGACGCGATTTCATACCTCATGACCGGGTCTTCCTTGGGAACGAAAAGACGAGCCAGCAAGGACTTGCCATCAGGAGTAAAAACCATGTCCGAAAGCACCAGATCGTCAGCGGTATGGGTCTGACCACCCCAGGCACGCACCACTCGTTTCGATTTCAAGTTATAGACGGTCAGCTTGTCTCCCAGGGAATAGTCCCAGAAACCAGCCAGCGTTCCATCGTCGGAAATGGCCAACCCGCCGATTGAATCGCCAAGGATCTGCGACACTTTCCCCGTGGTTCGGTCCCAGGAGAAAAGACCGTGGCCGGATGTGTTTTCAGGATCGATATTTCCGCTGTCGAATACAAAGTAAGCTGTGCCGCCGTCGGGACTCCATCTGGGGGACTCGAAATTGGACAGATTTGTTCCATCCATAACTTTTTCAGCCTGTATCGTGCCGCCGTCCAACCGCACGACAAAGAAGGCACCGCCGTAAGTGTCATTCGACATCTGGGCGAGCGCAAAAATCTCGTTGGCCGCCGGAGAGGCTGTGGCGAACAAAATGCGTTGCGCTCCAGCCAAAGTGACTAAGGCTTCGTGTGGAAGCGGCACTTTCGGTTTATCGAGAGTGCCTGCCACAATTACTGCCTTTGCTTCAATCCTCGGCTGAGGCGGCGCCACAGTTTTGGGGTCCTGCGAGGCAGGGCTGGCGACTGGATTCAAACGCGGAGTTTGGATGGATTGTTTCGCGAGTGAATCGGGGAGAGGGCGGCTTCCGCAACCAACGCATACGAACAAGAACAGCCAGGTCTTGCCAAACCGAACCATACCTCGATTCTAAGCGTCTGATTCGAGCACTTGCGCGTAAGTGGTTGCATTGCATCGAATCGGTAACTGTACTCTCTGTACCCCGGCTGAAGGTTGGCCCGGGCTTGGACCATGACGACGATTTTCGTAAGAGAGGGTGTCCTGCCCGCTCGCAGGATGGCGTGGACTTGACCATCGCCGTACAGGCATTTCTACCGGTCTCACCTCTAGTATCATCAGGTGATGCAGACGCTTCTCGTCGAGGCTTTCGGCCCGCTGGCGGTCGCCGTCATTCTTTACGTGGCGATCTCGGGCGCGCGACGGTTCGTGCATCAGTTCCGCAACCGGCTATCTCCGGAACAGATTCAGGCCGCACGTGATTCTTACCGCAGCCGACTCGTACATCCCAAAGCGTTGGAAGTGGAGCAGGGAATTGGTGCGTTACTTCCTCAGCGACTGCTGAGCCTTTACGAAGATCACCAGACAATTCTTTCCGAGCAGATCGAGATTCGCGGCCCAAAACCTTCGCAGACGGAATCCTCGAGGCTCAAAAGTGCAGAGGCCGCGGAACACAGTGCTGTGTGGATCGAAGCTTTCCTTCCGCTCGATATGGAAAGCCAAAAGTACACCGTGGATTTGGGTGTTTTCGGATGCGGGAAGGGTTTCTGTTTCGCGACCGACGGCGCCGGCAATTTCTACTGGATGGCCGTGAGCGACACGCGTCTAGCGGATGCACCTGTTTTCTTTGCATGTCACGATCCCTTCGGCAACGAAGAAATTGCTCCCTCTTTGGACGAATTCCTAAACTGGCCACGAACTATTCGCGAGCCAGAAGCGTAAAGGCGCCCGCAAGATTTTTTCCCGACAATTGCCGAGACCAAACTTACGACCACGCACACGGCCATCCAGGCACCTCGCCGTCTTGGCGCTGGGGCGAAATTAATGGGGAATTAGGGAGTAGCAAGCGAACCGCCGGGCTTGGGGATGGCTGCGTGGACTTGGCTGTTCAGACTGGAGTGTGTTCCAAGTCAAACCCGAGCGCGGGTTCTTCCGTGTTTCCGTTCTTCGGAGCCGATTCTGCGTATGCGATCCTCAGCGGCCTGTCCCAGAGGGGGTGCGAGATGACGATTTCCACCGCGAGCGTACCGTCGTTCTGCGCGCGGCACTCCACGCGAAGAGAGTCCCAAATCTCTTCTTTGCCATCCTTGCGGATCGGCTGGCCGATTTGGAGCTTCACGGATTTACTGGAGATCTCAAAATCGCCGGCTTCACAGGCCTGGCATTGCACCCTGAATCTTGGAATCTCCTCGCGAAGTTTCCAAATCATGCGAGTTCCCCTTATCCGATCGCCTCGTGCTGCCGTGGCGAAAGCCGCCTCGCGCGGAGACTTCACGATCCGACACCGTGCCCGCCAGAGAATTGCGACAAATCGCTGGTCTTGTCATAAAGGGCATTTGCGGGCCGAATTGATATACCAGCCGGAGTAAGAATTCGAGGGATGGGAGAAGCCATGCGGGGTTAAGTGAAGAATCAGCCAGTCAGCAGAAGCGGAGCGGTTCCGGCATGGGCGGACCCGAATAGTGTCAGTGCAGGACTCGCGCGAGAGCTCCAGTTGCCAAGAGCTCGGAAACCGCTTCGATTTCCCCGGCCAGCGGCCGGTCTTGAGTCAGCTGATGCGATCTGGCACGGACAGTTTCAAGGGCTCTTGCGGCAAGCGTTCCGGTTTTCAGTGGCGCCAGGAGATCGATCCCCTGGCAGGCGCAAAGGAGCTCAATGGCAATCGTATGGCGCAAGTTCTCGAGCATTCGCGCCAGCCTGCGAGCTGCACTCATGCCCATGGAGACGTAGTCTTCCTGATTGCCGGAAGTAGATATCGAATCGACAGAGTGCGGAGTTGCCAAAGCCTTGTTTTCACTTGTTAGGGCCGCAGCGGTCACTTGGGCAATCATGAAGCCGGAATTCAAGCCAGGTTCCGGTGCTAGAAATGCGGGCAACATGCTGGTGAGAGGATTCGTCATTTGCTCGATGCGCCGCTCGGAAATTCCGCCAAGAGTGGCGAGGGCCACGGCGACCTGGTCAGCGGCCATCGCAAGGGGCTGCCCGTGAAAATTGCCGCCGCTTATGATGTCGCCGCCGCCTCCGGCTGTCACAAAAACTAGGGGGTTGTCCGTGGCACTGTTCAGCTCGACCGCGGTGATTTCGCGAGCTTGCGCGAGAGAATCGCGCACGGCACCGTGCACTTGCGGAGTGCAGCGAACGCTGTAGGCATCCTGCACACGAGGATCTTTTTCCGCCGAGCGGTGGGACTCGCGAATTTGGCTGCCCTCGTTCAAGTGCGCCAGGTTTCGCGCGGTGGTGGCCGCACCGGGGAAGGCCCTGGCATGCATGAGGCGCGAGTCGAAGGCACCGGGACTGCCGCGGAGTGCGTCGAGAGAGAGGGCCGCGGCAACATCAGCGCTTTCGACGAGGATCTCCGCTTCGCGAAGCGCCAAAGAGAGCAGAGCCAGCATTCCTTGCGTGCCGTTGAGAAGCGATAGGCCTTCTTTCGCTTCGAGCGAGACGACAGCAATTCCTCCGCGGCGCATCGCTTCGCCCCCTTCGAGAATCTCGCCTTTGTAAACGGCGCGGCCCTCGCCGATTACGACTGCAGCAAGGTGCGCGAGCGGCGCGAGATCGCCGGAGGCGCCGACTGAGCCCTGCGAGGGGATCACCGGGTGTACGCCTGCGTTCAGCATTGAGCAAAGCGTCTCCACAATGGCCGGGCGCACACCGCTCAACCCTTTCGCAAGCGCATTGGCCCGCAACAGCATCATTGCGCGCGTCTCCGCTTCGCTCAGCGGAGCGCCAACTCCACAACAGTGAGAGCGGACAAGATTTACCTGCAGATTCCGCACCTGCTCCGGTGAAATGCGCACCGAGGCGAGCTTGCCAAACCCGGTGTTTATGCCGTACGCCACGCCTCCCGTCGCCACGAGCTGGTCGACAACTTTCCTTGAAGCATTCATGCGCTCCCGCGAAGAAGCCGCGAGACTCACAGACTCGCGTTGTAATGCGACGGCGAAAAGCTGGTCGAAAGTCAGGTCGTTGCCGGTCAAGGCAACGCCAGAGGAGATGCTCATGCTTCTCTCCGATCGGGGTGGTGCGCAACAATGGATTTGAACACGCTTTGGTATTTGTGGGGCAGCAGTTTTGGGCGGCCGTTGCTGCCGCAGATGATATGAGTAGTATCGCCGGTGGCAAGCAATTTTCCGTCCGCGTCGCGAAAAACTTCATAAGAAAATTTCACGATACGATTGCGCGATTCGGAGATGCGGGTGCGAACGCGAAGGACATCGTCATATCGCGCCGGCAGCTGATAACGGCAATGAGCATCCGCCACGACGATGTGGCAGTCGTCTTCCTTCTCCATACGTTTGTACTCGATATCCAGCGCGCGAATCAGCTCTACGCGGCCCACTTCGAACCAGATGAGATAGTTCGCGTGGTAGACCACGCCCATCTGGTCGGTTTCGGCGTAGCGCACCCGTACGGTTGCGTCGTGGTATTCGATCATTCGCATGTCCTATGAGTCGAGAGACGTGCCGGCGCGGTCTATTCCACGTCGGTGCTCCAAACGGGTTTGCGTTTCTCTAGAAACGAAGCGAGACCCTCTCTGAAATCGGCCGTGCACCGGATACGCGCGTTCTCAAGAATGGCGCGCTCCAAATCGGCGTCAACGCTCGCAGCTGCGGCAGAAGTCAGCAAGCGCTTGGCGCGGGTCAGGCTGACCGGGCTGGCGGAGATCAAGACCTCGGCCAGTTCGCGAGCGCGCTCCATCAAACGCTCGCGCGGAACGATTTCGGTGAGGAGGCCCAACGTCTTGGCCTCGCTCGCCTCCACCAGTCGACCGGTGAGAAGGAGATCGCGCGCGTGCTTGTCTCCGATCTGACGAGTCAGAAAGACGGAAACGATGGCGGGCAAAAAACCGATCTTGACCTCGGTGTAGCCAAATTTGGCTTCCGGGACGGCAATAGTGAAATCGCACAGCGTTGCAATGCCGCAGCCGCCGGCGAGGGCGGCGCCATTCACCGCGGCGATCAGCGGCTTGGAGAAACTCCAGATGCGACGGAACATCTTGGCCATCCGGCGGGAGTTCTCCATGTTTTCGGCGGAGGACTGAGTTGCAATGTCCGCGAGCGTTTCGAGATCCATTCCGGCGCAGAAGGATTTTCCCGCGCCGGTGAGGATCGCGACGCGGGCGTGGCTTGCCTCGATGGCGTCGAGCGCCGACTGAATTTCGGAGACCATGCGCTCGGAGATAGCGTTGCGCTTTTCGGGACGGTTGAACGTAAGGGTCGCCAGTTGACCGGAGAATTCGAGAGTCAGTGTTTCAAACATGGCGATGCTCCCCGTGCTTAGGTCCGGACTAGCCACGATACGTATGATACGCGAGAGTCTGGCAAATAGGCCCGCAAGCTGACGGCTCGATGGCAGGGGCGTAGCATGCTGCGTCCCGACACCGCACGCAACCCCGTTCCAAGTGATTCTAATTCACTAGTGGGGCGTGTGCATACTTGGCGCGAATCTCGTTGGTCATTTCAAGCAGAGAGCCGAACCGTGTCGAATCGACACCGGGATCGGCGCCGGCTTTTTTCAGGGCGGCTATGACATCCTCCGTGGCGATATTGCCGACAAGAGTGTCACCGGCAAATGGGCAGCCACCTAGGCCGGTGAGTGCGGAATCGAAGCGACGGCAGCCAGCTTCGTAGGCGGCGAGGATTTTTGCTTCGGCGGTTTCGGGGCGGCTATGCAGATGCACGCCAAGCTCGATGCCGGCGACGTGGTCCTTTACCTGGCGGTAAAGATCGCCGACAAGTTCAGGTGAAGCGGTGCCAACGGTATCCGCGAGGGAAACCGTGCGCACGCGGATGCCCTTCAGCCAGTCGAGGGCATCGGCGACGATTTCCGAGCCCCAGGGCTCATCGTAGGGATTGCCGAAGGCCATGGAAATGTAGATGACGAGATCTTTTTTCGCGGCCAGAGTTGTTTTCCGCAATTTTTCGACGAGGAGGCGCGATTCGTTGCGGGTCATGTTGGCGTTAGCGCGGCGAAAATAAGCGGAGATCGAATAAGGATAGCCAATTGTGGAAACGCCGGGAGTAGCGAGGGCGCGCTCGAGGCCTTTTTCGTTGACGACTATTCCGATGATTTCGGGAAGCACGACGTTATCGGGAAGGGAAGCGGTCAGTTTTGCCATGACGTCTTCGCTGTCGGCCATCTGTTTGACGTGTTTCGGCGAGACGAAGCTGACAGCGTCGATATGCCTGAACCCCGCAACCACAAGCTGTTTCAAGTACTCTGCCTTGTACTCGGCGGGAATCAACTCTGGGAGTCCTTGCCACGCATCCCGCGGGCACTCGATTAGTTTAGCGGGTTCGTTCATTCGGTTTATTCCGCCTCCATCCGTCAAGATCGGCGATTCCCATTGCGCTGCCTATACCAACGCCAAGCCGGGAGGCCCAGGAGGCGGGCGAATAGTATAGGGGGCGTGGCTCTTAAGGAGCCAAGGCTCTCTTTTCGCCATCAGCATCTTTTCGCGGTGCGTGTGGAAGCTGAACGTCAACCAACAGAGGGCGAGTAGAAGAACTATGAAGCCTCGCTTTCGCATCAGGTTTGAAGGACTCCCGTTTTGAATTCGCGAATTTCGGGATTCAGGGAGGCGGCTTCGAGAGCGTTGATCAGCGCGTCGCGCGTGTGAGCGGGATCGATGATGGCGTCGACCCAAAGGCGTGCGGCGGCGTAGCGAGGGTCGGTTTGCTCATCGTACGTGGCTTTTACGCTTTCAAGCATTTCTTTGCGGGCTTTCTCATCGACCTTCTTGCCTTCGCGTTCGAGTTGTTTCAGTTTGATTTCGGCCAGCGTGTTCGCAGCCGCGTCGCCGCTCATC
Organism: Candidatus Acidiferrum sp.; assembly: GCA_035310525.1. GTDB lineage: Bacteria > Acidobacteriota > Terriglobia > Acidiferrales > UBA7541 > Acidiferrum. The sequence continues at coordinate 199,375 of DATGED010000018.1, read as the reverse complement.
ACCGCGAATTTTGCGGTGGGCCACGCGAACATGAAGCGCGGGTCGTAGGCTTTGCCGCACATGGCGTAGTTGCCGGCGCCGAAACTGCCGCCGCAGATGACGGTAATTTTGGGCACTACGCTGTTGGCGACGGCATTTACCATCTTTGCGCCGGCGCGGATGATCCCGCTCCATTCGGCATCCTTGCCGACCATGAAGCCGTTGACATCGTGCAAGAAGATCAGTGGAATGCGGTTCTGGTTGCAATCGAGTATAAAACGCGCGGCCTTTTCAGCGGACTCGGTGTAAATCACACCGCCGAACTCGATGCGTTTCTGATCCGAGCCACGCGCCAGCGTTTGCACGTGTTTTTTCTGGTTGGCCACGATGCCCACGGCCCATCCACCGATGCGCCCATAGCCGCACAGAACCGTCTCGCCGTATTCGGCGCGATACTCTTCGAATTCACTGGCGTCCACGATGCGAGCGATGATTTCACGCATGTCGTACTGCTTTGCGGGATCGCTGGAGAAAATGCCGTAGATTTCTTCGCCCGGATAGAGCGGTTCGCGTGACGCGACGTGGCTGAAGAGAGACGGATTTGCCGCGCCCATCTTATCGGCCAGCGCGCGAATTCGAGCGACGCAGGCGTCATCGTCCGGCTCGCGAAAATCCACGGTGCCACTAATTTGCGCGTGCATTTTCGCGCCGCCCAGGTCTTCCGCGGAGGTGACCTGCCCAATGGCCGCCTGCACGAGCGCGGGCCCCGCGAGGAAAAGCCCAGAGCCTTCGGTCATCAGAATGTGGTCGCACATGAGCGGCAGATAGGCGCCGCCAGCTACGCACATGCCCATGATGGCGGCGAGCTGCGGAATCCCCATCGCGCTCATCACCGCGTTGTTGCGGAAAACGCGGCCAAAATCGTCGGTATCGGGAAAAACGTCTTCCTGCAGCGGCAAGAACACGCCCGCGGAATCCACGAGATAAATCGTCGGAATGTGGTTTTCGATGGCGATATTCTGCGCACGAATCACTTTCTTCGCGGTCATCGGGAAAAACGCTCCGGCCTTTACCGTGGCGTCATTGGCGATGAGCATGAAGGTGCGCCCACAGACTTTCGCGAGGCCAGTGATGGTTCCCGCGGATGGCGCGCCTCCCCACTCTTCATACATTCCGTAAGCGGCGAAAATGCCGAGCTCGAAGAGTTGCGAGCCAGGATCAATGAGTTTTGCAATGCGCTCCCGGGCGGTGAGCCGGCCCTTCTTGTGCTGCGATGCAATGGCTTTCGCGCCGCCACCCTGGCGAATTTGCTCTTCCTCGTTCTTGATCTGGGTCAGAAGATCAATAATGCGGCGGTGGTTTTTTTCGAAGTCGGGCGACTTCGTCTTTACGCTGGTTTTCAGAACGGAAGCGGTCACTCGCAGACCTCGCGCTGGGATTCGCACAGACGCGCCGAGACCCCGTCGCGCGCCAAGGCAAACAGTATACGGTCCGGCGTCGAAATCCGCGAGCATGCCCGGCGAGGCGTGTGTTGACGAGCGCAAGCCGCGTGCATACAATTCCCCAAGCGGTGCCGCGAAGGCACTGAATCTTTTTTTCCGGAGGCGCCTGTGACTACCTTTGTCGAAGTCTTCAGGGGCGAGTGTGTCTCCGGCGAAACTTTGAGCTAGCCGAACAGGCTGGCCGGGAAACCTCCCCCGTTTTTTCCATCCATTCAAAACTGACTGGCTGCGTCAGCACGACGCCGCATACCCGCTTTCGTGCGACGCATAGCAGCGTTGCCCACCGGACAGATCCGTGCAGGCGCGCTCGCAGATGCTTGAAGGCGGCCGGAGGATATTCAAATGTCGATCGCGGAATTGGGCTGGGACGACTATTTTCAAGCGCACTGGGGTGAAACTGGGAATGAGGGTCAGGTTCCAGCACGAATTGTCTCGCAGCATCGCGGACTGTGGCGAGTTGCCGGAGATTTCGCAGAGTGCTGGGCGGAGGCTTCCGGCGCTTTGCGAACGGCCGGCGAAAATGGCGCGGACTGGCCTGCGGTGGGCGATTGGGTGTCGGTGGAACTGCGCAGAGGCGAGTCTGTCGCGATGATTCATCGGGTCGTGCCTCGACGGTCCCGATTTGTGCGCAAGGCCGCCGGCAGACAACTCGCGGTGCAAGTCATCGCGGCTAATATTGATCTCGCGGCAATCGTTGCCGGGCTGGACGGCGATTTCAACGCGCGGCGCATCGAACGATATGTGGCGCAATGCTGGGAATCCGGCGCGCGTCCCGTGGTCGTCCTGAACAAGGCAGACGCGTGTGAAGCGCGTGATTCATTTGTCGCGGAGATCGAGCGAATCGCCATCGGATTGCAAGTATTTGTCGTCAGCGCCAAGACGGGAGAAGGTGTGGATGCGCTGGAGAGGACATTTGTCAGAGGGCAAACGATGGTCTTGCTCGGATCTTCCGGTGCTGGGAAGTCAACGCTAGTGAACCGCCTGTTACAGGAGGACCGGCAGGCAACGAATCCAGTGCGGGAGAACGACAGCCGAGGGCGCCATACCACCACGTCTCGGCAACTCTTGCTTCTGCCGTGCGGCGCCATGATCGTGGACACACCGGGCTTGCGGGAACTTCAGTTATGGAACGCGGGCGACGGAATATCGCAGGCGTTTTCGGACATCGACGAACTTGCGTGCGAGTGCAGGTTTCGCGACTGCAAGCACACCAGCGAGCCGGGCTGCGCCGTGCAAGCCGCGCTTGCTTCGGGTAAACTCGACGCGGCTCGTTTGAAGAGCAAGCGGAAGCTCGAACGAGAACAGGAGTTTTTGGAGCGAAAATTTAATCCCGAAGTCCAACATACCGCGAAGTTACACATCAGGACCGTCATGCGGCACGCCCGGCAAGATTATCGGGAGCGGGACAAAGGCAAGAACTGACCTAATAACATGCATGATTTACTCTTGAACCTGGAACTTGCCCGCCGCGTGGAACTCGCCGAAGCACAAGCGGCCGTGGAATGCGCGGAGGCCCTCGAACGATTCCGGCCGGGGAGCGGCGCTGCGGTGAGACGCGTGGCCGGCGGCTTCGCCGTGTATTGCGGCAAGAGTTCGCCAATAACGCAGGCGGTAGGAATGGGCCTTGATGGGCCGGTGAGCTCGGAAGAGTTCGACCGGCTCGAGGAGTTCTACCGCAGCCGCGAGGAACCTGTGCGTGTTGAGACTTGTCCGCTCGCGGACCCATCCTTTATTGAGCAGTTTGGCCAACGAGGGTATCGCGTCACGGAATTCTCAAACGTCATGGCGCGGCATGTCAGCCCCGACGAGCCCTGCCCCGAGCCAGCCCCAGGGATCACCATCGAGAAAGCGGGAAAGGACCAGATCGATCTGTGGACGCTGACTGTTTCTCAGGGATTCGCGGAAAAGTTTCCTGTGTCGCACGAACTCCTTGAAGTCATGAAAATATTCGCGCTGGGGCCAAAGACGGAATGCTACCTGGCGCGCGTCGACGGAAAAGTTGCCGGAGGCGGGACGCTTGCGCTGCACGACGGGGTCGCGGGACTCTTTGGCGCAAGCACGCTGCCGGTGGCGCGCAGGCGCGGCGTTCAAGCGGCTCTACTGCAACGGCGCCTGGCAAGAGCCTCCCAAGCGGGCAGCGATCTTGCCGTAAGCATCGCGCAGCCGGGGAGCACTTCGCAGCGAAATATTCTGCAGCAGGGATTTCAGGTTCTCTACACGCGCGTCAAATTCGAAAGAGAAGTGAAGTAAGAATCCGGTCCGAGGTCAGCGCGCCAGACGCTTCTGGATGAAAGCAACGATGTCCTGCGTGGAAGTGCCCGGCAAAAAGATTTCGGCGATGCCGGAGGCTTTCATGGCCGGGATGTCCGCTTCCGGAATGATTCCGCCGACAAGTACAGTGACATCCTGCATGCCCTTTTCCCGCAGCAGGTTCATGAGCTGGGGGCAGATGGTATTGTGAGCGCCGGAGAGGATGGAAAGGCCAATGACGTCAACGTCCTCCTGGACCGCGGCGGAAGCGATCATCTCTGGAGTCTGGCGAAGGCCGGTGTAGATAACCTCCATTCCTGCGTCACGCAGAGCGCGGGCGATCACTTTCGCGCCGCGGTCGTGGCCATCCAGCCCCGGCTTGGCAATCAGCACTCTTATTTTTTTCTCTGGCATATTTGCGGGAAAGTGTAACTCAACTGCAGCGAGCAAATCACGTGATGGCGACTTCCTCGTAGGTGCCGAAGACGTCGCGCATAGCGTCGCAGATTTCACCGAGCGTGGCGTATGCCTTGACGGCGTCGTAGAGGAAAGGCATCAGATTGTCCTTGCCCTGAGACGCGGCACGCAGCGCTTTCAGGCGGCGGTCGACCTCGGCTTGCGAGCGGTCCGCGCGCAATTTCGAGAGGCGTTCGGCCTGACGGCGGGCCACGGTTTCGTCGATTTGCAGAGTCTCGAGAGGTTTTTCTGGCGCGACGTAATCGTTGACCCCGACAATGATTTTTTCCTTTTTGTCGACGGCCACCTGGTAGCGGTAGGAGGCCTCGGCGATTTCGCGCTGCGGATATCCGCGCTCGATGGACGGAACCATGCCGCCCATGGCGTCAATTTTTTCGACATATTCCCAAGCGCCGCGTTCGACTTCGTTGGTGAGCGTTTCGACGAAATAGGAGCCGCCCAGCGGGTCAACGGTATTCGCAACGCCGGTTTCGTTGGCGATGATCTGCTGGGTTCGGAGCGCAATCGTCGCCGCAAACTCTGTAGGCAGCGCCCAGGCTTCGTCCAATGAATTTGTATGAAGAGATTGCGTTCCGCCGAGGACGGCCGCGAGCGCTTGGATCGCGGTGCGCACCACGTTGTTGTACGGCTGTTGCGCCGTGAGGGAGCAGCCCGCTGTTTGGGTATGGAAACGCAAGGCCCACGAACGCGGGCTCTTGGAGCCGTAGCGCGCGGTCATGGCTTTGTGCCAGATGCGCCTCGCCGCGCGGTATTTGGCGATTTCTTCGAAGAAATCATTGTGCGCATTGAAAAAGAAAGAAAGCTGCGGGACGAATTGATCCACGTCCATTCCGCGCCGCATTCCCCATTCCACGTACTCCATACCGTCGCGCAAGGTGAACGCCAATTCCTGGATGGCGGTCGAACCAGCTTCGCGAATGTGGTAGCCGCTGATGGAAATGGTGTTGAATTTGGGGGTGTTCTTGACGCCGAATTCAAACGTGTCGATGACCAGCCTCATCGACGGCTCTGGCGGATAGATGTACTCCTTCTGGGCGATGTATTCCTTCAGAATGTCGTTTTGAAGCGTGCCTGAGATTTTTTTCCAGTCCGCGCCTTGCTTCTCTGCGACTGCGAGGTACATGGCCCAGATGACCGCGGCGGGCGAATTGATGGTCATCGAGGTGGTGACGCCGGCCAGCGGGATTTTGTCGAAGAGCACTTCCATGTCGGCCAGGGAACTGATGGCCACGCCACACTTCCCGACCTCGCCTTCCGAGAGTGGGTGGTCGGAGTCATAACCCATCAAAGTGGGCAAATCGAATGCGGTGGACAGCCCGGTCTGGCCCTGCGCCAGCAAGTAGCGAAACCGCTGATTCGTGTCCTCCGCAGTGCCGAAGCCCGCGAACTGCCGCATGGTCCATGGGCGCCCGCGATACATCGTGGAATGAATGCCGCGCGTGTAAGGAGGCTCACCTGGGTAACCCAAGTCCCGGCTCGGATCCCATCCGGAGAGATCCGCCGGAGTGTAAAGGCGGCGAATCGGAAATCCGGAAACAGTGGTGAACTCCGTTTGCCGCTCGGGACTCTTTTCAAGAGAGGGACGCAGGGTGTGTTCCTCCCACTCCCGTTCTTGCGCGGAAGGGGTGCGCGCCGGGTCCGGAGCGTCCACCGAGGTGATTGTTGACGCGTTTCCCTTAGACTTCTCACTCATGGAGTGATGCTCCCAATCCGCGCGTCCCGGATCGCTTTCACGAAAAGACGCAGAATTCCATGCTAAGCGAAACCGTAGAGAGGGGCAAGGGGACGAATGCGGAAGTCAGAGCGGAGAAAGGCGGGGCCAGAAAGCTACAAGATCCATCCGGCCCCCGCCAAGACTAGTGCTGCCCTCCATCCGGAAGACTCTTAAAGATTTCGTCGGTGCCGACGACCTTTCCATGAAGGGTTCCGGGGATCAACGTCTCGCGGTCAACATCACCGGACTTGGCGTCGGCGACGGTGACGTGATTCACTTCCAGCGTGCGGCCCACAGCGCGCTCGTAGCTGGCTTTCGCTTCTTCGAGATTGGCGAGCGCGCGAATTTCCGCGGCCTGAGCCGTAATCAAGTCGCGCTGCGTCTGGATCACAATAAACACGGTCGAAGCGCCGAGTTGATATTTCTTTTCCTCAGCGTCGAATGTTTGCTGTTGCAGCTCGCGAGCCTTGATGGCAGCAGCGACCTGAGCGCGGTCTTGTGTTAACGCGATGTACGAGTTGCGGACGTCCAGAAGCGCGGCGTTGCGAAGTTGCTGGGCCTGCGTTTCAAATTGGCGCTGGACGAGCAATGCGCGGGCGTGTTCGGCCTGGGCCGAGCGGTTACGCAGAGGAAGGGTCAAGGTCAGCTGGCCGGCATATTCCGGGAAGCGATTGTGAAAGACCTGGTTTTGCGCAGTGGTGAACCCCTGCTGGGAAACGCCGGTGATGGGGACAACGGTCGCCGGCTCGAAGATCGGAGTCGGCACGCCTCCGACATCCACGAGGATGGGGCTGCCGTTGGCACCCACGATGGGCGAACCGGCTCCTGCAACGGGAGCGCCGGTAATGGCGCTGTTTCCCGCCAAGCCCGCGGACAGATAAAACGCGTTTGCGGTGAGTGAGGGTAGCAGTGCGTTCTTGGTTGCCCTCACGTCAATTTCGGCGTTCTGGAGGTTGTAGATTTGTTCCTGAAGCTCAGGCCGCTTGGCAAAAGCCTCTTTGATGGCGTCCTGGAAGGAAGGGGCCTCAACGGTTTCCGGCTGTTTTGGCTGGTCCGTCGGAATGATCTCCACATTGATGATGTTCGGAGCGAGTGGGTCTTTGGCGATGAAGTTTTTCAGGGTTTGCTCGTCCTGGAGCTGGGTTGTCTGCGCCAGGATGAGATTCTGCTGGTTGGTGGCCAGTTCGGATTCGGAGCGTGTCACGTCCAGCGGCGCCAAGCTGCCGATCTCAAGCTGTTTTTTGTTGTCTTCGTAAAGCTTCTGAGCAACCGTGACGGCCTGCTGATTGACTTTGACATTTTCCCGGGCGTAAGCGAGCTCCCAGTACGCCGTGATGGTGTTGGTGATGACATTGATGGCTTGTTGAGCGAACGCCCAGTCCGCGATTTTGCGGTTGTTGTTGGCGATGCGAATGTTGCGAGTCCACATTTCCTTGCCGAAACCGTTCAACAAGGGCTGCGAGAGAGAAACCTGGAGGTTTGAGCTAACGGCCGGGTTGAAAAAGTTGGCGCCGGATGTAGAACTGCTGCGCGTGTTGTTCCAACCGACAGTGATGTTCGTGCCGGTGTGAAAAGTCTGAGAATACTGGTTATTGAATTGCGTGGAATGCGAGCTGATCGAGGAAAGATTTGAACTGCCCGTACCCTGAATAAAGGGATTGCTGATGGGCGTGGTGATGTCAACAATCGTGGTTGTGCTCGTAACCAGGGGATCGAAATTCTGAATGAAGAAGGCGAACGGGTTAATGTTGGCGGAGGAGGCCACAATCTGAGTCCCGGGCGTGCCGAAACCAGTGTTGCCGGCTGCGGCGTTGAGGAGCCCGGCGTCGGAGATCCACGGGTAGTAGCGTTGCACGGCGATGTCCAGGCTGTTTTCCAAAGCTAGCTCAACCGCGTCCTGAAGGCTGATCTCGAGCTTACCGTCGTGGATCAACTGATCGGTCCGCGGCGAATTTGTCAGCACAGGCGGGTCCACGTGAATGGATTCGTAAGGCTTCAAGATGTTCGGGAAGGCGCTCCGGCCGTGCGAGAAACTGTACTTGCCGACGCCCAAGGAAGCCACGGGCGCGACTGAGGCGCCATCGGGCGAAGGATTGGCCGCCGGGGCCGGATTGGCGGGAGGATTTTGCTCAGGCGTCTGCGCGAAAACCGGAGAAAGCGGCCCCCCGGCAAGCAGGCCCGCAAGCAGGATTGCAACCAGGGATCGGACCCATGCTGAAGCTGTCCTGATGAGCCTTTGGCTTACGCCGGACCGCTTCGAAGTCCCCCTCTGTGTCTTCGTGATCATCATTACCCCTCGAGATTCTGTCCCTTCGGGACGGTATTTGATTTGACCTAACTCTGTAAAACGCTCGAACTAGGGATTTTGTTTCATTTGCGGACGGTATTTGAGGGCACGCGGAGCGATAAACCATGTGCCCTGAACTAGAAGCATCGCCGCATCGGGCCTAACGAGGATAATTGACGTGAGGAGGCAAGACAAGGAGCGGGCACACCCTACCTGAATTAGTATTACAAATTCGAGCCAACTCCTTCTATGAGATCGCCCATTGGGCAGCGGGAACGTGACACGAGCCGGGGCAATCACTGCGGCGGAAAATGAACAGTTAGGGTAGCGTGCACCGGAATCGGTTTTCCGTCGCAGGTAGGCGGCGAGTAAATCCATCCCGAGACAATCTGGATGGCCTGCCGTTCCAGATCGGCTCTCCCGCTGGGCAGAACGGACGCATTGCGAATGTGCCCATTTTCTCCGATCGTGGCGTGTACTTGCACGTCATACCACGGTCCGGCTCCTGCAGTGGGCGGCTGCGGTGTCGACTGTGCGATAGGGCGGCGATACTGCGTGCAAGGGAGGATAGTCACGGCATTCGGCGGGGTCAGGGCCGCCCAGTCGACCGGGCCATCGATAACGGTGAACTTCTGCTCGATTTCCATACGCAGCTTGCCGTTGATGTAGTGGCGCATGTGGGCCGGGAACAAGACGCCCTCAAACGAAAAATAGTCCGTGTACTCGACCATTTCGTCGCCAATGCGCTTGTTCATGATTGTGCCCAGCTCTTCGTCCACACAGACTTCGTTGGACTGGTGCGATCGTCCTACAACGGTTTCGAATTGAATGCACTTGGCAGGGCGTCCAAACAGCGTGGCCGGCGTAATCGCATTGATTACGTCGGACTGATCGAAATGGTTCACGTCGATTGGGCTCAACGATTGCACTTCCAGAACTTCCATCGGAGGAGGTCTGTAGCCATTTTGCACAATTTTGTCCGGGAGATGAATGCTGATCGCGCTGTACTCTCCAAGGTGTGTCTCGTAGCGCTCGCTGTCGACCGTGTAAATGACGCTGTAGGTGCCGTCGCGGGTTGTTCCGTCCAGGCCGAAGGCCCGAAACGCCACTTCTAGTTTTCGGTTAGGCAGGACGCGTGTCGACCGGCTGACGGCGTTCGCGTGATTTAGCAGACTCAGGGCTTCCACGCGGACGGGCATGTCCTGGGCGTACACGGGAATGGCAGTCGCAAATAGAAAACCGGCGAAGACACACAGGGCACGGACGAGAGCCTCCATGGTCCCTCCTGGGGCGGAAAGAGGGAGTGTACGGGAAAAAGACGTAACTGAAAATGGATTTCTCTGCGGAGAGTTATCGGAGTGTGAGATTACTGGCTGACTAACCCCAGACTCTCCGTCTTACCGAAGATCTACCGGAGCGCTCTCACAGACAGTTCTCCTCGCCCGGTAGTGGCAGCATTTATCCCAAGTTGCATCTCCTCAGTCAAAGATGCCAGCAGCACGCTTCACGCGGCGTTTAAGTTGAACGCTTAACTCTGAAAGTTCAGTGAGCCGCCACTACGGCAGTACAACAACCTGGCCCACCATCCCCAGGTTATCGTGCAGCGCGCACTTGTAATTGTACGTGCCGGGCCCCAGGAATGTCGCACGGAACCGCGTCGGATTGAGCGCGATCGCATTGTTAGGGTTTGAATTCACGGGCGTGCCCGGCTGGTCTGGCAGTGCCTGCAAGACAAATCCGGAGTGTACGGCGTCGCTCGGCGAGTTCAGGACAGCGTGCAAACCTCCGTCTGGATCCACCGTCACGTTCGAGGAAGGATCAAACAGGTCCAGAGGTTCTGGTCCGAAGGTCATGGTATGCGGCTCTTCGGGATCATCGTTGTCCCACTCCACCGTGTCGCCTACGTGAACCACGATTTTCCCTTTAACAAAGCGCACCAGAGATGAGGTTTGTACCCCGCCCGGAGTTGAGACGATTTCTCCGACACCCGCGGTGACGTGTCCGGTCGCTGACATATTCGCGCCGGAAGAAGCGGACAATTTCTTGTTTGCCGCGGCAAGACGGTTGTTTGCAGCTAACACGCGGACGGTCACCATATCGACCGAATGTGCCATCCCCATCCCGTCAGCGTCCGAACTCATAGCGTGGTCGTTATCGGTAAGCAGGCTGCGTGCCTCATCTTGGGCCTCCTGGTCGTAGAACGCCTGGTCATGGGGCAGCGCGGCGGAACGATCAAGAACATGGATTGTGCCGTTCATTGTGTTGTGAACCAGGCACTGAAGTCTGTAGTTCCCGGATATCGGGAAGGCCACCGTAAAAGTCGGATTGCCTTTCACGGACGGCGGCGTCGTGATGCAAGTCGAGCCATCGAAGCTGGCCGCGCCGAATGAAAATCCGGGGCAGCCTACCGGGAACGGTGGAAAGTTCTGTCCAACAACCAGAAACGAGACTGTATGAATTTCATCCGAGTTGAAAGTCCAGGTGACGCTGTCGCCGGCGTGGATCCAGATTTCGTTGGGCAGAAAAGCGAGTGCCTGTCGGCCCATCCCTGGAGTCTCAGCCCCAACTTTAGCAAGCCAGTTTTGTTGTGCGTGAAGCGGCCCTGCAAAGCTTAAAACGGCCAGAGCAATCAGCGCAAAGAAAATGCGGTGGTACCGAATCCCATGGCGATTATTCATCTCCGTCTCCTATTGCGTCTTCCATCTCGACCGGGGAAGTTTTTAGCGGCGCACACCGCGTGCTTTCCTATTTTTCTGTGTGGACAAAACGCGGCGCTAATCTGTGTCTGTTCCCAGTCGTGCAGTACTGCGAGGACAGGAAGCCTTTTACTGGAACCATTTCGAGAAGTCAATAAAAATTGGGCACGTGCGCGGCAAGAGCCCGATCGAGAGAGCGCAGCGGCCCGCTGGTAACGATCAGCGCCTGATTAGTCCCGCCAGCTCAACCGGTCAAATTGCGCCTATTACTCATAATGATTCCCCCCTAAAGTTTGTCAGAGGTTGTAGAAAGCGCAGCTTGAACCACACTGCGGCTGCGGAGCCACGCGCTCTATCCGCGTCTTCCATCCCAATTCACTCGTTCTTCAGTTCGCGAATCCAGATGTTGCGATAGCGGACGGGATTGCCGTGGTCCTGCAACCCAAGGGGCAATTTTTCCGGAGTGACTTTGTACGGTGGACGCACTCCATTCGCCGTTGGCCCAGTGAGCTCGACATTGTCCTGGACGAGAACGCCGTTGTGAAACACCGTAAAGCGCGCGGGGCGAAGTAGCTTGCCGGCGGCATCGAACCGCGGGCCATGGAAGACGATGTCGTACCACTGCCATTCGCCGGGTGGGCGCGCGGCATTGACCAGCGGAGGATATTGGCCATAAAGAGCCGACGCCTGGCCGTCAGCGTAGGTTTTATTGTCGTAGGAATCGAGCACCTGAACTTCGTACAGGCCCATCAGGAAAACACCGCTGTTTCCTCGCTCCTGACTTTCTCCGTGCGGAGGCACAGGCTCTCGAAATTCGACGTGCAACTGGCAATCGCCGAAGGCTTCCTTTGTGCGAAGCTCGCCCGTCTTCGGCACGACTTCGACGTAGCCGTTTTCGACCTTCCATTTTGCAGCGCTGCCGTCCTGCTGCTGCCATTTAGAGAGATCTTTTCCGTCGAAGAGAACGACAGCATCCGAGGGCGGATTTCCCGGCGAATCCTGGGTGCTTGAGGTTCCTGCGGTGATGACCGGTGGAACGGGACGACTGAGATCGTGAATCTTCCATCTGGTATCGACCTGCCCGAGCAGGACGCTCGGACTAGCAGTGAACGCTAGAACCGCCAAAAGCGAAAGACGATGTGGTTTCATGTTCGGACCTCGGCTCCGATGAGCGAGGATTTTAGCGCCGATTTGTCTGTGAATACAGACTTGTTGCGGGAAGGCGCTTCTGTAGCTAGAAACGGCTGCTTGAGCGATGCCAGAGCCAAAGGACGAATCCGAGAATTGTACCGAGACTGAGCGATAAAGCGAAAAAAGGACGCGATTCAGGGACGCCGACGAGGGCCATCAAAGTAAAACCAACCGCAATAAACAGCCCGATAAAATGTCCAGTCCACTGCCCGCCCCCAACTGGACCGAACGGTACAATCTGGCCATGTGAGCGCGACGATTCCGCATGCCGCGCCTTCCGCAACGTTTGGAGATTGGGATAGGAATACTTGTCCATCGCTGACAGTATACGCTTTAGATCAGTGCAGGCATATAGCGCGTCGCTCCAGCCACACTCATTTCCCACTCACGACTTTGTCCCGTCAGGCTGCCGCTCCGCGGATGCGCATACCGTAGAACGAACGGTAGACGAAGAAAAAAGAGATGACGAAGAAAGCGGCCGCCAGGATGTGCGTCAAACCATTGCCTTGACTGGCGGTAAGCTGGACGGCCAACTCGACGGCCAACAGGCCGAAGAGAGTCGTGAACTTGATGACAGGGTTGAGAGCGACGGAAGAAGTGTCCTTGAAGGGATCGCCGACCGTGTCGCCGATGACCGTGGCATCGTGGAGCGGCGTGCCCTTTTGCTTGAGCTCGACTTCGACGATTTTCTTGGCATTGTCCCAAGCGCCGCCGGCGTTAGCCATGAAGATGGCCTGATAGAGGCCAAAGATGGCGATGGAGAAAAGATATCCAATGAAAAAGAAAGGCTCGACGAACGCGAAGGCCAACGTGGCAAAGAACACCGCAATGAAAATGTTGAGCATGCCTTTCTGCGCATACTGCGTACAGATCTCGACCACTTTCTTGCTGTCGGCCACGCTGGCGGCAGCTGCGCCTTCCAGATGGATGTTGGCTTTGATGAATTCGACAGCCCGGTAAGCGCCGGTGGTCACGGCTTGCGTGCTCGCGCCGGTGAACCAATAAATCATCGCGCCGCCGGTGACCAGGCCGAGAACGAACGGGGCATGCAGGAGCGAAAGATTGTTGACGTTTTCCGTAAGTCCGTGCGTAAGCGCCATGATGATCGAGAAAATCATCGTTGTCGCGCCGACGACCGCGGTGCCGATCAGAACCGGTTTGGCCGTGGCCTTGAATGTATTTCCGGCGCCGTCATTGGCTTCGAGCATTTCCTTGGCGCGCTCGAAATTTACATCAATGTTGTGGTCCTTCTTCAACTCCTGCGGGATTCCCGGCAGTTGCTCTATAAGGGAAAGTTCGTAAACGGACTGCGCGTTGTCGGTGACGGGACCATAGGAATCAACGGCGATTGTGACCGGGCCCATGCCGAGGAATCCGAAGGCCACCAGGCCAAAGGCGAAGACCGCCGGCGCAAGCATCAACGCGCCGAGGCTCAGCGTGCTGATAAGGTAGCCCATCGACATGAGCAGAACCATCGCCAAGCCGATGTAGTAGGCAGAGAAATTGCCGGCCACGAAGCCGGAGAGAATACCGAGAGACGCGCCGCCTTCTTCGGCCGAGGAGACGACTTCCTTCACATGGCGCGACTCCGTGGAAGTAAATACTTTCACCAGTTCCGGAATGACCGCGCCGGCCAAAGTGCCGCAGGAAATGATCGTCGCCAGTTTCCACCATTGCGAGGCGTCGCCGCCGAGACTAGGAATAATCACGTAAGAGACGACGTAGGTAAGCGCAATCGAAACGATGGAAGTGATCCACACCAGTGAAGTGAGTGGCGCCTCGTAATTCATTTTGTCCGCGCGGCCGTATTTTGCTTTCGCAATTAAACCGTTGATGAAATACGCTCCGGCGCTGGAAACAAGCATCATGATGCGCATGACAAAAATCCAGACAAGCAATTGCACCTGGACTTTTGGATCTTTCACTCCGAGAAGAATGAAAGTGATCAGCGCGACGCCAGTGACGCCGTAGGTTTCGAATCCGTCCGCGCTCGGTCCGACGGAATCCCCTGCGTTGTCCCCGGTGCAATCGGCAATAACGCCGGGATTGCGCGCGTCGTCTTCCTTGATTTTAAAGACGATTTTCATGAGGTCGGAGCCGATGTCGGCAATTTTCGTGAAGATGCCGCCCGCGATTCGAAGCACCGCAGCGCCGAGCGATTCGCCAATGGCGAACCCGATGAAGCACGGTCCCGCGTAGTCGCCGGGGATGAAGAGCAAAATAAAAAGCATCATGAGCAGCTCGACGCTGATGAGCATCATGCCGATGCTCATGCCGGCTTCAAGCGGCGTGTGATAGATCGGATAAGGTTTGCCGCGGAGCGCCGCGAAAGCGGTGCGCGAGTTGGCGAACGTATTCACTCGAATGCCGAACCAAGCCACGCCGTAACTTCCCGCCATTCCAATCACACTGAAGACAAGAATGATCGGCAGAGTCACCGCGGTCGGATGCACGGGAGCGAGAACACCGAAATACAGGACAATCACAACAGCGATGAATAGCCACAGAAAGACCAGGAATTTGCCCTGAGTGAAGAGGTATGTTTTGCAGGTTTCGTAGATGAGTTCGGAAATGTCGCGCATGGATTTATGGACGGGCATGCTTTTGAGCCGGCTGTATATGGCCAGCCCGAAAATAAGTCCAAACACGCAAAACACGATGCCGAAGAGAAGCAACTTGTGGCCGTCCATTCCAAGAAAAGTGACTTGAGAAAGATCGGGCACCTTCAAACCGGCTTCACCTCCGGCCTCCTGCGCCGAAGTTGCGGCGCCCGAGAGGAGCATCAGCAGAGCGGCCACTGCGCTCATTTTGGCTAAGCTACGACTTAAGGACCAGGCACTTGATAGCCAGGTGCGCATCAAAAATCCTCCATGATGAAAAATCGGATTCAGGGTCAACCGCCGCCCTGCACACTCGTTTCCGGCACACCCTACAGACGAACGCCGACTGTTTAGCGCCGTGGGAATACCTTGCCGGATTCCAAAAGGCTCCCACCTCAAGACGGGACAGGAACTCGTAAATTTGTGCTACCCCGGCCGGACCGAGGCCGCCAGTACGCGCATCCGACCCACCTGCCGCCAGCAGAGACCGGGACAGCCCCTGTCAGACACGAGCACGGCCCTACACAAAACGTTGATTTATAACATTTAGCGGAGTGGCGGGTCAAACTTTGCAGGAGGCATCCGATGGGGCGAACTGGAGGCTGACAGACAGCGTGCGTGGAGGCCCGAAGAGCTCCAGATGGACGTTAACAGGATGGCATCGCGCCAAATTCCCCAGCGACAAACAATCGCGAAGCGATGGTAACATGCGTGGATTACGACTGAGCCGAATTTATCGGGTTGGACGGGGGCAATGGCCAGAAACATTTCGCAGGCAGCGGCAACTCCAATAGCTGCCATGGATGTGGTGCGCTACAATAGGGAGCGCGTTGAAGCAAACTTAGTCCACCACCAGCAGCCCGCGCAGCTGATCGTTCGAGCGCGGAACCGCCACGATCAGGCCGCGGGACAAGCGTGAGAAATCATTTCTTTATAACGGGCACGGATACCGGAGTCGGAAAAACGACACTGGCTTCACTGCTTTGCGCAGCGTTGGATGCGGTGTACTGGAAGCCGATTCAGACAGGGACGCTCGAAGGATCAGACCGCGTGACGGTCATGAGGCTGGCGGGAATCGGGACGGACCGCACGCTAGACGAGGTGTACAAGTTTGTGCCGCCGGTTTCGCCGGATCTGGCGGCGCGCTGGGCCGGAGTGGAAATCGATCTGGGCCGAATCAATCTGCCAACCAGCTTGTTGAATGACTGGCTGGTCGTCGAGGGCCTGGGGGGCGTGCTGGTTCCCATCAACCAGAAGCAATTTATGCTGGACCTGATGGTCAAGTTCAAGCTCCCGGTGATTTTAGCCGCGCGCAGCGCGGCCGGGACGATCAACCACACACTGTTGACACTGGCGGCACTGCACGCAGCGGAACTGCCTGTGCATGGCGTCGTTTTGATTGGCGATCAGAACCGCGAGAACCGGGAGACAATCGAGCGGTTTGGACACGTCAGGGTGATTGGCGAGATCCCGCGACTTCCGAATCTTCACCGAACCGCGTTGATGCAGATCTTCATGAATCATTTCGACCGCGCCGCGTTTGCTCAGTAGCCGCGGGAAATGGCCCTTCCGTTGCACTATTACGCCGAGGCAGTTTGTTAAACTGGTCCACCGATTCGCGGGACCGTGTTTTTTGCGTAATTGCGGTTAAGAAGCTGGAGTCTTGCTTACGGACGGCGACTGAGAGCGGGAGTTGCGAGTGTCCTTGAATTTGAATAGCTGGAAACAAAAAATTGTGGCTTACGCGAGCGGGCTCGGGGCGCCCGGGCTTTTTCTGATTTCCTTTCTGGATTCTTCCGTGCTCTCCTTTCCCATCATCAATGATTTGCTGCTGATCGAACTTTCCATGCAACATCCGGCGCGAATGCCGGTTTATGCCTTGATGGCCGCTTCAGGTTCCGTTCTGGGTTGCGTGCTGCTTTACTTCCTGGCGCGCGCGGGCGGGGAAGCTTATTTTCACCGAAAGGCGGGAGCGCGTGCCCATGCCATCCGGCATTGGGTCGAACGCAACGGCTTTGGCGGAATGCTGATTGCCGCCCTCTTGCCTCCGCCGACGCCTTTCAAGATCTTTGTGTTTGCAGCCGGAGTTTTTGAGGCACCTCTTCCCGGATTTGCCTCGGCGATCACGCTTGCCCGGCTATTTCGCTATTTTGGGGTGGGCTATCTCGCAGTTCGCTACGGTGCGGATGCCATGCCCTATCTTGTCGCGCACAAGTTGCAAGCAGCGGTCCTAGTGATTGGACTCGTCGCGGTGAGCTATCTGCTTTCGCGTTGGATACTCCGGCACCGTCCGCATGCCGATGACCAGAAGTAGCGCCGGAACGATTACTTGCGAAGATCGCGAGCCCAAACCAACTTCGCGGAGGTGACTCCGCTATTCAAATCAAGCTCGATGTAAGCGGCAACTTCATGTGTCGTCTCGCGCGACGCGGCATAGCGGAAGTCACGCAAGATGACAGCGAAGCCTGCCTCAGTTTTTTCCACGCTGGCCCGGGGATATCGCGCAGCGGCGAGAAATCGCCTGGCTGCCATCGTGCCGCGCGCCGCGGAGAGGGAAGGAGAAAGCTCGGGCTTAAAGAAGCGCAAGCTGG
Organism: Candidatus Acidiferrum sp.; assembly: GCA_035310525.1. Taxonomy (GTDB): domain Bacteria; phylum Acidobacteriota; class Terriglobia; order Acidiferrales; family UBA7541; genus Acidiferrum. Next base: position 182,088 of record DATGED010000018.1, on the reverse strand, counting down.
CATCGGGGTCAAAATCTCCTGGCGAGGCGGCATTTATTTCGATTTCGTCCAACGCGCTCTCGGTTTCGACGATTGCGTGCCACGTAAAAAGCGAAAGGGTTTCCGGGAAAGCACTGGTGCGGCGCGGCGTCTCGCCATGAAATGTTCGAGATTGCAGCGCTGCGAGGACGTTGGAATGCAGCGCCGCGCGAACGCCGGTGTAGCCGGTGACTAACACCAAACCGATGATGGCGCCGACCTGGCCACGCGGCCGTTTCGCTTTGGCGCCGATTTCTGAGCCGACGAGGTGGAGCAGTTCGGGCACCGCGATGCATGCAATGAGGATCGCGAGAATCCAGGGATCGATGCCGGGCAGCCAGTCGGCCGCAAAACGTCCGGAACTGAAAGGCCAGAAGAGCATTACGCCATCGGATTGGCAGGCGTCCATGACGATGTGAAGCAATGCTGCGCTGAGAAGAAGCAAGAATGGGGCCACAAAAAGTGTGCGCAAAATCAGGCGTTCAGCGGGACGTCTGTCCTGAGGGATCGCCGCCCCCTGGAGCGCAGGCACGTCAATCCCAAGCCCAGTCGAGTAGAAAGCCACGAGCGGGATCGCGATCAGGAGCACTGAAAAGATAACGGTCGCGAGAATCGAGTGCGAGTATGTGCAGTGCCAGGCAAGAAACGCCGACGGGCCAACGTAGCTGCTGAACCAGTCGATGTCCGCGATCGTTCCGGCCAAAACGGCGCCAACCACCGCTAGTTTACGTGCGCGGGGGAAAAAGCCCCGCGCGATGGCGAACGATGCCAGACCATGAGTGACGATGTCCACGGTTACGTCTTCGCGGTTGCCCTGGATTTCGAAGGGAGGTCGCGGCGCGGCACAAGCAGTTTCAGGGCGCGAGGCACGATTTTGAACTCCACAGGAAGGCGAGCGAGCGGCTCGCCGTCCACTTGAGCATAAATCGGGTGTTCACCAAGCGCTTCGCAGAGCACTTGATTCGCTTTCCAGAAATGGACGCCTGCGGTGCCACGAAGTTTTCCCAGCCAGAGCGAGGGGAGATAGCTCAGATAGCGCAAGCCGCTGCGCGTGGTCAGAGTCATCAGCTCGAATTGGTCTTCGTAGAGATCGGCGTCCGTGGTGATTTTGAACGGCCCGCCATAATTTTTGGTGCGGCCCACAACGACGAGCGAGGAATCGATTTCCTTGCCTCCGGCGGCGACGCGAAAATGCCGGAATTTGTAACGGAAGGCTTCGCGCGCGCCCTGCCACCAGTAGGCAAGGATGCCCACGCGGGCCTTCAGGTCGAGATCGATGGAATAGACGATCATGCCGTCCGGGCCTGCCCCCGCAACGCTCAGAAAATATTTTTTCTTTTCCGGCTTGTTGAGCGGAGTGGCCAGACCCAGGGCGATATCCCGTACTTCGCCATGGAGGAGCTTTTCCGCGGCACCTGGAATGTCCCAAGGCAGATTGAGTTCCTTGGCAAGCACATTGGCCGTTCCGCCGGGAAGCAGAGCGAGGGGCACGCGATGGCCGTTGCTTTGGCCCGCGAGGCCGTTCACGACTTCGTTGAGCGTGCCGTCGCCTCCGCAAGCGATGACGAGATGACGCCCTTCGGCGTTTGCCTGCTGCGCGATCTCTGTTGCGTGCCCCGCCCCGGTGGTCTCGGCAAGATCTGTATGGATGCCGCCGGCGGCGAAGATGCGGCGGGCTTCGTCAAGCATGGCGCGGCGACCCCGGCCGCCGTTGCCGGCGTTGGGGTTGTGAATCACCAGGGCGTTGTTGATTTCGGTGATCATTCTTGGTTCGGGACAGGGTTATTGAAGCCTTAAAATTTGGAGACGCGCGAGCTGCGCGAAAAAGCGGCAGCAGGGCTGCCGCACTCCAAACCATAATAAGCGAGATTCAACAGGCCGTGCTCCTTGTTCGTTTCTTGACATACTCATTCTATATAATGTCAGGCGAAATTGAGCTATCCCTTGTGCAGAGGGTTTCATGGCAAAAGCCGCTCCTGCTTCCGTCAAAAAAGAGATCGAAGGGCTGCGCGAGAAACTTCGCCACCACGAATACCGGTATTACATTCTGGACGACCCGGAAATATCGGATGCCGACTACGACAAGCTGATGCAGAAATTGCAGTCGCTTGAAGCCGCCCATCCGGAGCTGATCACTCCAGATTCGCCGACCGTCCGCGTGGGAGGCGCTCCGCGCGAAGGATTCCAGACGGTGCGGCATGCGCGGCCGATGTTGAGCCTCGATAACGCGTTTTCCTACGATGCCCTTCGAGATTTTGACCGCCGCGTGCGCGAGGGCATTGGCCGTGACAAAATCGAATATATCGCGGAGCACAAGTTCGACGGCCTGAGCATTTCGTTGCAGTACCAGGATGGCGTTCTGACGCGCGGCGTGACGCGCGGCGACGGAACAACCGGCGAAGATGTAACTCCTAATGTGAAAACGATTCGCTCGATTCCGTTGCAGGTGGATGCGGCGGTTTTGAAAAAGACGAAGCTTCCCGACGCCTTCGAAGTGCGCGGGGAGGTGCTGATGACGCGCAAAGCGTTTGAAGCGCTGAACCGGCAGCAGGAAGAAACCGGCGGGAAGATTTTCGTGAATGCCCGGAATTCGGCCGCGGGAGCCGTGCGCGTGCTCGATCCGGCGATCACCGCGGCGCGCCGACTGGACTTTTTTGCCTACTACCTCTTCGTCGATGGGAAAGTGCCCTTCGCAAAGCATTCCGAAAGCCTGGCAACTCTAAAGCAATTGAGATTCCGCGCTTCGGATGACTGGAAGTTGTGCAACGGGATCGACGCGGTGACCGCGTATTGCGACGATTGGGACGCGAAACGCGAGAAGCTGCCCTACGAGATCGATGGCGTGGTGATCAAAGTCAACTCCACGGGCATTCAAAATGAATTGGGGTTCACGTCGAAAGCTCCGCGGTGGGCGATTGCGTATAAGTACCCGGCACGGCAGGAGACGACGGTAGTCAACGACATACTCGTGCAAGTGGGCCGCACGGGGACGCTGACGCCGGTAGCGGTGCTCGAGCCGGTGCAGGTGGGAGGCGTCACTGTCAGCCGTTCCACACTCCACAATATGGACGAGGTTGCACGGCTCGGGCTGCAAATTGGCGACACCGTTCTGATCGAGCGCGCAGGCGAAGTGATTCCGCATGTCCTGAAAGTCGTCAAGGAAGGGAAGAACCGCAAGCCCTTCCGCATGCCCAAGCACTGCCCGGAATGTCACAGCGCGATACATCACGTGGAAGGGGAGGTGGCCTACCGGTGTGTGAACGCCGCGTGCCCGGCGAAGAGGAAGGAGTCGCTGTTGCATTATGCGAGCCGGCACGCGATGAATATCGACGGCCTCGGCGACAAAATCGTCGATCAACTGGTGGACAAAGGTCTCGTGAAAGACGTCGCCGATCTCTACACCCTGAAGGAGGGCCAAGTCGCTGGCTTGGAGCGAATGGCGGAGAAGTCGGCGCAGAACTTGCTCGCGGAGATAGAGGGGAGCAAGTTGAGCAGTCTGGCGCGCTTAATTTACGCGTTGGGCATATTTTCTGTTGGCGAGAGAACGGGCCAGTTGCTCGCGGAACATTTTTCCTCCCTGGAAGAGTTGGCCGCCGCGAAGGAAGAGCAGCTTGAGGCTGTGCATGAAGTCGGCCCAAAGGTTGCGGCTTCAATTGTTGAGTTCTTTTCCGAGCCCGCGAATCGCCAGCTTATTAAAAAGTTGAATAAAGTTGGCGTGCATCCCACCGCCGAAAAACGCAAAGTCAAAAGCCAGAAGTTTGCGGGCAAGTCCTTCGTTTTCACGGGTGGCCTGGCCAATCGTTCCCGCGAAGAGGCCGGCGAATTGGTGCAACAGAATGGCGGAAAAGTTTCGGGCTCGGTTAGCAAGAAGACTGATTACGTAGTGGTGGGAAGCGATCCTGGATCGAAATACGACAAAGCGAAAGAGCTGGGCGTCACGATCCTCACTGAGCCCGAATTCGAAAAGCTCCTCGGTATTTAGAAGCGAGCTTAGCTACGTCTCGACATCTCCATCCTTATCAGCGCCGATTACCCAATCGAGGCATCTGCCGAAAAATTTACCAGCGGGTGCAAAGGCTCTTGGAAAAAAGACGGCCGCGATCAATAGAGTTAGAAACACCAACTGTCCGATTCTGAGCGCTAAGGGACTCGGGCCTGGCAGGAAGCGGGGTAGAGCATAAATACAAAAGAAGACCAAGCCGACGGGCAGAAGCACGGCAAGGGCAATCCTCCAGTTTGCAAACAGGCCTCCACCCCCTGCGTCGCCCGCAAGCACAAGAATGTAATGATCCCCTTTACGGAGGGTGCGGATGGCTGTGGTCCACTGAAGTGCTTGTTTCGGGTCTTTCTTCTTGAGCCTTTTGTAGGCAAGCCTCATCAGTCGTGAAATCTTTTTTTCGAACTCGGCGGTATTGTATTGCGCTTCGAATTCATCGTGCAGCGCCGCTGGGTCTTCAAGCGCGCCTCCTCGTTCCGTGAAATACATCATCCGCTTCTCAAGATCGGATAGAGGCAACCCCTCCAAAGACGCTTGTTCGGATGTTTGCAGAACCAGAAAGTCTTTTGCTTCGCGGGACCGCATTTGCGAGATTCTAGGCCTGCTCGCTAGAAACAACAACTCTTGCGTCGTCTGGCTGTGACAGCTAGAGTCGCCTGCCGGGTCGCGTGACGTCACATCCTGTGCCCATGGGTTATAATGTAATTGGCGGGTGAGCCGGGTGATCGCTGGTCCCGGTCTTATGCCGGCCTCTTGCGAGGCCGGAGATGACCGAGGACGGGAGGAAAGTCCGGACACCGTCGTCGTAGGCTCGCAAGAGCCGGTGACGAAATAGGGCAACGCGCCTGGTAACGCCAGGGGTGCGGTGGCACAGACTTGAGTCTGTGCGGGTTGCTTGTGCTTGCGTCGCACGCGGAAGCGTGGGACGAAGAAAGAAGCACAGGCTGAAGCCTGTGCCACGGTTCACGGAAAGTGCCACAGAGAACATACCGCCGGCCGAGAGAAGCACGGTGGCATCCTGCAGGAAAACCTGAAGGACGTCTTCGAAATGCTCGCTCAGTTTGGCAAGGGTGAAAAGGTGGGGTAAGAGCCCACCGCTCCGATGGCGACATCGGAGGCACGGAAAACCCCGCGTGGTGCAAGGCCAAATAGGAGGGGAGAGCCGGCCCGGCTCGCCGAGAACGATTGCGAAGTCCACCGCTTTGCGGTGGGCCTTGCAAAGAACGTTCTTCCTTTGTGGTGGAGCAATCCATCGCAGAGAGCAACCCTCGGGTAGGCTGCTGGAGCCGTGGTGCGAATCACGGCCTAGAGGAATGATCGCCGCGGGACGCTGCTTCTTCCAAGAAGCGGCGAGCCGCACAGAATCCGGCTTACAGGCTCGCCCGCTATTTTTCAATGGTTTGCAGTACCGAAGATCACGGTCTGCTACTTATGCGCACTCGTCCGGGCTCCACTACGGTGAAGGCTGCTCGCAGGCGCGAACCTAACCTTGACACCGCCTCAATTACTGTTGCGCATTTGGCACGGCGGGCTCGGCTGGGAAACCTCACCAGGATTACACCAGCTGTTGAACGACCGCGTGCGTAAACCAATTCGCCGAAATCGCGGTCCTCTGTGATGAGCACCCGCTTCTCTGTCAGCGCACGTTCCAGCACCTGGTCATCGGTCGCACCCCTCGCAATTTCGGCGATGGCAACGACGTCGTGACCCGCTACGCGCAACGCCTGGATTACAGGCCTGGCACAGCTCTCGTCGGCCACGAAGTTCATGCGTTAGGATTTGCTCGCGAGTGGCTCGTTCGGGAGCAGGACCACTTCCTCGTGCGCGACGCTTGCCGCACCGTAGGCCACCGCAGCGCGGACGTCTTCCGTTGTGAGGTGCGGATAATCTTTCAGCAGATCAACCTCGCTTGTGCCCTCAGCGAGTTTACGTAGGATCAGCTCGACGGTGATTCGCGTTCCTCGAATCACCGGTTTCCCCATCATAATCGTTGGGTCAATCTCGATTCGCTCGGTTGTCATTGCGATCCTCTTCACAAATCATATCGCCCTTGCGAAAACTGTGCCATAAGTGTGACATAAAACCTGCCGAAGCTGGCAAAACTGCCGTCTTTGACCGACCTCATTTGTTGATTCTACGGAAGCTATCAAAATCAAAAAGGCGCCCGAAGATTCCGGCTTACAGGCTCATCCGCCACACTTCATTCAATTGTTATTCGGAAAACGATCCTAGCGCCAGTTTCACACCAATTGTCTGCCGGTCACTTAGATGCCGCAAAGAAGGCACCACACTCGAACCGCTTTCATTTGGATTGACCTTGCCAATTGGGCCGCACGATAAGGAGGGCTGGCGTCTTCTCGCTACAGCTTGCGGCAGGAACTCACCCGCACCGTTAGATGAAACGCAGTGCGGCGAAGTGCCCGAATGTGCTGAGGATCACCAGAGGAGGTGACAGATATCATATCGGGCGGACGTCCTCCGACAGGAAAATAAGGCGTCTGTCAGGTGGACAGGTGCAAGGGTGGTACATCATGAAGCTAACCGGAGCGGTAAGACATTCGAGGGCTGGAGAAAAGCTGAACATTTCAGTGGTCGCGGCGGAGGAACAAGCGCGAAGGGTGCACGCGGCTATCGCGCGTCGCGCTTTTGAGATTTTTGAGAAGCGTGGTACCGGAGCGCTCGAAGAGGAAGACTGGCGTCAAGCCGAAGCGGCGTTATTGAAGCCAGTTTGCATTGGAAGAATGGTTGTTGACGGCGGTCTCTGGGTGAGCGTGGACGCGTCTCATTTTCACGAAGGGACGATCAACATTTGGGTTGCTCCCCGCCGGATGACAATCTGCGGCAAACCGAAATCCAGGCTACAATCGGCCGAAGGGATGCGCGGAACTCCGGCTCGTGAGGAAGAGATCATGTTCCGGGAAGTCGAGCTTCCCGTCGAAATTGATCCTTCCAACGCCACGGCATGCATTAACGGGAAGTTCCTGGAAATTCGCTTGAAAAATGCGCAGGAGAGCCCCGGACAGTTCATACATCAAGCGGCCGCGTAGCTTTGACGACTGGCGTCGATCGAGATTACGTGCGCAGACCTCGGAGGTTGGCAAATCCTTTCAGAGGCAGACCAAGTCTGTGACATGCCTATCTCGCCCAATGCGTTCTGGAAAGCATGAGAAACGAGGGGCCCGTCGGTATCCCCTCGAGGCTTTGCCGGCTGACTAAGGCTTGAGCGCAGACTTTTCGGTGACCCCTTGATGAAACAAATTGCGGTTGTGACGAGCGGCGGGGATGCCCCGGGGATTAACGCCGCAATCCGGTCGGTCGTTCGAACGGGGGTCAATCTAGGCTGGAAGGTCTTCGGCGTGCGCCACGGTTACGCGGGCCTGATGAACGACGAGTTCGTACCACTGGGATCACGGGACGTAAGCGGAATCATCCAGCGCGGCGGAACGATTCTCGGCAGCACGCGATGTCCGGCTTTCAAAACGGAAGAAGCGCAAGTCAAGAGCGTGCGATTTCTTCGTGCGCGCGAAGTTGATGCACTTGTCGTCATCGGCGGGGATGGCTCACAAGAGGGAGCATTCGCTCTTTCCCAACGGGGCTTCCCCGTGGTTGGCATTGCCTCGACGATTGACAACGATCTTTTCGGCTCTGAAATGACGATTGGAGTAGACACTGCGCTGAATGTGGCACTCGAATCCATCGATCGAATCAAGGTAACGGCGGCTTCGCATGAACGGGCCTTTCTGGTGGAAGTCATGGGCCGCAACTGCGGCTACCTCGCGTTGATTTCCGGCATCGCCGGGGGAGCGGAGTGCATCGTCCTCCCCGAAGCTGAAACGGACCCTGAATTCATCGCCACCGAACTCCGCCAGGCCTCTGAGCACGGCAAGACCCACGCGACCGTCGTCGTGGCAGAAGGTTCAAAATACAACGCGGAAGGGCTGTCGAATTATTTCAAGGAACATCGCGAACGAATCGGGTTCGACCTGCGCGTCGTGAAACTGGGTCACGTGCAACGGGGTGGCACGCCAGGCGCGTTCGACAGGCTGCTGGCTACTCGATTTGGAGCGGCGGCCACCGAGTGTCTAGCAAGAGGGAAGTTCGGCGTGCTTGTAAGCCTCATCCAAGGCGGAATCGCGGCTACACCTTTGGCGGACATCGTGGGCAAGCGTAAAACTCTCGATCTGGAACTCCTCAAACTGGCCGAAATCCTTTCCCGATAAGGGTTTTATTACCAACCCTTCCGCACCGCCAGACGTGTGATCTCCGTCACACTCCCCGGTGATGTGCCTCATGTCCGAGCGCCCCGTCTTAAGGCTAAAGTGCGAAATAGGCTTGTTTGAGTCCAAAGGATCTCAGAGCAATGACAGGAATCGGCGTTCCCCAGAGGGTGATAGTTGACGGAAACGAGGCCGCAGCCTCCGTTGCCTACCGATTGAATGAGGTCATAGCGATCTACCCTATTACCCCGGCGTCGCCTATGGGCGAATGGGCCGACCAGTGGTCTCACGAAGGGCGAGCGAACATTTGGGGAACGGTGCCCCGCGTCGCGGAGCTACAAAGCGAGGCGGGCGCGGCGGGCGCGCTGCATGGCGCGATTCAGGCCGGAGCTCTGGCAACGACCTTTACGGCGTCGCAAGGCTTGCTCTTGATGATCCCCAACATGTACAAGATCGCGGGGGAACTGACACCCGCCGTCATCCACGTGGCTGCACGGACCATCGCCACGCACGCCCTCTCCATCTTTGGTGATCACAGCGACGTCATGGCCGCGCGTTCCACCGGCTTTGCTCTCCTTGCTTCAAATTCCGTCCAAGAAGCCCAGGACATGGCCCTGGTTGCCCACACCGCCACGCTTGAATCGCGCATACCCTTCCTGCACTTCTTTGATGGGTTTCGCACTTCGCATGAAATCTCAAAGATCGCCTCGCTCTCGGACGCCGACTTGAGTTCGATGATGGATGAATCGCGGATCCGCGAATACCGTGACCGGGCGTTGACTCCTGAAAGGCCTGTTCTGCGCGGAACCGCACAGAATCCGGATGTTTTCTTTCAGGCGCGCGAGGCGGCGAATCCTTTCTATTCCGCTTGTCCCGCCATAGTTCAGCAAGTGATGGACCGGTTTGCGGAGCGCACCGGCCGTTCCTACCACCTCTTCGAATACATGGGAGCTCCCGACCCCGAGAGGGTGATTGTCCTGATGGGCTCCGGCGCGAGCACGGTGGAAGAGACCATCGAGAGCTTGCAGGCTTCGGGAGAAAAAGTCGGCCTGCTGAAGGTGCGGTTGTACCGGCCTTTTGCCGTGGACGCTTTTCTTTCCGCACTTCCCGCGAGCACGCGCGCAATTGCCGTGCTCGACCGCACGAAGGAGCCGGGAGCAATCGGGGAGCCCCTCTACCAGGACGTTGCCACCGCCATTTCAGAGGCGTTCGATCCCGCACCCGGCGCGCACGTTCCGCTCCGCGCCCGGCCGCGGATTTTCGGCGGCCGGTATGGACTTTCCTCCAAAGAATTCACCCCGGCCATGGCCAAGGCGGTATTCGATGAATTAAAGAAAGAGCGTCCTCGAAATCATTTCACGATCGGTATCAAGGACGACGTCTCCTTCACCAGTCTCGAATACGATCCGGCGTTCTCGGCGGAGAATCCACAGGGCACTCGGGCAATTTTCTACGGCTTGGGCTCGGACGGAACAGTCGGAGCGAACAAAAATTCCATCAAGATTATTGGCGAGGAAACGTCAGATTTCGTGCAGGGCTATTTCGTTTACGATTCGAAGAAATCCGGCTCCGTGACGGTCTCACACCTTCGGTTTGGCCCGCAGCCTATTCGCTCCTCGTATCTGATCAACAAGGCGAATTTTGTCGCATGCCACCAATTCAACTTCCTCGAACGAATGGATGTGCTCGAAGCCGCTGAACCCGGGGCGGTCTTCCTCCTCAACTCGCCCTTTGACGCGCAAACGGTTTGGGAGCGCCTGCCGCTGCGCGTGCAGGAACAGATCATCGCGAAACGGCTAAAGTTTTTTGTCGTGGACGGCTATGCCGTGGCGCGCGAAACGGGAATGGGCTCTCGCATGAATACCATCATGCAGACCTGCTTCTTTGCCATCAGCGGCGTGCTCCCCCGCGAAGATGCCATTGCAGCGATCAAGTCTTCCATTAAGAAATCGTACGGAAAACTTGGCGAAGCGGTCGTACAAAAGAATTTTGCGGCTGTGGAAGCAACTCTGGCCAATCTCCACGAAGTGCACGTCCCGGAACACGCTTCGAGCAGTTTCAATATCCTCCCTCCTGTTTCTTCGCGCGCACCCTCGTTCGTCCGGGATGTCCTTGCCGCGATGATCTCCGGGCACGGCGACGGCTTGCCTGTCAGCGCCCTGCCGCCAGACGGCACATTCCCGACTGGCACCTCAAAGTGGGACAAGCGCAACATCGCCCTCGAAATTCCCGTGTGGGACGATTCACTATGCATTCAGTGCGGAAAGTGCGTTCTCGTGTGTCCGCATTCCGTGATCCGCGCAAAGGTCTACGATTCCTCGTTGCTTGCCGGGGCTCCGGCGAGCTTCAAGTCCGCCAAGCCTCGTTGGCGCGAATTTGAGGCGCTGAAGTATACGTTGCAAGTCTCTCCCGAGGACTGCACGGGATGCCGCCTGTGCGTCGAAGCATGCCCGGTCAAGAGCAAGAGCGAAGCAAAACACAAGGCCATCAACATGGCCTCCCAGCCTCCGCTTCGGACAAACGAAAGCGCAAACTGGGAATTCTTCCTTTCGTTGCCCGAGCTGAATCGTGACCTTATCTCCCACACGCAGGTAAAGAACGCGCAACTTCTCGAGCCCCTCTTCGAGTTTTCGGGCGCCTGCGCCGGCTGCGGAGAGACGCCTTACATCAAACTCCTGACGCAACTCTTTGGCGACAGAGCTGTCATCGCGAATGCGACCGGTTGTTCCTCGATTTACGGCGGAAATCTACCCACTACGCCCTACACCAAGAATCTGGACGGCAGAGGCCCGGCTTGGTCGAACTCCCTATTTGAAGATAATGCCGAGTTTGGTCTCGGCATGCGTCTGGCGCTTGATAAGCAAGCGGAATATGCACGGGAGCTCGTATCGCGTCTGAAGGACCAAATTGGAGCAGGGCTAGCTCAGGAAATTCTTTCCGCCGATCAAGCGACGGATGCAGGCATTGCGGCCCAGAGAGAACGCGTCAACACCCTAAAGCAGTCATTGGCAGGTGCTTCTTCGAAGGAAGCGCGCGCTCTTCTTGATGGTTGCGATTCGCTCGTCGAGAAAAGCCTCTGGATTGTCGGCGGCGATGGCTGGGCTTATGACATAGGGTTTGGCGGCCTGGATCACGTGCTCAGCTCCGGCGCCAACGTCAACATTCTCGTCCTGGACACGGAAGTTTATTCAAATACTGGCGGGCAGATGTCCAAGGCCACTCCTCGCGGCGCGGTTGCCAAGTTTGCTGCCGGCGGCAAATCCGCGGCAAAGAAGGACCTGGCGCTCGAGGCCATCAGCTACGGCGATGTCTACGTAGCCCGTGTTGCCATGGGCGGCAACGACACGCACACCCTCAAGGCATTTCAAGAAGCAGAGTCCTTTTGTGGCCCGTCGCTCATTATCGCGTACAGCCATTGCATCGCCCACGGCTACGACATGGCCAACGGCTTGAAACAGCAGAAGGCCGCGGTGCTTTCAGGCTACTGGCCGCTCTTCCGCTACGATCCTCGCTTGCAGCACCAAGGGGCAAACCCCTTTCAGCTCGATTCGAAGGCCCCCTCGGTTCCTCTTCGGGATTATGTTTATGCGGAAGCGCGTTATTCCATGCTTGCCCGTAGCGATCCAGAAAGGGCGCGCGTCCTCTTGCAATCGGCGGAGAATGACGTTGCTCGACGATGGGAAATCTACGAAGCGCGAGCCGCGATGCCGGGGCGCAACGGCGCAGCCCCCGCGCAGACCCTCAGTGGCCCGCCCGTGGCATCGAGCGAACCCCAGCCGGTTGGAGGGAAGTGATGCAACTCGCCACGACCTATCTTGGATTGACGCTGAGGAATCCAATCGTCGCTTCGTCTTCACCCTTATGGGATTCGATTTCCAATATTCGAGCAGCCGAAGACAGCGGGATCTCCGCGGTGGTTCTGCCTTCCATATTCGAGGAACAGTTCCATGAGGAAGGCGAACATCTTCAGCGCGACCTGACCCGCGGCACGGAGAGTTTCGGCGAGGCCCTCAGCTATTTGCCGGTTCTGAGCAACTACAATCTTGGCCCTGCCGGCTATCTCGAGCTGATTCGTAAAGCGAAATTGGCAGTTTCGATTCCGGTTATCGCCAGTTTGAATGGCACTTCGCGCGGGGGATGGCTTCAGTACGCGCGCGACCTGCAACAAGCAGGCTGCGACGCGATCGAGTTGAACCTCTATTCCCTCGTTAGCGACCCGTTGCTCACTTCCGCTCAGGTCGAAAACGACTACTGCGAGCTCGTCCGCGCGCTGAAGAGCTCGCTGCGAATCCCTCTTGCCGTCAAGCTATCCCACTTCTTGACGGCTCCGGCCAATCTCGCCGGGCAACTCAACCTAGCAGGCGCAGACACGCTTGTTCTCTTCAATCGTTTTTACCAGCCTGATTTCGACATCGAACAATCGGAAATCATTCCTCGGCTCGCTCTCAGCGACTCGCAGGAACTCCTCCTTCGTCTTCACTGGGTTGCCATCATGTATGGGCGTGTGCAGTCTGACCTTGCCATCACCGGCGGCGTTCACACCGCGGAAGACGTCATAAAGTCCATCATGGCGGGCGCAAAAGTCGCCATGATGACTTCCGCCCTTTTGCAGAAGGGGGTTCGTCACGCCACTTCCGTTCTTGCCGATCTCTTGCGCTGGATGGAAGAGCACGAATACGAGTCCATCCACCAAATGCGGGGCAGCATGAGTTATCGCTCCGCGGCGAATCCGGCGGCCTTCGAAAGGGTCAATTATATGCGCACGCTGAGTTCCTACGCAGTCGCGCGCGACGAAACAGCGGCCTGAACCTGTGTCTGCAAGACTTCAAGCGCTCTAGGATGTGCGTTTATTTCCGCGGCTTTACATTTTGGTTCAAACGGAAAAAATTGCCCGGGTCATAGTGCGTCTTAATCTCGACTAGCCGGTCCCAGCGTTCACGATATGCCTCCGGCACGCGATCCTGCTCATCACCGCTCATGAAGTTCACGTACACGCCGGGGGTCATGGAAGGCCGCAATTCAGCAAATAGTTTGCGGATCCATGCGACATTCGCGGCGTCGGCTTGAGGCTCGGACCAGTTTCCCAGAAGGTTTACGATAAACGGGGAACTACGATCGCCAAAGGCTGTCTCGCTTGCTGCAACGCGCGCCGCGGCACCGCCCAGGTAGGCGAGTTCGATTTGGCTGGCAGGGGAGGGAATTGTCGTCAGGCTTTCCATCATTCGCTGAAGATCCTGTTCGCCCAGAGATTTCAAGTATCCGGACTTGGTGTAATACCTGCGACCGTGGGGAAACTCCTCGTCCGCCATTGTTTGTAACTCCAGAAACGATAGCTCACGCCTGCTAACCGCCACCGGATTGCAGAGAGAAAGTGCCCGGTCCACGTGAGGGCGGCCCTTTTCCGGATCGCCAATCCAGACCATTGACTGGCTCGCCGCCGTACGCCCGCGCCAGCGCTCAGGAATGTTTTCCGTGTGTGGAGCAATCGTGAGGGAAATTCCCCACCGCAGGTTATCCGGGGCGGTGGGCATGAAGTCCCGCCAATGCCGCAGGAGGGAAGGAATATCTTCTCCAAAGCAATATCCGGAGCCGAAGAGAACGGAAGTTACTGGATGGAGATTTACCTCGAACTCTGTCACGACACCAAAATTTCCTCCGCCGCCGCGCAGGGCCCAAAATAAATCAGGATTTTCGCGGGCATTTGCACGGACGAGCGATCCATCCGCTAGAACCACAGTGAAGCCCACGACATTGTCGCAGGACAGGCCGCACAACCGATTCAGCCAGCCAGTTCCGCCACCTAAGACAAGCCCTGCGGCTCCCGTATGCGACACCACACCCGATGGAAAAGCCAGGCCAGCCTTTTGCGTTGCAATGTCTATGTTGCCCAGAAGGCAGCCACCTTCGAATCGCGCGCGCCGATTCCGCTCGTCGATGTGAACCGCCCTCATGCGGGTTAGATCGATCACGAGCCCATCGTCGCAAGTGCCAAACCCAGCAAGGCTGTGTCCTCCGCAACGAATCGCCGTCAGAATCCCCGCCGCCGAAGCGCATCGAACGGCGAACTGAATGTCCGCAACGTCGGCGCAGCGCGCGATCAAAGCTGGTTTGCGAGCTGCCAATCCATTCCAGATGCGACTCGCATCAACGTATTCGCCGTCGGCAGACCGCAACAGGTCTCCACGAAAATTGAGGCGGAGGGCCGAATACAAGTCCGCAATGGCTCTATTCATGCTATCGATCCATGGCTCCCTCGAGAATGAGCGCGGCATATTCTAGCCCGCTAGGACGCAAAACATCGCGGAAAACGCGCACTTGACACCCGCTCCGAGCAGAGTGTAGCGTTCGCTTTGTTCCTTTCACTCGCCTCCTCTAACGAAAGTTTGGATTCACCCAGGAGCAAGCGCTTGCAAGCCAAATCGCAGAGTGTCGCCCGGAGGGAAGCCCTCCCTGGCACTCACCCGAAGTTTCCGGTCGAAGCCATTCGCGCATCTTTTCCGGCGCTGCATCGAATGCCGGCATTTACTTTTTTTGACAACGCCGCCGGCGCGCAGGTTCCTCAAGTGGTCATTGATGCCGTCAATCACCATCTCCTCGAATGCAACGTGCAACGCGGGGGGCGCTACGCGAAAAGCCAGGAAGTCGATTCCACGATTGCGCGGGCGCGCCAGAGCGTCGCGGGTTTCCTGAACGCCCGCGACTCCAGCGAAATCGCGTTTGGCATGAACGCCACTTCGTTCATTCGTCTGGTAAGCCTTGCGATCGGACAGACTCTCAGCGAGCGCAACGAAATCATCATCACGGACGTGGATCATGAGGCCAATATCGCCACCTGGCTCGCATTAGAGAAAATGGGCGCTGCCATTCGCTGGTGGAGGATGCGCGATGACGGCAACCTGCACGCGGACGATCTGAAACCCTTGGTGTCTGCCAGGACTCGGGTGGTGGCCTGTACCGTCGCCTCAAATGCGCTTGGCTCGATCGTGGACGTCGCTGCGGCTGCCGGAATCGCGCACGGCCTTGGCGCGGAAATGTTCCTCGACTGCGTTCACTACGCTCCTCACGCCCGCATCGACGTGCAAGCTTTTGATTGCGACTACCTGGTGTGCTCCGGCTACAAAATATTCGGGCCGCATATGGGTTTTCTCTGGGGGCGCCGCGAACTGCTGCAAAAACTGCCAACGTTTCGGGAGGATTTCATTCCGGACGAGCCGCCTGGAAAAATCGAGGCCGGCACTTTTATCTATGAGAATGTCGCCGGCATGGATGCTGCCATTTCCTATCTGGAGTCTCTCGGCACGCAAGGGCCGGGAGGCGAAGGATCAAGCAAGGGTTCGAGGCGGGCCAAACTTGCGGCGGCCATGCAGCAGATTCAATCCTATGAAGAAACTCTGTCACTTGAAATGTTGCGAGTCCTGCGGGAATGCGAAGCGCAAGTCTATGGGTTAACGAGCAAAGACCTGCTACACCAGCGCGTGCCGACATTCTGCTTCACTCTGCCGAAGACCACGCCAGCCGCGGTGACAGAAGCAATGGCTCGAGCTGGAATTGGCATTCGCGATGGCCACATGTACGCTCCGCGCCTTATGAAGCGGCTGGGTGTGCCGATGCAGACTGGCGTCGTCCGTGCGTCGCTGGTTCATTACAATACGTTTGGTGAGATTCACAGGTTTGGCAACGCCTTGCTCGATCTAAACAAGCATGGCTGAAAACTCCGAGTCGCTCCCCGCGTCCGCCACAGAATCTCCAAGCGGCGATGCCGCCGTTCTTGCTCCCGAAAGCGAAGAGCTGCGCCGCAGGCTCACACAGCGACAGCTCACCATGCTGGCCATCGGCGGGGCCATTGGCGTCGGGCTTTTTCTCGGCAGCACCGTGACGATCCGGCTGGCAGGCCCGGGCGTCATCGTCACTTACATAATTGGCGCGGTCATTGCCATGATTGTCGCGTACTCGCTTGCGGAAATGGCGGTGGTGCAGCCAGTGGCGGGTTCGTTTGGCGTGTACGCGCAAACCTATCTCAGTTCCTGGGCAGGCTTCTCCGTTCGCGCTACCTACGCCGTGGTGCAGATCATTGCGATCGGCGCGGAAGTCACCGCTGTGGCGATCTATTTTGCATTCTGGTTTCCCGCGGTTCCGCAGTGGTTCTGGGTGGCCTTTGTGTCAACTTGCCTGGTTGCCGTCAACACACTGCAAGTGGGCCGCTTCGGCGAGTTCGAATACTGGTTCGCGCTGATCAAGGTGGTGGCGATCATTGTCTTCATCGTCTTGGGCGTGGCCATCATTTTCGGGCTCGGGCGTGGCCCCGCGATCGGACTCTCCAATCTCACGGCGCACGGCGGCTTCCTTCCCTTCGGTTGGAAAGGTGTCTGGCTTGCGCTCACACTGGCCATAACGAGCTACATGGGGATAGAAGTCATCGCCGTAACCGCAGGCGAAGCCCAGAACCCTGCAGAGTCCATTCCTCGCGCCATGCGCACCATTGTGTTCCGTCTGATCGGCTTCTACGTTCTCGCCATCAGCATCATGTTGGCTATGACGCCCTGGAATCAGACCGGGGGCGGGCTGACGGGAAGTCCGTTTGTCCGAGCGCTTTCCGCTGTCGGGATTCCCTTCGCGGCGGGCATCATGAATCTTGTTGTGATCACGGCCGCGCTCTCGAGCGCCAACACGAACTTGTATCTCACAACGCGGATGCTCTTCTCGCTTTCGAGAGGCCGCTACGCTCCGCTCTGGCTGGGCAAGCTCAGTGGCAACGGCGTTCCGCGGCGCGCACTTGCGGTCTCCACCGCCGGAATGGCGGCAGCAATTCTCCTGGCGATTTTCGCACCGAGCCGGGCTTTCCTAATGCTTTATGGCGTAGCGGTCGCGGGTATGTTTTTCGTCTGGATCGTCATACTTGTGACACATATCGCGTTTCGGCGGGCTCTAGGCCCCGAGCGTTCGTCACGGCTGCCCATGCGCCTGCGTTTCTCTCCCTATTCGGACGTGCTCGGCATCGCCGCTCTTTTGGGCATCGCAGCAAGCACATTTTATGTGGACGGATTGCAATACACCGTTCCAGCTTTTGCGCCGTTTCTGCTGCTCATCTCGCTGGCCTACTGGGGAGTCCGCAAACGGGCACAAACAGACGCCGGCAACCCAGCCGGAACGAACGCCGATCCCGCGCCTGCGAAACTGTAATCGTCCCGCACTCTTCCTTGGAAAACCTGAGTCGTTCGCATTTTATTTTTGTGGCAGAGTAGTTCGCTATGGTTGAACCCGAAAACTCCGCATTGGCGGGCCGCGTCGCATTCCGCTATCCCGACTTTGTCCTTTTCCAATCGGCCCGTTTTTGCATGGTGCTGGCCATGGAAATGCAATCGGTGGCGGTCGGCTGGCAGGTTTATGAGATGACCAATAGGCCGCTCGATCTCGGGCTCGTGGGCCTGGTGCAGTTCCTGCCGGGAATTCTGTTGTTCCTCGTGTCTGGCCACGCTGCCGACCGTTACGATCGCCGGAAGCTGATCGTGTTCTGCTACCTCGGGTATGGGTTGTGTTTTGGATTGTTGCTTCTGACAGCGACGCGGAGAGGCAGTTCGGTTTTTTTCATTTTTATTGTGTTGGTTGCTCTGGGCATTGCGCGCGCATTCAACGCTCCCGTGAGCCGCGCGCTGGTTCCTCAATTGGTGCCGGAGGAAGTGTTTCCGAATGCGGTGGCTTGGGCTTCCACCTTGTTTCAAGGCGCAGCGATTCTTGGGCCAGCGTTGGGCGGAATCATTTATGCAGCAGCCGGCGGTCCCGCAGCTGTCTACGCGCTGGCTCTGGCCATGACGATTGTGGCGGTGGTTTGTACACTGAAGATGAAAACGCAAGAAAAATACCGCGTGCGGGAACCGGCGAACAGGACTTCCGTTTCGGCGGGGCTTCGCTACATCTGGCGCGAGAAAGTCGTTTTAGGCTCCATCTCGTTGGATCTATTTGCCGTGTTCCTCGGCGGTGCAGTCGCCCTCCTGCCCGTCTACGCCCGAGAGATTTTATTTACTGGGCCGTGGGGGCTCGGACTGTTGCGGACAGCCCCGGGAGTGGGCGCGGCGGCCATGGCTATCTTCCTCGCTCACCGGCCGCTTCGCCGCAAAGCGGGCCTCATCATGCTGTGGTGCGTGGCCGGATTCGGGTTCTTCACTATTCTCTTCGGGCTTTCTCACAGTTTCGCGCTTTCCCTGGCTGCGCTGTTTTTCGTTGGCGCTACGGATATGGTCAGCGTGATTGTCCGAGCCATTCTTATTCAGGTGGCCACACCGGACGAGATGCGCGGCCGCGTCAATGCCGTGGACATGGTTTTCATCGGAGCTTCCAACGAGTTGGGCGAATTCGAATCCGGGCTGACCGCGCAATGGCTCGGAACCATACCCGCCGTCGTGTTAGGCGGCATTGGCACTCTCGTCGTGACTGCGATCTGGGCGTGGCGCTTCCCGGAACTAAGAAAAGTCGAGCAGGTTCATTCGCTGCCAGGCCGCCAGGCGTGAGAACGCTGGATTCGGAGCAAGAGAGGGTCTCGCGCTTAGTCGGCGTTCGGAAAAGAGATAAGAAACAAAGCGCGGATTATGGTTTTGTCTTCGAAGGCGCGGCGCTTGGAGAGGCGGGAGTTGCGTTTGGAGGCGCGGATGCTTGAGCCGCCGGAAGGTTCGCCAACGCCGCTTTTACCGAGGCGGGCACCTTGTCCGCGTTCGCTACCAACACGCTTACTTCCCAGATTTGTGTTTCCGTGAGACGACCCTTGAAGCCCGGCATTCCCGTCAGCCGAATTCCATTCTCGGCCTTCCAGTAAGTTTCGGCTACCGGATCGTCAGTCACGCCAGTTCCATGGAAAAGCTGCGGAGGCGGTGGGTACATGCCTTGGGCTATGGACGTCTTTGGCTGGTCAGGCAGACCATGACACACCGCGCAGTTCTGCTTGTAGACCTCCGCGCCGCTTAGATAGCTCTTCTCATCCGCAACAACGGGCGAATTCGGAGCTGGCTGTTTTGCAATGTGAGCGTCCAGAGCCATGTGCGCGAATTTCTTCTCGAACGGCATCGGCGGGTCTGTCACCGCAACCGGGGCACGGCCCGTTGAGAAATAGAAATATCCGCCGCATGCCACCAGCACTATCCCCAGCAAAATCCCAACCAATATGCCCTTTACCATTTCTCGCTTCACCTGCCTTTTCTAGAATACTTGCCTGTGCTATCTCAGTCTTAAGTCTCTGGAGCGGGATAGTGTAAACGTTCGTCAGCCCCGCCGCTCATCAAAATTATTTGCAAGCTCAATTAGCCCCACTGGAGATTATTGCAGCCAATTCTTGCGCTCGCTTACCGGTCCGCTTCCTGACCACGGCGCGGTAACCAATTTCTCCCAAAATCCGTCCTATATATGCGCAGGCTGATTTTTCCGGTAGGCTCATAAGGTTTGGCGGGGAGCACAGGACGCACACCCGCAGCTGTCTTGCCCCGGCAGACTCACTCGCAATACTGTTTTTGTCGATAGGAGAGAACGGATGGGCCATCTTAACTCCATAGAGCTTCCCGAACCGGGCGCGCGCGATTCTTCGGCGGCACAGCATGCCAAGAGCCGCTGGTGGCTCTGGATCGTAATTCTGGGCGCGGTCGTCCTTGGCATCTGGTACTACCGCGGGGCCCATTCCACGAGTGAGGCAGAAGGGAAAGCGGCCGCGGGCCCGAGCGGAAAGGGCAGAGGAGGTCCGGGAGGAGCCGGGTTCACTGTTCCCGTTGTCGTTGCCACGGCGCAGAAGGGCGATCTACCCGTTTATCTGATCGGTCTCGGCACGGTCACTGCGTTCAATACCGTCACGGTCCGCAGCCGGGTTGATGGTCAAATTGTCAAAGTGAACTTCACCGAGGGACAGTTTGTGCATCAGGGCGATGCGCTCATCGAAATTGATCCGCGCCCATATCAGGTCATGCTGGAGCAAGCCGAAGGCCAGCTTGCGAAGGATCAGGCTCAGCTGCACGACGTGCAAGTCGACTTCGAGCGCTATCAGCTTCTTTATAACGAAGGCGTCGTTCCAAAGCAGCAGGTGGATACGCAGCAGGCTCAGGTCGGGCAATATCATGGAGCGCTTAAAGCGGATCAGGCCACCATCGACAACGCGAAATTGCAGCTCGCATACGCGCATATTGTGGCGCCCATCAGCGGCCGCGTTGGACTCCGTCTTGTTGATATCGGCAACATCGTCCACGCTTCGGACACCTCCGGGCTGCTTGTGATCACGCAGCTTCAGCCGATTTCCGTGATCTTCACTCTGCCCCAGGATCAACTTCAGCAGGTCCTCGTGAAACTGCGTGGCGGCGGCCAGCTTCCCGTGGAGGCTTTTGACCGCGATGACGTGACGAAGATCGCTGACGGCAAGCTCGCCACCATCGACAATCAGATTGACCCCACCACGGGGACTTACAAGCTCAAATCCATCTTTTCGAACGAGGACAACGTCCTTTTCCCGAATCAGTTCGTCAATGTGCACATGCTTGTCGATATCCGGCGGAATCTCGTCATCGTTCCCGCAGCCGCGATTCAGCGCGGGCCCCAAGGCACCTATGTCTACGCAGTCTCTGGGGGCGATACGGCGAATATTCGTACGGTCACGATTGCGCAAACGACCGGAAATAACGTTGGGATCAGCGCGGGGTTGAACGGCGGGGATGTGGTGGTGATTGATGGCCAGGACAAGCTTCAGGACGGCAGCAAGGTGCTGACAAGCACTGCTCCAACAGGTTCCGCGCGCGGTGCGGCAGGACAGCCCGCTGCGCAAGACAGCACGCCAACCAACAATCCCGCCGGGAGTCGCGCCGGAGGGAAGACTCGATGAGCCCTTCCCGGCCGTTCATTCTGCGGCCAGTTGCTACTACTCTTCTCATGTTTGGTGTGCTGCTGGTGGGTTTTGTCGCCTACCGCCAGCTACCGGTGTCCGCGCTTCCTCAGGTTGATTACCCCACCATTCAGATTCAAACCTTTTATCCCGGTGCCAGCCCGGAAGTAATGGCCTCTTCCGTCACGGCTCCTCTCGAGCGGCAGTTCGGCCAGATTCCCGGTCTGAACCAAATGACCTCGACGAGCTCCTTCGGCAGCTCCATCCTCACTCTCCAGTTCAACCTCGATCTCAATATTGACATCGCCGAACAAGAGGTTCAGGCCTCCATCAACAGCGCTTCCAATCTTCTCCCTCAAGGGCTCCCCAACCCGCCAATCTACAGCAAGATCAATCCCGCCGATGCCCCCATTCTCACCCTCTCGCTTACGTCCGATTCGCTTCCGCTTTCCAAGGTCGAAGATCTTACGGACACCACGCTTGCGCAGAAAATTTCCCAGCTGCCCGGTGTCGGTCTCGTGAGTATCAGCGGCGGCCAGCGACCGGCAGTACGCATCCAGGCTAATCCGACGGCGCTCGCTTCCTATGGCCTGAGTCTGGAGGACTTGCGAACTGCGTTGAGCGCGGCAAACGTGGATCAAGCCAAAGGCACCTTCGACGGCGCTCATCAGGCCTATACCATCGGCGCCAACGATCAGCTTATCTCCAGCGACAGTTACGGCCCCATCATCGTCGCTTATCGTAAGGGAGCACCGGTTCGTCTTTCCGATGTCGCCACGACTTTCGACGGCACGGAAAACGTCAAGCAAGCCGCCTGGGCGGATAAGAACCCGGCAGTCATTCTGAATATTCAACGGCAACCGGGCGCGAACATCATCTCGGTCGTGGATCGCGTGAAAAAGCTGCTGCCTCAGCTTTCGGCTTCTCTCCCTGCCTCGGTGAAGATCACGATTCTCACGGACCGAACCAGCACGATTCGCGCTTCCGTGGAAGACGTCCAGTTCACATTGATGCTGACCATCGCCCTGGTCGTGATGGTCATCTTTCTTTTCTTGCGCAGCATTCGGGCCACCGTGATTCCCGCACTGGCCGTGCCTTTATCCATCGTGGGCACGTTCGGCGTTATGTATCTTTGCGGGTACACCCTCAACAACCTTTCACTGATGGCGCTCACCATCTCGACGGGGTTCGTCGTCGATGACGCCATCGTCATGATCGAGAACATCGCCCGCTATATCGAGGCGGGAGATTCCCCGCTTCAGGCGGCTCTCAAAGGCTCCGATCAAATCGGCTTCACGATCATCTCTCTCACGGTTTCTCTCATCGCCGTGCTCATCCCTCTTCTTTTCATGGGCGATATCGTCGGGCGGCTTTTCCGAGAATTTGCCATCACTCTGGCCATCACCATTCTGATTTCCGCTTTCGTTTCGCTCACGCTCACTCCCATGATGTGCGCCAAGCTCCTTCGTCATCAGAAAGAGGAGGACCAGGGCTGGTTCTATCGCAAATCCGAACACGCCTTCAATTCCATCATTGCCTTTTACGGCCGCACTCTGAGATTTGTCCTTCAATACCGGAAGATCACTCTCCTCGTTACATTCGGCACTCTGGTCAGCACCATCCTCCTCTATATTTACGTTCCCAAAGGCTTTTTCCCCGTGCAGGACACAGGACTCATCCTGGGCATCTCGGAAGCCGCGCAAAACATTTCTTTTGCCGGCATGGCCCAGCACCAGCAGGTCCTCACCGATGTGATCCTCAAGGATCCCGCAGTCGAGAGTCTCTCCTCCTTCATCGGGATCGATGGCACGAACACAACGCTTAACACTGGCCGCATTCAAATCAATCTCAAGCCTCTCGCGGAGCGCAAAATCAGCGCATCCGACGTCATTCGCCGCCTGCAGCCCGAGCTCGCAAAGGTAGATGGGATCTCGCTCTTCATGCAGCCCGTTCAGGATCTAACGGTCGAGGATCGCGTTAGCCGCACGGAATTCCAATACAGCCTTGAAGACGTTGACGCCAAGGAGCTTGCTTACTGGACGCCTCGTTTTATGGACAAGTTGCGTTCGCTTCCCGTAGTCCGCGACGTCGCGAGCGACGAACTAAACCAGGGACTCTTGGCCACGCTAGTTATCGACCGTGACACCGCTTCGCGCCTCGGAATTCTCCCGGCGGATATTGACAACACCCTCTACGACGCTTTCGGTCAGCGGCAGGTCTCCACCATCTTCACGCAACTCAATCAGTATCGCGTCGTACTCGAAGTGGATCCTCAGTTCCAGCAAAACCCGGACGCTCTTAAGAGTATCTATGTACGGTCATCCTCCGCCGGCCTGCAGGCTTCCTCCGGTTCCACTGCCAATATCTCGAACGCTCAGCAGCAATCAATTACCGCCGCGCCAAATCCTCAGATTCCGCTCAGCGCATTCACGCGCTTCGAGCCCGGCGCCACAGCCCTGGCGATCAATCACCAGGGACAGTTTCCGGTCGTAACCGTGTCATTCAATCTTGCGCCTGGCGCGGCCCTCGGCGACGCAGTCAACGCGATCAACAAAGCCAAAGAGGAATTGAACATGCCGCCGAGTATCCAGGCCACGTTTCAGGGCACTGCGGCTGCGTTTCTCAATTCTCTCGCCAATGAACCACTTCTCATCCTCGCCGCCCTCGTTACGGTCTACATCGTTCTCGGCGTCCTCTACGAGAGCTATATTCATCCCATCACGATTCTTTCTACTCTTCCTTCCGCGGGCGTCGGAGCCATCCTTGCGCTCCTGCTTTTCCGCATGGAGTTCAGCGTCATTTCGCTCATCGGCATTATTCTTCTCATCGGAATCGTCCAGAAAAACGCCATCATGATGATTGACTTCGCTCTCGAAGCCGAGCGCAAGGAAGGCAAGACCCCGCTCGACGCCATCTTCGAGGCCTGCCTACTCCGCTTTCGTCCCATCATGATGACTACTATGGCTGCTCTGCTCGGGGCTTTGCCGCTCGCCATCGGCAACGGCGTAGGCTCCGAGTTGCGCCGGCCTCTCGGCATCACAATTGTTGGCGGCCTGCTCCTCAGCCAACTGCTCACGCTTTACACAACGCCGGTCGTCTATCTGGCTTTCGATTGGCTGGCTCGTCGCTTCGCATTTCACGTCGGCAATCCTATCGAGGAGCCGGCTCACGGCGATTAGACCATGACTTCCTCAACCAATTTCTCCGCGCCTTTTATCCGCCGCCCCGTCGGCACCACTCTCATTACCTTGGCGATTTTTCTGTCTGGCGTGGTTGCCTTCCGGTTTCTACCAGTAGCTCCTCTGCCGCAGGTTGACTTTCCGACCATTTCAGTCGGCGCTGGATTGCCCGGTGCCAGCCCCGAAACCATGGCTTCCGCCGTGGCCACCCCGCTCGAGCGCCAATTCGGCCGTATCGCCGGCGTTACGCAAATGACTTCTTCGAGCGGTCTCGGTTCGACCAATATCACCCTCCAGTTTGATCTGAATCGGGACATCAATGCTGCCGCTCGCGATGTGCAGGCAGCCATCAACGCGTCTCGCAGCCAGTTGCCAGCAGATCTTCCGGGCCAGCCAAACTATCGCAAGGTCAATCCTGCGGACGCGCCCATTCTCATTCTCGCCCTGACATCTGAAAATATTCCGCGGGCGCAAATCTATGACGCGGCCGATTCCATACTCGCCCAGAAACTCGCTCAGGTGGAAGGTGTGGGGCAGGTCTTTACGTGGGGCAGCTCGCGCCCGGCAGTGCGGGTCGAGGCGAATCCCTATCAACTCAACAGTTACGGCATCAGCCTCGAGAAGCTCCGGGCTTCACTTCAATCAGCGAATGCAAATCTAGCCAAGGGGTCGCTCGCAGATTCGTCCAAGTCATGGGATGTGAGCGATACCGACCAGCTCTTCAAGGCTTACGAATATCAGCCTCTGGTCATTGCTGGTCATACGGGCGCTCCCGTGCGCTTGCGCGATGTGGCGGAGGTCGTCGATTCCGTGGAGGACACCCGGAACCTGGGACTCTTCGGTGGAAAGAATTCCGTCCTGCTCGCGATTTTCCGACAGCCGGGCGCCAACATGATCGACACCGTCGACCGCATCATGGCCCTCCTGCCACTTCTTCGCGCTTCCATTTCTCCATCGCTTCACTTAAATGTCGCCGTGGATCGAAGCACCACCATCCGCGCTTCTGTCCACGACGTTGAGATCACCCTTCTCATCTCCATAATTCTCGTCATCCTTGTCGTCTTTGCGTTTCTCCGGAATACCTGGGCCACCATCATTCCCAGTGTCGCGGTTCCGCTCTCCCTGATCGGCACCTTCGGCATCATGTACCTGTGCGGATACAGTCTGGACAATCTTTCTCTCATGGCTCTGACCATCTGCACCGGTTTCGTCGTTGACGACGCCATCGTGGTCATCGAAAACATCACCCGGCATATCGAAAACGGATTGAAGCCCTTCGAAGCGGCCATGAAAGGCGCGAGCGAAATCGGGTTCACAGTGCTCTCCATGAGTACTTCGCTGGTCGCCGTTTTCATTCCCATCCTGCTGATGCCGGGAATCGTTGGCCGGCTCTTCCGCGAATTTGCCGTTGTGCTCAGCGTCGCGATTGGAGTGTCTCTCTTCGTTTCGCTTACCACCACGCCCATGATGTGCGCGCGATTCCTCAAGCATGAGAGCGGCCGCCACAATTGGATCTATAAATTCTTCGAAGCGTCGTTTAATCGGCTTCTGCATCTCTACGATGTTTCACTGCGATGGGTCCTCCGCCGCCAATTGCTGATCCTCGGCATGACCTTTCTCACCGCGGTGATTTGTGCTTATCTCTTCTTCCACGTTAATTCCGGCTTTTTCCCTCAGCAGGATACCGGCCGCATCAGCGGCATGATTCAAGGTGACCAGGACCTGTCCTTTGCGGCCATGTCGCAAAAGATGCGCACTTTCACCGATATAGTGCTGAAGGATCCCGCCGTCGACACCATCGCCTCCTTCTCCGGCGGCGGAAGCGGCGGCAGTACCGCGCGGATGTTCGGCCAGCTCAAGCCGCTCAGCGAACGCAAGATCAGCGTGGACGAAGTCATTGCCCGCCTGCGCAAGGCCACCGCAAAAGTTCCCGGCGCGGTTCTTTATATACAGGCCGTGCAGGACCTCAGCATGGGCGGCCATGGCAGTGCCGCTCAATACCAGTACACTCTCCAGGCCGATAATCTCAACGACCTCACTCATTGGGCCCCGCTTCTCCAGAAGCGTCTGAGCCGGGTTCCCGAACTTCGGGACGTGAACTCCGACCAGCAGATGCACGGACTGCAAAGTTCTATCGTCATCGATCGCGACACCGCCAGCCGTCTCGGCGTCTCCATGATAACGATCGACAACACGCTCAGCGATGCCTTCGGTCAGCGTCAGGTCTCCACGATGTATCGGGGACTCAACCAGTACCACGTCATCCTCGAAGTCATGCCGAGTGCTCAGCAGAGCCCCGATGCCCTCAAGTCCATCTACGTGCCCGCCGCCGGCGGCAAGCTCGTTCCCCTCAGCGCATTTGCTCAGTACGAGGCCTCCAGCACTGCGCTTTCCGTCAACCACCTGGGCATATTCCCGGCTATTACTCTCTCCTTCAATCTTGCTCCCGGCGCCTCGCTCGGTCCGGCTGTCGAGCATATCCAGGCCGCCACTCGCGAAATCGGCATGCCGCCCACCGTGCATGCCACTTTCCAGGGCACGGCCCAGGCTTACCAGGATTCCCGCGCCTCACAGCTATTCCTCATCATCACCGCTCTGATCGCCGTCTACATCGTGCTGGGCATCTTGTATGAAAGCTTTATCCACCCCATCACGATTCTCTCCACCATTCCCTCCGCCGGAATTGGCGCGATCCTCGCCATCAAAGCCGCCGGTTCCGATCTCAACATGATTGCTCTCATCGGCATCATTCTTCTCATCGGCATCGTCAAGAAGAACGCCATTCTCATGATTGATTTTGCCGTTCAGGTGGAACGCGAGGAAAAAGTCTCGCCGCTGGACGCCATTTACAAAGCGTGCCTGCTCCGCTTTCGTCCCATCCTCATGACTACCATGGCTGCCCTCTTCGGCGCTTTGCCTCTTGCCCTCGGCAATGGCGTTGGCGCGGAACTCCGCCGTCCTCTTGGCATCACCATCATTGGGGGCCTCATCGTCAGCCAGATGCTCACTCTCTTCACCACCCCGATCGTCTACATCTACATGGACCGCCTGCAGTCCTGGCTGCAAGGCGTTCGCAAGCACGCGCACACTCCCGCTCCTGCCTCCGCTCAAGCGGACTGATCCTTTAGGCTTGGGTTTTGAGTCGCTTTTGCGCCCGAGGGCGAGGGCTGGGCCGGCTTTCCGTTGCTAGGAACTGCCGATGAGGTAGCCAGTAAAGAACACCAGCACTCCCCCCACGATCACTTGAAACGCCGCCTGCAGAAAAGGAGTGTCCATGTATCGGTGCCGGATGTAGCTGATCACAGCCAGTTCGACGCCCACAACAATCACCGCTACGAGTGTAGCCACATGGAAGTTGGAAATTAGAAAGGGAAGTGTGTGCCCGATTCCGCCGGCCGTTGTCATGGCACCTGTCACGGTGCCACGAAGCCATGGCGACCCTCGCCCGGTCAACGACCCATCGTCGGAAAGTCCCTCGGAGAAGGCCATCGAGATGCCCGCCCCGATTGATGCCGCCAACCCTACTAGAAACGCATCCCAGCTCTTGTGCGTAGCGAAGGCCGCCGCGAACAGGGGTGCCAGGGTTGATACCGATCCATCCATTAGACCGGCCAAACCTGGCTGCACGATTTGCAGCAAAATCAGCTTGCGGTGCGATTCGTCCTCCTGAGCGCGGGCCGGTTCAGTCAAATGTTTCTCTTCCAGGCCGTCCGCCGTCGCGGAGTGTTTCCTCTCTTCATCCGCCAGTTTGTTCAGCAGCTCCCGCGTAGGCGCATCGGTAACGCGGCTCACGGCTCTCGAGTAGAAACGCGCCGCTTCCATCTCCATAATCTTGGCTTGTTTCCTCGCCACATTCACTCCCAGCGGCCTCACCAGCCAGGTTGGCCTGCGCTGCAGGAAGCCCTTCACGTTCTCGCGGCGAATCAAGGGAATGTGGTCGCCGAAACGCTCCCGGAAAGTCGCCAGCAGCCGGTCCCGGTGCACTACCTCTTCCTCGCGCATCGCTTCAAACATCTGCGAGGTCGCAGGGTAGGTTTCTCTCAGAGCGTCCGCAAATTCGCCGTAGATGCGTCCGTCCTCTTCCTCCGACGCGACGGCCAGGGCCAAAATCTCTTTTTCTGAAAGTTCCTTGAATTTCTTTTTGATCATCGGCACTTCCTCGAGTTGGTCGAGGAAGAGAATCGCACAAACCGTGGAAGGATGTCACCTGCGGGTAGAATGCGGGATGCGAATAGAATTTCCTGCGATTGCCCAACTTTGAAAGCGAGAACTTCCTGGAGGGGCGCCGAAAACTCAGCGCTGTTGGAACCGCTAAACGAGGAATCCCTGGGTCCGGCAAAGATGCACAATGTCGAACCGGTCTTCCGCTGCTACTTTATGCTTCATGCGATACAGATGGTTCTTGACCGTCTGTTCCGAAAGGCAAAATTGATTCGCGATTTCCTTGTTTGTCAGCCCCTGTGCAATCAGCGGGACGATCTGTTGTTCGCGCCGTGTTAAACCCAATCGGGGCTGCCCGTTCGGCGAGTGTACCGATGTGGCCTCGCGTTCGAAGAACTGGAACAACAATGCGCATAGTAACCCCGGGCAGACCGCCTTGCCCTGATGCACTGCGTGCATCGCTTCGACAACGTCCTCCGAGGAGGCGTCCCGCGGCAGGTACCCGTTGATTCCAGCTCGCACGTATTGGAAAAAATCCGTCTGGTCCTCTGTCATTCCCACGATCAGAATCTTCACCGTTGGCGCCATCAAGCGCACCTGCCGGATCACTTGCACATCTATTGTCAGGCTCCCGCGCGAGGTCAACAGGAGGACATCGGTCCTCTCCTCGATCAGTTCTTCGACGCGAAATGGCCCCGAGGAGTTCAATCCCACCACGTCGATATCGCCCTGCTTCATCAGCATTCGCGCAAGCGCTTCGCGCATCAAGCGGCTCTCTGACGCGATATACACGCGTGCTCGTTCCGCTGAGCTGCCGCGCGCTCTTATCAGCACTCCGCTCTCCTCCTCGGCCAGGATTCCCTCCCTCCCAGCACGGAGGAATTCTTTTCTTTGGCCGCTGCGTAACGAAACGGGGACTCGCCGTGTCGCAGTACTCAAGGTCTCTGACCTCCAGGTTTTCTTGGTTTTGCTGTCGCTTCGGATTCCGAGGAGGTAGCATCCCCGGACTCGTTCCATCATTGCAATTTCGAAACCGTAGCCTCGCCATTTCCCAAAGCCCAACCCCTTCGTATCCTTCATCGTACCTATAACTTAGTCACTCATCGTACCAACGCTCTCTTTTTCATCGGTCCCAGATTGGTACTTATTCCCTTCCCAACCTCACTTCGGAACTCTCCCCTTAATTCCTTCTTGTTCCTCTCCCTTGAGAATCTACTGGTCCCCTCGCTCTTCCCTTCCAGGTACTTCCGTACTATCATCTCTTCTGCGCGTCCTATTCGTGACCAGGTACGCTTCCACTATAGGTTTAGTGTTGCTCGAGCCTTACACTCTTGCTTGTAGCGTTCTAGCGGCGAGAGGCAAGGCCATCATGGAGACTCAGCAAGAAATAATGGGAAAGAATCCCAGCACTGGTAACACCGCCGCTTCAAAACCCAAGACAACAGAGCGTCGCGGCAGCCGCCGCTGCAAAATCACTCAGCTCATGCGTATTCGTCCTTCTGATCCAGAAAAGGAGCATTTCGACGACATTCGCGGAACTCTTAGCGTCTCCCGCAGCGGTGTATTCTTTCAGTCCAGCGAACCTACCTACGAAATTGGCATGCGCCTTTTTGTCACCCTCCCTTACTCCCAGGATCCCATGTCGATGAACCGCGAGTACCTGGCGGAGGTCGTGCGCAGGGATCCGCTTCCCACCGGAATGTTTGGCATCGGCTTGAAGATCCTCATGGAAATGGGCCTGCAACAGCCGGCCGCCTACGGCTCTCGCAACTCGCTTTGGTAGCTACCATGGCCGCTGCCTGCTAAAAGTTCGCTGATCCTGAATGCAAGAAAGGGCGGATGGCGTTTAGCCATCCGCCCTTTCTTGTTATTGGGGGGTTGGAGAGAACTCGAACCTAATCTTGTCCGAACATTTGCAGCGTCTTGTGACGAATTATTCCCAGCTGACGGTTCAGCAGGTGCTTCCGCCCCAGGAATCCCAAGACAGGAGCCCGGCGCTCGACCAGCCGGTTCATCGCAATCGTTAGTCGCACATCCCGCCGCGCAAATTTCAATCCGGACTGCAGCGCCTCCACGGCTTCGTCCCGCCTACCAGCCGTTGCGTAGACTTCTGCAAGGTTTAAGTAAAGTTGTGCCTGGTTCCGCTTCATCCGCACTGCCGTGTCACAAAGCCGTTCTGCTTCCCCCCACTTCTGCTCGGAACGCGCCAGCACCACACCGAGGTACGACATGTAGTAGGGATTGTTTTTGTCGAGGTCCACAGCGCGCCTCATGTGCGGCAGCGCTTTAACGGCGTAATTGTCTCTCAGCAGCGTCAACCCCGTCTTGAACTCGCGGAAGGCTTCCGTGTCCATCATGGATTCACCTCGTTGCCCCCAACCTTCTCAGGCCAGGTATGGAATAGGACTCCCCGGGAAGCGGGAGACTCGCCGCAAACTGCAAGAAAATTGGACAAGAACCGCCTGGGTGCCGGGCTTGGCTGGATCGACCATTTCGAGGCCACCCTTAAATTGGTTGCGTTCAACGTGATGGTGCTCGTTTCAGCGAGGAGCAGTGTTGCGTTTACGGTCCCCATCCCAGTCGTATTGAACCTACTCGCTCTTCTTCATTGAATCTACTGACCCGTGGGACAGTCTTGGGCCAGCCGCACTGTCGTAATCAACAGATAAGCAAGGACAGGATGCCCACTCCCCGCCATTTCATCTGATCCTCATTTTCAAGTATCTTCGCCCGCCCGCAGGATGACGGAGGTGGTGATCGTTACCTGGAGGATCGCTGCGCCAGCCTCTTCCAACCCTTTCGCCACTCTGTCCAATCTTTCAGCGCCGCCTTGCACATCGCTTTCGCGGCCTTATGCAGCCACCGTCCTTTTCGCTGCCCCAGGTCCCGCCTAATCTGCAGAATTGCCTCCGGCGATCCGAAATGCATGTTGGCGGTTTCCCATCCCATGGAGTACAGCAGCCGCGCCTCATCCCTCTCTGCCGAAAGGGACGCCAGCTCGATCCTCGAGCAGTCTGGCGCAAGTCGCCTTACCAGCCATCGGTAGTAGAAGTGCACGAATGGATCCGGTACGCGCAAACAGCGTCCGGCAAGCTTCGGTCCATAGACCGTTGCGGAAGATTCCCTCTTGTGCCATGCCGACGCCGAAGGGCGGATGGCCTTTGCTTCTCGCGCGATGAATGCCCCTCCCGAAGAGGAGAGCGCCAGAATCCTCGGATGCCCCAAACTCCCGAGTCCGGCGACCCGTTTTTTTAACTGGTACCCGCTTTTTGTCGGCAACGACTCTTCGAGAAGTTGGCGCACTTCCTCTGGAACTCTCGCCGTGAATGCTGGCAGATGATTGAGTTTTTCCCAGAAATGAACGGGGTCGCGCAATTTGCTAAGCGCCATCATGCGCAGCCAGCGGTGATCCTCGGCCAGAATGAAGGGCTTTCCTCCCGCCGCGAGGGCGTCCCGGTACCCCTCTTCGATTGCATCCGCAGCTCCGCGCCGGGACATGCAGAGATGCTCCCCAAGGATCGCCAGATAGGCGCTGGTTGTCAGCCTCACAAGGTCGATCACGTACGGAGCCGGGAGGACCTCATCCAGATCGTTCACGCCCCAGATCAGCCGCCCTTCCAGGTCACGCCAGGTTCCGAAATTTTCAATGTGCAAGTCGCCCACCGCTAGAACACTGGGGGCTTCCGTAAGCTCGCTGCACACTTCCGGCCAAATCTGCACCCACCGGTAGAACGTCGCACGGAAGAACGGGAAGGCGTGCTCGGCCATGAATTGATGCTTCAGCTGGAGAACCTGCCTGACGATCGGAAGCTGGGCGGAGAGCCATTTCTCGAACGCAAACGTTGCTTCAAGGACGTCTTGCTTCATAGCCAGGCTAAGCGCGTGCGTGTTCAATGCGCGACGTCCCGCTTACTCGCGCTTCATATATGGGGAATCGCGCCGCCAGATCGGCTACTTCTTTGCGCACTCTCTGCTCTGTTTCCGCACTTCCTATATGGGAAAGAATCTCTCCAATCCATCCACCGATCTGCGCCATTTCCGTCTCGCGCATGCCTCGTGTCGTCACCGATGGGCTTCCCAGACGGATTCCGCCCCCCTTCATCGGAGGCAGCGGGTCAAAGGGAATCGAATTCTTGTTCACCGTGATTCCCGCGCGGTCCAGAGCCTTTTCCGCATCATTCCCCGTGATGCCTCGCGAATGCACCTCCACCAGGAATAAGTGATTGTCCGTGCCACCGGTCACGATCCGGAACCCGCTTTTCGCAATGGCGGTCGCCAGCGCTTTCGCGTTGGCCACCACTTGCCTTTGATAATCCTTGAAGCTCGGTTCCATCGCTTCCTTCAAACACACGGCCTTCGCCGATATTGTGTTTACCAGCGGCCCTCCCTGCGTCCCCGGGAATGTCAGCTTGTCCAGCTCCTTGGCAAACGCCGCTTTGCACAGCACCAATCCGCCTCGCGGTCCTCGCAACGTCTTGTGCGTTGTAGTCGAGACGAAGTCTGCATGCGGCACAGGGCTCGGATGAACTCCTGCCGCAACCAGTCCCGCGATGTGCGCCATATCCACGAAAAATAGCGCTCCTGCGGCCTTCGCAGCCTTCGCAATCCGCTCGAACTCGATGATTCTCGAATACGCGCTCGCTCCCGCCACGATCATTTTCGGCTTGTGCTCCTTCGCCAGCCGCTCGATCTCTTCGTAATCGATCCGCTCGTCCTCTTTTCGAACACCGTAAGCGATGAACTTGTACATCCGCCCCGAAAAATTCAATGGATGACCGTGCGTGAGGTGTCCTCCATGCGAGAGGTTCATCCCCAGTACCACGTCATCTTTTTGCAGCGTGGTCATGTAGACTGCGATGTTCGCGGAGGTTCCGGAGTGGGCCTGCACGTTGGCGTGCTCCGCTCCAAACAGCTCTTTCGCGCGGTCGATTGTCAGTTGCTCGACCTTGTCCGCGTACTCGCACCCGCCGTAATACCGTTTCCCTGGATACCCTTCCGCATACTTGTTCGTGAAGATCGAACCCATGGCCTCAAGCACCGCTTCCGAAACTAGGTTCTCCGACGGGATCAGCTCCAGCCCAGTGGCTTGCCGCCGCGCCTCATCGCGCAGTAATTCGGCAATCCGCGGGTCCACAGCTTCCAGTGGCCTCTCCATCCGTTCATTGGCTTCTGTGGTCATCTTGATAGTCCTATCAATTGCATTGTCCCATCCATCCAGCAACCGACCATCTTACTCCGCCCGCCTCGATTCTGCGAAGCCACCGCCTTGACTCTTCTCCCTCTTGACAAGAATTCTTCACGGGTTTCTCCGGACCGCATGCCTGCCCCCGGGTGGTATAGTGGCCGCGATTCCGCTCAGCTCCTGGAGGCCAACTCTTTATGCCTGCCTATAAGCGATCGAATAACAAGGTGTTTCTTCATTCAGGGCCGCAAATCGTTCTTCGTCGCCTCTTCTCGCTGACAATTTTGGCAGCCACAGTCCTGTTCATTGCCGCGTCTTCGCTCCCTGCCCAGGATAAGAATCCTTTCGCCGGCGATCCGGGTGTAGCAAAGCTCGGCGAATCTCAATTCCGCGCCAACTGCGCTTTCTGCCACGGGCTCGGCGCACGTGGCGGAGGCCGCGGCCCCGATTTGACCCGCGCGCAAAAACGACATGGAAATTCCGACGCCGATCTCTTCCGCACCATCAACGAGGGCGTACCGGGGACCGCCATGCCGCCGAATGGCGCGACGCAGCAGGGTGTCGGCATGACCGAAGCCGAAATCTGGCAGGTCATCACGTACATTCGCAGCGTCCAGGTCAAATCTCCCGCGCGACCTTTGGGAGACGCGGCGCACGGCAAGTCCCTCTTTTATGGCGACGGAGTCTGCTACAGCTGCCACATGCTGGAAGGCAAGGGCGGTCGCCTCGGCCCCGACCTAACGACCACAGGGTCAGCCCGCTCTATCGAGTACATAATCGACTCGGTCCGCAATCCCAGCCGCCGTCTCGCTCAAGGGCTTTCCGAAGCGATGAAAGAATTTTCGCAGGAATATGAAACCGTCAAAGTCGAAACCGCCGATGGCCAGAAATTTACCGGAGTAATCCTGAACGAGGATCACTTCACTTTGCAGATGCTGGATCTACGCGAACAGCTTCATTCCTTCGAAAAAGAGAAGCTCCGTTCCCTCGAAAAGAGCCGGAAATCCCTGATGCCCGCTTACGACCAAAAAATGTTGAGCGACAAGGATCTGCAAGACATCGTTGCATTCCTGCTAACCGTAGGTGCTCAATGAGGCCATCACGGATGAAGCAATCACGTTACGCTGCGCTCGTGCTTTTCGCTTTCGCTAGCCTTGCCGCTCCGTTCGCCCAGTCCCAGGTCACGCCCCAACGTCTCCTCGATTCGGCAGAGGAGCCGCAGAACTGGCTCATGTATTCCGGCGACTACTCCGGTCATCGCTTCAGTGCGCTCGATCAAATCACCGTGGCCAACGCGTCCATGCTCGTCCCCAAGTGGGCCTATCAAACCATGGCCGGCGGGAAATTTGAAACGACTCCGCTTGTCGTCGACGGAATTCTATATGGCACCGGCCAGGATGATCGCGCCTACGCTCTCGACGCTCGCACCGGTCGTCCCATCTGGCAATATCAGCGCGCCCTTCCTGCCGACATTCGCCCCTGCTGCGGTCGCGTCAATCGCGGCCTGGCCATTCTCGGCGACAAAGTTTTCCTCGGCACTCTCGACTCGCATGTGATCGCGCTCGACTCCAGAACCGGCAATGTCGTGTGGGACGCGACCGCGTTCGACTATCGGAAAGGCTACAGCATCACGCTTGCGCCTCTCGCCATCAAGAATCTTGTCCTCGTCGGCGTCTCCGGCGGCGAATACGGCATCCGCGGATTCATTGACGCCTACGATGCAGCCACCGGCGAACGCAAATGGCGTTTCTATACTGTTCCCGGCCCCGGCGAGCCCGGTCACGAAACCTGGGAAGGCGACTCCTGGAAAATCGGTGGCGCGCCCGCCTGGATCACCGGCACTTACGATCCCGCCACCAACACGAGCTACTGGACCACAGGGAATCCTTCGCCCAGCAATCGCGGCATCGGCCGCGCTGGCGACAACCTTTACTCCGACTCATTGCTCGCGCTTGATCCGGACACAGGCAAGATGAAATGGTATTTCCAGTTCACGCAACACGACGATCACGACTACGACGCGACGCAAGTCCCCGTCATGATCGACGACGGGGACCGCAAACTCATCGCGCAAGCCAATCGCAACGGCTTTTTCTACGTTATCGACCGCTCTAGCGGCAAACTTATATCCGCGTCCAATTTCGCCAAGGTTTCCTGGAGCACTTCGAGAGATGCCAGCGGCCGCCCCGTACCGGATAAATCCGCTTCACCTGAACCGGGTGGGAATCGCGTTTGTCCCGGCGCGGCCGGCGCCACCAACTGGATGTCCCCCACCTACGACCCGCAAACAAAGCTTTTCTATGTCACGGCGCGCGAACAGTGCGACATTTTCAGCACCGGCCCACAGCCCTACGAAGCGGGCCACGCTTATTACGGCAGCGCCTATTTTCCAAACGATGAGACCGAGCCTTTCTGGGGCGCTCTGCGCGCCATCGATCCCGATAACGGCAAAATAAAATGGGAATGGAAGCATCCATCGCCCACGTGGTCCGGCGTTCTCTCCACCGCGGGCGGCCTCGTGTTTACCGGCGATGCCGAAGGCAACTTCATCGCGCTCGACGCCGGCACCGGAAAAGCTCTTTGGCATTTCCAGTGCGGAGCTTCCGTCTATTCTTCGCCTATGTCCTTTGCGATCGACGGCAAGCAATATGTCGCCGTCGCTGCCGGCTCCGCGCTTTTTACTTTTGCGCTTCCATGATTTGATGTCGATGCATCCAGAGCCTAGTGCGTCGTCAGCGCACTCCACGCACGGAGCGAAACTCCCCGCGACACTTCGGCGTCACATACGAAGAATCCCATGAATGAGTTTGCCGATTCGCGCCGCAAATTTATTAAGACCGCGGGCCTCGCCGTCGGCGCGTGTCTGGTTTCTCAGAAGGGCAGCAGTGCCCAAATAGTTTCAACCTGGAGAGATAGCGAGTCCTCAGCCACACCGGGAGATTCAGCCGCCGCCGACTACACTGTGCACATCAAAGCCTCGCCCATCGAAATCGCACCCAAGCGCATCGTTTCCGCAACCACGTACAACGGCCAGTTTCCGGGCCCACTTCTCCGTTTCAAAGAAGGTCAGCAAGTCACCGTCGACATTTTCAACCACACGGATACACCCGAGCAGTTGCACTGGCATGGCCAGCATGTTTCCGTTGATGTGGATGGCGCGGCTGAAGAAGGCACGCCATACATTCCCGCTCTTGACAAACGCCGAATCTCCTTCGTTCCCTGACCGGCCGGGTTACGTTTTTATCACACGCACAATCGCGCCGGTGCCAATCTGTCCGCGGGCCAATACGGCGGGCAGGTCGGCCCGGTTTACATCGAACC
This sequence comes from Candidatus Acidiferrum sp., assembly GCA_035310525.1. Classification (GTDB taxonomy): domain Bacteria; phylum Acidobacteriota; class Terriglobia; order Acidiferrales; family UBA7541; genus Acidiferrum. Next base: position 145,169 of record DATGED010000018.1, on the reverse strand, counting down.
GAAAAATGAGCCCGGCCGGTATGACCGCGAAGTTTTTCTCACGTTCAAAGAATTTGAACCTACCTTCAGCCGCGGTGGCGACATGGCTCAGGATTTTCTTTCGCCTTCCGCGCCCGACAAATCTCTTCAGGAGGCGGGAGAGGCCGCTATGAAAGCCTCTCTCGCCAAAGGAATGCCGCACGGCTACGAAGTTGGCTACGCTTCCTTCACCATCAACGGCCGAATGCTTGGGCACGGGGTGCCCATCCGCGTTAAACTAAACGAACGCGTGCTGTTTCACATTTTGAATGGAAGCGCCACGGAAATTCGCAGCCTGGCTTTACCCGGTCACACGTTCCAGGTTGTTGCATTGGATGGAAATCCCGTGCCGAATCCGCTGAACGTTCCTGTTTTGTGGCTCGGCACCGCCGAACGCATTTCCGCAATCGTGGAGATGAATCATCCCGGCGTATGGATTCTCGGAGATCTTGCGGACGATGATCGGACGCACGGCATGGGCATCGTTGTCGAGTACGCCGGCCGTGCCGGGAAAGCACAATGGATCGCGCCGCCGCCCTTTCGCTGGAGCTATCTGCGTTTTGCCAAGCCCGATGCAACTGCCGCGGAAGTTCCGCCCGAAAACATCTTCGATATGACTTTCGCGAAAGAAAACGCCGAGGAGGAAGGATTCAATCGCTGGACCATCAATGGCGTCGCTTTTCCCCACGCCCCTTCGTCGATATCCGGCAAAACCGCGCCGGCGTCATTTCATCTCAAAGACGGCCGGCGTTACCGCCTCCGCATGCGCAACGCCAGCGACGACATTCATCCCATCCATCTGCATCGCCATAGCTTCGAACTGACTAACATCGCCGGAAGATCCACCGCGGGCATCTGGAAGGACGTACTTATGCTTGGTGGTTACCAGCAGGCCGAAATCGATTTCGTCGCCGATAATCCCGGGCTTACCCTCTTTCACTGCCACCAGCAACTCCACATGGATTTCGGCTTCATGACCCGGTTCGATTATCTGTAAGGCTCAGCGAGCAAGAAGTGAGAATGGCGAGTTTCGCTTGCCAGGCCGCAGATTAACTGATTCGGTTCCTCTCGGATATCTCCGCTACTGAACCCTCGCTCCCAAGGCTGCGAGCCGGGCCCGCGCCTCCGCCATCCCTGGGGCGAGTCGCAAAGCCGCCTCATACGCTTGCACGGCACGTTGCATGTCGCCTTTTCGTTCGAGTGTTTGCCCAAGCCAGTAAAGGGCAATCGGCGACGGAGCAATTTGCGCCGCTCTCGTGAAGTCGGCGACGGCTGCGTCCAGGTTCATGGTATTGAGCTCAATCGTTCCGCGGCCGATGTAGCTGTTCTGCTGTCCAGGGTCCAGCGCCAGGGCTGAGTTCAACTCCACGAGCGCCGGCGCGTAGTTGTGTTCCGAGAGATAGAGAATTCCTAGATTGTTATGCGACTGCACAATTTCCGTCTGATCCGTGGATAACGCCAGCGCTGCCTTGTACTCACGCTCGGCCTCGGCCAAACGATTATGCCTTTGCAGGTAGACAGCGAAATTGTAGCGCGGCGAGGCCAGATCCGGACTGAAGCGAATGGCAGCCGCGAAGTGCTGCGCGGCAAGTTCCGATTCGCCGCGCTCGACCAGCGCCACGCCGAAATTGTTTTCCGCCATTCCGTTGTTCTGCGTAGCTTCCAGAGTGTGCGCGAAAAGGGTGTAGCTATCGTGCCAGAATCCAATCTGCCGGATGGTGACGGCCGTGAACGGGGCCACGGCCAGCAAAAAAGCGGCAATGAGGATTTCCTTTTGCCAATGTTTTTCGGCGGATACTTCGCCGATCAGCCATATCATAGCAACGAGCAGCCCCATCATCGGAATGTGCATGAAGCGGTCCGCCATTCCTTGCCGTCCGGTCTGTACAAATCCGATCATCGGAAACATCGTTCCGAGGTACCAGAGCCAGCCCATCACGAGATATTTGCGCGCGCGCATTCGCCAAACCTTCACGCTGATCGCCGCCAGAACGAGCGCGGCGAGCCCCACCGCCGTCCACGTTAGAGTGTTCTCTGGATGCGGATAAAAAGGCGCTAACCGAACCGGCCAAACGGCTTTTCCCAGATAGGCCATGTAAGAAAAAATCGCATTCTTGAATCGCCAACTGAATGGCATTGCGGCGGTCAGAGCGCGTTCGCGGGAGTGCACATAGACGGTCACGGCCGCGCCGGCCGCGGCCATCACGAATAAGGGAATTTTTTCTAGGATGAGAGCGCCGAGCGCGGGGAAAAACGCGCGCGGTTTTCCTTGCGCATCCGTTCCCGGCAGGCGGGCCAATGGCCAATAATCCAGCAGGAGCAACGCAAACGGAAAGGGAATGACCATGACCTTTGCCGTAATTCCAAGCGCGAAGCAAACGGCGAGCAGGAAATAGCGCCACACGCTTGGCTTTTTCAAGTACCAGCCGTAGGCGACGATGCCGAGCAGAAAAAATAAAACGCACAGAACCGACTTGCGCTCCGAGATCCACGCCACGGCTTCCACGTTGAGGGGCTGGACGGCGAAGAGCGCAGCCACAGCAGCGCTTCGTAGAGGCAGTCCTGTTGCCCGCTCAAACAGGAGAAACAGCAGCACAACAGCCAGAATGTGAAGCGCCACGTTGGAGAAGTGATGCCCGGCGGGATGCAATCCATAGAGCTGCACGTCCGTCATGTGCGAAATCCACGTGAGCGGATGCCAATTCGAGGAGGGATAATTCGATCCAAGCGCCCACTTGATATCCGTCCAGGTCAGGCCGTGCAGAACGTAGGGATTCCGCGTTACATAATCCGGATCGTCCAAATTCACGAAACCGTTGCGCATCGCCGGCGCGTAGACCCCCGCCGTGGCCACCGCAAGCAGCACCGCGAGAAGCGCGACATGCCGCCGGCCGACCGACTGCTCAGGGCCCGTTGTTCCGTGCGATCCATTCACATGGAGCGATTCCGGCTCGGCTTCCCAGGCTTCTTGCGATTTTAGTGATGAATCCACAGTCAGATCAGCGTATCAAAGTTCAGAAGGGTTAAGACCTGTCTGAAGGTATCCGCAACACCATTAGTTACCCGTCGAAACATTTTCGCGAGCTTCTCAAGCCCAGCTTCGCCGAACTCAGTACAATCAAAAAACAAACCGTGACCATCGACACGCAGGCTCAGGAACAACTTCTGCGGCACCGCCGCGTTTGGGATCGAAAACCCACGCTGCGGCGTGTCTACAGCGACGAATTCTTTGCGCGCTTGATATCCCACCGCAAACCAGAAGGAATCTGCATTGAAGTGGGCGCCGGTCCCGGGTTTTTCAAGCAACTTGCGCCGGAAGTCCTCTCCACCGATCTCGTCTGGTGTCCCTGGCTCGATGCCATCGCCGACGCCCAGCAGCTTCCGTTCCGAAACGCGAGTGTGTCGAATATTTTCGGACTAGATATGCTGCATCATCTTGAAGCGCCCATGAACTTTCTGCACGAAGCCGCGAGGGTGCTGGCTCCCGGAGGCCGGGCAATTCTGGTCGAGCCGTGGATCACGCCGTTTTCGTACCTGATCTTTCGTTTTCTGCATCAGGAGCGCTGCGACCTTTCGGAAACTCCGTGGAGTCCGAAGACGCCCGCGGCCCACTCCGAAAAGATGGCATTCGACGGCAACCAGGCAATTCCCTACCTCCTCTTCGGCTCGCGCTATCGTTCCAGCACCGTAGAGTCGTTGCCGGAGTTCAAACTCGCGACGCTTGAGCCGTTCTGCCTGTTTGCTTATCTTCTGAGCGGCGGATTCAAGTCCATGAATTTCTTGCCGGGATTTATTTATCCCGCGCTTTCGAGACTTGAGCGAGCGACGATGCCGCTCTGGCGCCGGTTCGCCGCGTTGCGAGTTTTGCTCGTGCTGGAGAAAACCGGCTAATTGTGCAGTCGAAATCAGGCTAGCGCTGTCAAACGAAGGCGACGATTCAAATGAACGACAAGTCCTCCGGAAATCTTTTCACCCGCGCTTATAATCTGGCGCGTGCCGCGAAGATTTTCGAACTCCCGGGCGCGCGCCACGCGTTTCTTTCTTCCTATTTCCTTTACAAGCGCTGGTACGAGGACCCTTTTTGGGCGCTCGTGAAACGAAGCCCTGAACTCTTTTCCTCTGGGGATATTCTCGATATCGGCGCGAATATCGGCTACACCGCGCGCGTATTTGCCGAAGCGCGCAAACCGCCCGCGAAAATCTATGCCTTCGAGCCGGATCTCGCCAGCTTTACGACGCTCGCTGAAGTTATCCGCAAGGAAAATCTTGAAGACGCCGTGGAAATTTTCAATATGGCAGTGGGCAGCGCCGAGGGCTCACTCGAACTCTGGCACAACGAAGAGCACTCGGCCGATCATCGCATCGTCACAGAACAGTTCAAAGCTTCAAGGCCTGCCGGGGAGAAGATCACGACAGTCGCAGTGACCAGCGTAGATCAGTTCATTGCGAAAAGAAATTTGCAGAACATCTCGTTCATTAAAATCGATGTGCAAGGCTACGAACTTGCGGTGTGCGAAGGCATGCGTCAAACACTCGGCAGATTTCCAGGCATGTCCGTCGCCTTAGAGTACGCTCCCGACGCCATGCGCGAGCTTGGCTTTGAACCCAGAGCGCTGCTCGGTTTTTTCCGTTCCCAGGGCTATCAACTTCACATCCTGACCCGCGCCACGACGAGGCTGGCTTCGGATGATCAAGCAATCGAAGTCGCAACGAAACGCGCGGGTTATGTCGATCTGCTGTGTTCCCGGGAAATTCTGGCCGGAGACTGATTTGCGAGCCTCAGCTTAGCGGGCCTGCCTTTTCTTTCTAATTCCCATCTTGATCCGCACGAGGCCTACCCAGGTCATCTTCAAGAGCTGCAAGCCATGCCGGAAACGCTGAATATTCGTCTCGCCGTAGGTTCGAGCGAGATAACGAACCGGCACATCCACAATCTCCAGCCCGAGTTCCGCCGCCGGAAAGAGCAACTCGAAATCGCCGAACGGATCGAATTCGCCAAAATCCTTGCGCCACGCAACCATTCGATCGTAATCATGCCGCGTGAGGAGCTTCGTGCCGCACAGGGAATCGCCCAACCTGACATCCAACACCGCGCTTAGCAATTTTGCGAAGAAAACATTACCCATGCGATTCAAGAAGCGCATGGCCGCGCCTTCCATCGGATAGACGAGACGCGACCCGTTAATGAAATCGCCATGACCCTGGTCGTATGCAAAGCTGAAGCGCGAAAGCATCTCCGGCGGCATGGTGAGGTCCGCATCCAGAATTACAAGCAGGTCTTCCCGTGCATGAGAAAACCCGAGTCTCACGGCGTCAGCCTTGCCTTTGCCCGTCTGCTGTACGGCCAAAATCCGGAACTGGTCGCGATAGACGGTGGAGACACGCAGAATTTCTTCCCAAGTGCCGTCAGTGGAGTGACCTTCAACGAAAATAATTTCCGCCTCGCGGCCCAGGTCGGGAAAGCGCTTAAGCGCGTTCTCAATATTTCCGCGTTCGTTGCGCGCCGGAATGACGCACGAGACTCCTTGCTGCGACGACGGGACAAGGGGCCGCATAACCACGATTGAGGTCAGACTCAGCCATCGCGCGAGCGGAACGAGGGGCATCACGCGATTGATAGCGGTGCCGAGCCCCAGCAATCGGAACGGACAATAAACCGCCAGCCGCTGGCGCACAATTTCGAAGCCCGCGACCTTTGCGATGTTTTCGAGATCGACGCGCGTAACAAAGGTGCTAGGTAAGTCGCCTTTCCGGATTCCCAGGCGGTTCGTCAGGTAGTAAGCCCAGCGCAGATAGGGATTGTAGAGAACCACGACAAGGCGCGAGGTACGCGCGAGCTTAGCTTTCAGCTGCAGCAGGAGCGCCTGAATATCGAAATCGTGATTGAAGGTGCCATTGATCAGAATCGCGGTGCGCTTGTCGCGCTCGTGAGTCAAATCGGGAAAGTCCTCGTCTTTGCCTACGGTTTCTTTTCGAGGGGCGTCAATCGCCGCGAGAAGACAGCCCGTGTCGCCTTCGCGCGGCAGCCACTGGATCAGCCGGTCGTAGTAACGAGTTAACGCCGATATTTGAGCTGCGAGAAACGCGTTTACATATTCCCGCCAGCCGGAAATCGGGACGATTGCCGCGGCTTGCTCGTTCTGGCCAACGCTTGTTGTTGAAGTTTCGGGTTGCATCTCGGTCAATCGGGCCATCCGAATCGTTGTACCACGATTCCGGCGGGCTCGAAGCGTGATCGCAGGGTCTGGCGTCGCGCAGGTAATCATCGCCGTATCAGAGTTCACAAGACAATTGGGAAATCGCTGGCGAAAACCGTCTTTGCTAGCGCCCATGCTTTGAGGCACCACAACAGGCCACGATGAGGGTGTTCGTTGACACGCTGCGACGCGTCCGATACGCTTTTGAGTTTACCTGGACGAAATTATTGTTTCTTAGGGGAACGGACAGACCGCCGCATGGCCGAAGAAAAGCTGCCGACACGCGCACAAGATTTTTCCGAGTGGTACAACCAGCTCGTTCTAAAGGCGCAGCTGGCCGACTATGCGCCGGTGCGCGGCTGCATGATCGTAAGGCCGTACGGCTGGGCGCTTTGGGAAAACATGCAGGCGGCGCTGGACAGGCGTTTCAAGGCCACGGGCCACCAGAACGTGGCGTTTCCGCTGCTGATTCCGCGTAGCTTCATCGATAAGGAAAAACACCACGTCGAAGGATTCTCGCCGGAGCTGGCGGTGGTGACGATCGGCGGAGGCGAGAAATTGGCAGAGCCTCTGGTGATCCGGCCGACTTCGGAAACGATCATCGGGCACATGTGGTCGAAATGGATCCAGTCTTATCGCGATTTGCCGGTGCTGATGAACCAGTGGAACAGCGTGGTGCGCTGGGAACTGCGGACGAAACTGTTTCTGCGCACACTGGAGTTTTACTGGCAGGAGGGGCACACGGCGCACGCGACACGAGAAGAGGCGGAAACCGAAACGCGGCAGATGCTCGATATCTACACCGATTTTGCGGTGAACGATGCGGCGATTCCCGTGATTCCCGGGAAAAAATCGGACGCGGAGAAGTTTGCGGGAGCGGATGTCACGTACTCGATCGAAGGAATGATGGGCGATGGAAAAGCGCTGCAGTCCGCGACATCGCATTTCCTGGGCCAGAATTTTGCCCAGGCGTTCGAGGTACGGTATCTCGACCAGGGCGGACAGTTACAGCATTGCTGGACAACATCGTGGGGACTCTCGACGCGCGTGATTGGCGCGATCATCATGGTGCACGGAGACGATCAGGGGCTGGTGCTGCCGCCAAAGCTGGCGCCGTACCAAACGGTGATCGTGCCGATATACAAGACCGACGAGGAGAAGAGCTCGGTGTTGGAAGCGGCACGAAAATTAAAAGCGGAACTTGTTACCGCCAACGTGCGAGTGACTCTGGACGAACGCGAAGGGACGAGTCCGGGGTGGAAATTCAACGATTGGGAGATGCGCGGGGTTCCGCTGCGCGTGGAATTGGGGCCGAAGGATGTGGCCAAGCAAGCGGCAGTGCTGGCGAGGCGCGACCGGCCTGGCAGAGAGGGGAAGGTCAGCGCGCCGCTAGCGGGAATGCAGCAAACGATCGAAAAATTGCTCGTAGATATTCAGCAAGCGCTGCGCGAAAAGGCGCTCGCTTTCCGCAAAGCCAACACGCATGACGCGAAGACGTATGACGAGTTGAAGAAAGCGGTTGAAATGGGCTTTGCGTATTCGGGGTGGTGCGGCAGCGCGGACTGCGAGGCCAAAATCAAGGAAGAAACGCGGGCGACGATGCGGTGCATTCCGATCGATCAAACACTAGGCGAAGGGAATGCGCGCGGAAGCGGGTCCGGCGCGTGTGTTTATTGCGGGAAGCCAGCGTCGGAGCGAGCGATTTTTGCGCGGGCGTACTGAAACTGAGGCGGCAACGAAACGGCCCCAAGAGACACTCTCCTGAAAGTGCCGGATAGAGCCGGCAAATCCCGAACGAAATGTTCTCTCCTGCCCGTGGCTTTCCGGGAACACACGAGGCGGCAACGTCTCGACACGCCAAGAGCACAGTGCTAGCTTTGAAAAAGAGGGGCTGAATCGCTCCGCGGTGCCTGGTGAATGGGCTGCGGCGGGGGGCGCTCCCGGAGAAGACTTCTGTGGAATCCGAACGCATCGCGGCAAACAAAGCAAGGAAGGATCGGGCATCAGAGAGAGGCGCAGGCAGGTTCAAAGCCATACTTTTTACCGTCATTTTCCTGCTAGCGATCTACTCTGCGTTCAAAATTGTCCCGGCTTACGTCTCCGAGTATCAGCTGTCGGACAAGATGCAAGAACAGGCGCGGTTTGCGGTGGTCAACCGCTACACGGAAGAACAAATTCGCGACAACATATTCAAGGTAGTGCAGGACCTGGACATTCCGGCAAAGCGCGAAGACATCAAGGTGACGGCCAATCCGTCGATGGTCAGGATTTCGCTGGACTACACAGTTCCCGTCGATCTCTTTTTTTACAGCACAGAACTCCATTTTTCGCCAACCAGCGAGAACAAATCCATCATGTAGGCGCGGAGTTGACCGAAGTTGCCAAGGCAACGACTCGGCTGGAAACTCCGTCTTTCTATGTGATGGGTATTGCGAGACAATAAAAGCTCAGCCCCGGGAGCCATCGTTTGCGCATTCGAATTGGAAAAGGGTTTTTCACGTCCAAATTAGGGCTGACGATCCTGGGGATCGTGTTCGCCGGTTTTCTCGTCGCGGGCGGTATTTTCACCTTTTACTACATCAAGTATTCGCGCATGATCGACGCGCGACTTTCCGGAAAGGTGTTTCAAAACACTACCCAGATTTTTTCCGCACCCGAATACATATCCGTAGGACAAACGTGGAGCGCGGAGGATCTCACCACGTACTTGACGCGCATCGGCTACCGTCCCGAGGTTGACGACAACGCGCTGGGGCAGTACACCGTGCAGGGAAATACGGTGGACATCCGGCCTTCGAAGCTTTCCTATTTCGGAGGTTCTAATGCCCTGGCGGTGCAGTTCAGTGGAAAATCGATTCGGGGGATTCGGCCTCTCTCGGGTGGGGCCAACCTCGAGACGGCCCAGATCGAGCCTGAGCTGATTACCAATTTATTCGACAGCGCCCGCGAGAAGCGGCGGCCCGTCAGGTATGACGATTTGCCGCCGGAGCTGGTGCACGCGATTCTTTCCGCGGAAGACAAGCGATTTTTCGATCACGGGGGCTTTGACTTCATTCGAATCGTCGGAGCGGCCTGGGCGGACATCCGGCACAGTTCTTCGCACTACCAGGGAGCGAGCACGATCACAATGCAGGTGGCGCGCACGTTTTTCCTCTCGACGGAGCGGAAATGGCAGCGCAAGGTCGCGGAAGCGATGATTTCTGCGGAACTGGAGCAGCGCTTCAACAAAGAGCAAATTTTCGAATTGTATGCGAATGAAGTGTACCTGGGGAATCGCGGGAGTTTTGGAATTCGGGGATTCTCGGAGGCCAGCGTAGCGTATTTCGGAAAGGACATGCGGCAGCTCTCGCTCGGGGAGTGCGCCTACCTTGCCGGGATCATTCGGGCGCCAAATTACTATTCTTCGGCGGACCGGCATCCGGAACGCGGAGCGCAAGCGCGCGACCGTGTGCTGACGCAGATGCTGGAAAACAAATACATCACCGAGGAAGAGCTGGAGGCGGCCAAGCACGCGCCGCTGAAGATCGTGCACACCGCGGGATCGGGAAGCGAAGCGCCGTACTTCGTGGACATGGTCAAGGACCACCTGCTCGATAAATTTTCCGAAAACGAATTGCTGAGCCAGAACTTCCGCGTTTACACGACGCTCGATCCGGCGCTGCAACGCGCCGCGGTTGCGGCCGTCGATTCCGGAGTGAAGAACGTGGATTTGCTGCTGGCGAAAAGGTACGAGAAGTGGCGCCGCGAAGCAGCGAAGAAGGGAAGCACCGAGCCCGTGCCGCAGGTGCAAATCGCGCTGGTGGCCATCGATCCCAAGACCGGCGAGATCAAGGCGGTCATCGGCGGTCGCGATTACGGGCAGAGCCAGCTCAATCACGCGCTGGCCCACCGGCAACCGGGTTCCGTCTTCAAACCATTCGTGTATGCGGCAGCGTTCGACAACGCGGTGGACGGCGTGCAACCGGTGATCACCCCCGCGACAACCATCGACGACGAACCCACTACGTTTGAATTCGATGGCAAGGAATACACGCCGAACAATTACGGCGAAAGGTTCATGGGCCACGTGACGGTGCGCGATGCGCTCACGAATTCGCTGAACGTCGCCACCGTGAAGGTGGCTGAGCTGATAGGTTACGGCCGCGTGGTACAGATTGCGCGGCAGATGGGCCTGGGCAACAACATCCAGGCAACGCCGGCGGTGGCTCTGGGGGCGTACGAAATGACGGCGATTGATGTCGCCGCAGGGTACACGGCGTTCGCGGACGGCGGCGTGCGCGCGGAACCGGAATTCCTGCACAGCGTGGTAAGCGCCGATGGCGCCGTCGTGGAAAAATTCTCGCCACAGACACACCTGGTGCTGGACCCCCGTGTAGCGTATCTGGTTACGAGTCTCTTAAAGGATGTCTTAAACAAGGGAACAGGCGCAGCAGTTCGAGCGCGGGGATTTACGCTGCCCGCGGCGGCAAAAACCGGAACGTCGCGAGACGGCTGGTTCGCGGGATTTACATCGAATCTGCTGACGGTAATCTGGATCGGGTTTGACGACAATCGAGATCTGGGCCTGACTGGCGGAGCGGCGGCTGCGCCAGTTTGGGCGGATTTCATGATCCGCGCAACGGCCCTGCCTGCATACCGCGACGTGAACGATTTTGCCATGCCGGAGGGTGTTCAGTCCGTGCTGATCGATCCCGAATCTCTTGAGTTGGCGACGCCGAACTGTCCCGCGACTCGTGAGGAGGTTTACGTTGCCGGGTCTGCCCCGACGCAATTCTGCGAGTTGCACGGCGGTAGCAACGCGGTCTCCGCGGCAGGATCATGGCTATCTCACATCTTTGGTGGGGATCAGCCTAAACAACCTCAAACGGATGCACAGGGAAAGCCCGTAACCGCCTATGATCCGAACAGGCCGCCGAACGCAACCGGACAGGGAACTCTCCCGCCTTCGCTGGACCCCAGCGCGCAAGGGGGCGAAAAGAAAAAGAACCCATTACAGAAGATTTTTGGTATCTTTGGGGGTAAGAAGAAGGACCCCGACAAGGCCAAGCCTCAGCCGGAGAAGGGAGACTCGCCATGACTCAAGTACGAGTGGCGGTTCCAGTCAGTATTCTCCTTCTAAGTCTGTCAATACCCTGCACAGGACAAACCCTGGAAGGCACACGGTCCATGGTGATGGCTCCTGGTGTGGCGCAAGTCCCGTCGCCGCAGGACCCCGTAATCGTGGTGCACCCGGAAATCTCGGACGAGCAGATGGGTGACCTCTACATGATCCGGAAGCAGTTCCGCGAGGCCGCGGAGCTCTTCAAGAAACTTTCGGACAAGGATCCGCGAAATCCAGTCTATCTGAACAAGCTGGGAATCGCGCTGCACCAGCAGGAAGCACTGGGACAAGCGCTGAAGTATTATGAGCGAGCGGTCAAGGTGGATCCCCAATACGCCGACGCGGAAAACAATGTTGGCACGATCTGGTATCAGCGAAAGAAATACAATAAGGCCATAAAAGCATACGAAAAGGCCATCAAGATGCGGGATGACATGGCCGTGCTGTACAGCAATCTGGGCTACGCCTATTTCAGCGACAAGAAATATGAGGAAGCCATCGCGGCATTCCGGCACGCCTTAGCTCTGGACCCAATGCTCTTCGAACACAACGGTTCGCTCAACGGATCGATCCTGCAGGACCGCTCCGTGGGGGATCGCGGAAGGTTTGACTTTCTGCTGGCGAAGTCTTTTGCGCAGGCGGGCGACCTCGATCATTGCATCCATTATTTACGCAAGGCGAAGGATGAAGGCTACAAGGATTTCTCGGATATAAAGAAAGACCCTGCATTTGCGGCAGCGCTGAAGAATCCTGCCGTGCAGGAACTGCTGGTTCCGAAACCGGCAGAGCCGTCACAGCTCTAGCATCCAGCGCGATTTGTTTGTCGAATGGGAGCCGGAGCATGCCACTGGCCGGTAGCCCAGATTCCAAAAACCTACTCAAACGAAAAGCTGTGTCCACTTGTCCTTCGAATGGGCATTAGTGTTTATTCAAGATTCGAGCGCGAGAGAAGCGTTGTTTTCCATACCGGCAGTGTTTAGATAACTGCAAAGCGAATCCTTCACGCCGAAATGTTGTGCTTGCGTCTGTTACAATACCGTGAGCATGAAGCGGCCTGTTTTCAGCGCGCACTCGATCCTCCTTTCCTGCACGATTGCCGTTTCCGGATTCACAGTGCTTACTGCGTACGGGCAGCAACCCTCCACGAACCATTTTGCGTCCATTGCTGACGTCGCCACCTCGATCAGCGGCGCCACACGCGGAGCCTTACAAGTGTCGTCCGAAGCCCAAAGCCAGGGAATTTATCTGGTCTTCCCATTCGAGAATGCCGGCGCATCTTCCCGGCTCGACTGGCTCGGCGAAGGGCTCGAAGAACTCACCATCCAGCGGCTGTCGGCTGCAGGGCAACAAGTCTATACACATGCAGGCCGCGCCGAAGAAATGGATCGCTCCGGGTTGCCGTCCACCGCGAAACTGAGCCGCGCTTCGATGCTGCGCATTGCGCAGAATATGGACGCCGACTTTGTGGTGTTTGGCAGATTCCTTTCCGACGGGCAAACTCTCACGATCGAGACTCAAATTCTGCGAACCAGCCCAATCCGACTGCTTCCGGCCGTCCGCGAGACCGGGCCGCTGAGCTCGCTGATGGAGCTGCATCTGCGAATGCTTTGGCGGTCGCTTTCCGCAAATGATCACGCCTACCCGCGAAGTCTCGAAGAGTTCTCGAAAGCGCAGCGGCCGCTGCGTCTCGATGCGTTTGAACATTTCATTCGCGGCTTACTTGCCGGCGAGGATGAACTCCGGCTGCGGGAATTCAAGGAAGCTGCGCGCCTCGAGCCAGCCTGGCCCGACCCCGATTTCGCGATTGGAGACGTTTATTATTCCAGGAAGGACTGTGACTCTGCGCTGCCGTGGTTCACAAAGGTGCCGAATTCGCACGACCGTTACGTAGAAGCGGTGTTTGAAACAGGTGTATGCCGGTTGCTGATGAATCAGCCGGACCGAGCCGAAGAGGCATTTGGATCGCTGCAGGCGGCGCTGCGCAGCAGCATGGTTTCCGGCGCGGACCTTCCGGAGATACTGAATGATCTGGCGCTGGCCCGGGCACGGCAGGGCAAGACGCAACCAGCCGTCGCGGATCTTCGTCGCGCGGCCGAAATCGATCCAGAGCAAGACGATTATCCCGTCAACCTGGGATTGCTGGCGCTGGGTTCGAAAGATTATGGCGCGGCTGCGGAATACTTCCGCGACGCTTCGGGACGCGAACCGGATAACCCGGAAAACCGGGCGCTACTGATCCTGTCGTTGGAGAAGGCGGGCAAGAAAAGCGAGGCAGACGAAGAACGCGAGACGGCGGCGGAGACATTTGGTCCGGGCGCGCTCCCGGTGATACGTCTTGACGAAAAGAAAGACACACTTACCAGTTTGGAGCGGGTGCAAACGGAGCTGGACACGACGACCCTCCGGCTTGAGATTGTGTCGGCGGGAAGTTCCGCGAATGCGACGGCCGCTGCGACGGGCGGGGACGCTCCTGCGGCGCACTTGCGCCGAGGGCGCCTGGACCTCTCGGCCGGCCGAGTGGATGAGGCGGAAAGCGAATTTCGCGCAGTACTAGCGACGGATGCAGGCAGCGCATCCGCACACACGGGTCTGGCGGAAGTCTATCGACGCCGCGGCAAGCTGGACGAATGCGTCCGTGAGTTGCAGGCTTCGCTACAAATCCGGGACTCGGCAGTGGTGCGCACGATGCTGGCTCGGGTGTATCTCGAGCAGAAAAAAGTGGACCTGGCGCGCACGGAAGTGGAGCGCGCGCTGAAGCTCGCCCCCAAATATTCGGATGCGAAAGCACTGTTGGATAGTCTCCAGAAAGTGAAGCCATCGGGAGGCGCGAAATGAGCGCTCATCGTTCCGTTCACCGAGATAAGCTGGTAAGAGTTCTTGTTGCCGCCACCGCCATGATTTTCTGCGTCGGCTGCCTAGTCGCGGCTTTCCTTCACTTGCCGTCCGCCAGTGCTGAAAGCAATTCCCCTAACCCGGTAGTACTGCGCCTCGACCTGGACCGCGAAGTCGAACCAGTTTTGGCCACCTATATTGATGAGGGGATTGCGGATGCCGAAAACAGGCACGCGTCGCTGGTGCTGATCACCATGGATACGCCGGGCGGGTTGAGCGAGTCCATGAAAGACATCATCCAGCATATTATGGCGTCCAGCGTGCCGGTGGCGGTCTACGTTTGGCCAACGGGCGCGCGCGGCGCTTCGGCGGGATTCTTCATATTGCTTTCCGCGGACATCGCGGCCATGGCTCCCGCAACTCACGCCGGCGCGGCGTCGCCGGTGCTGGCGATTGGCGGGTGGCAAGTGCAAGTTGACGAGACCATGCGCAAAAAGATTTTGAACGACGCGACGGCATTCTTGCGGAGTTACTCGGAAAAACGGGGACGCAATCCAACACTTGCGGAAACGGCGGTAACGGAAGCAAAGGCATTTACCGAGAAGGAGGCATTGGACGGCAAGATGATAGATCTGATCGCTACGTCGCCCGAGGACCTCTTGCACCAACTCGATGGGCGGACCATCACGCGGTTTGATGGCAGGAAGATCGTGCTCTCTCTCAGGAATGCGACAATCACGCCGTTTGAGCTTTCCGCGCGGCAAAAATTCCTTGCGCGCATCGTGGAGCCGGATGTTTTCTTTGTGCTCCTGCTGGTTGGCGCGCTTGGGTTGTATACCGAATTCACGCACCCGGGAATGATCGCTCCGGGCGTGATTGGGGGCATCTCGGCGGTGCTGGCGCTTTATGCCATGCATCTCTTGCCGGTGAATTTCGCAGGCGTGCTGCTGATTCTGCTCGCGCTTGGGTTATTTGTCCTGGAAGCGAAATTTACGAGCCACGGCGTTCTAGCGGCGGGCGGCATCGTGTCAATGGTGCTGGGCGCGATGTTTCTGATCCGGTCGCCTCTGACGGCGGGAGGCGTCAGCCTGGGAGTATCCCTTGCCGTCACGTTGCCGTTTGCTCTCATCACCATTTTCCTGATGCGGTTAGTCTTGCGTTCGCGCGCATGGAAATCGACGACGGGAAGAGAAGAGTTGATTGGCGAAGAGGGAATCGCGATTTCCGGTTTGCCCGCGGGAACCGAAGGGATGATCCGGGTTCACGGAGAACTGTGGCGCGCGATTTCTCCGCGCGCGGTGCCCGAAGGGAAACCTGTGCGAGTTCGCAGCGTGGAAGGGTTGAAGCTTCACGTGGAACCGGAGGAAGCGGCGGTCGGGGAAAAGAAGTAGAATGCGGTGGCGCGGAGGAGGGTAGATATGGACATCGGCTTGCTTGCTTTAGCGGTAGGCGGCGGGATCATTCTGATCTGGATCTGGAATTCCCTCTACATCATCAAGGAGTGGGAACGTGGCGTGGTCTTGCGACTTGGGCGCTTACTGCCGGAAGCGAAAGGAGCAGGCATCTGCCTCGTTTTTGCTCCCATTGAGAAACTCTACCGGATCAGCCTAAGGCTGGAGACGCTGGATGTTCCACCGCAGGACATCATCACGCGCGACAACGTTTCCGTAAAAGTGAACGCCGTTTGTTACTTCCGGGTGGTCGATGCCAATCTGGCGCTGTCGCAGGTGCAGAATTATCAGTACGCGACTTCGCAGCTCGCGCAGACGACGCTGCGAAGCGTTGTAGGGCAATTCGAATTGGATGAGATTCTGTCGCAGCGCGACAAAGTAAACGGCAAGCTGCAGATTATCCTGGATCAGGACACGGAGCCATGGGGCATCAAGGTGTCGAAGGTGGAAGTCAAGCAAGTTGATATCCCGGAGCAGATGCAGCGAGCGATTGCGAAGCAAGCGGAGGCGGAACGCGAACGGCGAGCGAAGGTGATTCACGCTCAGGGCGAATTTGAGGCGTCGCAAAAGCTTGCCGATGCCGCGAAAGTCTTGGAGACACAATCGTCGGCGATTCAACTGCGATACTTGCAGACTCTGACGGAGATAGGTGTCGAGAAGAACACAACGATTGTTTTCCCTCTGCCCATCGATATCATTAATAGCTGGGTCCAGGCGTTAGGGGGATCGAAAAAGTAAGAATGGCATCTGGAGGCAAACGAGGAGGCACCCGGGAACGAGTGCTTGAAGGGCGGCACGTCATCGGCTTGTTCATGCTGATGCTGCTGTTTTCTGGATTGTTCTTTACGCTTGGGTACGTAATGGGGCGCGACCAGTATGACGGTCAGGTGCGCGCGGCAACCAATTTGCACGGATCGCCGGTCCACGACGTTCTTCCCAAGAGCGAGATAGCTCCGAAACCCTCAAGCAGAAAGAGTGCTTCCGAGCCGCAGACCGACGCAACTCCGCCAGCAAACCCCGATTGGGAGTTTTACCACGCGGGCGATTCGAACAAGACGGACGATCGACTCAAGAAGACTGCTAGTCCGGCGGCAATGCCGGAAGTTGGAAAGAACAGTAGTTCCTCGAGACAGGTCAATGCGACCTCCAGGACCAGCGTGGGAGCGCAGCTCAGCCCCAGCGGCGGCATAAATCTGCAAGTAGCTGCGATGAGCAGGGAAGCCGATGCCATGGCGCTGGCAAACAGTCTGCGGAAGAAAAACTTTCCGACTTTTGTGCAGTCGCCGCACGGAGACAAGTATTACCACGTTCTGGTGGGGCCCTACGCCGAGCAGAAGGCCGTCGACAACGCCAGGAAAGGGCTCGAGCTGGCCGGGTTCAAGGCCATCGTGAAGCGCTGATGCCCGGCGGTCCGTGGCTCGGCTATTTTCGCCCACATACCGTAAGCGAACTTCCAGCCTGGATTAGGCTCTTGATTGGCGCCGTTTCCGGCGCCGTGCTTTCCTTTTCCTATACTGGTTCCTACCTCAGCATCTATTCCTGGATATGCATCAGCGTATTGCTGATCGTGCTTTACGGCGCGCGGCCGATCGTGGCGTTTGGGTGCGGATTTCTGCACGGACTGTGTTTTGTCGTGACCTCCGTGCCGTGGATTGCGAAAGTGCTCTCCGTGCACGGTGGGCTTTCAGGCGCGGGCGGCTGGGGAGTTTTGCTGCTGATAGCAGCCGTCTGGGGAACGCTGAATGGCGGGGCTACGTTGGCCATCTGCCGGATATCCCGGCGGAGCGTCACACTGGCGTGCATTGGCGCGCCTTTTCTTTGGGTCACGCTCGAGGTGTCTCGCACACAATTGCCAGAGATCAGCTTTCCCTGGAACCTGCTCGGCTATCCGGCCGCGGCGAATGTTGCGCTGGCGCAGTTGACGACCATCACCGGCATCTACGGATTATCGTTTGTGGTAGCCGCGTTTAATGCACTGCTGGCTTGGTGCTATCTGGAAACTCGCCGACCTCCGCGAAAGCGGCTGACGACTCTTGGTGGAGCGACGATTGTGGTGCTTCTCGCGACGACAGCTGGGCCGCGATTCGTTCCGGAAGCTGTGGCGCACCACACGGCGCGCGCCGTCCAGCTTAATTTTCCGGAAGCCGACGAATATCCCAGCGATTGGTTCAGGCAGCATGCCTCGGACCTGGAGGAGATCCAACACCTCAGTCTCGCTCCATCCGCCAACCCTCCGGATCTGCTGGTATGGCCGGAAGCCCCCGCACCGTTTTCGTATCAGGATGTGCGGTTTGCGCGCATGGCTTCCACACTGGCAACCGACTTTGGGCATCCAATCATCGTCGGCGTCGTGGAGTGGAAACCGGAGACCGCTTCAGCGGGAGGAACATCACACACGATTTTGGCGCCCTACAACAGCGCACTGATGTTTGATTCATTGGGACGCCGCCTATTCTCCTATGACAAGGTGCATCTGGTACCGTTCGGAGAATACGAACCGTTTCCGCTGATTCATCGCGTGGTGGCAAATGTATCAAGCGAGGTTGGTGGTTTTCGCAAAGGCACGAAATATTCCGTCGGGCGCCTTCCCGACGGCTATTCGTTCGGAGTGTTTATTTGCTACGAAGCCATTTATCCCGGCGAGATTCGGCGCTTCGCGCACAACGGAGCGCAGCTCTTCGTGAATATCTCGAATGACGGGTGGTTTGGACATTCCGCCGCGGCGGAACAGCACCTGCGCATGGCAAGGGTACGCGCGGTCGAAAACCGCCGCTGGATAGTACGCGCAACGAACAGCGGAATCACGGCGTCCGTCGATCCGTATGGACGAATCTTCCGTCCGTTGCCACGCGACGTGCGCGCGGCCGCAGATTTGCCGTACGATTTCCGCACGGGCGAAACGATTTATTCGCGCTATGGCGACTGGTTCGCCTGGCTCTGCGTGATGGTTTCGGTTATTCTGTTGGTGCTTTGCTGGAAGTCAAGGGACAAGGAATCCTCGATCTGAAGAAATCCTGAAGCAACAACGTACAGAAAAACAGAAAAAATCTCCAATGACTGGCGACACGAATGATTCTTGAAGATCTGCAGCATCGCTACGAAACCCTGAAACCACGCATTGCGCTCGTCCGGAGCTATCTTTGACGCGGCCCAATTCCGCGAAAGCCTAAAGTCCCTCGAAGCGCGCGTAGCTCAACCAGATTTCTGGAACGATCAGGAAGCGGCGCAAGCCGTCTTGCGAGACCGCAAACGCGCCGAAGAGCAGATTGCCGCCGACGAAAAGCTGAACTCCATATCCGGCGATGTGGAGACCTACATCAGCCTGGCGCAGGAAGAGACCAACGCCGAGCAGCGCATCGAGCTTCTGAAAGACCTCGACCGCGAGCTAGGCGCAGCGGAGAGCTACGTTGCCGAGCTCGAAACCCGAACGCTACTTTCCGGGGAAACCGATCATCTGAACGCGATCATGACCATCAAGCCGGGCGCGGGCGGCACAGAGTCACAGGATTGGGCGTCCATGCTGCTGCGGATGTATCTTCGCTGGGCGGAGCGGAAGGGCATGAGCGCTACGATTCTTGATGAGACACCCGGCGAGGAAGCGGGCATTAAGTCTGCCACCATCCAATTCGCCGGAGAAAATGCCTACGGCTTGCTTGCCGGGGAGACAGGCGTCCATCGCTTGGTGAGAATCTCGCCTTTCGACCAGGCAGCGCGGCGACACACATCGTTCGCATCCGTTTTTGTGATTCCGGAAATCGACGACCGCATCGAGATCAACATCCGGCCGGAAGATTTGCGCGTGGACACGTTCCGGTCAGGGGGAAAGGGCGGCCAGAACGTGAACAAGGTCGAGACTGCCGTTCGGATGACGCATATACCGACCAATATTGTGGTTGGCTGCCAGGCGGAGCGCAGCCAGCACAAAAACCGCGAGCTAGCCATGAAAATGCTGCGCTCGCGGCTATATGACCTCGAAATCCAGAAGCGACAGGCGCATACGGACAAGCTCGATGAGAGCAAGCTCGACATTTCCTTCGGGAGCCAGATTCGTTCTTATGTCATGCAGCCCTACCGGATGATCAAGGATCACCGGACAAAATTCAGCGCGGGGGATGTGGACAGGGTCCTGGATGGCGACATTGACCCGTTTATTCGTTCTTACCTGATGGCCAAAAAGACAAAGGGAAAGCTGGATGTCCAACTGGACGACGACGAGGATGCTGCGTAAACCCGGCACCGTCCGATGCGGCCAGGGACCGTTAGACCTCCAAATTCGACCGTTCGCTGCAGAAATAAGTCATTCAGGCTCAATGCGTTGCTTCTTGGGCTTGACGATGTTAACTTTGGAAGGTTAAGCGAATAGAGTTAAGAATAGCCCGTCCCGGCGGCAGGGGCCGCCGCGGCTCACGAAGGAGAATGTCTTTTGAGCGAAGCCTTGCGCAATTTTCTGTTTACCTCTGAATCCGTCACCGAAGGCCACCCCGACAAAATCGCCGACCAGATTTCGGACGCCGTTCTAGATGAAGTGATGCGGCAGGACCCCAAGGGGCGCGTGGCCTGTGAAACGCTTGTCACCACTGGCCTCGCGGTTGTTGCCGGCGAGATCACGACAAGCGCCATCGTCGATTACGACACGCTCGTGCGTGACACGATCCGCGGAGTCGGATATACACGCGCAAAATATGGATACGACGCTGAGACCTGCGCGGTCATGTGCACGGTCAAGCGTCAATCCCCCGACATCGCCATGGGAGTCGACACTGGCGGGGCGGGTGACCAGGGCCTCATGTTCGGGTTTGCCTGCGATGAAACCGAAGAACTAATGCCCATGCCCATCCAACTCGCCCACCGCCTCACGCAGCGCCTCTCCGAAGTCCGCAGGTCCAATAAAGTTGATTTTCTTCGGCCCGACGGCAAGTCCCAGGTGACCATCGAGTACCGCGACGGGCGCCCTGTTCGCGTGGACTGCGTGGTCATTTCCACGCAGCACAGCGAAAAAGTTTCGAACGCCGATCTTCGCGACGCCATCACCCAACATGTTATCCGGCCGATCATTCCGACGTCGATGCTGGACAGCAAGACCAAGTACCACATCAATCCGACCGGCCGCTTCGTCATCGGCGGGCCCATGGGCGACGCGGGACTGACCGGACGCAAAATTATCGTGGACACCTATGGAGGATACAGCCGGCACGGCGGCGGTGCGTTCTCCGGCAAGGACCCCTCGAAAGTAGACCGCTCCGCTTGCTACATGGCGCGGTACATCGCCAAGAACATCGTTGCCGCGGGGCTGGCGCGCACGGCCGAAGTGCAACTGGCCTACGCCATCGGAGTTGCCGAGCCGGTCTCCGTCATGGCCGATACTTTCGGAACAGCCGCCGTTTCGGAGGAAAAGATTACCGCCCTCATTCGCGAAAACTTCTCGCTGACGCCCAAAGGAATTATTGAAGCGCTTAATCTTCGGCGCCCCATTTACAAGGACACCGCCGCGTACGGGCATTTCGGACGCAGCGGCGCGGGCTTCACGTGGGAACACACCGATCGTGCGGATGCACTTCGTAAAGCGGCCGGCCTCGGTGTAGCGGCCACTGTGGAAGCAGGCGCGCACCGCTAAGCTTTGCAAAAACTTCCGGATTCTGTCCGGCGTCCAGATTCACCTGCGCGAAGTCCCCTCGCCGTGCAAACTTCGGATCAAGGAGAAAGAGTGTGGCTACAGCAGAACTGAAAAAAGGCGACGTCAAGGACCTCGGACTGGCTGATGCCGGCAAGCGCAAGATCGAATGGGCGCATCAACAGATGCCCGTGCTCGAATCGATTCGCAAGCGCTTCGTGAAAGAACAGCCGCTCAAGGGATTGCGAGTTTCCGCTTGTCTGCACGTAACGAGCGAAACGGCGAACCTGATGATTGCGTTACGCGATGGCGGAGCCGACGCGGTTCTTTGCGCTTCCAATCCACTCTCGACACAGGATGAAGTGGCCGCTTCGCTAAATCGCGACTACAACATCCCGACGTACGCGATCAAAGGCGAGGACAACGACACGTATTACTCACACTTGCGGGCGGCCCTCGAGCATAAGCCGCAATTCACGATGGACGATGGCGCTGACCTGGTGACCATGCTTCTCAGCAAGCGCACCGACTTGGTTTCGAACGTCATCGCGGGGACGGAAGAGACAACGACGGGCGTAATCCGGCTGCGCGCCATGGCCAAGGACGGCACGCTCAAGTATCCGATCATCGCCGTCAATGACGCGCAGACAAAGCACTTCTTCGACAATCGCTATGGCACCGGACAGTCCACACTTGATGGCGTGATTCGCGCCACCAATCTGCTCATTGCCGGGCTCAAAGTGGTCGTCGCGGGTTATGGTTGGTGTGGGCGCGGCATTGCGATGAGGGCCAAGGGGCACGGCGCTGACGTAATCATCACGGAGATCGACCCGACCAAGGGCATCGAAGCTGTGATGGATGGATTTCGCGTAATGCCGATGGCGGAGGCTGCCAAGCAGGGTGACGTTTTCATTACTGTGACCGGCAACAAAAACGTGATTCGCAGCGAGCATTTCGAAGCGATGAAAAGCGGCGCTGTGGTCTGCAACTCCGGGCACTTTAACGTGGAGATTGATATTCCGGCTCTTGAACGTCTGTCTTCCGGCAAGCGCGAAGTGCGCCCGCTGGTGGACGAATACTTGCTGAAGGATGGCCGCAAAGTCTATCTCCTCGGCGAAGGCCGCCTGGTGAATCTGGCTACAGCGGAAGGACATCCAGCCGCCGTGATGGATATGAGCTTCGCCAATCAGGCTCTTTCCGCCGAATACCTGCGCCAGCACCACAAGGATCTGAAGCCTCAGGTGTACGTGGTGCCGGAAAACCTGGACAAGGAAATTGCCCGGCTGAAACTCGACACGATGGGCCACAAGCTGGATAAATTGACCGCCGAGCAGGAGCACTATCTGGCTTCCTGGCAGGAAGGCACGTAATGCGCCCACAGCTGTCCTTCTCGCTTATTTGCTATTGGGGCGCAATCAACTGCGCCCCTTTTTCTTGTAAACTTGACTCTGTTTCTATTGGGTCACTCTTATGTGGGATC
Organism: Candidatus Acidiferrum sp.; assembly: GCA_035310525.1. Classification (GTDB taxonomy): domain Bacteria; phylum Acidobacteriota; class Terriglobia; order Acidiferrales; family UBA7541; genus Acidiferrum. The sequence goes on along the minus strand of DATGED010000018.1, from coordinate 122,479 downwards.
TCTGCTCAAACGCGCTGGACACCGCACGACTACGAGGTGCGACTTATAGTGATGTCCGCGTCATGCACCTGCGCCAGCGCGATCTGACCACGAAAAACGGACAAGTCGGAACACTCGCTCAATCTGAGTCGATTGGGATCGGAGTCCGCGTTTTGGCGAATGGCGCGTGGGGGTTTGCCTCCACCGACCGGCTTACGCGCGAAGGCGTCTCCGCTTGCGCCGCGCAAGCTGTCTCGATCGCAAGAGCTTCGGCCCTGGCAAAGCGCGGGGACGTGGTGATGGTGGCCGAAGATGCTTACGTGGACAGCTGGCAGAGCCCATTTCGCAAGGATCCTTTCGAGATACCACTAGAAAGGCAGCTTGCGCTCTTGCTAGCCGCCGATGGGGAAATGCGACGCGTCAAAGGCGTCACTCTCACGGAAACCGGAATGCAGTTCCGCAAGATCGATTCCTGGTTTGCTTCCAGCATCGGCTCGCTGATTCATCAACGCAAAATGATTACCGGCTGTGGCATCGCGGCGACATCTTTTCAATGTGAAGAGATCCAGAAGCGTTCGTATCCGAACAGTTTCGGTGGGCAGCACGCGCTCGAAGGTTACGAACTGGTGGAATCGTTGGAACTGTTAAGAAACGCCACGCGCGTGGGCGAGGAGGCTGCCGCGTTGCATTCCGCTACACAGTGCCCGGAAAAGACCGGGACTCTAATTCTTGGGGGCAGCCAGCTGGGTTTGCAGATTCACGAATCCGTCGGGCATCCGATCGAGCTCGATCGGGTACTCGGCCAGGAAGCGAATTTTGCGGGCACCAGTTTTCTCACGATCGATCAGCTGAACAAATTGCGCTACGGCTCGGATATCGTGAACGTTGTTGCTGACGCGCGCCTCGAACACGGACCCGGGCTTGGCACTTTCGCCTACGATGATGAAGGCGTGCCCGCCCAGTGCACGGACATCATCAAAGATGGGCAGTTTCGCGGCTACCTTTCGAACCGGGAAACCGCGCATCTCATCGGACTTAAACGCTCCTCCGGCACCATGCGCACGGAAAGCTGGAATCGCCTGCCGATTATCCGCATGACCAACATCAGCCTGAAACCGGGCACATGGAATCTTGACGATTTGATCGCAGACACCGACGACGGGATCCTCATGGAGACGAATCGCTCGTGGTCCATCGACGATCGGCGGTACCAATTTCAATTTTCGACGGAGATCGGCTGGGAGATCAAAGGCGGCAAAAAAACACGCATGCTTAAGAATCCCAGCTACAGCGGGATTACCACGGAGTTCTGGAACTCGTGCGATGCGATCTGTTCACAGGATTATTGGACGCTCTGGGGCACTCCCAACTGCGGCAAAGGACAGCCGATGCAAACGATGGGCACAGGCCATGGCGCCTCGCCATCGCGATTCCGCAATGTTCGAATCGGTTCGGCGTTTTCAAACCAATGAGCCCAGCGAGCAAATTTGGCAAGTCGCCAGCAAGGAGAAACGCCAACCGAGCGGAACAATTGCTCCCCGAGCGTGAGTTGAAGCGAATCATCGGCACCGTCCTTCGCCTGGCGAAGTCAACCGGAGCGGACGAGACGGAAGTCCACGTGGACGAAACCGCCGAATCACTCACGCGCTTCGCAAACAATGCCGTCCACCAGAATGTCGCCGAGCGAGGCCTGAATGTTTCGATTCGAACAGTAGTTGACAGCCGGACTGCGCGAGCAACCACCAATCGACTGGACGAAGACTCCCTCCGCGCGGCGATCGAAGGCTCTCTTTCCCTCGCCCATAGCCAGCCGAAGAATCCTCGGTTGCTCCCCATGCCGGGGAAGCAGCGCTATCGCAAAGTCCACCGCTTCGACAAAGCCACCGCTGGCCTCACTCCCGAAGATCGTGCTCGAGCTGTGCGTCGCGCTTGCGATCTTGCCATCCAGAACGGCCAGGTTGCCGCCGGCATTTTCGCCAGTGGGTTGCAGCAGTCCGCAATGGGCAATTCGCGAGGACTGTTCGCTGCTTATCGTGAGACGCACGCGGAATTCTCCATCACCATGCAGGAGACCCCCGCCGCGAGCTGGGCCAAAGCAAACGCCGCAAGGGTACGCGATTTCGATCCGCAAAAGCTCGCGCAGCGCGCCAGCGAAAAAGCGCACTTGGCCGTTGACGCCCGCGAGCTAGCTTCGGGCCGGTACACCGTGATTCTCGAACCGGCTGCCGCTCTCGATCTCGTCGGGTTTCTTTTTTACGACTTTGCGGCGACTGCCCTGCAGGACAAGCGTTCCTGTCTCAACGAGCGAATGGGGAAGCAAATTTTCGGAAAGAACATCAGCATTACCGATGATGCCTACCACCCGTTGCAGCTTGGCCCGCCCTTTGACGGGGAAGGCCTGCCTCGTCAGCCAGTTTTACTGGTGGATCGCGGAGTGCCCACGAATCTCGTTTATGCGCGAAGCAGCGCCAAGGCCGGCCGTAAGAAGCCTACGGGGCATGGGTTCGCCCTTCCCAACGAATATGGCGAGGCGCCCATGAATCTGGTCTTCGCAGGGGGCGATTCGTCGCTCGAGAGAATGATCGCCTCAACCGAACGCGGCCTGCTCGTTACCCGCCTGTGGTACATCCGCGAAGTCGATCCCTACGAAAAGGTCATGACGGGCATGACTCGAGACGGTCTTTTCCTCGTCGAAAACGGGAAAGTCACAAGCGCGGTACGCAATTTTCGGTTTAACCAGTCCATTCTGGAGATGCTGCGCAACGTCGAATTCCTCGGTCCTTCGGTTCGCGCAACCGGTGAGGAGGCCTTCGAAATGGTGGTGCCCGCAATGAAGGTTCGGGATTTTCACTTCACGGAAGTCACAAAGTTTTAAGAATCCAAGGCTTAAAATCTGTTCCTCAACAAAATCGATTTGATAGATGCAAATTCTGCGTTGTACTTCCGGGGCGCGCCAGCTTAATAACTTTGTATGTATCCACGGTGCGCGCCCTCCCCAAGCGATCGGCACCCAAACTGGGGCCATCCCGACCACGATGCTTGTGGCACGGGGTTTGTGGCGCGACTGGGCCGTCCCCCTAGCCATGAGATTGTCCAGATTGCCCTCACGGCGCTCGAACGCCTGACGCATCGAGGCGGAGTGGATGCCGACGGCGCAAGCGGCGACGGCGCGGGTCTGCTGACAGCTCTCCCTGAACACTTCTTTCGTGCACGCGCTCAGGAGCAGGGCATCGAGCTACCGGAAACATTCGGGTTAGGATTCGCATTTTTCCCGGCGAGAGAATCGCCGGAGGCGCGATCCGCGGTGGAAGCGGCGGCCGAGACCGAGCGCCTTCGCATCCCCGGCTGGCGCCGCGTTCCCACCAACACCAACTCCCTCGGCAGCCGCGCGCTCGAAACGATGCCGGAGATCTGGCAGTTTTTCGTCGCGCCTTTTCATTCGTCGCGTGGGGCCGCCCGCTTTGAGTGGAAGCTCTCCCTACTTCGGAAACGCGCGGAATCGCTTCTCCCGGCGCGTTGTTATCTGTGCTCGCTTTCCTCGCAAACAGTGGTCTACAAGGGCCTTCTCACGCCGTGGCAATTCCCGCAGTTCTACGAAGATTTGCGCGAGGGCTCATTTGCCACTTCCTTTGCGATTTTTCACCAGCGGTATTCGACGAATACGCAGCCTTCCTGGCACCTCGCGCAACCGTTTCGCCACGTCGCACACAACGGCGAGATCAACACAATCGTCTCGAACCGGCGCTGGCTCCGGGCCAAACAGCATGAGCTGCGCGCGCGGCTGTCCGTCGGCTCGTGGTTTATTCCTCTAGAGGAAAATGTCAGTGACTCCGCAAGCTTCGATAATGCTTTCGAGCTCAAGCTTCTCGAAGGTTTCGCGCCAGACGAAGCCATGCTGGTCCTGGTTCCTCCCGCGTTCGAGAATGATCCTCTTCTTTCGCGAGACATCCGCGCTGCGCTCTCCTCACTTTCCCGACAAAACGAACCCTGGGATGGCCCCGCAGCGCTGATTTTCTCCGACGGCCAGTTCGTGGGCGCCAAGCTGGATCGCAACGGCCTCCGGCCGCTTCGCTATACACTTACACACGACGATCTTCTGATAGCCGGGTCCGAGACCGGCCTGATCGATCTCGAAGAAACCCGCATCGCAGAACGCCAGCGGCTTGGCCCAGGAGAGATGATTCTCGCCAACCCCGCGACTGGTCTTTTTCTGCGCTGGCGAGATATTTTGAAGCGCCTGGAAATGCACCAGCGGCGGCAAGTAATCGCGCCGGTGCGCCAGCTCGCGTTTTCTGCTGCGAGGCGCCCGCCGACAGTCAGCGAGCCAAAGCGCGTTGCGGCCGCCGCTGGCTGGACGGATGACCAGTTCAAAACACTTTTTACGGCACTCGCGCACGGAAAAGAAGCGGACTGGAGCATGGGCGACGATGCGCCGCCTGCATTTCTCTCGGCGCTTCCTCGCACACTTTGGGATTATTGCAAGCAGCGCTTCGCGCAGGTCACCAACCCGCCCATCGATCCGCTACGCGAAACTCACGTGATGTCCCTGGCCGTGCATCTGAAGGACGGCGTGACTCTTCCGAGCCCGCTTCTCAGCGATGGACAACTTGCCGAACTCTCCGAATTATTCGGTCCCGTTCATCGCATCAGTATGAATTTCTCTTCCGCCCTGGGAGTCCCGGGCGCGCGTTGCAGCCTTGCTCAGCTATCTACTACCCCTCTGAGCAGCAGCGGACGCCCGGGCCTCCTCCTCCTTTCTGATCGCGGCATCAGCGCGGAAAACGCGGCGCTCCCGGCGCTGCTGGCGGCTGCCGCTGTCTGGAAGGCCATGGTTCGCGATGGCCTCTGGGATGTGCCGCTCATTGTCGAGTCGGCGCAAGTGTTTGACACTCATCACGTGGCGCTTCTCCTGGCTGCCGGCGCCAGCGCAGTTGTGCCGTATCTTGCGGACGAGTTTGCCGAGTCCCTCGAAGCGGGCGGGGCCGATCGCATGCGCGCTGCCATGATTGCAGGTCTTCGCAAGGTTCTGGCGCGCATGGGGGTTTCGACGCTAGCGAGCTACCGCAACAGCCATCTCTTCGAGATCGTCGGCCTCGCGGAGGACCTCTGCGCGGAGTTCTGCGAAGACGCCGCAGATTACCCGGGCTCAAAGACACTGGACGATCTTTTCGCGGACTACGCTCGGATGCACGCAGCCGCCTTCTCCTCAGCGTCCACAGAGTTAGGCGACGCTGGGCTATACCGCTTCCGGAAGGGCGCAGAACTTCACGCGACCTCGCCTGAAGTGGTTCGTCGCATCCATGCGCATGTCCGCGCGCCCGAAGGCGGGCACTACCCGGCATTCGAGGAGTTGGCGGGGCAGCAGGGCCCGGTCTTTCTGCGGGATTTGCTTGAGACTGTTCCCGGCAATCCTGTTTCCCTCGAGGAAGTAGAATCCGTCCCGGCGATTCTTCGCCGCTTCAGCACACAGGCGATGTCGCTCGGCTCGCTGAGCCCCGAAGCACATCGGACACTAGCGCTGGGCATGAACCTTCTCGGGGGCCGCAGCAACACCGGAGAAGGTGGCGAGGATCCCAACACGTATCGCTTCGAACCGGCGGCAGCAAATAAGATCAAGCAAGTCGCCTCCGGCCGCTTTGGCGTGACAGCGGATTACCTCGTTCACGCGGAAGAACTTGAAATCAAGATGGCCCAAGGCTCAAAGCCCGGCGAAGGCGGGCAACTCCCTGCGCGCAAGGTCACGGAATACATTGCGCGAATCCGCCACGCGACTCCCGGTACGCCGCTCATTTCGCCGCCGCCGCACCACGACATTTACAGCATCGAAGACCTTGCCCAGCTCATTCACGACCTGCGCGCGGTGAATCCCCGCGCCCGGATCGGAGTGAAACTGGTTTCCGGAGCGGGGGTTGGAATCATCGCCGCTGGAGTGGCTAAGGCCGGCGCGGACGTCATCACGATAAGCGGTCACAATGGCGGCACAGGTTCTTCGCCACTCACCTCCATCAAGAACACGGGCTTGCCGTGGGAAATCGGTTTACGCGAAACGCACGATACGTTAGTCCGAGCGGGGCTGCGCTCGCGCGTTGTGCTGCGCGTTGACGGAGGCTTGAAATTTTCTCGCGACATCATCGTTGCCGCACTCTTTGGCGCCGATGAGTTCGGCTTCGGCACAGCCGCGCTGCTCGCCATCGGTTGCGTGATGGCCCGCCAATGCCATCTGAACACCTGTCCCGTGGGTATTGCTACTCAGGATGAGAAGCTGCGCACTCGTTTTGCAGGAAAGCCGGAAATGATAGTTGCCTACTTCCGCGCTCTCGCCGAAGAAGTGCGCAAACGTTTGGCGGAACTTGGGGCTCGCTCACTGAGCGATCTCACAGGCTGGTACGACCGGCTCAACGCCCGATCTGGGATGGATCCCTTGCTAATCGTTCCAATTTCCGAGGCCGGACGCGTCGCGCCTCAACAATCACACGCTTTGCGCGTCCCCGCGCGAGAGGACGAGTTGCATCCTAGCGCTTCGTTCGAACTACAGGCCCAGTCTCAGCCCATCCAGAATTCAGACCGCAGCGTTGGCGCCGGGCTGAGCGGAGAATTGATGCGCCGGCGCCGTCCCGACAGTTTGGCACGCCCGCTCACGCTGGAGCTGGCGAAGGAATTTCATGGCTGTGCGGGGCAAAGTTTCGGCGCATTCCTTGCCGAAGGAATCAGTTTGACACTCTCGGGCGAAGCCAACGACTACGTAGGCAAGGGCCTCTCCGGCGGTACCATCGCTATCGCAGCCAGTCCGGCCGCGTCCCGCCGCGGCGACGTGCTTGTGGGAAACACGGTGCTGTATGGAGCCACGTCGGGCCAGCTCTTTGTCGCCGGACGCGCGGGCGAGAGATTCGCCGTTCGAAACAGCGGAGCGCTTGCGGTGGTGGAAGGCGTCGGCCAGCACGGCTGCGAATATATGACCGGCGGTGTCGTGCTCGTCCTCGGTCCGCTTGGGTTGAATTTCGGCTCTGGAATGACCGGAGGACTTTCCTACGTTTTGCGCGGCGAAGCCGACGAAGTGATTCATCGCGATTTCGTGGCGCTCTCCGAAATCGGAAGACAGGAAGATGCCTGGCTGCGCTACGTGCTGGAAAAGCATCTTCAATTCACTTCCAGCCCGCGCGCCTCTCGCTTGCTTTCGCGCCGCGGCACTCTTTCGATGTTGCGTGCGCAGCCCGTCCATTTTCAGGGAACTCTGGAAGCCACCTGGGAACCGGTGCTTTCCTGCTTGAAGCGCCGCGAAGGAATTTGCAGCATGCCGTCGAGCGGCGCGTTCTCGCAAGCGCCTCCGCTGGCTAGACAGGAGCATGATTCCGCGCTTATTTAGCGGCAACAATCCGCTATAATCTTTGCCGAACCACCTGCCCATGGACTTCGACCAACTTGCCACTTTCGTTTACGTTGCCAAGCTGAAGAGCTTCTCGCGCGCGGGGCAAAAAGTATTTCGCTCGCAATCCGCAGTCAGCGCCCAGATTCGCCAGCTCGAACAGACCTATCGCGCGCGTCTTCTTGATCGCTCCGCCAAGTCCGTCGAACTGACTCCCGCAGGCGAAGTACTCTTCGACTACGCCGAACGGCTTCTCCGCCTGCGCGACGAATCCATTCAGGTCGTTGCCGACCGCGGCGACGTCATCCAGGGCCCACTTGTCTTCGGCGCGAACGAAGCCACGTGTCTTTATCTGCTCCCGGACATCTTCGCTGAATTTCAGCGCCGCTATCCGCTGGTGCAAATCAGCATTTATCGCAATTTCAGCCACAAGATTTTGCAGCGGGTGGAGGACGGCTCGGTCGACGTTGGGATCGTTACGTTGCCGATCAAATCGCCGACTCTGAAGGTGCATCACATCTCGCGCGACCGGCTCCGTTTCATGGTTAGCACACGCAATCCGCTGGCTCACCGCTCCAGGATTACCCTCGAGGAAGTCGCCGGGCAGCCCTTGATTTTTCCCCGCACTGGCTTTACTCGTCAGGTGCTGGACAAACTGTTCCGCCCTTATCGCGCCCGTTTACGTGTGGCCATGGAGCTTCCCAGCATTGGGATGATCAAGCGATTCGTGGGCGCAGATGCGGGCGTTTCTTTCATCAGCGAGAGTTTCGCGCGCGATCAGGTCAAAGCCGGCGAAGTGAAGCTTCTCAACGTCGAGGGTGTCGATCTCTGGCGTGAGCTCGGTCTCGTTTACCGGCGCGACCGGAGCCTGCCTCGAGCGGCACAGGCTCTCATCGCGGTGATTCGCGAGCACAAGAAATTCCCCGACCTCGCCGCTGCGGCTTCGGGCTAGCTTCCACCGCGAATTTGTCTTGAAAACATGAATTAGTGGATGTTGAAGTTCAAGCTCGCAATCGACTTGGCGATCACATTTTCCTGGATTTGAATGAGGTCGGTATCCGCGTAGGTCATGCCCAGCACCGTGAAAATGTCGCTTCCGCGCGCTATCACGACGAGAGTGCCGGACCAATCGTGATCGTCGGCCATTCCCCGGTAGCGGTATTCCACCGCCGGCAAGCCGCCCACCACGGTCTTTTGTCTCGAAATACTCCGGTAATTGTCGTAGATTTCGCGTAGCCGCTTTTCGACCGCGGCCCCTGCGGGTTCCAGCGGATCCTTTGTTTTTTCCTGGCCGATCACCATCAGTGTCGACTGGTTGTACGTGCCCAGGGCCACGATCGCGTTTGGCAGTGCCTTTCGCGCGTCTTCGATCAGTTCCCAACTCGGCGCCTTGTACATCTTGAAGCCATGCGTGTAGTTCGTGTAGAGATTGCCTTGAATCTCTTCCCGCATTGCCGGGAGTTCCGGCTCCTTGGGCGTCGTCGGCTGCGTTGCGGATGCCTCCGACTCTGAGCCTGTAGCCGATGCAGGTGGGGTGATCGCAGGGGCCACTGGGCCCGTCTTCGCGTTCGCTGGCGCAGGCGTTTTCACTGCGGCATTCGTAATTTTCGCCGATGTGTTTTCGCTTTTTCCGGCCCCTGGCTGTGCCGGCTTATCGCTGGAACTTGTGGCCGTAGCTGGTTCCCCCGTAGAGGTAACTGCGGCAGGCTCTGTCTTCGGCTGCGCCTCCGCGCCCGATCCCTTCTTTGCGGCAGGTGTCTTCTCGGATTTCGCTGTTGCGTCGGCGGGCGTGGTTGGGACTATCGAGGCGATCTTGTCTTTCTCCACCAGTACATATCCATAGTCCGTTTTGACTTTGAACATGTTGTCTTCGTACGCCACGATCACGCCATAAAGCTTCTTCCCGTCCTTGAGGCGAATTTCATCCGCTCTCGCTGAAGCGACTGCGGCGCAGAGCGCCACAGTCAATGCCGCGATGCAAAGGGAGCCGCACATTCTGGGGACAGCCATGTTTTCAGTATGCGTTCGCGGCTTCCGCGCCGCAACCTTCACGCGCGTGGTGGTGTCCGCCGTGTTACCTCGGCCAGCAGCGTGCCGATCCGTCGCGCGATGCGTTCCACCTCTTCGATTGATTCGCTCAGCCGCGTCCGCAGCGGCTCCGGCAAGGCCGCGTGGGTTTGCTGCATCGCCATCGCTTCCGCGATCATGCGCAACTCTTTCCTATGCCGCGGGTTCAGGCGTTCCCAGAGCCGCCGTTTCGCGCTGCGGTTCCGACCGAGCCACTCTTCGCCCGTGCCAGCCGGGAGGCCCGCTTCCGGTTCCGTCGAGGTAGTCGTCGCCGCATTTGGTTTTCTTATCCGAAATAGCATCTTCACCGTGCCGCATCCTCGATACGACTTTCTTGTCCGACGCATGGAGCTGTGATCGTTTCACAAGCCGCGCTGTGTCCATTCTTTGAAAAATGCGGCGCCCTCCAGCTTTCTTTTTTAACCAATTACGAGTCACCAATCACTTCTTCAACGCTTCCAACCGCTCTCCATTGATCTGCCCGCCTTCCTCCACACGCCCCGTGACGCGCATTGCGCGCGTTTCAAACACCAGCCCGCCATAGCGGTCGTAGGCATCGGGGAAAAGAACCACTTCGTACAGCCCGCGTTGATCTTCCAGCGTCACAAACATCATATTCCGGTAATTCTTCGTTCCCACGTGCCGGTAGGTCACCACCCATCCGCACAGCGTCACGCGTTTGCCGTGCATCCCATCGAGTTCGTCGCTCCACATCTCGCCGTTCCGCGGCAGAAAATCCAGCGGGTGCCCGCTCACGCATACTTCCAGAATCTCCCGCTCGTACCTTAATCTTTGTTCCCGTGTGTACACAGCCATAGGCATCCCGGCCATCGCCCCGCTGATCGCATCCTCCGGCGCAGACTCCGGGAAGAGCGCCGGCGAGGCGGGAATTCCCGATTGCCGCCTTTCTTCTTCGCCCGGATCTTTTGTTTTCTCCGGCTCCATCACGTGAGAAGAAGTTCCACTGGATAGGAATGCCTGTCCTGCGCGCGCTTGCAGGAAATTCCATCGCCACAACATCTCCGGCCGTGTCATTCCGTGCGCTTGATCGCACCCTTGATCGCTCACTTCGTCAAACGCGCCGCATTTGATCAGCGCCTCGATCTCATCACGCTCCACCGGCTTGCCACGGTTCCATCGCGGCACGCGCCGTAGAAAACTCTCGAGCGAGCGAAACGAGCCGCCATCTTCCCGCGCCCGCACAATCGCCGTGATCGTTTCCACGCGCAGTCCCTTCACCTGCATCAGCCCGACGCGCAGCGCCCGCTTTCCATCCACAAGCGCCTCCGCCGTGTATTGCATCAGCGAATGATTCACCGACGGCAGCCGCACTTCGATTCCCCATCGTTTCGCCTCTTCCACGTACGCTGACACGTGATAAAAGCCGGCACCCGCGCTGCACATCGCCGCCAGAAATTCCGCTGGGTGGTGCGTCTTCAGATACGCCATGCGATACGAAATATCAGCGTAGGTCGCCGCGTGCGCCTTGCAGAATCCGAATCCCGCGAATTTCTCCACCATCATCCAGGTGTCTTCGCGCTGCGCGCCGGTCAACCCCATCAGCTCCGCCGCTTTCAGGAATTTTCCTCGCAGACGCTCGCGATCCCGCTGCCCTGAATATTTTGCCGCTGACCTGCGCACCAGATCGGCCTCCGACAGCGGCATGTTTCCGACCGCCTGCGCGATTTGCATCACCTGTTCCTGGAATATGCACACGCCCAGCGTGTCGCCCAGAATTGTCTCGAGCGCCGGATGCGCGTACATCACCGGCTCCTGCCCACGCAGCCGTTTCAAATACAACTCCTTCGAACCGTACTCCGCCGCCCCCGGCCGGATCAGCGCCAGCGCCGCCGCCATCTCTTCGAGCGTTCGTGCTTTTTGCGCGTGCAGCAATCCGCGCATCGCCGGCGACTCGATCTGGAATATTCCCATCGTTTTGCCGGCGGCGATCACCTCGCATGTTGCCGGGTCGTTTTCCGGTATCGCGTCAAAATCAATCTCTCGTGGCTTCGGGCACGGCGTCACTCCATCCGGTGCAACGCACTTTTTCCCCTTTACCTCCTTTGTTTCGTTTACTTTTCTCGCTTCCTTTTCGATGTTATCCAGCGCCAGCGACATCGTCGTGAATCCGCGCTGCCCCAGCAGGTCCATTTTGATCAGCCCGAGCGCCTCGATCGCGTTCATGTCGTACTGCGTCACGACAATTCCCTTTGTCGCTCGTTCCAGCGGCGTCAGGCGCGTTAACGGCTGCGCGGATATCACCGTTCCGCACGGATGAATCCCCATGTGCCGCGGCGCGTCATCGAGCCGCAAAGCCACCTGCAGAACTGTTTTCCACGGCTCATCGTCAACCGGCAAAGTGCGGCATTCCGGCAAATCACGAATGGCCTGTAAAATCTCGCGCACCGGGCGATGCGGCAACCGCTTCGTAAAACGGTTCACCTCGCCCGGCGGCACGCCAAACACTTTCGCGATTTCGCGGACGGCCAGCCGCGCGTGCATGGTCACAAAGCTTCCGATCATGGCTACGTGCTCTTCGCCCCAGCGCTCGTACACGTAATCCAGAAGCTCATCGCGCCGCGCGCCGCAAATATCGATGTCGATATCCGGGCAATCGCCGCGCTGCTCGTTCAAAAATCGTTCGAAGTACAATCCCCAGCGCAGCGGGCACACGCACGAAATTCCCAGGCAATACGTCACCATCGAACTGGCCGCCGAACCCCGCGCCACCGCCGGAATTCCGCGCCGCTTCGCCTCTTCCACGATCTCCCAAACCAGCAAAAAATAAGGCGCGAGATGCAGTTTTTCGATCACTCCCAATTCGTGCGTCAGCCGCGAAAGCACCTCGGGCCGCAGCGGCCGGTAACGCTTCTGCGCGCCCGCAAAGCACAGCTTCCATAAATACGAAAACGCGGACTCGCCTTCCGGCACCGGAAATTCCGGGAAAATGGTTTTGTTCAGCGTGAGCTTGAGATTGCAGCGCTCCGCGATGTCGAGAGTCGCGCGCAGCAATTCCGGATGATCGGGAAAAAGCTTTTGCATTTCCGCCGCCGGCTTGAACCACGCCTCGCCGGTCGTGATTTCCGGCGCCGCCACAGTTGTCAGCAGCCCGCCGGCGCGTACTGCATTCACGGCGCGGTGATGCAAGTGCTCCTCCGGCCGCAAAAAATAGACATTGTTTGTCGCCACGAGCGGCACGCCAAGCTCGTGCCCGAGCCGCTCGGCCTCGCGCAGCATGCGCCCATCGCCCGGAGACAAATGCTGCACTTCGATCCACAACCGCTCGGCAAAAATGTCCTTAAGCCGTGCGAAGTGGTTCGTGATTGATGACTGGTGACCCGTGACTGGTGATTCGTGGCTAGCGTCGTACGCGGGTGTTGGCAAGTGGCACAGCGCAATCACGCCTTTCGAATGCGCCGCCAATTCTTCCAGCTTCACCGGCCGCCCACCTTCCTCGTTAGAATTGGAATCAGGTTTCGCGGCAGGGCTTTTGCTCTTCGCCAATTCTGTTGTGCCCAAATGCCGCAGCGTCACCAACTGGCACAAGTTGCTGTACCCCTCCATGTCCGCCGCGAGCAGCACCATCGCCACGCTTTTTTTTGCCCCGTCATTTCGAGCGGAGCGAGAAATCTCTCCTTCTTTTTTGGGATTGTCCAACCCCACATCCAGCGTCACTCCCACAATCGGCTTGATTCCCGCGGCTATCGCCGCCTGATAAAACGGCACCGCCGCATACAGCCCATTCGTATCCGTCAGCGCAACCGCGGGCATCTTCTGCTCCGCCGCCGCCGCGATCATCTGCTCGGGCGACGCTACGCCCCGCAAAAACGAATAGTGGCTGTGACCATGAAGATGGATAAACACGTGACTGGTGGCTCGTGACTGGTGACTCGTGAACCCCGCATCGCGAAAGTGGGTTTTCCACGAGTCGCGAAATGCGAGTCACCAGCCACGTCATACGAGGACGTGCCCCTTGTATTCAGAACAAATCAGGGTAGGGAATTGGGAAGAAAAACTTTAGTAAATTACCGTGATAAGCATGGCGTGGACAGCACCAGCCCGCCGGGCTTGGTGGCGTAATGTTCGCGGAGTTCGAGTCCGTTGCCGTAAAACACCGCGTTCCAGCCGTATCGGCCGCGGACGGAATCGAGGCCGCGATTCAAATACCAGCGACGGTTCGCGTCGGTGTCGAAGAGTTCGTGTTGGCGGCGGTCAACTTCGAGGTTGGTCACGTTTACGCCAACCAGGCGGACGGCCACGCGCCGCGTGAATAGTTTTTCAAAAAGCTCCTTGGCTTCGGCGAGCAGTTCGCGTTCGTCATTGCTTGGCCGCGTCAATCGCATTGTTTGGTGCGCTGAAAAATGATCTACGTAGCGAATGCGCAGGCCGACGGTGCGTGCCTGACGGCCGTATTCGCGCAGCGTCGAGCCGATGCGCTCGCTCAGATATTCGATCAGGCCGCCGAGAAATTCCGTGTCGATTGTGCCGCCCTCGATGGTCGTTTCGCGCGAGACGGATTTTGGCGTCGACGGCATCATCACTTCGCGCCCATCGAGCCCCCGCGCGCGTTCCCAGATCTGCCCGCCAATCACTTCGCCAAACGCGGCCTCCAGAGCGGCTCGCGGCACCTGCCGCAGTTGACCGATGGTGGCAATTCCGCGCTCCGCCAACATTCCCGCGTGGACATGCCCGATGCCGTGCAGCTTCTCGACCGGCAGCGGCGTCAGGAATTCTTCCTCCGCTCCCGGAGCAATCATGCGGAAGCCGCAGGGCCGCTCGAGGCGCGAGGCAATCGACGCAACGACTTTTGTGCGCGCCGCGCCTACGCTCACACTCAGTCCTGTTTGTTCCAGCACGTCCGACTGCACGCGCCGCAGCGCCGCTTCGTAATTCGGGTACAGCCGCTCGGTCCCTGCGAAGTCCAGATAAAAATCGTCCAGTGCTGCCGTTTCGACCGCGGGCGTGTACGTTTCGAGAATTCTCCGCACGCGTTCCGCATAAACCGCGTAGTGCTCGTACTGCCCCGGCACGACGACGGCCGCCGGGCAAATCCGCAGCGCCTCGCGAAAGGTCATCGCGGTTTTTACGCCTTGCATTTTTGCTTCGTAGCTGGCCGACGCCACCACGCCACGCCCCACCAGGACCGGTTTTCCGCGCAGTCTGGGGTTCAGAACCTGCTCGACCGAAGCAAAAAACGCATCCACATCCACGTGCACAATGTTTGGAATCGCTCTGGGGCGCTGCGCTTCTGATCCGCGTCCTTTTTCTTCGCGCGCGTCATCGTGAAAAGGATTAAACGGCATCGCCACTGAGGGAAATACGTTTTCGATACAGACGTCCATAACGGCTCCTGGTAACGATGACCGCCTAGCGGTCAATGTAACTGTCACCGCACAGCGGTGAATGCAGGGAAGCGGACCGAGTACAATCTTTCCGGAGTCGAGGGATCACTCCGTCGAGTCGACCCCTCACCCCGCTTAGGGCTCGGAATCTTCAACGGGCGACGCCCAGCTCGTGAGAGCCAGGAAAGGCAATGGAGCCGAACGCCGCCCGTTTCCCGTTTCCTCTACCGCCCCGCACTATAGGCGAACAAAAAGCGAAAGTCAAGAGCTTTCCTTGCCCTTCTTTCCGTCTGAGGGAAAGCGTTGTTTTTTACTCGCTAAAAAAGTAGTTCCGATTGCCACCGTCGTACTTACCCGTGCGCAGGCAGTAACGCTTGAAACCAGTGTCCGGAGCCGCATGGGCACAAGTCATTTCGACCGAGTTTTTCCATGAGTTCTTTTTCTCAATGGCAACTCGCTTCCCGAGTTGCATTTTTTAAGGTTTTGAGGAGACGGAAAGATGCGAGAAATAAAGCAAATCCTTTGCGTCGGAGAGGCTGAGGTCGCCGGAAACGGGGCGGAAATCGGATCGCCGCTCATATTGCTCTTTGCTGATGGTCTTGAAAATCACTGCTCGTCCTGAAAAGCGGATGTTGATGAGGGCGGTCTTCCACTGCTGGGGGCCGACCTCCACTCGCTCAAATTCCACCGAGCCGCTGTCAATTCGCCCTAACATCCCGTAACCGAACTCCACTCGATTTATAAGCTGCCCGGCCACTCTTGCCAGCCTCTTGTGGTCCGCATCGATCAGAACCGTTCCCGCGAGGCTGTGTATTACCCGAGCTTCGTACGTTGGCGGATTGTAGTCAGGATTGGGGCGGAACTTGACGCGCAGAAGATTTTCTTCGACTCCATCCAACTCGTAAACAAAAGCCTGCGGCATCAAGGTCAAGAGCCTCTGGAGCTTGATCTCATCTTCGTCCTCCGCTTGCTTCAGCTTCAACACTGGCCTTGGATCTTTCATCAGCCGGCCAATCCGTGCATCATCCTGCTGTCGCTGGCTGGGGTTAAGCGCCGAGCCGTCGATCGCGAGCAAACGGTATAAGGGGCCGTCCTTGCTCTCTACTTGCAGTTCAGTGAGGGTTTGTTTCCCAGCCCGTTTCTCGATCGTACAGATCCACTTCCGCAACTGCTCCCGGTCCGACAGTTCATTTGCAATGACCGCATTCACCAGTTCGCCTGCAGTCAGCACGTAGCCACGGTCTGGGCTTTGGCCGGCGACAGAAGCTGCCCCTCCTGAACCGGGGCCGGCGATAAGTTCTGTAATGGGAGACTTGCCACCTTGGGCCTTATGAGAACTGCTCTGCCCGCCGGATTCTTCCGTCTTATTTTCGGACAGCGCGGGTCTGGCGTTTGCCAACAAGAAGCTGCCGGCGGACAGAACGGACAACAAAACGGCTATTCGAGGCTTGTCCATGGCAACAAAAACCGAGTTTTCTGCACGACGATTCTTCATGGCCGCCTGGCCTGCCGTCCAGTCCGCTGATTTGCGCGAATAGTAATCATGAAACCACGAACGCGATGTGGATAGTTCCATCCAGCGATTCAGCCACGCTCTTCTTCTCAGCTTGCGCGCGCCTGATGCGTGAGACGCTGGCCAATCAGCGTTCCTACGCAGGCTAACGCATCGAGTGCGGAGCATCTGTGCAAATAAGAACACTTTTATTATTGTGTGTATTGGGACAGACAAGCGATCCCAGGGCCAATAGACTTGGTTTGTTATCGGCCCCATTCGAAAGAGAAATAGCAGGTATGAATATGTGGCAGAGGAATTGTCCAGTTTGTCGGAAATCGTTGGAGAAGAAACTTCCCACCGAGACGGTCCCGTGCTCTTGCGGCAAGTACATCTGGAGGGGCTAGCGTTGTCCTGTTGTGATTCGGCTCGCTACAAGTAGCCTGCGGACTGCCGCCTGAACTACCTCGCGCGGTTCACTCGACCGCAGCGAAAGATTCAGGCTGTCACTTGCATAAGATTCATGTCGTGAAAACAAGGGAAAATCGACAGGACACTTAAGAGTGTTGAGCGGTAGAATCTCGCCGGCGAACGGCTTCCATCGGCTTTCCACTCTTACATCTTGACACCTGCAATCATCAGAGATACATCTCTCACCTCATGAGCATTTCTTTCGTTTTCTTTCTCACCTTCGCGATCGGCGTCGTCGCCGGCATGCGCAGCCTGACCGCCCCGGCTGTCGTGGCTTGGGCCGCCCGCGGCAATTGGCTCAACCTGGCTGGTTCCCGACTTGCGTTCATGGGCTCAACCGCCGCCGTGGCCATTTTCTCAGTGCTCGCCGTCGCCGAACTCATTATAGATAAGCTCCCTTCAACTCCCAGCCGCACGAAACCTCCAGGCCTGCTTGCTCGCCTGGTCTTTGGCGCCCTCTCCGGGGCCTGCGTCGGCAAATCTGTGGGACAAAGTCTCGTGTATGGAGCTATTTTTGGCGCGGCCGGCGGAATCGCCGGGGCATTCGCGGGGCGTCAATGGCGCACCGGCCTCGTGAAGGTTCTCAAGGTCCCCGATTTCGCCGTTGCACTCTTGGAAGACACCATCGCCATCGCCGTTGGATTTCTTATCGTTTCACGGCAATAGCCGAGATTGCTTCCGGGGCTGTCCGCAGACTCTCTCGCGCGGACAGGCCGCTCCTCGCGTTCCTATTATTCATTTGCTTCGCCTCCCACATTTCCGCGATTATTTCTCCTTCGGTCGCTGGCTCACTGATGAACCTGAATCTCTTCTTCGCGCTGCTCGGGGGCTTGCTTGTTCTCGCCTTTGTGGCCAACCGCCTCGTGCGATTCACGGGCGTTCCCGACGTCATCATTCTGCTCGCCACGGGCGTTCTCATCGGCCCCGTCCTTCATTGGGTCAATCCCGACATGTTCCGCGGCGTCACGCAGGGATTCGGCTCGCTGGCGCTCATCCTCATTGTTTTCGAAGGCGGACTCGAACTGCGGCTAAAGGAAATCCTAAGCCAGTTCGCCGGCGGGTTGTTCCTGGCCATCTTCAGCTATATCTTAAGCGCGGCCGGCGTGGCTCTTATTTGCCGCCACATGCTCTACTTTCCCTGGATCCACGCGCTTCTGGTGGGGGCCGCGCTTGGCTGCATCAGCAGCTCCATCATTCTTCCCGTGCTCCAGCAAGTAAATCTTCGCCGCGAAGTGAAGGTCACCTTGCTCGTGGAAGCCACCTTTGGCGATGCCCTTGCCGTCCTGGCTGTTGCTACTCTCCTCGATGTCGCCGCCGGGGGGAGCGCTTCCGCAGGAATTATTACCTGGAGTCTCATTTCCAGCGTCATTCTCGCGATTACCTCGGGCGTGCTCCTTGGCATGTTGTGGTCGTATCTGCTCCCGCTTCTTTCCGAAGAGCGCTTCTGGCACGTACTCACCTTCGCCGCCGTCCTGCTGCTATATGCCGGCGTCCACGCGCTCAACGGCAACAACCTCGTCGCAGTCCTTTTCTTCGGACTCACGCTCTCTAATTACCCCGCCGCGCAAAAACGAGTCCATCTCGGGAAGGACCAGCAGAGTGAGGGCTGGTTTGCCGAGACACCCATCGAGTCAGAAGACCGGCACACTCTGGCGCACCGTCACGGCCAAATGCTTACGTTTCATGGCGAACTGGCTTTTCTCATCCGCACGTTTTTCTTCGTCTTATTGGGCGCACTGCTGGAATTCCGCGGCCTGCGGGAGCATGCGGTTTTCGCATTGGAATGTTTCGCGTCGCTTTTGATCGCCCGCTGGTTCGCCGTGCAATTGGGGCGCTTCGCATGGCGAGACTTTACGTCTCACGAGCGCGAGCTCATGACCTGGTTTCTTCCGCGCGGCCTTATCACAGCCGTGCTCGGAATAGAGATTGTGGAAGCTCGCGGCGCAAACTTCGAATTCTTGCCGTCACTGGTATTTGCCATCATCCTGATTACCAACCTCGCTCTGCTCATCGGCTCCCTCCGGGCGCGACGCCTTGTCCCAGCAACTCCTCCATCTGCGTCCGGACCTGCCGTCCCGCAAATCACTACCTAGGCGCCGTCATGTTCCAACTCTTCGAAGTCCATCGCTGGCGCGAGAATCTCGTTCGCAAGTGCATGACTCATGCAAACGCTTCGTGCATCCTATCAGCTGCGAGCGTAGAGTCGCCGAAGATGGAGGGCCGTCCATGAGTGCACCCAATCACTATCAGGCCATTGTGATCGGCTCCGGACAGGCTGGGACGCCTCTATGCCAGGCTTTGGCGAAGGCCGGCCTCCGCACCGCTCTGGTGGAACGCGTACACATCGGCGGCACATGCATCAACGAGGGTTGCACTCCCACTAAAACAATGGTCGCAAGCGGCCGCGTAGCTTATTTGACGCGCCGGGGCGCCGAGTACGGCGTCCACACCGGCAGTATCACGATTGACATGAACCGCGTCCGCGAGCGCAAGCGGGACATCGTAGCGAGCTTCCGCGACGGCAGCCAGGCGCGCATCGAAAAGACTCCCGGGCTTGATCTCCTTTTTGGAGAAGCCAGCTTCACCGGGCCGCGCTCGATCCAGGTTCGCCTGCAAGACGGCTCCCAGCGCGTGCTCACTGCCGACAGATTTTTTATCAATGCCGGCTGCCGCCCCTCCGTACCCGCGCTCGCCGGTCTCCAAGATATCCCGTTTCTCAACAGTACTTCGATCATGGAGCTGGACGTCGTCCCGGAGCATCTCCTTGTCATTGGCGGCGGGTACATCGGCCTCGAATTCGGCCAACTCTTTCGGCGCCTCGGCAGCCGCGTAACGATCTTCCAGCAAGGTTCCCAGTTGCTCCGGGATGAGGATTCCGATGTCGTCATCGAAATCCTGCACATTTTGCAGCAGGACGGAATCGAAGTTTTTTTGAACGCCAGAGTCAAGCGTGTCGTCAGGGAAGGCCCGCAAATCAAATTAACCGTCGCCATTGCAGAGGCAGAACGCACGTTCACTGGCTCGCATGTTCTGGCCGCCACCGGACGCGTTCCCAACTCGGATAATCTCAATGTTTCCGCCGCCGGCATCGCCACGGATGCCCGCGGCTTTCTTCAGGTCAATTCGCGACTTGAAACAAATATGGCTGGAATCTATGCACTTGGCGACATCAAGGGAGGCCCTGCCTTCACGCACATTTCATACGATGATTTCCGGATCATCCGCACGAATCTCCTCGAAAACGGCAGTGCCAGCACGGAGGGGCGGCTGGTCCCATACACCGTTTTCATCGATCCGCAACTCGGCCGCGTCGGACTCACGGAGACGGAAGCGCGCGCAAGGGACCTGAAGATCCGAGTCGCGAAGATGCCGATGTCCTACGTCGCCCGCGCCTTAGAAGTCGACGAGACCCGCGGCTTTCTGAAAGCCATCGTCGACGCCGGCAGCGGACAAATTCTGGGCGCTGCTGTTCTCGGGCTTGAAGGCGGCGAAGTGATGTCCATGCTTCAGCTCGCCATGATGGGCAAGTTGCAATTCACCACTCTTCGCGATGGCGTTTTCTCGCATCCAAGCTTGTCTGAATCCCTCAACAATCTTTTCCTCGAGTCGAACTTCGTTTCTTGAATTCCCCGCGGCCCGGACTTCGCTCTGCCGCTAGCCACGCGAACGTTCCAGCTCTTTGCGATCCCACTTTGCAAGTTTAGCAGCCGTTTCATACGTGCTTTGCAAAAAGGCCAGTAACGTTTCTCGCGGTGAAGACGCCCGGCGCACGTCGTCGTACATCAAGATAAATTCTTTCAATTGCGGATGATAAAAGGCCTCCTGGGGCCTCACCGGGCTTTCCGCGAATCCCGCGGGCTCTGGCGCGGCATACGAATAAAACGCGGCTCCCTTGATGTCCCCGCCCCCCGGCCAAAACCCCACGCTGCTCACCTCATGCGAATACGCTTCGCGGGTGATGGAGTCCGCCCCTTCGCGCTTCGGCGCGCGCCGGCCGGAAAATCGCGTTACCGCCAGATCGAAACTGCCCCAGAAAAAGTGGACAGGACTCGCTTTCCCGATAAACTCCGCTCGGAATTCGCTGAACACCGCATCACAACACACGAGAGCACGCCAGAATCGATTCGCATACTCGGGATCGTAAGAAGCATGCTTGGTATCCCCGTCGAACGCGATCGGATCGGGGATTTCGACCGGCATCTTCCAGATCTTCACGGCAATTCCCAGTGAAGCCACTGCTGCCAGGAACTCCCGGTAGAAATCTGCCACGCTTCTCGGAGCCAGAGCGATGGTATGAATGGCATCGTTGCTGGTTCGAATGACGAGTTGGTGATGGATGAAATCGAACTGAACCTCGAAATTTCCCCCCGCGTAAGGGATGGCCGATGTGGTCAACCCAAACGCATTCACATACAGAGGCACTCCCCACCAATGATTTATTTTTGGGGCAAGCGCCAGCCGCACCTTGCCCACAATTTGCGTCCACATATGCAGTGTGGCGTAAGTGTCCCGCCATTGATCCAGAGGGAGTTCGGGCCACAATTTCCCTTGAGTGCGAGCAGTAATAGCATTCATGATTCCTCCCCGAAGTCCAAACAACAGGACCACCTTATAGCCGGAACTCATGCCGGCATGATTCCGGTCTCAGCTACGTCCACGGATTATATGCTCACATGGACCTGGTGCATTCTTACGAGACGGCTTTGTACTCGCACTCACGCCACAGGAAGAATCTGGCTTGGCCGCGTTCTTGAGTGCCCTGTGACGCCTCGTGGACAAGAACCGTTCAAACGGAGAGGCGGCGCCCTGCAGCAGTTCGCTTCGGTTTGGCACACATGCCTACTTCTCGCAGTTGGACAGGCTTGCTAAATCGAGCGAAGCGCTTCCATGGGGTCCGCGGATGCGGCGCGAACCGCTGGTAGTGCTGATGCGAGAAGCGCCATGAGCATGATGAGGAGGATGCAGGCCAGGTAGATGAATGGGTCCGTTGCACTGACTTCGAAAAGGAACGAGCTGACAATCCGTGATGCGGCGATAGAGCCGAGAACACCTAACCCGCATCCAAGGAGCGCAAGTTTGGCGGCAGAAACGAGGACCAGACGTGCGATCATCTTGGGCTGCGCGCCTAAAGCCATCCGCACCGCGATCTCCGGAGTGCGTAGAGACGCGGAAAAAGCCACCACAGCATATATCCCACTGACCGCAAACAGGAGCGCCCCGATTGCGAAGGCTGCAATCAGGACGGTGTTAAATCGGCGGGGCGCTTCTATGTTTGAGATCGCGTCAGTCATAGGCCTCACGTCCTCGATCGCGAGGAGTGGATCAATCTCGGCTATGGTGGAGCGCAAAGTTTGTGTCATGTGCTCTGGAGGAAGTGCTGACGACACTGCGATATATCCGCCGACAGGATCTGCGAGTGTCCCCGAGGGGTTGGGGCCGAAAAGCGTGGCGGGTTGCAGCTCAGGCACATACCATTGGTCGCCGCTAGGCTCATCGCGTGAGCCGACCTTGGTATCGGCGACGACACCCACAACGGTAGCCCACGGCAGACCTTTCTGCGGGTTGCCGGCATGCATTCGCTTGCCGATTGGGCTTTGACCAGGCCAAGAGTGTTTGGCCATTGACTCGTTTACGATGACTACCAGCGGCGCTCCGGCATCGTCGTAGAAGTTAAAGGTACGACCCTCGAGTAGCCGGATACCCAGCGCCTTGAAGTAGTCTCCATAGCTGGTCGCGAAGGGGGCGAATTTCAGCTTCCAACTGTCGACGGAAACACCCTCGATTGTGTAGGCGGATAGTCCCGAACTGCCGGAGTCCGGGAGGAAATTAGTGATTCCCACGGCAACCATTCCGGGCTAGTTCGAAAGCCTGTCGACAAGAGAACGGTTGAACGTCTCCACGGACGCTTCGCTTGAGTATTGGCTCAGCGGCAATTGATACCTTGCGACGAGCACGTGGTCTGGCTGAAAGCCCGGGTCGACCGCATGCATTTTTTCATAGCTGACCAGGAATGCGCCGGCTATGGTCAGCAGCACCAGCGCGATGGCCACTTCCGAGACGACCAGAACTGAGCGCAGCCACGTAAGACCGGCGGCCCCCGTCCCGATCCGGGCTCCCTGTTTGAGGCTTTCCATGAGGTCGGTTCGCAAGGCAGCAAATGCCGGTGCCATGCTGCAAAGTGCGCCAGTCACGAGGGCGAGGGAGAGCGCGAAGGTTGCGACAGTTGCGTCAATGGAGATGGAGCCGATCCGCGGCATGGAGTCGGGCAGGAGGCGCAACGCGGTGCGAATGATCGTTGCCGCAAACGCCAAACCAAGCAGGCTACCGGCAAAGCTGAGCAGCAGTCCTTCGAACACTGATTCCCGTAGGATAGCCGTCGGAGGAGCGCCGAGAGCTAGACGAACGGCATAATCGCGACGCCGGCGGATGGCCCGCACCAACAGCAGCCCCGAGACATTCACGCAGGCAATCAGCAGGACAATTGAGACCGCGAAGAAAAGGGTTCGCAGCAGCGGCCGGACGTTTGCGACCGCAGACTCACGCAAGACTTCAACATCACCACGAATGTGAATCGCCGACATACTGGCGGGAAAACTGCCCATGATTTGTCGCGCCACGCGATCTGCATCCTGCGCTCCTTGTTGGACCGTGATGTCATCCTTCAGGCGCGCAATCATGTGGTAACCCCAAAAGCCCGCGTGCTGATCCGAGACCTCGTCGGGCATAAGACTCAAGGGTACCCAGAGCTCCGCTCGGTACAAACGGCCGGCCTGCAGGGGGAACTCGAAGCTTCGCGGCATCACGCCAATAATGGAATAGGTCTTGCGATCGAGAATGATGGAACCGCCAAGAATGCCGGGATCGCCATTGTACCTGCTGCGCCACAAGTCATAACTGATCACGGCGAGTGGCAGATGAGCATCCTCTTCCTGCTGGGTGAAGACTCGGCCAAGCGTTGGTTGAACGCCGAGTGTGAGGAAGTCGTCGGCGGAGAGGCGGGCGGCGTTGATCTCCTCAGGTTGTGCGCCACCGGAGAGCTCATAGCTGGCGGTAATAAAACCGCCCAGGGAAGAAAATGCCCCGGTCGCTGACTTGTACATTCCGATCTCACGGGCAGCGACAGAGATGGCCGGTCGGCCTCCCAGGTGGTCTCCCAACAGAACCAGCCGATCGGGATCCTTGAAGGGAAGTGGGCGAAGCAGCACGCCTTCGACGAGCGAGAAAACCGCGGTGGTGGCGCCGATTCCCACTGCCAGGATGCCCACGACGGCCAGCGTGAACCCAGGTGCCTTGCCCAATAGTCGAAACGTGTAGCGGAGATTTTGTGCAAGCGGATGCATTCGTCCACCCCAATTCTGGTGTTTCGAAAATCGACTTGCGTCAAGATTAGAGTGCAAGTGCTACATTATCAATCGGGACTGGTAAGTTTCTCGATTGCTTTGGGCTCTCACTTACCCGGAGCACCGCCTCCAACCGAACCCATCAACCTCGCTGCCGCATATTCGCGCGTGATTCTCCAACCCTGGCAGCTTTGCTCCGATGCTCCCCACTAGAACACGCGGCCGAGCTGGAAAAACCATTTGTGATGGCCTGAGTCGCCGACGCTGCCTCCGACAAACAGCGGCCCGATCACCGTCTCTGCAAGGACACCTGCCGCAAAATCATTCGGGAATTTGCTTTCGTTTGGGGAGCCGTACACTTTTGCGAATTCGTACGAGCCAATCACGAAAACTCTTTTTCCCGCAAGCGGCGGCAGGTTCCACAAGTCGTGCAGATAACCGGCTCGGAACAGGTAGTATTGATTTCCTTGCAGTTCATTCAGCCCGTAGGCACTCAGGGTCAGCGGCCCGCCCAAAAAGAATTGCGGAATTCCAGTGTCGCGGAACCCAAATGTTGACCCGCCTTGCCCAAAGGCGAACACGGAACCCATCTTCGAGACCGGCTGAAAATATTCGAAATTCGATTGTAAGGAAGGGAATGAACTAGAGGTGCCCGGGCTCGTATCAAACCATCGAAATGTCGTTTCGGAGCGCACGCCGCTGCGTGGAATCACCGGGCTATCCGTGTGATCGAACAGGTAATGCAATTTTGCGTCGCCCACACGCCCGCTGACAGAATTAAATACCGGAGTACCCAGGCGCAACTGAGCGTCAAGATACCCGGCCTCATAGCCGAAACGTATTTCACTGAAGCGGTTGAAGCCATAGCCCAGATCCATTCCTATTGTGGCTTTACCCAGTTTGTAATCGGCCAGCGGATTTCCCTTTTCATAGAGTTTAAAGACCCGCGTACTGGCGTCACCATGCGGCGCGATAAACCACTTGCTCAGCGGTGTGAAAGGCCTGTACAGCTCGCTCCCCAGACCGTAGGTGTTTCCGAATAGAAAATCCGTGCGCCACTCGGAGCGAAAACCGGCGGCATCCAGAAAGGTGAGCCTTGCGCCCATTGTGAAGCCCACTTCCTCACTGGCCGAGCCATCCACTTCAAATCCCGGCTGGACGGTTGGAGGGGCATAGTTTTTTTCGCTGACCTTGATCTGCAAGCCGAGTTTCCCGTCGCGATCCAAAATCCGGTAGCCCGCCGTGTCATAGCGTCCCAGCCCCGTCAGCCGCGTCAAAGCCTGATCCAGCTTTTTCGTGTCCAGCGGCTTGCCTGCGAGCGGCGTTAGAAAATGCTCTATGCTCTCCGTCTGTTGCGCGGTGTCCGCCCCTTCCACTTTTATGAATTGAGGGACTGGTGCGAGGGTTCTTTTTCGCGCGTCGCGATCGCGCAAATAGTCCCCCCATTCCGCGTCGGGCAGCGCGAACTTATCGAGAAGCTTGGATTTCTCCCCAGCCGCCTCATAACCCTTCTCCATGATGAGGTCATGTTTCTTGTAATCCGTCGAGGTGTATCCCCCCAGGGGAACGGTGACCACGGCGTCTGCGCGCGCCAGCCCGCGCAGTTCACTCTCCGCGACCACCACGTGAACCGCCTGATCGAGCACATTGAAGAGAGACTTGATGTCTTTCGCTTCGACAGACGCCGTCTCCAAATGCACGGCGATCACGATGTCCGCCCCCATCTGCTTAACGACGTCGGTCGGAAGGTTATTCACCAGCCCGCCATCGACGAGCACGCGGTCTTTGTCGAATACAGGCTTGAACGCACCGGGAATCGACATCGTCGAGCGCAATGCCTCCGCCAGCGAACCCCGCTCGAAGACGACCTCCTTGCCGCTCACAATGTCCGTTGCCACACAACGAAACTGTATCGGCAGCTGCTCGAAGGATTCCAAGTTATAGTAAGGTAGTGTGATTCGATCGATTAACAAGCCAATCTGCTGGCCGGAATTCAAACCACTAGGAAGGGATAGCCCGTTGCGCAGCCCGATAATAAACGCATTCGGATACGCGCGCTGATCCTCTTTCCGGCGATAAGAAAGATCTTCATAGGGCGTCGCGTCGCCCAATACCTGATTCCAGTCGACTCCTTCGATCAGCTTCTGCAGGTCCTCCGGGGACATTCCCGCCGCGTAAAATCCGCCGACGAGGCCGCCCATGCTGGTTCCCGCGACATAGTCCACGGGGATGTGGTGCTGTTCAAACCATTTGAGTACGCCGATGTGCGCGAGCCCCAGCGCACCTCCCCCCTCCAAGGCCACGCCGATCCGCAGCCGGCGGACTGGTTCTTTCGGAATGTCTTGGGCTGGAGCGCAGATGGGAATCAGCAACAGGAAACAGAGGATCGCGCGATGCATGAAGACCTCCTCGGGTCGGTTCCAGCGGAATGGGATGCTGGAAGCGATTCCGAGTTTGTCTCAGCGCGCGGGTTCGAGCAAGCCGCGATCCTTCAGAATTTCGAGAACCGTCCGCCCTCGTCCGAGCTACTTTTTCTCTTCCAGTTGCACCGAGGTCTTGATCGTTCCTTTTTCGCGAGCCACTGTCAGCAACTCCGGATAGAACTGCACGAAGGAGTGCTCGACGGCGGCGTTCTGGTCGTGGCACGTCCAGCAGGCATTCTTGCTCGGGAGGGTTACACTCGCTGTTTTCGCGGATTTATTGAAATTGAAATACGCCCATTTGTCCGGAAATCGCGACTCATCTTTCACTTCGACGTCCAGGCCCACGAGCGACTCCTGGTAGCTGCCCTTTTGATTGATGGAGCCACGGGAAGTCGAGCCGTAGATTTCCAGCACGAAAATCGTTTTGTCCGGCCACTTTCCGCTGGCCTGGAAAAAATCGTAAGCCTCCGGAGCAACGAAGACATTCGTGAAGGCAGGGGCGTCGATTCCGCCTGCGGCAGGGTTATAGCTCGTTCCGAAACCTGAGGAGACGTACACCCAGCGGCGGTAGCCTTCCGGCCGACGGAGATCGCCGCTCGGCGTGAATTGCGCCCGGGGCGACGGTGCCGAACTTGCGCGCACTTGCGATGCGTGAATGGAGCGCATCGCAATCGCGCCGCCCAATG
Source organism: Candidatus Acidiferrum sp. (assembly GCA_035310525.1). Taxonomy (GTDB): domain Bacteria; phylum Acidobacteriota; class Terriglobia; order Acidiferrales; family UBA7541; genus Acidiferrum. The sequence continues at coordinate 95,316 of DATGED010000018.1, read as the reverse complement.
AGGCGACGAAGAGTGATGCAATGACCTTTTGCATCGAAACGCTCCCGATGGAACTCTAGCAGGCTTGGTCTTCCGGGTGGAAGCTGTCCCTTTTCTTCTATATATCGTCATACGCCATACTATGACGTGTAGCGATATAGTATCTAAACGCGTCGGAACGTGTTCCGTTTCTCCGGATTTCTTGGAGTCATCCAGGCAAATGTTGAAACCACGGCCGGACAGGGACAAGCGGCCAGGTGTCGAGTTCGCGTAGAAAGTACCTTGGTTCTCTTTGTGCACCTGTGAGCCAAACTTATGGTTAGAGTTGGGCGACAAGGCTATCTACAGCGGGTTTGGGAGCAGAGTCGCTCGCTTTTTCGCTAAGTCGCTGAACTAAAGTAACTTAGTACAAAAATGCAGCATCTTAAGATCGGGGCAGAAGAGTAAGGAGCAAGTCATGCCGAATATTGCCCGCGCGCCCGGGAAGTACCTTGTCGCTGACTCCCACGCTTCACAAATGAGCAGATTGGTGTTGGGCTTCCGAATTTTGCGATGGACGGTGTACGGGTTCTCGCTCCTGGCATTGGTCCTGCTCCTGCACAAGGTTGCCCCTCCGCCTGTGGAGACGAACGCGGAGGCCGCCGCGCGGGCGGAGCAAAAAGTCCAAGATGTCCAGCAAGCTGCGGCGCTAGGCCAGCCGGCTACGCTGCGCATGGACGAGACCGAGTTGAATTCGTACCTGGCGTCGCACCTGGGCCTGGCCGATACCAAAGTGGCCGTAGTACAGCGTGCGGGGCCGGGCGATACGTCGGGTGGGGCGCCTGGTTCGAACGCGCCGACGGCGAGTGACGTGGAGCAGATGCGCTCGAACGTGAAAGACGTGAAGGTGCAGTTGATCGAAGACCGCGTGCGGGCGTACGTGATGTTCGACGTTCATGGAAAGGACATGACGCTGCAACTGGAAGGCAAGCTGGGCGCGGCCAACGGGTTTCTGCGGTTTGAACCAGTAAGCGGGCAGATCGGGGCGCTGCCGATCCCTCAGGCGACTCTCGAAGCGGCAGTGCGGAGGATGATGGAATCGCCGGAAAATCGAGACAAGTTGAAGCTGCCATCCGAGATTTCTGATTTGAAGATTGAGAATGGCGAAGTGGTGGCGCAATACCAGTGAGCAGAACATCATGAGTCGTGGTTCGCGAGATGTGTTTCGTGATCGTCAGGACGGGGATGCACTTTCTGCTTTCTTGAATCGTTGCAAGTAAACCTTCTGGCAAACACCCACAATGCATTGATACCTTGCGCGTTTGTCCGACCGGGAAAATGCCAAACATCCACATGGCAGTGCCATGCTAGCGGCGGCAGGGAGCGTCGCGTGCCCTCACACAAAAAGGCCGAAGCGGGAAATGAATTCGCGGCGACCGTATGCTGTAAGAGTGAGAGCCCTGCTGTCCAGCTCCTGGAGAAGCCACCTGCGTTTCACGGCGATCTTCAGGAGAGCTGCGCCGAGCGCGCCGCCGACATGGAACCGACGCTCGCTCCAATCAAGACAGGCACAGGCAAAGCGGCGACGGAGTGTGCGAACTGCGGCGAGATCGATGCCGAGAGCCGCGAATGCATCCGCGCCGGACGGGGTGAGGTCATAGGCTTGGCCGTTGCCGGTCGATAACCAGCGCAGGGCGAGAAAACGGTCGTGGAGCAAGACCCCTACAGTGCCTGCGATATGATCGTAACAAGTGCGCGCGGCGCGGAGCCCCGGCGGGGTGCTGGGAACGAAACTGCTTCGAGGGCCCCCAGCGAGAACGTTCAAGCCTTCCAGGACAGCGGCCACATCGGAGCCTTCGAGAGCGTAGTAGCGGTGCTTTCCTTGGACCAGGACATTCACGAGGCGCGCGTATTTCAAGCGGTTCAAGTGAACACTTGCGGTGGAGGGGCTCACTCCCGCGACGACGGCAAGCTCAGTGCTGGTGCGGGCGTGGCCGTCCATCAGGCAATAGAGCATGCGAGCGCGAGCGGGTTCGCCGATGGCGGCGGCAATGCGAGAGGCTGCAACATCAGCGTGGGCCTTGACATCCATCATTTGATGGTAGACGAAGTGTTGATACGTGGCAATCCACATACTGCGGCGATGATTCCGGCCGCAACCTCGAACGAGCCGATCAGGCGCCGCGAAGCGATTTCGCGGATCGCGGCAATTGGCGCGGCGCTTGCGCTCGGTGGTTCCGAAGCTAAACCGGGTGCCAGGAGCACAGCCATGACAATCACCTGCTTCATCCGCTACCAGATCGATCCGTTCCAGCGGGATAACTTCCTGAAGTACGCCGAGAATTGGGGACGGATCATTCCCCGGTGCGGGGGCCACTTGGTGGGATATTTTGTTCCTCACGAAGGGACGAACGATATCGCCTGGGGATTGATTGCGTTCGACAGCCTCTCGGCGTATGAGGATTACCGCAAGCGCTTGAGCATGGACAAGGAGGCGCGAATGAATTTTGCGATGGCGGAAAGCAAACGAATCATCCTGCGGGAAGAGAGAACGTTCGTGGAGGTCGTGGATGGAACGCTGGGGCTGCCTGCGACTAGTGGATGAGGGAGCGATGGGCTCGAAAGATGAGGGCTGAACAGCCCGTCCGACTGCGCCGGATCCGGTCAAGCTCTACGTGGGAACAATGCACCCACCCACAACATGCAAGCACGGCCCGCCCCTCCGGCGCGCGGAGTCTTATTCATAGCGAAGTGCGACAATGGGATCGACGCGCATGGCGCGGCGCGCGGGCACGAATCCAGCCAGTGAAGCCACAACCGCGAGCACGAGTGCAACGACGGCGAGCGTTGCCGGGTCAGTAGCGGAGACACCGAAGAGCATGTGCCCGAGAAGGCGTGAAGCCGCCAGTGCGCAGGGGATTCCGACTGCCATGCCCACGAAAGTCAGTGCCAGAGTTTCACGCAAGATCATGCGAAGAATTGTGCTGCGCGACGCACCAAGCGCGACGCGGATGCCGATTTCGTTGGTTCGGCGTGATACCGAATAAGAAATCACGCCGAAAATACCCGTAGCGGCCAGTACCAGAGCCATCGCGGCAAACAGGCCAAGCAAGAACGTGCGAAACCTGGGCTGCGCTACAGAAGCCTCGAGGGCGTCCGACATCATCGCGACGTCGGTAACCGGCAAGTCCTTATCTATTTTTTGCACTTCCTGCCGAATCGTGGCAGCCACGCTGGAGGGGCTCAATGTGCTTTTTACGACGACATTCGCGCCCCAAAAAGGCGCTTGCGTGTATGGCACGTACACCATTGGACGGGGATCCTGACCCAAGGAATCGTCCCTGACATCGCCCACGATTCCGACGATTTCATGAATAGTTCCGGGAGCAGGGGGAAAACCAAAGATAAGCTGCTTTCCCAGGGGATCTTGATTTGGAAAGTTACGCTGCGCCATTGTTTTGCTGATTATCGTGACACTCGGTGAGGACATGCTATCGCGCTGATCGAAGAGACGTCCGGACAACAATGGAATGCTCATCACGTGAAAATAACCCGGACTGATGGATACATAGCTCGTCGTCCTGGATGCGGCTCCGGATGCGGATACCGGAGGGCTTCCCACGATAACGAATGGCAGGGTGACGCGAAGGTCGGCTATCGGGCGCGGTACAGCTATGGCCGAATCCTGCAATCCAGGATCGGACTGGATTCGCGCCAGCAGTTCGTCTGAGAAAGCTGTCCATTGCTGCGGCTTCGAATACTGAAACTGCGGCAGCGAGATATCCGCCTTCACGATGTGCTGGACGTCAAACCCTGGGCTGACCGACATCAGCTTGGAAAAACTGCGCAGCAGCAATCCCGCCGCGACCAGCAAGACCAGCGCGAGCGAAATTTCTCCTGCGGCAAGGAAACTGCGCGCACGTCGGCGGATGCGGCTTTCGCCCGTACGCACGCTTTCGCGAAGGCTGCTCTGGATATCGGCATTCGCCGCGAACATGGCCGGAACTAAGCCAAAGGCCACGACTGCGATAGCGGAAAGGAGAAGCGCAAAACCCAAGACAAAATAGTCCACACGAACGGGGTTCATCTGCGGCAAACTCGACGGCAGGAGCGAACTCAAGGCTTTAACGCCCCAGTAGGCGAGGGCTATTCCTACAGCTCCGCCAAGCAGACCGAGTACTGCGGTCTCACTGAGCAACTGGCGGATGATTCGAGTGCGCCCGGCGCCCAGGGCCGTCCGAACGGCAATCTCTTTCGAGCGGGTGGTCGCGCGCGTAAGAAGTAAGTTGGCGATATTGGCGCAAGCGATCAGGAGCACGAGGCCTACGGCGCCCAGGAGCACCAGCAGCGCGGTTCTTACGTCTCCCACAATTTCTTTCTGCAGCGGCACCAGGCGGACCGTCCAACCTTTGTTCTCCGCCGGAAATTCCGCGGCCAGCCTCCCGCTGATGGCGTCCATTTCCGCCTGAGCCTGCGCCACGGAAACGCCCGGTTTCAGCCGCCCAATAACTGGTAATAAATGTGACCCTCGCTGAGGCATGCGGGTGCTAAAGACAGGATCCTGAACGAGCGGGATCCACACTTCCTGCTTGGTGGTGAAAAAAGGGGTGTGAAAAGTGCCGGGTATGATTCCAATTACGGTGAAGGGACGTTGGTCCAGGTTAATCGACGTTCCTATAATCTTGGGATCCGCACCGAACCGGCCCCGCCACAGATCTTCGCTTACGAGAACCACGGGCGGCGCACCCTGGTTGCCGTCCTGGGAGGAAAAAATGCGTCCCGCGACTGGCTTAACATCGAGAAGCGCAAAGAACTCCGGAGTCACGACTGACGTGTTCACAACGGTAGGCTCGACACGGCCCGTCAGCGTGAGCTGGTGCGCTAGGTTTCCCGCCATTTCGCTAAAGACATGATTCTGCGCCCTCCACTCTTCGAAATTCAGATACGAACAGCCTGTCTCCGCGACCCCCTGTTGCTTGTTCGCCTGAAACGCGGTGACTAACTGATCGGGATTCGTAAAAGGCAGGGGCTTCAGCAGCACGGCATACACAACGCTGAAAATGGCCGTGTTCGCGCCGATGCCGAGAGCGAGCGTGAGCGCGGCGACGCCAGTGAAGCCAGGATTCTTCCGAAGCGTGCGCAATGCGTAGTGTGTGTCTTGCAAGAATGTCTCAAGGATGGGCAGGCCTCGGAGTTCACGGTTGGTTTCTTTGAGTTGCGTGAGACCGCCCAATCGGAGGCGCGCTGCGCGCCTGGCTTGTTCAGGCGGCATTCCTCGGCGCACATTTTCTTCGGCTAACAGGTTGAGATGGGTTTCCAGCTCGTGCTCGAACTCTTGTTCCGCCGGGCGGGGTGAAATCAATGAACGAATCTTGGAAGCGAGCGAACGTATCCAGGCAAACATGGGTTATCTCCTCTCCGCGATGCCGGGCAAAGCGACGGTCGCGAAGGCCACTCGTCCTCCTGTGGTGTACCCACAGGAGTATCGCCAATCACCTGTGGGATGTCAACAGGGGAAATTGGGCTCACGGCTGAGCGTAAATCTTCAATGGACGTAGAAGCCGGACTTGGAAAGCACGAAATAATCGCGGTTCTTTTTGCCGAAGGACGAAGAGAGGTGGACGTCGAGCTTGTGGGGCTTGCCGACGGCGGCGGTGGCATTGGTGTAGTAGCCGAGGGTGTAGCGGGTCTTGATACGTTCGATGAGAGCGCGAAAAACCGCGTCGAGGTGAGCGACGTCCTGCACATTGAAGATTTCACCGCCCGTCTGGTCGGCGACCTTGCGAATGTTGACGAGGCCCGGAATCATACTGGCGGCAAACAAAGTAGACGGCGGATTATAGCCAGGAATTTTGAGGTTATAGAGCGCTGCGTCGGCGGCGATGGCTTCGGTGACGATGTCGTGGGTGCCCTGTCCGCCGGCATCGGTTCCGACGTCATCGCTGATGAGAATAATGACTCGCCGGCCTTTCGGCGGGAGCTTGAGGAGGTATTGAGAGGCGAGAAAAATGCCGTCGTTGATATTCGTGGCGCCTCCTGCATGGAAGGAGTTGATCTCATTTGCGATAGCGATCTTGTCCGACGTGAAGGAAACACGGAGCTGGGCTTCGGTGGAAAAGGTAAAGAGTGCGACTTCGTCATCGGGCTTGAGAGCCGAAAGAGCGGTGTTGGCGGCATCGCGCAGCGGGCCGAGGAAAGGGCCGATCGAATCGCTTAGATCGAGAACGAGCGCGACATTGATGGGCAGGGCATCGCGGCTGAACACATCAATTTTTTGCGCGACGCCATCCTCGCGGATTTCGAAATCGTCTTTTTTTAGTTCGGCCATGATTTGGCCGGTCTTGGACTTGACGGTGGCGTCCAGCAGGACGAGATTTACGCCAACGTGAATGACCTCTTCGCCTTGGTCTTGCGCCCTAGCCGCAAAATGGCAGGAGAAGGTGCAAATGACGGCGAGAGCTGAAACGCGAAGCGAGTTTTGCGAAAGCGCAGACATCGAGGTCGGATTCCCCGGTTATCACCGGCCTTTCCGTGTGGCTGAAGACGCGCACCCACAATTGTATAGGGTCATAGGATTGGAAGGGCAGCTTCGAAGAAAAGAAAACGTCGGCACGCGGTGTCCGTGATGAAGCGATACAAACTAAGCAGGTTTGAAGGCGCGGCGGTAGGCGACGCCACACTTGTATAGCTTGTCGGGTGTAATTTCCACGACCCAGGCGATTTCGGCGGGAACGAAAATGACGTTGGCACCGTAGGAGTAGGGAACGGCGACTTCGATTGCAGTGCGCTCAAAATACTTTTTGCGACTCCGGATGCAAATGCCTCCTTTGGACATGTCCTCGCAGGTGACGACGTCGTCGGGAAAGCCGGAGCGGCGAATGCAAGCTTTGTAGTTAACTTTAGTTCGAGGATGCTTCCGCCGATTGTCCAAGGGACCTGAGGGATTGCGGTCGGAAGTGGGGGCGTAAGCTGATGGAGATTGTGCTGTCGGACTTGACGACGGGCTCCCGGCAACTTGGTCTGTCCCAGGATTCCCGGCTCTAGTGGACGAACCAGACGCGGAATCCCTCCCGGCGCCGACCAGAGCAGGCTGCTCATCGGGAGCCGTGGAGGGAATTTCAGAAGAGCGCTTCCAAAGCGTCGAATCCCCACACTGCTTGCAATACCGAACGATCCCCTCGTTGATGATGAGGACATCCGACTCCACGTCGCTATGCTCGACAGTCTCGCGCTTCTTGCAATTGCCACACTCGAGCACCACACGCCGCGCGCGTTTCTCGGATTCCGAGACCGGCGCAAAATCGACACCCCAGAAATCAATCGTGGAGGGGTCCACAAAGGCCACTCCGTACGTGTAAATCTCTCCTTCCGAACCGATACGTCCGACGACGCGGACTAGGGCCTCCTTGTTGGTATCCAGATAGCGGAGGATTATTTCCTGTTCGGCGGAAAGCTTGTAACTCGAATTGATACCGGCGCCGTGGCGGCTGAGAAGCACGGTCTTGGTCATTTCGGAAAAGCCCTTGCCCTCCATGTCGCTTCCGGTCAAAAGGACAGCGAGTTCCTTGGGGATGCGGGTGCTGCGGCGGAGGTGCTCGTAGGACACGATAAACCCTTTTCGAGGGAAGCAAAGCTTAAAGCCAAGATTAACCGGAAGCTTATAAGCCGGGCGGAGATATTGGGGGGATGGTTCCACCGGCGCAAGGGGCGATGTGTGCCGTTAAACAAAGTGACGGCCGACACCCAAAGGCGTAAGTCGCGTCACTGATTTTGAGGTGTGTGGAGGTTAAAAGAGAGGCGTAGAAGGAAACAGAATGCGAATGGGAGCGAGCTGCCAAAGCTGGATTTGAGAGGTTGGATGTAGGGCTCAGCAGTTTCACCCAGCGGGCGCGAGGAGATCGAAGCCCATGGGGCAGACCGTCGCGAGAACTGGTTCCTACTGCCGGGCGGCGACTGGGCACCAAGCGTAGAAGAAGCGCCCGATGTTGCGACGCTCCGGCCGTTCACGGCCGGAGTTACTGAGGCCCCAATCGCCGCTCGAAAATATGAAATTCCATAGATTTTGATATTGAAAATTGAACGAGGAGAAAGGAAATGACAAATTTGATACTGCGCGACAATCTGTTCGAGGATTTGTTTGATGTCCGGCGTGAATTCGACAAGATTTTCAACCGGATGCTGACGGTGAAGCCATGGGGCAAAGAAGAAGTGGCAACCTGGACTGGGTTAAATTTTGTGCCTTCCATCGAAACCTATGTGGACAAGGACGCCAAGAAGTACTTCTGCAAGGTTTCGCTGCCCGGAATCGATCCGAAGGAAGTCCAGATCCATGTGCAAGGCAATCTCCTGACGATTGCCGGCGAGAGGAAGCTCGAAAAGAGGACGAAGGAAGCAGATTACTTCCACGAGGAGTTTGCGTACGGGAAGTTTGAGCGGACGCTCGAGCTGCCCGAGGGCGTGAACACGGAAAAAGTCTCCGCCGAATTCGTGAACGGCGTGCTGGAAATCACGGCCCCGGTGGCCGCGGTGGCATTGCCGAGGAAGATCGAAATCAAGACGGTGCCAATGACAAAGCAGTTGGCAGCGTAAGTCACAGAGTTAGAAGGGCCCGACCCGGGAAACCGGATCGGGCCTTTTATTTTTCCGAATGACTATTTACTCGTAGCGTAGAGCAACCAATGGATCGATCCGCGTGGCGCGGTACGCAGGAATCCAGCAGGCAAAGAGGGCGACCGCGGTGAGAAGAAGCGCCACCACCCCAAACGTGAGTGGATCGGTGGGCTTGATGCCGACAATAAGAGTTCCCATCACGCGCGTGCCGGCAAGCGCAATCAGCAAGCCAAGTCCCAGACCGAGGCCGACAACTCCAAGCCCCTGGCGCAAAACCATTTTCAAAATGTCTAGTGGGGCCGCACCCATAGCCATGCGAATGCCGATCTCCTGGGTCCGCTGGACGGCAGCATAGGAAACCACGCTATAGATTCCCACGACTGCGAGAATCAACCCGAGGACTCCCATGACGCCTGTCAATTGCGCGCCAAAGCGGAAAAAGAAAAACCCGTTCGCGCCTTGCAGCGCTTCCGTCATCGTCTGAACTTGAGTCACGGGAAGATCGGGAGAAAGTTCGTGGAATAGAGACTCGATCTGCAGCGCCAGCGATTCCGGAGGGACGGAAGCCCGCACGTGGATGGTGCGCATGGAGACAAAACTCTGCTCGAGAGGTAAATAGAAGAACGGCTGGGGGTCTTCGGCCACGTTTTGATATTTCCCGTCCTGCACGATTCCGACTACCTCGATGAACGGGCCATTGGCTCCCTTTGTGCCGAAACTTTTTCCGAGGGCATCCTCGCCTGGCCAGAACTTTTTTGCCATGATTTGATTGATGATAGCGACCGGAGGAGCCTTTTCGCCGTCCGCGTCGGAGAATCTCCGCCCGCGCAGCAATGGAATCTGGAGAGTATCCACATAGGTGGGCGTCACCATGTTGTAGGAGACATCGGGGGGCTGCTGGCCGGGCTGATAGGGATGTTCTTGAATCCAGACGCGGTCCCCCGCGCCGACGTAGCCGAGAGGGACTGTGAAAGCCTCCGCGACGGATTCGACGCCCGGCAGAGCTCTGATGCGCTGGTCCATTTCGCGGTAGACTTGCCGAGCTTGGGGCTCCTTATAGCCGATCTGGGCGAGGTCCACGGAGAGGTCCAGAACATGGTCGGGATTGAACCCTAGATTGATTTTCTGCGCCTGCTGCAGGCTGCGGACGAATAGCCCAGCCACGATCAGAAGTACCAGAGAACCCGCCACTTGTGCCACGACTAACGTGTTTCTTGCCAGCTGTCTTCGCGGTCCCGAGGATGAGCCCCGGCCTCCCTCATGCAGAACGGCGATGACGTCGGTCCGGGCAGCGCGCAGAGCCGGCATGATTCCAACCACCATACCTGTCAGCAAAACGGCGGCTAGCGCGAACAGATAAACCCGCGCATCGGGGTGGAAATCGAACTGAATAGGAAGATCTGTGCCTAGACGAAGTGAGCCAAGCAGCCCAGCGGCCCAGGAACCAAGAAGCAGTCCGGCGCCACCTCCCAAGAATGCGAGCAGCAGGCTTTCCGTAAGGTACTGGCGTACGAGACGGCCATGTCCGGCTCCCAGGGCGGCCCGGATAGCCATTTCGCGCTGGCGAACTGTAGCGCGCACCAAGAGAACATTAGCGATGTTGAAACAAGCGACGAGAAGGACCAGCCCAGCCATGGCCATGAACGCAATCGCGGCCATGGGAACAGGATTGCGAGGATCGGGCTCCGGTCGGGCCAATTTTTCCGGATAAAGTTGGACGGTAAGGCCTTTCTCTGTATCCGGGTGCTGCTGAGCGATTCTCTCAGTGACAACCCCGAGAGCGGCTTCTGCGTGTTTGATGTCTACACCCGGTTTGAGCCTGCCCATGAGCGTAAGGGTGCGAGAGCCCCGGCTCTGCCAAATTTTCTGGACGGGGGCGTCGGGATCCTCAGCCGTTTCCGCACTGAATGGGATATAGGCATCCATATCGAGCACGGAGTAGGTACCATGGAAATCTTGCGCGGCCACTCCGACGATCGTGAATGGGCGGCCATTTACTTCCACTTTCCTTCCGACGACGCCGGGGTCATTGCCAAACCGTTTCCGCCAATAGGAATACCCAAGGACCATGATGGGATCGGCGCCAGGAGTAAGGCCCTCAGATGGAAGAATCAGGCGTCCGGAAGCGGGCTGCACCCCGAGCGCAGAAAAAAAGTTGTTGGAGACTCGGCTGACGATCGAGTGGTCGGCCTTTTGATCGACCGAAATGGCTACGAGGGATACGCGATAAGCCAGGATATCGCTGAAGGCTTCGGTCTGCGCGCGCAAATCTTCGAAATCAGGATACGAGAACCTATGAAAATCTGGGAGCGAGGCTTGCTGCAGGGAGAAGACGGTGATCTGTTCGGGGTGGGGAACAGGCAGGGGTCGAAGCAAAAATCCGTTGATGACGCTGAACAGTGCTGTGTTTACAGCCATGCCAAGGGCCAGGGTGACGATTCCGATGATGGCAAAGCCAGGGTTCTTCGTCAGCGTACGAAACGCGTATCGGATGTCTGTCAAGAAGTGCGGCATTGGCTTCAGCTCCCCAAATTGGAAGTGACTTTATTGGGCATCTCTCGGGCCTCCAAGTCTAGGCATGTAACGCATTGAGAGGGGAGTGTTTAGCCTCGAAAGTCCTGTCTTGAAGACCCTACATCTGTTCGTTAATGGGATTTTCCGTATCAGGATCGGACGGGATTACCGCACCTGACGAGCTTGTTTCAGCTTGGCCGATTGCACCCGAAAAATCTGCAGGCTGCGCTCCAGGTAATCGCATATTATTTCCAGGTCATTCGTGGATAGACTGGAGGCTAGCCTCAACGAAGCCCCGGCGAGGCCTTTGTACAAGCGCCCGAAGCGCCTGAGCGCCGCCGGCCGCGGGCGTACGAACACCTTGCGGCGGTCGCTTGGGTCCCGAAAGCGTTCAACTAGCCCGGCTCTTTCCAGCCGATCGAGGATGCCTGTAATGGCCCCGGTGGTGAGACCGGTGGCGCGTGCGAGGTCACCGGCGGTGAGGGGTTGCATCGCATAACGGGACATCAACTCGAAGCATCTGGTATCAGTGACGTTGAGATCGAGTCTGCTGGCAATGGCCTGGTGGAAAAAGACAGCGCGGGTGCCGAGCTCGCGGCCGAGCTCCAGCCCAACTTTCTTGATCAGTTCGTTGCGTTTGAGCGGCAAAGTAGACAGATCCTTTTATCTTGACAGCTAAATATCTCACAAACTAAGATAATTAGCGAACTCAAAGTATACACCAGCCCGGAACAAGCGGGAAGATCAGAATGCAGACAGCAGCCCGGGGGGCCAAGATAATCAGAGAGTTCGCTTTTCCGGTGGGCTGTAGCTGAATGAAGGCCATGATTTTGGGTGAGGTTTTACGGCTGAATTCTTGAAGCCGTTTGTAACATCTAATCTACTTGCTGCGTAATGGCAATTGTAGAGGTCTGTACACAACGAGAAGGGGATGGATGGCCGCCACGGAATTTCAAGCAAAGCCGGATCTGAGCTCGCTGCGGATCCAGGACAGCCATCGCTCGGGCGGCAAGACCGGAAAATTTCTCGGCTATGCGTCCGCCGCGCTTGGCGTAGTCGTCTTGATCGCCGGGGCTTCGTTCGCCCTGCGGAATCAGACGCCCATCGTCGAGGTCGTCACAGCTGAGAAGCCGCAGGCAGGAGGCCTTGAGGCGATCCTGAACGCTAGCGGTTATGTTACGCCACGAAGGAGGGCCACGATCGCCGCAAAAATCACAGGGCGGGTTACAGGCGTATTCTTTGACGAAGGCACTCACGTGCATCCAGGGCAATTGCTGGCCACCCTGGACGACGCTGACGCGAGACGTGCGCTGGATTCGGCGAAGGCCGACCGCAATGCTTCGCAAGCTGCGATTGCGGATCTTCAGGTGCAACTGCATCTCGCGCAAATCCAGCTCCAGAGGGCGCAGGAATTGCGCAAGGCCGGAGTGCAGTCCCAGGAGCAACTGGACACTTCAAGCTCCGCCGCCGACAGCCTGTCAGCCAAAATCGAGCTGGCCAAGGAGCAGGTGCAAGCCGCGGATGCGCGGATTCGTGAGGCGCAGCAGGCTGTCGATAATTGCGTGATCAATGCGCCTTACGACGGCATCGTTGTTTCCAAGGATGCGCAAGTAGGTGAGATGGTGTCTCCCAACTCGGCCGGAGGCGGGTTCACCCGCACGGGCATCGCTACCATCGTGGACATGAATTCGAACGAGATCGAAGTGGATGTCAACGAGTCCTACATCGCGCGCGTGAAAGACAGACAGCCGGTGACGGCGATTCTGGACGCCTATCCCAACTGGGAAATCCCCAGCCACGTGCGCACGGTAATTCCCACGGCGGATCGCCAGAAAGCCACCGTCAAAGTTCGGATTTCCTTCGACAAACTCGATCCAAGGATTCTGCCGGACATGGGCGTCAAAGTGACCTTTCTCGAGGATGCACCGGTGAAGAAGAAAGACGCCTCCGCGCCGGTTGTGGCGGCAGTGCTTCCAAACGAAGCTTTGCATGATGAGAATGGCAAGAAGATTGTTTTCCTGGTGAAAAACGACAGGTTGGAACGGCGCGCTGTCGCCGTAGGAAACACCCAGGGAACTCAGACGGAGATCTTGTCCGGGCTGGTCGCGGGAGATGCGGTGGTGTTGAGAGGGCCTGCCAAATTGCAGGATGGGCAGGCGGTTCAGATCAAGAAATAGGAGCGCCGAACATGATTCGAGTGGATGGCCAAGGGAGCGCAAACAGTCTCATTCGTGTCCGCGGACTGTCTAAGAACTACCGCCGCGGTGGGGAAGAGATCCAGGTGCTGCAGCGGCTGAATCTGGACGTGGACAAAGGGGACTTCGTTGGGTTCATGGGACCTAGCGGCTCAGGAAAAACCACGCTGCTGAACTTGCTGGGCGGGCTGGATGTGCCGACGCACGGAAGCATCACTGTGGCCGGCGATGAGATCACCCACATGTCCGGAAGCAAGCTTACGCAATGGCGCGCGCGCCATGTGGGATTCATTTTCCAGATGTACAACCTGATTCCGGTGCTCACTGCGTATCAGAACGTGGAATTGCCGCTCTTGCTGACAAAGCTTTCAAAGTCCGAGCGTCGGAAACACGTCGAGACTGCGTTGAGCGTCGTTGGACTCTCCGACCGGATGAGTCATTATCCGCGGCAACTCTCTGGCGGACAGGAGCAGCGCGTCACCATTGCGCGCGCGATTGTCTCCGACCCTACCTTTCTGCTCTGCGACGAGCCGACGGGCGACCTGGACCGGAAAAGCGCCGACGAAATCATGGCCCTGATCGAGGAGCTTGTCGCCAAACATGCCAAAACCGTATTGATGGTGACACACGACCCGGTCGTGGCGGCGAGAGCGCACACCACGCTGCATCTTGAGAAAGGCTTGCTGGTCGAGGCTTCGAAGCTCGAGCAAGGCGTTGTCGCGGGAGGTATCCGATGAAATTCCGCTCTCTCATCCTGGCCAATCTTTTCCGCAAAAAGATTCGCCTTATCCTCACGATCGGTTCGTTCGCCATTGCATTGATTCTCTTCACGTTCCTAGCCGTGGTGTACAGCGCCTTCAACCGGGGCATTGAGGTTGCCGGAGCAGACCGCCTGGTCATTGAAAACCGAGTTGGTTTAATGCAGACGATGCCGGTTTCGTACGCGGACCAGGTGCGGGCGATTCCCGGGGTGAAATACGTCACGCACGACCACTGGTTTGGCGGGGTTTATCAGGAAGAAAAAAACTTTTTTCCACAGTTCGTGATTGACCCGGAAAACCACCTCAAAGTTTATCCGGAATTCTCCGTGCCCGACGATGAGTGGAACAATTTCGTGAAGGATCAGCAAGGCGCGATTGCCGGCGCGAAGACAGCAAAGCGATTCGGATGGAAAGTTGGTGACCGGATTCCTATAAAGAACTCCCTGTACGGCCCCACAAAAACATGGGAATTGAATCTCGACGGCATCTACCACGCGAAGACGGCCGACGGCGACGAAAGCCAGTTCTGGCTGCAATGGAAGAACTTCGATGAAAATGTTCCCGCTGCGATAAAGAGCACGGCGGGCTGGTATATCCTGAGGCTCGACAGCCCAGACGACGCGGTCCGTGTTGCAAAAGCCATCGACGCGAAGTACGCAAACTCCTCGTGGGAAACTAAAACGGAAACGGAGTCAGCCTTTCAGGCTGGTTTCGCCAAACAGTTTGGAAATATTGAGTTTCTGATCCTCAGCATCGGCAGCGTGGTGTTCTTCACGCTTCTGTTGGTGACGGGTAACACGATGGCGATTTCAGTACGGGAACGCATCAGCGAATTGGCGGTGTTAAAGGCAATCGGCGTGAGGGACGGCTCAGTTTTGTTCATGGTGCTCGCCGAATCGATGCTGATTGCCTTCTTTGGCGGAGTGTTGGGATTGTTGCTCGCGTGGGCGGCCATTCCGGCAATGAGCGCCAAGCTCACGGGATTCCTGCCGCCGCTGATTCTTTCGAAAGCACTGCTGTCGTTTGGACTGCTGTTTGCGGTGCTCGTGGGCCTGACGAGCGGGCTGATTCCTGGAATCGGCGCTATGCGAATGCGCGTGGTAAACGCATTGCGGAGGGTCTGACGTGGCGATCCCGATTGTTTACAACTTACGCAGCGTAAGGGCGCGGTGGACGTCTACCATCGTCGCCGTCCTCGGAATCGCAGGAACCGTCGGTGTATTTGTGGCCATGCTCTCACTCGCGCGAGGTTTTCAGGCCACTCTGGTCGCGTCCGGCTCGCCGGACAACGCCCTCATCGTGCGTGCGGGCGCCACCTCGGAAATGACCAGTGGCGTTCCCCTTGACTCCGTAAAGATTATTCAAGACGAGCCTGGCATTGCTCGGGGAGCCGACGGCCCTTTGGTGACGCCGGAAGCGGTGCTCATGGCTCCCATCCCCCTAATCTCCACCGGTACGCAAGCGAATGTCGAACTTCGCGGCGTATCGCCGAATGTGCTCGAAATTCGAAAGCAAGTGAAGATTGCGCAGGGACGGATGTTTCACGGCGGCCTCGCGGAAGTGATCGTAGGAAAGAACGCTACCAAGACGTACTCCGGCTTGACCATCGGCAACACGATTTCGCTGGGCACGCAGCGCTGGCAGGTTGTAGGGATTTTTGACGCGGGAGGAAGCTCCTTTGATTCCGAGGTTTGGGGTGACGCGCATCTGCTCTCGCAAGCCTACGGCCGGCCCGAAAATAGTTTCCAGTCCGTGACGGTTCACCTCACGTCGCCAAGCGCGTTGACTCAATTGAAGGATTCTGTGACGGCGGATCCCCGGCTCAATGTGGACGTTACTCGCGAGATCGACTATTACTCGAAGCAATCAACAGCGATGACTACACTTATTACGATTCTTGGCCGTTTTGTAGCTTCCATCATGGCGATTGGAGCGATTTTCGGAGCGCTGAACACAATGTATTCCGCGGTAGCGGATCGCGGGCGGGAAATTGCTACGATGAGGGCGCTGGGGTTTGGCGAGGTGGCTGTCGTGTTTTCGTTTTTGGTTGAGGCTCTGCTGATTTCGTTTGTGGGCGGGGCGCTGGGATGTTTGGCGGTGCTGCGGTTGAACGGATTCACGACGAGCACGATCAATTTTCAGACGTTCTCCAACATCGCGTTCGCGTTCAAAATTACGCCTTGGCTGATGGTGATGGGCGTGGCGTTTGCGTTGGTGATGGGCGTGCTGGGCGGGATATTTCCGGCGATACGGGCGGCGCGGTTGCCAGTCGCCACAGCTTTGCGGGAGTTGTAGAGGACGACCGCCTCTCAATCCGAAATCTATCTGTAAATCCAGCTTGGCGCGCATAACGCTGTCCCGGGCTATAATTCTGCCCGTTCCTTCGATCGGGAGAGGCTAAAGAATGGCTGCGGACAAGAAGGATCGCGAATTGGGAATGCACTGCCCGATCACGCGGCGCGATTTCCTGAACGGCGTGGCAATTGGCGTGGGTGGGACGCTGGCGGGCAGCGCCCTCGCAACAGAAACACTTCTGGCCGCAGCGGAATCCGAAGACCTGGAACCTGAAAAAGCAGCGAACTACTATCCTCCGGCTCTGATGGGCATGCGCGGGAATCATGACGGCTCGTTTACGAATGCGCACATGCTTCGCGACGGCGCGAGTTGGGATGCGGATGGCCCCGCAGCAAACACCGACGGGACGTACGATCTGGTGGTCGTTGGTGGCGGGATCAGCGGTCTCGCCGCAGCTTATTTCTACCAGAAGAAGGCCGGAAGAAAATCGCGAATTCTGATTCTGGACAACCACGACGATTTCGGCGGGCATGCCAAACGTAACGAGTTTCGCGCCGGAAATCGGATGGTGCTGAGCTACGGTGGAACGCAATCGATTGAGAGCCCGGGGAAATACAGCGAGGTAGCCAGAAGTCTGCTCAGAGACATTGGCATTGAAACGGAGCGCTTTTACAAGGATTACGACCGCGCGCTTTACGCGAAATTGGGGACCGCGGCCTTCTTCGACAAAGAAACATTCGGCGAAGACAGGCTAATTACGGGGATGAATACGACGCCGTGGCCGGAATTTCTGGCGAAGGCGCCTCTCTCCACCGTTGCGAAGCTGGATATCGCTCGGGTTTATACAGAAAAGGTCGACTATCTAGCGGGGCAAACGAAGGAACAGAAGCGCGCCACGCTGGCGAAGATAAGCTACGCGGATTATCTTACGAAGTATTGCAACGTTCACGTCGAGGCTCTGCCGTTTTTTCAGACATTTCCCCATGATCTGTATGGCGTCGGGATTGATGCAGTTCCCGCTCTGGGATGCTTCGAATCCGGAGACGACTATAATTCGTTCATCTATCCCGGGTTCGATGGTTTGGGCATCGGCGAGCACGAAAAAGAAGAGCCCTACATTTTTCATTTTCCGGATGGCAACGCGTCCATCGCGCGGCTGCTGGTGCGCTCGCTTATTCCCGAAGCAATGCCGGGGCACTCGATGGAAGATGTAGTCACGGCGCGCGCGGACTACACCAGACTCGACGTAGAAGGCGCGCCGGTGCGCATACGGCTGAACAGCACCGTGATGCACGTGCAGCACAGCCGGACCGGCGACGGACCAAGGAATGTGGCCGTTGCTTACATGCGCGGAAATAAGTTGCATTCGGTGCAGGCAAAAAATTGTGTGCTGGCCTGCTACAACATGATGATTCCCTACATTTGCCCGGAGCTGCCGCAGAAACAGAAGGAGGCGCTCTCTTATCTTGTGAAGACGCCCCTGGTGTACACGCACGTCGCACTGCGGAATTGGACCTCGTTTGCCAAGCTCGGCGTGCGCCATATCGTTGCGCCCGGCGGATATCACACCTATACGGCGCTGGATTTTCCCGTAAGCATCGGGGAATACGCTTTTCCGAGCAAGCCCGAAGAACCCATGGTCCTCTTCATGCTGCGCACTCCGTGCAAGCCCGGGCTGAGGATGCGCGAACAATTTCGCGCGGGTCGAATGGAACTGATGGATACTCCCTTCTCAACTTTCGAACGCAATATCCGGGACCAGCTTGCCAGAATGCTTGGCGGCACGGGTTTCGATCCGGCAAAAGACATCGAAGGAATTACGGTGAATCGCTGGGCGCACGGATACGCGTACACGCCGAACTCACTTTTCGATCCAGACTGGAAAGAGGAAGAAAAACCGTGGGTCGTCGGCCGAAAATCCTTTGGCAGGATTGCCATAGCGAACTCGGATGCCGGTGCCAGCGCATATTCGGATGTGGCAATTGATCAGGCGTGGCGGGCCGTTGGCGAAATCTTGAGCGACTAGAGCGTGCACGCCGTCTCCGTGAACGCAGTTGCGACGCAATTCACCGTGAAGGTTTTCACCGCCAAATGTGCTATTGTCCTTGTGTAGACTCCCGAAGTAGGGTTGCCTGAACTCCCTGAAGGGCGCGCTTTGCGGCCCCCCTCCATTGATTTCAGCCAATTTTAGGCCAGCGCATCGACGCGTCCGGGAAACGGCAATTCGCCTGAATCCTGCACTCATGGTGCTTCGAAGAGTACGGGGAGAATCAAGATGAAGAGTTTGTTTGTCGGCAACATCAGTTTTCAGACCACGGAGAGCGAATTGCGCGAACTGTTCACGCCGTTTGGGCAAGTCACGCGCGTGCACATGGCCATGGACCGTGAAACAGGCCGCGCGCGCGGGTTCGCTTTTGTTGAAATGCCCAACGACGAGGAAGCGGCGAAGGCCATGGCCGGACTCGACGGCAAGGAATTGGGTGGGCGTAATTTGAAGGTGAATGAAGCGCGGCCCAAGGGAGAGGGCGGGCCGCCGCGCGGGCCAAAGAGCTTTGGAAGGCCGGGCGGCGGTGGAGGAGGCGGCCGTGGCAAGGGCGGAGGCGGTGGACGGGACCGTTTTTCGAATGAAGATTACCGCGAATCGGCCCGACAGCCCCGCGAACCGCGCTGGTAAGAAATCTTGGTAGGGCTTGACGGCGGCGGCTACGCTGCGCCGGACACCGCTTGTGAGGAGAGACTATGACAACGACATTCCAGAAGCGGCAAAAAGAAATGAAGCGCATGGAAAAGCGCAAAATGAAGGAAGAAAAGCGCGCGCAACGGAAGCTGGATAAAACCGCGGAGAAAGAATCGGGAGTCACCACCGAAGAGATTATGGAGCCCTTGACCGGCCCAGTGGCCTACGACCCGGAGCAGTAATCGAAATTCCGCCGCCCGCAGCGCAACAGTTGGACAGCTTAGTGCAAAGCGAGCGGGCCGGACCTTCCTTGCGGGCGCTGCATCAGGAAAATAAACGGAAGCATTAAGACAAACAATCCCGCCAGAATCAGAAAAATGCTGTTGTAAGCAAGCATACTCGCCTGCCGTTCTACCAGGCCAAAGATCGCCGCGCGCGCCTGGTGAGCCGCGGTGACAGCATCCGAACCCTGGGACATAAACATTCCTTTCAGCGAATTCATCATGCCGCGCGCCGTCAGACTGTAGGGTGTCACCAGCGAACCAAGCTGGTTGAAGTTCCTCTGCTGAAACCGGGTCTGCATGGTGCTCACTGCGGAAATTCCGATGCTGCCTCCCATGTTACGGACCAGATTGAAGAGGCTTGTGGCATTGCCCATATTCTCCTTGCGAATCGGGGCCATGCTTATCGTCGTGAGCGGAACAAAGATCAGTCCGAGCGACAGGCCCATATAGAATTGCGGCCAGCAGAAGTCCCAGAAACCCGCGTTAAGATTCAGCCGGGAGATTTGAAAAAGTGTAATGCCGCACACGATCAGCCCCAGCGTGAGCATCTTGCGGGGATCGAATTTAGCCATGATTATGCCGACGATCGGCATGGCGATGAACGACCCGAGCCCCCGTGGCGACATCGCCAAGCCCGCGCGAATGGCGGGATAACCGAGGAGCGTTTGCAGCACGAGCGGGATGAGCACGGTTGTGCCGTACAGGCCGACTCCCAGCAAAGACATGAGGAACACGCCCGTCGAATACGTACGATTCGTGAACACACGAAGATTGACGACGGGATGCTCGACTCGAAGCTCGTAGAACAGGAAGATCAGAAGGACTACGCCGGAAATAACAGCCAGCATGGTGATCCACTGGGTGCCGAACCAGTCTTTCTCCTGTCCTTTGTCGAGCACGATCTGCAGAGCTGCGATTCCGACCGCCAGCATTCCGATGCCCCAATAATCGATTTTTTCCGAAGCGCGCCGGATGTAGGAAGGATCGAAAATAAATAGCGACGTCATCAGGATCGAAGCGATCCCGATGGGGACGTTGATGTAAAAGACCCAGCGCCATGAATAACTGTCGGTGAGCCATCCGCCAAGCACTGGTCCTAGCATTGGCGCAACGACAATCCCTAATCCCCAGAAGCCCATTGCTTTTCCGCGGTCCTCTGGAGGGAAAGATTCCAGCAGAATGGCTTGCGAGATGGGCTGCAGCCCGCCGCCGCAAGCGCCTTGCACAATGCGGCAGCCGACCAGAAAGGGAAGAGTGGGAGCCAGGCCGCACAGGAATGACGCGATCGTAAAGCCCGTAACGGAAAACATCAGCATGCGCTTGCGTCCAAAAAAATTCGAAAGCCATCCGGTAAGCGGGAGAATAATGGCGTTGGCAACCAGATAGGAGGTGAGCGTCCACGTGGCTTCTTCGACGGTCGCGGAAAGGCTGCCGGCAATGTGAGGGAGAGAAACGTTTACAACGGTAGTGTCCAGCACCTCCATGAAAGTGCTGAGCATGACTGCAACGGCGATGATCCACGGATTAATATGCTGCGGATTTTGCGCTGTTTCCTCGGCCATCCAGACCTCGAGCCGTTCGTTGAAAAACGCTCAGCCCTGCTTCTCTGAAATCATAAGGTCAGAAAGCGGCGCTGGCAAACCCTCAACTCAGGCCGGTGCCAAACCACAAGTTTTTCTTGCGAGAATACTGTCCAGACGCAATGACTTGCGGTATCTTGTCCAGGTATAAAAACGAGAAAGGAGCTTCTATGGAGTTTCGCAGACCTCGCCGCGAGTTTCTGGCAGGCATGGGGGCATTGGCCGCTACAGCGGCTGTTCCGCGTGCCCTGCTGTCTGCCCGAGAGCGGCTCTATCCGCCGACCGACTTGTCCTACTTTGATACGCCGATTCCTCCCGCGCCGTTCGAGCTGCACATCGGGTACGCATCCATCACTTGGGGCGGAAACGATCGCCAGGCGATCGAGGACATTTCCTCCTTAAAATATCCGGGCATCCAGATCCGCGCCAACGCCGTCCAGGAATTCGGCACCGGCTCCGCATTGCGCGATGTGCTCGAAAAAAAACACCTCAAAATGGTGGCTCTCTCCAGCGGAAACGTGAACATCGATCCCGCCGTTGAATCGTCAGAACTTGCCAAGCACGTCGCCAACGCGAAATTTCTTCACGATGCCGGCGGGTTGTATCTTCAAATTATTGACGATCGGCCCAAAGGCCGCGAGATTACGACAGCGGATTACAAACGCCTGGGGCAATTGCTGACTACTCTGGGTAAGCGCATCACCGACTTTGGCGTTCAGCTTGGCTACCACAATCACATGGGGGCCATGGGACAGAGCCCCGAGGGCCTCGAACAAATCATGGCTGCTTGCGATCCGAGGTACGCGAGGCTCGAGCTCGATGTGGCTCACTATTTCCAAGGCGGCGGCGATCCCGTGGAGGCCGTGCGCAAATACCGCGAGCAGCTACTTTTCCTCCATCTGAAAGATGTTGAGCATCTGCACCCCGGCGCGGACGCGAAGAAATCATACCGGTTCGTGGAATTGGGCCGCGGTCTTGTGAACCTGCCTGCCGTGCTCGATGCGCTCCGAAAAATAGATTTTCGAGGCTGGGGCATCGTTGAATTGGACGCCGTGCCGGAGAAGGGCGGCACGCCAAAGGAATCGGCAGTCATCAACAAGGAATATGTCGAAGAAAAGCTGGGGTTGAAGGTATGAACTCTCCATTCCGGGTTGCCGTCATCAACGACGAAGTTGGACAGGATTTTGGCCGGACCTGCGAAGTCATCTCGCGCGAATTTGGCATGGAGTGGGTGGAATTGCGCGGCATGTGGGGCAAAAATCTCCTTAGTCTCGATTCGAAAGAAGTCGGCGAGGCGCGGACCATACTCGAAAAATATAAACTGCGCGTCACCGACATTGCCAGTCCGCTCTTCAAAGTGGATTGGCCGGATGCTCCGAAATCCGAGTTCAGCCCCAAAGGCGCGCAGTTCAACGCCGACTTCACCTACGCGCAGCAGGACGAAGTGCTCGAACGCAGCCTTGAGCTCGCGAAAGCGTTCCGGACGGACCGGGTCCGTTGCTTCGACTTTTGGCGGCTTCAGGACCAAAAACCCTACAGGTCGGCTATAAATGAGAGGTTGCTTGCTGCCGCGACTGCGGCGGGGAAGAAGGACATCATTCTTCTCCTCGAGAATGAGCCCTCCTGCAATACCGCCACGGGAGCGGAAGCCGCCAGATTTCTCTCCGAGGTGAAGTCGCCTTCGCTCATGCTGAACTGGGATCCCGGAAACGCCGCATCGCGGGGTGAAATAGCCTTCCCCGATGGATATGCGCTGTTACCGAAGGAGCGTATCGGACATTGCCACTGCAAAGACGTTTCAAAAAAACCAGGCGGAAAAGGCTACGCGTGGGCTGCCATGGGTCGCGGCATTGTCGACTGGACAGGACAGTTTGCCGCGCTCAAGCGCGACCGTTACCGCTTCGCCGTCAGTTTGGAAACGCACTGGCGCGGCGCCGGCACGCCAGAGGAATCCAGCAGGCAGAGCTGGGCTGGGATGAAGGCGGAGTTGCAAAAAGCCGGGGCGCTGTAAACGCCGCCGTCGTGTGGCGCCTCGAGTAAATCGCATCCGAAAACGGAGACGAATAAATCTCATGAAACGCGGCTTCGCTCTATTAGCGCTCTTTTTGGGGTCTGTGCTGAATTCCCAGGCTCAAACAACCCGTTGGACGGAGCAGACCGCGAACGACTGGTACGCAAAACAGCCCTGGCTCGTTGGCAGCAATTACATACCATCCACAGCCATCAATGAGCTCGAGATGTGGCAACCAACGACCTTCGATCCCAAGCGCATCGACCTGGAACTTGGCTGGGCGCAGTCGCTCGGCTTGAACACGATGCGCGTGTTCCTGCATGACTTGCTCTGGAAGCAGGATCCGGAACGGTTCAAGAAGCGCCTCGATATTTTTCTGAAAATCGCTCAAAAACACAAAATCAGGCCGTTGTTTGTGCTCTTCGATTCCTGCTGGGATCCCAATCCCAGGCTCGGCAAACAGCATGCCCCCACGCCGGGAGTGCACAATTCTGGTTGGGTGCAAAGTCCCGGTGCGGATGCTCTCAAGGATCCCGGCGAATATCCGCGTCTCGAGGCGTATGTCAAAGGAGTGGTGGGCGCGTTTGCCAGCGACAAAAGGATTCTGGGTTGGGACGTCTGGAACGAGCCCGATAATCTGAACGAAGGCAGTTACGCGAGTTCGGAGCCGCCCAACAAAGTTGAACTTGTGCAAAGCTTATTGCCTCGAGTGTTCGAGTGGGCGCGCGAAGCAGGCGCTACGCAACCCTTGACGAGCGGAGTTTGGAAAGGGGATTGGGCATCTATCGAAAAGCTCGGACGCACTGAGAAGATACAGCTGGAATTCTCCGACGTAATCTCCTTCCACAGCTACGATCCTCCGGATGTATTCGAAAAGCGCGTGCTGTCCCTGCAGCAGTATCATCGGCCCATTTTATGCACGGAGTACATGGCCCGCGGGAATGGAAGTACGTTTCAGGGCACCCTGCCCATCGCAAAGAAATACCACGTCGCCGCAATCAATTGGGGATTGGTCGCCGGCAAAACGCAAACCTATTTGCCCTGGGACTCCTGGAAGAATCCTTACACGCATCGCCAGCCGGCCATGTGGTTCCACGAAATCTTCCGTACCAACGGCCAGCCCTACAGTAAAGACGAAGCCAACTTCGTCCGATCGATCATCCAAAGCGCCGCGACAGGGAACTGACCGTCGCTACAAATGGCTCGGCAATTCGGGCGCATCGCTCAACGATCAGCACTGCTCTGGCTTGGCACCGTTCGCTCTGGATCGGTCCCGTTCGAACGGCGCTTCCGGCGGAGAAAAAGTTTGGTTCCGGGACCTGGATTCGAACCAGGACTCTCAGCTCCAAAGGCTGATGTGCTACCGATTGCACTATCCCGGAACCGCATGAAACAGTTTAGCAGAGGTAAAAGATTGTGCGAAGCCGCGTGAGCATGCGCACAGTCCCGGATTCTGCTAAATTGGTAAGGTTGCGTACGTCGCTGGAGAGGTGGCCGAGCGGTTTAAGGCGCACGCTTGGAAAGCGTGTGTAGGTTAACCCCTACCGTGGGTTCGAATCCCACCCTCTCCGCCATTTTCTAGGCTCAATTTGTGAAGGGGACTCCTGACCAAGGTTGGAATACTCGGAAAGTTGTGTCCGACTGGGGATTTTCTCAAACTTCGCAGAATCAGAAGTGGCAGGACGCCACTCCACGCTTTTGCAGATACTTTTGGTGATAATCTTCGGCGCGATAGAAAGTTCCTGCCGCAGTGATTTCCGTCGCAATGGGCCGCTTGAATTTGCCGCTTGCCGCCAGCGCCGCCGCCGATTTCTTCGCCAGCGCTTCCTGCTCCGGCGAGTGAAAGAAAATTGCGGTGCGATATTGCGTTCCAAAGTCCGGCCCCTGCCGGTTGACTTGCGTCGGGTCGTGGACTTTCCAGAACACGTCGAGAAGCTGCTCGTAGGTGACCTTGGACGGATCAAAAGTCACTTGCACCACTTCGGCATGCCCCGTTTCATCGGTGCAAACATCTTTGTAGCTTGGATTCGGCGTTTCTCCGCCGCTGTACCCCACGGCTGTGTCAATCACGCCGGGCACTTGCTGAAACGCGGCTTCCACTCCCCAAAAGCATCCCGCTCCAAACGTCGCAATCTCTGGCATTGTGCTCTCCTGCTCGATCTGTTCTTCCTGGCCGACCAGGTCGCGTTCGCGACTGCCGGCGATACCTGACAACTTCGGACTATTGGATGCCTGAAAACCCCCCCCAGATTCCGATCGTCTTACAGCGGCTGAACTGCTCATCCTCTGAGTATTTCCGAGAGCGCACCGGCTATTAGCTGGAAATCCCAGTCTTAAGACTTTTTTCTGCTGGCCGCCTCGAAATTCTTTAATTTCGCCTGCGCCAGCGCCTTGTAAGCGCTATTCACCGAGGCTGCCTGAGTAAATGCCTCCTTGGCCTCGCCGTTCTTCTTCAAATTCAGAAGCGCGAAACCCAGCCAGTATTGGTTGCGCCCATAGCTTCCCTCATCCGCCTTAAGCAGCGGGGCCGCGGACTTGAAACTCTCAACGGCCTGCGTGTTGTCCTTTTTCTGAAGATTCACCTGTCCCAGCGAGCTGAGCGCGAGCCCTTTCTGGAGCGATATCTGCTGTTGCCACTGTTCCTCGGTAACTCCTTCGGGCTTCTGCGCTGTTCCCAGAAGCGTAATCGCCTTCTTGGCCGATGCCTCCGCCTTGTCGAGTTGCTCGCCCTTCTCGCTGTAATAATCGGACAGCAAAAGTAACATTCCGATGTTATTTGGATCCTTGCTCAAGAGCCCGTTCGCAACCTCCAGCATCTTCGGCACGTTCTGTGCTTGTTGGTACGAAGTTGCTGCAACGCCAAGCGCCTGGTTGGCGTAGGGAGAATCCGGGAAAATTTGCGCGAAGTGGGTGAACATCACCGCCCTCTTCGATGGGGTAGTTGTGCGATACGCCACCATGTACATCGCCTGCTCAATATAATTGATGTTGTCCCGATTGTTTTCGAGTGTCGAATCCTTTTGCCGCTGCCAAGTCTCAGCGTCCATCCCGGCTGGCGCGGGCGCCGCCTTGAACCGCTGCAGGATGCCGGGAACCTTCTCGCCGTAGGTCATCAATTTATCGTTATCGCCCTTCTCGCTCGCGGCGCGCACCATGTTCACCGCATTCGCGAAGTTATCCGGATCGAGTGAGAACAGCTTGTCCCCGTATTCGAACGCTTTGTCATAGTTCTTTTGGCTGATGTAATAGTTCACGTAGAGATCGTCAGCCACAATGGCCATGTCGCCCTGGCCCAGGCTCGAGGAAAACTTGTCAATGAGCGCCAGCTTTTGGGCCGGGTCGGCAGTCGCGTTGATTTCCGTCAGCGCGTGATCCGCATCGGAACCAGCCGGGATAGGGACGTACTTGCCAATCTGCTGTCCACTCGCGGGGCGAACGGCGAAAACGAGCAAACCGAGAAACCCGAGGACTTGCGCAAGCCGTTTCATGGAAGCCTCCACTGACAGGGAATTGCGTGCATCTTAGCGCCGGTCCGCGCACGGCGCAAATGAACTGTAAACGGGCCTCCCGTTTCCCGCCCGATCTTCAATCGTCGCCGTTTTCGTCTAGAATAACGTCTGAGATTGCCGGTAGAGGGAGAGTACGTGCCTCAGCCTACGTCGTCACCCAAATTGTCTCCGCGGAAGTCCGCGGGCATTGCACTCAGCACGGCTATCCTCGTCTTTTCCATTCGAGGCTCGCTCGCGGCGCAAACCAGCATGAGCGGTCATGCCATGGAAATGCGCGACGAAGTCGCTCCGGAAAAACTGCCTCCTCCCCAGAAGCTCACCGGCATTGGAAACGCCCATATCCGCATTACCGCTACCCCTGACGCCCAGGTGTGGTTTGACCAGGGATTGAACCTGCTTCACGATTTCTGGGACTACGAATCGGTTCGCGCGTTCGAACAGAGTGTGCGCGTCGATCCGCAATGTGCCATGTGCTATTGGGGCGTCTACCAGGCGGAGAAGTTTCGCCACAGCAATTCCAAATACTTCTCGAGCCAGGCTTTGGCCAAGGCCGTCAGCCTGAAAGGCCGCGCCAGCAAAGCGGAACGCCTCTATATCGAGGCAAGCGCCGCGGCTGATGCCGCCGAAAACTCCGAGAATGAAGAAAAGAATAAGGGTGAGTCCAGGGAAGTGCAAATCTATCGCAAACTGGTCAAGAGCAATCCCAGGGACACTCAGGCGCGAATATTTCTTGCGGAGGCCCTCTCCGATGGCTACGACGACGAAAATCAGCCGCTTGCGGGGCAGAAAGAAGCACTGTCGATTCTACAAAATGTGCTGAAGGATGACCCCGAGAACTCGGCCGCAAACCACTACTGGATCCACGCGGTCGAAGCGAGCGACCACCCCGAGCAAGCTTTGCACAGCGCGGAGATTCTCGGGCGGCTCGCGCCAACCTCGGGGCATATGGTCCACATGCCGGGCCATATTTTCTATCGCACCGGGGATTACGCGCGCGCGAAGGATTCGTTTTCCGCTTCGATGAAAGCGGATGAACAGTACATGCAGGCACAGCACGTGCAAGTGGATGATGATTGGAATTATGTGCACAACCTCATGTACGCCATCGCAAACTTGATGGAAGCCGGCCAGTTGAGCGAAGCGACGGCTCTCTCCGCGAAATTGCGGGACGCCCGCGGCGAGCTTGAAAACACGCTGTATCCCTGGTCTCCGCGGGATGCGGTTTCGAGAATTGATCCGCGGCTTCCCGTCGCTCTCCGGGCTGCGGATTGGGCGACTGCGCTCTCGCTGCTGAAGTCCGCCAACCTGCTGGCCACGCTTCCGAATCTGCAGTTCCTCGCGCAGCAATTGACCCAATTCGTTCTCGGAATGCAGGCGCTGGAAGCTCACGACACGTCCGGCGCGGAAGCGGCATCGGTGCATTTTGATGCGGGATTGTGGCGTGTATCCGAACGATTGAAAGTCGAAGAAGACGCCAAGGCAAAAGAAAAAGGCAAAGACAAAAAAAACGAAAATTCGGGCGCGCCGAAGTTGCGCGTGATGCCCGATGCCTTGCCCAAGCCTTTGGTAAACAATTTATCCGTCATGTCGCTGGAGTTGCGCGCCGGTCTGCACCTCGCAAAACAAGAGACGGAAGAAGCGAAGAAACTCTACGCACAAGCCGCGCAGAAAGAAAAATCGCTCGGTTACCGCGAGCCTCCCGCCTACATACGACCTGTCGGTGAAACGGAAGCGGCAGCCTTCCTGGCAGCCTCCGACTGGATGGCAGCAAAAGCAGCTTACAAAGAAGCTCTTGCAGACCGGCCACGCTCCGGTTTTCCCCTCTACGGTATCGCCTTGGCCAGCGAACGCGCTGGCGACGTCCAGGCGGCCACTTCCGATTACGCGGACTTTTTAGCCGCCTGGAAATCCGCCGACTCCGATCTTCCACAGCTCGCCCACGCGCGCACCTACCTTGCGTCTCACGGCCCCGTCGCGGGCGACAAGTAGCACAGTGCAAGAGCGGCCGAAGCTAGAAATTCGTTTCTCGTCTCTTGCCTTGGTCGCTTTTTCGATTTCCCTTTTTCCTGCTTGACAACTGTATACACGGAGAGCATAATAAACGTTAGGTAACTTTGTACCTCTTATCTGACGAACGCCAATCTCTCGATTGGCGTTTTTCTTTTGGTGGAACTGGTTTCCGTGAATGTGTTCACTTTCCGCACAGCGCGAAATCGCATTTCCATGATTGCGACAGCTTCGTCTGAAGCACTGGCGGCGGCCCCATCCGAAGTGCTAGGACATGCACAATTTTAGTGCAATTCTAAGTCCTGTAGAATCAACACTTGCAGGACCACCTCGGAAGTGTTGATTCTAAATAGCTTACAGTAAACCTAAGCCCTTTAGATGCAACACTTACAAAAAAGGGGGGGGGAGGGGTCTCATTTCGGCCTGGGTACTAACCGACGCATTCCTGCCTCTGCAAACCGGCGGGAATTCTGCCGCCGGCCGCATTTGCAAGGTCTGGCGGTTTCCCACGAAGCGGCTACGCCTGAGCAACCCCACAACTTGTGAAGCATGTATCTTGGACGCAGAACTCTTCATTGCTGCTCCAGAGGCCGAACTACGGGCGATCTGAACCTGGCGCTCTGCCTGCAATCAAGCCCTTCAGACGCTCGCGTCGATTTGACGCAATGTGAGTTTCGCGAGACCATTCCAAGTTTGGACGGGGGAGCAATCTTGCATCTAGGCCCACAGTGCCGCTCAGCCTTGGTTTTTGTCACTCGCAAAGGGCTCAAGCATGCCGTAGCGGAGGAATTCAACAGCACGAGCGCCGGCGTCTCCGTTTGCGCTCGCAAAACCCGCGGGCGTTTCCATCGCTTTCGACGGCGGCATGCTCAGGAGTCTCCTCTAACGCGATGAGTCTTTCTCTGCGCCGTTTGCAACTATCCCTTCTGCCCGAAAGTTTTGCCATTGTCGGACTCTTGCCCAGCGCGGATCTCCCTGAATGGGCCCTGAAGGGTTCATT
Source organism: Candidatus Acidiferrum sp. (assembly GCA_035310525.1). Taxonomy (GTDB): domain Bacteria; phylum Acidobacteriota; class Terriglobia; order Acidiferrales; family UBA7541; genus Acidiferrum. The sequence continues at coordinate 65,915 of DATGED010000018.1, read as the reverse complement.
CTTCTCAGTGACCCGCACCAGCGATGAGCTCTCGATTGTCGTGGAGGAATCGCTGATTCCCCAAGGAGTTCGCTTTCAGGGCGGCTGGCGCGCGATCAAAGTGCACGGTCCTTTTGTACTATCGGAAGTAGGTGTCCTGGCCGCCCTTGCCGGCCCGCTCGCCGCTTCCAGGATCAGCCTGTTTGTCCTCTCCACTTTCGATACGGATTACCTTCTCGTTGCATCTGACAACCTGGCCGCGGCCATCTCCACTCTTGAGAAAATGGGACACACATTCCAAAGGAGCGAATCGCAATGAGCATCGCCTCATTTCCTAATACCAGCCGGTCGAGGCGCTTTGGCCTCGCTGTGCTGCTCGCGGTTCTATTTCTGGTCCCGAGCCTTCGCGCCGATGAGCCGTACGCGCGCAGCCGCGACTATGATTTGCAGCACTCGCGCATCGCGCTCCGCTTCGATCTCGATCAGCGAAAAGTCATCGGCGACGTCACGCACACGCTCGCTATCCTCCGCGACTCTACATCCAAAATCGTTTTCGACTCCGCAGGTCTCACGATCGAGAGCGTGGCTGTCAACAGATCACCCGCCAAGTTCGAAGTCAAAGATGACAAACTCATCGTCCTTCTCTCATCACCGGCGCATTCAGGCGAAAAATTCGATGTAGCCATTCGCTATGAAGGCAAGCCTACGAAAGGCCTTTATTTCATTCTCCCAGACAAGGATTATCCGGACCGGCCCAAACAGATCTGGACGCAGGGCGAGTCCGAAGACACCCGCTACTATCTGCCAACGTACGACTATCCGAATGACCGCCTCACCACAGAAACCATCCTGACCGTTCCCGCTTCTTGGATTACGGTATCCAATGGCAAGCTGATCAGCGTTTCTGAGGCCCGCAACGGGATGAAGACGTGGACCTGGAGGGAATCCCTCCCAAGCTCCACCTATCTCATCACCGTCGTCGCCGGCGAACTCGAGGAAGTGAAGGATTCCTGGCGCGGCATTCCCGTCAACTACTACGCCCCCAAAGGCCGTGGCGACCGCCTTTCCATCAACTACGGACGCACGCCCCAGATGATCGAACTTTTCAGCAGAAAGCTCGGCGTCGATTATCCCTGGGAAAAATACGCGCAGTCCATGGTCGACGATTTCGTCGCAGGGGGCATGGAAAACTCCAGCGCGACGACCAACACCAGTTCTTCACTTCAGCATCCCAAACTGGCTCCTGAATTTCTCACCGGCGAGGACGATCTCATCTCCCACGAACTGGGGCACCAGTGGTTCGGCGATCTGGTCACTTGCAAGGATTGGGGCGACATCTGGCTCAACGAAGGCTTCGCCACATTCATGGAAACGGTTTGGAGCGAAGCTCACTTCGGCAAAGACCAGGCCGACTATGAAAGGTGGGAGAGTGCCCGCCAATGGTTCGGCCAGACGAATCTCTTCGAGAAACCAATCGTCCGTCACGACTTCCATGATTCCGGCGAGTTTGATGGCAACGCCTATACAAAGGGTGGCTGGGTTCTCTACATGCTTCGCCACCAACTCGGCGAAGAAGCCTTCTATCGTGGCTTGAAACATTATCTGGAAGTCAATCGCGGCAAGAATGTGGTTACAGCGGATCTCGCGAAAGCCATGGAAGAAGCAACGCACACCAATGTCGATCAGTTTTTCTCCCAGTGGCTTTATGGCGCCGGCGCTCCGAAGCTCGATCTCAGCTACAAGTACGACGGCGCGATACACGAAGTCGCGCTCATCGTCAAGCAAACCCAAAAAGTGGAAGGCCGCGTCGGGCTTTTCCGCGTCCCAACGGAGGTGGAAATCACCACGGCCACCGGCCCCAGGCTTTTCCCCATTACCGTATCGAAGGACTCCGAAGCATTCAAGTTTCCATCGGATTCCCTGCCGCTGATGGTTCTCTTCGATAAGGGCGGCCATGTCCTCAAGTCGGTGGAGTTTCACAAGGAAAAGAAGGAATGGCTCTACCAGTTGAAGCACGCCAGCGATCTAGCCGATCGGGCGGACGCGATCACAGCTCTTGGCAAGCTCAAGAATGACGACGATGTTATCGCCGCTCTCGGCGAAGCGCTTCGCAATGACAAAGCGTGGGGAATTCGAGCCAATGCTGCCGATGCTCTCGGACAAGTGGGCGGCACGGCTGCCGCCAGGTTGCTCGTCGAATCGCTTGACACCGTCAAAGAGCCGTGGGTGCGCAATCGTATCGTCTCGGCTCTGGGCAATTTCAAGGACGATCCCGCCATCGTCTCCAAGTTGAACGCGATCGCCAGCGACGACACTTCCTTTCGCGCTCGCGCTTCCGCCCTTCATGCACTGGGCCGTTTGAAAACCGCAAGCGCATTGACCACACTCGATGCCGCAGTCTCCGCCGATTCTCCCGATGGATATCTTCGCAACGCAGCACTCCGCGCCATGGGTTCCCTCGGCGATGACAAGGCCGTCCCGCTGCTGCTTCAGTGGTCCGCTCCGGGAAAGCCCTTTGAATCGCGCACTGCTGCAATTTCCAGTCTGGCTCAGCTTCAGAAGGACAACAAGGAAGTCACAAATCAAATCGCGTCATACCTCAGCGAACCTCATTTTCCCGTGCGCATGGCTTCGATCTTTGCACTCGGTGCCCGCGGCGACGCCTCCGCCGTTCCCGCTCTCGAGGCCCTCCTGAAGAGCGATGATCTCAGCATTGAAATGGCCCCGATGATTAAACGTCAGATTGCCCGTTTGAAAAAGCCCTCGGGCGGCAAGGGCGCCGCTGTTGGAGAAGAATCCGAAGAAGGTGAAGAGGCCGAAGAAGCATCACCGGCGGCCAACCCTAATCAAGGCGCCGTTGACAAGCGCCTTGACCGGCTTGAACACCTCATGCAAGAGATGAACGATCGCCTTAAAACGATCGAGACGCGGCTCCCGCCTCCAAAATCTTGAAGCTTCCGCGAAAGATTATGGTTCGCGCGCCGAATTGTCCCGGCGCCTCGTTTTCCGCTCGGCCGCTGTGCCGCGCTCAGGTCCACTGTGTTAATTCTTTTTCTTGTTCGTTCGTTCCTCAGGCTCTGCAAGCAAAATCCGGAGGTCGCGCAAATTATTCCCCGTCGGCCCCGTAACGATGGTGTCCCCCAGCCCCGCAAAATAGCTGTGCGAATCGCTCTCACTGAACATATGTCTCGCATCCAGTCCAGCCGCCTGCCCGCGCTCGAAAGTTTCTCCATCCGCTACCGCGCCTGCGGCGGGACTATTTCCATCCACTCCGTCGGTTCCCGCGCTCAGTACGGCAATCTGTTTGCCGGCAATTTTCTTCACGCACGCAAGCACAAACGCGGCATTCCTCCCGCCAATTCCTTTGCCCTTCACCGGCGAGCTGACCTCACCGTCAGCAATCACTGCCACGCGCTGCCCGGCGTTTGCCCTGCGCATCACTTCAAGCTGCTCCAACAAATATTCCGCGGCTTTCTCTACCGGCCAATCGTCCGTCGCATTGTCGCAGCACGCCACAAAGCCATGCGCTTCCGTTGCGTGATGCGCGGGATGAAACAGATCATCCAACCCGAGCAGCAGACAGAAGTGCGCGTTGGAAAACGCCGTGTCGCCCTCCTTGGGTGTCTCCGGCATTTTTCCGCTATCCATCCAACCTGAAAGTTTCTCGGGCAATTTCTCCCGCAAGGAATACTTCGCGATGACTTGCTGGACATTCGTAATGGTTGTGGGATCCGGGAGAGTTGGCCCGGAGGCCAGCGCCGATTCTTTTCCGGCGGGCACATCGCTCACCGCCAGCGTAATCTTTGTCGCGCGCCCCGCTGCGACGGCAAGCCTGCCCCCTTTAACTGCCGACACATGCTTTCTGACCGTATTCATCGCTTCGATCGGCGCTCCGCACATCACGAGCGCACGATGAAGTTGCCGTACATCGTCCAGCGTCTGCCTCGCATCGAGCGGCAACTCCACAAGTGCCGATCCGCCCCCCGAAAGGAGAAAAAATAGGAGCGTTCTTTCATCGCTCTCGCGGAGCAACGCGAGAATCGCTTCCGCAGCCTTCCAGCTCTGCTCATCCGGAGTAGGGTGGCCCCCAACGAAGTACTTCATTCCCTCCACGGCGTTCGCCGGCGAAGTCGGCGCGGAGACAATTCCGTCAAACGGCACAATCCCGTCCAACAGGCTTGCAAAACCCTCCACCATGCCGTGAGCCGCTTTTCCAATGGCAATCACGCGCACGCGACCAAATGCGCGCAGGTCCACCGCCGCCTCACTGAACCTCAACACCATCCCTTCGCGCTGCAGCTTCCGCTGCATCGCCGCGGGAATATCAATGGCCGCGAGTGTCTGATGAAAGATTTGGCAGGCGAGTTTCTTCAATTCCGCCATGGAGGAGCCGCGGACTAAGATTCAGCCCGCTTTCAGCACTTCCGGATTGAGCATGTTTGGCGGACGCTGGCCGTTGAAGAGAGCCACGACATTCTCCGCCGCCATGCACGCCATCTTCGTCCGAGTTTCAATCGACGCAGAAGCGATATGCGGCGCCAGCACGACGTTGGGTCTCTTCAATCCAGGATGGATGAATGGCTCATTCTCGAACACATCCAGCGCGGCTCCCGCGATCTTCCCGGTTTCCAATGCGTGCACCAACGCCGCTTCATCCACCACCGGTCCGCGTGACGTGTTGATCAAATAGGCTGTCGGTTTCATCCGGAAGAGTCTGGGCACGTCGAACATTCCCCGCGTCTCCGGCAGAAGCGGCACGTGCACGCTGACGAAATCCGCCTCCGCCAGCAATTCATTCAATCCGCGATGCGTCGCATTCAACTCTTTCTCGACCGCCTCTGGCGCGCGAACCGCATCGGTATAGATTACCTTCATCTGAAATCCTTGGGCCCTTCGCGCCATGGCTCTTCCGATTCGCCCGAATCCCACGATCCCCAGCGTCTTTCCCCAAACGTCCGTGCCGACCAACTGATCCAGGTCCCACCCATTCCAGTTCCCGGAGCGCGCCAGCGCTTCGCCTTCGCCCAAACGTCTTGCCACCGCCATCATCAGCGTCCAGGCAAAATCCGCGGTGGTCTCGTCGAGCACGCCCGGCGTGTTCGTCGCCACCACGCCTCGCTTCGTACAAGCTGCAACGTCGATATTGTCGAATCCGACGGCCACGTTCGCGGCAATCCGCAGCTTCGGCGCCGCGCTCAATAATTCCAGGTTCACCCGCTCCGTCAGGAGACACACCAGAGCCTCTTTGTCCTTCACTCCCCGGTACAACTCCGATTGCGAAATACGCTCCGGTTTCGTCCAATACTCCACTTCGCAGTTGGCATTCAAGATTTCCTGCGCTGCGGGAAAGAGAGGCCGCGTCGCCAGAACTCTAGGTTTCGCCATCGTTACTCCTCGTCCTCTTGCACTCAATTTTTGGAAATTTACACTAACACACTTCCGCGCGGCCGTCCGCTGCGCGGCTCTCCGAGAAGTTTCCTCGTGCCATCGCTTTTCCATCCATTGAGCACGGCCACATTCTATTTCTCGAAAACGTTTTTGAGCTTAGTCCGTCTATCTACACAACGGAGGCTGCTCGCTTGAAACGTCTGATTCTTCTCTCGACTCTGGTATTGTGCCCTCCGCTCATTGCACAAGACATTATGTTTCGCGGCAATCCTCAGCACACAGGCGTTTACGCTGGCCCCGCGGTGCCCCAATTCACAAAAATCAAGTGGCAATTCCACACGAAAGGCCAGGTCCTCTCCTCCCCGGCCGTTACTGGAGGCACGGTCTACATCGGGAGCGATGATCACAATCTCTACGCTCTCGACGCTTCGACCGGCGCGCTCCGTTGGCAATTCAAGACCGATGGCCGCGTCACATCCTCGCCAGCGGTCTCGGAAGGCGTCGTCTACTTCGGCAGCTACGACAGCAATTTCTACGCCGTCGACGCCGAAACAGGCCGGTTGAAATGGAAGTTCAAGACAGCCGGAGAGCGTCGCTTCGCGGCCACGCATCTCCACGGCGCGGAACCGGCCGCCGAAACCATGCCGGACCCGTTCGACTTTTATCTTTCATCGCCAGTCGTCGCGGATGGCACCGTTTATTTCGGCAGCGGCGACACAAACATCTTTGCGCTCGATGCCGCCACGGGCGCTCTCAAATGGAAATTCAAAACCGGCGACGTCGTGCACGCTTCCCCGGCCCTCTCCGATGGCACGCTATATGCCGGAAGTTGGGACAGCTATTTTTATGCTCTCGATGCCGCGCGGGGAACAGTGAAATGGCGATTCAAAACAGGTGAAGATCCCGCAATCCACAATCAGGTTGGCATTCAGTCGTCCGCAGCGGTTGCAGATGGAGTGGTCTATTTCGGATGCCGAGATTCCAAGTTTTACGCTGTCGAAGCCGCGACCGGCAAGCAACTCTGGTTTTTTCCCAACAAGGGTTCCTGGGTCATCGCTTCGCCTGCCGTTCTCGACGACAAGGTATATTTCGCGACGTCCGACTCCGGCCTCCTCCACGCGGTCGACGCGAAGTCCGGCGCCAGTCTCTTCTCACTCGACAATAAGCACTGGCCCATGTTTTCTTCTCCGGCCATCGCCGGCGGCTTCCTTTATGTCGGCTCTCACGAAGGCAAGCTACTCGCTGTCGATCTCAAGTCGCAGAAACTTGCCTGGACTTTCCAGACGGACGGCTCCAAGACGAACGGCCCGACCTACACCAAACCCGACGGCTCGCCCAAGTACGAGGCTGCCTTCTTCGATTTTTTCTACGACGACATGGTATCCGGCGTGCAAAAAATGATGTCCGTCGGCGCAGTACTTTCCTCGCCTGTCATCGTCGACGGCACTATTTATATCGGCAGCGCGGACGGCAACGTCTACGCCTTGAATTAGGGGCGGTGCAACACCAGCCTGCACTTCAGCCAATGAATTTCCCTGACTGGAATTTTAGCCGAGCAGCAGGACCCGCGACGTTTTTTCTATCCGCCATCATCGATCTCCCTTTGCCCCTTTGCCTACTACCTTCATATACGACTACGCCCTTTCCGCATTGATGGGGGCTAATACGGAAAGGGCGCGTCGTCTTCAGGAGAGAAGATCGTTGAATTGTTTGCGCCAATAAATTCGCCTAGCGCAGGAAGTCTCTTTTTAATTCACCGACGGCGGGGCAATCTGAGTGCGGCCCCCGCGGCCGTCTCGGCCATGTGCGCGTGTCTGCACCGTGTAATCAGCTGGCACCGTAAAAAGCGTTGCCGCGGGCTCGGTCCGCTGGAGGCTGGTTACGGTGTAGGTTGTGGTTCCGAACCGCGGATCGGATCTCGTGCTCTTCAACACGATCTGAAGATCCGGCGAGTACCACCGCTCTGAAACCACCTGAAGTGCTTTATCATTTCCGATTTGCCCCGCGGGAATGGTGTGCGTGATCCGAGTTCCTTCCGCGACGACACCATTTATCATTTGGGTTCCCAGCGATTCCTTCTTCAGAAGACCGGCGGCTTGTTCCTTCTGGATGCGCTCCTGCATTCTCCCCTCAAAGGCAGGTGCTGAATCTGTGCTTCCATTTTTTCCGCTTCGCGCATGGACGGCTGACTGGTGAGCTACCTTATTCTCCGCATCCAGCATGGTGTGCAGGCCCGCTACCGGGTCGGATATTGTCACTAGCGTTTTCGGAGCGCCCGATGTAGAGAGCGGCCCAAACCCAGTAAAAGTCGCTTCACGACGCGATCTGCCTTCGCTATCCCGGTACATGGTCACTTGGGAAGTCCGGTGGATCAGCGAACCGTCCTGGAGCGTCTGTGTCGTTTCCGATGTGGCTGTCGCGCTGAAAGGAGCGCCTTTCACTACAGCTCCACCGCGCATGCCTTCGAAGCCCATCAACTCCATTGGGGCGCCGAAGGGAGTAGCGCCGCCGGGTCCTAGTCTTTGCGCCTGCACCGCTACAGCGCTCAGTACGAGCATCCCGCTCACAGCCAGAGACATTTTCATCTTCGCGTTCATTATTGCTTCTCCTCTTCTCTCCCAGGCCGCATTGCTTGATTCATCGCGGCAATCTTTTCAGTCTTCTTCCTGCGCCAGCCGCACCGCTTCGGGCAACCCATCGTTTCCCACCAGCAGATCCACTTGAATCCAGTCGCCCGCGCGCTGCTCATCCACCGGCAATCCGAGCGCGCCAAGCGACCCGCGCTGCATCCTCACGTGAAGGATCCCCGTCTGTTCAAAGTCTTCGGGCATGGTTCCAGGGAGAGGAGTAAAGTCTCCCAGCTCCTCCGCGCTGGAGAGGCCGGCGGAGAGGGTATCCCGCTCCTGGCTTTGGGCGGGTGAAGTTTCGTGCACTGACGGCGCGCCCGGCACAGCAACCGGCTGTTTTGCGACTGCTGTATGACGAGATTCCTGCCAATTCCACCAGCTCACCGCACTGATCAATAACGCTGCCGCAGCTAGAACCCACGCCGCCACGATCGCATTGCGCCGAGCCGCCATTGTGCGATGCCGTGTGCGAAACTCCTGCCGCAGGCGCATCTCCACCCGAGTAGGCGCGCTTGCCTCTTGCGTTTCTTCGCCGAGTGCGCGCAATTCTTCTTTCGCCGCTAGCCAGGACTCCTGCAACGCCGTGCAGCGCGGGCACTGGGCCAAGTGGGCCTTAGCCGCCGCCTTCTCGGGAGAATTCGGCGAGTCATCCCGATCGAGGTCGAATAGGATCGCTTCCATTTGCTCGCAATTCATCACATTTTTTCCAAACGCATCCAAGATTTCTTCACCTCGCTGCTTTCAACCGCCGGGGCGCGTCCCGCAACATTTCCAGCTTCGCGAGCAACAGCGCGCGTCCGCGGTGCAACCTGGACCGGATCGTCCCAATCGGACAGCCCGCCAGTTGCGCGGCTTCCTCGTAGCTCATCTCTTCCAGTTCGCACATCACCACGGCTTCGCGAAATTCGACTGGCAGCTCCAACACGGCTGCTCTCACCTGCCGCCTGCGCTCACGCGCCTCCGCCCACTTCGCCGGAGTAAAATTGTCCTGCAGAACAATTCCCGTACCGGTGCCGTCCTCGTTCTTTTCTTCCAGCGGAACCTCTCGCGGCCTGCGCTCCAGATGCTTCATCACACGATTGCGGGCAATTCCGTAGAGCAGTGCGCCCACAGAACCGCGGTCCGGATCGTATTTTTTCGGCTCGCGGATCAGTGTGAGGAATACGTCCTGCACGATCTCTTCTGCTCCCCAGGCACTCCCTGTCATCCTCAGCGCAAATCTGTACAGCCCGCCCTGGTGCCGCCGGTAGAGAAGCGCGAACGACTCTTCATCTCCCCGCGCGGCACGACGCAACAGCAGGTCATCTCTATCGTGCGATGCGATCCTGATCTCCCCTGCTACGGCGTCCCGGCCGGTTCGCGGTGCTTGTTGTGCGCTCTCTTCTATTTCCCGGCCGGGCTGCAAAAAGTTCCCCTCGCGATTAGGCTGCAGGCACTCTTCCTTGGCAGGTGTTGGCTTCACAATGGTTGGGACGTACGGGCGGGGCGCCGCGTGTCGGCCAAGCGTAGTCCCGAAGGGTGGTTAGTACAAGCGTGAGGCAGGCAACTTCACCGAGCGACGTATTGTGAAGGGCTCAGAATTCTTCGGATGTTTCGAGAAATCTAGGAGTTTCTTTGAGGCCGAAACATGCGCGCCGCAACGCGCGCTACCATCCGGCGGGAGACAAGCCGCTGTCCGAGCACGCCCAGGTAGTTGCCGAGCCCGGAGATTACGTAACTCCGACCAGAGGCAAGCGCCCGCAATCCGTTTCGTGCCACTTTTTCAGCAGTCTCGCGATTCGCCCTCGTCGCGGCAATGCGCGATTGCCCGGCGACTTCCGCGAATTCCGACTCCGTCGAACCGGGACACAGCGCGCACACTCGCACGCCATAGGGCTTCATTTCTTCGGCCAGGCCTTCGGCAAAAAGCAGATCGAAAGCTTTGGTGGCCGCGTACGTCGAGATGTAAGGGACGCTTTGAAATGACGCTGTGGACGCAACAATCAGCACGTCACCATGCCGGCGCGCCACCATTTCCGGAAGAAACAGCCGCGTCAATTGGACGACGGCGCCGCAATTCACCTGGACCATGTCCCCGAGCCTCCGAGCCTCGATGGTGTGAAACTCGCCGTAGGCTCCGAAGCCGGCGTTGTTGATCAACAACTCGACTGCAATTCCATGCTCTTTCGTGAACTCGAATATTTTCTCCGGCGCATCAGCATGCGTCAGATCCGCAGCGAAGACTTTCGTTCGAATTTTGCACTCGGCAGCTAGTTTTTGCGCCAGCTCTTCCAGGCGCTCCAGCCGCCGCGCCGTCAGAACGAGATTCGTTCCGCCGCGCGCCAGTTCCTCGGCCAGAGCTTTGCCGATTCCCGCACTCGCTCCCGTAACCAGCGCCCACTGTCCAGACCAGGGTTTCATCGCACGATTCTCCCGAATACACTTTGAGCGTATCACGGTGCGGCCGATGATTTGTTTTCCTGAAAGCTATCTGAGCGAGGGAGAAGATTTTATTGGATTGTAGCGGGTGCGCAGGAGCCGGAGAGCTTTGCGAAAACATTGTGGACTACGCGATCGCAGCGCACACCCATAAACGGAAAGGCGTCTTTTGCGTTTGCGCCGACACGGGCAAGAAGCCATGAACGAATCATTCCGTGCCCGCGGTGCAAACGAACCTTCACATTTTCCTCCGTGAGGCTCAAGGCTTCCGCGGTCTCTGCCGTACTCAAATCCTCAACGTCACGCAACATCAGCACGGAACGGTATTGCTCCGGAAGGTCGAGAATGGCCTCCTCCAATAGCTTGCGAAGTTCCGCTCTTGTGGTTAGCTGTTCGGGGTCAGCAGAGGTCTCAACCATGTTAGCTCCAGGTCCATCGCCATACTCGGAATCGTCCAATTGATCGAAGCGGCCCCGCTTTCGCAGGCGCAGGAGGGCTTCATGCACCGCAATTCGCGTCAGCCAGGTCGAGAAGGGCGCGCGGCCAGCAAATTGTCCGAGGTGCTCGTATGCACTGACGTAGGCGGCTTGCATGACGTCCTCGGCCTCGCCGTCATCGCGCACAATAGATCGCGCGACGCGGTAGAGGCGTTGGTTGTACCGCCGCATAATAATTTCATACAGGGCGGTCTCTCCAGCCCGCACCCGATCGACAACCTCTTCGTCGGACCACCGCTCAACTCTGGCCTTTTCCAGGATTCCAGTGCCTTCCATGGCTCTCCTACTATAGAGCACCGAGAGCAGCAATGGTTACATTCAGCATTCCTGATCGAGGAGAAGAGTCACCTAGCCAATCCAATTCGCGCAGTTGGGCGCTGCGTCCGGTAAAAGGTTTGTAACCGAAAGCTTGCCTAAGACCTCACTTAGATGGGGGCCAGTGATGAAAGATTTCGACAGCCGCCTCAATGCCAGTTGGTGGGCGCTAAAAATCGCCGTAGGACTAGGACCGATCATCGCGGGCGTGGACAAATACTTCAATAAGTTGACCGATTGGAGTATGTACCTCAGCCCTCTCGCCACGAAGGTCATTCCAGTCAGCTCCACAACGTTCATGCACGTGGTTGGCGTCATCGAGGTCATCGCAGGCCTTATTGTCTTGAGCCGATGGACGAAGATCGGCAGCTACATCGTGATGCTTTGGCTGCTGGCCATCGCCGCGAACCTTCTGACCACCGGAATGTTCTACGATCTCGCCGTGCGGGACGTGGAGATTGCGGTGGGAGCGTTCGCGCTCTCGCAAATCACGGCAGTGCGCGAGGGACAAGTCAAGTTAGTCCAGGGGGAACAGCAACAAGATGTGCGAAGTTCATCGTAAAGTTGATCGGCGATCAAAAATCAGACTCAATTGGAGGAAATTGTGCGAAAAATCGGCTATTTCGTGATGTTGGGGTTGTTTGCATTGCCAACCTTCGCGGCAGAGGAAACCTACAAGAATGTTTCGGTTGTGGACGTGAATTGCTCCGCGAGAGCGGCCGCCGCTCCGGATTCGCATACTCGCGCGTGCGCCTTGAAGTGCTCCGCAAGCGGGTATGGCATCATCACTCAAGACAAGAAGTTTATTAAGTTCGATGCGGAAGGCAACACGAAGATCACGGAAGCTCTGAAAGCCTCCGACAAGAAGGACCATCTTCGCGTGGATGTTAGCGGAGACGTAGAGGGAAACACGCTGAAAGTCAGTTCCATCAAGTTGCTGTAAGCTGCCCTAATGCGAGCCGGGCGCGCAGCGCGATTCTCTCAGCGTGCTGCGCGCGCGGATTGCGTCAGTCCCGCATCCTCAGCGGCCACGCGGCCAATGACCGACCAATCCTTATCCTGATTTCCCCGCGCCATTGCGGTGAGGAAGCGGTCGCGCAAGACACTCGCAATCGGCATCGGGACGCTCACGGCTTCAGCCGCCTGCAAGACGAGGCGCACGTCCTTCAATCCCAGCGGCAGCAGAAAGCCCGCCGGCTCATGCTTGCTTTCCGCAATCAATTCACCGTAAACCTTGTAAACCGGCGCGTTGAACAGCGAGCTGGTCAAGAATTCCATGAGCGCGCCTGCATCCACGCCGGATTTTCGAGCAAACGTCAGAACTTCCGCGAGCGATTCAAGCACCGTGGCAATCAGAAAATTCCCCGAGAGCTTTACCACGTTGGCTAGCGACGGACGCTCTCCAACATAGAAAAGCTTTGGCCCCATGGCGTCAAACAGCGGCTTGCATTTTTGAACGAGCGCATCCTCTCCCGCGGCAACCACCGCAAGCCGCCCCGCTTCCGCCGCTTCCGGACGCCCAAATACAGGCGCGGCGAGATAACCTTGCCCCTCTTTCGCGTGTGCCGCCGCAAGCCGATCGCTGAGAGCGACGCTTATCGTGCTGAGAGAAATATGAGCGGAGCCGCGCGGAAGCGACGCCAAAATGCCGCCTTCAGCGAAGACCATTGCCTCCAGCGCCGCATCATCCGCAACCATCGTGAACAGCACTTCTGTGCGGCACGCCTCCTTGACGGATGCCGCGACACTCGCGCCAAGCGCGCGGAGCGGCTCAACTCGTTCGCGCGTGCGGTTGTAAACGATGATTCGGTGTCCTGCGCGCAATAAACTCTTGGCGATTCCCGAGCCCATTCTCCCAATCCCGACCAAAGCAGCATCCATGTCCTGCGCCCTCCTAGTTCGAGCTTTCGTTCAATTCCTATGCAACTCAACCGTCATGTCTCTGCAGTTTCGTTGGATTCCACTGACTCCTTCGTCGGTTCATTCTTTGCAGATGGCCAGACGGCGCCTCGCACACGCTGGCCTTCTCTTTTCATCCGATCCATAAGCCGTCTGGCCCAAACAAATTCCGCCGCCAGCAAGCCCAAGCCCAGGAAAATCACGAGCCAGCCCGGCCCTGGCGTTACCAGCATCACTATGCCAATCAGCAAAAGAGTGAATCCACCAACAATCCTAGACAAGCGCCGGACTTGCTCAACGGTGCGTAGAATCATAGCGTTCGGTGGACTCCAGCTCTTCCGGTAGAGGGCGGTGTATGCACAGCTGAGCTTCCACTTTATGTTGACTTGTTCGAGAGTTCCGCGCAAGGCTGCGTGCGCCGAGTGCACAACGTATTGAGCGTCAAGGCAGCCATGGCTTTAGCGGGGTAGGAAAACCGGAGTAAGCCGGAAATGGCGGAGAGGGTGGGATTCGAACCCACGGTACGGTTCCCCGTACGCTCGCTTTCGAGGCGAGTACTTTCAACCGCTCAGTCACCTCTCCGCGGTCGTTGCAATCTTAATCGTAGCAAGGGATTCCCCTCCGGGCAATCTTGCTTGATCAATTCTGCCAGGGCGAAACGCGCGGGCTGTATGCACGCAAGGGCCTGGGGCGCGGGTTGGGATACGGTGCGCCCGAACTGCCTCGAACCTTTTGCAAGCCTTAGCGGCGCGCGGCGAAGAACGACTGCACTATCGCCGCGCTCTCCGAATCGAGAACCCCTGCCACAATTTCAGCCTGATGATTCAATTTTGGGTTTGTAAGAATTTCGAAACAGGAGCGGACGGCTCCGCCTTTGGGATCATCAGCACCATAGACGAGCCGAGGAATGCGGGACTGGATCATCGCACCTGCACACATACTGCAAGGTTCAATCGTGACGTACAGAGTCGTGCCAGCCAGTCGATAATTCCCCAGAACGCGAGCCGCCTCGCGAATGACGACGATCTCCGCGTGTGCGGTCGGGTCACCGTCACGAATGGTGCGATTGCCGCTGCGAGCCACTACTTCATTTCCATGGACCAGGAGCGCGCCGATGGGGACTTCGCCCGCGGCGGCCGCAATCCGAGCCTCCTCGATGGCAAGTTGCATAAACGAAAAGTCGGCTGCAGTTGCCTGAGACATGTTCTGCGCGAGGATAACACGCGAGCGGAGCGCATCATTCAAAAAACAGGGCCGACAGAAAGAAGAGAGAGCACAACCTGAGGGAGCGGGGGAAAGCGCTGGTCCCTGATCCCCGCGACTTCAAATTGAGAACGAATCCAAAAGGAGATCCGTCTTCGGTATCCCAACGCGTGTTGCTTGACAATTAGAAACTGGAGAAACAAACTACGGCGATGCAGAATCTCCGGATGCAAGCGTCTCCAGCCGGGTTTCGCCACGGCCCCCATTTGATCTGCAGCGACCGTGGGGCGGTTTCAAAGTTCGTTGAAGAAATCTGAATGGAACTCCGAAAAGATCCCATCACACAAAGCTGGATCATACTTGGACACCGCGAAGTCGGCGGCGAGTCCATCTCCGAATGTCCATTCGAACCCGAAAAAATCGGAACTCTGAAGCCAATTATGAGCTGGCCCCCTGATGGGCCCTGGCAGGTTCGCGTGGTGCCCCATCCCGACCCGCTATACCGTCTGGAAGGAGATCCCGCGCGCCTGGCGGAGGGCATGTACGACAAAATGGGGCCGCTCGGGGCCCATGAAGTCGTCGTCGAAACGCCCAGCCACGACAAACGCATGACACAGTTCACCGATGAAGAGATCGACCGCGTTTTATCGGTGTGGGGCGCGCGGATTGCGGACCTGAAGAAGGATGCCCGGTTCAAATACGTGAGCGTTTTCAAGAACCATGGCCCCGCCGCCGGGGAAGAGTGGCCTCACGCGCACTCTGAAGTGACCGCGACTATTTTTGTGCCGCGGCGGATCAAGTACGAGCTGCACGCGGCGCACGATTGGTATCTGGACAAGGAACGCTGCATTTTCTGCGATGTCGTTCGCCAGGAAGAAAAGCAGGGGAAGCGCATCGTGGACGTGCAGGGAGACTATTACGCTCTCTGCCCTTACGCCTCCCGCGTGCCTTACGAAGTGTGGGTGATGCATCGGAAGCACAATCAGGCGTTTGAGCAGCCGCGGCCGGGTTCAAACAGGAAACAGCTGGCCGCGCTCCTCGGGCGCGTCCTCCGAAGGCTCGAAAAGGTCGCTCCGGCATACCATTTAGTGGTGCATACGGCGCCAAATACCAAGAGCAAGAAAGGCGAATTAGCTGGTTATTGGAAGACCTTGCCGGATGACTATCATTGGCACATCGAAATCATGCCCATCGTGGAAAAGCGCAGCAAGTCGTACAGCATCAAGGAAGTTTACTTCAACGCGGAATTGCCGGAGCAGGCGGCCGCCCATTTGCGATCTCTGGATCCGAACTCCTGAGCCGAGTTTCCGGTGATCGGCGTCGGCAGAAAGAGCGATGCGGTCTAGATTTTGAAGCGCCTCGTCCGCCGAGTGCGAGTGATAATAACGCAATGACGAAGTTCGGGTGCTTGTGCTTGCCACGAATCGCGGGCATGGCGCAGACGGAACGCTGGCGGCGGAATATTATTTGTTGATTAGAGAAAAGAAGAGTAACAGTCCGCAAGAAACCGGGTGGCCCCTGCCCATGAGAGAAACGGGGAGACGGGGAACCTGTCCAAAGAATCCCAAGGGATTGTGGCCCTAGCCGGACTGAAACTACTAGATGTGGTATAGCGATTCAGGAAACACTCAAGATTTGCTACCCCGCATACTTGTTTACAGCGGCTAAGTGCTGTACTATCTTCACGCTTCTGAGTCGCGGCTCCTACCCAGCACTCGATCGGCGGCTTCGAAAATCCAATTTTCGATGTCGAGGTGTCAGATGTGGAAAAAAGAAGACGGAAAACCTCAGGGAATGCCCGAGATTTCCACAGTTCCTACAGATACGAAGAGCGCTGCGCCTTCAAACTCAGCTCCAATCCGTGAGACTCAGTCCTCTTTACCAGTTTCTTCGAGCGCGGCTGCCTGCATCAGTCAAGGTATCCGAATCAAGGGCGAGGTAACCGGAAGCGAGGATCTTTTCGTCGATGGACATGTGGACGGCAAACTTAGTCTGACCAACGGAAGTCTGACAATCGGTCCGAACGGAAAAGTGAAAGCGGATGTGACCGCCCGCGAAGTTATCGTCCGCGGAAAAGTCGAAGGAAAAGTTTCAGGGCGCGACAGAGTGCAACTGTGGAGCACCGGGCAAGTCACGGGTGAGGTGCAGACCGAGCGGCTGGCCATCGAGGATGGCGCCATGTTGCGCGGCAAGGTCGAGGCGGGGAAACAACCTGCCCGGACTGCGGAAGCCCAGTCTGCGGCCGCTGCCGGCGCCTCTTCTGGTGGAGCGAAGCCCGTTTCCGTGAATTCCGGAACTGCGGCGGACTGATCCATGAGCTTTCTCCAGAAACTCGGTATAGGCACCGCAACGGGTTCAAGCCGCGAAGTCTCCCGCCATATTCCTCCGAATGGCCGAACCCGCAATGTGGCACCCGCTCCGGCGGTAGGCTCGCCCAGACCTCCCGAGACACCGGGTTCTACGCGGATGTCTAATGGACTGAAAGAGTTCTTGTGGAATCTGGATGGGCTCGGGCGTGGGACGTTGCTCGATTTGGGGCCGGCCTGGCAGACAACGCTGAGCTTTTTCATCGAGCGTGGCTTTCGCGTCTCCTCGGAAGACATCTTGCGGGAATGGAAAGAATTTCTGAAGGAAGAAGAGGCGCGGTTGAGCGACGCTGGTGTCGTTCCCGAGTCTCTGGACATGACGCCCGTCGGACGAGCGACGCGATTCCTCGAGACCAATCTGCAATATCCGCGGGCTTCCTTCGACGCGGTTCTCGTTTGGGATTTACTGGACTATCTGGAGCCGGCGCTAGCGAAGCAGACGATCGCAAATCTAACCGAGTTGCTGCGCCCCGGCGGCGTGGTCTTTGCGCTCTTCCACAGCAAGAAGCCCGAAGGGTTTCAGCGCTACCGGATTGCGGATTCGAACTCGCTTCAGATTATTTCAGCGACTGCCCTGTGTCCGGCGCAGAAGGTCTACCAGAACCGGGAGATTCAGGACCTTTTCATTCGGTTCCGTACTATGAAGTCGTTTGTGAGCCGGGATCAACTTCGGGAAACCCTGTTCATCAAGTAAAAGCGAATCCACTCCTGGAAAGCCGCCGCGCCGCGAATTGTTCTATTCTCAAATTCTTCGCTTGCAATTGACTAAGTGAGGGAGTACATCGTAACAGAGAGCTCGCAGAGCTCCGGAGGGGACATGACTCCACCGGGCTTAGAGCTGAACCAAAGCTGAGCACACCGCTCTTGCGGTGCGAGTCGCTCGTGAAACATACGTGCAATTAGCGCGCTTCCGGGACGACACAGCAAATCAAAAAAAGGGGGAACCGCCCGGTTCCCCCTTTTAATTTCTCTGACTACGGTTGCGTCGAGCTGCGGTGATGGTGATGACGGAGTCTGCGGTGCCTCCGATGATGCCGGTCGTGGGACGAAGCCGGATTAGAGGATTGCGCATGGTTAGTGCCGCCAACGGCCGTTGAGCGAGCCGGCGATCGCGTTTGAGATGAAGTCGTGAGGGCTGATGCAAAAAGAGCAGGCACAAGCGCAAACAGGATGACGGCCAAAGTACGTTTCAAGCGGTGGCTCCGGGTAAGCAGAAATCCAGCATAGTTGTATTCAACCACAGGATTACCGGAAAGTCGCCGCAGATTCGAGGGGAGCACGTAGTGGTAGATAAGACCCTCGCTGTGTGGCTGGGGAGGGGCACCAGGCGCGCAGAGGGGTGCGCGCCCGGTGTTAGCAGGGGCTGGGCAAGGAAGCTATCCACCAAACTTAAGAGTTTCCAGCCAATGAATCGCTTCGCGTTGATTGGCAATAACCTGGGCTTGCCAGATAAGGGCGACTGACATCAGGCCCATGGTGAGAACGCAAAAGGTCAACACGATTCCCATTGAGGATTCAGAGGCCGGGATGCGAAGCTTGCGAATGAGCCATGCCATAGTCTTGAATCTCCTAGTACTCCGCCCGCTGAATTCCCCAGTTAGCCATCCAAACCGACAGCGTGGATAGATATGCGTGTACCGTCCATCCATAGGTTAATGGGCAATCAAATGGCCAAGACTTTTGTGAGCCCTATTTTGCTATCATGGCGAAAACAATAGATTTGGGAATGGTCAGGGTAAGCTCGAACATCAGATACTGTTTAACCGTGTGAAAAAACAGTGGAATAACCGACACTTTGCTTCCGAGAGACTCTGTTGTCGTCTATTGTCTGGAAGTTAGCGCGGCAAGAACCAGTTCCCAAGTTTCGGGTGTACCCAGTGGTACTTCCATTACTCGATTGCCCCGTCGAGAAGGCGTTTCGGCTATCGAGCTATCTCCTTCCGTAAGCAAGATGGAGCGATCGCAGGCGGGGAAAAGGCCTGTTTCCTGCCCTGCAGTGGCTAGTGCGATGCTGCGCGCGTGGGAGCGGAGTGCACGATCGTAGAGTTTGGAGAGCTCGCCAACGCAGCGACGGATGTTTGCGCCGACGGCGAGCGACCAAAGCACACCACGAGGACGGATCTGAGTGCTTGAACTTTCCGTGGCGCGAAGGAATCTGTCGATGTCGGGCTGTGAGGCTCCTGCAAAGAAAAAGAGTTCATCGAAGTCACGTTGGCGCGCCAACTCGGCTTCCCGAGGAGGCAACCCCAGGTTCTGGGCCAGTTGTCGCGGCGGAAGCGACCGCAGCGGCACGACCGGGACGCCTGTTTCCTCGGAAAGCGTCTCCAGAGCTTCTGAGGCCGCCGGCAGAAGCTCCGCTACGGGCAGACAGGTGAATCGGCCAAGTCGAACTGTGGCCCCGGCCTCTGAAACCGAGGGAGAGGGTTGAGGCCGGAGATGAAAATAGCCTTCGGGAAGGAATACGCCACAACCGTCCTCCGCGATGAAAGGATGAGAGTGGGCCAGTTTGCGACGCGGATCGTCCAGTTGGTGCCGTGTGCGGCTCGTAAGCCACACCGCGGGAATACCACGGTGGTCGAGCGCCGCGGCGAATTCGTCAAGACCGGGGATTACATTTCCGTGGGCCGGAATCAATCCGTCTACCGCGATATAAAGGATTAAGGAAGTCTGACGCAAGCGGTTTTCCTCGGGTGCGCTTCCATCTTAGCGGAGATTACCTGGAAACCGGAAAATGGCGGAAGAATCACGAAGAATCGGAGGAGGGAAAAACGAAGCGGGCAGGAACCCCTGCCCGCTTCGCCCAAATCAATGGCCTGAACGGCCGAGCTTGCTCTTTGTGTTTACTTTCCGGAAGTCGTGGACGCGCTGGCCGGCTGCGCATTCGCCTTCGGAATGCTGACGTAGCCGCTGATTTGATCCTTGCCAACTTTGTTGATCACGATCTCCTCAGGAAGTCGCGTGCCGGAGGTGTAGAAGAAAATGGGTTCGTTGAGGGCTCGGTTCTTTTTCTCGAAGCGCTTATCCTCGACGACCATTGCGAAGCTGACCTGATTCTTCTTCTGGTTGACGCCCTTCAGTTCGACCGTGACATTGCCGACCTTCTGGGGTTTGTTCCTACCCGCGATGCTGAATTCGACGTAATCGCGCTCGCCAAGGCGGCGGAGTTGGTCAATCTCATCGTGGTTGCGAGCGATTAGAGTGCCCATTTCGCTCTTGGCCATCTTGAGGTCTTCCTTGGTCGTGTTCAGGTCCGAGCTCACCGCTGTGACCTTTGTATCCACGTTCTTGACGTCATCCGTGCCGGCCTTGGTGGCCAATTCTGTGTGCACAGAAGTGTCCAGAGCGCTGATCTTCTGGGTCGCCTCATCGCTCAGCTTGGCGGTTTCCTGCCGCGCTTTCCGGAGCTGGCCCTGCGTGATCTTAAGCTTGTCCGTAACAACCTTCAGGTCGCCCTGAAGATCCGAGTTCGTCTTCTCATCCTGAGCAATGCGGTCCTTCAGCGAGGACACGTCCTGCTCCACCGACTGTTGAACGGTCTTTACTTGTGCTGTGACGGCCTGCTGCGTGGCGTCAAGCTTGGAAGATGCGTTCCAGCCGAATCCCAAGCCGCCAATCGCGACCAATCCCAGAACGATGACCGCTGGCAATACCCACGAAGATCCATTTCTTGTTTCGTATGTGTGTTCCTCTGACATAAGAATTATTCTCTCCTCACCCTGATCGGGCGATCGATTTGAAATCTTAACCGGCCCGTGACAAGAGGGGAGCAAGTGACGAACCAAATAGCAGCGGGGGAAGAGAGAGCGAAGAACGCTGTAAATGGATGAATTGCTATGGGTTAAGTGGCGAGAGCGAAAGGGACCTGCAAAGGAGGACGGTACTAGTCCTTGCAATCTTTACCCGCAATGAGCCAGTTACGGAGTTTCTTACGCTTGCGAACGGCCTCAGTCAACGTCCACGCCGAAGCTTTTTAGAGCGGAAGCTAATTGATGCGGGGACTCAAACTGGATGCCCTTCATCCCAAGGCGCTGAGCGGCTTCGACATAGGCCGCAATGTCATCTATGTAAAGGGCTTCCTCGGCACGGGCCTTAACGGCGCGAAGGGCCTCGCGATAGATCAGGGGGGCAGGTTTGCTGGCTCCGACGGCACAGGAATAGATCCTTGAGGGAAAGTAGGCGAAGAAACTGTAGGTCGACTCCAGATGGCGAACATGAATGGGGTCCGTATTGGAGAGCAGGGCAAGCCGATAGCGCCTGGCGAGCGACTTGAAGAGGGAATCAGCATGTATGGGAACTGGGTCCAGGGCGAGGTTCCAGACTTCAGTGAACTGCTCGAACGTGAGTCCGCCGCCAAGCCGATTAGCCAGATGGTGATACCAGTCACGCGGTGTGATACGCCCCTCCTGCCAATCGGGCCAGCGAGGATCCTTTTCGATAGCCGACCAGAGTTCGGAGGGGCTGAGCGAAGTTCCTGAGGCAAGCCCCTGCATGGCGCGGGCGACATCGACTCGAACAAGCACGCGACCGATATCGAAAATGATGGCACGGAGTTGGGTGGCGGGCATGGCTCATTCAACCTTCTGGTTGAATACGACTGGATCAATGCTTGGTTTGGATGCCTTTCTGGACCGCAGTATGCCGATAATGGGTGGGAGGATGGAGAGGAAGATAACCACCGCAATTACATAGTGAATATAATTGCCGATGTTGGGGATGAAATGCCCAAGCGAGTAGCCGCCGAGGATCGTCGCGCCGACCCAGAAGGTCCCTCCCAAAAAATCGAAAAGCAGGTAGCGCGGATAGGGCATTTTTGCGGCGCCCGCGACGGGAGGGCAAAAGGTTCGAATAATGGGAATGAACCGCGCGAGAATGACAGCGCGGCCGCCATATTTCTCATAGAAATCATGGGCTCGCTGGAGATGGCTGCGGCGAAAAAAGAGTGAGTCTTCTCGACGGTAGATCGCGGCCCCAGCCGAGCGGCCAATCCAGTAGCCGACCTGGTCGCCGGCGATCGCGCAAAGCATCACGGGCAGCAATAGCCACTTCAGGGGTATCACTCCAGCATAGGAAAAGATGCCAGCCGTAATGAGGAGGGAGTCACCTGGAAGAAAAAATCCGACAAAGAACCCGGTTTCGATGAAGACGATGGTGCAAACAAGGGGAGCGCCGCCAGAGCGAATCAGCTCTCGAAGTCCGTCTGTGCTGTAGAGCGAGTGGAGAAAGTTGAGGATGGATTGGAGCAAGCGGAGCGTTTCCTCGACAGGTTTATTTGAGAGATGGGCACCGGGACGAGCGCGCGCGAGCGCAACGTCGCGAAAGCACCCAATCCAATACGGTAACAGAAAATGCCGATATCTTCTCCGCATTCATACCAAAGAACGAGGAATGCGATAATGGCGCCGAAAACTACGGCAAGGCGAATCATCGGGAAGCCTCCGCGAGCCACAGATAACTTTGAGCTTCCGCCTCGAGCCGGGCTTCGAAATCAAAGGCGGATTCAACGGACGGATTAAGCAGCTTCTGAATGCGCGGAAGCGCCCGGCGGGCTGCAGCGGCTCCAGCCTCAATCGCCTCGTCGGCGCGATCGAAATCATCCCAAGCTAGAGATTGAACTTCCGGACGAAGAACCAGGTCCGCGTGGCGCTCCCATATTTCGAGTTGATGCTTCTGGGCTGCGTTGACCGCCCGGCAAACCACCTGGAATATGTTGGAAGGGGCGCCGCGGCTGCCGTCTTCGACGCCGACCGATACGCCGATGACGCAGCGGGCTCCAAGTTCGCGTGCGGCTCGCGTGGGAACGGGCGCGACAAGTCCTCCATCCGCAAGACACCGGGTTCCAATTTGCACAGGCTCGAACAACCCGGGAAAAGCGCAGCTCGCACGTATGGCATCCGACAAATTACCGTGGGTGAAGACGACAGGCTCACCGCTCGCGAGGTCAGTTGCTACCACGGCCATGGGAATCGCCAGATCTTCAAAGCGCCGAGATTCGAATACCCGCTCGATCAGATCTCCCAGCCGGTGATTGCTGGCGAGGCCCAGCCGGGATACGCGCCATCGAGCGATATCACGGAAGCGAATGGTGCGGCAGGTGGCCATGATGCGGGCAAGAGGCGCGCCGCTGGCATACGCGGCCCCGAGTATGCTGCCGACGCTTGTGCCGGAGATATAGGAGACCGGTATGCGATTCTGCTCAAGGACTTGCAAAACGCCAAGGTGAGCGAAACCGCGAGAAAAGCCGCCGCCTAAAGCCAGGCCGATGCCTGTCCCTTTGGACGAGGGCGTTGCCCCTTGGTTCAGTGCGAGCTGATGGGCGTGCGTCATGCGAAGAGAATGCCATTCGCCAGCATTCTTCCCAATGGACCGGGCGTCCCGAAAATACGGTACGGGCGTACTTGTGTGCCGGATCGGCGAAAGCCCCATGCCGGGAGCCCAACAGTACCAACTTACTAGGCTAGTACCCTCTCTGTACCATTGTAGGCGGCGGCGCGTTTAGCGATTCTGTGCCCGTCAGCGAGGCCTGAACATTTGCGGAGGGGGCATGGACAGCGCATACGCAGCTTGGGTTGGCCAGCCGGTCGTGCTGCAAGTGGCCGTGGGAGATATTCGGGTGCCGCTTCGTGGCACGCTGCTGAAAGATGGCGGCGAAACGGTGCGGATGAGGATCGGAGAAGGCTGGGATGTGGACATCTACAAGACCATGATCCTGGCCGTTGAGCAAGATGCTATGACGTTACTTCCGGCGTGAGGAGGAACTGTGAATAGCCAAGTGCCAAAGTACGTGACGCAGGGTCGAGCGGCGCTGCTGCTCGGAATTTCCGAGGACGAACTCTCGCGGCTTTCGCATGAATCCGGATTGGGCCACCGAGAGTGTGCCGGAGACCAGGAAGAAACATTCTTCACGTACGAAGAGCTCAGAAAGATTTGCATGTTAACGGTGCAACAAGTGAACTAAAGGATTTTGCGAGTTTCCTCCGGCCCCCCTCAGCAGTACCCCCACCCCGGGTCGCTCCCCCCAGCGACTCGGGGTTTTTATTTTCCCGACCCTTGCCGAGGAGTCGAATCGCCTGGACTTGTAAGATCGACGAGGAACCGGCGGGCACTTCGTTCATGGACTCAGAATTCCTTTGACACGATGCCCTTGGGGAAAGACACTTAGCGCCGCCACGACCCGGGAGGCAATGAAGAATGCTGAAAGGACGAGTTTGGAAAAAGCGAGCAGCAGGATGCGCGTCCGTGAGCGTCGCAATTGCCATGAGTTTTGTGGTTGGCAGGACTCTCGCGCGTGAGGACGAGAAATACGAAATCGTCATTTCTAACGGGCGAGTGATGGATCCGGAATCGGGGTTGGACGCCGTGCGAAATGTGGGGATCCGGGGCGGAAAGATACTGGCGATTAGCGCGAACTCGCTTCAGGGAAAGACCACATTGGACGCGAAGGGGCTGGTCGTTGCGCCGGGATTCATAGATTTGCACGAACACGGACAAGAGCCGAGAAATTATCAATTCCAGGCTCACGACGGGGTGACCACATCCCTTGAACTCGAATTGGGGACAGCAGATGTGGCGAGTTGGTATGCGCAGCGAGAAGGGAAGTCGCTGATCAACTTCGGGGTCAGCATTGGACATATACCGGTGCGGATGAAAGTCATGCATGATCCGGGGACGTTTCTGCCAACAGGCGATGCGGCACACCGCGAGGCAACACCGGAGGAGTTGAAGGAAATCAGCGCGGGGATGGAAAAAGGATTTCGCGAGGGCGCATTGGCGGAAGGAATGGGAGTGAATTACACGGCCGGCGCGACCCATTGGGAAATTGTGGAAATGTTCAGAATTGCGGAGCGCTTCGGAGCGTCCGTACACGTGCACTTGCGGTATGGCGGACTAAAAGAGCCGACGACAGGGCTTGCCGCGCTGGAAGAGGTGCTCGCGGCGGCTGCGACCACGGGAGCGCCGCTGCACGTCGTGCACATCACAAGTATGGGACTGAAGTTTACTCCGCAATTGATCGCCATGGTCGAAGGAGGCCGTCGCCATGGGCTTGACGTCACGACGGAATGCTATCCGTACACCGCCGGGAGCACCGCGTTGCAGTCTGCGATCTTCGACCCGGGCTGGCAGGAGAATATGGGAATTACCTACAAGGACCTGCAGTGGACGGAGACAGGGGAGCGATTGACCGCGGAAACTTTCGAGAAATACCGGAAAATCGGCGGCAACGTGGTCATACACTCGATTCCGGAGGAGGCGGCGCGGGAAGCGGTGGCGAATCCCATGGTGATCATCGCCAGCGACGGTATGCCAATCACCGGGGCGAAGGTGCATCCGCGAGGCCAAGGCACGTTTTCAAGAGTGCTTGGGCACTATGTGGGGGAGGAAAAAGCGCTGGACTTGATGACCGCGCTTCGCAAGATGACGCTCCTGCCGGCGCAGCGGCTGGAGAAGAGAGCGCCGATGTTCAGGCACAAAGGCCGAATTAGCGTGGGAGCCGACGCCGACATCACCGTGTTTGATCCGCAGCGTGTCATCGACAAAGCAACTTATGAAGACCCGCTGGAGTACTCGGAGGGTATCCAGTATGTGCTGGTGAATGGAGTTCTGGTTGTGAAGGACGGGGGGCTGGTGGACGGGGTATTCCCGGGAAGAGCGGCACGTGCGCCCGTCTCCCAGTGAGAGACGGTGCGGGTAGATGAGCGCCGCGTCGCTATGCTAACATTTCTAAACCGTGCGCCCTTAGCTCAGCTGGATAGAGCGTCTGCCTACGAAGCAGAAGGTCGGGTGTTCGAATCACCCAGGGCGCACCATTCCTCCGTTTCTGGCAACCCCCTAAACAATTTGAAGGGCATTTCATAAGCCGAAAATGAGCGTGCAGAGAACCATCGCGGAAAAATTTCGCGCGAAGTTTGGGATGAATCCGCATGTTTACCGCGCACCAGGCCGCGTGAACCTGATCGGCGAGCACACCGACTACAACGACGGGTTCGTGATGCCGGCAGCGATTGGATTTTATTGCTGGGTGGCTGCGGCTCCGCGGACGGACAGAAGGCTGGTGATCACTTCTGAAGAATTTCCCGAGCATGCCGAAGTGGATTTGGCCGCGAGGCCACTACGGCCGTCGAAGAATTGGAGCGACTATTCGGTGGGAGTCGCGGTGGAACTCGAAAATGCGGGTTTCCATGTGAACGGAGCGAATTTGCTGATTCATGGGGAAGTCCCCATCGGGGCCGGGCTCAGCTCTTCCGCATCGATCGAAGTCGCCACCGCGCTCGCGCTTGCCGAAGAGTCCGGGCTTGTGATCGACCGAACAAGGCTGGCACAGATTTGCCAACGGGCGGAAAACGAATTCGTGGGGATGCGTTGCGGGATCATGGACCAATTTATTTCACTGCACGGGCGAGCGAATCATGCCCTGGTGCTGGATTGCCGCTCGCTCCAATATGAATTTGTACCGATTCCGGAATCTGTGCGACTGGTCATTTGCAATACGGGAGTTAAACACAAGCTGGCCGGGGGCGAATACAATAGCCGGCGGCAAGAGTGTGAAGAAGCGGTGCGTTCTCTCAAGAAAGCGCTGCCGGAGATTCGCGCGCTCCGGGACGTGAGCATGAAACAACTGGAAGAGTATCGAGGACTGCTTTCGGAAATAGCGTATAAACGAGCAGAACATATCATCACGGAAAATGAGCGCGTGCTGAAAGGCATGGGAGCGCTTCGAGCGGGAGATTTGGATAGCTTTGGCAGGTATATGGCGGAATCGCACGAGAGTTTGCGCGATTTATTTGAAGTGGGCTGCGCGGAGTTGGATCTAATGGTCGATCTAGCGAATAGGGAGGCTGGGGTCTACGGTGCGCGGATGACAGGAGGCGGATTTGGGGGATCAACAATCAACCTAGTGAAAGCCGCGAATGCCGCGGAGTTTGCGCAGAACGTGGGCAAGGCCTATCAGAAAGAAACAGGCATCGTGCCGGGAATATATGCGTGTTTGCCCGCCGAGGGCGCCGGGCTGGTTGAGCGGGCCGAGCAGGCGGGATAGGTTATGCCAAACATGATCGGAACTGAGCTCCGTACGACGCCGCACCGCCGCTGGAATCCGCTTTTGCGGGAGTGGGTGCTGGTTTCGCCACACCGGACGCAGCGACCTTGGCAGGGGAAAGTCGAGAAGGAGGCGGCCATACCTGCCGTCGAATATGACCCGGAGTGTTATCTGTGCCCCGGAAATGTGCGCGCTGAAGGTCACAGGAATCCGCACTACTCGGAGACGTTTGTATTCGACAATGACTATCCAGCGATGCTGCCGGAAGTCTCGGCAAGCGAAATGGAGCAGAACGAGCTAATCATCGGCCGGGCAGAGAGAGGGATTTGCCGCGTGGTGTGTTTTTCTCCTCGCCATGACCTCACGATTCCGCGGATGAAAGAGGAGGAAGTGCGGCGAGTGGTAGATGTTTGGACAAAGCAATACCGGGAATTGGGGGAAGCGCCGTGGGTGAAGCACGTACAGATTTTCGAAAATCGCGGCGTCTTGATGGGAGCAAGCAATCCGCATCCGCACTGCCAGATTTGGGCGAATGAAGAATTGCCCAACGTGCCCTTACGAGAACTATCGGCGATGGGCAGTTACGTGGAGCAAACTCAGAGATGTCTGATGTGCGAGTACTTGCGGCTTGAAAGCGAAGATGGCGAACGGATAGTCTGCGAGAACGACGGATTTGTGGCGCTGGTGCCTTACTGGGCGGTGTGGCCATTCGAAACATTGATATTGAGCCGCCGCCACGTGCCAAGTCTCACTGGATTGAACGAAACGGAGTCGAGTGAACTCGCCGGCATTCTTCGAAGGCTGACGATTCACTACGACAATCTGTTCGAGACGGCATTTCCGTATTCGATGGGCTTCCATCAGGAGCCAACGGATGGAAAGAGCCATCCCGAGTTCCATTTTCATGCCCACTATTTCCCACCGCTGCTGCGATCGGCGACGGTTCAGAAATTCATGGTGGGTTACGAGATGCTCGCGGGCCCGCAGCGCGATATCACCCCGGAAGGGGCGGCGGCGAGATTGAGAAATCTAGCCGAAACGCATTACCTCGATGGCCACTAGACCGTCAATGGGCCAGAATCATCAGCCGGCGACGATTGATTCGCACCAGCACTTTTGGAGGTATGATGCGGCGGGCCACGGGTGGATCACGGACGCTATGTCTGCTTTGAAGCGCGACTTTCTGCCGGAGGAATTGGAGAGTGAGACCGCCGCAAACGGCGTTGATGCTTCCATCGCGGTGCAGGTCGATCAGACCGAGAAGGAAACTTTGTTTCTACTGGATTTGGCCGAGCGCAGCGAGCGCATAGCGGGTGTGGTGGGCTGGATTGATCTTCGCTCACCGATCCTTGCGGAAAGATTGCAATTCTTCTCCCGATTCAAAAAGCTTTGCGGATTCCGACACATCGCGCAAGCAGAGCCTGACGACGATTTTCTGGTGGGACCAGAGTTTGCGGGCGGGATTGCCCGATTAGGTGAGTTCGGGTACACCTACGACATCCTCATCTACGCTAGACAACTCCGGGCGGCCATCGAACTTGCCGCAAAGTTTCCGGAGCAGAGGTTCGTGATTGATCATATGGCGAAGCCGGAGATTAAAGACGGCAGGCGCGAGCCTTGGGCAGGGTATATGCGGACCCTCGCGCAAAACAGCAATGTTTATTGCAAGATTTCCGGGCTTGTTACGGAAGCAGATTGGCAACATTGGCAACCGAAAGATATGGAGCCCTATCTTGATGCAGTATTCGAAGCATTCGGTCCAGACCGGCTGATGTTCGGTTCTGATTGGCCGGTGTGCCTGCTGGCGGCGAGCTACCGGCAGGTGAAACAAGTTATCGAGAGCTATGTGCAGGCGCATTCAAGGGAGAACCGAGACAAAATCTTTGGTCTGAATGCGATTCGATTTTATGGTTTGAAGGCGGATCACTATGGACTTGCAGCTTAAGGACAAGATCATTCTGATTACGGGCGGGGCGAAAGGAATAGGCGAAGCCATCACGCGCGGATGCGCCCGAGAAGGCGCAGTCCCCGTGTTTGTGGATAAGGACATCGAGGCAGGGAAGAGGTTGGATGCTGAACTGCGCGGCGCCGGTGCGATGTGCCGATTCATTTGCTCGGATGTCTTGCCGCCCGAGAATTGCAAGGCTGCGGTAGACGAAACGCTCCGGGAGTTCAGCCGAGTGGATGTGCTGATCAACAATGTGGGTGCGAATGACAACGTCGGACTGGAGAACGGTAGCCCGGAGAAATATGTGAGTTCGTTGCGGCTGAATCTATTTCACTACTACAATATGGCGCACTTTGCCTTGCCCGCGCTCAAGAAGACGCAGGGCTGCATCTTGAATATCGCCTCGAAAGTCGCCGTGACGGGGCAGGGCGGAACGTCCGGCTACACTTCGGCGAAAGGGGCGATTCTCTCTTTAACGCGGGACTGGGCAGCGGAATTGCTGGCGAGCGGGATTCGCGTAAACGCTTTGGTCCCGGCCGAGGTGATTACGCCCCTCTACAAGCAGTGGGTCGGCACATTTCCGAATCCCGAGGAGAAACTAGCGCACATCGTCTCGAAGATTCCATTGGGCCGGCGCATGACGCAACCTTACGAGATAGCGGCGATGGTGCTGTTTCTGATTTCATCGCAAGCCTCCCACATCACCGGGCAGCACGTTTTCGTTGACGGCGGTTATACTCATCTCGATCGCGCCTTGACGTAAAGGAGCCGAATGGCACAGGCATCCGCGCCAATCACCGATCGAAAATATCTGGTGCCCTTTAGTCTCGTCACCAGCCTGTTTTTTCTGTGGTCCATCGGAGTCAACCTAAACGACGTTCTGATTCCGCATCTGAAAAAAGCATTCAACTTGACGGATTTTCAATCCTCTTTCATTCAAGTTGCCTTCTTTGGCGGCTATTTTCTCGCGGCATTTCCCGCCGGCCGGCTCATGGAGAAGATTGGGTACCGGCGAGGGATCCTTCTTGGCTTGCTGATTTGTTCCGCCGGGACGCTGCTCTTTCTTCCCGCGGCGAGCTCAAGGCAATATGGATTTTTTCTGCTGGCTCTGTTTGTGATGTCTTCGGGACAATCCTTCCTGGAAGTTGGAGCAAACCCGTATGTGACGGTGCTCGGCCCGCCGGAGAGTTCGGAACGAAGGCTCAATTTCGCGCAGTCGTTCAACTCCGTTGGTGCCGTGCTCGTCCTCACGATGGGCTCCGCGTTCATTCTTTCCGGAGTCGAGCACACGGCCGCGGAAAGAGCAGCGATGAGCCCGCAGCAGGTTCAGACCTACATAGCATCGGAGGCGAACCTGGTGAAAGTGCCGTATCTGGTGATCACCGGCATATTTCTTCTGGTGGCTGCCCTCATTTACTTTGCGCACCTTCCGGAGTTGGCAGCGCGAACCAGTGGAGAGAGCGGCGAGGGGGCGAGCGAAAACTCAGGCGAGTTGGTGGCGCATCCTCATTTGTTCAAGGGAGTGATTGCGCAATTTTTCTATGTAGGGGCGCAGGTGGGAGTCGGCAGCTTTATCATCCGTTTCGCAAAGCACACCATGCCGCAAACGCTGGACAGGATGGCCGCATGGGGTTCGCGATTCCTTGCGGGGCATCAAGGCGAGCGGGCAAATTTTGTGACCCATCTGGTTCCGGACAGCCCGGAGAAAATGGCGGCGATTTTCCTCGTGGCGCACCAAACAGGGTTTATGATCGGCAGATTCTCTGGTTCGTGGATGATGAAGCGGATTAAAGCGCAGAGGCTGCTTGCCATTTTTGGGGCAGGTGCCTCGGTTTGTGTCCTAATCGCAGTCAGCTTTTCAGGGTTGGGGTCCGTACTCGCAATCGTGCTTGTGGGATTCTTCCATTCGATCATGTTTCCGACCATCTTTGCCCTCAGCCTGAAAAACCTGGGAAGTTTGACGAAACGTGGCTCGTCGCTGCTGGTCATGTCCATTATCGGCGGCGCGCTGATTCCGGCGGCGATGGGGAAGATTTCCGATGTGAGCAATATCCAAAAGGCGTTCGTCGTTCCCTTGCTCTGCTATCTCTACGTGATCTATTTCGCAGTGCGCGGCTACCGGCCGAAAGAAATGACCGTTCCTGATTCTGAAGCGATCGCCGAGGCAAAATGACCAGACGCTTTTGCTTGGCCCTCGATTTGAAGGACGATCCGGACCTGATCGCCAAATACAGACGTCATCACGAGAGAATCTGGCCGGAGATCACGCAGAGCATCAAAGACGCCGGGATCGAAGACATGGAGATCTATCTGCACGGTGCACGCCTGTTTATGATCATGGAGGTCAACGAGAGATTTTCGTTCGTGGCAAAGGCGCAAGCCGATTGCGAGAATCCCAAGGTGCGGGAGTGGGAGGAACTGATGTGGAAATTCCAGCAGCCACTTCCTGACGCCAAGCCGGGAGAAAAGTGGCGGCTGATGGAGAGAATCTTCAAACTTGAGTGATAGCCACACACGGTAGACAATTCGCTGGCGAGAGCAATAATGTGAGCTTCGAGAAGGAAATTGTTGTCTATGGAGGCAGGTGAAATGGAACTGAATCGTATTCCGAGACGGGCTTGGCTTGCGGGCACCAGCGCATCGCTGGTGACACTCGCCGCCAGTTCCAGATCAGCCGGATTGGTTGGGAATCCAGATTCCAGTCCACTGCCGTATCAGGCTGCTGCAAATCCGGAGGACGCGGACCGAATTCGCCGTATGAAGTGGTGGCACGAAGCGCGCTTTGGCATGTTCATCCACTGGGGACTGTATAGCGTCCTCGGCCGCCATGAATGGGTGATGGAGAATGAAGGTATCCCGGTAAGCGAATACGAATTGCTGGCGAAGCGTTTTCAGCCAAAGCCCAATGCCGCTCGTGCCTGGGCCAAGCTGGCAAAAGCCGCCGGGCAGAAATATATGGTGATGACCACGAAGCATCACGAGGGCTTCTGCAATTTCGAAACGAAGCTCACCAATTATTGCGCGCCAAAACAGGGGCCCGGACGCGACCTGGTCGCGGAATTCGTGGAGGCTGCGCGCGCCGAAGGGATGCACGTCGGATTCTACTATTCACTTATGGATTGGCATCATCCGGACGGCGCGCGTTGCGCCACGGATCCGGACGCGCGCAAACGCTTCGTCGAGTACACGCACGGCCTGATTCGCGAGCTGATGACAAACTACGGAAAAATAGATGTGTTGTGGTACGACGTAGATTGGCCGCTGGATGCCGCCGGATGGGAATCCGAGAAGATGAACAAGATGGTGTTCCAACTGCAGCCCGACATCATCGTTGACAACCGCAACGGCCTGCCGGGGGATTTCTCAACGCCGGAACAGGAAATTGTGGCTGAGAAGGGCAGCCGTTCGTGGGAAAGTTGCATGACGCTGAACGATAGCTGGGGCTATCAACGCGCCGACGACAATTGGAAGAGCTCGAAAACAGTAACCAGGAATTTGGTTTCCTGTTCGCGCGATGGAGGTAACTATCTCTTGAATATTGGGCCCAAGCCGGACGGATCGATTCCCGAAGAGTCCGTGCGAGTTCTCACGCAAGTGGGGCAGTGGATGAACCGCAACGGCGAATCCATTTACATCACGGACCGCTGCCAGGTGCGGCGTTCGGAGTTCGCGAATTTTACGCGCCAGGGGAACACTCTATATATGCATGTATATTTCTGGCCGGGGGAGACGGTCGCGCTTGCCGGTCTTATGACCAAAGTAAAATCCGCTCGTCTTTTCGCTTCCGGGCGGCAGATTAAATTCGAACAAGACCGGTTCCGCGTGCGATTCATGGGGCTGCCAGAGGAAGCGCCCGATCATCCATTGAGCACAATAGCCATTGAATGCGAATCCGAACCGACGCAGGACACTATGTTTGTGCGGCGAGAGAGGTCGCGGAACGGCATATAGTCCGGCCAACGACGGGAATTCCATTCCAAAATTGGTAGCACCAAAACGTATCTCTGTTCGATGCCAGAACAACGGTTAGACGTTCCTTTACAGCGGATTCGCGCGATTCGTTCGGGTGGACGTGGCTCTTGCTGGATTGCTCAAACGCGCGGGGAACTCGCCCCAGGAAGGTCAGAAGGTTCGTGCAGTATCAATCCGAGAGCTGTGGATAATGCAGTCATTCAAGTACCGCTGGCCAGCGGCAAGAACGTTCTCGTACTCCCACTGGCTGACCTGGTTATAAGCTAATTAGGGCTGTCACAAGTTATTATAATGCGCTAGAATCTCGCTTCAGCGGAATTATCGGCGTGGGGGATGCTCCGACCGCTCTTTTCCCGAATTGGTACCTCGTTCAAACTCAGGTAGTTCCCACCACGCTGTTTAGTTGAGCAGAGTCGGCGTTCCGTATCGAGGCGATCCGATGAACTCAAGCTCGATTGAGAAATCCCGCCGAGGAATTGCTGCGAAGGAAGAACTGGCGCCGCTCCCCGCTCAGAAACATGGCTTGAGAAGGGTTGGCGACCGGACTCCAACTTTGCGCCGGGTGTTTCTTCCAATCACATATGCCCCAGCTGAGATTTCGAATGCTTGTCACCCAATAACCTCCGCCCTTGCAAAACGCGTTCCCGGAGGAATGCCATGAAATTACTGTATGAGTGGCTTTCGTCAAATGGATTCATGCCACACGGATTCTGCTATCAGTGGAAGCCCGCGCTCGTTTGGCTCCATGCGTTCTCCGACAGCCTCATCGCTCTCGCGTATTTCTGTATTCCGATTGCGCTGGTCCGCTTCGTCAGGAAAAGGCGTGATCTTCCTTTCAGTTGGATGTTTATTTGCTTTGGAATTTTCATCGCGGCCTGTGGCATGACCCATGTGATGGATGTATGGACTCTATGGGTTCCCTCTTACTGGTTCTCGGGAGGGGTTAAGGTCATTACCGCGCTTGCATCCATACCTACGGCAGTAGCTCTCGTTCGCTTTCTACCGCAGGCAATAAGCCTGCCGACTCACGCTGATTTGGAGGCCGCAAACGAAGAACTGAGGCGGCAGGACGACAATTTGAAGAGAATCGAGGAGAGATTTCGACAGATGGCGGATAACATCCAGGAGATATTTTGGATGATGGATCCGCAGAGCAAAGCAGCGACCTACGTGAGTCCCGCGTTTGAACAGATCTGTGAACTATCCGTTGAATCAGTTTATTCAAACCCTACCGTCTACCGGGAGTTGATCCATTCGGAGGATCGACAAAGAGTGCTCGCTGGGCTGGACAGGTTGCAAGTCACGAATCAGTTCGATGAGGAATTCCGGATCACGTGCCCGAGCGGAAAAGTAAAATGGCTGAGAGCGATAGGGTTCAACGCAAAGGACCCATCCGGCGCGGTTCGATCTTTTGTGGGCACGGCGCAGGAGATCACGACGCGCAAAGCAATGGAAATTACCGTGCGGGAGAGCGAAGACCTTTTCCGTGATTTGGTCGAGCATTCCACCGATTTGATCTGCACGCATACGCTGGAGGGACGGCTTCTTTCCGTCAACGAATTGCCGGCCAAGCTCCTGGGATATTCCAGGGAGGAACTGCTGAATAAACCAATGAGGGAATTGTTGCTGCCAGAGGCGCGCGAGCAGTTTGATCAGTCCCTAGTGAATATCCAGAGAGACGGCTTCGTCAAAGGCTTGATGGTAGTTCTCACCAAATCGGGCGAGCGGAGAATTTGGGAATATCACAATACGCTTCGGACTACGGGAGTAAGCACTCCCATCGTCCGAGGAATCGCGCATGATATTACCGAACAGAAGCGCATGGAGCGGGCGCTGCGGCTTTCCGAAGAGAAGTTTTCAAAAGCGTTTCGCGCAAGTCCGCATGCCATCCTAATCACAACAAAGACGGAAGGCAGGCTCATTGAGGTCAACGACAGCTTTCTTCGGATTATGGGATTCACCAGGGATGAAGCGATAGGGCGTACTTCTTTCGAGCTTGGGTTGTGGGCTTGTTCGAGCGAAAGGGAGGACATGCTGCAAGAACTCAATAAATCCGGCCGAGTGCAGTCCAAAGAGATGACTCTCCAAACGAAGGGTGGCAGGAATCTAGTCGTGAAGTACTCTGCGGAGATGATTGAATTGGGCGGCAGCACCTGCGTGCTCTCCGTATGGGAGGACATTACGGAGCGCAAACGAGCCGAGGCGCGACTGCGGGAATACGAGAAGGCCCTGGAAGGCGTTGAGGAGATGATCGCGGTTCTCGACCGCGAGTACCGTTTCCTGCTCGCGAATCAGTCCTTTCTACACTTCGGAAACTCAAAGAGGGAAGAAGTCGTGGGACATCTAGTTTCTGAATTGAGAGAGGGGAAGTTCATTGGACAAGTCGTGAAGGAGCGGCTTGATGAGGCGTTTGAAGGGAAGATCGTCAAGTGCGAAACGCAGTACAAAGATCCAGACATTGGCCAACGGGACATATTCATCTCGTATTTGCCCCTTGAAGGCACTAACGGCATAGCTAAAGTCGTTTGCGTTCTGCAGGACATTACAGAACGAAAACGAGCAGAACGGGAACTCCGCCACCTGTCGGGCCAGCTTCTACGTCTGCAGGACCAGGAGAGGCGCAAGATCGCGCGCGATTTGCACGATACCACTGGCCAGGATCTAGTAGCTCTGGCGGCCACATTGAGTCAACTGCACGACACCATACCCCCGGCGAACCGCAAGTGGCGCAATCTCATCTCCGAGTGTCAGGTAGTAGCTTCCCGATCTTTGCGTGAGGTACGCACGCTCTCCTACTTGTTGCATCCACCGATACTGGATGAGGCTGGCTTGGAAGATGCCGTTCGCCATTTTACTGACGGATTTGGAAAGCGCACGGGAATCGAAATGGAGGTAGAGGTCTCGCCCAGGTTCGGGAGATTGCCTGAGGGCATCGAGCTGGGTTTGTTCCGGGTAATCCAAGAGAGCCTTGTGAACATTCAGCGGCACTCCGGAAGCTTCACCGCAAAGATAGTCCTGAGCCGGGATGCCGAGAACATAGTTCTCGAAGTGAGCGACACGGGACGAGGAATCTCCGCGAGCCATCGAAAGAAAAATGGAACAGTTCCACTGGCGTTGGGAGTTGGGATTCCAAGCATGGAAGAACGAGTGAAGCAGCTTGGCGGTCAGTTGTCCATTGATTCAAGCAGCAGCGGTACAACTGTGAGCGTCACGGTGCCGTTACATGACCAAGGCAAATAAGAAACTTCGGCTACTCATTGCGGACGACCACGAACTCGTTCGGCATGGAATCCGCGGGCTACTCCACGCCCATCATGGCTGGACCGTGGTCGGAGAAGCGAGAGACGGCGAAGAGGCGGTACAGATGGTGCAAGACCTCCAGCCCGACCTGGCAATACTTGACATCTCCATGCCCAAGCTGGACGGGCTCGAGGCTACTCGCCGGATTCTGAGCGTGGCCCCGGCGACCAGGGTCCTAATTCTGACTATGCATGAGTCTGACCTAATGGTACGCCGGGTTTTGGAGGCGGGAGCAAAAGGATGTGTCTTGAAATCTGATTTGGCGGAGACCCTCATAACGGCAGTCCGAGATATTGCCCGAGGGGGGCAATGTCTGACTCCCAAAGTGTCGGAGATTGTGCTGCGAGGTTTTTTGCACGCTGAGAGTCAAGACAAATTCACGGAGGAAGACCGAGTCAGGCCAACTCCACGAGAGCTTGAGATTATTAGACTTTTGGCCCAGGGCAATTCCAGCAAGGAAATCGCATCGTCGCTGCGCATCGCCACGCGGACAGTGGAGGCACATCGCGCCCAAATCATGCACAAACTGGACCTGCACTCGACAGCCGCGGTAGTCCGGTACGCTGTCCGCCACAAAATCGTGGAGGCTTGAGTTGGGGCAGACTCCACGCGGGGATAGGGGCTTTCCCCACGAGAGCGTATCTGTAATGGGTCTTCTACCTACGTATATCTACCGTATTGACACGTTAGATGCAGAGGACTATCACACTGCGAATCTGCCAGGAGGCCAGCCCTTATGAATAATTTCTTAGTGTGTGAGAATCCCGCATGCCGGTTCATTTTAGACCGGCGAATCAACGGGGAATTCCTTGATGGTGTTCAACACTTCTTAGGCCAATGTCCGGAATGTGGGTCCGGGTGGTCGTCCACGTGTCCATTCTGCGGTGTGGCTTTCACGGTAAAATTTGTCGATGGGCTGCCACAGTCGGCGTGCTGCAGTCGCAGGCTGTATCCGCAAGCTCACGCGGCGTAGTCTAAATCCACTCCCAAAAGTCACTGAATCACTGCAAGCGTCGAGAAGGAGATTTTCGCCGCGCGCCCCTTGCGGCCCTTCGTGAAGCTGAGCGCCGGACTGAGTCAGCACACCCGAGCAATTATGCCAAAGAGAGCAAACGCCGAGCCGGGAAGTGAAATCTCCGTCTCTTCGGAAGAATCTAGCAGGGCTGGTAAATCACTCCCAGAGCCGCCCCAACAAGAATCCGAAGAATCCAAGAGTCGCTCCCAGTGGCCTGCGGGAATTGCGTGCCCAAATTGAGTTGGTTGTTTCTCGAAATTAAATAGCGCAATCACCTGCTCTTCTCCGTGCCAGCGTCTGACACATAGGGACTTGGGCTGATCAGAGACGAGCGCTTCAAGATTGTTCTTGTCCCGCCGACACATGACTGGGTTTTCGCGCCGGATATGCAGTAGCTCCTTATATAGAGCGAGCAGATGTTTGTGCGGGAACTCTTCGCGCAAGTCCCATGAGATTCGGGAACGAAGGAAGGTGGCCTCGTCTTGAGGGTCGGGCGATTCACCTTTCCAGGCGAATCGCGAAAACTCCTCGCGGCGCCCCTTGCGCACAGCCTCAATCAAAGCCGGATCGCCGTGACACACAAAATAGTGAAATGGAGCTGCCTCTCCATACTCTTCTCCCATGAAGAAGAGCGGGAGAAAAGGAGACAAAATCACCAAACCAGCCGCCAACTTCAAACCTTCGAACGAGACACTTGACGCCAGCCGGTCTCCCGAGCAGCGGTTACCCACCTGGTCGTGGTTCTGCGCAAAAACAATAAGCCGCTCTGCAGGAAGCCGCTCCGAAGAGCTTCCCTGCCGGCGCCCTCGATAGCGCGAATATTGTCCCGTGAAGACGAATCCGTCTGAGAAAGCTCGAGCGAGTTGAGCAGTGGTTCCAAAATCCGCGTAATAGCCATCCCTTTCGCCCGTAAGAAGCGCGTGGACGGCATGATGGAAATCGTCATTCCATTGTGCATCGAGCCCGAGCCCGCCCACATCGCGTGGCGATACGAGTCGAGCGTCATTCTGATCGCTTTCCGGGATGAGGTAGACCCGCCGTCGCTGGCGCTCTGCCTCGCGGTGAACCGTGTCCGCAAGCTCTGCAAGGAATGGCCGGGCAGTGGTGTCGGTGATCGCGTGAACGGCGTCAAGCCGAAGTGCATCGACGTGGAAATCTGTGATCCAAAAAAGAGCGTTCTCGATGAAATACCGCCTTACCTCATCGCTTCCGGATTTGTCGAAATTGATGGCTTCGCCCCATGGTGTGCGGTGGAGATCGGTGAAATAAGGACCGAACCGGGCGAGATAGTTGCCCTCGGGACCAAGATGGTTGTAAACAACGTCGAGCACAACAGCCAATTCAGCCTGATGACACGCGTTGACGAGTCGCTTCAGGCCCAGCGGTCCGCCATAGGACTCTTGCACAGCGAAAGGAAAGACGCCGTCGTAACCCCAATTGCGAGAGCCGGGGAATTGGGCGACTGGCATCAATTCGATGGCGGTGATGCCCAGATCCCGCAGCTGCGCAAGGCGCGGGATAATCGCGTCAAACCTCCCCTCGTGCGTGAACGTGCCCACGTGAAGTTCGTAGAGAACGTAGTCGCGCAGTTCAATCGTGCGCCAGTCTTTATCATGCCATTCGAAGAATGGCGATACGACTTGCGAAGGTCCATGAACTCCCTGCGGCTGGAACCGCGAGGCGGGGTCGGGTAGTTCGAGGGCGTTGTCGAGTCTATAGAAGTACAGAGACCCGGGCACGGCGTCCTTCACTCGATTGCGAAAGTAACCGTTCTCCTCCTGCTGCATGGAAATCAGCCGATCAAACGGGGAAAGAACGTGCAAGTCGAGGCGGCTCACATGCGGCGCCCAGACGAGAAAATCGCAACCGCAACCTTGGGCATAGGTGGCCCCCAGCTTTAGCACTGGTTCAATGCTCAATCGAGGAGGCCTCCGCAAAAGGCGATCCCAATCAAACTGAATTGGTCTGCCGCCTGCTCCAATTCAATTCCCGGCCCGTTTCGGATCAAAGCCTGGGCCGCCCTTGTTCAGAAGTTCTTCAATTCCTTCGAGTGGAATCGCGAGCCAGGCCGGCCGGTTGTTTAATTCGTATCCCAGTTCATAGATCGCCTTCTCGAGCAAATGTAACCGGAGGAGCCGATCGAACTCACTGGCATCTCGCGGAATAAAGGAAGCGCCGCTCGCAGTATTTTTATAGGACTCCAGGAATCGACTGGCGGCCAGTAATTGCCACTGTTTTGCGAGACGTAGAAGTTCCGGCCCGGCAGTTTCTAGCGTTCCCAATTTATCCTGAGCCGCCATAAGGGCAAGGTGTGCGGCATATTGGAACGAGCGCAACATGCCCGCCACGTCCTGCAGCGGTGAGCGTTTCATTCTGCGCTCGCTGATGGATTTCGCGGGCTCGCCTTCAAAATCGATAATCAAGAAATCCGAACCAGTAAAAAGCACCTGCCCTAGGTGGTAATCGCCGTGAATCCTGATTCGCAGGGCAGAGATGTCTTTTTCAAGGTCGGAGTGAAAAGCCAGAAGGACATCGTCTTCCAGCAAGAGAGTTCGCGCGATGGAATCACGCAATGACTCCAGAAGTTCGCCGGACTTGGATCGGAGCAAGTCAAAATTGCCGACGGTCATATCATGCAAGGCGGCTTCCAGCTTGTGGCGGAACTCCGCAGTAAACGGTTCGGGATTGAAAGCCTGATCTGAGCGGGAAGAAGCAAGTGCCAGGTGCAGCTCAGCGGTCCGCTTGCCAAGCAACCCCATCAACTCGACTTGCTCTAGCAACTCACCGCCAAGCGCCTTTGATGAAGAATTCTTCGTGTTTGCTCTGCTCTGGTTTTCCGATCGACCGATATCCTCTCGCTTTGAGCTTGCCGACCGAACCAATAATTCCGTCAGAAATTGCGTCGTGGAGCTCCAGGCATCTCCGCGGTTCGAAACAAACCCTTGCAATATTCCCAAAGAAAAGCACTTTCCATCGCGTGTGCGATATTCAAGAGATCCGCAGAAAGGCGGAGTATACGGAAAATGGGCGACTTGTGTAAGAAAGCGGCCGATTTCCAGATCGGGATTTGTGCCCTCGGCAACACGGCGGAACAACTTCAAAATCAGCCGCTCTCCATAGACGATGGAGGTATTGCTTTGTTCGGCCTTGATTACGCGAGTTTGTGGAGCAACCGCTGAGCTCGGATATTGTTCCCGAAGGGCAGGAGAGGCCTTGGCTTCGAACTCTCCCGTGCCGCCCAGGTACGAAACATTGCTTCGAGCGGAGTCCAGAAGCAAGGCAAGGAATTCTTTGTTGCCCAGAGCATCGAACAGCAGGATTTCCGTGGAGGCATTTGGATTCGGAATTCGAATCACGGAGGACAACGAGTTTTCGGCGCCAGAGACGTTGGGGTTCATAAGAAGTGGCAGAAAGTACGTCTCCCCCTTATTTTCCGAATACACGACGCTTGCAAGCGTAAGCAGGGCGGTGGAACTGGCCATCCGAATCGCGACGCAATCCGCCAGGCTGACAGCCAAGATTTGCCGAGCCTTGCCGCCAAACCACCGTTGCCGTTGCAAATACGCAGGCAACTGTGCCGCGAAAGCCTCTCTCAGTCTGTCCAAGAACTCCGAGTCTACTTTGTTAGCAGTTACCCCAAGGATCCTCCGT
Organism: Candidatus Acidiferrum sp.; assembly: GCA_035310525.1. Classification (GTDB taxonomy): domain Bacteria; phylum Acidobacteriota; class Terriglobia; order Acidiferrales; family UBA7541; genus Acidiferrum. The sequence continues at coordinate 25,304 of DATGED010000018.1, read as the reverse complement.
CTTGTAGAAGCTCGACACTTTCCTTCAGATGTCGTTCGTCGCTCCACCATCTAAAGAGGTGAAGGCTCATCATCGCGATGCTTCTCGTTGCCTAAAAAGCGTTTTTCGAGAATTCTTCGTGCAAGGTGGCGGCCACCAAAACCGAAAGCGATGGCCAGCCCGAGCATCAGAGCGCCGAAAACGATCGAGAATGCAATCAGGATGGTTTCCCGGCCGAGGCCGACCTGTTCTAGCGCCATGGAAACAGTCAGAAGAACGATTACCACGCGGATCGTTTCGCTGAACACCTTCGGAGAAGGAAGTCCGGCGTTCACTACGGCGAGAAGGGCAGCGCGGGAGAAAAAGTTTGCAGCGAGCATGCCTACGAACAGAATCAGAAACGCGACAAAAATCTGGGGAAGGAGACCAATAAGGCTGGCGATCTGTTGTTGCAAACTCACAATCCCCAGCACGCTTATGCCCACCATGATGAAGCCCAGCCAGACGATCCAGAAAATCGCGCGGCTCAAAAGTTCGGTCATGGCAGGAAGCTCGGCCTTACGAAGCAGCCGTGAAGCGCCCGCTTGTTCGGAAACTTTATCTACCCTCGAAATGCGCAAGATAGCCCGCACAAGAAACTTCAATACGTAAGCGAAGAGCCATCCGATGGCGATGATGATCAGCATCACCAAGAGACGCGGCAAAAACTCAGCCAGCATCCTGGCAAAGTTCTCGTGGGCCTGCTGAAATGCATGCACGATCATTTCTTTCATGACGCACCTTGCCCTTTCGTCCTCCATCGCTCGAAGAAAAAGTTTCTTTGACGGTCGAACTCTTGGCAGAGATTTTCAAGGTCGGCTTCCATCGCATCGGAACCGGCGGAGCGGTGTTGTGTCAGGAAGGAGTACACCCTGCCGCGATAGATGGGCACAAAGGCCTGCACCAGGTGGCTTCGGTTAATTACGGAATGGTGATAAGCCGCCGCGAACTCGTATACGATGCGGACCCAAAGGGCATTGCTGAACCGAAACTCTTCCTCGCCGGCATCGGCCAGCCGGTTGAGTTCCGCGTGCGTTTCCTGATTCAGGATGCCAGAGAGGATTTGCGAAAGTTCGGCGACGCCGCTCTTATACATCTGAAAAATCCTTTTGCGCTCCACACGAATAGATTCTGACGTGAGTTTATGCTCCGGTCCTATCGTAGGCAGGGAATCGGGGGCGGCGCCTTTTAGCCAATAAGATTCTGTGGATTCCAGACACCAGAAAAGTCCGTTCACCGCATGCCGGATCGCGTCCACGACGCCCGCATTTGATTTCGCTCGTGGTTTCTCGCCCAGGTACGACTGAACGCAGCGAAATCCATTCGACATCGCCGTGATGGCCAACCACATCTCCGCGCCGCCTTGCAGACCTTCATTCTGCCATTCACCTCGAGAAAGGCAGTAACCCGCCAGCCGGCCCGAAAAAGCGAATTCACTCGCGCGCAATTCCCGGACTGGCTTCCCGTAAAGCGCGCGACAGAGAGGGTAGAGGAAATTTCGCGTCAATAGTCCATCGTATTTGTGCCGCGAATACAAAGGCGCGACAAAATCATAGTCTTCGCGGTAGACCGGGTGGAGGAGCGATTCCACCGACGAAGGCGTTGGATTCTCGGTGGAGGCGGCGAGGACAGCGCATCCTTTGGCATGCAAAAGATCAGCTGCCGTCAGGACGGTCCGCACCATGTTCGCGGGTTGCCAGGAGTTGTCACTGCCGGTGGAAATCCATCGAAGCGTCCGAAGCGATCCCATCCCACTAGATGCGCCAAGTGTGCTGGCTTCCTTGAGAGCTTCTGATGTGCCATCTTTCGAGCCGCCGTCCACATGGACAAGGGCGATTCGTTCTCTCGGGAACTTCCGCAGCAGGGCTTCCTCTGCCGCGCTCACAACCTTTCCGATCGTGCTGCTGTCGTTGCGCGAAAGAATTCCCACCAGCAGGTCCACATTTCCCACGCTGATGAGTTGCCTGAGAAAATCATCCGACAAAAAGCTGTCTTCGCTCACTTGCCTTTCCATCATTCGTTCCGTGTTGCATTCCAGCGGCAGTCACGATCCGCGGGGCCTCAACACGCGCGTTCAGATTTTTCGGAGCCGAAACCAGTAAAACTGGTACGGCCCCATCGTCAGTAAGTAAGGCAATTCTCCAATGCGAGGGAATATCGTCTTGCCTGACATCTCAATGGGAATACTGCCTTTGTATTTGCTCAGATCGAGTTCCACCGCTTGCGCTGAACTCGAAAGATTATTTACGACGAGGACGCGCTCTTTGCCCAGTTGCCGCACATACGCCAACACTCGATGGTTCGGCGGATGCAAAAACTCAATGCTTCCCCGGCTGAAAGCCTGCGATGACTTGCGGACCTGGATCAGCCGCTTCTTCCAGGAAAGCAGCGAATGCTCGGAACGGCGTTGCGATTCGACGTTAATCGCCTGGTAACCGTACACAGGATTGGAAATCGGTGGGGAGTACAGTCGCTCTGGATCTGCCGAAGAGAACCCACCATTCCACTGGCCGCTCCATTGCATGGGCGTTCGTACGCCGTTGCGGTCACCCAGATAGACGTTGTCGCCCATGCCAATTTCGTCGCCGTAATAAAGAATCGGGGTTCCAGGTAGAGACATCAGCAGTCCATTCAGCAGTTCGATCCGCCTGCGATCATTGTCCATCAAGGGCGCGAGTCGCCTTCGAATGCCGACGTTGATGCGCATGGACTTGTCCCGCGCATACTCGTCATACATATAGTCGCGTTCGACATCGGTGACCATTTCCAGCGTCAGTTCATCGTGATTCCTCAGGAAAATGCACCACTGGCAAGTCTCGGGTATCGTGGGCGTCCGCTGCAAAATGTCGAGGATTGGTTTGCGATCCTCTAGCTTTAACGACATGAACATTCGGGGCATCAACGGAAAGTGGAACGCCATGTGGAACTCATCGCCTTGACCGAAGTAGGCGCAGACGTCCGCGGGCCACTGATTGGCCTCGGCCAGGAGCATCTTCGCCGGGAATGAGTCATCGAGGCGACGCCGCAGTTCGCGAAGAATTTCATGTGTCTCGGGGAGATTCTCGCAGGACGTTCCTTCACGCTCCACAAGGTAGGGCACGGCGTCAAGCCGGAATCCGTCCACTCCCAGCTCCAGCCAGAACTTCATGACGTTCCAAATCGCCTCGCGAACGGCCGGGCTGTCGAAGTTCAGATCGGGCTGGTGGCTGAAGAATCTGTGCCAATAATAGGACTTGGATATGGGATCCCAGGCCCAGTTCGAAAGCTCCGTGTCCAGAAAAATGATGCGCGCACCGTGGTAGCGGTCATCGGTCTCGCTCCAAACGTACCAATCCCGTCTCGGGTTGTTCCGGGAACTCCGTGATTCCTGAAACCAGGGATGCTGATCCGAAGTGTGATTCAAAACCATTTCGATGATGATGCGAATGTCGCGCTCGTGGGCCGCCGCCAGAAATGACTTGAAATCCTCCAACGTGCCGTAGCTCGAGTGCACCGAGCAGTAGTCCGCGATGTCGTAGCCATCATCGCGCAGCGGGGACGGATAGAATGGCAGAAGCCAAATGGCGGTTACACCCAATTCTTGCAAGTAGTCGAGTTTTTGTTGAAGGCCTCGAAAGTCGCCGATGCCGTCTCCATTGCTGTCGTAGAAAGTTCGCACGTGAAGCTGGTAAATAATCGAATCTTTGTACCAATCGGCTTGTTGCAAAAGGCTCAAGATTCTGGTCCCCCTGACACACGCAACTCCCAGCGGCTAGTGGCTTGAAATCTTCCTCATACGAGGCGTCGCACACAGAAAATATGTGCGGGTCTCGCTCCAGGCGCGAGCTCGACGTAATTGCGAACTCCCCGCCACCGATAACTTTCGCCAGTCAGGAGATCTCTCACCTGAAACTCCTTATCCGGATCCAGCTGAAAAAGTTCAATCGGCACATCTACGATTCCAGACTGCTTGCGAAGCGGGTCCAGATTGACTATCACTAAAATGATGTTATCGAGCTTCTCGTCATTCTTACTGTAGGCGATGAGCTGCTCGTTATCCACATCGTGAAATCGGAGACTTTTGTCGCTTTGGAGCGCCGGATTATCCTTACGGATGCGGTTTATCCGCGAGATCAAATCTTTGAGGCTGTCCGGCCGTTCGAGGTCCCAAACGCGGAGCTGATATTTCTCAGAGTCGAGATACTCTTCGCTTCCCGAGTGTAGCGGCCGGTTTTCAAAATGCTCGAAGGCGGGCCCATAAATTCCATAGTTCGCTCCCAGAGTCGCCGCAAGCACGAGGCGAATCATAAACGCGGGCCGTCCGCCGAGCTGCAAAGATTCGGTGAGTATATCAGGCGTGTTGGGCCATAGGTTTGCCCGGAAGTATTCCCTCACGTTCGTGCGGGTCAGTTCGGTGAAGTACTGCGTTAGTTCCAGTTTTGTATTCCGCCATGCAAAGTAGGTGTAGGACTGCGTGAACCCCAGCTTCGCCAGCCTGTACATAATCTTGGGCCGCGTGAACGCCTCCGAAAGAAATAGCGCGTCCGGGCATTCGCGGCGAACTTCCGCAATCAGCCATTCCCAAAACGCAAAAGGTTTGGTGTGCGGGTTGTCGACACGAAAGATGCGGACGCCCTGCTCAATCCAGTAGAGCACGACGCTTTTCAACTCTTCGGCCAATTGCTGCGCGCCGTCGCCTTCAAAGTTCAGCGGATAAATGTCCTGGTATTTTTTCGGCGGATTCTCTGCGTACTGCACCGACCCGTCGGGCCGCACGCGGAACCATTCCTTGTGCTCACGTACGTAGGGATGATCGGGGGCGCACTGGAATGCCAGGTCCAGCGCTACCTCCAACCCGCGCTGGCGAGCTTCGGACAGCAATCTCTTGAAATCATCCAGAGTTCCCAGCTGAGAATGGATGGATTTGTGACCGCCCAAGACCGAACCGATCGCCCAAGGGCTGCCCACGTCATCTGGGCCGGGAGTGGGTGAGTTATTTTTCCCCTTTCGCTCGATTTCACCTATAGGGTGGATCGGTGGCAAATACAAAATGTCGAAACCCATGGACGCCACGTAGTCCAACCGCCGGACGCAGTCCTGAAACGTTCCATGCCGCCGGGCGTCGTCCGTGCACGAGCGCGGAAACATTTCATACCAAGCGCTGAATCGCGCGCGCTCGCGATCCACCTCCACTCGTAACTCTTTCTCGTAGCGGGTCGTCGTGTCGGGATCTGCAAGCCCGGCCATCAATTCGGCGAGCTGGATATTCCTTGCAATTTCGTAGGCTTTCTTTGGCTCGCTATCGTGAAACTTCTTCAGCTGAACAGCCGCCTGCCGCAATCGGTCCGCCACAGCACCAGCCGCGCGGGCAGCGGCAGCCAATACCAGTTCAGCTCCAATCAAAAACTGGAGCGAAAGATCCTGCGCCGCATCATTTCGCTTCACCAAGTCGTTCGCCCATGTCCTGAAAGGATCCGGCCCAGCTTCCACGGTATACACGTAAGGCTCCTGCGCGCTAACCGAGAAGCAGCCCCTCCACAGGTCGTTCCCCATGTGCTTCATTGGAACGCCGTGCCAATCCGCCTCGCTTGCCGCGCGATAAAGGAGCCGTACGCTCAACTCGTCGTGGCCATCGGCGAAAACGTCCGCCAATACCTCGACTTCTTCCCTCAAGGTCCTTTTGATGGGGAAGCGTCCCGCATCGATCTCCGGACGCACGTTTTCGATGATCACGCGGCGGATTCGTCCAAGTGAGCATTCGCCTGCCTGGAGCGGACTCATGCGCCTCCTCTCCATGGACTCACTATAGACGATGAACCGAAAAGTCTGTCACCCAATCTGCATAGTGGGTATAAATGTCGTAGCACGATAGAAATCAACTACCACGGGAGGGTGTGGGAATGATATTTCACATTCGAACCGCTGAAGAGGCCCAGGGCCATTCTTAGCGATTGGGAGATGGTGTCCGGCGCTTTCTGTCAAGGCCGTCCTTCACACTTCTGTGCTGGCAGAGTATCGGACACCTGATTTTTTGACAAGTCAGGATACAATGCGGCAGCGCCGAGGCTCGCGTCGCATGACCGATTGATGATTTATCGAAAACCTTAATAGAGTCGAGGACCCTTATGATGAAACAGAATTTGGTTTGCTTTTCAACTCGGCTTTCACTTTGCCTGGTTGGCGCTATATTGTTGAATTCAGTTACTGCCGCTCAAGCGCCGGTCGCAACCGTTTCGATTGAAACGAAACCTCTGGGCGCCCGGATCCCGAACGACTTCGCTGGTTTCAGCCTGGAGGTTTCAACCGCCGGGCAAGGAATTGGAGCGTTTGCGCCGGGCGGAATCAAGGCTGGATCAACCGCCGAGGCTGCCGAATATGCGCTCGGAACTTCTAACGCCCCTAACGAAGCATTCTTTCGATTCATGCGCAATCTCGGTCCAGGGATTCTTCGATTGGGCGGCAACAGTCAGGACAACACGTGCTGGAATCTCGCCGCGGCACCGCATCCTGACTGGTGCAAAGCACCCCTCAGCGCTGCCGACTTTCAGCTTTTTTCCAGGGCAGCCAAGGATTCTGGCTGGCGTCTAATTGTGGGAATGAATCTAAAGCAAAATTCAAGCGCATGGGCGCTCGACGAAGTCACGCGGGCGATTGCGAAGGAAATCAAACCTCAGGAAATCATCGGCCTGGAAATCGGGAACGAGCCCGATCTTTTCTCCCGCGATGGAAGCCGGCCCGAGACGTACACGCCAGCCGACAACGTGAAAGACTTTCTCGCCTATCACAACGCTTTTGCAAGGAATGCCACGGCCCGGCAGTACGCATTGATTGGTCCCGCTACTTGCTGCAAATGGCACAACGCCCAGGATCTGGGCGTTTTTGTGGATGGCGTCGGGGCCGCATCACTTAAATTAGTCACCGTGCATAGCTATCTCCTCACCACTTGCGGAGGCCGCACAGTCAGCCTCGAAGAATTGCTCGCGCCGGACCTGATGAAGCGTCTCGACGACGAATCGCGAAGCCTTGTTCAGGTTGCCCGGCAGCGCAATCTGCCGATCGCTCTTGCCGAGACAAATTCCGCTTCCTGCGGGGGCATGCCGGGTGTCAGCAACGCGTTTGCTGCGGCGCTCTGGGGGCTCGATTCACTTTTCTCTGCCGCCAGTGACGGCTACAGCGGTGTCAACTTCCACTTCAGTTATCGGCCGGGGGGAAGTTCCTATAATCCGGTCGACACCTTCGCGCGGCATGACAGCTCCGGCCGTCAGCTCTACCGGAACCTTGCGCAACCGCTTTATTACGGAATGTACCTGTTCACCCAGGTCGCTCCTGGAAAATTTATGCTGCCCGCTCATACAGAGACCACTTCCAATATTCGCTCCTACGCGACCACTACCTGTCTAACCTGCGAAGTCAGCGTAGTGGTGATCAACAAAGATTTAACCTCGGCAGGTCGTGTGAGCATTCATGTACCCGGCCGCGCGGGAGCCGCAAAACTACTCTTGCTCAAGGCGCCTCGTTTGGACTCTCTGGCCTCTGAGGTCACCTTCGGCGGCGTGCATTTTGATTCGGAAGGCCACATCCCACCTCCGCGCTTGCAGCCGGTCGAGCCCAATTCTGACGGCAACTACGAATTTGATCTTCCCAATGCTGCCGCGGCTCTCCTAACTGTCCCTGCCGAGCATCGGCCCTAGAACTCAAGCGTTAGCAGTGTAGAGCAGGATCTTCTCCTGCAGAGACGCTCCGGTACTCGTGTCCGGGCGAGGGGGCAATGAGGCAGGCTGATTGTATATGTTTTAAAATGAATAGGTTATGAGTGTCTTTGCGAAGGGTGTTCATCAACCCCACCTGACATGAGCCTGGTGTCCGCGGCCATCCCGGCGGGCGTATTTGTCTCCCCTCGCAAACCATTGAGTACGATTGGTATGATATAAATATATTGCTTGGATATTCTAAGGACATATTTTCGTCCTCAATGAACCAAGGCATTTAGCAATCTGGTCAAGGCGGTTGGCGCCGATGCGCACACTTACTGAGAAAGCTTACCGGTGTATCAAGGAAGGCATCGTGCGTGGCGAAATCGAAGAAGGTGTGTTTCTTTCTGAAAAAGGAATCATGAAGCGCTATCGGATCGGCCGCACGCCGTTCCGGGAAGCCTGCAACCGATTACACCACGAGCAGTTGCTCGAAGTTGTGCCCAGGCGCGGCTACCTTGTGCCACAGATGAGTCTGCAAGAAGTCCGCGACCTTTTCGAGGTTCGAGTGCTCGTGGAGGGCTCGGTTGCGGAACTTGCGGCGGTTCGCGCAAACTCTCGAGAGATCGAAGAACTGGCTGTGCTTGCGGACCAGTCGCTTCCATCGAATCCGTCCCGCAAGGGAGCTAACGACCGAGCGGAACTGAATGCTAACTTTCACCTTCGCCTCGCGGCCATGGCGCACAACCGCGAGTTAATGCGATTGGAGAGTAGCGTTCTGGAGCGGACCAGGCGGCTTGCCTACAACGTTGCGCATTCGATCGGGGTCGAGGAAGAAGAAATGAGCCTGCAGACGCTGCATCGGCCGATCGTTGATGCCATACTCCGGCGAGACCGGGCCGCGGCGCGCAGGGCGGTCATCCACGATATCTACCAGGCCCAAACAATCGTGGTGGGGTTGGCGAACGGAGACGGGGGCGTGCGGGGTGGTTCCGCCAACAGTCCGGATCCAACATCACAGTCTCCTTTAAGCTGGGATGAGTTAACTTTCGGTAAAGGCCGATAATTCTTTTTCTTGGTCAGCTATTGAACTCTCGCAGTAGCTGTCCGTTTCAATGCTGCACTTGGAACTTGCCTGAAAAAAGTGGGCAGCGCTCTCTCTATCCATTATTTCGCTCGAGTGGACATATATTTTCGATATATTTATCTTGACAGCCCGGCTTGGCCAAGAGTATATGACACTCACATTCACTCCGAATCGCTGAGTTAGTTTCCCGGAGGTATCGTTGCGCTACTCGTTGGGATCGCCGAGGGCCCAATCACTCACATGCCAGGAGGTGGCCGCCATGTTCCATTCAAAGATGGGCCGAATCGCTTTGTTGCTCGGAGTTGTTCTCCTCATGATTTCAACCCGCTTGTTTGCTCAAGGGGGCGGTAGCGCGGCAATCACCGGTACAGTTTTGGATCCAAGCGGCGCGGTCGTTGCTGGCGCCCAGGTGACTGTGACCCAAACGGTGACTTCTGTGAAGCGTTCGGGAACGACGAACGCCAGTGGAGCGTTTACGATTCCCTCGCTTCCGCCTGCAAGCTACCACGTGACGATTGAAGCTGCAGGGTTCAAGACCCTTCAACAGGACATAACACTATTGGCAGATCAGATTCGTGCGCTCGATGTGCGGCTCGAAATAGGCCAAGCCAGCCAGCAAGTCACGGTGGAAGCTGCGGCCGTGATGGTAAACACGGTAACTCCGGTCTTGAGTCAGGTGATCGAGCAGACGCGCGTGGTTAGCATTCCCTTGACGACACGCAATGCCGCTGATTTGACGTTGCTGGTACCGGGAACCACTAATGCGAATGGTCACGGCGTTCAGCAGGGCGACACCAAGCAGATTGCCGTCGGTACCAGGTCCGTTGCGGAGTCTATCGCGGTAAACGGCGCGCGCCCGGACCAGATCAGTTACAACTTGGATGGCGCCAACAACGAAGACTTGATGAGCAACACCAACAACCCCTTTCCCTTTCCCGACGCACTGCAGGAATTCAGCGTGCAGACGAACAGCTTCGACGCCCAATACGGTACGAATGCAGGGGCGGTAGTGAATGTGGTCACGAAATCCGGGACCAATGAGTGGCACGGCGAAGGGTTCGAATTCGTTCGTAACAAGGTCTTCAATGCCAAAAATTTCTTTGCGAAACCGCCCGCCGGTTCTACCGACGCTAGAGATCCCTTGAAGCAAAACCAATTCGGCGCAACAATCGGCGGACCCATCAGGAAAAACAAGAGCTTCATATTCTTCGGCTATCAGGCGACGCGCATTCGGACGGTGAATAACTCTTCCAATGCGAAGGTCCCAACGACCGCGAATATGACAGGCGATTTTTCGTCAATCTGCAAGTCGGGATTCGATGCGTCGGGGGTCTGCCTGGACCGGGACGCAAGCGGGAATGTCATCGACCAGATTTATAATCCTGCCACCGGTGCGGCCTTTCCTGGGAACACGGGCCTCCCTGTGGATCCCGTGGCTAAGAATTTCGCTGCGCTTCTGCCTGTCTCCAGCGCCGACGTCAACGGAAACGTGACGTTTCAGACTCCTCTCGTCCAGAACTTGAACGAGTACGTTGCCAGATTTGACCAAATCGTAAGAGGGAAGGATCGTCTTTTCGTCCGATTTTTTCTCGACAGGTTCAAACATGCCGCTCCTTACGACGGAAACGACCTGCTGACGGTCGCGGCGGGATCCACCGTTCAAAGTCAGAACTACGCCGTGGGATACACTGCGATCTTCGGATCGAGTTTCGTCAACAACACGGTTATAGACTTTGTGCGGGAGGCCTCCGACCGCGGCCAGGGCGGACAGGTTCCCCAGATGAACGACTTCGGAGCGACCATCTTCCAGCTTCCGAAATCGGAAGGTGGCATCCGAAGTTTCAGCGTCAGCAATTTCTTTTCCATCGGAAACTTTACCGATGCTAAATTTATTCGCAATACGGGCGACATCCGCGACGACGCCTCCTGGACCCATGGAAAACACATATTCAGCTTCGGGGGCGATTTCGAACGCGACCAGTCCAACATTCGGAATACCGACCTCGAGAACGCTAGTTGGTCGTTCACCACAGATACCGCTCACCCTGCCGGAACGGTTGTGAATCCCGCGCAAGCTGCCGCAAACTTCGTTCTGGGCCACATGCGTTCTTTCAGCCAGACTTCTGGCGACTACTCCGACTCAAGGCAAAGTGTCATTGGGGCTTACCTTCAAGACCAATGGAAGTTCCGGCCGCGCCTCTCGCTGACACTTGGGCTTCGCTGGGAACCGCAAAGCGTAATGAAGGAAATCTATGGCCGTACCGAACAGTTCCGCCCGGATGCCTATGCCGCCGGAGTTCACTCAACAATCATCCCCAGCGCGCCGGCGGGCCTCTTTTTCGTAGGAGATTCGTTTGGTGGCATCGGATTCCCCCCCACGGGGCAGACCGCGGATCTCAATAACTTCGCGCCCCGTGCTGGGTTTGCTTATGATATTTTTGGGACCGGGAAGACCGTCATCAGGGGTGGAGGGGGCGTGTTCTATTCTACCCGTTTGCCGGGCTTGTTTCTAAACGATGCTTCGATCAGCCAGCCATTCAGCCTTCGGATCGACCTCACGGAGCCGGGTGCTGCCAACAGCCTCATCCCACTGGATAACCCTCTCGCCTCGGATACGACGGGATTCGCGGCCGGCTTCCCTCAGCGCTTCACCCTCGCCCATGTTCCCCCAAACGTAACCTTTCACCCGCCCGTTTCTGTGTTCGGGCTGGAGCCGGGCAGGAAATGGGTGACCCCGACGATTTATGACTGGAACCTTACGATCGAGCGGCAGCTGAGGCCGGATATCGTCCTCCATCTCTCCTATGTGGGGCTTCGCGGGACACACCTGCGCGAGGACGTCGACCTGAATCCGCGAGCCGTAGGCGTTGGAACCGAAGCCAGTCGTCCCTTCCAAGGATTTAGCGACATCTTGGAAAACCAGAACAACGGGATGTCGAACTTTAACGCGCTTGAAATTGACATCGAAAAGAGGCCTGCGGCAGGAATCCTGAGAAATTTGACGCTGCTGGCCAATTACACTTACTCAAAGGCCATGGACATTGCTCTTGCCTCGAACGGTGGGACCACCGATGTGGGCTCGAGCAAAGGCTCGGGAGTTCCCTATGGAAACCCTCTGCAACCCGGTTTTGAGACCGGCCCTGCGGATTTTGACCATACTCACCGTGTGGTAGCATCTGCCGTTTGGGACCTTCCCCGGATGACTGGCAAGAGTTCACTTGAAAGATGGGTCCTCGGTGGCTGGCAGTGGTCGAGTGTCTACACCGTTGTTTCCGGCGATGCTCTCACCATTCTTTCAGGCCAAGATCGATCGAAAACGAACTTGGGTGGTGACCGCGGACAATTTATCGGATCCCCAAGCCAGTATGGAGGGGTTGCTCCAGTAAGCGCCCGCTCTGGATGCCCCAATACGCCGGGAGACATCTGCGTGCCCTGGCTCGACACGGCGTTGTTCACGCAACCTGCGGTCGGAACGTTTGGAAACGTAGGAAAGGGGATCTTCCGTGGCCCCACGAATTGGAACATGGACATGGGGCTTCACAAGACGTTCTATCCTTTAGACTCCCATGAAAATCTCAGCGTGCAGCTGCGCGGAGAATTCTTCAACGTCTTCAACCACACACAATTGAACGCTACTGCCAGCTCAAATACAGTAACCGTCAGCAGTTCGAACTTTGGGAGCATTCGCGCCGCTAATGATCCTCGTATCATTCAGTTGGCGTTGAAAGTGTCGTTTTAAAGAAGAAAAGACGAGCCGCCGCGTTTCAGAACGCGCACGGGGCTCCTGCCTGCGCATCTCTTGCCTGTCGACTGCGCCGGCATCTTTCAAGCGGGGAGCGGCGAATTATGCGCGACGAATCGGACAAGCTCGCTTCTACTTCTTCTGCTTGTCGCTCGGTAAGCATCTCGGGCCTGTTTGTCGCCGTGCTACTAGCTCCATGCCTGCACGGAGCTAGGGCCAGCACTTGGACGCAGACCGAGAAGAAGACCGAGAGCGGCTCGATCATCCTCGATTCCACCTCGACGATTCTTCTCGGACCTCAAGAGCCTCTCGCCGTGGAAGAGGCCGCGAAAGATCTGCAGAATGACTTTGGCAAAGTCTTAGGTAAGAAGCCTAGGATTGTGCGTCGCTTGGAGGACGCAGCCCCAGTCACGATTTTGATTGGTGTGGCGCCCACACTTCCCGGCGATCTTCGGCCGGCAGGCCTGACGGAGCCAGAATCTTTTTCGCTTTCCGTGGTCCGCGGCAAAGCGCCACAGCCTGCCAGGATCGTGCTTTTAGCTGGTGCGGACGTACGCGGCACAATCTATGCCATCTACCAATTCTCAGAGAATTTCCTGGGCGTCGATCCGCTCTACATCTGGACCGATCACGAACCACTCCGTCACTCACAAATTGAGCTTTCGGCGTCCCTGAACCAACAATTTCCGTCACCCTTATTTAAATACCGCGGCTTCTTCATCAACGACGAGGATTTATTGACAGGCTGGGCTCCGGGTGAAGCGAAGGATCACACGGGGATCTCCCTCGATGTGTGGAACAAGATTTTCGAAACCATCCTTCGGCTCAAGGGCAATATGGTTGCTCCCGGAACCTGGATTTTTCCTGACGAGCCGCAAATCAAACTGGCCGGCAAGCGCGGCCTGATTTTGACTCAGCACCACGCCATTCCATTGGGGCTCAACGTGGCTCGCTGGCCCAAAGACGTGCAGTACTCCTACACCAGCCATCCCGAGATACTTGAGCGTGCCTGGAAAGACGCGGTGTCCGAGTACCCGGCAGATCAGGAAGTCTTGTGGACCGTGGGCCTGCGCGGGTTGTCGGACGCAAGTTACGCGGCCTTTGACCCGAGCGTTCGAGGAAACGACAAAGCACTGGGAGAGTTGATCACCAAGGCCATCGCCGACCAAATCCAAATCGTGCGCTCTGTCCGCCCCGACGCCAAGTTTATAACGAGTCTGTGGCAGGAAGGAGCGCGACTGGTGCAGCAGGGCAGTCTGAAGATCCCTCCGGAAGTTGCAACTGTCTGGGCGGACACCGGGTATGGCTACCTTCAGGACAAAGGTCTTGTGACGGCAGGGCAGGGAGCTTATTACCACGTCGCGATGATGAACGGCAGGGCAAATCAATTGAGCGAAATGGTTCCTGTCGAGCGGATTGATTCCGAATTCGCTCGTTACATCAAGGCGGGAGCGACTCACTACATGCTCCTGAACACCAGCGATGTTCGTCCGGTTTCCATGACTACGAAAGCCGTCATGGACATTGTCTGGAAGGGCCTCCCGCACGACGCCGCGTCAGATGGCCGGCGATTCTATCGCCAATGGGCTTCCGACGAGTTCGGACCCAAGGCTGCCGCCACTGTCGCGGACATCTACAAGGATTATTTTGCCGCGCCGGCGCACTTGCCTGGAGATGAGCCTTCTCTGGAATATGGCGACAACTATTACCACACAGAGGCCAGGCGGTTTCTGCTCGAATACATGGTGGGTTTCCCGCTCTATTTTCTTCCTGGTCAAGCTCCGACTTGGGTTGCGCCTCGCGTTTTTTCAGGGAATTCCGACACTCCCAGGGCAGTATCCCTGGCGGACTCGCTGAAGAATGAAATTCAGCGTTGTGGCGAGGCCCAGCCAAGGTGGGATGCCCTTTGGGCGAAAGCCGCTGCGGCTGAACAACTTGTGTCGCCCGAGAGGCGGCCCTTTTACCGCGCACACGTCTTGGCCATGATCGCCATTGGGCGCGAGAGCAATCGAATCCTGTTCTCGGTTGCGAACGCAGTTCAGAATGCTGAAAGCGGGGACAAACAGGGAGCACGCGAGCGAGCTGATCAGGCGCTCCTGGCATTTGACGAAATCTTCAAATCAGAAAAGGCTGCGGAATATGGCAAGTGGAAAGACTGGTATCGCGGCGATTGGCTGACCGGGATTCACCGGACGCGCGAGTTGCTACAGGATTTCACAAGGCAGCTAGCGGATCCGCTGTCCCCGATGCCTCCACCCGTCTATTGGACGGGCTGGGAGGCGTATTACCACATCATGCATTACGAGGGAGAACGAAGCGCTGACGTGAACTGAGCGGCCTTGTTCGGCTTTTCTGTCTATCGAACTGACAGTAGCTGCATCCAGGCGGGCGGGCCGCTCGGACAATGGGCAGATTTTTCTGATGTTCGAAACTCGTGGCGGTGTCCTCGTCGAGGAAGGAACGCCCGGATGAAAATTACAGACCTCCGCGCCACTACGGTTAGCGTTCCGCTAGAGGCCCCTCTGCGTCATGCCAACGGATGCCACTGGGGGCGTTTCGTCCGGACCATTGTCGAGGTCGAAGCGGATAACGGACTGGTCGGTCTCGGAGAAATGGGAGGAGGCGGCCAGTCAAACGAAGAAATCTTTAGGGGGCTCAAAGCCGATCTGGTCGGCTGGAATCCTTGCCGGCTGGAGGAGCTAAAATTCCGGATCAGCAATCCTACGGCTTCCCTCTACAACAATCGCATTCAAATTCTTGCCGCGCTTGAATTTGCTTGCCTGGATCTTCTCGGGCAAGCATGGCAAGTTCCCGTTTCGGAAATTCTCGGCGGACGCTTGCGTGATCGAATTCCGTTTGCTTCGTATCTCTTCTTCCGCTACCCAAATCCGGCGACGGGCGGAGGGGAAGTCAGGACGCTTCGTGAACTCGTCTCCCATGCAAGCGAGCTGAAGTTCCGGCATGGGTTCAAGACCCACAAGCTGAAGGGCGGCGTTTTCGCGCCCGCCTACGAACTGGAATGCTACCGCGCGCTTTCCGCCGCATTCCCTGATGATCGATTGCGCTTCGACCCCAACTGTAGCTGGTCAACCGAGCAGGGGATTCAGTTTGCCCGCGCCATCGAGGGATTGAACAACGATTATCTGGAAGATCCCGTTTTCGGACTGGACGGCATGCGCCGCATCCGTGAAAAAGCTCAGGTCGCCCTGTCGACGAATACACTCGTTGTGAATTTCGAACAATTGGCGGCAAATATCCATGATCTTGCAGTGGACGTCATCCTACTCGATACCACTTTTTGGGGAGGCATCCGCTCCTGTGTGAAGGCGGCCGGTATTTGTGAAACATTTCAGCTCGGCGTTTCCGTCCATTCATCCGGTGAGCTGGGAATCCAGCTTGCCACCATGCTCCACCTCGCCTCGGTGATTCCCAACTTTACCTTTTCCGCGGATGCTCATTATCACCAACTCCAGGACGACATCATCGAGGGCGGAAAATTGATTTATGAGGATGGATCCATCCGGGTGCCATGCTCCCCCGGGCTTGGAGTCCGTCTCGATCGCGAGAAACTGTTGAAGTACAGCGAAATGTACCGGCGTCTGGGTTCGTATCCATACGACCGGGATCCCTTGCGGCCCTCTTGGAATCCTACTATTCCGAACAATCGCTGGGCTGACCCTGCAGACGACCGCAAACCCAATCTTCCCTTTTAGCACTCAGTCAATCCAAGGCGGTGCCTGGCTGCGCGCTGTCTACCCCGCGTAGCAGTTCGAACGGGGATCCTGTAGTCCAACGTCGCAACCACGGTTTTCTTCTAGCCTCTTCTAATGAAACTCGTAAAAAGAACCGAAAAGCGCTTCGTGATTCCAGGTCTCGACTCGCTCTTGTTAGTCGCGCCTATGGCTTGACGCCAGCTTTTCGAAGGATTGTCATCATCGGGCACCAGTTCGTGAAGGCCGACTGGAAAAGGTTCAAGCCAACGAAGCCTGTAAAAAGAAACCAGTACGGGCTCACCCAATATCCCAATGCGAGCGACACCAGAACGAAAGCTCCTGCGATAAGTCTAAGGTAACGGTCCACGGTCATGGTATTGCCTCCTCTTCAATTTCAATCTCCTGCGGGCATGAGATTTTCGCTGCTGCCTGCCGGTGTTTTCCTTCCGCCGCGTTCACTCAGGTAATAAAGAACCGGGACAGTCATTCGAGAGAGCACCGTCGAAGCAACTTCCCCGGCCATCAGCGAGATCGCTAGCCCCTGGAAAATCGGGTCGAACAAAATCACGCTGGCGCCTACGACGACGGCAGCCGCCGTCAAAAGCATGGGGCGGAAGCGCACAGCTCCGGCGTCTACCACGGCTTGTTCCAGCGACATTCCGTGTGAGCGGCGTAGCTCGATGAAATCCACAAGGATGATGGAGTTTCGAACGATGATGCCCGCGCCGGCGATGAACCCAATCATCGAAGTCGCGGTGAAAAACGCCCCCATCAGCGCGTGAGCAGGCAAGATCCCCGCGAGCGTCAATGGAATCGGGGCCATGATCACTAGAGGTGTTTTGAAGGACTTGAACCAGCCGACTACTAATACGTAAATCAGCACCAGAACGGCAGCAAAGGCCAAACCGAGGTCACGAAATACTTCGACCGTGATGTGCCATTCGCCGTCCCATTTCATGGAGAGATGATCGATGCGGTCCGGCAACAACGTCCCGGAGTATTGCTTTACTTGGTAGCCGCCGGGCAGTTGAATTTTGTTGATCGCATCGCTCATCTTGAGAATGGCATACACCGGACTCTCGATCCCACCGGCGACGTCCCCCGTAACGTACACGACGGGCCGCAAATTCTTGCGGTAAACACTTTGATCGATCGAACTCTCCCGAACGCTGGTGACCTCGCGGAGAGAAACCAGTTGGCCCGAGGGTCCCGGCAACTTGAGATTTTCGAGTTCCTCGATGCTCGAGCGATCGGCCCGTGACAAGCGCACTTCGATGGGAACATCCTCCCGCGATGCCGGATCGTGCAACAATCCCGCTGAAGCTCCGCTCAAACCGATTTGGACCGTGCGCGAGACTTCCGCTGCTGAGATGCCTTGGAGCGCAGCCTTGTCGAGCTCCACTTTCATGTCGTACTTTTTCTGAGGGTCTTCAACGTACCAATCCACATCCACAACCCCGGGAGTCTCCTGAAAGATTGTTTTTATTTTTGCGGCGAGTTCGGTTTGAGTTTTATAGTCCGGCCCATATATCTCTGCCACGAGAGTTTGCAGCACGGGGGGGCCTGGTGGCACCTCGGCAATCTTGATGCGCGCGCCAAAGGGAGAGGCTATCCGGTCGAGCGCTGGCCGCAATTCGCGCGCAATTTCGTGGCTATGCGTTTTGCGTTCGTGTCGAGACAACAGGTTGACCTGGATATCGGCTTGGTTTGGCTGACGGCGCAAAAAGTAGTGTCGCACGAGGCCGTTAAAATTGTAGGGCCCTCGGGTACCCGCATAAATTTGGTAATTGATGACCTCGGGTTGCTGGCCCAGGTAGCTTCCCAATGCTTGCGCTACCAGCGTGGTCTGCTCCAGCGGAGTCCCGTCAGGCATGTCGATGATTACTTGAAATTCGCTCTTGTTATCGAAGGGGAGCATTTTGACCTGCACCCACTTGAGCGGAATGAACGCAATGGCAGCCAGAAGGACCACCACCACGCCGCCCAGGAAAAACCATCTCCACCCGGTATTTTGAATGAGAGGATTCATCAGGCGGCGATAAAGGCGAGTGGTCCAGCCTTCTGTCTCGTTGCCGGATTCGGGACGATTGGCGTAATGGTGCAGCAATCGCAGGGCGGCCCAGGGCGAAACTACAAAAGCCACAATCAAGGAAAACAGCATTGCTGCCGATGCGCCTACGGGAATCGGCCTCATGTAGGGCCCCATCAGGCCGCGCACAAGAGCCATGGGGAGAATGGCGGCAATCACGGCGAAGGTGGCGAGGATTGTGGGGTTCCCAACTTCGTCGACGGCCACGATCGCCACGTCAGCGAGGGAGCGGCCGCAATTTTCAGGCAGCCGGAAATGCCGAACGATGTTCTCGACGACGACGATGGCGTCGTCCACCAAGATACCAATGGAAAAGATCAGTGCGAACAGCGTGACTCGGTTTAGCGTGTATCCGAACAAGTAGAAGATTGCGAGGGTTAGTGCGAGAGTCACAGGAATGGCCAAGAGCACCACGCCGGATTCGCGCCAGCCCAGCGCCAGTGCTATCAGCAGCGTGACCGAAAGCGTGGCAAGGAAAAGATGCTTCAGGAGTTCGTCCGACTTGTCCTTTGCAGTTTCCCCATAGTTGCGCGTGACTGTGACATTCAAATCCCCTGGCAACGTGTTGCCTCGAAGAGAAGCAATCCTTTGCAGAACACTTTCGCAAATGAGCGTGGCGTTGGCGCCTTTGCGCTTGGCCAGCGTTATCGTTACGGCGGGGTATTGCGCATTGGCACCGCTTCGGGTCGTTCCCATGCCGCTCGCGAACAGGACGTAACTGTCCGGTTCCCCTGGGCCGTCCAGGATCTCTTCCGCGACGTCCCGCAAATACACGGGCCGCCCTGTGTGAACTCCTACGACGACTTGCTCTAATCCGCCTGGGCGTGTAAAGAAATTGCCAGCTTCTACTTGAAATTCCTCGTTGCCACGCGCAAAGCTCCCCGCCTGACTGCGCGTATTCGCGGCTCCGAGTTGCATGACAACAGAACCCGGAGTCAGCCCGAAGGCCGCGAGGCGTTGCGTATCCAGCACAACTCGCAATTTGCGTGGCTGTCCGCCGATGATCGTTGTTTCGGATACGTCATCCAGTTGTTTGACTGAATGCTCCAATTCTCCCGCGATACGCCGCAGTTGATATGCGTCGTAGTTCTTGCCCCATAGCGTCAGAGCGAGAATGGGCACATCATCAATGGAACGGACTTTGATAATCGGCTGGGAGACTCCTTGGGGGATGCGGTCGAAGTTCGAATAAAGCTTGTTGTAAGTCTTTACGATCGCGTCTTCTTCTTTCGTACCTACAGTAAAGCGCACGACCACCATGCTCAGGCCGGGGTGGCTGATGGAGTAGATGTACTCGACTCCAGGTATTTCCCGGAGCAGCATTTCCATGGGCACGCTCGCGCGTTGCATTACTTCTTCGGCAGTTGCCCCTGGCATTTGCACAAAAACGTCCAGCATCGGCACAACAATCTGCGGTTCCTCCTCGCGCGGTGTCTGCCGGATGCTAAATGCACCAAGTAGAAGCGCGCCGATAATGACGAGCGGCGTCAGCTTTGACCGGATAAAAATATGCGCAATACGCCCAGCCATCCCTGAAACGGGAGAGTGCTTTTCCGGTTTGGAAAACGTAACGCTCATTGACGTACAGCGATTCGCTTGCCGCCCCAATCACGATCGCCGGGTGCGGCAACCAGTTTTTCTCCTTCTTGCAGTCCGGAGAGAACTTCGACTTGTTCCCCGGCACTTTTGCCGAGCGTGAGGTAACGCAGCTCCGCGATTTGGTTTGCGTCGAGCACGTAGACTCCTTGCAGTTGACCGCGGTCTACCAATGCTTTGCGGGAAATCAGCAAAGCCGTTCGCTCACCCCGCTGAAAACGTGCCCTCCCAAAGAGGCCGGAACGGAGCCGCAAATCCGACGGCAATTGGACTTTCACGAGAAAACTGCGGCTGGCCGGATCGGCTGCCGGAACGATTTGCGCGACCTTGCCGTCAAGCTGGACATTCGCAAGAGCGTCAACCGTCACTGTGGCGACCTGCCCGATTCGCACGAAGCGCAGCTCACTTTCATCTACTGTCACTTCAAGGCGAAAGCTGCGCGTATCTTCAATGGTGAAGAGGGGCATGCCCGGCGAGGCCAGCGTTCCCGCATCGGCTCTTTTCTCCGTCACCACGCCCCCAAACGGCGCGCGTATTCTCGTGAATCCGAGCGAAGTACGAGCGTGGGTCTGCCCGGCATTTGCTTGTGCCAGCCCCGCTCTTGCTATCTCCCGCCGTGCTTCTGCGGACTGGTAGCGAGCTTTGATTTCGTCGAATTCCTGCGGGCTGACTGATTTTTGTTCGAAGAGTTGCTGGTAACGTCTCAGCGTCGCTTCGGCAAGAGCAAAATTCGAGTCAGCGGCAGAGACTTCTTTTTCTGCGGCGGCGACCGCAGCCGTGGCTTGATCGGTTCCGGAACGAGCTTGTGCCTCGTCGAGAACCGCAAGCACCTGGCCGCTTTGTACGCGATCGCCCTCGTGCGCCTGAATTTCAACGATATTGGCCATTACTTGGCTGGAAACCTGGCTCACTTGTGCTGCGCGCACTGTTCCCACAGCTTCCAGCCAGTCAGGCACGGTGGCCTTATGCGCGACAGTCACCGAAATGTTGCTCACCGTCTCGGGTGCCGTGGCCTGGGTCGGGCGCTCGTTCGAACACCCGGACGACACGCCGCCTACCATTAAAGCCAAAATGATAGAAAGTTTGATTGCTGGATTTCCAGGATTCATGGCGTCACCACGGGAGACTGGGGATTCAAAGTTCCGCTGGCCAGTTCAAGGCTCGCGTAGCCAGTGTGATAGCGGTACACGGCTTCCCAATATTCCGCCTGGCTGCGGTGGGCCTCTTCTTCCGCCGCAAGCAGGTCTGTAATCGTCGAAAGGCCCGAGTCGTAGCGGTTCTGATTGATACGCAGGCTTTCCTGCGATTCCGCAATCGTTGTGCGAGCCACTTCCACCTGGTGGCGGGCGGAGTCCAAATCATAGTAGGCGCGGCGGACTTCGAGCCGAACCGCATCGGTGGCCATTTCCTTGACCGCAGCAACCTTTACTTGCAGTGCTCGCTCACGCGAAAGCCGAGCCCGTTTGGCTCCGCCGTCAAAAAGGTCGAGATGCACCTCGATCCCCGCCAACCAGTTATTTCCGCCCCCGCCTGCGACGAATGTTGGATTGTCGGCCTCCCACCCCCCAAACGCATTGGCTCGCGGACCAAACGATGATTTCGCGATGGCCACACTCTGCTGCTGCGCCTCCTCCTCCGACCGCATTCGCTTCAGATCCGGTCGAACTTCCACTGCTTCTTTCTCGGCTTCTTCAAGCGTTATCGCTGGGAAATTTCTTTCCTCGAGCGCATCGGCTGGATCGAACTCGGTCTCAGTCGATATGCCTAAAGCCGTACCCAATTGGGCCCGCGCCATTGCCAGGTTATTTGCCGCGCGAATGACTTCCAGCTTCCGCGTCGATAGTCTCACTTGGGCGCTCAGCAAGTCCGATTCCACGACCACGCCGCTTTCAAAACGATTTTTACTTCGGTCCAGGATGGCTTGTGCCGTCTTCAGGGTCTCTGCCGCAACTTCTACCCGCTTTTTTGCGAGCAACACGCCATAATAGGACTCCACGGCCCGAAAAATAATTTCCTGGTCGGTGCGTTCCAGTTGGTGGCTGGTCGCTTCCTTCGCGCGCTCCGCGCGGTTGATCGCGCGCCAGCTGCCGAACGAATCAAAGAGATTCCAGGTTCCGCCAAAGCGTGTCGCAAAGTTGCCGAAGGAGCCCGGGGTATTCAGCACGTTTAGCGCGAAGTCCCCCGCCGTAAACCGTTGCTGTCGCAATTTGCTCCCGAATACGTACACAGGATCGTTGCCAAGCGTGGCAACCTCGGAAAAAGTGACGTGCGGCAGAAGAACGGACCGGGCTTCCTGCACGGAAGCGGTCGCGGCTCTTGTATCGGCGAGCGCTGCTTTACGCTCCGGGTTCTTCTCTAGTGCGATGTTGATTGCCTGCTGGAGAGTTATAGGAGAGGGCTGCAGTGTTTGTTGTGCGAAGAGCAACCCTGGAATTGACAATACTAGAAGCGAGACCAGGAAGACGTCCTCTGCGAAACGGGATACCCCTTCTGATCGCACGAGGGTCTTTTGCGGGGTTTGACTTTTTCCCCCGGGTTGTTGGCTACGATTTCTCATTAGAGCTTTTCACCTTCATGCAGCCACGGGAGTTGGCGCGAGCCATTGCGTTTTCTCTTCCACGATCTCGTAGGTGGTATGCACGCTGGCCGTTTGCTTCACCATCGCCCCCACGGAGCAGTATTTCTCCTCCGAGAGCCGGATAGCTTCCTCGATTGCGGCGGAATCTATTTCGTGACCTATGACCACATGGTGGATACGGACCGAGGTAAAAACCTGTGGTGGCCGCTCCGCTTGTTCAGCTTCGACTCGGACTTCGTAGCCTGTTACCTTTTGGTGATACTTCTGACGAAGAACTGTAATGACGTCGAAGGCTGTGCACCCGGCTAGCCCGACTGCTACCAATTCAATCGGCTTTGGACCCGTGCCCCCTGCTGCATCATCGAGCAGCATATGGTGCTCACTGCCGGATGTAGCAACGAATTGTCTCTCTGCTTTAAGTGGTTGAGAAAGCAAGACCTTAGCGGTAATCATTTGTTCCTCTCATAGACCCCGGTTTTTCAAGGCCACACCAATAAATGCAAGGAATCGAATTCTGTTACAAGAAAGTGTTGCCTGGCGTGTCGGGGCCTGGGTTCCTTTACATCTTTCGAATGGCAATCCGCCCTCTGCACTTTGTCTCCTTGACTATTGTTGGTGCGCAGCCACAGCGTGGGCGGTGATAAGGATCACAGCCTGACGTGATGTTGGGGATGTCAGTCCGCTGTTGAAGAACGCACACTCGTGGGTGCTCTGGAGTCGAAACATCTACAGGAGGATGCGGGTTGAATCCGGGGAGTCTGAAGGAGGCTTAACTTCGCATTGCGTTGGTTGCGTCGCGCCTTGTGATGTTTGCCATCGTGTTTTGGTACTCGGCTAACAATTCGCGCCTGAGCCTCGCAGCGATCCGCGGATCGGGCGACTCATTTGTTTCAATTCGGCACATCTGGATCGACTTCTCCAGGCTAACAAGGAAAGCTTTGCAGGGCTCGCAGCCCTCCATGTGCTTTTCCAGTCCCTCACAAAGAGAATCATCAAGCTTCTCGTCCAGGTAATTTGAGAGTTCGGCGAACATTTCCTTGCAATGCCGTTGGCGCGGCTGCACGGGGTGGCTTATTTCGCCGACGGGTTTTGCCGTTTGGCGATGCAGACTACGGAACTCTTGTTTGGCAAGTTCCTTGCGCACAAAGAGTCGTGCCCGATGCAATCGCACGCGGATTGTCCCAGGCCGGAGCCCGGTGATCTCGGCGACATCCTCATCGGACAACTCTTCCATGTCGCGCAGTACAAGAATGAGCCGGTACTCAGTAGGAAGTTTTTGCACTGCTTCCCGGAGACGCTTTGCATTTTCGCGACGCAACAATACAGTCTCTGGGGTTGCGTCCGGATTGCCCGAAAGCCTCTGCATTTCTTGACGGTCGGGCATCAGTTCTTCCAGCGAGAGATCTTGTTTGGGGGCAAACTTGCTCTTACGTCTGCTCATCAGGCAGCGATTTTTGGCGACCTTATAAAGCCATACCATTAATGCCTTTGGGCTATCAAATTTCGGCAGGTAGGGGACTGACTTGAGCAGCACTTCCTGCATGGTGTCTTCGGCATCTTGTCGCTGCCCGCATACCTTCATACTGAACGAAAAGACCGTACTCTGCAGCAGAGCGAGTGCCTCCTCGAGTGACTCTGAGTCCTTTCGCTGAATCAACTGGACGACTTGCTCAATCTGTGGCCGCACGGATTTAACTCTAACACGTCAGGCTGGAGCCACCGCGTTCTACTAGGATGCTTTCGGCAGGTTAAGCAAGAAGGTCAGCCAAAGGTCACACATCCAAATCCAAGCTGGAAAAAATGCCTCGAGTCATGTTGATAGCGCTCAAAAGCTTGTAAGATCCAGAAGTGCGTTGTTGGAGCAGCCGTGAACCGGCCCATGTTTTGCAGGCTTCGGTATGAGCAATGAGACTGCTGCAGTCCTAAAGAGAACCCCACTTTTCGCGAACCTGACGGATGGCGAGCTGCAAGCTCTCACCGCGCGAACGTCCCGCAAGCGATTCCATCAAGGTGATCAATTGTTTGCGGAGGGTGATCCCTGCACAGGTTTGTTCTTGGTAGCTTCCGGAAAAATCCGTATCTTCAAGCTCTCAGCTTCTGGGCGCGAGCAGGTTCTTGCGATTGAGGGTCCCGGCAGTTCGTTTGCGGAACTCCCCGTCTTTGACGGAGGGAATTACCCAGCGGCAGCTTCAGCGTTGGAAGACGCGGAGGTTCTCTTCATTTCGCGTAAGGATTTTCAGAATTTCTGCCGCGAGCATCCGGACGTGGGGCTCAAAGTGATCGCCGTGGTTGGGTCGCGGCTGCGTCGTCTTGTCGGTATCATTGAGGAGCTTTCGTTCACAACGGTCCGGCAGAGGCTGATTGCGCTGATCTTACGTTTGGCACAGGCGGACGGGACACCCTCGAAAGAGGGCATTCGCGTGGAGCTGACAAAGAGTCATCAGGATCTTGCGGCCGAACTGGGCACCGTGCGCGAACTAGTCTCCCGGAACCTCAGCCGGTTGCAAGCCGAAGGATTTCTGGACGTGGAAGGCCGCAAGATCGTAGTCAAAGACCTGCCCGGCTTGAAGCGCGAACAGACTTCCGCCGAATAGCCTCCGAACCTCAAATGTTTGGCCTTCCAACCCCGTAGTGACTTTGGTCACTGCCCTGTACCCTTCCGGCGTGGCTGCCCCTGTACCCTTCCGGCGGGGCTGCCCCTTGCGGTAGACCATAGTAGACCGGCCAGCCAGAGAGAGCGCCAAAGGCCCCCTGCGCCGCCGAGCGCCTGGGAGGGACTTGCGCCTTTTTGGTCTGGTTTGCAGCCGAAAG
>DATGED010000017.1:0-20624 GCA_035310525.1 Candidatus Acidiferrum sp. | reverse complement strand
GAAATCAGAACTATGTTGGATTTCGTCGCGAACCCACTCAAAACAATGGCGGGCAATATCCTCCGCCCGGGTTAGGCCCGTTGATAGTTCCCTTGCTTTCGACGATACCAGTGGCTGAGTCCAGTCGATGATTTCCGTAGCATTGAGAAACTCTTCCACGACTTGCTCTCTACTTCCTAACGTTTGTCTCAGTCCACGGCAATGAAATAATATACAGACAGGCGGATATTCATACAAGCTATCCCGAACTGGAAGTCAAAGGAATCTCTGGTCCGAATGACTGGCAAACAGGAAGCAACCGAATTCCTTCCTGTTTGCCGACAAACCGGACAGAATCGCCCTATCCGCGGCATGTTCGTGCTCGCCAACGCTAGGCGAAGAAGGAGCGGATTGGCTGGAACAGATTCAATGGGATGCCGGCAAGGGCGACTCGGCCGGTTGCGATTGCGGCTTTCTTCTCAGAACTGCCGCGGAAAGCAGTGTGATGGCGAGGCCAACCGGAAAGGGCTCGATGAAAGTCATCAGTGAATTGAAGAGCGGGTTTTCGTACTGCTCCTTGAGTTTCTGCAAGTGCTGAACTTGCACCTGGACGGCTGCGGCACTCGCACCCGAGGCCTTCAGCTTCTCGATCATATCGGCGCCGTAATTGTCCATGAAGTGGTGCATGAAGTTGAAGTAGAGAATTTCCCACGTCACGACATAGAAGATGCATGAAATCAAGGTAATACAGATCCCGACGGCAAAAGCTTTTTTGAACGTGATCCAGCCGTTGCCGGCGTTGTCGCGGTACGAACGGATGCCAAAGAACACCAGCAAGAACGAGAGCACGATGGTGGTGTAACCGACGATCAAGGCCTTGTTAAAGCCTATCTTGTGCGCGAACGGCACTGTGGCCACCATCAGCAGCGAGGAAATTGCGCCCGAAATCAGCCCGAAAGTCAGCACCGTCTTTTTCATAGATTTAGGTCTCCTTTTCCCTCAATTCCGTGAAACCTGGTTTGACGCGCCCGAAATCTAGCGGGGGACGTAAACGTTGTCGTCACCCTTTTGGGTGATTTTGCATTCCAGGATGGAAAATCACACTTTGGGGTAGGGTGCCTTCAGGCAGGCAAACGATTCAAGGGATCAGCCGGGCTGTCTTGCCGATCTGCACCGCCTGGGTGCGCCGCTTTGCGCCCAGCTTATCAAACAGCCGGCTCGAATGCGTCTTCACCGTGTTTTCGCTGACGAATAGCCGCCCGGCAATCTCCCGGTTGCTCAACCCGGTGGATATCAACCCGAGAATCTCCAGTTCGCGCGGGGTGATGCCGAGCTGCCTTACGCGCCTCTCGTCGGCCGCGAAGGGACCTGCGGTCGGCACCGGGACTTCCTTCAGGATCACTGCCGGCTTCTTTCTCGTGAGTGACTGCCCGAGCCAGATGCCCAGTCCGGCAAACAGGGCGGCGACCAGGGCGCCGTAAATCTCGACAGAATGCTCGACGACCAGGAAGCGGTACTCCGTAAGTTTCAGCACTACGATGAGCAGGCCGCCGCACAAGCCGTAGAGCAGGATGTCGCGCACCGCGCGGCGGCGCGAACTCGGTGCGGATTCCTTAGTCAAGGCCACGGGAGGGCATGATATCTGAAGACTGCAAACTTGGGGAGCACCCGCCTCCAACAGCCGGGCACGCATAATGGACACCCTGCGACAGGGCTTCTTCGATGCCACAGCCTCGCGGCAAGGATTACGGACCACTCTGCAGAAAGCAAACACGTAAAGGACATAGAAAAAAACTTTCTTCATCACAATGTAATTTTCTGGTGTAACTGCGACTTCTTATATGCAGGCTTGTCACAAGAAGAGGTAGAATCGAGCGAACATCGCGGCTGAAACAATCGCGTCCGTTGAAAGGTAGAACCGAGGTAGAACCAAAGCGCGCGCATCGTGCAACGATTCCAGGAACCATTGAGTAACTTGGAAAGGTGGCGCGCCCGGAGAGACTCGAACTCCCGACCCTCTGGTTCGAAGCCAGATGCTCTATCCAGCTGAGCTACGGGCGCGCAAAGAAACTGGCCTGCTCCATTACAACGCTACAGCTCGCCCGCGGGCAAGCAAAAAACTTGGGCTGTCCGGCGCGGCGAAACCGGCGGACCCTGGCCGCGGTTCTCATCCCATGGAGCTGACTTTTTCCGGCTCGATCTTATAGAGGACGCGGACTTCGCCCGGCTGCCGGAAGGGATAGACGGGCTTTCCCAGATATTTTTGCGAAAGCTTGTTGATGTGATCGTCCGCGCCGTTCTGCGTAATCTCGACGACCCGCCCGCGAATTTCCAGGTAGCGGTAAGGATTCGCCGGATCCTGCAGCGAAATCGATACGCGCGGGTCGCGGCGGATATTCTTGTCCTTGACGCGTCCCAACGCCGAATTAAATCGCACATATTTTCCGTCGTAGTCCACCCAAACGGGTGTTACTTGCGGGCTGCCGTCTTTCATAAGCGTGCCCAGATTGCCAAACGCCGGCTTCTCCAAAAGGTCCGCGTACTTTTCGGGAATGTTTTCGGCCATCATCGCCTCCCCAGGATTCTAATCACCACGGCTGAGCACCCAAACTTTACCACGCGCCGGGAGAGCCGCGCAGCATTTGCGCTTCGCACGGCTCCGGCGTGCGGCAAGGGCTCTTAAACACGTGTCATGTCCGGCGCGCGGCCACGCAAGAGCAGCGGCGCTCCCGTGAGTTCTTGAACTTCTTCGATGCTCCAGCCCGGCGCGATCTCGCGCAGCATCAGGCCTTCCGGCTTCACATCGATCACAGCCAGGTCAGTGACAATAGTATCGACGCAGGCAAGCGCGGTCAGCGGATAGGTGCACTGGCGGACGATTTTGGGCGCGCCTTCCCTGGTGGTGTGCTCCATGCATACGATCAATTTTTTCGCGCCGGCGGCGATGTCCATGGCGCCGCCAATACCTCCGGAGCTTTTCGAACCCGGAACTTTCCAGTTCGCGAGATCGCCCTTTTCCGAGACCTGGAATCCGCCGAGCACGGCCACATCGAGATGTCCGCCGCGAGACATGAGGTGCGCGTCCGCCTGGTGAAAAAAAGAAGCCCCCGGCTTCAAGGTGACCGGAACCTTCATGGCATCGACGAGATCGTAGTCTTCTTCGCCGGGCCGCGCGCGGCGCCCCATGCCGAGAATTCCATTCTCGCTGTGAAAATAGACTTCAACGCCTTGCGGCAAATGATCCGCGATGAGATTGGGGATTCCCCAACCGAGATTTACATACGCGCCATCGGGCAATTCCAGTGCGGCGCGCTTGGCAACCTGCTCCCGGCTGAGACGCGGTTTATCCGGCATAGCGCAATCCTTTTGCCTGCACGATACGATGAACAAAAATTGCCGGAGTGATGACATGCTCGGGTCTGATCGAACCCACGGGCACGACCTCGTCGACTTCCACGATCGTCGTTGTAGCAGCCATGGACATGATGGGGTTGAAATTGCGCGCTGCCAGACGATACGTCAAGTTCCCGAGTTCATCGGCGGTCTCCGCTTTGATGAAGGCGTAATCCGCATGCAGGGGCATTTCCAGAATGCAGCGCTTACCCTCGATGACGCGCTCTTCTTTTCCCGCAGCCACTTCCGTTCCGGCACCGACGGTGGTGTAAAACCCCTGAAGACCGGCCGCCGCAGCGCGCATTCTCTCGCAGAGAATCCCCTGAGGAACCAGCTCGAGCGTAACTCGCTTGGCTGCATACTGCTCCTGAAAATAGGTGGAGTGAGGTCCGGGAAAGGATGCGATAACGTGCCGAACCTGGCCGGCCTTGAACAGTAGACCGAGCTCGCCATCGTGCGTTCCGCAATTGTTGCTGATAGCTGTGATCTCTTTGGTGCCCCTGGCGAACAGCGCCTGGATCAGGTTATTCGGGAATCCGGCTCCGCCAAATCCGCCGAACATGATGCGAACGCCGTCGGGAATGTCCGCGACGGCTGCATCCACGCTCGAATAAATTTTGCGGCGCATGGCTCGGCGTATCCTACCAGAGGCCGTGCAGCTCTGCAGGCCGTCGCACGCGAGAATCGCTCAGTCCGTGATAAATGCGTGCTGGCACCGTGCGGCTCGCGTCAGCTACCATGAGAACCGGGCGATGAAACGCGGAATTCTCATCCTCGTGAGCCTGGCGGTTGTCGCGGGAGCTCTGTGCCTATTGGCCATGTTCATTCTCCACAATGGCCTCAGCGCACGGGCCAAGCCAACCAGCATGGAGAAAATGATGGCGCGCAACGCGCGGCATCTCGCGATCCCCGCGTCTGCCAGAGCCCTTCGAAATCCTGTTCCGGCTTCCGAGGAAAATCTTCGCGCTGCACGCCTACACTTCGCGGACCACTGCGCTACTTGCCATGGAAACGATGGCAGTGGCGACACGATGTTTGGCCGCGGGATGTACCCCAAGCCACCGGACCTTCGCGAGCATGACACGCAAAACCTCTCGGACGGTGAACTCTTCTGGATCATTGAGAATGGCGTGCGGTTTACAGGCATGCCGGCGTTCTCGAATCCCGGCTCGGAGGACGACAGCTGGAAGCTCGTGCTCTTTATCCGGCACCTGCCCCGCTTGACGCCAGAAGAGCGGATGGAAATGGAAAAGAACAATCCGAAGGGCCCCGATGACCGTGAGGAAGAAAAGCAGGAAGACGATTTCCTCAATGGAGCAACGCCGGCACCCAAACCGGAATCCCATCATCAGCACTAGAGAGAGGCGGGAAGCCGCCTGAAAAGACTTGGGAATTTCGCTTCGAGTCGACGAATTTAAATTTGTGGAATAATGTTGAGATGAGGGATGGTCTGGCCCCGGCCCGCCTGGAGATAAAAATGAAAGCTCGCGCTTTTGCACTCTTGCTGTTGCTCGCGATGATGGCCTGCGCCGCGTTGGCGCACGGCGATAAGAAACATATTTCCGGCACGGTGGAAAAAATCGGCGCGGATTCCGTCACCGTGAAAACCGCCGAGGGAAAATCCGTCGAGGTAAAGCTTGTCGCCGCGACCACGTATGTAATGAGAAGCGGAACTGTGGACAAACCCGCCAAGCTCTCCGATTTAGCCGTCGGAGACCGCGTGGTGATTCACGCCACGCCGAAGGGCGAAATCCTGGAAGCTGCCGAAGTAAGATTTTCCGCGGCGGCGGCAACGGCGTCTAGCAAACCCAAACCCTGAAATATTTTCCGGAGTGGCCGCAAGTTTCGCCTCTCACCTTCATTCGTCCACCAAATGACACGAATGCGTCTTCAGCACCAGCCACACGCGGCTGCCGTCCGCTAGCCCCAGCGTTCGCGCGGCCCCCGGGGTTACGTGCACAATGAATTCCACGCCGCAGTCCACACGAGCTTGTAGCAGTGTGCCTCGCGTTTCCATCGACAGGATGCGGCCTTCAATGATGTTGCGCGCGCTGAGACCCTGCGGATGGGAAGTCGCCATCAAAATATCGCCTGCGCGGATGGCCACGCGGACGCGATCCTGGGGCGCGGCGTGGCTTAGCGGCACTTCGAGTACGCAGTCACTATCGCCGAGCCGGACACGCATGACTCCATCCGATTCGCGCACATCCAGGACGCGACCGCTCAACAAATTTTCAAAGCCGGCGGCCTGCGCCAGCCGCGTCCGGCGAGGCGCTTCCAGCACTTCCATGGGAGTTCCTTCGCCCACCACGCGCCCGCGATCCAAGGCAATTACGCGCTCGCCGAGTGCATCCACTTCTTCGCGGCTGTGCGTCACGTACAAAATCGGAATGCGCCGCGCTGCGTTCCAGGATCTCAGGTCATCGACGATCGCGGTTTTGAGACTGGCATCGAGTCCGGTCAAGGGTTCATCGAGAAGCAGTACGTCGGGCTGCGTTACAAGCGAACGGGCCAGAGCAATCCTCTGGCGTTCGCCGCCGGATAGTTCCGCTGGCCTGCGCAAGCGCAATTTGCTTACACGGAATGCCTCGAGGATTTCCGTAACGCGCGCCGAACGTGCTTCGCGCGGCAACCCATCGAGCCCATAGGCTACGTTCTGCGCCGCCGTCATGTGCGGAAAGAGCGCCAGGCCTTGAAAAACGTAAGCGATCCGCCTGGCTTGCGGGGGGCAATTCACGCGCGCTTCGGAATCGAACAAGACTTCCTTGCCGGCAACGATGCGCCCGGAATCAGGACGAGCCAATCCCGCGATGCAATCCATTAGAGTCGATTTGCCCGCAGCGGAAGGCCCAAAAAGAATGGTGATGCCCGGCGGAACTTCGATGTCGAGTTCGAGAACAAAAGGCAGAGCGCCCGCGCGAAGACGCTCCATCCGGACGCGCACCTTGAGCACGCGAGGGATTACCTGGCCGCCCATGGTGTCCAGAGGCGGCGTCCCACGTCGCGGCCGACGCGGCGATTGACGGCGTACACTATCGACAGCACGATGAACGAAATGGCCAGGAGCACCAGCGCCATGCGGTTCGCGCCGGCGTAGTCCAGCGATTGCACGTTGTCGTAGATAGCGATGGAGACGGTGCGCGTCACGCCCGCCAAATTGCCGCCAACCATCAGCACGACCCCAAATTCGCCCATGGTGTGCGCAAAACTCAGAACCACGGCCGTCACCACGCCGGGAATCGAAAGCGGCAGAATAACTCGCCAGAATGTCCGCAATCGTCCGGCGCCGAGCACCGCGGAAGCGTCGAGGAGTTTCCGGTCGACGGATTCGAACGAGGCGATGAGCGGCTGCACAGCGAACGGCAGGCTATAGAGGACGGACGCGAGTACGAGACCTTCGAAAGTAAATGCCAGGCCGTGCCCGAAAAATGACTGCCACAATTTTCCCAGAGGCCCGCGAGGGCCCATCGCCACCAGTACGTAAAACCCCAGCACGGTCGGGGGAAGAACCAGCGGCATTGCGATCACGGCTTCGAGCAAAAATTTTCCGCGCCAATTGGAAAATGCCAGCCAATACGCAAGCGGCAATCCGCCTGCGAGAAGTATCGCGGAAACGCATAGCGCCAGGCGGAGAGAAACCAGGAGCGGCTCAAGATTCACTTTATTGCGCCCCCGTACTGCCTGATGCCGCGGGGCCGAACCCGTATTGATCGAGAGCGGAACGGCCGGCAGGACCTCTGACGAACTCCAGAAAGGACTTCGCCTTCGCATTGTTGCTTGCAGACCTGAGCAAAATAGCGCCCTGCTCGATTGCCGGATAGAGGTCAACCGGAACATCCCAGCGCTTGCCGCTTTGCATCGCACCGGAAGCAGCAAGAGATTTCGCCAGAATCCCCGCTTGCGCGTTGCCGGATTGTACGAACTGCGCGGCCTGCGAAATATTCTCCGCGTAAACCAGTTTCGCCTTCACCTGTTGATAGACTCCGGCTTTTTTCAAGGCGGCGACGGCAGCGCGCCCATACGGCGCATGTTCTGGGTCGGCAATGGAAATCTTTTGCACGCCGGGGCTCAAAAGCGTCTTCCACCCTTCCTGGGCGATATCTTCTTTGGCATCCGCGGGCATCCAGATGACAAGACGTCCAACGCCATAGACGAAAAGAGATCTGGGCGCGCCGAGACCCATCGCTTCCAGTTTTCGCGGGTAATCGACGTCCGCGGAGAAAAAAATATCGAAGGGCGCGCCATTCTGGATCTGGGAAAAGAAATTTCCGCTGGAGCCGTAGGTCACATCCACCTTCATACCCGTCTGCTTCTCAAAGTGCGCCGCAAGATCCTCCATCGCGAACTGCAAGTCCGAAGCAGCCGCCACGCGGATTTCCTGCCCCTGGGTTCGGGCCTGCCCCTGCGAAAGCGAGACGGCAACCAAGAGGAGCGCAATACTGAGCGGCACGGGATAATTTGTACGGCCACGAGTCACAAGTCACCAATCCTGGATCGCTGCCCTTCTCACACCCTCAGAATCATTACTTCTGTGGACTTGATCAGCGCGGCGGCCCGCTCTCCCGGCTTAAGACGCATCTCCTTCGCCGCATCCGCTGTGATGATCGCCGTGATGTGCTGCCCGCCGATGGCCATCGTGACCTGCGCCAGCAGGCCGCTGTACTTCAAGGCAACCACGCGGCCGATCAACTGGTTCCGGCCGCTGATTCTGCGGAAATTTCCGCGGCGCGCCGCGACGTCTCCGCGGACCAGTTCCTTCGGAATCATGCGATCGATTTCGCTTTCCGGAACGCGATGATGTCCGCCGGGTGTCTTCATCGTTCTGATTTTCCCGCGGTAGATCCATTGCTTCAGCGTGGGGTAGCTGATGCCGAGAATCCTTGCGGCTTCCCGCGGCGGCATGAGTGCGGCTCTCTGCATCGAGGTTCCCTCCGTAATACTTGCCGATTCGCCCTGGTTGAAACCGCCATTATAGTACGATTTCATGCATTTGTTAGTGTGGGCTTGGACTGGCCTCGTAGCCCGCCTCTTTATCGCTTCAGCAACCGCCTCCGTCGAGCCGCTTTGCGGTTGCCGGGACTCGCGTAAATTAAGAAATGCAGGAATGAAGGTAGCCACACTCGGAGTCATTTATGCCCCTGGTCTCCGCAAGATTGACCGCTGAGGACGTTCGAAAAGCCGTCCAGCTTTTCTGGACAACATTCCTGGCGAAATCGGAACAACAACTGAATGACTTTTATTCGTCGGAGAGCACGGTCTTTCAGATTGCGATGGGCCGCAGCGAGCCCGGCCGACTCGGTGCCATGCGCCGTGCGCGCGAATATTTCAACTCGGACACGCGCATGGAGCTGAAACTGAGCCCCATTGACGTCGTGCTATGCGGAACTGACACCGGCGTGGCCAGCTACACGTTTCAATTTCAGGCTAGCGGCCGGGACGTGGGCAGCAAGCGGATAGCGGAGAAGCTGGAAACCGTGCGGGCCACGCACGTGATGCATCGGGATGGCTCCGGCAAACTGCGCATCGCCCACGAGCACTTCTCCGTGCCGGTCGCGTAAGCTTAGCAACGGAAAGGAACTTCTTCGATTAATTCCGCAGAGGCTTTCCGGTCTTCAGAGTATGGGCGATGCGCTCCTGCGTTTTCTTTTCGCCACAAAGCGAAACAAAGGCTTCGCGTTCAAGATCCAGAATGTATTGCTCGCTAACCATTTGGGGCGAAGTGAGCGGCCCTCCGGCCAGAATATTCCCGAGCTTGCGTCCCACGTGCGCGTCGTAGTCCGTGATATATCCGCCGCGCTGCATCATGTGAATCACCAGCTTTGCGCCCGTCAGAAATTGTTCTCCGAGCACTTTAATCTGTGTCGTTTGCGCGCCTTCCAGCCAATTCGCCGCGGGCGGTTTGTACCCGCCGCGGACGAGCGCCAGCGCCGTCTCTTTCGCGTCTCCTACTAGTCGGTCGCGATTCATGGAGACGCCGTCCTCGCGCCGCAAAAATCCCAGGCTGCGGCTTTCTTCCGCGCTGGTGCCCACTTTTGCCATGGCAATCGTTTCGAAGACGGGCTTCAGCGCGTGAAACAAATCCAGATCCTCGCCGCCTGCCGCGTGTTCATTCGCGCGAATCAACATTTCCTTGGTTCCGCCGCCGCCCGGAATCAAACCCACGCCGGTTTCCACAAGGCCAATGTAGGCTTCGGCGGCCGCTTGAATCCTGGCGGCGTGCAATCCGATTTCACATCCTCCGCCGAGCGCCATGCCTTGCGGAGCCGCGACCACAGGCTTCGGCGCGTACTTCAAGGCGAGATTGGCGTTCTGAAATTGCTTCACGCCCATGTGCAACTCGTCCCACTCCTGCTCCTGCGCCGCGACGAGCATGAGCATCAGATTTGCGCCGACGGAGAAATTGACGGCCTGATTGGCGATGACCATGGCATCGAAATCCGTGTCGAGCCGTTTCAATCCCTTGTGCAGCATGGCAATCAATTCCGCGCCAATGGCGTTCATCTTGGCATGAAACTCGCAGCACACCACGCCATCGCCCAGATCGATGAGGCTGGCCCCGGAATTGCGCTCGACTTCCCGGCCGGCTTCCTTTTGCGATTTCAGAATGATCACGCCGGGGGGAACTGCCAGCGGTTTGGATGTTCCGCTGGCCACGTCGAACACCGTGGTCTTGCCTTTTTCGGATTCGTAAAATCCTTTCCGGCCGCTAGTCAGAACTTTTTCGATCGAGGCCGGAACGGCGCGGCCTTCCTTCTGGAGTTGCGCGGCGAAAGCTTTCACGCCGATGGCATCCATCATTTCGAATGGGCCCATTTCCCATGCGAACCCCCACTGCATCGCATGGTCCACATCCACGACGCTGTCGGAAATTTCCGGAACTCGTCGCGCCGCGTAGGAACACATTTCCGAAAGCCCGCCCCAAATGAACTGCTGGGCTTTATCGGTTTTCTGTCCTTCCAGCACGGGCGCTACCAGGGCGCGCAGCCGCTCACGCGTATCTTCGATGGCTTTTCCCATTTCCAGCGACGCAAATCTGGCCTTTTGCCGCGGCCGGTACTCCATGGTGTTCACGTCAAGCGCCAGGATTTCCTTTTCGCCCTCGCCTTTCACCTTTTTGTAAAAGCCTTGTCCCGTCTTATCGCCGAGCCATTTGCGGCGCGCCATTTCTTCCACGAATCCCGGCACCTTATACATTTCGTGCGACTCGTCGTTGGGCGCGGTTTCGTAGATGTTCTTGACCACGTGAATCAGCACGTCCAACCCGACGAGATCGGCGGTTCGAAACGTCGCCGATTTCGGCCAGCCGACCGCCGGACCCGTACACGCATCCACTTCTTCTATGGTCATGCCCAGCGCGGTCATGAGCCGGATGGCGTTCAACATCGAAAATGTGCCGATGCGGTTGGCAATGAAGTTGGGAGTATCTTTGGCGACCACGACTCCCTTGCCGAGCCTGCGATCGCAGAATTCGCTGAGCGCCCCGATCACTTCGCTCGACGTTTTCGGGCCGGGAATTACTTCCACCAATTTCATGTATCGCGGCGGATTGAAAAAGTGCGTGCCCGCCCAGTGCTGCTGAAACTCTTCGCTCATCGACTCCGCGATCAAATGAACGGGCAATCCGGAGGTGTTGGTCGTCACGATCGCGCCCGGCTTGCGGAACTGCGCCACACGGGACAACAGGTTTCTTTTGATTTCGAGGTTTTCCGCCACAACCTCGATAATCCAGTCCGCCTCCGAGCAGCGCCCCAGGTCGTCTTCAAAATTTCCGATGGAAATCTTGTCCACCAGCGCGGGCGTGAAAAAGGCCGCGGGTTTCGATTTTTTGGCCGCCTCGAGCCCCGCGCGCACGATCCGGTTGCGTTCGGCGGCCGGTGCGCCGGGCTTCAAGTCCGGAGGAACGATGTCCAGCAGAATACACGGCAGCCCGGCGTTCGCGAGATGCGCCGCGATCCGCGAGCCCATGGTCCCAGCGCCCAGCACTGCCGCCTTCTCGATGCGACGTTTCATGGTATGCCTTTTCCGGAAATGGAGACGAGGGACAGGTTACAAAACCGCCATCCCCTGGTCAAACGAACTATGGCCACGCCGCAGTGGCCGGGTTAGAGTAATGTAAGAATGCGTCCTCCCAAAGTGAAAGACGCCAAGGGCTGGCTGCAGTCCGCCAAGGAAAAACTCCGCGCCTTGACCGATCAACCCGAGGAGCACAAACCGACAGAACGTCCTCGTGTCGGCCTCGCTCTCGCGGGCGGGTTCGCGCGAGGCATCGCGCACATTGGAGTTCTGCGCATCCTGCGCGAAGCAGGCATCCCCATTGACGTGGTCGCGGGCACGAGTGTCGGGGCTCTCATCGGCTCCGCATATTGCGCTGGCACACCTCTCGAGGAGATGGAGCGGATTGGCGCGACCACCAGCTTCACGGATTTCGGACGCTGGACTCCGTCCTGGCTCGGCCTGGCTACAAACCAGCGAATGGAGAAATTTCTCGCCCGGTTCACGTCCGTGAAAACCTTCGAAGAAATGGCCATTCCCCTGGCGATCGCCGCCACGGACATCAACGCAGGCGTCTCTGTTTACTACACACGAGGCCCCGTCGCCCTGCCCTTGCGCGCGTCGTGCGCGTATCCGGGGCTGTTCGTGCCCATTCAATTCGAAGGACGCACTCTTGTGGACGGCTTCCTGACTGCGCCGGTTCCCGTCGAAGGCGCGCTGCTTCTTGGCGCTGACATCGTCATCGCCGTCTATCTCGAGGCCGGCAACATCGAACAGCCTCGTACCTTCACTGATGTGCTCAGCCGTTCATTCACCATCATTCAACGCCACACCGACATCACGTGGCGCCAGCAAGCTGACGTCATCATCGAGCCGGATGTTACTCCTTTTGTCTGGGATGATTTCACGAAAACGCCGGAGATGGTCGCCGCGGGTGAAGCTGCCGCATTGGCGGCCCTTCCGGCGATTCGCGCGGCAATCAACGGCGAAAAGCGCGACTCCGCCGCATAATACAAAGAGTTCCCACTTCTTGTCTTCGGGTAAAACAGACTCTACTGATTATTCCCGCGTGACCTGTACAACCACGGGCTGACCCTCGCCTTTGCCTCGCTGCGTCAGCCATGCACCCAGCCCCTCGGCAAAACGCTCCGGCGTAAGCCGGAAGCTGGCTTCGACCTTGCCGTCTGCAACGGGCAGTGTGTCGTCAAAATCCGCGGAATTCGTGAAATTGCGCATGCAGAACTGATCGAGCCAATCGAGCGGGCAGGCGCGGCTCTCGCCGCGAATCACAACTTCCACTTTGAATTTCTGCGCGTACACCGGGCCATCATATCATCGCGGCGTGCCGGTTCCGGGTGGGTCTGATTACGAAGCGCGCGGGCGCTTGACGCTATGCGCCAGGCCCAGCAGTTCAAGCGTCCAGATGAAGTACCATCCGATGTCCGTCTGCCACCAGCGCAACCCGAGGCGCGCGGAGCCCGCATGCGAATGGTGGTTCGCGTGCCAATTCTCGCCCCAAGCGGTTATCTGGAACGGGCCGAGCCACCAGACATTCATGCTCGAATCGTCTCCGCCTTCTTTGGAATGCCCCAGATGGGTGAGGCTATTGACGAAGCACTGCATGTGCAGCGTATAGACCAGCCGGATCGCTCCAATCCAGAAGAAACCCATCCAGCCCAGCCCGAGCAGCAGTCCGGAAAAGATCGATACCACAATCACGGGAGTTTCGAGCCATCCCCAAATCTTGTACATCCCCCGCGTCAATTCCGGTGCCCAGCGATTCTTGTCGGCAGGCTGCGTTTGATAGAGCCATCGCAAGTGCGCCCACCAGAATCCGCCTTGCTTGGGACTGGAGATGTCTTCCGGCGTGTCCGTGACGGAATGGTGCAGCCGGTGGTACGCCACCCAGCTCGCGGGGTGGCCGGAGCCGTTAAACACGGCCCAGAAAATTAGCGCCTGCTCGATGAACTTATTGGTCTTGAGCGTCTTGTGAGCCAGCATGCGGTGATAGCAGACCGTTGTTCCGAGGCCGCCGAAGGCGATGAAGAGGATTGCCAGGCCGAGAATTTTCAAGCTGGGCAGTGGAAATAGAATCAATCCAACGACCGCAAGCACGTGAATGATCACAAGGTACGCGAATACGCCTTCTTTGCCGTGCACCGGCTTCCAAAATGGGCGATCCCACGGCCGTGCTTCTTGTGTGGCGGCTAGTTCCATGATCTCTCCGTCGATCGTCTCGGGTCAGTATGTGCTTGCCTGGGTTGCCGACCGCGATGGGCAGTCATAACCATAACATCTTTCCGACGCAGTTGGCGCAAGTCTGTTCAAAATTGGGCACCAAAGAGCAAACGGGTGGAAGGCGGGTTTCCTTGTTGTCTCTGGGCAATCTGCCCCGGAATTCGAAGGAGCGCTACTCGCAAGACCGCTACTTCCGATTTGTCTGGCTAAAGAATTCAACTGCATCGCTTCGGAGGGCTGGCCTGCGCTTGAACACGGTTATCACGAAAAGCAGGTGGCCAGCACCAGAGGAAGCCGGCGGCTAAGCTTTTCAGGATAATTCGAAACTATCTCTGCAAGTCCCGCAACGCGTCGTTCAACTCGCCAAGGTCCCAGTCCAGCCGATAGAACCCCGGACGCCAGTTGCCGATCGACTCCTCTGGAGCGAACCTGAGAACGGCAAAATCCTGATTGCCGGCATCCCCGTCGGACAGGCTGGG
This sequence comes from Candidatus Acidiferrum sp., assembly GCA_035310525.1. GTDB lineage: Bacteria > Acidobacteriota > Terriglobia > Acidiferrales > UBA7541 > Acidiferrum. Next base: position 6,543 of record DATGED010000017.1, on the reverse strand, counting down.
AAACTTTTCGCCAAAAAATCTGACGGCATGCGTGTTCACTACTTTTTCGCATTCATTGACGGAAAGCACTGCACGAAGCATTCCTTGATTCTTGGCATGTGGTTGGCAAAAGTAGAGGTTCGGCATACCCTCGAATCATCGGCACAATCGTGGAAAACTTGAATAGTACCGTGGTCCTCTTTTGTCTGCGCGTCACTCAGGGGTTAACCCCTTCCTTCTAAGACCCCACTTTCTCCTCTGTTTTCGCCGATTTTTGCAGCCTTTTGGCCACACAATTGCTCCCCCTGCTGATAGAATCTCGCAGTTCCTTTCCGAGGTGCTCTTTTGGAGGACGAGCGCAGGCGAACTCCCCGATTTCCCTTCATAGCGACCGCGGAAGTCCTCGAAAAGGGCGCGCAAACAGGCCTCTCCGCCCGCGTTACCGAATTGGGACTCTACGGCTGCTATGTCGAACTCCCTGAGCCTCTGCCCAAGGGCAGCCAGGCCATCTTCAAGGTCTACTCGGAAGGCCGCTACTTTGAAAGTACGGGTGTCGTGGTCTACTCCCAGCCAAGTCACGGCATGGGTGTTAGTTTTCAGAACGTGAATCCGCATTATCTACCCGTCTTGAAACTGTGGCTGGTTGAGGCCGCTCGCGCCAAGTTTGGAAAGAAGGACTAGCCACCGCAAAGGAGCTTCATACTTCCAGGGAAATCATCGGGCCTGTGCCCAAGCCAAACCATCTGGCCCGTTCCCCGTCGCGATTTTTCCGGTCACCTCGAGCGTCTTCAAATCGATTACGGCAACTGCGTTTTCTCCGCTAAGCGCCACATAGGCCCTTGCGCCGTCGGGCTGAACCAGAATACCCTCCGGCCCGCGGCCCACTTTCAATCTCGTGCGAACTTTCCTCGTCGCCACGTCTAGCACCACCAAGCCGGCACCGCCATCATCTGAGATGAGCACCAGTTTTCCGTCAGGTGTGAATTTCAGACGGTTCGAACGGTTCGTTTCTAATTCCAGCGTCGCCGTGACTTTTCTTGTCGCGACGTCGATGATCGAAACGCTGCCATCTCCGGAGTTCGCGGCCCACAGCTCTTTGCCATCCGGGGAAACATCAAATCCTTCGGGCCCCTTGCCAACTGGAATGACATTCACGATCCAGCCGTTGCGGCCAGCGCCAGGCTCGATGTCGCAGATCGTATTCGAACCGATATTCGCGGTGAAGATCGCCTTCCCGTCCTTCGAGAGAGCAATCATGTGCGTGACGTTCTGCCCAGTGCCAAGCACCCAGTCCACCTGGCCCGTCGCGGGATCGATGCGGCCGATGACTTTGTTCGCTTCCGCGGTGAAATACACCTTTTCATCCGCATAGGCCAGTCCATGTGGCGCGCGCAAAGCGCCGAGGTCTACGGCCAAGGCCTTTTGCGACGTGAGATCAACCACGGAAATCGTTTTCTGAGCGCCGCGTTGGTCGGCATAATTGGATATATAAGCAAATTTTCCATCGCTGGAAGCGACAACCTCATGCGGAGCTGCCCCGGAGGGGACTCTGGCCACAACCTTCAAGCTGGCCGGATCGACGATCGCCAATTTCTCGTCGCTCTTCTCGAGAACGAGCAGCGCCGGAGAAGGTGTTTGCGCGTGCGCGCAAGCTGCCAGGACCATCGCCACTGCGAAACACGCCGTAAGCCATCGAAGAAATCTTTTCGTTCTGCGGAATAGATTCATGGACTCTCTCCTTGCCCAGATGCTGGGCAGGATACCATTTCTTGATTTCGCGGCAGAGAAATGAAACGCGTTTGCTGAGGTATTCTACCGAAGCCTTCATGCGATAGAATCGCAGGCGCATAGAGCGCTCGGAGGCCGGGATGAAGTTCGCGAAAGTCGTCTTCTGGATTGCCGGTATCTGGGGGTTCCTGGTCATCACGCCGCTTTACTTCATGTTTGACCTGATCGGCCGCAATGACCCGCCCTCCATTACTCACCCCGGATTCTTTTATGGATTCGTGGGAATTGCACTCGCCTGGCAACTCGCCTTCTGCTTCATTGCCACCGATCCGGTCCGCTTTCGCCCACTGATGATCCCCTCTGTCCTCGAGAAAGCCACTTTTGCAATTGCCGTTGTTACGCTCGTCTTGCAAGGCCGCATGCACTCGTCAGACCTGGTCTTTGCTTGCACAGATTCGCTACTCGGCATTCTCTTCGTGATCTCCTATTTCAAGACGCGCACTCAATGAGTTTTTCGCAACTTGAAATGCCTCGGTATAGGTTGAATCCTCGCGTTGACCTCAACTTTGGCGAAGTGCCACCAGCGGGTCCACGCGGCTCGCGCTACGCGCCGGCAGGTAGCACGCAACAAACGCCACGCCGAGCAACACCAGGGCCGCGGTCCCGAGGCTGACCAGATCTCCGCCACTTACGCCGTAGAGAAAGCGGGCCAGGACTCGCCCAAGCAGCAAAGCAAGAAGTACGCCTATAGCCATCCCGCTTAAGACCACGGTCATGCCTTGACGAAGCACCAGCAGCGAGACGCTTCCCTGCCCGGCTCCCAAAGCCATTCGGACGCCAATTTCCCGCCGCCGCTGATTCACGGAGTACGCCATGATGCCGTATAGCCCAACTGCCGCGAGCCCCAGGGCCAAAAGCCCAAACACACCGAGCAGGCCCACGCCGATTTTCGCTCCCCAAAGCGCCTGTTCGATTATTTTCGTCCCAGTGCGCATGTCTTCCACCGGCAATGCGGAATCGAGATTGCGAATTTCTCCCTGGACGGCCGGGAAAATCGTGGAGGGGTCGCGTTCCGTTCGTACGTACAGAACCATACTGTCGGAATAATTCTGCCGCAGCGGAATGTATAGGCAGGACTGAGGAGGCTCGCCAAGTGTTTGATAGTTGGTGGTTTTTACAACGCCGACGATCTGTAGAAACTTCTTGCCGTTGGGCAATTGCAGCCGTTTGCCGATCGGGTCCTGCTTCGGCCAATACGTGGCTGCCATGGTGTCGTTTATGATCGCGACGGGTGTTGAGATGTCGCCATCTTCGAGGGTGAAATCTCGCCCTTCCACAAAACGTATGCCCAGCGTCGAAAAGTAATCGAGATCCACGGTATTGACGACCGCCGAGACTTCTTCGGATTTCCTCCGCTGCTCTTGCCCCTCGATCACTACGCCCGTGTCCTTGCGTTCCCACAGCGGCATGTTGGACGCCCAGGTGAGTGAGGAGATGCCGGGCACTGTTGCGATGCGTTCGCGCGCTTGTTTGTAAAATTCCTCGGTCCGCGTCCGATCGTACCCCGCCTGGCCGGGATACAACATGAATAGCGCCAGACGTTTGGTCTCGAAGCCCGGATCGATGGTGTACTCGCGCTGAATGCTCCGGAGAAACAATGCGGCTACCACAAGGAGGACCAGAGAGACTGCGACTTGGGCTGCGAGCAAAGTATTCGCCAGGCTCACGCGGCTGCGACTCGCTCCCGCGGAGCGCGTTTCTTCCTTCAGCACTTCGGAAACAGACGTCCGCGAAGATCGCAGAGCCGGAACGATGCCAAAAATGAGCCCCGTCAGAATGGCCGCAACCAGCGCAAAAACGAATACGCTCCCGTTCATCCTGAGCTCAGCCAGGTTCAGCGCAAACTCCGCGGGACGCAAGGACCAGAGAAGCCGCGAGCCTCCGTACCCCATCAGGAATCCCAATATCCCGCCCAGCAATCCCAGAAGAACGCTTTCCGTCAGCAATTGGCGAATCAGGCGGCCCCGCCCCGCGCCGAGTGCCAGGCGAACAGCGATTTCCTGGCGGCGGGCGCTGGCTCGTGCCAGCAGCAAATTGGCAACGTTCGAGCAAGCGATCAGCAGCACGAATCCAACGATAGCCATCAGCAAGCCGCCTCCGAACCTCAGTGGCTGTCGTTCCGGACCGTAGGCGGCTTCCCGCAAAGGCCGCAGCATAATAGCCTTTCCCTGATTGGAGTCCGGGTACTCCTTTTCCAGAGACGTCGCGACAATCGCGGCTTCGGCTTGGGCATGGGGAAGCGTGACGCCTGGCGCCAGTCGGCCAACTCCGTTAAAAACAGCGATCGAGCGATCGCTCAAGGCTTTTCCCTGCCCCGCGGGGAGTACCTGCTCCGCCATCATTGATGGGACCCACAAATCGGGGCCGAACACGGCATAAAGTCCCTTGAAACCTTTTGGCCCGACGCCAATGATCGTGAATGGAGTGTTGTTGAGCTTGATCGTTCGTCCGAGAATGTTGGGATCTCCGCCAAAGCGTCCTTGCCAAGCGGCGTAGCCGAGCACGACGACTGGGGCAGTTCCCGGCGTGGTGTCCTCACTCGGTAGAAAGAACCGGCCCAGGCATGGGTGAATGCCGAGCGTCTCGAAATAATTTCCAGTCACGACTTCCATGAACACTCGGTGTGGCTCCGCGGTGGCGACCATGGTGATCGCCAGCGGATTCGTGTCGGCCGCCAGGCTGCTGAACGCGTGGCTTCGATCTCGCACGTCTTTGAAATTCAGGTATGAAATGCCTTGCAGGTCGCCGGACTGCTCCGTCTTTTTTGCCTGCGTTGAGTTGAGGGCTACCAACTCGGAGATTTTCTCGACGGGGAGGGGATTCAGAAGAAGCGTATCAATGATCGTGAAGACGGCGGTATTGGCTCCGATCCCCAGTGCGAGTGTCAGTGCTGCTACGGCCGTGAAGCCGGGAGTCTTGCGCAGCATCCGCGCGGCATAGCGCAAATCGATGATCAGGTCCGCGAAAAATGAGCCTGACTTTGCGGCGCCTGCCGGAATCGTGGGGCCAGGGCCCATCCGGACCGTGGCTGGCAGTTCCTCAAGCAAATCCGTATAGTTCACTTCCTCGATCGACCTCCGATACGCCTCTTCCGCAGTTGCGCCCTCGGCCGTCAATTCCTCGTATCTGTCTTGCAAGTGACTCGCAAGCTCATCGATGATTTCCGCTTCCCTCTCCGGCGGGATCTTCAATCCTTCCAGCCGTTTTCGGATTGCTGCAGTCCATTTAGACATGTTCGACTCCTGTGACTCGGCCTACCGCGTCGACAAATTGCCGCCAGCTCCGGCGCTGCTGCGCTAGTACTTTTTGGCCTTGCCCCGTAAGCCGGTAATACCGTCGCCTTCTTTGATTTGGCTTTTCGACCCACCGCCCCTGAATCCAACCCCGATTCTCGAGGCGATAGAGCAGAGGATAGAGCGATGCGACGTGGAAATGCAGCTTGCCCTCCGAGCGGCGCTCGATGAGCTTCCCGATGTCATACCCGTGGCGCGGCTGGTCCTCGACAAGCGAAAGGATGAGCAGCTCGGCGCTGCCCTTCTTCCATTCATGCTCCACGCTGGACTCCATATATGTCGCCTCCACATATGTATACGCACTAGCTTCCAGAATATTTCACCGCTCCCACTTTCCCCAGACCGGCCGCTGGCTTCCTTACTGCCCCAATGGAACACCCGGCGGCTGAGGCAAACAATGAACTTCGAGCCGATGCCAGGTCCCGCATTGCCGGGTTTTGCGTGTGCCGGGTTAGAGTCAACTCCGGGCTGAGTGCCGACAGAAAGCGCACTCGATAAATTCCAAGACTATTCCGGGCACCTAGGCTGGTAAACTGTGGATCACGAGGTAGAGGGCGATGAGCGGCGTCATCATCAAGGACCAGGACATTCTTGGCGGAGAACCCGTGTTCCGTGGAACCCGCGTTCCGTTTAAGATTTTAATTGAGTATCTCGAAGGCGGCGACACTTTGGATCAATTTCTGGAACAATATCCGAGCGTTAGCCGCGAACTGGCTATTACGGCCATCGAAGAAGCACGGCAGAGTCTTGTCGCCCATCTCAAGTGAGAGTTCTGATCGACGAGTGCGCCCCGAAAGCGCTCAAAAAGCATCTGGCAACTCATGGCTACGAATGTCTCACGGTTCAGGAAGCCGGCTGGTCGGGAAAGCAGAACGGCGAACTCTTAAGCCTGGCTGAAGCAGTTTTTGATGTACTGGTCACGGTGGATACGAATCTCCGCTACCAACAAAATCTGGCAAGCCGCCGAATCGCCATTGTGGTTCTGCACTCAACATCCAACCGTCTGGAAGACCTCCGGCAACACTTCCCCGCCTGCGTCGCCATCCTCGAGAAAATCAAGCCCGGAGAGGTGCTTCAGATCGGCAGTTTCCGTTGAGCCCGATGAGAGCCGAGCGTGCCAGCGCTGAAGCTTATGCAGGGTGCGACCCTGAAACTGGCCTGTATTACTACCGCGCCAGATACTACGACCCAACGGTGGGGAGGTTTCTCCGCGAGGACCCCATACGGTTCAGCGCCGGAGTCAATTTCTATGAATACGTGATGAGTTCGCCCGTCAATCGACCCGACCCGTTCGGGCTATGTCCGAATAGCTGTGCTCCGTCGGGAAACGCTCCAAGTCCGCGTGGCTCTGTTGACATCCTGGATGAGCGAGCCGATGCCTCAGGCGGTAGAGGTTATAGGCAAGACCGAGCAGCAGAGCTTGGCGGATCTGGATGGCCAGGCTGCGCCCGGGAGCGCGCGAGGAGAGCTTGCGCTTAACGGT
>DATGED010000016.1:0-3270 GCA_035310525.1 Candidatus Acidiferrum sp. | reverse complement strand
AAGGCGCGTCCGTGCCGGTGAGGAACACCGTGCCGGATTGCGGCTGCATAACGGGATTGCTCGCTCCGCCGCCGCAACCAGCCGCGAATGCGACGAGGATGAGTGCAAGAAGACTGACTGACCACTGCTTCGACCACTTTTTGGGATTCATCGGTTTCCTTTCCCTTAAAGGACTAGAGGATCCCGGTGAGGCCCCCATGCACACACCGAGGTTCGGTTCTGGGTAAGGTTAATAAACCCAGCAGGCTGCGCAAAGTTTCCCGGCATTTCGGATTCTTGATGTGCCGAATCGTCCGCTGGGTGTTTCGGGCCTCCCGCCCACAATTCTTGCTTAAGTGTTGATTCTGAAGCGGTTAGAAATCCTGACTCTAGAGTACAGGATTGACGATCAAACGTGGCGGACGGATTCCATGGGATTGGTGTGGAGCCAGGGGCGCGCGGCGGAAAAAGCTGTCAATGCGGTAACGAGTCCCATGGCGAGCGCAACTATCGCGAACACGGTCCACTCGATTGGATGGATTCCGTAGAGCAAAGACCGAACAAGAGCGCTGGCGATGACTCCGCCGAGGATGCCCAAAGAAACTCCGGTGGCCGTGACCACGCTGGTTTGCCTGAAAATCATATTCCACAAATGACGAGGGCTGGCGCCGAGAGCCGCACGGATCCCCAGTTCTTTTTTGCGTTCGCTGACGGAATAGAAAACCGCGCCGTAGAGGCCCACCGTGGCGAGCACAAATGCCAGGGTGCCGAACGCGACAATACAAAACAAGGTGACCCTGGGGACAAAGAGCGAGAAGTCCAGCCAATCGTCCATCGTCAAGGTCATGAAGAAAACGCCGGGTGCGACCTTTTGCAGCGCTTCGGATAACGGAGTAAGCCATGGTCGAGGCGCAGTTTTTGTCCGGGTAAGCACGTAGACCGCCGGTTGGTAGTGCTGATTCAAATCGAAGTAAATGAAAGGACGAGGAGGTTCGTCAATATCGACGTATTTGCCATCGGCTGCGACTCCCACAACCGTTGCGATGCGATGACCATTTTCAATTTGCACCGTTTTGCCGACGGGGTCCTGTCCCGGCCAATATTTTTCAGACATGAAATGATTGATGATGACGAGCTCGGGAGATTTCGGCGCATCGGCCGGAGTAAAGACACGGCCTGCCAATAGGGGGATTCCCAGCGTGGAAAAGTAATTCTCGTCAACCATAACGAACGCAACGCTAGCCGCCGCTCCGCCGGAGGCCGAGGAATCCGCAACGTGAATGTGCTCGACGCTGCCTTCGTTCTGGCTAACGGGAAGATCTCCGGCGAGCGAGACGGACTCGACTCCGTAAGTTTGCGAGGCCGTTTCGCGCAGCCTGGCCTGGAGCTTGCGTCCCTGGTCCTCTGAGGGTGCAGCGGGTTGCAAATCGGCGGTCAAGATGGCGATGTTTTGCGTGGAGAATCCCAGATTGACGTGGCGAAGGTTGTTGAGGCTTTGAAAGCAAAGCCCTACGCCTATGAACACGAGGGTACAGACAGCGACTTGCACGGTAACCAATGAATTTCGCAGTCTTCCCTTGCGCGTGCCGCCGACCGCAATTTCTCCGCTAAGCGCGCCGGCCAAGTTCGGCGTCGAAGAGTAGAGACCTGGCACTACACCGGTGGCCAGACCGACAAGAAAAACGAGGGCTGCCGTGGCCATCATGACCGTCATGTCCGGCCGAAAATCAATCGTAATGGGAATCGCGCCGAGGCCCGGGATGAACGGCTTGAATTGCAATAACTGCCGTAGTGCAAGAAACGCAAGGAAAAATCCAAGCACTCCGCCTGCTCCAGCGATGAGCGTGCTGTCCACGAGAGTTTCGCGAATCAACTGCTTGCGCGTGGCTCCAAGAGCCGCACGCACGAGAATTTCGTGGCGCCGCGTACTCGCCAGCGCCAAAAGGAGATTCGCAACATTGGAACACGCCGCGAAGAGGACCAAGCCAGCGATCGCAAAAATAATCGCCGAGATGATCCTTGCGGAAGAAATGGAATCTTCCGGGAGCATTCTCGTTTCCGCCACGCGGGCAATGCGGTCTTTGTTCGTTTTCGGAAAGCCGGACGCGAGTTGCTGTGCTAGGGTTTGCAGATTCGCGAGCGCCTGTTCGTGGGTCACGCCCGGCCTCAGCCGTCCCACCATCCGAAGAGGGCGAACGGTGCGGTCCGTTCGCCAAGCCATTCCTTGGTGATTCGCGCTTGCATCGGTAGATAGCGGATTCCAGACATCCGGCTGGTCACTGAAGATGGTCCCCACAAAGCCTTTGGGCATGACTCCTATGACGGTAAGCGGGACGTTGTTTGCGCTGACGGTTTTTCCCACGATGTCCGGGTCCGCTCCGAGCCAGTTCCAATAGGAGTAGCTCAGGACAGCGAGTGCCGATGGCTTGTCGTCATCCCCTCGCGCGAACACACGGCCGAGCAAAGGCTGAACGCCCAGAACGGAGAAGTAGGTGTCGGACACGGCATTGATCAACCCTGCTTTGGAGCGACGGTTGTACAGAATGGGAACCATGGAGATGGAATAAGGAAATGCCATCAAATCGGAGAAGACGGCATTGTGGTCACGATAGAACGTGTAGTCGTCGTAGCAAAAGCCGGCGAATTCTTCCGTTGGCGCCGAGCTATAGACGGATAAGAGACGGTCCGGCGCAAGAACCGCCGGAGGCCGAAGCAACAGCGCGTTGAAAACGCTAAACCCGGCCGTGGCGGCGGCCAGTGCGAGAGCCATCGAAAAAACCGCAATGGATGTCAGCTTCCAATGTTTTCTAAGAATGCGCAGAGAGAAGCGGATGCTGGACCAAAGCGCCATGTTCGCTCCTGAAAGTGAAACTAGTAAAAGTAAGCAGCCGAATTCAATATGACTTGATTACGGGCCCGTTAGGTCGCTCTATGAGAAGAGTGGAATTCGGGAAGGGTTGTCTGGGATTGGCGGTTCCGGGTGGGATCAGCGGGACGGACTGGCGTTGCCGGGCAGTCCGTGGACGAGGGTTAAGGCTAGCACCAGGACGTCCGGGTTCTGAGGCAAGGTGAGGGCGCGCACCTTCCTTTTGTCATCGAGGGGGAAGGAGTAGCCGTATACATGAAACTCACGCTCGTCTCTGTGGCCGCTGCCGGTGAGGCGATAGGGCAGGAGGACTGCTTCGGACTCGCCCGGGAAGTTTTCCGGCGTGTACCAGTCGCTGAGGCTCTGAGTAAAAGAAGATGAAGTGCCATCGGCGTACGTGACCTCGAAGATCTGTGACTCCTGGT
>DATGED010000015.1:0-2132 GCA_035310525.1 Candidatus Acidiferrum sp. | reverse complement strand
GAACATGGCGGTGTTTGCGCCAATGCCCAGAGCTAATGTGAGAACCGCAACAGTTGTGAACCCCGGATTCTTCTTCAGACCTCGAAGCGCATAACGCAAGTTACGAGCGAGAGTCCGCATGGCCCACCCCCCTGCCCGACTGTTACACAGAGTCGAGTCCGCAGTCCAGAAAACAATCCGACTGTGGGGTTCCTTAAGGGGGCGACAGCTGGCCGTAAATCATGAAACAAGAAAAACTCCAGATTGGACCGACAACCACATGCAACTACTTTTGCTGCATGGATTCGATGTAGTCGCACAGATTGCGGATGCGCTGGCGGACCGCGGACTCGTTGTAGTTTTCAAGGTACTGAAAAATCGGGCCCCAGACAGGCATCTCGGCCGAGCCATGCGCGGCAAAGCCGGGACCAAAGCGCAGCACGCTCTCCACGTACTCGAAAGGAAACTTGCCGTTGTGACGCTTTGTGAGAGTAGTCAGGTCGGGAACGCGTGTATTGAGCGTGGGAGTGGCAGGACCGCGGCCTTTGCCGTCGGTACCGTGGCAGGAAGCGCAATATTGCTTGAACATGGTTTTGCCGGAAGGGACATAGCCGGACGGGAGTTGCGATTTGTCGTCGCGGCTTGATCCTGGATTTTCCTGGGCCGCAATTCCAAAGGCAAGGAACAAGAAACAAAGGGGAAGGAAACGATCGATAGTCATGGGCTCCTCCTAGTAGTTCCCATGTCAAAGAGAAACGATTGAATCGGCGACGTCTTAGGCCGCAACCGGCGATACGGCTGACCTTGAATGCTGAAACGGTCATGCGCACCGGTGCGTGCGATAGATTTGGATGAAGACAAAACTTGATGGCGGGACATGGAACTTCTCTTTTCACCGTTTATTTATGCCTAACGCGGGGATTTTTCTGTGACACAGGTCACCGTGACAGGTGGCGACACTTACATACAAGAGAGCCGGAGAAAGCCGCCTAGCTAGGCCGCGTGGTGTTCAATGGGGGTTGGCAGTCATGGAAGCGCGGTGACCGGTGGTGATCGAAAAATAGTCTATCCACTGTTTGCGAATCAAAAGACGTTCGGCGGGATAGCCTACCGCTGAACCCGAAGGATTGGCCTTTTGGTGCTGAGTACATGAGAAACGGTCGGGGCAACTGCTTTAGTCAGAAACCTGAAGTTTTTTAAAGCGATCCACTGACCAGTAATACAGTAGTGCGCCTTTTTCTAACCACTCGACGAGAAGCCCATCCAGTTTTAGGTTGATGGATTTCGCGCCTTCCCAGTCCTTGTACTTGTCTGGTCCCACTTTCGAAATGACTAACCCGGAGTAACTTTGACCCTCCGCGTGGTCAAGCAACTTTGAAGCATAAAGATCCTTGGTCAGGTCTTTGCTAAATACGACGATTCTATGGCCGCCACTTGAATTCGATTTCGGAACAAGTAGGAGAACGTAGGAAAGATTTTCGGCGTTCTCGAAGTGCCCTATGGCAATTCCCGGACATTCTTTGTTATTTGGTCCTGTTAACCAGAGCTGTTGGTCATCCGCTTCCATGTCCGATAATTGCTTCGGCCTCCAGTTGCCAAATTTGCTTTTCAGCAATTCGTTAACTGGAGCAGGGAGTTTTTCGCCGTTGCATGGCAATGAGCCTTGCGCGGCTAAGATCGGGACGGGCACCAGATTGAGTAACCCGAGAGCCCCGACCAAAGCTAGCTTCAGGGAAGAAATCATCCTCGCATATTGCGGCTATTGTTGCGAACTGGAGCCGTTGGACGCGGAGGCGTTTGCGGTGCCGCCGATGGCGTCGCCGTTGACGACGAGTTCGACGCGGCGATTGCGCTGGCGGCCCTCGGCGGTGTCATTCGAAGCGACCGGCTGCGTTTTGCCGAAGCCGCGCGCGGTGATGGAAGTGCCTGGCACGCCGTTTTGTGCGAGAAAGTCACGTACGGAATCGGCGCGCCGCTCGGAAAGCTGCTGGTTGAAATCATCGCCGCCGACGCTGTCGGTGTGGCCTTCGATCTGCATCGTCAAGCCGGCGTGCGCCAGCATAATCCCGGAGATTTTCGCGAGCTTTTCGCGAGCGCCGGGCTTGAGCGTGTAGCTGCCGGTATCGAAAAGCACATCGGACATGTTCACGATG
>DATGED010000014.1:0-142473 GCA_035310525.1 Candidatus Acidiferrum sp. | reverse complement strand
TACACTCTGTCATTAGAAAGGCCGCCCTTCTCTTGGCATTTACTTCGCCTAGACAACGTAGTTATGCCTGAGAAAGCGGCCTTTTTCTACTTCAAATCAAGCCTCTTTTGCTCAACCCTGGTGAGAAATCCGGGCTAGACCGTGTGCAAGAGCTAGCACTTCCAGGCGTCTCTTACTGCATGCGGATTCCGTCGCCTGTTGGTTCCGATTCCACGACACATGTGTGTCCGGAGTGCAAAAGCTCTCCCCACGAATATTGAGCAGTGCGCATTTAGATCCATTTTGATGCTTCGCCGCGCGCGTTGGCTTCGCAACCGCGGCTCCTGGTTCAGATTTGTCTAGCGCTTCCGTCTCAGACGCGCGTACAACCAACCTGCCCCGTCGCAACGGCCGCAACGAGATGTTCCCGTGCTCCCTGCTCCCGCACATGCATCACATTGTTTCCAATCGTCGGCGTTGAGGGCGCTTCCATTCACTCCCACGCACCTTTTCCCTGCGACCATCTGCCCACACTGTCCGTTGATCAGATTTGCCGCGTAGGAAAGGGCGCCGCATCGCGTGCATACGGCCACGGGCTTTGGTTTCGGAGTTTCGCTGACTTTTCTTTCTGGAACTCCGGGCACGGTAACCGGTTCGGGAGGGTTTTGAATCCGGCATGAGTGCGACGGCGGAGGCGGCAGCTCGCTTTCCGCTACTGGTGTTCTGGGCCACGCGAAGCTGCAGGAATCACACACATAACGAAACAGGTTCGGAAAAATCTGCCTCTTCTCAAGTGGCATGGGCCCTCATCCGGGGAGTTTGTTCGAATGCAAAGCAAGACTTCGCCTCAGTTGTCTATTTTACGACAACGGCTTGCCCGGCTCGCTTTCATCGGGGTGCAGGTTCCTAATTGGAAAGCCGGTTTTTCGCAAGCATTGATCCGCCTTCAGGATGCTTGGCGATCAAAGAGCCGGCGCGAGTTGGCGGATAAGGAGATGAGCGAGACTTCAGCGATCTACTCCGCCGAGGGATTGCTTGAGAGATCTTCGCTACTCGATTCTCAGCGCGTTCATGGGCGAAATGGATGCAGCGCGGTTCGCCGGAATGATTGCTGCGAAAAATGAGCAGATCGCGAGCGCAACCGCCGCGACGGTAAGAGCCAGCGGGTCCCAGGAGGAAACGCCGTAGAGTTGCGCGGAGATTAACCTCCCTGCGCCAACCGCAAGTGGCAATCCGAGAATCAGGCCAGCCAGGACCCGCTTGAAAGCCCCGCGCAGCACGAGCTGAATTACAGTGGGACGGTCTGCGCCAAGCGCCATTCGAATGCCGATTTCGTTGGTTCTCTGTGCCACGGTATACGCGGTTACGCCGTACAACCCAACTGCAGCCAGGATCAGTGCGACAATTCCAAATAAGCCCGCGAGGCTGGCAACGGCGCGTTCCTCATCGAACGACAGCTCGACCTGCTGCTCCATCGTTCTGATGCTGTTAATGGTCAGGTCGGGATCGAGTTCTGCCAAGGTCCTGGTGAGCAGCGGTTCGAGAGCGCCAGGGCTCAGATTGGTTACCAGCATAATCCCACCGATAAAGTGGGAGCGCATCTCCAGCTTCTTCATGATGTCGTCTTGATAATCCACGTTCTGGGCCAGCGGAACATAGAACATCGGGCGCGCAGGCCTGCTCAGTCCCCAACCGGTAAACTTCGCATCATGGACAACGCCAACAATCGTGAAAGTTTTGGCATATTGCGGCATATCCAGGCCGAAGTGCTGGGCCAGCGGGTCTTCATTGCTTTTGAAAAAGCGCTTCACGAAAGCCTCGTTGACGATCGCCACCGGCGCTGTGGTTTCGTTGTCCGCCGCGGTAAACGCTCGTCCTCGGAGAATCGGCATTCCCCAGTTCTGAAGATAATCAGCGCTTACGCGATCCCAGGACGCACCCGATTCACCATTGAATTGGCCGGAGGGATGGCCGTCCACCATAATCAATTCGCCCCAGTTGTCCGTGAGCGGGTTATACAAGGCCAAGCCGGAACCTTGTACACCTGGGATGCGATCGAGTTGCTCTTCAAGCTGGCGGTACAGTGCCGCCAACCTGGGCTGCGTATAGCTGGACAGCGGTTTGTTGATATCCACCTCAACGCGCCCTTGCACTTTGTATCCAAAATCTTGATGCTCCAGCTTGTTCAGACTTCGCCCCAGCATGGTCGCTCCAGCGACCAAAACAACGGACACTGTGGCTTGCACAACGAGGAGGGCTTTGCGTGCAAACGTAGAACGATCTCGCGTGCCTCGGCCCGATCCGCGCAAGGCATCCGCTGGGTCCGTGCGCGTTGCAAGCCACGCGGGAGCCGCTCCGAAGATGATCCCCGTAACCAACGCTAACGCGAAGGCGAACGACAGGACGGCAATCGATGGTGTGGCGCTGATCGGAAGGAAATGGGCGCTATGAAACGCGAGCGCCAGCAAAAGCCGGGCGGCTCCCGTCGCCACCAGAAGTCCAGCAATGGCGCCGCCGATGGCGAGCAGAATGCTCTCCGTCAGGGCTTGGCCGACAATCTGGCGCGGAGTCGCGCCCAGGGCCAGACGCACTGCCGTTTGCCCCCGACGCGCTACTCCTCGCGCCAGCAGGAGATTTGCGACGTTGGCGCAGGCAATCAGCAGAACCATCCCACACACTGCGAGCAGAATTTGGAGGCTTCGCCCGTATTCTTCCTTCATCACCGCAACACCCGCTCCGGCTGGCACAACGTTGATGACCTGCTTGGGGAGCATCTTGATTACGTCCGGCATCCAGTTCGAAGGGTAGCCGGAATCGTATTGCATCCACTGCCGGAGCGCTCCAGTGAGGCGCGGAGCCATTCCTGCAGTGGAAGCTCCCGGCCGCACCCGTCCGATCATGCGCAGCCATGCGGAGATGGACTGATGCAGCAGACCACCTTGTCCATCGAGCATGGGTTCCTGCTGCAGCGGCAGCCAAATATCGGGGGGATCGCTTTGCAGAGTCTCGCCGAAGAATCCAGGCGGCGCTACGCCGATAATCGTGAAGGGATGGCCTTCCACCACGAAAGTCGATCCCACAACCGAAGGATCGGCCGCGTAGGTCGTCGCCCAAACGCGATGGCTTAGCACGGCGACGGGCGCGCTTGCCGGCGTGTCGTCCTCAGGCGTCAACATTCGTCCACCGAAGGCGCGGACTCCAAGCGTCGAGAAATAACTGCCGCTAACGTACTCCGACCGCAAAGGTCTGGCAGCCGATTCGACCCCCTGGCGGCGAACACTCAGCCGCCAGCGCCCGGCCTGGAAAGCCGCCACCTCCTCGAATTCAGGAGTCTGCGTCTTCAGCCGCTCGTACAGCGCGAATGAGAACATTCCCCATTGGTCTTGCGGGCCTCCCTCGACGCAGCAGTCATCGCCCTCTCCAACCCGATAAAGCCTCCCAGGATCGGATACCGGTAAAGAACGCAGCATTACAGCGTGGATCAACGTAAAAATCGATGTAGTCCCGCCGATTCCCAAGGCCAGTGTCAGTACAGCCGCAGCCGTAAAAACCGGCGACAACCGAAACTGTCGCAGCGCGTACCTAAGACTGGCGGGAAGACTTGGCATGAGTCACCTCTTCCGTGAATACGTAGGTAAGCCGCATAGGGTTCCCGTATCCAGCTAACTTCTGCTGGCGGCCGCCTTTTTCGAACACAGAGACCGCCTCTTCGTCCGGCATGGCCGCGCCTGGATCTGTTCTATTGACGACGGAGAGCGTCGTTTGTCACACAGCCAAAACAGCTGGGCCAATCAGGCGCGCGGGACCCATCCCAGGTGATCGCGGTAGCCGGAAGCTGATCCAGTAACTTTTGACGCGCTGGACGCGGCGCGCAGCGGCGGCTACACTGCTTGTTTCCACCGCACCAAGATTCCGGATGAGCGAGGGCGTTTGCGCGGATGCTGAAGTTTTATACGGCCGGTGAATCGCACGGGCAAGCGTTGCTTGCCTTCGTTTCGGGCCTGCCCGCGTCCATGCCGGTAGATTTGAACTTTATCAATAACGAATTGCACCGGCGCCAGCTCGGATACGGGCGCGGCGGACGGCAGAAAATCGAAAAAGACAACGCAGAGATTTTTGCCGGCGTGCGCCACGGTCAAACGATCGGCGCACCGATCGCACTGCGTATTGAAAACCGCGACTGGGCCAACTGGGAGAAGATATTGCCAGTCGAAGCTTCCCCCGATTCCGCGAGCCAGGAGAGAAAGCTTCTCGCACCGCGACCCGGACACGCCGATCTGGCGGGCTCGCAAAAATTTAATTTTCACGATGCTCGCTATGTCCTCGAGCGTGCCTCGGCCCGCGAAACCGCTGCGCGCGTTGCCGCCGGGGCTTTCGCGAAGCTGCTGCTGCGGGAATTTGGCACGGAGATTGCCAGCCACACCGTCCAAGTCGGCCACGTCCGGCTGGAACGTGCGCCTACATGGAAAGAAATTCAAGCGGTCAGCGGCGATCTGGAATCGCCGCTGCGGTGCGTGGACTCCGCCACACAAGAAAAAATGAAAGGCGAAGTGGACGCGGCGCTCAAAGCCGGAAATACTGTCGGAGGAATTTTCGAAATTGTGGCTCACCACGTGCCCGTCGGTCTCGGCAGCCACGCGCAGTGGGACGAAAAACTGGATGGCCGGCTGGCGCAGGCTTTGATGAGCGTACAAGCGGTCAAAGCGGTGGAAATCGGGGCCGGTGTTGCAGCCGCGGGCTCCTATGGGAGCGAAGTGCAAGACGAAATTTTCTACGAGAAACCGGCGCGGCGCTTCAGCCGCTCGACGAATCGCGCCGGTGGCCTCGAAGGCGGCATCACCAATGGAGAAGACGTCGTCATACGCGGCTATCTGAAGCCCATCTCGACGCTGCGCCAGGCGCTTCACACGGCGGACATGGTGACCAAGGAGCCGGTTTCGGCGGCCTATGAGCGCTCCGACTGGTGTGTGGTGCCGGCGGGAGCGGTAGCCGGCGAAGCCATGGTGGCCCTTGTGCTGGCGGATGCTTTTCTGCAAAAATTCGGAGGAGACTCCCTTTCCGAGATGCGGCGGAATTTCGACAACTATGCCAGACAAATCGAGCAGTTCTGACGCGGCCACCACTCCGGAAACGGTGCCGGCCTCCGCGGAAGCCGTTGCGGCCGCCGCACGCAAGATCTATCCGATCGTGAAGTACGGCGACCCGATTCTCGAAAAACCCACGGCATCGGTGAAAAAGTTTGACGCGGAATTCGAACAGCTTACGGAAGACATGTTCGCTTCCATGTACGCCGCGCAGGGAGTGGGGCTGGCTGCGCCGCAGATTGGATTGAGCCTTCGCGTGGCCGTGGTGGACGTGACAACGGGAAAAAATCCGGAGGCCAAGATCGTCATCGCCAATCCGGAAATCATTCATGCCGAAGGCGAAGTGCGCGAGGAAGAAGGCTGCCTGTCCATCCCGGGCTTTCGCGGGTACGTCATGCGGCCGCAGTTCGTTACGGTACGGGCGCAAAACGCCAAAGGCGAATCGTTCGAAATTCGCGGCGAAAATCTACTGGCGCGCGCTTTTTGCCACGAGATCGACCACCTGAATGGAGTTTTGTTTCTGCAGCACCTCAGCATGCTCAAGCGCGACCTCATCCGCCGCAAAATCAAAAAGCTCAAAAAACAGGGCGAGTGGTAGGCTCGGAAGCCGGCCGTTTCTTCGCCCCAACGATTTCAGAGGAGTTGCATGCGAGTTGTATTTTGTGGCACGCCGCAGTTTGCCGTTCCTCCACTAAAGCACCTACTGGCACAAGCCGATTTTCAAGTCGTTGCTGTGATCACCCAGCCGGATCGTCCGCGAGGCCGCGGCCAGGAAGTCTCGTTCTCGCCCATTAAAGAAGCCGCACTTGCGGCAGGAACTGCCGTGTATCAACCGGAAAAAATCCGCGCGCCGGAAGTGCAAACGTTGCTGCAATCTCTCGCGCTGGACGTCATCGTCATCATCGCCTACGGCCAGATCATCCCGGCGGGCCTTCTGCCGATTCCAAAACTCGGCTGGATCAATCTTCACGCTTCCCTGCTCCCAAAGTATCGCGGAGCTGCTCCAATTAACTGGGCCATCGCGAACGGCGAAACGAAAACAGGCGTAACGACCATGCGCATTGACGCAGGCATGGACACGGGAGAAATCCTGCTACAAAAGGAAATGGAAATCGGAGCAACGGAGACGGCACCCGAATTGGCGCTTCGCATGTCGGAACTTGGCGCGCCGCTCATGGCGCAAACGCTTCGCGGCCTGGCAGCGGGCTCCATCACTCCGCGCCCGCAGAATCACAAGCTTGCCTCACTCGCGCCAATCTTCAAGAAAGAAGACGGCCGCATCGACTGGTCGCGGAGCGCAACGGAAATTTTCCATCGCATCCGGGGTTTGGCCCCCTGGCCCGGGGCGTATACGGCCTTTCGTGGACAGACCTGCCACATTTGGGGCGAGCCGGCGTCTAAGGAATTAGCCGGAGACTTCCGCGAGCCCGACAAAGACCTGATTCCCGGCATGTTGCGAGCGGAAGGAAGTGAGCTGCTGGTGAGTTGCGGCGGAGCAACGTCTTTGCGCGTCCGCTCCGTCAAACTGGAGGGACGCAAGCAGGTTTCCGCGGCGGAGTTCTTGCATGGAGCCCGGTTGCTTCCGGGTGAACGCTTCGGACAACCCTAGTTTGCGCGACGCAGGACGCTCAGGCATACTGAAAATTGACCCTCGCATGAAAGAGATATTTGCCTCAGGAGTTCAAGCCACATGAATATTTCGGAATTATCCGCCAAGCGCCGGAGTTTGCTTTTTCGCGCCAAGACTTTTCTGCGCATTGCCGGGTGCTGGGCGCTGGCCGCGCAACTCGCGAGCCTGCCCCTGGCTTCCGCTGCCGGCGATAGCTCTTCCGTCGCATCCCCCGATAAGCCGTCGCCAAAAACCTTAAGCGACCCGGTCATGAAAGTCATGCAAGCTGAGCTTGCGCGTGCATCTTCTGACCTGGGGAAAACGGACTCTGCCCCGTATTTTATGAGCTACACCGTTTATGACCAGAATCTGGTGGTTCTGGTGGGCGCGTATGGAAGCCTGTTGACGGATGCATCCCTGAAGCGCCGGCAAGCCGACGTGGTCATGCGTGTCGGAACGCCGGCCCTCGACAACACCCACGGCCAGAGCCGCTCGACCGGAATGTCATCCGGGTCGCTGCCGCTCGGCGACGATCAGGACGCCATCGCGCGCGTACTTTGGGAATTGACCGACCGCGAATATAAGCGCGCCGCCCCCGCGTTTCTGAATGTCAGGACCAACACCGCGGTCCGCGCCGAAGAAGAAGACAAGTCTCCTGACTTCTCGAAGGAGTCGCCGGAAATCCATGTGGTCAACGAAGGTCCCGCGCCCGCCTTCGACCGCGCAGCCTGGGAAAGCGAAATCCGGCGATTGTCCGCAAATTTCCGCAAGTATCCGGAAGTTTATTTTGCAACTGTCGTCTTACAGGTGACCAATTCCGACTCTCGGATGGTCTCGAGCGAAGGCAGCGCGATTGAAACACCAAGCGCCACCACTCGACTCATCATGGAGGCGCAAACGCGTGCGGATGACGGCATGGAGTTGCTGCGCGTGGAAACTTTCCAGGCCCCTTCCGCGAGCGGCCTCCCGGCAGAATCAGACCTCGCCGCCAGGATCGCCAAGATGGCGGACGACCTGAAGGCTTTGAAAAATGCCCCGGTCGCGGAACCCTACGACGGCCCCGCTCTCTTGAGTGGCCGCGCGGCAGCAGTTTTCTTCCATGAAGTGCTCGGCCACCGGCTTGAGGGGCACCGCCAGCGCGACGAGGAAGAAGGTCAAACTTTTACAAAGAAGGTCGGCCAGGAAGTCCTGCCGAAATTCCTTAGCGTCGCGGATGATCCCACTACCCACGAACTCGCGGGAGTAAAACTCGCGGGTTCGTATGAGTTCGATAGCGAAGGAGTTCCCGCAAGGCGCGTTAATGTGATCGAGAACGGCGTTCTGAAGAATTTCCTGATGTCGCGGATGCCCATCAAGGATTTTGGACAGTCCAACGGGCATGGCCGCAACCAGCCTGGACTAATGCCCACGGGACGCCAAGGCAATTTAATCGTGACCTCCACGCAAAGCGTTCCGGAATCCGAGCTGCGCCAGAAGCTCATCGACGAAGTGAAAAAACAGAACAAGCCCTATGGACTCTATTTCGATGATATCCAGGGCGGGTTCACGCTTACGACGCGATCTCTCCCTCAGGCTTTCCAGGTGCTTCCCGTGATTGTCTACAAAGTCTACGCGGACGGTCGGCCGGATGAGCTGGTTCGCGGCGTGGACATTGTGGGAACGCCGCTCGCGGCTCTCACGCGGATTCTGATGACCGGCGACAAACAGCACGTATTCAATGGCGTTTGCGGCGCCGAGAGCGGGCAGGTGCCTGTCTCCGCCGTAGCCCCGGCGATGCTTTTCTCCGAGATGGAGGTGCAGAAGCGCCAGCATTCGCACGACCGTCCACCGATATTGCCTCCGCCCGGTTTCGAAAACACTTCACCTATAAAAACCGCCGCGAAAGACGCGCAAGGCAGCCAAGGGGTGAAGCCATGAGAATCCATCGCGTCCTGATCGAAAGTTTGCTGGCCGTCTCGCTGCTCCTTGGAGTAGCGAAGATGCACGCGACCGCGCAAAATTTCTTATCGAAGACTTCCTCGAAAAACTCGCTCGCAAAGACTGTGTTTCCCGAGGCTGCCGCGCCCGGTACTGCCGTGCCCCATCCCGCCGCTGCTGGCGACGCCCTGCTCGAAGCCCTGCTTACCGAGCTGGACCGCTCGAAGGCGCAACTGAAGATCGACCGGGTTCAAGCGCCCTACTACATTGAATATCGCGTCAACGATGTGGACGATTACGATGCGGAAGCGGCTTTCGGCGCTCTCCGCGAGAACCAGCGGGTGCGGCTCCGAATTCTTCGCGTGGTGGTTCGAGTCGGCGACTACAAGCAGGACAGCTACTTCGGCCAGGGCATGGGCGAAACGAATATTCTTCCGCAGGACGACGACCCCATCGCGCTGCGCCATCAAATCTGGCTGACGACCGATGAAGCCTACAAGGCGGCCGGCCAGGCTCTGGCGGAAAAACAAGCCGAGATGAAGCGTTTCAGTGCGGACCCGAATCCCGTGGACGATTTTTCCAAGGAGCCGGTTGTCCACTCGATTGAACCGGTGGTCTCGCTGAAGGTTGACGAGGCAGCCTGGAACAAAACTCTTGAGGACGTGACGAATCTTTACCGCCAGTATCCCGAGGTCCAGTCCGTCAGCGCTTCGGCGCGCTTTTCGGCGATCAATGAA
The DNA here is from genome assembly GCA_035310525.1 of Candidatus Acidiferrum sp. Classification (GTDB taxonomy): domain Bacteria; phylum Acidobacteriota; class Terriglobia; order Acidiferrales; family UBA7541; genus Acidiferrum. The sequence goes on along the minus strand of DATGED010000014.1, from coordinate 133,147 downwards.
TACTTTGTCGATTCCGAAGGGACGGTCACGCGCAGCGGGAAGACCACCTACAATCTGCAACTCAATGGCTCCGCGCAAGCCGAGGACGGCATGCGGCTCACGCGGAATCCGTACTGGATGGTTGGGCGCGAGGAGGAACTGCCTTCGCGCGAAAAATTGCTGAGCGACGCGAAGCAAGCCCTGGAAACGGTGGTGGCGCTCCGCAAAGCTCCTATCGTCGAGGAGGAATACCGTGGCCCGGTGCTCTTCGCTCCCGATGCGGCCGATGACGTGATCGCTTCGCTGGTCGGTTCGAACGTTGTGGGCCGCAAGCCGCAGCCAGGGCGCCCCAACCGTACCGTGGGCGCCTTCGCGACTAGTTACAAGACGCGCGTGCTGCCCGCGTTTCTCACGCTGATCGACGATCCCACTCTCAAGGATTTTCAGGGTCACAGCCTCGTCGGCAGCTATGACGTGGACAACGAAGGCGTCAAAGCAAAGACCGTGAACGTGATCGAAAACGGGACGCTGAGCAACTACCTTCTCGGCCGCCAGCCGGTCCGCGATTTCCCTGCTTCGAATGGCCACGGCCGCGCCGCTCCCGGCTCTTTCCCCTCGCCCAGCCTCGGCGTACTGCTGTTGAAGAGCGCGGAAGCTCTTCCTCCGGCGGAACTGAAACAGAAGATGATTCAAATGGTCAGCGACCAAGGCCAGCCGTATGCCTATCGAGTGGATACTCTTGGCCCCGGCAATTCTCCGCGGCTTCTGTATCGCGTCTATCGCGATGGTCACGAGGAACTGGTCCGCGGCGCGGTCTTTAATGAGCTGGATGTGCGGGCTCTGCGGAGCGATCTCATCGCCGTCGGCAATGATCCGCTCGTGAGCAACCGCACCGGCGGCGTCCCCACTACGGTGATTTGTCCATCGCTGCTTTTCGACGAGCTCGAAGTAAAGCGCGCCGATACCAGCAAGGACAAATTGCCTGAATATCCGCCTCCTCCATTAAAAAAGTAAAAAGACTATCCGCCGGCGCGCCTGCGGTTTTACACTTATTGCAGAGAACGGAAATCTGAGAACGGCCAACTGCCATGACTCTGAGAGAGCGACTTGAATGGGCCAGCCGGATGGCGCTGCTTGTCTTCATCCTGGCAGCGGCGGCCTTTCTCAGCGCGATTACGGCCATGCGCATCGCGATTCACGGCCGCGAAGTGAACATGCCGAATCTCGTGGGAAAAAACGTGAGCGAAGCCAACAATCTGCTGCGCTCTCGCGGACTCGTTCTTCGCGTCGCTGATCGCCTCTACAGCGAACTCCCCATCAATGTCGTGGTGCGGCAAAGCCCGCCACCCGGGATGCTGATGAAAGTTTCCCAGCAGGCTCACGTGGTTCTCAGTTTAGGCCAGCGTCAGCTGCAGATTCCGCTTCTTGAGGGCAACTCGCTTCGCGCCTCTCGCATTGAATTGCTGCGGGCGGGGCTGCAAATCGGAGAGGTTTCAGGAATCACCACGTCCGACGAACCCGCGGATACCGTCGTTCTCCAGACACCCCGGCCGGGAGCCGGAGCCGCGACGCCCCGCGTGGACGTCCTTGTTTCCGACGGCCCCCGGGAAGTCGCGTACGTCATGCCGCATCTAGTGGGCATGAGCGACAACGACGCGCAACACCGCCTGGATGTCGCGGGCCTGCGCCGTAAGGTCAATTACGTCGCCGCTCCGCAGTGGCCGCATGGAGCCGTCATTGACCAGACGCCGCTGGCTGGCCGGCGCATCACATCCTCCGTCACCATCGAACTCACCGTCGCAAATTAGCGGGCCTTCATCGGCCGGAAATGTAATTCAGGTTTTACGGCGCACGCGAGATCGTGTGCGCGAAAGGAGACGCGCGTGGACACAGAAAATAGCTCCCTGAACCCGCGGCATGGCGAGCGAATCGAAGAGGGCCTTTTTGCGGAGATCAACGGTGTGTCGCAGTGGATTACGCTTCGCGGGTCAGACCGGCGCAATCCGGTACTGCTCATTCTCGCGTCGCTCAGCCGCATGGCGCCCTTCTTCGCGCCTTGGGAGCAGGAATTCACGCTCGTCCAGTGGGACCAGCCCGGTATCGGCGCGACGCAGGCGAAAAATGGCGACACGGGAACCGGACCCTTAACTCTCGAGCGCATCGCGAATGACGCAATTGCCGTGGCTGAGTTCGTGCGTAACCGGTTGTGCGTCGAAAAAATCGCCGTCCTCGGAATGTCCGGCGGGTCGCTGATCGGCCTGAAGATTATCAAGCAACGGCCTGAACTGTTCTCAGCCTACGTTGGATCAGGGCAAGGCGTAAACTGGCTGCGGCAGGAACAGATGGGCTACTCCATTGTCTTGGAGCAAGTCCGTGCTGCCGGAAATCGAAGCGCCATCGAGGAACTGGAAGCTATCGGCGCGCCTCCCTACCTGAACGCCGCGGACGACATGCTCAAATCGAAATACTGTGGCGCGCTCACTGCCGCTGAGCAGGCATACATCGCCGGACTCGACCCACAAATCATGGCGGCGGTCAGGAATCCGTCGCCCGGCTCGACCTGGATTGCACCAGGGCTCCCGACCGGGGACCCTCGAGTAACTGCGCTTGCGGCGTACGAAAAGTTACGCGGAGAAATCTTTGCGTTCGACGCTCGCCGGCTTGGCCTGACGTTCGAAGTTCCGGTGTTCTTTTTTCAAGGCGAACAGGATCTGTACACCGTCACATCGGAAGTTCTGGCTTACGCGGCGGAAATCAGCGCGCCCCAGAAACTTTTCGCTGCGATTCCTGGAGGCGGCCACTCCGCCTTCTTCCTGCGCAAGGCTTTCCTTGACTTGCTTACCACGCACGTCCGCCCGGTTGCCGCGAGCATCGCGTAGCCTACTGCTTCGCCGAAAAGTCTTCCTGCGAATCTGCTTGTGAGGTCGCGCGAAGCCGCCGCGGAAACGGCAAGCCGCACATCGAGTGCGGGTGTCTTACTTCCCGTAAACCAGCACGTGAAACGTTCCGGGAATGGCCGCGCTTCGCGGGTGGGGATGCTCCGCCGTGGGTGCAGGCGCCGGAGCAAAATCCGCCGTGTCCAGGAACAATTTGTGCGTCTTCTTGTCGAGCCCCATCGTTTTTGCACCAAGTTCCGTCTTGATCGTTTCGACTTCGCTGAACTGGTCTGGCGAGTCTTCGTGAAACACATGCACCATGCCCTCGCGCGTCGAGACAAAAATTAATCCGGTCCCTGGTTCAAATGCAGCGGCATCTACGCCCGCGGTAATCGGAAACGACTGAATGACCTTTCCGTTTTCGGAGTCCAGCACCACCATCATCTGCGGTTCCCTGCCTGCGCTGAATAGCCTGTGATGCGCCACGTCCATGGCCAGCGCCGTCGGTCCTCCGGCGGGCGCCACGGGCCAGCGTGCTTTGATCTTCAGCGAAGTGGAATCAACGGCGACCAGCTCGCTTTTGTCTTCCAAATTGATGAAAACCGTTCCCTTGCCGTCCGCAACGGCGAACTCCGGGCCGCCGCCAAGTTCGATCTTGCCCACGACCGTGCCTGTCTTCGCGTCAAGCACGGTCGCGCTGTGCGGATCGCCTTCCATCACGAAGACGCGTTTCGAAAAAGGATCGTACGCGACGCAATCGGCGTCCTTATCGGCTTTGGCCTCTCCAATCACTTTGAGCGTCTTCAAATCGAAGATCACAACCTTACCCTCGGCGCCGTCGCTAATAAAACCGCGCCCAAACTCGCTGGCCACTGCAACGCCATGATCCTGTTTCAATCCCGTGATGTTGGCAATCAGGGCGCCCGTGTCCGCGTTGATGACCTTGATCTCCGTTCCATGCGAGAGATACACGCGGCGTGCCGCGGAATCCACCGTGATGTAATCGAAGTACTCTCGCGTGCTCCCCTCCGCCGCTCCGAAGCTGTATTTCTTCAAGAGGTGATAACCGCCGGCAGCGGCCATGGAAACTGAAAACGCACCGAACAAGATCAGGCCTGTTGCAAACCGTCCAAAACTTTGTGACTTCATGCAGCCTCCCTCGCAATGCAAAGCTTTTCCGGAAATCAATCCTTCTGCGGGTGACTCAGCTCAGAAAACCTGCTGCTCCGTCCGCAAGCGAGAATATCGCCTCAAGTCTAAACCCAGGATAAACAGCTTGGATAATGAAGTTCCCGGCCACACCGGCGTGAGGCCCGCCTGCATTGCCCTGGCGGCACCAAATCCCCAAAATACTCCAATCGCCTTCAATGCAAGCCAGAGTCCTGTTGGCGTCGGCTGACCCGTGGTTTCCACCCGCTATCTACAAACGAATTTCGCTAATTTCCGAGCGTCGGCTTAATCACCACTAATCCTCGAGCGTCGGCAGACTCTGCAGAACTTGAGAAGCCTGCGGCCGGTTGAGCACTGGGTCGTCTTTGCGAATCTTTCCGTCGCGGAACACCAGGACGCGCCTGGAAAATTGAGCGATGTCGTGTTCGTGTGTGACCAGCACGATCGTCAGGCCTTTGTCGTTCAGGTTCTGAAAAATTTCCATGATCTCGACGGAAGTCCGGCTATCGAGGTTTCCCGTCGGCTCATCAGCCAACAATATGGATGGCCGGTTCACCAGCGCCCGCGCGATCGCCACGCGTTGCTGCTGCCCGCCGGACATCTGAGAAGGAAAATGCTGCGCGCGTTCGGCCAGCCCGACCATAGCCAGTGCATCCGCGGCGCGCTTCTCGCGCTCCAACTTATCTATTTTCGTATAGAGCGTCGGCAACTCCGTGTTTTCCAGTGCCGTGGTGCGCGACAACAGATTGAATCCCTGAAACACAAATCCAATCTTCTGGTTGCGGATCAGAGCCAGCGCTCGCTTGTCGTGCTGCGATACATCGGTTCCCTCAAGCAGGTAATGTCCCGAACTGGGCCGGTCCAGGCACCCGAGTATGTTCATGAACGTGGATTTGCCGCTGCCGCTCGCGCCCATAATCGCAAGGAAATCGCCGCGCCTTATCTCCAGGCTTATGCCGCGCAACGCGTGCACGCGAGTTTCGCCGAGTTCGTAATATTTGTGCAGCTCTTCGACGCGGATGACTTCCCTCGCCGCCGCGCCGCCTGACTTTTCCTGGATCTGGTTGATTGCCGCCATCGATTCCCCGGATTGGGTGAGTGCCGCGCTTATCGCCGCAACGCGCCTGGGCCTTGCGATTTTGGTGAAATGGATCGAATGATGACTTCGTCTCCTTCTTTCAAGTCACCTCTCACGAGTCCCTTCACTTCCGTGAACGCGTGATCCGTGATCCCTAGCGAGACCTTGACCGGCTCCATGGTGTTGCCCGGGCCCAGCTTCCAAACGACGGCCGTATCCGTTTTCGGGACGCGCGGGGGAGGCGGGATCACGGTGGCTGCTTCCGCCACGGTCACAGCTCCGGTGCGATCCTCGCCGCTCTGCTTCTGATCGCTTCCTTCAATCCCATACTGTCTGTAAACAGCCAGAACCTCTTCCGCTGTCATTGGTGGCTTGTATCTCAGCGCCGTGTTGGGCAGCTTCAAGGCGTTTTTCACGGTGTCCACGGGAATCGTCACGTAGGCCGTCATGCCCGGGAAGAGCTTCAAGTCCGGGTTGGCGAATTCGATGATGGTGTCGTAGGTGACGACGCTCTGCACGGTTGTCGCGTTCATGCGTACCTGGCTCACGACCCCATGAAACGTGTCCTTCGGAAACGCGTCCACCTTGAACGATACAGGCTTTCCAATCTTGATGTTCCCTACGTCCGACTCGTCCGTCTTGGCGTACACCCACATTTTCTTGAGGTCCTGCGCGATGGTAAAAATCGTCGGCGCCTGCAGCGAAGCCGCCACGGTCTGCCCGACATCCACATTCCGGGCCACTACCGTGCCGTCAATCGGCGATCGGATGACCGTGTAATCCAGATTCGTCTTCGCCACGGCCAGCGCGGCCTCCTTCTGGCTGATCTGCGCCTGCGCCTGCGTCACGTTCGCGAGCGCCCCTCCGACCGATGCATTCGCGGAGTCGTAATTCGATTTCGCAAGATCGAGCTGCTGCTGGCTCATCACTCCATCTTTGGTCAACTGCACGGTGCGATCGAAATCCGCCTTGGTCTGCACCAAGCCGGCCTTCGCTTTTTCCAGATTGGCGCGTGCTGCCACGAGGTTTGCCCGGGCATTCTCGAGATCGGCGGTCGCCTGCAGCAAAGCGCCTTTGAAAAGAGAAGGATCGATTAAAGCCACGATATCGCCCTTGTGCACGCGCGAATTGAAATCGGCATTCAATTTGGCAATCGTTCCCGAAACCTGCGAGCCGACTTGGACGGTGATGACCGCGTTGATCGTTCCGGTGGCCTCCACGACATCATCAATCTCGCCGCGTTCGACTTTCGCGGTGAAGTTTTGCACTTGCGCGCTTCGGTTCAGCCCGAAAAAGGCGATCAAGCCGGCGACAATTACAACGCCTGCGAGTATCAGCCACCGACTCTTAATCTTCATTAGCAGTCCCTGGTATCAATTTTTCGACGAACTATCATTCGTACCGTAGCGCTTCAATGGGATCGAGTAGAGAAGCTTTACGCGCGGGGTAATACCCAAAGAAGACGCCCACAGCCACCGAAAACACCGCCGCGACAACGATTGACTCGAGCGACATCGCGATCGGCCACCGCAATGTCTGTCCCACCATATACGAACCGAACACTCCAAAAAGCACGCCGGCGGCGCCGCCGACCAGGCTCAACATGATGGATTCTCCGAGAAATTGAAGCTGGATGGCCTCTTCCGTGGCTCCAACCGCGACTCGCACGCCAATTTCCCTCGTCCGCTCCGTGACCGAAACCAGCATCACATTCATAATGCCGATGCCGCCCACGATCAGCGAAACCGATGCGATGGCGATGAGCAAAATCGTCAGAGTCTTGCTGGCGTCGAGCTGCGCCTGAATGATGTCTTCCGGATTGCGGATATTAAAATCGTCTTCTTCCTCGGGACGCAGATGATGGCGATCTCGCAGAACCGCGGTCGCTTCCTGCCCTGCCATTTTCACGGCATTTTGGGACACAGCGGAGCACAGGATATCGTCGAGCCAGGTGATTCCCTTCAGCTTCTTTTGTGCCGTAGTGAACGGGAGAATGATGGTGTCGTCCTGATCCTGCCCGGAAAGCGACAGCCCCTTCGGTTGAAGCGTGGCCACGACTTTGCACGGAAGACTGTTCACGCGAATCACTCTCCCAACCGGGTCTTCCACTCCGAAGAGTTGATCCCGCACCGAGCGCCCTAAAACGCATACGTCAGCGGCGCGGTCTACGTCGTCCTGGGAAAATACCGCGCCCTGATCAACATACCAGCGCTTAATCTCGAAGTATTCGGGCGAAACTCCCCTGTAAGAAGTGTGCCAATTCTGATTGCCGTAGATCACCTGCACAGGATCGTCCACATTCGGCGAAACGCTCCTGATCAGCGAAACCTGGTTCTTGACCGCCACGGCGTCGGCGTAGACGAGCGTTTTGGTATCGTGCGTCCCTGTCCGCACTCCGTTGACTGCGCGTCCTCCCGCTTCTATCCACACAAAATTGTCGCCTAGATTGTTCAGTTGCTGTTCGACGCGCGCTTGTCCGGCCTTTCCGATGGCCACGACGCAAATCACTGCCGCAATGCCAATCGTGATGCCCAACACGGTCAGCACGCTTCTCATCTTATTGCGCAAGAGCGCCACGAGCGCCGAGCGAAAGAGCGCGGAGTAATTCAACGAGACTCCCTGGAACCGGGAATTTTCAAATCAGCACCAACCCGAAGCATACTTCATCTTCCGCTGGATTGCGCAGTTTGCAGCGCCAACGCGCACCAGCGCCAGCCGCAATCCAGGATCGATTCGCGCGGACAACGATTCTCCGCGATGCGACCTAAATCCAGCATAAATCAGCTAAGTGTGGTCTTCTCGGCGGGCGGCTGATCCACGCTTACTCTCCCGCGCGACGACTAGCTGCGGTTCGCTATCAATGCGCAGGAAAAGAAACGCGGACTCTCGGGGCACCATCAGCAGGCTGAGGCTGCAAAATTAATCTCGCTGAACGGATTTCTACGCCTTCTAGGACTCCGTAAAAAATCCCTGTTCCATCCAGATGTTCCGGGAAGTTCCGCGTTCATGGGACAATTGCGGCTTCATCATTCGGCCCAGGACGTAAAGCTGGATCGCGTTGATATCTTCCGGCGCGAGATTCACAAATTCCATTCCCACACGGTCCGTTCCTTCCTTGCGTGTGATGCGGGCGCGAACATCCAAGGAAGCGCGAAATTCCGCGATTTTAAACTCCAGCGCAACTTCCTCGCCGATCTTCCCCTCGATCGAAGGCTGAAGCAGCATCCCGCTCTGGCTGATGTTCATGCTGCGCAGGCGGAACTCCCTGCCATTGGACTTACAGACAACATCCGTGAAAAGCGGCAACCGGGCCGCGTGTCTTTTTCCTTTCCATCCCGGCGACTCCATGGCTGCCAGCATCGGAAGTATCCGGGCGGCCGTAAGTGGCTTGGTGAGAACAAAGTCCGCCCCTTCGCTGAAAGCCATGCGCAGGCTCTCGATATCGTCGGTTGCGTTCAGCATCACGATCGTTGATTCACGGTTCATTTCCGTGTTGCGGACAAAGCGGGCCACTTCAAGCCCATACAATTCGGGCAGGCGCATTCCCAGAAAGACGACGTCAAACCGTTGACACTCGGCGCGTTCCTCGGCTTCCAGCTTGTCCTCGAAGGTCAGAACAGTATGGCCGAGCGAGACGATCAAGGACCGCATCACTCTCAGGCTTACCGGATCGTCGTCTACAATCAAGATCTTCAGCGACATATCATTGACCTCGACGTTGATTGATACAGAGAGAGGGCCGACACGACTCCCCATTCAAGATTACTCCGGAGGTGCGCCAAGTCGGCGATTGATCAAACACCCTTTGTCTAAAGCGTGATGCCTTGCGGGTAGACGTCCTCGTAAAACGCGCTCTTCATCAATTGCAAACTGTCATCGCCGCAGCGCGGGTGCTTGCGGAGATGCGACCCGCACCAGATGTGTAAATCACAGACGTCGTTCCACTTAATCCTTGACGATCCGGCGAACCGTTTTGAAGAGGTCCGACTCGCTGACCACCCCCCGGATGATTTTCACTTCCCTGCCGTCGCGGTTCACGAGCACACTGGCCGGCAACCCGCCCTCGCTGGAAGCATCAGCCCTGAATGAAAAATCGGGGCGGAAATATCGCCAGGCCGCGGCGACGCAAACGCCCGCAAGAAGGAAAAAGACCAAAGCTTTTCGCATGCGAGTACCGGCTCCATAGGTAGAAGCGAAAGGAGAAACCACGTCGCGAGTAGCTAAGTTCAGGATAGTTCACAGCCGGGAGTGTGCCCGGAATAATTGGTTCGCGTGACGAATCTGGTATTGCGCGAGGATGTCGGGATGCCTGTGAAGCCGGGAATCCATACTCCTTAATACCCTGCCGGCGAGGAAACGTGGATGTCACTGCAGAACCGCCCGTGATATTGTGCGTCGGGCGGAATTTCCCGCCGGAGGGAAACCAATGCAGAGACGCGCGTTTATGAATGTTGCGGCAGGCGCGGCAGGGGCGCTGGCATTTGCTCCTTTTGGGCTCGCCGGTGAAGAACAACAAAAAAATCCTGTCGAATATCCGGACCCCGCAGTGGAAGTAGTTGACCCGCGCTTCGCAAAATACAAGGTCAACAACGGGGCTGTCGAGCGGCTATACACTGGCGCGCGCTGGGCGGAAGGGCCGGTCTGGATTGGCGAGGGACACTATCTCCTCTTCAGCGACATCCCCAACAACCGTATGCTCCGCTGGCTCGAAGAAACTGGAGAAGTGAGCGTGTTCCGCAGTCCTTCGAATTACAGCAACGGCAATTTCCGGGATCGGGAGGGCAGGCTGCTGACCTGCGAGCACGACACGCGGCGCGTGACGCGAACCGAGCACGACGGCTCAATTACGGTCCTGATCGACAGTTATCAAGGAAAAAAACTCAACGCTCCGAACGACCTGGTCGTCCACTCCGATGGCGCGATCTGGTTCACCGACCCGGGCTACGGCATCATGTCCAATTACGAGGGCCACAAGGCCGTTTTCGAATTGCCGACAGCGGTTTACCGGCTCGACGCAAAAACACGCGAGTTGTCCGTCGTTGCCAGCGACATGGATAAGCCCAATGGTCTTTGCTTTTCCCCGGACGAAAAACTTCTTTACATCGTGGACAGCGGAAATCCTAAGCATAACGGCGATCCTCGTCCCATTCGCGCCTACGACGTGGTGGATGGAACGCGCCTCAAAAATGGGCGCATGTTTGTGAACATGTCTCCCGGCTCATCGGACGGAATCCGTTGCGACGTCGATGGCAATGTGTGGTCCGCTGCGGGCTGGGGAGGCTCCGGCTATAACGGCGTACACGTCTTCGCGCCCGACTCAACGTTGATCGGCAAGATTCATCTCCCGGAAACTTGCGCCAACCTCTGTTTCGGCGGCGCCAAGAAAAACCGCCTCTTCATGGCCGCCAGCCAATCTCTCTACGCCGTCTACGTGGAAACCCAAGGCGCGCAGACTCCTTAACTTCTGGGTTGCCACCCGCTAAACCCTCAACGTCGAGCCAACAATCTCGCTCCCTTCCGCGATGAGCATCGCGGGAGTCGGGCCGCTGCCCCGCTTCCTTCTTCGGCATAGGAGATAGGCGGTCTTGCACTACAGGGGGAGGAGCGAGAGAACAGAGGAAAGGTAATGGGCGAAACCAGCGAACGCGGTCAGCCGACGCGCGTTTGATTGCCTTTCATAGCTTCGTCCAGCCAGCGCTCCAGCACCGGTTGGTAAGTAGCTTCGATTTCCAGAAAGGTCACGCCCGCGCCCATATTCGTCTGCGCATAAACGATTTTCGACTTGGCCTGGAAAAAGGCTTCGCCGGCGGAAATCTTCACAAGTACGAGAGTTCCGACGGGAAACGGATTCATCATGTCCAGGTAGCAGCCGTTAAGGCTCAGCTCGCTCACCCGCGTGGCGATGCGCACATCGGAAGTTTCCTCGATGAGTTCGGCGCTGGCTATGAACGTATATCTCGGCGTGCGACGGCGTTCTGAGCCCAATGAGTTTCCTCCGTATGGATGTCGCTTCCTCTCGATAGTACGACGGATTGAAGGAAACTTGTGCAGCATTCATCCAAATCATAACTAGCAGGACTGCAAATCATAACTAGCAGGACCGGTCGCCTTCTTGATTCCGAGCGGGCACAGAAGAACGATTGACGGCAGCTTACGATCCTTGCTTTCCGGAAGCGAGGGCGCACACAATCTGGTGCTGCGCGCATTTACCGCAGCGGTACCATGAAAAACCCATGGCGCGTGAATCATTGGCGAGGAACATGACGGACAGAAAGAGAGCGCGGGAACTGGCGGAGGAATTCATCGGGAAGGGCGACCCCACCGGATGGTTTGAACAGCTGTATCGAGAAGGAGAAGAAGGCAGGAGCGTCGTGCCGTGGGCCGACCGCGGAGCGAACGCAAGCCTGATTGAATTCTGGAAATCGAATCCACAAGCGACCGCGGGGAAAAAAGCGCTGGTGATCGGATGCGGACTTGGCGATGACGCGGAACAACTCGCGGCGTGGGGATTCGAGACGACGGCGTTTGACATTTCCGAGACGGCCATCCGGACGGCGAAGAAAAGATTTCCGATGAGTAGAGTGGAATACGTTGCCGCGGATTTGTTTCGGCCGCCGGTGGAATGGGAAGGCAAGTTTGATTTTGTGTTCGAGGCGAACACAGTGCAAGCTCTCCCCGTCGCACTTCGCGCCCAAGCTATCCGCAAAATCTCCGGCCTTGTCGCGCCGGGAGGAAAACTTCTCACGATCGTGAGGGGCCGCGAGCTGCAGGAGCCGGAAGGACAATTGCCGTGGCCTTTGACGAGAGACGAATTGGCGGAGTTTGTTCGCGCGGGGCTCCAAGAGAAAAGCTTTGAAGAATATTTTGATGACGAAGAGCCGCCCGCCAGAAGATTTCGCGTGTTGTATGAAAGGCCGGAGTGAAGACTGCGCTTTCGTCAAGAGAAGCGTAAAGCTGGTCCCCTCGAAGGAGTGAAGGCCGCGGTTTCGTCACGAGAAACATGATGTTGGTCCCATAGAAACTAAAACCTCGAGTCGCAGAAGTAAAATTTCCGCGGCTCGAGGCGGCCCAAGAGAAATTTATTTCGCGGCCTGCTTCTTATGCAGGTCGGTGCAAACGGAGACGGCGGTGTTGGGATCGACGGCGCTGTCGCCTTCTTCGATGTGGCGGATAATTCCCTCTTTATCGATGACGATGTTGGCGCGCTGCGCCCACTGGAATTCCTGGCTCTGAACGTTATAGGTTTTCAGGATGCCGTAGGCGGTGAGCATTTTGTGGTTCATGTCGCTCAGGAGAGGGAATTTTACGTCGATCTGCTTGGCAAAAGCCGCGTTCGCGGCGGGGCTATCGATGCTGACTCCAAAGACTTCCGTATCCGAGGTGTCGATCTTGCCTGAGGCGATTCCAGCCTGGACCGCCTGAAGTTGTTTCGTTCAACCGCCGGTAAAGGCCAGGACGTACACGGCGAGAAAGACGTTTTTCTTGCCGCGAAGGTCACTGAGCTTTACGGTCGTGCGCTGATTGCTGACAAGCGTGAAGTCGGGCGCGACATCACCTACCTTCAGCGAAATCTTTGCGAGTTCAGGTTTCTGTACTTCCTGCGCCAGCGGCGGGGCCACGGGCATAAATGCCAGTGAAACCAGCAGGGCCAAAGCACGATTCATGCGCACCCTCCTTGAGGATTAAATGCGAAGCCGAATGTCGAATACACACTACCACCAAGCGATACCGCGGAGAACCCGAAAATATTCCCGGTTGCGGGGGACTTAAGCTGCGGCGAGCCAGGCAAGGCGAGTGAAACAGGGAAAGAAGCTAGTGAAGGATGCGGGGAACATTGCCCGCGTAGAATGCGTATGCCCTGATAGCGTATGAAAGAGATATCGCGGTAGGCCGTCTTACTTTCGGATTTAGTCAAGTCTGGATATGGGGTGAGGAAACAAGAATGAGCGGAAGCGCATTTCGGCGAAAAGGTATTCTCGCGCCGGCGCTGAGCGTTTTGACGGCGAGCGTCGTACTGGGGTCCGCCCTGCTGCACGCGCAAAACGCGCAGATCCAGGTGAAAGTGAACCTGGTGAATGTGGCGTTTGTGGCGCGGGATGAGCGCGGGGCGCTTGTCGACAACCTGACGAAGGACGATGTGGAGATTCTGGAAGACGCCGTGCCGCAGAAGATCACCTACTTCGCGCGGAGCGTGGATGTACCGCTGACGCTGGGACTGGTGGTGGATGCGAGCGGCAGCCAGGACCATTTCTCGAAGCAACATCAAAAAGATCTGGAAGTGTTTTTCAAGGACGTGCTGGGGCCGAAGGATCGCGTGTTTCTGGTGGGATTCGGAAATCACATCCGGATGGTGAGCGATTTTTCGGCGTCGGGGGCGACGTTGCTGGACGACTGGAAGCGGTATGAGAAGAGCACGGGAAGATTTCCGGAGATTGGGCCGCAGGAGTCGCGTGACTTGGGAACGGCGTTCTACGATTCCATCTATTACTCGATCACGGAAAAGCTGGCGAGAGAGAATGGGAGACGGGCGATTCTGCTTTTCAGCGATGGAGAAGACAATTCGAGTTCGCACGACATGATGACGACGATTGAAACGGCGCAAAGCGAGAACGTGCTCGTTTACACGATCCGGTACACGGAAAAAGAACACGGAAAGCTGACGGCGAGGAACAAGTATGGCATGAGCGTGATGGACCGGATCGCGAGCGAGACCGGGGGCGCTCATATTGATGCGGAGAAGACCGATGCACATACGTACTTCCGGCAGATCGCGGAGGAGTTGAGAAGTTCGTATGAGCTGGGCTACTACCCGAAGGACGCGTTGAAGGACGACACGTTCCGGAAAATTGTGATCAAGCCGAAGCGCGAGGGGATCAAGGTGCGCGCGAAGACGGGATATTTTTCGAGATAAGTCGAGAGCGGGAAGTCGAAGAGAGGGTTCAAAACGCTGCAGCTTGAAAGATGGGCCCCCCACCCGGGTGTTTTCGCAAAAGAGTGCGCAAGAATCTGAAAATAAAAGAGTTATGGTTTTGGACGCTGCAAATGAGTGCGCAAGTGTATGAAAACAAAGGAAACATAAGTTCAATGGAATGAGATTGATACGGACTCTTGCAAAGAGCGCGGAAGGTGCGGAAAACAAAGCGGTTACGGGCGCGGAGTCTAGCGGGCGGAGTGAATGGTAGCGTTGGGGACCAGAATTAGGCTCGCAGAGATAATTCACATAAGCTTATAGCACGAAATGGTAATTAAATCAAGGGCAATTTTAAGTGGCGAGGAATGAAGAGGATACGAAGAACTAGTCAGTACCCAGTATCAAATATCTAATCGTCGGTAGAGTAAAAGCCCGCCCTCTAAAGAGGGCGGCTACAGAGGACCTAGGTCGAACGGCCCGCGACCACGAGGGCGAAGAGCACAGCCAGGATTAACTACGGGAAAAACTGGGTTTACATGCCGAACATCGAGTTGACGCCGGCGCGGGGAGGCTGCTGGGTGGCGGGCTTAGCTGGGGCGGCAGGCTGTTCTGCTGGGGATTGTTGCGCGGCGGCCTGGGCAGTGGCGGGCGTTGCGGCTGCGGCAGTGGTGGCAGCGGCTTGTGGAGTTGCGGCGTCGGGCGTGGCGGCGGTCGGCTGGGCGGGACGCTGTTGGAGATAGGCGAGGTCGCGAGGCTCTTCGGTGCCCGGCTGGACGGGTGTGGATGGCAAACTCAGTTGATGCTCGAGGGCGCTGGCGATGCGGTGCAACTGCCAGATGAGCTTTTCGAGTTCTTTGGAACGGCCGAGTTGAAGGTTGCGGTCCCAGAGAAAACGGATGGCCAGGACGAAGAGAATGGGCAGGCCGATGGCGAGAGTGGCGAGGACGATGCTCTGGAATAGCGGGTCAAGGGACGGAAGGGATTGGGTCATTGGGGGCCTCCAGATGCGGGGTACAGCGATTAGGATAGCGCAGCGCGGGGGTGGTGACAAACGAATCGCGGCGTGGCGGCGGAGAATGGGGAGTTTGGGTGAGAGGCAATGAGAGTGATGCGGAACGACTTGTCGGTGCAGACAAGGCCCTTCCCCTCATGAAAGATGGCAAACGCTGCGGAAAATGCAGATTCCTGGGAGAGAATTCGCGTTGTGGCGCCAAGGTGTCCGCGATGCAATGAGTGACATTGCGGATGAGTGGCGACGGCAGAATAAAGCGGAGGAAAAGGCCCGTACGCGGAAGTGGGAAGGCCCGTACGCGGAAGAGTAAAAGCCCGCCCTATAAAGAGGGCGGCTACAGGTGGCCGCAGGGGTTGTGAAGAGCACGGGCAGGAAAGGGCGTGCCACCAGGCGCCTGGGCTTACCAGTGGAGGGAGTTGGCGGCGGCCAGCATTTTTTGGGCGCGGGGGCGGACGCGGATGTCTTCCGTGAAGTTTTCCCAGCGGACAATGCCGGAACGATCGACGAGAAATTCGGCGGGGCGAGAAATATCATGCTCTTCGGGGCCGGCGCCCTTGTGCAACAAGTCGTACCGGCGAATCGTTTCTGTTAGCGGATCGCTGAGAAACGTGAAGGTGTAGCCTCGTTTCTTGCGCAGATTCTCGGACTCTTTGGGCAAATCCACACTGATGGCCACAGGCCGCACGCCTTGCGCGGCGAACTCTTGCAGATTCTCCTGGATGCCTCGCAACTCGAGGTTGCAGTACGGTCACCAGTAACCACGATAGAAGACAAGCAGAACGGCTTTGGGCGGCGGAGCGCCAGCGGAGGCGGAGAAAAGTTGGGTGAGGGAGGTGGGCTGGCCGGTGCTGTCCGCCAGCGTGAATTCCGGTACGCGCTGGCCGATTTGCGGCGCGCCGCCGGAACGCGGAAGTTTGCGGGCGCCGACGAAAAGGAGTGTGGAGGCGGCGACCAAGAGCAGGCCGAGAACGAGGACCATGGAGCCCCAGATTTTGCCGCGATAGATTTGGGATTGCGCGAAGGCGCGAACCAATCCGACCAAGAGGAAGAGCAGCGCCAGCACGGGCAGGATCAGGTTCACCCAAGGAAGGGACGCGGCGGGAACTTTGAGGAAGTAAAGCAGGTTGCTCAGGATGGCGAGAAGGAGGAGCACGAGGCCAACCCAGAGCATGCGGTTGGAGCGTTTTTGTGGTTGGTCCGGCATGGAAGAGCAGAGACTAGCACGAGAGGAGTGGGCGTGCAATGAAGGGCACGAGCAGGAGGTCAGGTGCCAGGTAGAGGGAGCGGGCGGCGAGGGCGGAGAAACGATGAGAAGAGAATAAAAAGCAGATTCATCACCCAAAGTACGAGCGTTAGTGAAGGGGTCCTCGCTTCGCTGGGAATGACAAAGAATGGTGGGTGGAGTGCGGGCGGAGGCGGATTGACTTTGTATATCCGGTGGCGTATATACAATTGAGTGAGGTGAAGGATGGCTACGGCGCGGGTGTTTAAGTCGGGGAACAGCCAGGCAGTGCGGCTGCCAAAGAAATTTCGGGTGAACAGCAAGGAGCTGGAAATCAGCCGGCGGGGGGACGAAATTGTGCTTCGGGAAAAGAGCGGAGGGCTGGAGCGGGCGTTCGAAATACTGGCGAACCTGCCGAAGGACATGCTTCCGAGAAAGCGGAAAGACAAACCGCCGCAGAGGCGCAAGGGTCTGTGAAGATGAGCGCCCGTTATTTGCTGGACACGAACATCTGCATCTACATCCGGCAGAAGAAAGCGCCGGAGGTTCTGGCTCGTTTTCGGAAGCTGAAGGCGGGCGAGACAGCGATGAGCGTGATTACGCGAGGCGAGCTGCTTTATGGGGCGGAACGCAGCCAACAGCGAGAGGCGTCCATGCGGGCGCTAGAGGAGTTGGCGGCGCTGATCCCGGTGCTTGCGTTGCCGGAAGATGCGTGCGCGGAATACGGGCGGATACGAGCCGATTTGGAACGGCGAGGCTTGATGATCGGCAACAACGATTTGTGGATCGCGGCTCACGCAAAGGCGGAAGATTTTGTCCTGGTGACGAATAATGAGAAAGAATTCAGGCGGATTAGCGGCCTGCGGTTCGAGAATTGGGCCTCGCGGAAATAACGAGGGGGAGAACTTACAGATGCCGCCCTGAAGGGCGGCGCTACAAAGGATAAAGCGGAGGTGGCCGCGGGCGGAATGCGGCGCCTGGGCGTATGGGGAGCAGCATGCCGCGCCCCTACGAGGGATAGAGGGCGGCGGCGAGAGCGGCAGGAAAGCCCGCCCTCTAAAGAGGGCGGCTACAGACGAGGGGATAAAGATGTGGCGTTACGCCAGGTCGGAGGGGCGGATGGGGAGATGGCGGACGCGCTTGCCGGTGGCGGCGAAAAGGGCGTTGGCAAGAGCGGAAGCGACCGGGGGCACACCGGGCTCGCCGACGCCGGTGGGGCGTTCGTCGCTGGGCACGATGTGCACCTCGATGGGAGGCGCTTCGGACATGCGAATCACTTCGAAGTCGTGGAAATTGCTCTGCTGGACACGGCCATTTTCGAGCGTGATTTCGGATTTCAGCGCGGCGCTCAAACCGTAGATGATGCCGCCTTCCATCTGCGCCCTGACCTGGTTGGGATTGACGACGGTGCCGCAATCCACGGCGCAAACGATGCGATGCACGCGTACGGCACCCTTCTCCACAGAAGCTTCGATGACCTGCGCGACATAGCTATCGAAAGAGAAATGCGTAGCGATGCCTCGGCCAACGCCTTTCGGCAGAGGAGCGCCCCAGCCGGCTTTTTGCGCGGCGAGATCGAGCGTGGCCAACATGCGCGGCTGCGCGGCCAGGAGCTTGCGGCGGAGTTGATAGGGATCCTTACCGCCAAGGTGAGCGACTTCATCGAAAAAGGCTTCGACGGAAAAACCGGTGTGGGAGTGGCCCACGGAGCGCCACCACTGGACGGGGACGCCGATTTTGGGGGTGTGCAGATCGACTTGCAGATTGGGAATGCCGTAGAGAAGGTCGGCGGCACCTTCGACGGAAGTAGCGTCAACACCGTCTTTGATCATCATGGCCTCGAACAAGGTGCCCTGCGCGATGGATTGGCCGACGATGGTATGGGTCCAGGCGACGGGATTGCCTTCGGCGTCAACACCGGCGGAGAAACGATCGAACCACATCGGGCGATACCAGCCGCCGCGCGTATCGTCTTCGCGAGTCCAGACAACTTTCACGGGGGCTTTGGCGGCCTTGGCAACGTGCACGGCTTCAACGACGAAATCGGAAGCAGGATTGGCGCGGCGTCCGAAGCCGCCGCCGAGAAGCGTGGTGTGAATCTGAACTTTATCGGGCGGAAGGCCGGCAATTTCAGCGGCGCGGGCGCGGTCAACGGTCTCGAACTGCGTGCCGGTCCAGATTTCGCAACTGCCGGAGCGGAGATCGACGACGCAATTCAAAGGCTCCATGCATGCGTGAGCGAGGTAGGGGACATCGTAGGTGGCGGAGACTTTTTTGGCAGCCGAGGCGAGAGCGGAAGCGGGATCGCCGACTTTGCGCGCCACGGCGCCGGGAGTCTCTGACTGCTTAGAGAAGTCCTGGAGCATCTGCGGGGTCGAGAGCTTGGCATTGGGGCCATCGTCCCAGTCCAGTTTGAGTTTTTCGCGGCCAACTTTGGCGGGCCAGAAATGATCGGCGATGACGGCGACACCGGAAGGAATCTGCACGGCGGCCTTGACGCCAGAAACTTTTAGGGTGTCGGCAGGATCGAAGCTGCGGAGTTTTCCCCCGAAAACGGGAGGGCGAGCCACGACAGCGACGAGCATGCCGGGAAGATGAACGTCGAGACCAAACTGCGCGGAACCGTTGGTCTTCGACGGCGTATCGAGACGATTGGTGGGCTTGCCGATGAGAGTGAACCCTGATTTGGGCTTGAGGGGAACTTCGGAGGGGACGGGAAGAGAGGCGGCGGCGCTCGCGAGCGAGCCGTAGGTCGCCTTGCGAGAAGAGGGAGTGTGAAGAACGACGCCTTTTTCGACCTTGCAAGAGTCCGCGGAAACGCCCCACTGCCGGGCAGCGGCGGCTACGAGCATCAGACGCGCAGCGGCACCGAGTTGGCGGAAACGGACCCACTCGGAAGCGGTGGTGGTGCTGCCGCCGGTCATCTGCATGCCGAAGACGGTGTGATTGTAGACGGCATCAACGGGAGCGGACTCGACGCGGATTTTGGACCAATCCGCTTGAAGTTCCTCGTTCAAAAGCATGGGAAGGACGGTGTAGATTCCCTGCCCCATTTCCGAGTGATTGGAGATGACGGTGACGAACTCGTCGGGCGAAATTCTGAGGAAGGCGAAAGGAGCGAGAGGCAGAGGTTTGGGAGCCTGGGAAGACAAGGCGGCTTTTGCCGCGGGGAGATAGAGTGCAACCAGCAGGCCGCCGCCAGCAGCGGCGCTTGTACGGAGAAATGCACGGCGATCCAAGGCGAGAGTGGAGTTCATGGGGCAGCCTCCTTGCTGGAGGGAAATTCTACAACGAAATGAGCGGGTGGTGCGCGGGAAGGCTTGCAGCGGGAGGGCGGACGTGAGGCAATTGGGGGCCTGGGCGTTAGGGGCGCAGCATGCTGCGCCCCTACTAAGGAGAGAAAAGAAGAACACAGTGAGGCAACCCGAAAGGGCGAAGGAACGCATCACAGACGGTGAGGGATGGTGGGCGCAAGGGAGGACCCGTCCGGAGGGGCAAAGTTCTTGCTCCACCTGACCTTTCGTTCAGGTTATACTGAATTGTTCCCAGCGGTCGGATGGCAAAACGGGTTGGTGCGTCTCGGGTCAGTGTCCAAGAGGTTTGTCCGAGGAACGCGGCGAGGAACCCGAAAGAAGCGAAAGAGGTGAAGATTGGGCCAAACGGTGAGAAGTGCGAGCTGCAACCGATACGTGAAGAGAAATGCCGCGGCGTGCTGCGTCCTAGGGGCGCTTTTTTTGATGGGAGCGACGACAAGCAGCGCGCAGATTTTCCACAAAAGGAAAAAGATCAATAAATCGACGAGCGTGGATAACAACGCGCAGCCAGACAAGATTCTGTATGACAAGGCGATGGAGGACATCAAGCACGGCCGGCAGGAAGTAGGCCGGCTGAACATGCAGACATTGATCAATACGTATCCGGACAGCGAGTACCTGGCAAAGGCAAAGCTGGCGATCGCGGACTCGTACTACAAAGAGGGCGGGACTTCAAACCTGGCGCTGGCGATCTCCGGCTACAAGGACTTCGAAGTGTTCTTCCCGTTCTTGCCGGAAGCGACGTATGCGCAAATGCAGGTAGCCATGGCGCACTACCGGCAGATGGAAAAGCCGGATAGGGACAGGTCTCACGCGCTTGCGGCGGAGGATGAGTTTCAAATCTTTTTGCAAAAATATCCGAACGATCCGCTGGCACCGCAGGCGCAGCAGCGGCTGAGGGAAGTTCAGGAAATACTGGCGGAGGGCGATTACCGGATCGGGTACTTCTACTACGTGAAGGATGACAAGAGGGCGGCGGCGGCAAGGCTGCTGACGGTGTCGGAGAGATACCCGCTGTACAGCAAATCCGACCGCGCGTTGTGGATGCTGGGAGACATACTGGAGAGGAGCGAGCACAAGGAAGTGGCGGCGATCTACTACGCAAAAATAGTGCGGGAATATCCGCTCTCGAGCATGGCGGGGGACGCCAAAGTAAAGCTGAAGGAGATTGGAGCGCCGATACCGCAGCCAGACCCAACGGCGCTGGCCTGGATGACGGCAGAACAGAATGCGCCGAGGTCGAAGCCCAGCCTGTTAATGAAACCGATGGGATTGATAAAAAGCGGGCCAGGCGCGGAAATGTATTCAGCAGCTAGAACGGGAGCGCCAAACCTTGCGCCGGAATCGGACACGATGTCCGCAGCGGACTTGCTGACGGGCGGAGGAAAGTCAAAACCTGGGGGAGCTACAACCGGAATTGTGACGACCGTGACAGCGGGCGGAAACGGAGGGGCAGGCTCATCGGCTGCATCAGAGGATGTGGCGCCAGCGGGAGCTGATGGCGGGGCAACCGCTCCGGCGACGGGCGATCCGCCAAAGGATGCAAACGCGGCCGCGGCGGGAGGTACCAGCACAGGCACAGAAGCGGCGGACGGGGCGTCCACCAAGAGCGACCCGCCGGCCGCAGGTACAGCGCCGGCAGCAGATCCAGCGCCCACGGCAGAGGCAGCGAAAACCGGCGATGCGACGAAAAGCGCCGATTCGAAGGACTCCAAGGACAAAGACAAAAAGGAATCCAGCAGCAAAAAGAAGAAGGGGATGCGCAAGCTGGTCCCCTGGTAGATTCTCGCTGGAAATAGCGGATGCAAGGAATTAAGGGGTGTGGCGAGGGCCACACCCCTTCTTTTTTTGGCTGAGTGGGGCCCTGGGAGGGGTCAGGAACGCCATATCCACTTCCGACACACTAGGACTGCGAAGCGATTGACGGCCAATACGCCGAATGCTCCAATACTTGGGAGTCACTGTGAGCGGGTGTTTGCAAAGGGTGTCATGCTCAGTGCGAACGCGCGGCGGTGATGGATTAAGAAACGGATGAGAGACATCCGGAGGTTGTTTGGTGGCTAGAATTCTCGTTGCCGACGATAACAGCAACATCCAGAAGATGGTGGGGCTTGCCCTGAAGGATCAAGGGATCGACGTTGTTGCCGTGGGCAACGGCGAAGCGGCTGTGCGGAAAATTTCGGACATAAAGCCAGACCTGGTGCTTGCCGACGTCTTCATGCCGGTTCGAAACGGATATGAAGTTTGCCAATACGTGAAAACGGACAGCACGCTGGCGCATATTCCGGTCATTCTGCTTGTGGGAGCGTTCGACCCGCTGGATGAACAAGAGGCACAAAGGGTTGGAGCGGACGGAGTTCTGAAGAAGCCGTTTGTGCCACCCGATCCGCTGATCTCGATGGTGAAGTCCGCGTTGGCTCGCGCCGGCGTGCATGTTGGCGGTGGGCCACCGCCGCGGCCTGCGCATGAAGAGCCGATACGAGTCGCGGAAATGCTGACGCCAAGGGTTGCGCCGGCTTCCCAGGGATATGCGAGTACGCCGGCCGCACTTCCGGCATTGCCAGCCGTGGAAAGCGAACCATTTCTCGAAGAGCTTCCGGCGCTTCCAGAGCTGCCGCAACCGGTGAAGATCGACGCCGGGTCGCAGCCGGTGGCATTCGGGAGTCTGCTGGAAACAAAAGAGAGCGAACAAGAGGAAGATCTCGGGTACGCGACGACAGCGCCACCGGAACTGGAGAGAGATTGGAAGTCGGGCGAGGAAGAAGAGGAAGAAGCCGTTGAGGAAGAAGAGCCGCATAGCGCCGGGTGGAGGCTTGATGGCGGCGACGAGTCGTTGGACGCGGAGGAGGCCAGCGGCCCTGTGAAGGATTGGCGGGAAACGGCGTTTTCTGAAGCGCCCGGGCGGAAGGGGCGAAGCGAATCCTGGGCTCCACAAAAAGAGAAATCGAATTTCGAGGAAGCCGCGGAGACGGAACAAAGCGTGGGCGGGATCGTCACGGATGCGCCGGTCGGGGAGACGAGAATAGCGCCGGGGGCAGCCGCGCCATATTCGGAAGAGGCGTGGGCCTCCGCGCTTGATCACAAAGGCGGTCTGAAAACGGCAACAATGGAATCGCCTGCGCCATCAGTGGGGGCGCCGAAGGAACAAGCAGCGGAGGTAGTTCAAGCGGAGCCGGCCAAACCAGCCCCGCAAGTTGCGCCCGAGCCGGTAAAGGCCGCGGAGAGTGCGTGGTTTTCGGCAGTTTCGAGCCCATGGGACACGGAAGCGCAGAAAGCGAACCGTTTGGCCTCGACGTGGGATGCGCCCGCACCGGGTGAGCTGGCGGCAAGTTCGGTTGCCGAAGCACAGGAAGTTGTGGTCCATGAAGAACCCACGGCGACGAAAGAAGATCCCGCGGCGACAGTGGATAGCCTTACATCGGCCTTAAGCGAGGACGTCCAAGCGAAGTTGGAAGAGGCAGCGTTGCCCGCGGCGACCGTGGAGGCGATTCGCGAAGAAGCGCAAATTGTTACGGAAACCGCGGTGCAAGAAGCTCCCCAGGCCCACGCGAGCGAACATCTCGCGGAACCAAGCATGGACGAAATGGTGGCCAAGGTACTTTCGAGGATGAGCCCGGAGATGCTCCAGGCGGTAACGCGAGAAATATTGAAACCGGTCGTAGAAGCGATGGTCCGCGACGAGTTGAACGCGAAGAAATAGCAGTTCCCTCCCCCAAGAAAGATCAACCGCTGAAATCGATGCTGTGCAGTGCGCGATGGAAATTTGTGCGCGGTTCGCTCTCTTTTCAGGAATGACTGCCGGATTTGGTGAAGGGATAGGTATCGATTAGCGCTGCAGGTCAACCAGAGAGCCTGTCTCATAGCCTGCCCGGTCCGCTTCTCTAGTAGTGCAATAACGAGGCACTAGAGAAGGACGCTTGAAGCGCACCACACGAATGCAACCGTCTGATTTCTACATCCTCCTCGGCACTCGATGCGGTCTCCAGCTTGACATCCCTGCGCGCCAAACCTACTGTTCTGCCTATTCCCTGAGGGGCCCCAAGGAAAGTTCAAGGAGGTAAACTTATCCGTCGAATCTTTATCGCCATTGCCCTGGTGTGCTTCGTGGCCGCCACAGCCGCTGCGCAAACCAAACTCTCCGCAACCGCCCAATGTGGCCAGCCCGATCCCGAGCACGTAATCCCCGTCGGCGATCTTCCCGACCACAACCTGGCCCTCCTGCAAGTCAAATGCACCTTCACAAAGCCCATGGAAATCGAAGGCACAAAATCCGTAGAAGCGGTGATTACGATAACGAATGAGGTCAGCGGAAGCACCGTTCAAGCCCGTGGCTGTCAGGTAATAACAATGGACAGTGGAGATAAGGTCTTTGCCTGCCATCAAGGTACGGGAACGTATGGGCAGGACGAGGACGGCACTTGGACCTTTACAGGCGGTACCGGCAAACTGAAAGGCATCAAGGGAAAAGGCACCTACAGCTGCTCGTCATCGGGTTGCGGGCTCACGGGGGAATACCAACTCGGAAAATAGCGGCGCATTTGCGTTCAGGGAATAAAACCAAACTTAGACGTCAATTTTCCCGTGATGAGTACACTCGGAGGCAGAGATAGGTCTCCCCTGCGCCACAAGACGGCAGAATCGGGTAGAAAATCTTGAGGACCAACCCGCCTTCCGCAGCCTGAGGTGATTTGAATATTTTTTCAGCACCTTTTCGGAGTAATTCTAACCTACAGATTTTTAAACCTTCCTGTCCTCAGTGCGAATTCTCAGGAAGTATGGCGTGTCCCGCGAAAAAGTCTTTGTAGCGAAGACCAGGCCTCTTGAAAGTAGAGTAGCCATGCGTAGGATCGATGCATGTACTTGCGTCGCTGCTATCGCAACAAGGTTGGCAAGCGCCATGGCTACTGGGCGCTGGTCGAGAGTTATCGTTCGTCGCGAGGCCCACGGCGCGATATGGAGCGGGCGATGGGAATCGAACCCACGTCCGAAGCTTGGGAAGCTTCTATACTGCCATTGTACGACGCCCGCTCATTCCTCTAGTTTGTTGATTATACACAACTAAACGACTGCCGGTACAGCGCGGCCGTTTTCCAATAACTTCCATATTTTCCAGTTCCATCTTGGAAAACGCCTCTTGCACCTTGTCGAGTGAAATTTCCCCAGTATATCTTGCCGTCATCGCAACAGAGCTGTGACCCATTTGTTGGCGAAGAACGGCAGGATTCATCCGGGACAATTTCCACCTACAATTGCAGCCGTGACGAAACGCATGCATCCCAGTTTGAGTAAAAGGGAGATCGAAGAAGTAATCCTGCTCGAAGTTTGCTCGAAGAGGTGTTTGGGTCGGACTGAAGCGGACCGAAAGAGTACAAACGAGCCATGGTCGTTGATGCAAGATCAAAGAATCCGAAAAAGACCGCTCGTCGGAGTGAACGGTGAAGTGCGCTTAAAAACAGTATGACAGAGCTGACATGGTTTGCGATGCCCGCAGCTGTAATGTGAACCGCGGGTCTCGGTACCGACAGGCCCAAGTCACACGAACACAAGTATCAAAGCAACTGTTCAGAGAAGCAATCATTTCTGACGTGCGCTCAACTCGTCGAGCTTGTGCTTTAACTCTTCAAGCTTCTGCCCAGCCTCGCCGAGCTTGCCTTCCGCTGTTAGTCGCTGGTAGTCGGCGAGGTCTTTGGCCGCTCCAGCAACGAGCGCTTTCAGATCCGCCGCGGGTTTGGTCGCCGTGGCGGATCCTTCTGTTTTACGTTCTTGTTCCAAGGGGACTGTCGCGACGCTCATCGACGATGCCTCTCCTCCAAAAAGTGCGCCCATCGCCGAGGCGAACGTCGGTCCGTATGCGAGTCGGTCTTGGAGCGCAAGCACCACCAGGCGCAATTCCGGCATCGGGCTCCGCTCGGCTTGCAGGTAAATCGGCTCCGCATATAAAAGGGCGCGCCCGCATGGAATGACCAGCAGAGTGCCTCGTCGCACGTGGGAACCTTGCTGATTCCACAACGTCAGCTGCCCCGATAGCTGTGCGTTCTGGTCGATTCGGGCTTCGATTTGCAGAGGGCCGTCGACGAGTTTCGTTTTCGGGAAATCGTAGACCACCGACGTACCATATTTCTCGCCGTCGCTTCTTCCAGCAATCCAGCCAATCAGATTGTTCCGGTTCGCCGGCGTGAACGGCAGAATCTCCGCAAACTCGACAGCGCCCTCACCGGGCAGCTTCATCAGCACGAAGTTCGGCTCCATCGCCTGGGTCCTCTGCTGACCGGACTCGTCCATGCCCACTTCCGAAGCGACTGTCCAAAGGTCCTCACGGTTATAGAACACTTGCGGATCCGTCATGTGATAAAGGCCGTAGACGGCCGCCTGCATCTTGAGCAACAACTCTGGATAACGCACGTGTTTGCGCAGTGCTGGTGGCATGGTCGCTGCGTCCTTGAATAGAGCAGGAAAAATCTGTTGATATGCCGTGATGATTGGGTCCTGCGGGTCAAACACGTAGAACGTCGTGCTTCCATCGTAGGCATCGATGAGCACCTTAACGCTGTTCCGCACGTAGTTAATGAGGGTGTTACCGAGAGCAGAGTGGCTCGAATACGGAAAGCTGTCTGAGGTCGTAAACGCGTCCATAATCCACCACAGCCGGCCGTCGTCGCCGACGACGATGTACGGATCCGAATCATAGGTGAGAAATGGCGCGAGCGCTGCCACGCGATCGCGCACGTTGCGACGCATGAGCAGTCGGCTTTCCCGGTTGATATCGTCACTGAACGGGAGTTTCGTCAGGTCACCTCGGTCGGACGCGATGAGGAGGCGCCGAAGGAAACCCCCGAGGAGGATACCGCCATTGCCCTGGTAGGACGTCAGACTGTTCGTCTGGCCTTGGGGATAATTGAATTCCTGTTGCCGCGTCTTCACGTACACGTCGGTGTTGGTGAGCTCGCCGAAATAAATCTCCGGGTACTTTACAACGATGCTCGGCACCGTGCTCTGAATGGGCATGTTACTCAAAATCAGCGTCGGCAGTCCTTCTGGTGTGAACCCATTCACCGGATTCATGGTTATACCGTACCCGTGCGTATAAATAAGTTTTTCGTTGATCCAATTGCGACTGCTCTCCGGGAGCTTATCGACGTTGAGCTCGCGTGCGGCAAGCATCACCTGACGCGTTGTGCCGTTGATTTCATAGCGATCGATATCGATGTCGGGAAAGTCGTAGTAGGTCCGGATTTCCTGAATCTGACGCAGCGTATCCTGGAGTGCGCGCCAGTCCCACAGACGGATATTTTGCAGTGTAGCCTGATTGTTGCTCGGGTCGGCTGCTTCGACGGTCGTCTCAGCGGGAAACTCGCGTTGCGAGAGGCGGTTCAATCCATAAGCCTGCCGCGTCAGGTCAATGTTGTAGGCGATGTAAGGTCTCTCGCGAACCAATTCATTTGGCTTCACAATAAAGATGCTGACGTACCAGCCCAAGATCTGAAGGACGAGATAACAGATCACGGCTGGCGCGACCGCTGCCACCAACCAGCGCATGCGCGGCACCGACACGACGTTGATGCTTGCAATCCCAGCACCGAGAACTAACGCGGCACACACGACGAGCATCCCCGGAAGAATGACGTGAGCATCCGTGTAAGTGACCCCGCTAAAAATCGTATGTTCGTCGCACAATCGTTCGAATCGGGCGATGTACGTGCGCATCGCGAGGATCAGCAACAAGAATCCAAACGCAATGGAAAACCCTCGCCACGGCCTCGGGGTGTATCTGCCTCGCCGGCCCAAGAGCATTCGTGTGCTGCCAGTAACGATAATGAAGAAAACGGCGAATACACAGGAAACGACAGCCAGCGTCAGCAGCCAGCCGGTGATGAACTGCCATGTGGGCAGAGTGAACAGATAGAAGTTGATCGGTTTGCTGAAGATCGGATCCACGACGCCATTGGTCCCGCGTGTCGCATACCAATAAAGCGCGAACGTCGGCCACTCCATCATGTTGCTGGCCCCCGTCGTGACGGCGACAAGGAGCGAGACCAGGAGACCCAACAAGCTCAAGATGCGCGCGACCCGTAGCTTCAACGGCTGTCCGCCGATGAAAAGTACGTGATCTTCCGGCAAATCGGGCTGGCAAGCTTGCCTCAGCGCCAGGAACCATCCGTAAAGAAAAAGAAACGTGACAACGAAGAATGCCGAAAAGAGTATCCATTGTAAGGTGAGCGTCTTCCGGAACACGTCCCCGTAACCGAGCGACCCGAACCAGAGGGCGTCAACGTAGTACGATAACGCCGTCCGGCCGCAGAAAATGACCACGGCAACGATGGCAAAAACGACGAAAAGCAGACGGCGATGGCGCCGCGGCGATTGCTGCCAGTCGATAATCTCGGGCATGACTCCACTCCCCTTTCACCGTAGCTTTCATCTGAAGTTCCAACGTGAGGCAATTGTACTCTGCCTGCAATTCGGGAGTCCGCATCGAACTCGGCAACGGCCGGTTGTATCAATCCAAATTCTTTGCTGCCCCTCTGGAAGCGATCAAGATGACTTTTCAATCCAACTGGATGGCAGCGGCTGTGTGGAAGCCTTTTGATACGGTCGGATGCAGCTCTGCACAGTGCCAATCGAACGATCAAATCTCGCAGCCAGTTGGCGTAGACTTACACCTCCCATTGCGTACGCTTCACAGATTGACTGTATTCCCCCGCACTAATCCATGCAGTCAGAGTTTCGAACCTGGAACGCCCACAAAATCCATCCAGAATTGTGACCGGCCCGCATGCCCGTGATCGAGGCCAACGCCGCGAACTTGCAGCTCACTGCATAATTGTTGTCCACGTTTGCCCAGGAAACTCTGGATCCTGCTCTGCCACAGCGGTACTCCGATCTTCCGCTGATGTCATCGGCCGTTGGTCACCAAGGCGTACATCACCTAAAGGATGTCCTCCTGATTTCATGCAGATCTCGATACGGCACTGTGTGAATCGATTCGACACCAGAGTCACAGGGTTCTTGCTAAGAAAGACTGTTGGGCGTATAAAGAAGAAACCTCTCCGTGATGCCCTCCGATGTCGGCGGGTCTGCGTAGTTCGACTTGTTCTGGGAACGGGCAACTTAGCTACGATTCCATTTCCCTTCCAGTGATATGAGCTCCCTCTGGGGCGGAAACCTCGTGTGTTGACTCACGTCGAAAAGCAGCGGCTTGGCCTACAGGTTGGAACAGCCAGGAAAACCTCGGCGTGGGTTTTGGTCGGTAATCTTTTGAATCGGAGCAAGCGGAAGGAACAATGAGATCGAACCTCTTCGATAGTTCTATCCTGGCGACCGCGCAGCAAGCGGTTGAATTCGTCAGCAATATTCTCGAATCTTCGACAGAGTACTCCCTTATCGGCAAGGATCTGGATGGAAAGATCCTGCTTTGGAATGAGGGTGCACGGCGAATGTATGGATACTCTGCCGAGGAGGTAGTTGGAAAGCTTAATTCCGAGGTTCTACACACTCCCGAGGATGTGGCTACAGGAAAGCCACGCGAAATCATGGCCGCCGCACTGCGGGACGGGAAGTGGGAAGGAGTGATCGGGCGAGTACGCAAGGATGGCAGGCGGATCAGTGCGCGTGTGGTGATAACTCCCCGCCGCGATGGTCAGGGCAAGCCGGTCGGCTTCCTTCTGATCTCCAAGGATATTTCTCACGAGATTCGCTTTGCCGAAGAGATTCGCAAGACAAAGCTATTTGATAACGCCATCGTGGGAAATGCCAAGGAAGCGGTCGATTTCATTGCCAACATCCTCGAATCGTCGACAGAGTACTCGATCATCGGCAAGGACCTGGACGGAAAGATCCTCCTCTGGAACGAGGGAGCTCGAAGACTGTACGGGTACGAGCCGGAAGAGGTGGTGGGAAAAGCAAACTCTTCGATCCTTCATGCGCCTGAGGACGTTGCGAGCGGCAAGCCTCGCGAGCTGCTCGATGCCGCTTTGCGGGACGGAAAATGGGAAGGAACAATCAATCGGCGCCGGAAGAACGGGAAGCAATTCACAGCGCGTGTCGTAATCACACCACGGCGTGATTCCTCGCGAAAACCGATAGGGTTTCTGCTTATCTCCAAGGATATTTCCGATGAAATTCGCCTGACCGAAGAGGTAAAGGCCACACAGTTCTATACGCGCTCACTGATTGAATCAAATATCGACGCGCTGATGACTACGGATCCGTTGGGCATCATCAGCGACGTGAATCAGCAAATGGTGGCGTTGACGGGCTATACCCGCGAAGAGCTGATCGGCACGCCCTTCAAGAATTTCTTTACGGACCCGGGCCGGGCCGAAGAAGGCATACGGTTGGTCTTGCGCGAAGGTCGCGTCACCAATTATGAATTGACAGCAAACTCCAAAGATGGGCGCAAGACTGTAGTTTCGTACAATGCATCGACATTCCGTGACGCAGCAGGGAAACTTCAAGGAGTATTCGCTGCGGCGCGCGACATCACTGAACAAAAAAAGCTTGAGCAACAACTGCGGGATTCGGAAGCATACAACCGCGGCCTGATCGAGGCATCGGTGGATGGCCTAATTACAGTCGATCCCTCGGGCTCTATTTCCGATGTCAACGAGCAGATGTGCCGAATGTCGGGCTTTTCCGCGAGGAGCTCATCGGCACCCCGTTCGCAGATTATTTTCAGGATTCCGAGCGCGCCACCGCCGGCGTAAAGGAAACTTTCGAAAAGGGCGTAGTCACCGAGTATGTCCTCATTTTGGCTCGCAGGAGCGAATCGCGGCTGCGTGTGTCCTTCAACGCTTCGGTCTTCCGTGATCCTTCTGGAGATGTGAAAGGGATATTCGCTTCCGCACGCGACATCACAGAACAGGCTCGCTTGCAATCCCAGCTTGTGGAAGAGCGCGGTTACAACCGGGGCTTGATTGAGGCTTCGCTGGACGGCCTGATCACCGTTGACCCGGTGCTGAGCATCACGGACGTAAACGAGACGATGTGCCGTATGTCGGGCTACTCCCGTACGGAGCTCATCGGAACAGCATTCCAGCAATACTTTACGGACGCGAAGCGCGCCGCCGATGGCGTGCGCCAAACCCTTGACAAAGGCGCCGTCACTAACTACGAACTGACCCTGCGTAAGAAAGATAGCCAGGAATTGCTTGTCTCGTTTAATGCTGCGATTTTCAAAGACGATACGGGAAAAGTTCGTGGGATTTTTGCTTCCGCTCGCGACATTACGGACCAGGCCCGCTTGCAGACACAGTTGGCCGAAGAGCGAGCCTATAACCGCGGTCTGATCGAAGCGTCGGTGGACGGCCTGGTGACCGTGAACGAACAGATGGCCATCACCGATGTCAACGAGACCATGAGTCAGCTGGCTGGAAAGTCCCGGAGCCAGCTAATTGGCTCCTCATTCCCGGACTATTTTCTCGAGCGAGAACGTGCGGCTGAAGGCGTCCACCTGACCTTCAAAGAAAACTCCGTAACCAACTACGTTCTCACGCTGCAGGCTGCCGGTGGAAAGCAAATCCCAGTATCCTTCAACGCGGCCGTTTTCCGCGACCCCAAGGGGGATGTCCGTGGAATTTTCGCCTCCGCCAGAGATATCACCGCACAAAAGCAGCTTGAAGGCCAGCTACAGGCTTCGCAGTTCTACACTCGCTCGTTGATCGAATCGAATATCGATGCCTTGATGACTACCGATTCTCTCGGTGTCATCTCCGACGTGAATCAGCAGATGGAGGCGCTGACCGATTGTACGCGCGAAGAATTGATAGGCACTCCATTTAAGAGTCATTTCACGGATCCCGTTCGCGCTGAGGAGGGTATTCGGCTCTCACTCGCGAAAAGCAAAGTAACAAACTATGAGCTCACGGGCCGCTCAAAAAAAGGCAAAGAAACCGTGGTCAGCTATAACGCCACGACTTTCTATGACCAGTCCGGAAAGCTTCAAGGCGTGTTTGCGGCGGCACGCGATATCACGGAACAAAAGAAGCTCGAACAACAACTTCGGGAACAACAGGGTTATAACCGCAGCCTTATCGAAAGCTCTGTCGACGGGCTGGTGACCGTGGACCCGACTGGAATTATTTCTGACGTGAACGAGCAGATGTGCCGCATGACTGGCTACGGCCGGGATGAACTGATTGGCAGCCCCTTCGCGGGATATTTCACCGAACCGGAACGGGCGACTCAAGGCGTCAAGCAAACCTTCGACACTGGTGTTGTGACTGAATATGCGTTGACCCTGATCTCCCGGACGCGCCGCCTTCTGCAAGTTTCCTTCAACGCCTCGGTCTTCCGCGATCCGCTGGGCAATGTACGCGGAATATTTGCGTCCGCGCGCGATATCACCGATCGGGTCCGATTGGAAGAAAAACTTCGTGAGCAACAAATCTACCTGCGGGGCCTCATTGAGAGCTCCGTGGACGGGTTGATCACGGTCGACCCCACCGGCTTTATCACTGACGTAAACGAACAGATGTGCCGAATGACAGGTTATGCGCGGGAGGAACTGATCGGTTCGATATTCAAGCAGTATTTTACAGAGCCCGACAAGGCAGACCTTGGTGTAAAGCAAACGCTGACGGAAGCGACGGTCACGAACTACGAATTGGTGCTCAAGTCGAAAACGGGGCGCAAAGCCACGGTGTCCTTCAACGCCTCGATTTTCCGCACGCCCGATGGGCAGGTTCAAGGGATTTTTGCATCGGCGCGCGACATCTCGGAGCAAGCGCGGCTCGGCTTGCAGCTTGCCGAACAACAAGCTTATAACCGATCACTGATCGAAGCTTCCGCAGACGCGCTCTTCGCAATTGCGCCCGATGGAGCTATTACCGACGTAAACGAAGAGGCTACCCGGCTTACAGGCTACTCTCGCAAGCATCTCGTTAACTCCCGGTTCTCGGAGTACTTTACGGAGCGCGACCGCGCTCGAGCTGGAGTGCTTCAAACATTCGCCGAGAAACGAGTCATCGGTTACGAACTAATTCTCATCACCCGCTATGGCCGCAGGATCCCCGTTAGTTTCAATGCGGGCATATTCACGGATGCCGCGGGCACTGCGCTGGGGATTCTGGCGGGAGCCCGCGATACCACGGCACAAAAAGGCCTGGAGAAGCAGCTCCGCGATTCGCAGTCTTACACGCGATCGCTCATCGAGTCGAATATCGACGCGCTAATGACCACCGACCCGCTTGGCATTATCACCGACGTCAATCAGCAGATGGAGGCACTCACCGGCTGCACGCGCGAAGAACTGATTGGAACGCCCTTCAAGAACTACTTCACGGATCCTAAACGCGCGGAGGAAGGCATCCGCCTGGTTCTGCGCGAAACTCGAGTCACCAACTATGAGCTGACCGCATGCTCGAAATCAGGCCGGGAAATCGTCGTAAGTTACAACGCAACCACTTTTAACGACCAAGGCGGCAAACTTCAAGGTGTATTCGCGGCGGCTCGCGACGTTACGGAACGCAAGCGCTTCGAGCAGGCGCTACAGGAGAAAAACGTGGAGCTGGAAAACGCAAGCCTGGCAAAGGATCGGTTCCTCGCGAGTATGAGCCACGAGCTTCGCACTCCACTGAATGCCATTATCGGTTTCACCGGAACGCTGTTGATGAAGTTGCCCGGGCCGCTCACCGAGGACCAGGAAAAGCAGTTGCGCACCATTCAGACCAGCAGCCGGCACCTGCTGTCTCTCATCAACGACCTGTTGGACCTCGCCAAGATCGAGTCCGGCAAAGTCGAGCTGAACATGGAAACCTTGAATTGCCAGTCCATCATCGAGGAAGTCAGCGCGACTCTGCGAACGCTTGCGGAGGGGAAAAACCTGAAATTTGAAGTGGCCGTTCCGGACCGCGATTTCATAGTCCGCACCGATCGCCGGTCGTTCACTCAAATCTTGATTAACCTGACTAACAATGCCATCAAATTTACCGACAAAGGTTCCGTGCGGATCGAACTGCGCGGGAGGCAGGACAACGGCAATCTCTTTGCGGAAATTATGGTGGTGGATACCGGCATTGGAATTCGGCCGGAAGACCAAGCAAGACTCTTCCAGGCCTTCATGCAAGTCGATGGCTCTTCCACGCGCGCTTACGAAGGTACCGGCTTGGGCCTCCATGTCAGCCAAAAACTGGCCAGCATGATCAGCGGACGCGTGTCCTTTGAAAGCGAATACGGAAAGGGTAGCCGCTTCACCGTTTCGATCCCCGCCCTGGAGGAGGTCCCACGGCTCGCATACTCGTAATCGAGGACAATCCGACGAATTTGCAGCTCATGGTGTACCTGCTGACCGCATTCGGCCACCAAGCCCTGGAAGCGCGCGACGGTGCGGAAGGCGTCGAACAGGCAAGCCGCGAAAAGCCCGACTTGATCCTGTTGGACATCCACATGCCCCGGATGGATGGATATGAAGTAGCCCGCCACTTAAGGGAGACGGCTGAGTGCGCGGAGATTCCGATCGTCGCGGTGACAGCTCTCGCCATGGTTGGTGACCGAGAGAAGATTCTGGCCTCGGGCTTCAGCGGTTATATCGCCAAACCACTCGATCCAGAGACATTTCCCGCGCAAGTCCGGGCCTACCTTGGAGCGGCCCATCCGGCAAGCACTCCACCTGCAGCGCGTTTACAGCATCAGGGCGTACCGGCAAGGCCTTCGGCACTCAAGAAATTCGCTGTCGTTTTGTTTGTCGATAACATGCAAACGAATATCGACCTCGTAAAAAGCGTCCTCGAGCCTTCGGGATATGAAGTCTACGCGGCACTCTCGGCAAAAGAAGGTCTCGACCTTGCCAAGCGTACAAAGCCGGACCTCATCGTTTCCGACATACACATGCCTGACCAGGACGGCTACGACTTCCTGCGCATGGTGCAGTCACTACCAGAGCTTTCTACGATTCCCTTTGTCTTTCTGTCCTCATCCGTCTGGTCACCGAAAGAACGGGAGCGGGCTCTCTTCGAAGGGGCCAGGAAATTTATTTCGCGCCCAATCGAACCGCAAGCCCTGTTGGATCAATTGAAAGACTGCATTCCGAAACACGAGGCCCCGTGATGGCGAAAATTCTGGTGGTTGACGACCGCGCTATCAACCGTGACCTTCTTACGACACTGCTTGGATACCATGGCCATCGAGTCTCGGAGGCCACAAACGGTTTGGAGGCGCTTTCTAAGGCCCACACCGATCCTCCGGATTTGATAATCACTGATTTGCTGATGCCTGGCATGGATGGTTTTGAATTCGTGCGCAATTTGCGCGCCGACGCGGAACAGGTGAACACCCCCGTCATATTCGTCACGGCAACTTATCTGGAACCGGAGGCCCGCGCTCTGGCTGACACGTGCGGGCCGCACCAGTTTGTGACCAAGCCCTTTGAGCCCACTCGGTTGCTCGAAATCATCGACGCCGCCCTAATGCCGAACGACAAGCCCCAACCACCAATTCAAGACCCTCAGGTTCTTTCGGCGGTTCGGGACATGCATTTGAAGCTGCTGCAAGACAAACTCGTCTCAAAGGTAGAACAGCTCGAATCGCTAAACGTCCACCTGGAAGAAAGAGTGCGCAAACGGAATCTGGAACTTCACGCATCGAATGAAAAGTTGCGCGACCAAGTTGCACAGGGTGACCTGACCAAGCTCGAGCTGGAGCGAACGTCGGCGGAACTGAAGCGCTCGAATGCTGAACTAAGAAGACTCGACGAGATGAAGTCGAACTTCATATCCGTTGCCGCACACGAACTCAGGACTCCCCTGACCTCAATCAAGAATGCCGTGGACCTGATTTTAACGAAGAAGACTGGGGAAATAACAGCGGACCAAGAACAATTCCTACGGATGGCGCAAAGGAATATCAACAGGCTGGCTGGTCTGGTCAGTGATCTACTCACACTCTCGAAGATTGAATCGGGGAAATTTGAGCTTTCATTGACTAAGTTCGATCTAAAGCAAGTGATTGAACATGTGCTAATCACGCTCGGTCCATTAGCCGATAAAAAGTCTTTGCTGCTGAATTTCAATTATTCCGCCCATCTGCCTGTCATCCGCGCAGATAGCGACAAAATAGAACAGGTCCTCATTAATCTGATTAGTAACGCAATCAAATTTACGCCTGCCAAGGGAAAAATAAACATAGATGTGCTTCCAAAAAGCAGTGCCCCAAACAGTTCCGACGGAGTGATCGGTTATGTGGAGACATCCATTGCCGACACTGGCATCGGAATCCGTGCGGAACACAGGAAGCATTTATTTCAACAATTTTATCAGGTCGAGGACTCTCTATCGCAAAAGAAACAGGGCGGTACGGGTCTGGGTTTGGCGATCAGTAAGGGCATTATCGAAGCCCATGCGGGCAGAATCTGGTTTGAAAGCAATGAAGGCATGGGAAGTAAATTCATTTTTGCTCTCCCGGTCATTGATGAGGAGCGGGCTTGTCATGCACTTAAGAGCGAACTGACAAAAGCAAAATTGAGAGCTGCTCCACTGTCGCTCCTGATTGCATGTGTTAGCGATATGGACGGTATATTAGAGCGACATAAGGAAATGGATGCCCGGCAAGTGCTCTCAATCCTCGAGCGAGCGATTGTTTCCTGTCGCTTAAAGTCGACCGACAAAATAGAGATTTTCCCGTTGAGCAATGAAGTAATGGTGGTTGCACCCGATACAGACAGCGCGGGAGCGCAGGCGATGCTGAGAAGGATCAAGCAGAATATCAACAAGAAGCAAGCCGAGGTGGGAGAATTCAGCCGTTCCCTCATTACCGCTACCGCCGCGTACCCCGAAGATGGAACATCGGATAGTGAACTGATTGATTTCGCAAGGAAGGAAATAAGAGAGCAGACAGCCATTTCGGGAGTCACGTCGCATGGATAAAAAAAAGGTGCTGATAGTGGATGACGAGCCGGACATCGTGGACTCCATAAAGTTCGCCCTGGAGTTTGAGGGGATTGAATGCATTGTCGCAAATGCCGGGGAAGAAGCTCTTGCGAAAGCAAAAATCAGAATGCCAGATCTTATTTTGTTGGATGTCATGCTCCCCGAAATAAACGGTTACAAAGTATCCAGGCTTCTCAAGTTTGACGCGGCGTTTAGGCAAATACCCATCATCATGTTAACCGCAAGAGCGCAGGAGAAGGACCGGGAACTCGGAATCGAAATGGGGGCTGACGAATATGTGACTAAGCCCTTTGAGATGAGCGAACTCATAGCGCTCGTCAAAAGATATATCGGCGTCTGAGTAAGCCCAATGACTAGCAGAGTTCGGAAGAGCGGAAACGTTGTCAACATAAGGAGCCTTGATTCTGTCGAACAGGGCCTTGTCAGCGAGGGTTTGGTTGCGAAGGAAGATCTTTTATCTGCTATGGCGCGCGCAAAGCGCGACGGCGTGCCCCTTGCCACCGTATTGACGGAATCCGGACTGCTAACCGAAGAAGAATTCTCCAGGTTCATCGGAGAAAAAAGTCCGGTGCCCTCCGTTGAACTTAGGAATTATACGATCGACCGTACTGTGCTGGACCTCATCCCGGAGAAGATCGCCCGCCGATATAACATCCTGCCCTTGTTCAAGATCGAAGACGTCTTGACCCTGGCCATGTCCGACCCCATGGACATCCGGGCGATCGACCAGATATCTGCGCTCGTCCGATGCAAGACGGAATCGGTCATGGCCTCAAAGGAGAGCATCGTATCCGCCATCGACCAGTGGTACGGCGTTGGCAATGCGAGAAAAACTCTGATCGATCAGCTGGTGAAAGAGATGAAGGAGGTACCCAGGGAAAAGGATATTGGCCAGTCGTTAGACGCGTACGGAAAGCAAGCACTGGAGCTGCGTGTCAAGCTGGAAGCGGAAGAAGCTCCCATCATGAAGCTCGTCAACAGCTATCTCGTCCAGGCAATCCTGGAAGAGGCAAGCGACATCCATCTGGAACCCAAGAAGGATTGCCTGCTTGTTCGTTTCCGCATTGACGGGCTGCTTTTCGACAGGGAGCGGTTGCCGCGCAAGCTGGTTGCTCCGGTCATCTCAAGGATAAAAATCATGTCCGCGCTGGATATTTCCAAAAACAGAATTCCCCAGGACGGCAGAGTTGGAATCGTCATAAGGAATAGGCATATCGACATTCGCGCCTCCACCTTTCCCTCCTTGTTTGGGGAAAACGTTGTGTTGAGGATTTTGGACAAATCTAAGGGAGCTCCCTCGCTTCCTGATCTCGGACTTTCCAAAGATAGCCTGGCGACCTTCAGAAAGATGATCAGTGCCACGAAAGGAATCATCCTTGCTACCGGCCCTACCGGTAGCGGAAAAACGACCACTCTTTACTCGTGCATAAGCACTCTCACCACGTCGCGGGTAAACATTATGTCTCTTGAGGACCCTATCGAATACGAGATCGAGGGTGTGGTTCAAAGCCAGATGCACACTTTGAGTGGGGTCACGTTCGCTGCCGCACTTCGGTCCGTATTGCGCCAGGACCCCGATGTCTTGTACGTCGGCGAGATCAGGGATCCCGAAACCGCCGAGATTGCCGTGCGTGCCGCTCTCACCGGACACCTGGTTTTCAGCACGCTGCACACGAACAACGCGGTCGGTGCGATTACCAGGCTCCTCGAGCTCGGTGTGCCGCGAGACCTGCTGTCCTCGGTCCTGAACTGCTCGTTCGCCCAGCGCCTGGTAAGAAAAATATGCCCGAGGTGCGTTGCGGATTACCAACCCGAGAAAGAATTGCTCGACAAACTGAATCTCCCTTCGGCGAGGAAACTTGCCAGAGGCAAAGGGTGCGATTTCTGCGGCCATACTGGATATAGGGGAAGGACGGGAATCTTTGAAATCCTGGTCATCGGAAAAGAGGTTAAGGCGAAGATAGAAAGTGGTGCTTCGGAAATCGAGCTTATGGAAGTCGCGCGCGCCAAGGGCGCGAGGACCTTATTGGAAGATGGACTGCTCAGGGTAAGGGAGGGTATCACCACCTACGAAGAAATCAAAAGGGTGATCGAAGAAGAATGAACACGGTCACGGCCATGGCCTGGCGTCAGAACCCTTCGGCGCTTCGATTGCTCCGCCCTTGCAACGAGGAAATTATGTTGCGCCGGCCTTCGCTCTGCTCAGGCGCTAGGTTTATGTCTTCTTAACACTACGCACAATTGTGCCGTTCCTTGGCAACATGAGAGGCCACATCCATGGCAAAGATTCTGATCGTTGATGATGACAAAAATAATCGTCAGCTCTTTGTATGCCTATTGACGCCGTTCGGGCACCAAGTCATGGAAGCTGGCGATGGAAAAGAGGGATTAGAACAGGCGCAGCTGAAAAAGCCGGATCTCATCATCTCAGACATTTTGATGCCTACCATGAACGGCTACGAGTTCGTTTCCGCCCTCCGCAAATGTCCGACTCTGGGAAAAGTCCCGATTATCTTTCACAGTGCGACCTTTTTGGACCGGGAAACCCGTTCGCTGGGTGCAACTTGTGGAGTCTCGCTTTTTATTTCAAAGCCCTGCGAGCCTGAAAAAGCGCTCGCGATTGTGCAGGAAGCGCTAGGTTTGGAGATCCAAAGGCCCACCGCAACGGCTCCCACCCAAACCAAAGAAGACGCCATTCCACTCCTGATCAATGCCTTCTACGAGAAGGGCAAGCAACTCGATCATGTCAGCATGCGTTTGGCTTGCTTGTTGGAGCTTGGGCTGGATTTAGCGCATTCGGACGGCTTGGACCGGCTCATGGACAAAGCAGGCAATGCTGCGAGGAAGATTGTTGGAGCGAATTACTCCGCGATTGGCATCCTGGCCGGAGACGGCTTGCATCTTCGGGCGTTCGCATTGTTTGGAGTAGACCTTGAGGTCACAGCGAAGTTTGTCCACCCGGTTTTTGACGGGCCAATTTTCAAGGAGATTGTCAGTGAGAGGAAAGCCCGGCGTGCCTTCAGTCCGTTTGGCCAGCCTGCGGGAGTGGAGCTTCCTGTTTATCACCCGCCCGTTCGCAATTTTCTGGGCGTGCCTCTGGAGGTCGGGAACCGTGTCTACGGCTGGATCTACGTGGCCGACAAGATCGCCGCCCTGGAGTTCACCGATGAAGATTCCCATATTTTGGCAGCGCTGGCTGCCCAATCTGCGCTGGCATTCGAAAACGCCGATCGTTTCCGGACGATAGAGGAGCACACCCGCCAGTTGGAAACGGAAATCGAAGAGCGTAAACGGGCAGAGGACCGGTTTCACGCTCTGGTCGAGACGGCGCCCACGGCGATCGTCATCGCCGATGAAAAAGGCCGCATTGTTGAAATGAACGCCCAGGCGCTCAGCATGTTCGGTTATGCCCGGGGAGAGCTAATCGGCAAGACCGTCGAGACGCTTCTTCCCGAGCGCTTTCGGCATTCCCATCAAGGGCACCGGACCGGCTACATGAAGAAGCCTCACGCACGTCCCATGGGAGTGGGAATGGAATTGCTCGCCAGCAGGAAAGACGGAACGGAGTTCCCGGTGGAGATCAGTCTGGGACCTCTCGTCACCCGGGAGGGCGTGCTTGTTTCGAGCACCATCGTCGACATCACCGCGCGAAAGCAGATGGAACAACAATTCCGTCTTTCCCAGCGGATGGAAGCGATTGGGAAGTTAGCTGGCGGGGTAGCGCACGATTTCAACAATCTGCTGACAGTTATTCTGGGGTCCACGGATGTGCTCCTGGAGACACACCCTCCCGAACATTCCGCTAGACGGAAACTCGAACTGATCAGGCAGGCGGGTTGCTCTGCCGCGGACCTCACTCGGCAACTGCTGGCCTTCAGCCGCCAGCAAATGCTCCAGCCACGGGTTTTGGAGTTGAAAGAGATTGTAAATCGAACGAAAGACCTGTTGGCTCGTCTCATTGGTGACGATATTTCGTTGACGGTCTCCGTCGAACCCTCGCTCGGCTGCATCTGCGCCGATCCCGGACAAATCGAGCAGGTGCTCCTGAACCTCGCTGTGAACGCCCGGGATGCGATGCCAAAAGGCGGACGCCTCTCCATCGAAGCGCGCAACACCGATTTGGACGAATCCTACAAGCAAGAACATCAGCAGGTGATTCCCGGTCAATACGTCATGATCGCCGTGCAGGACTCGGGCTGCGGGATGGACCGGAAAACTCAGGCGCGGATTTTCGATCCCTTTTTCACCACCAAAGAACTCGGAAAAGGCACTGGATTGGGCCTCGCAACGGTCTACGGCATCGTCAAACAAAGCGGTGGATACATCTGGGTCTACAGCGAAGTGGGCCGCGGTACTGCTTTCAAGGTCTATCTCCCGCGAGTGGAACCGTCCGGGCAAACGCTGGCTCCAAAGGAATCGGATAAGTCCTCAGTCCACGGAAGCGAAACGATTCTCTTGGCGGAAGACTCCGACTCCTTGCGCGAAATGGCCAGGGATTATCTGGAAAGCATCGGATATACCGTCATCGAAGCAACGTCTGGCAAAGATGCGCTTCAGCGCGCCCGCGATTTTGAAGGGCCAATTCATCTCTTACTGACCGATGTGGTTATGGCGGAAATGTGTGGCTCGGAGCTGGCCGAACAGCTCCTGGCGCTTCGCCCGGGCGTTAAGGTTATTTTCACTTCAGGGTACACGAATGATGCGATTGCTCACCAGGGCGTTCTTGAACCCGGCGTCGTGTTTATTCAAAAACCTTATCGTCCTAAAGCGCTGGCGCAGAAAATTCGAGAGGTCTTGACTGAACCGTCCACAAATGCGAGTAACCCCACACCATCTGGCTTGCGGACACCAATCAACACATGAGCAAATTAGCACAACCGAAAGGAACTGCCGAACCAGCTGTAGCTTCTGTCCAAAAGCCTGCAACAATTCTGGTCGTTGACGATCACGCTCCCAGCCGTCAGTTTCTCACTTCTCTTCTCTCTTATAGGGGGCACCACTTGCTCGAAGCCTGCGACGGTGCCGAGGCGCTTGCATGCGTCCGCCTGGAACGCCCCGACTTGGTGATCTCGGATATCTTGATGCCGACGATGGATGGCTACGAATTCGTTCGTCATTTGCGCGCCGACCCAAGTATCGCTGCCACCAAGGTCGTTTTTGCAACCGCAACTTATCATATAAAAGAGGCGCTTGCTCTTGCAGAGGCCTGCGGAGTCTTGTTCACGATCCCAAAGCCGGCCGAGCCGGAAAAGGTTTTGGAGATCGTGCAAGCCGCATTGGGCCAGGCGCCGCCTCCTGCTTCCGTCTCGTTGGACGATAAGTTTGACCGTGAGCACCTGCGAGTCGTAACCCACAAACTCGAAAAGAAGATTCAAGAACTGGAGGAAAGCCAGGACCGGAATTCGGTGATTCTCGAAACCGTGCAACAACTGGCCTCGGAATGCAGTCTGTTGCCCTTGTTTGAGAAATTGTGCCAGGCAGCGCGGAACCTCACGGCTGCCCGCTATGCGTGCGCCGGAGTTCTCAAGCCTGATGGCTCCACTTTGCAGACGTTTTGCACCGCGGGGTTTGATCGCGAAACGAAAAGCCGCCTAGGTGCTCCGCTTGTCGGTGAAGGATTGCTTGCAGAACTACTTCGCGTCGCGCAACCGCTCCGAGCTGAAAATATTAGCAACGATCCGCTCACTGCTGGGTTTCCTCCGCCGCACCAATCCACACGGTCCTTCCTCGGCGTGCCTTTGTGCTCTCACGGGAAACTCTATGGCGTACTCTACTTGATTGAAAAGCTGGGCACGGACAGTTTCACCAAGCAAGACGAAAGGATGGCTGTCAGTCTGGCAGCGCAGGCGACCGTGAGTTACGAAAATCAGCGGCGTCTTGAGGATATGAAGCAGTACGCCGCGGAGCTCCACAGCGCCGAAGAACAGCTACGTCAGATAGCTGAGAACATTCCCGAGGTCTTCTACGTCATGACTCTCGATCCGGTGCAGATTAGTTACGTCAGCCCCGCTTACGACGAGATTTGGGGAAGGTCCCGCCAGGCCCTCTACGAAGACCCCCGATCCTGGTTACAGGCGGTGCACGGGGCGGACCAGGAACGCGTCGGCATCACTTTTGCGGAATGTCTTCAAGGCCGCCACATCGACATGGAATACCGGGTTGTACGACCCGACGGTTCCATTCGTGACATTCACGCCCGAGCTTTCCCTGTGCCTAACGCAGAAGGAAAGCCTTCTCGAATTGTTGGCTTGGCCCAAGACATGACCCAGCAGAAACGCACCGAGGGAGCTCGGCGCAAGAGCGAAGAGCAAGTTCGGCTTCTGCTCGAATCCACGGCTGAAGCTATCTATGGCATTGATCTGGACGGTGCTTGCACATTTTGCAATACCGCGTGCGTGCGTATGCTTGGCTATGAGAGCCCGGCAGAACTTCTAGGGAAAAACATGCACGCCACAATGCACCACTCGCATCCTGACGGAAAGCCATACGCTGTGGAAGCCTGCCAGATTTATCAAGCCTTTCGACTTGGCAATGGATCACACGCCGACGACGAAGTCTTATGGCGCAAGGATGGCACGTATTTTCCCGCGGAATACTGGTCTTACCCGATTCAGCAAGACGGGAAATTTATCGGTTCTGTTGTCACTTTCTTCAACATCACCGACAGAAAGCGAACCGAAACCGAATTGCTGAAAGCAAAAGAAGGCGCAGAAGCCGCGAACCTTGCCAAGAGCGAATTCCTG
Source organism: Candidatus Acidiferrum sp. (assembly GCA_035310525.1). Taxonomy (GTDB): domain Bacteria; phylum Acidobacteriota; class Terriglobia; order Acidiferrales; family UBA7541; genus Acidiferrum. The sequence continues at coordinate 89,962 of DATGED010000014.1, read as the reverse complement.
GCCAACATCAGTCACGAAATCCGTACACCGATGAACGGCATCATCGGAATGACCGATCTGGCGCTCGAAACGGACCTCAGTCCCGAGCAGGCGGAATACCTCCAGATGGTCAAGGGATCTGCTGACGGGCTTTTGACCCTCCTCAACGATATTCTGGATTTTTCCAAGATGGAGGCCGGGAAGTTAGAACTGGACTATCTGAACTTCAACTTACGGAAGAGCTTGGGCGAAGTGGTCAAGACACTTGCGATAAGTGCGCAGCAAAAAGGCTTGGAGTTCATTTTTGACGTGTCTCCTGAAGTGCCGGCTGGCGTCATCGGCGATCCTGCCCGGCTTCGTCAGGTTCTTGTGAATTTGGTCGGTAACGCGATCAAATTTACCGAGAGGGGCGAAGTAGAAGTCAGTGTGCGGACAGCGGCAGAGAGCGCAGAGGGAACAATCTTGCGCTTCAGTGTGCGGGATACCGGGATCGGAATCCCAGCAGACAAACAGCATAAGGTTTTCAATGCTTTCTCCCAGGCAGATTCCTCCACCACACGCAAATACGGCGGGACCGGGCTCGGCTTGACGATTGCAAATCAGCTCGTCGCACTAATGGGCGGGAAGATCTGGGTGGAGAGCGACTTGGGAAAGGGTTCAACTTTTTGTTTCACAGTTCAACTTAGGCCAGGAGCGGCTGCGATATCGTCTGAAGTGCTCGACGTGTCTCAACTCGCCGGCGTGTCGATCCTGGTCGTGGATGACAATGCGACAAATCGACGCATCTTTGAGGATTCGCTCAGAAGTTGGAAAATGACGCCAACGGTTGTTGAAAGCGCGGCACAGGCAATTCAAACGCTTCAGCATGCGCACGGAGCGGGCGCTCAACTTCCTCTCGTCCTGACCGACGCCCACATGCCGGAGATAGATGGATTTGGTCTAGTCGAACGAATTCGCAAGAATTCTTCGTTTGACAACATCAAGATTGTTGTTCTCACATCGGGCGGTGAACGCGGGGACGCCGCGCGGTGCCAGAGGCTTGGAGTCGCCGCTTACTTAAGCAAACCCTTCGACAGATTCGAACTGCGTGAGGTTTTGCTTCGTGTCCTGGCCGGCGATTCCGGCGCGCCGGGGAAACGGCCTCTGGTGACTCGACATACGATTCGGGAACAGGTGAGATCGCTTTCTTTTCTCGTCGCCGAAGACAATGCTGTGAACCAGCGGCTGATCGCCCGGCTTCTGGAGAAAAGAGGCCATAACGCAGTGCTCGTGCAAAATGGGCTCGAAGTTCTGGAGGCATTGGATAAACAGACCTTCGACGTTGTTCTGATGGACGGCCAGATGCCGGAAATGGACGGTTTCGAAGCGACGAAGCAGATACGCGAAAAAGAGAAAGCGAGTGGCGCTCACTTGCCAATCATCGCGTTGACCGCCCACGCTATGCAAGGTGACAAAGAGCGTTGCTTGGACGCCGGCATGGACGGATACGTTTCGAAACCGCTCAAGGTGGAAGAACTCTTCTCAGTCATCGAAAAGGTGGTTCCGGGCATCGCTTGACGCTTGGATGCGAAAACTGCGCCCTCCCGCTACCTTGAGCGCGTTTGTACGTCGAGACTGCTTCATGGTGTGGCCGTCTTAAACTTGCGAGTGTGCCCATCGCGCGTGTGCCGATTCAAGGGGTCATTCCAGTGTCTCCAATGAGTCATGGAACTGCACACGCTCATCAAACGGTCCGTAGCGTCCTTCAAGGGACAGCCACGAGCAATGCCAGGTCGTCTCGAATCTCCGGAGCGCCAACCCTCTATTCCCCCGCCACACATAATTCAGCGGAGATCCCGGTGCAAAACCATCCCCGCCATGCGATACCATCGCCCCTATTAGGCTCGGACTTCCTGCGCGGGGAGGTCGTCATGAACAAGGTTACGAAGAAACCGAAAAAGCGGCTCTGCAAAGGAATCTCCCAACAACAGGTAACGTGCGAAGCGCCCGCTCAGCGCCGCTGCACTCAGTGTGGGCTTTGGTTTTGCCGCATTCATTTCCCGGATCCCGGGTGGCATCAATGTGCCCCCGACCAGGGCTCCGGCTAGTTCTGCGGGTCGATGCCTCCCAAGCACGCCGTTGGCGATTGCACAGCAGGGGCCGCGCGATTTCTTGACGACGGGGCGAGCCTCCGTTAGCGTCAATAGATGCGCTGGGATGCCTGCTCCGTGGGGCGGCGCGCAAAATAGCCAGGGCGGGAGAACCTTGTGGCCAACGCCATCATTACCTTGACGACAGATTACGGGACCGACGACCACCTGGTCGGCACTCTGAAGGGAGTCATCCTCAAGATCAATCCTGAAGTGACCATCGTGGACATTACGCATCATGTGACGCCCTTCGATCTGCTCGACGGAGCCCTCGCCATCGGCTCGGCGTACGCCTACTTCCCCCCGAAGACCATTCATATCGTGATCGTCGACCCCGGCGTGGGCACGGAGCGGCGGCCTTTGCTCGTGAGCGCGCAAAGCCAATATTTTATCGCCCCGGATAATGGTGTGCTTTCGCTCATCTACGAACGCGAGCAAAACACAGTCGTGCGGCACGCCAATGCCGAGCACTACTATTTGCAGCCGCTTAGCAAGACGTTCCACGGACGCGATGTCTTTGCCCCCGTTGCCGCGTGGCTCTCGAAAGGCTGGCAAACCGCTTCCATGGGCGAAGAAATTACCGATTACAAGCGCTTCGCACTTCCCAAGCCAAAGCCCGGCGATGACGGCCTTAAGGGTGTTGTACTTCGAATCGATTCCTTCGGAAACTTGGTAACCAATTTTCGCGCAGAGGATTTGCCGGGCGAGGCTCAAAACGGCGGAGGCTTGAAACTCCAGGTCGGCACCAACACGGTGAGCCAGTTCGTAGACACTTTCGCACTCGGCAAGGCAGGCGAACCTGTCGCCTACATCGGTTCAAGCGGCTATCTGGAAATCGCCATTAATAAAGCAAATGCCTCGCGAACATTGAGCATCGGCCGCGGCACCCCTGTCGTCCTCACGAAATAGCCTGAAATTGCAAATCCTACCTTGCCGATTCATTCTCCGACAAGTTGGTTGCTGCCGTTCAAGTCCACGCGCCGTTGAAGGAGTACGAAGTTCTTCGCAGTTCCGCTGACGACCGGAACACTCTCCTGAGCATTTTCCAAGAACTTTACACGCGGGAAAATACTGACATTGTTGACATAGATTGGGTCCTGGAAATTGAGGACCAGACATCAGTTGACGGAGGCCTATCTCGCGGCGGAACCCGGTGGAGCGAGCAACGAAGCTTTGCGGCGGCACGCAACAGCTTCATTTACCCTCGCGAACGATTTGCAGCACAAGCGAATGGCTGACTTTCGACATGTGGCACTTTGCGCCGACGCAACCGTTGCGGTCATTAATCTGATTGCGATTGTTTCTGGTCAGCGAGACCGCTGAACCTATACTCCGCTGATTGCGCCCTTGCTCTGGGACCCACCATTAAAAAGCAACTTCGGCGGCCGGCTGCTTCCGGCTGTGCCAGTAACCCAAGGCCGCGAATAGAAGCACGGCGGGCACGCCGGTCAGTCCGCAAACGATGAAGAAAATCCCGTAGGCGTGAAGGAGCCCATGGGTGGGGCTCAGGCTTTCCACCGCTGCGCCGGAAAATCCCTTCAGGATCTTTCCCAGCCACGCATAAGTTGAACTCAAGAGTGCATACTGCGTCGCTGTGTACCCCAGGTTGGTGAGACTCGACATGTACGCCACAAGCGCAACGCCGGCAAAGCTCAGGCTGAAATTATCGCCCACCATGACCAGAGCGAAGAGACGAAGGCTCAAGCCCGCGAAAGCGAGAGTCGCAAAGGCGGCCGTCGCCGCTGCCTGTAAAATTCCCCCGATGATGAGTGCGCGCATGTAGCCAAGCTTCAGCGAGCAGAATCCGCCCGCGGCTATGCCCGTAAACGTAGCGATGAGTCCAATGGACCCGCGCACTGCTCCGACCGTTTGCTTCGTCATCCCGAGGTCATGGTAGTAAGGATTCGCCATCGGGCCCATCATGAAGTCCGGCAACCGGTACAGGCTGATCGCTGCCAACATCACGAGCGCGAGCCAGCCGTGCGTGCGGAAGAATGCGATAAACGGCCCCACAACGGCGTCGAACACAGTAGCGAAGAAACCGCCGAGCGCCCCATGGACTTCGCGAGCCTTCTCTCTTGCCGCCGCAGGCGCCCGCTCCGGTTCCCGCGCAAACCACGTCGCGATCATTCCAACCGCCATGCATGCGCCGTAGATACCGTAGGACATGCGCCAGCCCACGGCCGCGGCTACGATAAGAATCAGGGAATCGGTTGTCAGCAGCGCCAGGCGGTAGCTGAACTGATACGTGGACGCCAGCAGCCCTTGTTCATCTCCGTCGTCTGCCGATTCTATTCGCCACGCATCAACCACGATGTCCTGTGTCGCTGAAGCAAGCGCGACGACGAGCGCGAAAGCGACAAGCTTCCCTAGCCCGGCTTTGGTGCCACTTCCTCCCATGGCTGCCAGCGCCAGCCCGACGACGATCTGCGAGAACATCATCCATCCGCGCCGATGTCCCAGCCGTTTAAACATCGGCAAATCGACGCGATCTACAATCGGCGCCCACAAAAACTTCAGCGAATAGGCAAGCCCTACCCAGGACGAAAAGCCGATCCACGTCAGGGAGATGTGCTCGTCCCGCAGCCAGTAGCCGAACGTATTGCCTACCAGATAAAAGGGAAGGCCCGAAGAAAACCCGAGCACCAACATCGTTAGCGTTTTCGGCTGCAGGTAGTCGGCAATCCGGTGTTTTTGTGGACTCACTTAATGATTGTCTATGTGATGGAAACGAAGCTCAACGCTCATACCACCGAATCTTGTCCATCCTGACACTCTACCGCGTGTCACCAATCATTCTGACCGCGCACCTTTTGCCATCGCGGTCGGGCCTCCGGCGACGGGCCGCGGCTAAGCTTGGGAAATGGCGTCGCGCCTTCGCCAGGCATCCGCTCCACAGGCGCTCCGGGAACAACACGAGTCAAAAGGGATGCCAGCACCAGCCAAAGCGTAGGCAGGGCCAGCATCAATCGCCTGAGCACATGTCGGGTCATCCCGCGGTTTGCTTCAGGAATCCGCAGCCGCGGTTTTCGTGCTCTTCGTAATTTGCTCGGCGCCGGCTCCGGACTCCACATCTCGCCCATCTTCCAGGGCCGGACGCAAGCGCTGTATTTTCACGCGCGCGACGCGCCGGCCATCCATCTCCACCACGGTGAATCGAAACTGTCCGTACTCGAAACTTTCGCCGCCGCGCGGAATGAATCCAAGCTGGTCCAGCACAAATCCGCCCACAGTGGCGTAAGCTGGGTCTTCCGGTAGCGTGATGTTGTACTGCGCATCCAAATCGCGCACATTGAGAGCCGCGTCAAAAATCACCGCGCCATCCGCGAGAGTCAGCGGCCGTTCGATCACGTCGAACTCGTCGTGAATCTCGCCCACCACCTGTTCGATGATGTCCTCAAGTGTAACCAATCCAAGAATGCTGCCGAATTCATCAACCACCATGGCCATGCCGATGTGGCGCGTGCGCAGCTCCTGGAGCAGCTCGCTCGCCGGCTTTGTTTCCGGCACGATCAAGACCTCGCGCAACACGCGCCGCAGGTCGAATGGCGGGGGCGGCAGGTTTTCTTCGATGCGCCGTTCTCTGTCCAACAAAATCCACAGCATATCTTTAATATGAACGAAGCCAAGAATGTGATCGCCCGAGCCGCGATAGACGGGAACGCGCGAGCGTTGCGACGTGGCGAACACGCGCATCACTTCATCCAGGCCCGCTTCCACGGGAAGCGTGTGCATGTCCGGCCGCGGCACCATGATCTCGCGCACCTGGACTTGTCCGAGCTCGATGGCGCTGACGATGAACTTTTCTTCGCCCGGCGCCAGCAACCCTCGCTCTCTTGCCTGCTGAATCTGGATTTGCAGTTCTTCCGTCGAGTGCGCGGTGCCGTATCCCGCCGGCGAGGAGACTCCCATCGCTTTCACAATAACCCCAGACACTCCATCCAGCAGTTCGATCGCCCAGCGAAACGTGTGCAGGAACCACTGGAACGGCAGCGCGACGAGCAGGGCGACGCGCTCCGCTCTCGCGAGGCTTACGGTCTTTGGCACCAGCTCTCCCAGCACGACGTGCATGGCGCTGAGGAGCGCAAACGCACAGGCCAGTGCGGCCGCGTGCGCGAAAAACGCCGTCCGCGTGCCCTGCGTCCCGTGCCAGATTTGTCGGAATGCCGACGCCAGTGTAGCTTCGCCCAGCGCGCCGATCGCCAGGCTCGTCAGCGTGATGCCCACCTGCACGCCCGAGACCACGCGGTGCAAATCCGCCAGCAATCGCTCGACAATCCGCGCGCGCAGGTCGCCCTTGACCACCAGTTGGCGCACGCGCGATAACCGCACCGCGACGAGCGAAAACTCCGCAGCCGCAAAAAACCCGTTCAGGGCTACGAGCGCCAGCACTCCGATCAGCCGCACGGCAAACATGATTTCTCAGAAGTCCCCTAGCGGCATTGTAGCAGCACGGATGCGGCGCGCGCCGCGATGCTGCTTTCTCTACACTCGCTTGATGGTCACAAACACGTCTTCCCCGCTCAGCGCCAGTTTGACCCCGCCATTCTGTGCCGGGCTCAATTCCAGCCGCTCGGCCAGAAGTTCGTTGCGAAGAAACGCTTCATGCGCGGTGATGGCTTCCACAATCCTCGGCGACGCGGAATAGCTCACAACAATCCGGTCGGAAATATCCAGGTTCAGAACTTTGCGCTGGTCCTGCAGCATCCGGTTGAAGTCCCGCGCCAGCCCTTCTTGCAAAAGTTCGGGCGTCAATGTTGTGTCCAACGCCAGAAACGTCCCTTGTTCCAGGCTGCACTTCAAGTTTTCCGGGCCCTCGAAAGAGATTACGATTTCTTCCGGAGCCAGCTCAAAGACCTGCTCGCCCACTGCAAGCGCGTACGTTCCGCCCTTCAGTACCTGCTCGGGATCGGCACTTTCCAGCGCCTCTCCGATTGCTTTCAGGAATCTTCCCGCTCGCGGCCCAATCTTCTTGGCGTCAGCCTTGAGTCGGATTTTCACCAGCGTTTTCTCATCGTCAATCAAAACGAGATGCTTCAGGTTGGCCTCTTCCAGGATCTGCCCGACGTAGTCGGCGTTTTCCAAAACTCGCCGGTCAGCCGCATCTTTGGGGCGCACGTAAAGCGTGCCCAGTGGCTGGCGAATCTTCACCTTGCTCTGCGTTCGCAAGCTCAGCGCCAGATTCTTGATGCGGATCACCGTCGCGATGCTTTGTTCGAGTGACTCGTCAATGAGCGCCTGGTTCACCTGCGGATATAGCGTAAGGTGAACGGACTCCGGCGCCGAGCGGTCCACCGAGCGCACCAGATTCTGGTAGATGTTCTCCGTCAAAAACGGCAGCGCCGGAGCCAGGACGCGCGTGACCGTGGTCAGCACCTCGTACAAAGTCTGGTAGGCATCCGATTCGCTTTTCCAGAAGCGCCGCCTCGAACGCCGTAAATACCAGTTCGAAAACTCCTCATCGAAAATCTGGAAAGCTTCGATCAATTTGTAGTGCTCGTAATTCTGAAAAGCGTTGTTCGCTTCAGCCACGAGGCGCTGCAGTTTGCTTAGCACCCACCGGTCCAGTTCGTTCGTTACTTGCTGTAGCGGCCCGCCGGGTTTCCAGCCGTCGGCTCCGGCGTACATCACGAAGAAGCTGTAACAGTTCCAAAACGTCAGCAGCTTGCGCCGCGCGTCCCCATCGATTGTTTGCCCGGCATTTCCCGCGGGATGAAGATCGGGAAAATTGAGATTCTGCGCCGTCTTTTGCTCCGTGTAGATATAGCGCATGACTTCCGCGCCCAGCGCCTCGGCCGCTTCGTCAAACGCGATCGAATTGCCCTTCGACTTGTGCATCTCCTCGCCGCGCGCATCGCGGACCAGCGCGTGGCCCAGCAGCGCCTTGAACGGAGCGCGTCCATCAATCATTGCGCTCATCGCCAGCATGGAATAAAACCAGTTCCGGAACTGGCCCGGAAAACTTTCGAGCACCAGGTCCGCGGGAAACCATTTCTCCCAATAAGATTTGTCCGTCGAGTAGCGCATCGTGCTGAACGGCACGATTCCCGCGTCCAGCCACGGATTCCCCACATCTTCGATCCGCTTTGACAGTCCTCCGCACTTCTCGCAACGAATTTTCACCGCGTCGATGTAAGGTCTGTGCGGGGAATTGCCTTCGAACACTTCCCAGCCCTCGACGGCTTTCTCCTTGAGCTCTTCCCTGCTTCCGATCACCACAAAATCGCTGCAATCCCCGCACACCCAGATCGGCAGTGCCAGGCCCCAGAAGCGCTTCTTCGAGATCATCCAGTCGCTCATGTTCCGCAGCCAGTCTTGCTCGCGCGCCTCGCCTTCCGGCGGAATCCACTTGATTCCCGGCACCACCTTCTGGATGCGGTCGCGCCAGTCCATTCGAATGAACCATTCATCCACTGGACGGAACACCAGCTCTTCCTTGCACCGCCAGCAGTGCGGATAGACGTGCGGATATTTCTCGCGCGCCACCAGCATGCCGCTCGCCTTCAGCGCCGCGACAACATCGTCCGCCACCGCGTTCGCATTCTTTCTTGTGAATTGCCCGAAGCCCTCCAGAAAGACGGAACTGTCATCCAGCGGCGCGATGAACGGAATGCCATTCTCTTTTCCGAGTTGCTGGTCTTCCGCCCCGCAGCCGGGCGCGATGTGCACCAGCCCCGTGCCTTCAGCCTCGCTGATTTCTTTCCACGCAATCACGCGATGGGCCTCGGCTGCCGCTTTGCCGCCGCCCGTCTCCCCATAAGGGAAAACGCCTCCGGGCGCTTTTTGTGCGGGCAGCTCATCGAAAGGGCCTTGATAAGTCAGCCCAAGCAAATCTTTTCCCGGCAGTTCCCCGATCACCTCGACTCCGCCGCTTCCCTTCAAAATGGTTCGAATCGAAGGCAACTTGTGCGTCTCGTGCTTCCCTTCCACTTGCAGGTCCTGCACGCGTTCGTGCTCGAAATTTCCCTTCGCAACGTAATAAAACCAATCGCCGTGCTTGACCTTCAGATAGGTCATCTCCGGATTTACCGCCACCGCCACGTTCGACGTTAGCGTCCACGGCGTCGTCGTCCACACCAGCAAGGCCGTTCGCTCCTGGCCCTTGATCGGGAAGCGCACAAACACGGACGTATGAACCGTAATGCGCCGCCCTTCCGCAACTTCCATCTGCGAAAGGCCCGTACCGCATCGCCCGCACCACGGCATCACGTCGTGCCCGCGATAAATAAATCCCTCGCTATGGCACTTTTTTAGAAATGCCCAGATCGTGTAATTGTTCTCGTCGGAAAAAGTGAAGTAGCTCCCGCCATACTCCGCCGAGCCAAGTTTCCGCACGATTTCGCTCGCGCGCGCCGTCTCCGTGTGCCCGCTCGGCAGCTTCGCTGTGACCACGCGATCCCCATCCGCCAAAGCGTCGCGCAGCGCTATCAATACCTTCGGATCGTCCCAGTCGCACCAATATCCCAGCCGGATAGACTGCTCCGTCTGTCGCGCCGCGTACGTCAGCACGCGCTCTTTGCACGCCCGGACAAACTTCTCAATCCCGTACTCCCGAATCTCCCGCTTTGTTCCCAGGCCGAGACTCTTTTCGACTTCCACCTCGACCCACAGCCCCTGGCAATCGAACCCGTTCTGGAACCGCAGTTCGCACCCGCGCATCGCGTTGTACCGCTGGTACATATCCTTCAGCGACCGGCCCCACGCGTGGTGCACGCCCATCGGATTGTTCGCCGTAATCGGCCCATCCAGAAACGACCACCTCGGTCCGCCCGCATTCTTCTCCCGCAGCTTCTGGAAAACGCGGTTCTCCTCCCAGAAACGCAGAATCTCCCGCTCCATCGCGGGAAAATCCGGCACTCTCGCCACTGCTTTGTACATGCTCATAATCGTATCCACCAAGATTATCACAGCCGTCTAGAGTGACCGCACGGTTGCGCCTCGCGACCGGCTCCACTAAACTCATCTTTCACTTCCACCTGCGGGAGACGGCTTGCGGACCATCCTTCGTTTTTTGATTTGGACATTCACGATAATTCTCATTGTTGCCTGTGTCGCGTCCTGGCGTTTCGTCTACCGCCCCCTTCCGCAGCTTGACGGCTCTCTTTCCCTCCCCGGCTTGCAAAAAGAAGTCGCCGTTGAACGTGACAATTGGGGCGTCCCCCACATCCGCGCTTCTTCTCTCGCTGACGCCGTCGAAGCCCAGGGCTACGTCATGGCGCAGGATCGCCTCTGGCAACTCGACCTGATGCGTCGGGCTTCTCGCGGCCAACTTTCGGAAATCGTCGGCCCTCTTGCTCTCAAGTCAGACAAACAATTCCGCACTTTCGGCTTTTCCCGCGCCGCGGAACGCGATTACGCCGCCATGGATCAGGATTCCCGCGCGTTGATGGAAGCCTATGCGCGCGGCGTGAATCTCTTCATCGACCAGCATCTAAACAGCCTCCCTCTGGAATTTTCTCTTTTGAAATACAAGCCGCAGCCCTGGCAACCTACCGACTCTCTCGTCATTGCCGGCTACATGTATCAGACCCTCACCGACACCTGGGAGCGCGAACTGGATCGCTCCAAAGTCGAGCAGCGCGTCGGCGCGGATCGCTCCAGGGAATTGTTCTCGGAAGAATCGCCGATGGATCATTTTGTTGTCGGCGATCCAAATGTTCCCGATGACGGCTCTCAAGCGTCTCGCATTAAGCGCGACGAGGACGATGACGACGATATGCCGACCGACTCCGTCCTGAAAGCGCAGGAGCGCGGCACTGGCGCTCTTTCCACGCCGGAAACCTATGCGGATATTACTTCCGCGCTTTGGCCCTCCATCCAGTCCTATCTCAACGAAACGCAAAGCGAGATTCGCAAGGGCCTCGGCAGCAACAACTGGGTCGTCAGCGGCGCGCACACCGCGACTGGCAAGCCCCTCCTCGCCAACGACACTCATCTCGAGCTTTCCATCCCTCCCATCTGGTATGAAATCCATCTCACCGCTCCCGGGTTCAACGCCAAGGGCTTCACTCTTCCCGGCGCGCCTCTCATCGTCATCGGCCACAATGACCGCATCGCATGGGGCTTCACCAACAACGGCGCCGACGTCCAGGACCTCTATCTCGAGACTTTCAATCCCGCTGCGCCTGATGAATATCGCGTCAATGGCGCCTGGCAAAAAGCGCAAACTTTCGACGAACTCATTCACGTCAAAGGCCAGCCCGACGAACACCTGCAAGTAGTTGTCACGCGCCACGGCCCGGTTGTGCACCGTGAAGGTGACAAGATTTATTCTCTCCGCTGGACCGCTCTCGAACCCGGTGGCTTGGGCAACACCTACAACTGGCTGTCCAGAGCGGAAAACTGGCAAGAGTTTCGCGCCGTTCTAAAAAATGTCTGGGGCCCGGGACAGAACGCCGTCTACGCCGATGTCGAAGGCAATATCGGCTACGTGATGGCCGCGCGCGTTCCGCTTCGAAAGAAGGGCCATGGCGAGGTTCCTGTCCCCGGCGATACCGACGATTACGAATGGACCGGCTACATTCCCTTTGACCAGCTTCCCCAGGCCCTGAATCCCGCCAGCGGCCTGATTGTGACCGCGAACGCGCGCGTCGTCGGCCCCAAATACAAACCTTATTTGACCGACCGCTGGGAAGAGCCGTATCGCACCGCGCGCATTTACGACCTCTTGCACGACAAGACCGGCCTTCGCCCCATTGACATGCTGAAAGTCGAAACGGACACGTACAGCTATCCGCACGTTTTTCTCGCGGATCAGTTATTAGCCGCCGCCAAAAATGCCCAGCCCAAAGACGCGCGCGCCCGGGAACTCATGAAGGACCTGAAAGACTGGAATGGAATTGCGGATGCCAATTCCTCGCTCATCTCGTTCCTCGAGATGGCCCGCCGCTCCGCTCTGGAATTAATTCTGGAACCTTATCTCGGAAAAGAAACCACGCTCTACAAATGGCGCAGCAACGTGTTTCTTCAAAAAGTCCTCACGGATCGCCCCGCAAACTGGCTGCCGCCCTCCTTCAAGAATTACGACGAACTTCTCGCCGCTGCCGCCGATCGCGCCGTTACCAAGCTCATCGAAGAAACACACAGTGAACATCTCGGCGGCTGGGAGTGGAAAGAACTCGACTCTCTCGATATGCTCCATCCGCTCGGCCGCCAAGGTTTCCTCAAGCGATTCCTCAGCATCACGGACCAGCCCCAGTCGGGCACGGCCTACAGCGTGCGCGCCGCCACAAAACGCCACGGCCCCTCCATGCGCTTCATCGCCAATCTCGCGAACTGGGACGATTCCATCATGCTCCTCCCCGCCGGCCAATCCGGCCAGCTCGGCAGCGGCCACTACACCGACCAATTTTCCTACTGGTACGAAGGCAAGCTCATCGTTACCCCATATAGCAATCCCGCGGAGGCAAAGTTCCGCAAGCATCTTCTGACCTTGAAACCGTAAAGAGCATTCGTGCTTCGACGCGGCGATCATCCACCATGCCTGAATTACCCGAAGTAGAGTCTGTCGCGCGAACGCTTCGCCCCCTCGTCGAGCACCGCCGTATTCGCTGCGTCCATGTCCTCCACGCCATCGCCACAAAACCGCAAGCGCCGTCATCCCTCGTTCGCGCCGCTCAAAATCAGGCAATCCTCGCCGTCCGCCGCAAAGGAAAATATCTTTGGCTCAAACTCCCCCGCGGCATCATCACTCTCCATTTCAAACTCGATGGACATCTTCTCTGGTTCTCCAACGCCAAGGAACTCTCGAAACTTGCCAATCAACCCGGCTCCGGCGTTCACGTTGACGTCGCCTTCGAACTCGATCGCGGCGTTCTCGCTTTCGCCGACGCCCGCCATTTCGGCCGCGTTCAAGCTTGGGATTCCGAGCAAGCCTGTCCCGCCTTGACCCAACTGGGCGTGGACGCGATCTCGCCCAGTTTCACTTCCACCTCTCTCTTTCAGCTTCTCTCCGCCTCAAGACGTCCCCTCAAGGACTTCCTGCTCGATCAGTCCCGCATCGCCGGCATCGGCAACATCTACTCCTGCGAATCGCTCTGGCGCGCTCGTCTCCATCCCCGCCGTCGCGCCAATTCGCTCCGCCCCGCCGAATCACTCCGCCTCCACAAAGCGATTGTTTCCGTTCTCTCGCGTGCCTTAGAATGCTGTCTACATCCGGCCCCTGACTTCCGCGACCCGGAGTGGTGGTTTCAGGGCTTGGAAAAAATCCTCCGCGCCTACGGCCGCGAAGGAAAACCGTGCCGTCGCTGCGGGCTTCCGATCCAACGCTTCGCGCAGAGCGGACGCTCGACTTACTTTTGTGCGCGCTGTCAGAAATAGAATCCAAGGATACAGGCCGATCGCGTGAACTTACCTGCCCCCAAAAAACCCGAGCCCCCGAAGAAGCCCGATTTCGAGCGTTCCCTCGCTCGACTCGAAGAAGTCGTCCGCCGCCTCGAATCTCCCCAGCTTTCTCTCGACGACGCCATGAAGCTCTTCGAAGAAGGTGTCGCCCTTTCCCGCGAATGCCAGAAGCAGCTCGAAGAAGCCGAAGGCCGCGTCGAAATTCTCCTCAAAAAAGCCGACGGCAAAATTGCCGCCGAACCCTTCGACCCGGAAGGCGAGAGCGAATCGTGATCCTGGCGTCTCTGGGCGCTTGCGCGACCCTCCCGTGACAATGAAGCTCCCGATTTTCTTTGAAGATGACCGCATCGCGGTTGATGCCGCTCTCGACCGCCTCATGCCCGCTGCGTCTGCGCAACCTCCGTCCATCCACCAGGCCATGCGCTATAGCGTTTTCGCCGGTGGCAAACGCATCCGCCCCATTCTCTGCCTCGAATCCGCTCGTATCTTCGATTCGAACGTCGCGCCAGCGCACTATCCCGCCTGCGCCATCGAGTTTATCCACACCTACTCCCTGATTCACGATGATCTTCCCGCCCTCGACAACGACGACCTCCGCCGCGGCAAACCCACCTGCCACAAAAAATTTGGCGAAGCCGGCGCCATTCTCGCCGGCGACGCTCTTCTCACTCTCGCTTTCGAAACCGTTGCTGCTTCTCCCGTTGACGCCGCTCGCCGCGTCGCCATGCTCACGGAAATCTCCAAAGCCGCGGGCACCATCAACGGCATGGTCGGCGGCCAGGTCGCCGACCTCGAAGCCGAGGGCAAGCGCGTCGAGCCGGCCATGCTTGAGTTTATCCACGGCTCGAAGACCGCCGCTCTCATCCGCGCTTCCATTTCCTCCGGCGCTTTGTGCGCTGGAGCCTCCACGGATGATGTCGCTCGCCTCCGCGCATTTGGCGAGTCTCTCGGGCTTCTCTTTCAGGTCACGGACGACATTCTCGACGTCGAAGAATCCTCCGCGGCCCTTGGAAAAACTGCCGGGAAAGACGTCGCTCAACAGAAGGCCACCTATCCCGCCGTTCACGGCCTCGAGCGCTCGCATCAAATCGCCAATGAGCTTGCCGCAAAAGCCGCCGGCGAATTGCAACCGTTTGGCGAGCGTGCGTCGCGTCTGCGCGAAATCGCCGAATATCTCGTTCAGCGCCGCGCCTGACGCCCCTTCCACGCAACATGAAATCCAAACCAGCGCGCAAGCGGCTCGACCTTCTTCTCGTCGAACGCGGTCTCGCCGAATCCCAGCAAAAAGCGCAAGCCATGATCCTTGCCGGCGAAGTCCGCGTCAACGACGTAGTCGCACGCAAAGCCGGAACGCCCGTCGCAACCGATGCCCGGCTCGATGTGAAGAGCCGCCACCTCAAGTATGCGAGCCGCGCGGGCCTGAAACTGGAAGGCGCTTTGCAGGACTTCGCGATCAATCCTGCGGGCCTCGTTTGCCTCGACGTTGGCGCTTCCACCGGCGGCTTCACCGATTGTCTCCTTCACCACGGCGCTGCCCGCGTCTATTCCGTGGATGTCAACATCGCCCAGCTCGCCTGGAAACTCCGCCAGGATCACCGCGTCTCCGCCGTCGAGCGTAACGCCCGCGAACTAAGCGCCAAGGAAATTTCCGAGCCAGTAGATCTCGTCGTCGCCGACGTCTCCTTCATTTCCGTCGGTAAAATTCTTGGCCCCGCTTTCTCTTGCGCCAAACCCGGTGCTCAATTCCTGATTCTTATCAAGCCTCAATTCGAATTGCCTCGCACAGACGTCGGCTCCGGCGGAATCGTTGACGACGTCCGCCTTCACGAAAAAGCCATCGCCGCCGTCAAACGCTTCGCCGAAGCCGCTGGCCTCACCTGCATCAATGTCTGCCCAAGCCGCTTAACCGGCGCCGAAGGCAACCAGGAATTTTTTCTCCACGCTCGCAAAGGTGTCCTGAAGTAGAATCGCAGGCCAACATGCCGCCGGTCCAAATCTTTCGCACCATGGGCGTGATCTCGCGTCCGCGCCGCTCCACGCTGTCCGCTCTTGTCCCCCCGCTTATCCGCTGGCTGGAATCCCGCGGCCTCCGGGTCATCTATGACGAAGAGACGGCTTCTGCTCTTCCGATTCCCGGCGAAGTACAAACCCGCGAGCAGCTCGCTCATCACTCCGATATTCTTCTCGTCCTCGGCGGAGATGGCACCCTTCTCGCTGCCGCTCGTGTAGCCGCGCCCCGTGGTATTCCCATCTTGCCCGTCAACATGGGCAGTCTTGGCTTCCTCACCAGCTTCACTGTCGAAGAGCTTTATCCCGCCCTCGAGGAAACTCTTGCCGGACGCTCTTCCATGAGCGAGCGCGTCATGCTCCAGGTCGAGCTTCTGCGCGGCTCCACGGTTTTGGATCTTCAGCACGTTCTCAACGACGCCGTCATCAATAAGAGCACTCTAGCCCGTATGATCGAGCTGGAGCTCTCCATCGATGACGATTTTGTCTGCCGCTATCGCGCCGACGGCCTCGTCGTGGCCACTCCCACAGGCTCGACCGCCTATTCCCTTTCCGCCGGTGGCCCTATCGTCCACCCTTCCGTCGAAGCCTTTGTCATCACCCCCATCTGCCCTCACACCCTTACCGACCGCCCCGTGGTCGTTCGCGATTCCTCGACCATTGAAGTCAAACTCGCAGAAAATTCCGAGTCCGTTTTTCTCACCCTCGACGGCCAGAAGGGCATCCCCATGCAATCCGAAGATCGCATTCGAATCACTCGCTCGCCCCAATGCCTCAAACTCATCCAACCTCCCAAAAAATCCTATTTCGAAATCTTGCGCAGCAAACTCAAGTGGGGCGAGGTCTAGTCGATCCGATGCTCTCGGCACAGTTGAGGCGCAGCATGCTGCGCCCCATCTCGGCAACCCTTCCATGATCATGTAAATTCAGTTCTCGAAGAATCTGCGAGGTGACAAATGGCTCTCGAAGTGCGCGGGCAGGTTCCTCTCCTGCAAGTTTATGACATGCCGACTTCCGTTCGGTTTTATCGGGACAAGCTTGGATTCGAAGTGAAAACGACATCCCCGGTTCTAGGCGAGGATCGCTTCCACTGGGCTTTGCTCGAGCTGGGCCACGCGCAACTCATGCTTAACACTGCCTACGAATTCGACAACGAGCGTCCCGTCCCCCCGGATTCTGCCCGCACCGCCGCCCACGACGACACCTGCCTCTATTTCTCCTGCCCCGATCCGGATGCCGCCTATGAACAGTTCCGCGCCAAGGGTGTCTCCGTCAGCCCGCCGTCCCTCGCTCCCTACGGCATGAAACAACTCTACTTCCACGATCCCGATGGCTTCGCTCTCTGCTTCCAATGGGCCGCCAAACCCGCAAAAGCTCGATGAGTTTCCCGATTTTTTTGTCTGTAGTTGCGCTCCTCTTCGGCCCCATCCTCCGTGCCCACCCATCTCTGAACACCGGTTCTCAAACTTCAATACCCTGCGTTCCACGCCGCAAGCTGTTTCTTCGTCGCAGTCTCTCTTACGGACTTCGTAAGCTGGGGCTTCGCAAGTTCCGTTCTCACGCGGGCCAGTACTGCGGCTCCCGATTTTTGTCCCTTCTTGTTGCGCACAGTCACATGCCCTCGCTTCTCGCTTCTCGCTTCTCGCTTCTTGATTCTTCTCTTTTCCAGGACCTCCGCCGCCTCGAGCTTCCGGCTTGCGTGCGGCTCAATTCCTAAACCGTCCACCAGCCGGAATATATTGCTGACCGGCTGCGAAGCCGCAGGAAGCTTATGCGGGGGAAGGCTGTCGCCCTGGTCTTCGTTATATATTCTTTCCTTGCCTCTGTTGCATCTCGGTTTGGCAGTCGTGGTGCCAAAAGCCTGAGCCACATGGCTGGATCTACGATTTCTTGACGGACAGCGGGCGATTTTCCAGAAATGCTGTGACCAGTTCTTTATTTACTCTCAAACCCCCGTTGTAGCTGACCAAGCCCTTCTTCTTGAACTCGTTCATGAATTTGCTTACCCTCGGGCGCGTCGTGCCAACCATCTCCGCCAGCGTTGATTGGCTCACCTTCAGTGCGGATTCCGATTTTGATTCCTTGGTAATTTCCCCAAACAATAGCAGAACCCGCGCCAGCCTCCTTTCGCTGAAATTGAAGAATTGATCGATCAGGTCTTCCTCGATTCGAATAACCCGCGAGAGTAAATATCCAACGAATAGTCTTGCA
Organism: Candidatus Acidiferrum sp.; assembly: GCA_035310525.1. GTDB lineage: Bacteria > Acidobacteriota > Terriglobia > Acidiferrales > UBA7541 > Acidiferrum. The sequence goes on along the minus strand of DATGED010000014.1, from coordinate 72,293 downwards.
AAATGGGGGTCTCTCTCGAGCGTGCGAATCGTCCTCTCCTTTTGCAGTCGAATGACATTGGATAATCCGATGGATCTCGCCGTGCATATCCTCGGAGACCTCCCTGCTAGACAGCCTTCGCCAAAAAAGCTGCCGGGCGGTAGAATGGCGATTATAGCTTTCTTGCGCGCACTCACCGCCGTGAGCTTCACCGTCCCGCTCTCGATGTAGAATACGGAATCACCTGGAGCACCCTGCGAAAAAACAATCTCTTTGTCTCGGTAGTTCCGAAACGTCATCTTGGTACCGAACTTCTTGCGGAGATATGTGCGACTGACACCGAGACTGCGCTTGCTCGGCATTCGGCTCTGCTCCTTCAATCAACTCAGAAAACTGGTTCGCTGACCACCAATCGTAGGCGCATCGCTCCAACCCGTCTAGATGAGCAAAATTGACCACATGCAATGTATGCAGAATTGAACATCCCGAAGTGAATAACTGTGCTATGAAAAGCCCCCGCGGCGCGGGAACTGCCCTTGACAAATTTGGACGATTTGGACTTTGCTTTTTCCAGTGCAGCCTGCTTTTTCGATTTGCCTTTGGCGAATGTGGGCCCTTCGTCAGGAAGGTTAGAACCAGATTCGCTATTGCGGATGTAGCTATCGCTGTGGTATAATTTGTTCGTAAAGTATTGCGCCTCGCCTCCCGCGAGGCGCTTTGTTTTTGGTGGCACAGGCTTCAGCCTGTGCTCTTCTCTTTCAACAAATCTCAAAACTCAATCTTAGGAGACAACCATGTCCTCTCTCTCTCGAAAGGACCGCGCGTCCTTGTGTCGTTTCACCTTTTCCGATGGCCGTCAATGCCGTAGCCCTCTCGCCGGCAGCAGTCCGAACCTCTGTCCCTACCACTTCCGCAGGGAATCCCAGGCTCTCGCCGCTGAAAAACTCGGCAAGGATCTTTCCTATTTTCTTTCCGGACCATACATCACCGCCTGCGATCTCACCACTTCCCTCGGTCGCTTGATCCCCGCTCTCGTTCGTGGTGATATAAAACCCAAAACTGCCCGCACCGTTGCCTATCTCGCCCAAACTCTCTTCCAAGCCATCCAGCACGCCGAGAACGAATACATCAACGCTTACAACTCCGACGACTGGCGCTGCGTCATTCGCAACTCCGTCCGGCAAAATGCCGAGTATCGCAATCCTCCGCCTCCACCTGGGCCGCCGGTTCCGCTACAAGCTCCGCCGCAGCCCACACTCACCCCCCTCGTCCAAACCCTCAGCCCCAACCGGCTCAGCCCCCAGCTTCCTCCGGGCATAAGCCAGAAGCCACCACTCCCTGCCTCGGTGCCCCTCAAACTGCCGCTCTAGCTCCGAAGCCCGCCGCCCCGGCTCCCCAATCCGCTTCCCCGCAGCCCCCAAGGGTTTCGCCGCGAACTTCCCCCTCGCCTGAACCCTCGGCACCACCTGCCCAGACCACTCAGTCATCTCCGCCGTCATCGGCAAACGTCACCAGCCGCACCCCATTCGCCACGCGCTTCACCCAGTTGCTCCTCAAGTTGTCCCACCAGACGAAGCCCGCTAATTCTTCCGACAACCCATTTAGAATCAACACCTGCCAGATCCCCGGGAAGTGTTGATTCTAAAACACTTACGAAAACTCTAAGTCCTTTAGTTGCAACACTTGGAAAAAACTGAGGGAGGGGTCCACTAGTTCCAAATCACACACAACTGATACCTCACGGGTTACTGTTCACGAGCCACGAGTCACCAGTCACCCGCGCCGCTTCCCCGGCGCCAGCGCATCCGTCCGCAGTAAATCCTCCTGCGTCTCGCGGCGCCGGATAAGTGTCATTCGATTTCCATCAACCAGCACTTCGCTCGGTCTCGTTCGGGCATTGTAGTTCGATGCTTGCGCCATTCCGTACGCACCCGCGACCCAGATGGCCAGCACGTCACCCGGCGTGACTTCCCCGAGTGGCCAGTCATGCAGCAAACAGTCTCCCGTCTCGCAAACCGGCCCCACAATATCCACGCGCTGCGTCGGCGTTTTCTTAGCCCCGCGTTCGCGCGATATTTTGGTAATCGGATGCACGGCGCCGTAAAGCGCCGGCCGCAGCAGGTCATTCATTGCCGCGTCCACCACAACAAACGTCTTTCCGCGATTTCGTTTCGTGTAAATCACGCGCGTCAGCAGAAGTCCCGCCGCCGCGATAATCGAGCGTCCCGGTTCAAGCAGGAGATGCAGTTCCAGCGGTCTCGCAAGGTTCGCAACCATCCGTGCATAATCCGCACGAGACGAAGTTTTTTCCGTCGTGTAGCGCACGCCGAGTCCGCCTCCAATGTCGAGATACTCCAGCTCGATTCCGGCGCGCCGCAATTCGCCCACGTACCCGGCAATTCTCCGGAATGCTTTGCGAAAGGGTTCGAGCGAAACAATCTGTGACCCGATGTGAGCGCTGATTCCTTTCCAGCGAATGAACTTGGAATCCTTGTGCGCCAGATACAGTCTCCGCGCCTCCGGCCAGTCGAGGCCAAACTTGTGCGTATGACTTCCTGTCGCGATGTGCGGATGGCCTCCGGCTGCGACATCCGGATTGACGCGAATCGCAACCGATGGATGACTGCCCCCGAGACTCACGTGCCGTTCGGATTCTTCGAGCAGGATCTCGAGCTCCGCTTCCGATTCCACGTTGAAGAGAAGGATGCCGCTGTTCGCACGCTTCGCGCCGCCTCCACTGGCTCTGGCCGCGTATTGCAAAGCTTCGCGGATTTCGTCTCGCGTTTTCCCCACGCCCGAAAACACGATCCGATCGCCGCGCACGCCGAGATGCCCCAGATGTTCCAGCTCGCCGCCCGAAACAATATCGAATCCGCTCCCGCGCTTGGCGAGATCATTCAAGAGGGAGAGATTGCCGTTCGATTTCACTGCGAAACAAATCGTGTGCGGAATTCTGCCGAGCTCGCTATCGAACTCTCGGTAAGCTTGGCCAATCGCCGTTCTGCTATAGCAATACGTCGGAGTGCTGAAGGATTCTGCCGCGCCGACAAGATCGACGCCCTCGCAAAAAACATGTTCGACATCCTTATCGCGCGCGGATTTTTTCCAGGCAAAGTGAGGCGTGAATTTCGCCGGGTCCACGTACGCCAGCTTTTTCGGCGGACTGCCCCCTCGCGCGCTCATCGCACCTTCAGCACGACGAGTGTGCGGTCATCCGCCGGCGGCGCGCCCTGCGCGAACCAATCCACATCGCGCATAACCAGATCCGCCAGCTCGCTCGCGCTCGATTCATGGTGCTTTTCGATGAGCGAGCGCAGTTTCTCCGTGCCGAAGTACTGGCCTTCGCTGTTGCTCGTTTCCGCGATGCCGTCCGAGTGAAACACGAGAATATCTCCCGGTTCGAGCGTCACGCCCCATTCGTCGTAGCTGACTTCCTCGAAGATCCCCAGGGGAAAGCCCGTGAGCGCGATCTTGTCGCATCGCTTGTCCTTGTAAAGCAGCGGCTGGGACTGTCCGGCGTTGGCGACGCGCAATTTGCTGCGGCCTTTTTGCCAGGTTGCAAAGCACGCCGTCATGAAGCGCCCCTCGATGCGTCTTTCGCCGACGATCTGGTTCATCTGCTTGAGCATTTCCGCGGGCTGGAGTTTTTGCGGCGCGAGGCTGCGCATGATTCCGATTGCCACCGCGCCATAGAGCGCGGCTGCCGTTCCCTTCCCGCTGACGTCGCCCAGGGCGATTCCCAGTTGGTGAGGCCCGTAGCGCAGGAAATCGTACAAGTCTCCGCCGACTTCGCGGGCAGAGATGTATCTCGCCGCCATGTCGAGCCCAAAATCTTCCGACGGAACGGACCGTAGCAGCGCGCCCTGGATGCGCTTTGCCGCTTGCAAATCACGTTCAAGACGCGCTTCATCGCGCGCCACTTGCTCGTACAGCCGCGCGTTTTCGAGAGCGATCGCAAGATTCGCACACAGTATCGAAAGTGTCTGGACGTGATCCTCCGTGAAATTATTCGGCTGCGGGCTCTCGAGGTCCAGCACCCCGATGACTTTTCCCTTGTGCAGCATCGGAATGGCCAGCTCCGAGCGCGTTTCCGGATTCACCATCAGGTAGCGCGGATCCACGGTTACGTCCGGAACGAGCACCGGCGCCTTCAACTCGGCCGCCGCGCCGACAATTCCTTCGCTCGCAGCGACGCGCATCTTGCCCTGCACGCGCTGCCCGTGTTTTACGTCCACTCGATGGCGGAAAACTTTCTGCTCCTCGTCGTAAAGCATGATGCTCAGAATCTGGTAATCGATGACGCGCTTGACCTGCTCCGCGGCGCGCCGCAGCAATTCCTCGACGTCCAGGATCGAACTCGTCTCGCGTCCGACTTCATTCAGCAGAAGCAGCGTCTCCGCCTGGGCGCGCACTCGCTCGAAGAGCCGGGCATTTTCAATGGCCACCGCCAGCCTGCTCGCCAGCAGCGTCAGGATGCTCTGTTGATCCGGCGTGAAATAATCCAGATGCCTGCTTTGAATATCCAGCACGCCCACGCACTTTCCCTGAAGCATCAGCGGAACGGCCAATTCCGAACGCACATTTTCGATGGCGTCGATGTAGCTCGCATGTTTCGAGACATCGCTCACGCGCACCGGCCGCCCTGTCGCCGCCGCTGTTCCCGTAATTCCCTGCCCAATCGGAATCCGCAAATTGTCCGCAAGCTCTCTTGGATATCCTATGGAAAATCGGTGCTTGAGATAAGCGCCGTTGCCTTCGACCATCAGCACGCCGAAGATCTCGTAATCGATTTGCCGTTTGATGAGCGCCGCCGTCCGCGCCAGAACTTCATCCAGATCCAGCGATGCGTTCACCTCCTCGCCGATCTCGGCAAGTGTATGCAGAACTTCGGCGGAGGCCGCCGCAGTTTCCGTGGCTGTCGCCTCAGTGTTTTCGTTGGTGGAATTCATGAACTCGTCTCATTATAGCAGGCACACGCAATAGGTCCGGTGCTGCTCCTTCTGGAAGGGGAAACATTCTTCAGGGCGCCGCGGGAAGTCGGCGTGATGGCCGTCCCAGTCTCGCGTACTTCGCTCAGATTCCGGCGCGATCCTCTTTTTCCTGTGTCTTTAGAGTGAGCACGGCGACTCCCGGCAGATTGCGGTAACGCTCGGCATAGTCAAGTCCAAACCCGACCACGAATTCGTTCGGGATGGTGAACCCGACGTAATCCGCGTGGACCGCCGCGACGCGCCGTTCCGGCTTATCCAGCAATACGGCGACGCGCAACCGCTTCGGCTTGCGCTGCTCGAGCACGCGCAAGAGGTATTGCAACGTCATTCCCGTGTCCAGAATATCTTCCACGACGATGACGGATTTTCCCTCGATGCTGGCGTCGAGGTCTTTCGTCAGCCGGACCTGGCCGGATGATTTTGTATTTTTTCCGTAGCTGGAGACCGCGATAAAATCAAACGACACTTCGCCGGGAATTCCGCGCGCCAGGTCGGACAGAAAAAACACGGCGCCCTTCAGCACGCCGACCAGCAGCAATGGCTCATCCGGAAAGTCCCGGCGAATTTGTTTGGACATCTCGAGGATGCGTCTCTGAATGCGGCTCCGCGGAATGAACATCCGGACCGTTTCTCCGGGAGTTTCCGCCTTGCGTCGCACTTTTCTCTTCAACTTGGCCATAAACTTCTCCGAACTGGAACCGCGACTCTAGCTCACGTCTTCGACCCTCGGCAAGTCCGGATGGCACTTAGGTTCCAGGCTGCCGAATTGCTTATGGTCAGCGGCATCCGCGCGACACGGCACGTTGTGACGCCAAAACCCGGCTCGGCTATACTTCCAACCCCGGAGAGAACACGTGCTAGAAGGCGCAAAAAACACTCTGCTGCTGCTCAGCGCTCTCTTCCCCATCGTCAACCCGCTGGGTGGGAGCCCTATTTTTCTGACTCTGACGTCCGATTACTCCGGCGCGGCCCGCCGGGCTCTCGCGCGACGGGTTGCCATCAACAGTTTTTTTCTACTGGTCTGCTCTTGCCTTGTGGGTACGCACATTCTTTCTTTTTTTGGCATTTCGATTCCGGTGGTTCAGGTTGGGGGCGGTCTGGTGGTTATCTCCTCCGGCTGGGCAATGCTGAATCGCAATGAAGATGAACGAAGCAGCCGCAATGGCGGAGTGCAAAAAGATGTTGCGCCCCAGGACGAATATAAAAGCGCTTTTTATCCGCTGACCTTGCCTCTGACCGTCGGCCCGGGCTCCATTTCGGTGGCCATCACGCTCGGCGCAAACATGCCGCGTCACCACGGCATTGATTTTTTCGGAATCCTTGCCGTTCTGATTGGTTCGTTGATTATCGCGGCGAGTATCTATCTCTGTTACGGTTTTTCCGATCGTCTCGCAAGCGCCCTGGGACCTACGGGAATGAACGTTATCATGCGTCTTTCTTCGTTCTTGCTCGTTTGCATCGGCGTGCAGATTCTTTGGAATGGCGCGAAAGCTTTGCTCGTCACTCTCCCAAGATTCGGCCAGTGATTCGCCGTCGCGAATGCGCTCTACGAGACGCGGTCAGTAATTCAAATGAAAATTCAGCAAATGCCAGTGAACAATAAACCAGGAGAATCCGATGAACCCGATGGCCAGCAAAGTGTTCCAGAGTTTGTACCACCACCACTGCTGGCTATCGCCCCAGGATTTGAAGCTGTTGTATATCGCAATCAGCGAGCCCAATGCAGCCACCAGCCCAAGCGCTTGAATCAAGTGCAGCCAGAGATCGCTCCGCTCCGACAAGCCGGAGGGATTACTGAGCTTGCTGACAAAAACCAGCAGCCCAATGCAAAAGATCAGAACGGCAAAACAGACCAACCGCACCAGCATGCGCATCCGCTTCACTGAAGCTTCCAGAGCGAGAGGCTTTCCATAATGTTTCCGAATCATCGCTCCGATCGGCCAAAACAAAAGGGTGAAGAGAATCACGCCCAAACTGAATCCGATGATTACGTAGTTCAGGGTTTGCTTGTCCAGCGTATTCTGGACCTGCTGAAATACCATGAACGGGTAATCGATGTACGCGACTCGCCGTCCGCTGGCGTCCTTGACGAAAGCGATTTTCGAGTGGCCATCGACTTCCTGAAATAACATCGGCGCTATTTCCTGAAAGCGCAGCGGCTGCTGGTCCAAGCCCTTGAAGCCCGCCATGGAGATCGTGTTGTCTTTGGGATTGACGCTCACTTTGGTCTCGCCAATCACCGTGGTCACCGCCAATACATTCGTCTCGAAATGCCGGCTGACTTCGTAATCACCGGCGACGCTGCGCGCATCCTCAGCGGCTGTGGAAAGCACCGTCTTCGTAGTGGGAGCCGCCGGAAAGTACCGCTGCATGAATTTGTCGAACAAGACGCCGCGCGCGTTGATTTCACCTCGCCCCGCGCTGTTGTAGGACACGAAAAATCCGACGTTGGAATCCAGAATCAGATGCAAATCGCTGTGGAAATAAACGGTGTCACCGCCATGCCCGATAATCCTGTGGCCGTTCTGCGACTCCTCATAGAATCCGAGACACATGGCGTTCATCGCCGCGGGCCATCCTTGCTGCCGCGCGTGCATCTCCACGGCCGTCTCCGGTTTCAGAAACTGCGTATCTCCATAGCGGCCGTTTTGCAGATGCATGATCATGAAATGCGTCATGTCCACCGCCGACGCGGCGAGGGAGCCGGCTGGCGCGACCTGCACGAACTCATACGGCTTCGCTTCGCCTGATCCGAGAAGGTAGCCGTTCGACATGGAAGGCTTGAGGCCCTCCGGCAGCGGCTGGCGAAACGTCGCGTGCGTCATGTTCAGCGGCTTGAAAAAATGTTCTTCCACGTAGTCGTCAAACTTCTGGCCGGAAACGCGCTCCACAATATAAGCAGCCACCGTGGTCGCATAATTCGAGTACGCCGGCGTCGTGCCCGGCGGGAAAATTCTTTCGGGCATGTGCACGCGCAAGTATTCCGGCAGCGGACGGAGATCGCTCGCTGATCCGACGAACAAATCCTTGGCTGTTTCCTCGAACCCCGTGCTGTGGGTCATGATGTTCCGAAGGGTGATGGGCTTGCCGAAGGCGGGCGGAATTTTGAAATCGAGATAATCGTTTACGTCGCGATCCAGATCCAATTTGCCTTGCTCGACCTGTTGCATGACCGCCGTCCAGGTGAACAGCTTCGAAATCGAGCCGGGGCGAAAGAGAGTGGTTTCCGGGGAAATGGGAATTTTCTTTTCCGCGTCCGCGTAGCCGTAGCCCTTCGCGAAAAGAAGTTTGCCGTCCTTCACGACGGCGATCACCGCGCCGGCGATGTCCGCGTGCTCGATCTCCTGCGGCATGAAGCCGTCAAGGAAGCTGCTCACATCATCGGCCGTGAGCTCGTGAGCCGTCGGAGTCGCATTTGCGGAAGCGGAGGTGTTCGTGGCAGGAAGCGACGCCTTGCTTTCGGACGCTTTGGGGGCCTGTGCATAGATTGCGAAGCCACCGAGAACCAGCGCACAGCCGACGCTGAAAAGTTTATTACGCAACGATTTCACGAACATAAGACCTCCCGCTCAAGCGATCGCGTCCGTAAGGAGAAATGTGGCGCCAGCAAGACGCCGCAGCAGCCCAAGACCGGATGAAACATTTGTTGCAATCGTGTGAGGGGCAGACTAAGTAGCTAACGCCAGGTTGTCAAGAGTTTTGCTATATGCGAAGAAACGCCAGCCGGAGCTGCTGGGCGACGCCGGCGATTTCTAATGAGAGGCTACAACAGAACGATTTAGTGGCTCGAAGCCACGCTGCTGGTTGCGGGCTCCTTCTTCAAGTAGCTGGACAAGTTCGACTGCTGCAGTGACCGAAGCTCGATGCACGCGTTGACGGTATCTTTCGCATTTTGCAGCGTACGCTCACTCCCGGGCAGGTTCTGCGATGCGAAAAAATCCTGCGAATCGTCCCTGAGTTTTGAGTCGCAGAAGAATCCGGCGATGGTTGGAAATCCGCCGGAAAGCGATTCCCCAGCCTTTTCCTTGAGCGCGGAGAAGTTGCTCTTGAAAAGTTCCCAGGACGCAGACTGCGTATCGACATTGGCCAGCAAATTCACGACATAAAAAAGGTCCTGATTCTTCACTTCGGGACTCAAGACGAATTCAATAGTACGCTTGGCCAAAGCGGTGCTCGGGAATTGTCCGAGAGCGCTGAAATAATTGTAGTACTCCTCCGGAGTTTTGGCGGACTTCATGTGCTCGAGGTATTTTTCGTAAAGTTCCGAGCCGCCTTGCAGCGCGGAGACGGAAAGCGCGTTCCCTGCGAGCGCAGCTTCCACCGAATTCGGATCCTTCATGTACTGCTCAACGAGAGCGCGCGAGGTCGCCATCAGTTGAGGATCGCGCCCATACAAGGCAAGCGTTGCGAAAACATCGGACCGCAGCGCGCGCCGATCGTCCGATTCGCCCGGAGCCGGCGTCGCGCCAAGCTCCGCTGCCACCGGCCCAAGGAAATCGCGAACCCATTTTTCAAACGCAGGCCTGTCTGCGGCAGCCACGATGTTGTCGTGAATCTCCGGAAACCGGCCGGTCATCACACCCACCAGAGCCCTCGTGCGTTCTCCCTTCATTTTTTCGAGCGTGTCGAGATAGTCTCCGATGCTCAGACGGCCTACACGGACCATGGCCCATTCATCGCCGAGGAAATGAATGCGCTCTTCCGGCGAGAAACTGCTCTCGAGTTCGGGGCTCATCTTCGCAAGGGTCGGAGCGTCGTAATTGCTGCGATAGTATCCGCGGCCTCCCGCGTTGGCATAAACCCAGGGCGAGCAACCCGGAAGTTCAAACGTCTGCTGCCGCTGCGACAGCATTACGTAAGTAGTTTCCGTGGAGCCCGCAGGGCGAAGATTGACAGGGATCTGCCAGATTTCCTGGGAACCGGCGCCAAGTTTTTCCGCATCGGCGAAGTAGCGCTCCTGCGAGAGCGTCACCTTGGTGGTCTCCTTGATTTTCTTTTTCTTGAAGAACCCGCCGGTGCTGCCTCCTCCGGCACAGCTCGTTTTCACGGTAATGAGCGGCGCTCCCGATTGCTGCGTGAAGCTCGCCATGATCTGATCGACAGGTTTTTCCGATGTGGCCGCCAACTGGTTCCAGAAATCCTCGGCCGTCGCGTTGCCATAGGCATGCCGTTCGAGATAAGCGTTGGTGCCTTTGCGAAAAACTTCCGGGCCCACGTAGGCTTCGACCATTCGCAGGACAGATGCCGCTTTTCCATACGCGATGCCGTCGAAAAGTGTGGCGATTTCCGCGGGGGTTTCCGCTTTCGCACGAATGGCGCGAACAGAAGCAATCGAATCCGTGGAGAGTGATCCACCGGTCTCCTGAATCTCGTTACGCTCCACGTGCCATTCCGGTTTCCATGCCTCGATGGGTTTGAAAGACATCCACGTCGCAAACCCTTCGTTCAGCCAGATGTCGTTCCACCACTTCATTGTGACCAGGTCGCCGAACCACATGTGCGCCATTTCATGGGCCAGCACGCCAACGACGGCCTGATGAGCGTCCACCGAGGCGTTCTTGTCGTCGATGGTCAGAAGCGTTTCGCGGTAAGTGATCGCCGCGGTGTTTTCCATGGCGCCCGCGGAGAAATCCGGAAAGGCGATAATGTCGAGCTTCTGGAAGGGATACTTTATCTGGTAATAAGTGTCATAGAATTTCAGATTGTTTTCCGCGGAGAGCAACGCGAAGGAAAGCAGATCTTTTTTTTCGGGCACCGCGCAAACACGAATCGGAATTCCATCGGCGCCGCCGGAAATGCAGGCGAAATCGCCGACCATCATGGCGACAAGGTACGTGGACATTTTCGGCGAGTCGGAAAATTGCAAAGTGTGTTTGCCGTTTTCCGGGCCGGGAGTGTCCGAAATGATTTTGCCATTGGAAATGGCCGTGTCGCCCTTATCCACCACGAGCGATATGCGAAAGACGGCCTTGTAGTCGGGCTCATCAAAGGAAGGAAACGCGCGGCGAGCATCGGTGGCCTCGAACTGCGTCACAGCATAACGGCGGCGGGACGTCTGGCTCAGGTAGAACCCGCGCAACTTGTCGTTGAGAATTCCCGTGAATCGGATGTGAATTTCAGCGGGGCCCGCAGGAACCATGCTTGGCACGGTGATGGTGGCCGTCTCGTTTTTTTCATCGGTCGTCACGGCGGCGACTTGCTTGAAATCCGCGGATCCAATCGCGGCTTCCTTGAATTCGATTTCGGCGGAATTCAGGACGATGGACGTGGCGGGCTTCAGCAAGTGGACGTGAATGGTCTCGTCGCCCTTAAAGGTGGCGCTGCCGAGCTCCGGTTCAAACTTCAAGTCATAGGAATCCGGAACAACATTCTCCGGCAACCTTTGCGCCCACATTCCTGAAGTTGCAAAGAGTTCGCATACCGCCAATAGGATGAGCCGCTTCATAAACGTCCCCTTCGAAATGCGCGCCGCGAATGAACTAAATCCAAAAGAAGCCGGGAACAAAATCGGCCGATTGTCGCATCGTATTTTCAAAAGGAATTTTGATTACCGCTCCCGCGCTCTGCTCCGCCATTCGGGTTAAGAGGATAGCAGGCAATTCAGCCGAATTACATTGAGGATTTTTGAGAGGCGCGCGTCTAAGTCGAGATCGACTGAGACTGCGCAACCGCCAGCCGCTCGCTCCAATGGCGGGTCCGAACGGTGAGCTGTTCAATCCGGGCGTGACGGACTTCATAGCCAATGCCGGGGGACGATGGAACGTGAATTGTTCCGCGCGGCGTGACTTCGACTTCGGGCTCGATGATGTCTTCGTTCCAGTAGCGCTGGCTCGCGGAGACGTCGCCAGGAAGAGTGAAGCCCGTGAGAGACGACATTGCGATATTGTGCGCGCGGCCAATTCCGGTTTCGAGCATGCCCCCGCACCATACCGGGATAGCGTGCGTGCGGCAAATGTGTTCGACGCGCCCCGCTTCGCTGTGCCCGCCGACCCGGCCGAGCTTGATATTGATAATGCGGCAGGCTTTTAGTTCGATCGCGGCCAAAGCATGCGCGGAATTGTGGATGCATTCATCGAGACAAATCGCGGTTTGAAGCTGGGATTGCAATCTGGAATGAGCATAGATGTCGTCCCAACCGAGCGGCTGTTCGATCATCAATAGATTGTAGTCGTCGAATTTCCGCAGGTAGGGCGCGTCCTCCAGCCGGTACGCGGAGTTGGCATCCACAGACAGCAGAATTTCCGGAAATTCTTTACGCACGTCGGCCACGTACTCGAGATCCTTGCCAGGCTTGATCTTCAGCTTGATGCGCTGATATCCGGAGCGAAGTGCTTCCTCGACTTTTCTTACCAGCGAGGACGGATTCTCGCGAATGCCGAGGGACACTCCACTTGCAATTTCCCTGAGCGTTCCGCCAAGCAAATTCGAAAGGGAAATTCCCTTCAGCCGGGCTTCCGCGTCCCAAAGAGCGTTTTCGACGCCGGCTTTGGCCATTTCGTGGCCGCGAATGGACGAGAGCAACGCGCCACATTCCGAGGCGGCGGTGATCGTCTTGCCGATAAGCAACGGGGAGATAAATTCGGAAATTACATGCCACGCGGTGCCCGTGGTCTCGGAATTGTAGGCGGGAGTTTCGCTGGCGGTAACTTCTCCCCACCCAGTCGCGCCATCGGCGACAAGTTCCACGAGAAGAATTCTTCGGTGGTGGGAAACACCGAAGCTGGTCTCAAACGGCGCCTTCAGGGCCATTCGAATCTCACGCAAGGTGATGGACTCAATCCTCATAGATCCTCAAAACAGCAGTGTGGAAAGGCTGCCCAGATGAAAGAGCTGTTGTGCTCGCAGAGCAATTCACCCGAAGTGCGGCTGCCGAGGTCCCGCAGGAATCCGCGGCCAGCATCGTTCAACATTCGCTACACAAAACAGGTCAAAGACAGCGATGATAGGAAATAGGATCTTGCTGCTGCGCCGCCATTCCCTACATTTCCTTCAAGGTCGGAAGGCATTTTACTGCAACATTTGTTTCACTGCGATAAATTTTTGGCGCCGCAGGGCGATGTTGTAGCGCGGCGCAACACTGGAAGGAAGGAGAGGAGTGACAATTCTTTTTTCAAGCCAAATGATGCGGTTTTTGGGCTGGGGGAGTAACATGCGATTCGAAGAGGAGGGATGAGCAATGAATTGTCGCAGCATAAGGAGATTCGCGATCGCACTGGTTGGATTCGTCCTGACGATTGGAGCGATGAATACACCGGCGCAAGGAAAGCTTTCGCCGAAGTGGGAGGAGCTGACCGCGGCGGATTTTCACCGGGGCGTCGAGCAAGCGAAAGGAACATGCCTGCTCCCGTTCGGCATTCTGGAAAAGCACGGCCCGCACTTGCCGCTTGGAACGGACCTGCTGAACGTCCGCTACGCTTCCCTCGAAGCCGTGGGCCAGGAGTACGCGGTGGTTTTTCCGGAATATTATTTCGGGCAGATTTTTGAAGCGAAGCACGAGCCGGGAACGATAGCGTACAGCGCGGAGCTGCAGTTGAAGTTGCTGCAAGAAACCACCAATGAGATGGCGCGCAACGGGTGCAAAAAGATCCTGATTGTGAACGGGCACGGCGGAAACGAGCACCTGCTGCCCTTTTTCGCGCAATCGCAACTGGACCATCCGCACGACTACGTGGTCTATGTTCTGGACGGCGAGAGGAGCAAGCCCGGCGGGCCGGGGAAAAAATCCACGGGGATTGATTATCACGCTGGGGAAAACGAGACATCGAACACGATGGTATCGCATCCGGATCTGGTGCATGTGGATCGCGCGGCGAGCGAATCCGGCGCGGATCAAAAGCGAGTGAAGCTTCCGGAGGATGTGTACACGGGCATCTGGTGGTACGCGCGTTTTCCGGACCACTATTCGGGGGACGGGTCAGTGGCCACGAAGGCGCTTGGCGAATGGAACATGAAGAATTGGGTGGATTCGATCGTAGAAGCACTTCGCGCAATAAAGGCGGACGACGAAAGCCTGAAATTGCAGAAGGAATTCTATGAGAAGAGTACCCATCCGCTGGACACGGCTCAGTAGTTCTCGGGAAGTAGCTCCGTTAGAGCAGGAAATGCCGAAGTTACGGGCGGACGCGCGGTAGCCTGCCAAAGCTGCTGGAACTTCCGGCTTAGAGCAGATATGGAAAACCAGGAACACAATCTGGGCGCGGCAAAAAGCTGTGAGGCAGAGGACTTGCTGCGTGGATGGAAGGGAGTGTTGCTTTGGTGCGTGCCAATCGCCGGAGTGATCGTCGGCATGTCGTGGCCGAAGGGTCGAGCGTGGCTTTGGATTCCCGCGTTCCTTGTCATGGGCGGCGCTTGTTTGGCAAACGCCGCTCGCTGCGGGAGGCTTCATTGTTACCTGAGTGGACCACTGTTTCTGTTGGCGGCGGCGTACGTAGTGTTGGCTGAATTCCAAGTCGTTCCTATGCGCCCGGGAATTTTCCTGGACACCGTGGTTGTTCTGGCGGTGATTGCGTGCCTGGCGGAGATTCCCTTTGGAAGATACCGCAGGAGAGCGTAGTTGGCCGGGCCAGCAAACCCCACGTTTCAGCTGTCAAAACAAGACATCTGCGAGATTAAATACGAACGCTGAGCTTCCGCGCGGTTAACGCGGGCGACCCACGACTTCGAGAGAAGTGACCGGGTGAATTTCCCAAGCAGTGGCGCGCCAGTCGCGGGGGCGGTTTGGCGCAGTGTTGACGGATTGAGATTCGTGTTCGGTATCGAAGAGGAGCCAGCCGCGGACTCGTACCCACCGGCGCTGGAAATGGTCGCGCAGGGCGCCAGTGGACCAATCTTCGCGAGTTTTCCCGCGAGGCACGAGAGGAAAGCGCAGGAAGAAGGCGCCCCCAAGGCATCTACCCGATATTTCGGTTTATATCCGAAAGCCGAAGACGGGGACGCAGTGTGGAAGAAAATCGACAAGATCTACAGCCAAGAAGAAAAGGCCGGTCAACTAACGCCGCTGGCCCGACACTCCCGGTTAGTGGACGTGGCCGCCACCACCACCGCCGCCTCCTCCGTTGTGTCCACCGCCGCCTCCGGCGCCAGCGCCAACGCCACCTCCGCCTCCGCTAAACCCACCGCCTCCGCCCCCTCGCGAGACACCAGCTCCGGCGTTGGAGCCGCCGCCTCCTCCGGAAGAACGACTGGCGCCGGAGCCAGGGCCCTGGTAGACGTACCCCGCCCCTTCAGAATGGGAGCCATAACCGTTCAAGCGGTAGCTAACAGAACTACTGTTGTAAGAAACGGCTGCGGGCGAATGATTGAAAAACGCGGAGGCGTAGGAGCGAGAGCCAGTGGCAAAGGTGCTCAGTGTCCCGTTTGAACGAATGCCTCCGACAGCAACTTTGGTGAGGGTGCCGTTCTTAAGCGGCTTGCCAGGCAGCATGAAGTTGCGAGTCTTGTAGTCGTAGACGATGGGCATCTTCTGCTGATAGCGGGACTGCGAGGCTCGGGGAAGGTGCTCGATAACAAGATGAGCATGGATTTCCGGGGGAGTAACAGAAGTTGCATGAAAGAGGATTGGATGCTGAAATTCAAGAGGAGGCTTGTGCAGCAGAATGAATTTTTCGCCAGCAGTCCAAGCGATTGCTTGCGGAGTGTCGCCGGGCTTGGATGGCGGTAACAAAATGCCGTGCTTGAGATTCAGCGGAGGCTTACCGGCCACGTCGTCTGGATGCCGGGGAACCAGGCCGGTCTTGTTCCCCACGCGAACCCAGAGGGGACGCGGCGGGTGCACCGGAAGGCACTTTGCACCGGGACAGGGGTGCGGACCTCGGAGCTTGGGCTTGCGGAAGCCGATCACCCGCGCGTAGCGATGACGGTAGTGGATCCAGGTTCCTTCATAGCAACTCTCGAGATCGTAAGCCGCGACAAAACCGGCGCCGCGAGTCGCTGCGGATTGCTTCCTGCGAAGGAGTTCTTGTAGTTCTTGCGACGAGTGCGCAACCCGACTAACCGTGGTGGACTGCATGAAACCGCATTCATCTGACCACGACTCTTCCCACCGAACGGTCTGCGGCTGGAAATTGGGATTTCCTTGCGGCGGAGCGGAAGAGGGTGTCTGGGCGTTACTTTGCGTAGCTGTGGTCGAGAGAAGCTGGGGGTCGAACTCAAGTGAAGAACCAGCGGGAGAGAATAGAGTGGGCTGGGCAGGGAGGACGGGAAACGCTATTTGGTTAGTGTGCGAATGTGCGGCGGATGAGTCCGGTGGCGCTGGTTCCGTCGGCTCATTCGCTTGCCAGCAGGTGCCGTAGGGCTCACAAGGAAAGAAAGTACCGCGTTCATAAAGGTCGGCCAAAGCAGGGATGGGTGCTTCGAGGCCAGAGGCTTCGAGCGCAGCCGATATCAGCGTGGTGCGTTCAGTCCGACGGGCGGCGACCCAGGCGTCCCATTCCGAGAACGGATCCGTCAGCTGTGGGGCAACCGCTTTAATGTCGGAATCGAGCGGCACAGCGGGGAACCACTCTCCCACAGGATCCCGCATGCTGCTGAAGGCCGAGCGCGAAAGAGGGGAAGGGCCTAAACCAGAAAGGTTGAGACAGTCGGGGGCAGATGTTGCGGCTGTGTCGCGGACGGCCGACGGCATCTCTTCACCGCGCCGGGCCGAGTCGGATGCTGCCAAGCGTGGATATTCAAGCACTTCGCCATTCCGCATGTAAATGGTCTGTCCCTTGACCAAGTGAACCGGCGGCATATGGTCGCGGACAATGCTGTCGCCTTTGTCGGCCAGTGCGGTTTGAGAAGTTGCATCAAGGTAGGCGCCGAGACGGACAAAAGAGTCGTGAGGGGGCGAGACGGATATCGAATCGGTAGGGGTATCGATATAAAAATATTCATAGGTAAGTGGGCCGAGGGCAAAAGAGGCCATGCCGGAAGCAAGAGTAAGACGCGTTACGAAGCGGCTGGCTGATGCGGAAACTTCCTTGAAGAGAAGGAGGGAGTGCGGGGCAAGGAAAATCATCGAAGAGTCTTCGAAATCTATTTCGACGCGACCATTACCAGTAGATAAAGCGTAGCCGGACTGCGCTCGCGTGCGTGGCTCTGCCGCTTCCCAACTCGTGTTGAGGTCAATCCGTTTGCCGTCGCCGCGCGAGAGGCGCACGTCCCCTACAACGAAAGCGATGCGGACGTCGCGGTCCGGGGGAGCCCCTGCGAGCAGAGTTATTGGGGTGGCAACAGTTAGAAGCAAGGAGAAAACGAACAGGGTGGAGAACCGAAGAGAAACCGTCATAGGACTCCTCCGGCACAAAATACACAGCTAGCCATGAGACGTTTCCCAGGCGGGGCGAGTTTCACGCATAGACAACATGAGAAAAGGGCAAGTTAGCGCGGGCGATCTATGACTTCGAGAGAAGTGACCGGGTGAATTTCCCAGGCAGTGGCGCGCCAGTCGCGGGGACGGTTTGGCGCAGTGTTGACGGATTGAGATTCGTGCTCGGTGTCGAAGAGAAGCCAGCCGCGAACTCGTACCCACCGGCCCTGGAAATGGTCGCGCAGGGCGCCAGTGGACCAATCTTCGCCGCGCTGTTCGGCGAGGAGGCGAATGCGCGGCGTGACCTCGACGATGACTCGATGGTCTTCGCCGCCGTTCATCGGATCGAGAACCAACTCGATGTGAGTGTCGCGATGAGCCGGGTCGGTGGCGCGGCAATTGACGGTCTCGACGCCGCCAACCTTGACGTCCCAAACGTAACCGGTGATTTCGGCAGCGTGGCGAGGGCTCCAGCGGCCCCGGTCGTCACCGGGCTCGAGGAGGGCGGCGAGGGTCGCGCTCGGGTCGATCTGCTGCGGCTCTGGCGGCGTGTAACGATTTTTCAGGCGGTTGAGTTCGCGAACGGAAGAGCTGGAAGCGTCGCCGTCCAGTGGGCAGCCGTCGAAAGTCTCCAAGTCCGGGCCTGGAGCGACACGCGGCGGCGCCGGACGCTGGCGCCAGATCCAGAAAGCGAGCAGCGCAAGGACGAAGAACAGCGGCCAGAGGTTTCGCCTGGAAGAAGCCATCAGTCGCCGAGAAGACGGGCCGCGGCGGGAGCAAGGGAGCCGAATCGCGTTTTTCGTGAAACGAAATTCATTTGCATGACTCTCAAAGTATCACGTCCTGGAGCGAGCGTAGTGGGTGAGCTTTGCGTCGGCAATTACTGCGATGTACCGGCCGCCGGTAAGGAATTGCATAACTTTTGCGCCGCCGCGGGCCATTGCAGCCCAGCGCGACTTGGTCTGGGAATTTTGTTCGAGAGCGCGATAGGAAACGCCGTCAAATTCGAAGTCAACCTGAGCCAGGCGGCGCTTGGCGGTACGGCGGACTGAATACGTTTTGCCTTCGAGAGAAACTTCCTTAGCGCGGTCGATAAGCGTCTGGCGCCACACGGAGAGCAAGGCGGCGTCCAAAGAGGACGAGCTTAGAGGTGCTGCCACATAAGGGATTCTAGCCGAGGAAATCCGGCGGGAAAAGGCTCAACCCGAATGCGAAAGCAACGGTCCGCGGCTTGCAAACGCGAGAAACCATGCTGGCCACCGGGCGTTGACTTCAAACTTGTGCCAGCTAGAATGATGAAAATTAGAAAGAACCCACCTATTCGAATGGAAATTCAGTCTGCCTTGCGGTTCGGAGGGATGCAATGATCGATGAACTCTATGAACTCATCGGCGGAAGGCGAACCGTGTGGGCCGCGACGGAAGCGTTCTACCGCAGAGTGCTGGATGATGACGCGCTGCGCCCATTTTTCCTGACGACCGATATGGCGCAGCTACGCGCGCGACAGAGCATGTTTATCTCGATGCTGCTGGGGGGCAAGATTGTCTATACAGGGAAGGATATAGCCGCGGCGCACGCGAAAGCGCGAGGGGAAGGGCTGAATGACGGGCACTTCGACAGATTTTTGAAGCACTTTCGGGATGCGCTGGAGGAAGTGGGCGTCCAGCCCGACAAGGTGGAGAAGGCAGTGAAGCTTCTCGAAAGCAAGCGTGGCACTGTGCTGAACCCGTAAAAGTGTCCGCAGGATTCCAGCATACCTGCATCATTCCAAGAAAAAATTAGCGTTCGCGACGAAGTTGCTCGAGCCAGCGGTTGAGTGTGGCGACGGAGCCGGATTCGACGTCGATAAATTCCAGACCCATGCCAATTTTGGGTTTGACGATGCGAACGGTGGCGAGGGCCTCGATACTTTCGCCTTTGCGCGTCAGGGTGACGCGAGCGCGAGATTTCACAACAAGCGGCTTGCTGGTGCAGACGAAACAGCCGCCAAGAGAGAGATCGGAGGTAACGCCCTCCGAGCGGACGCCGGATTCGAGGTCGAGAACGACGGAATCTGCGGCGAAAGGATAACGGATAGCGTATCGGCGGTCGCGAAGACTTACCTTGTGCGACGCGCCATCGGCGGTTCGGTCGTTCATGGTGATTAGGTTGCCCACTGTCAATTAGTCTGGGGAATAGCGAGTCCGGATCAGACGAAAGAGCGTTCCCCTCTATCCAATAAGGGTGCCAGAGAAAGAGGATAAATGCTGGAATGGCGAAGGACAGGAGGGCGAAAGAATCAACAGAGAGCGCCGGCGGCAGACGGCAACGGGATAAAAAAGAGATATTAGTTGGTACGACAAAGAGAAAGACGCTGGAAGGAGGGCCGGAAAAGGAGATGCTAATCTAAGATGGATAACTTTTCCCATGGTCAACGAAACGATCAGAAGCGACGGACTCCGGCAAAGCGACCGAGTGAGTTTCCGCATGCCCGTCGAGGCCTCGTGGACAACCAGCGGCGGAGCGGCGACGAAGCAGGTTGCCGAGACGCTGCTGGTGAGCCGAAACGGCGGAGTTGTGCGGCTGGACCAAAAGCTGACGACGGGCCAAGAAATTACGCTGCGGCGCATGGAAGGCGACTTGGTTAAGACCGCCCGGGCACGCGTAGTGGCGGAAATCGATCAGGAGCCGGACGGCTTTCTGTACGCGATTCACTTCACCGACCCGAGAGCGGACTTCTGGGACATCGAATTCCCCGCCCCTCATAAAGCGGAAGAGGCACTGGCAAGACTTCTGATGGAATGCGGCTTCTGCCAGAGGCGCGAAGTGGTGTACTTGAATGAATTGGAGCTGAAGTCATTCGAAGTGCGGAAATGCGTGGCGCGGCTCTGCAAGCATTGCGACACGCCATCGATCTGGATCGAGGCGCAATCGGAAATGAGGTCGCCGGAGAAGGGCGCGGCGCATCCAGAACCCGTGGAAGAAAGGGTGATCCCGAGGCGGAACCGGACGCGGGTGAAGGCGCGAGTGCTGGCGTGCATCCGGCGACGAGGATTTCAGGAAGAGGTCGCGGTGTGCGAGGACTTGTCCAAGGGAGGACTGAGTTTTCGCAGCCGGAATAAATACGAAGAAGGATCACGCGTGGAAGTGGCTGTGCCATTTACGCCAGGCAGCGGAGCGATTTTTGTCCCGATAAGGATTGTGTTTTCGCAGGCGATTCCGGCGGTGGGGTTGTACCGGCACGGCGCGGCTTACATCCGGCCGCCGTTGGATTCCGCAGACTGAAGCCGTCCTGCCCGAAACATAAAACTAAACAAGGATTGTGAGAGGTTCAGTCCATGACCGCGGCGGCGTTGCGTTCATTGCGCCTGCGGCGCAGATAGTGCATGGCGATATTCAAGTAGGCCTGGCCGCAAGGAGTTTCGATGGCGATGACCATGGCTTCGGTGTCGGCGCTGCCCGCAAGCCCCTCATCATTCATGTGAATTTCAGGCGGAAAGACTTTAAAGCGAAAACCCTGGTCGTTGAGAAGAGTGACGGAATTGCCGATGACCATATTGGCCAATTCGCAGACGGTTTCGCGGACGACCTGGTCGCTTTCCGGAACTTCCGAGCCCGCCAGACAGCTTGCGACTTTCATGGCGACTTCGGGAGAAAGATCGAGAATGACGCGGCCTTCGATGTCGCCCTTAATGGCGATGAGGGCAGCGACGCCTTTGCGGCGGTAGGTTTCCTCGTCCATGGAGAGGTCGAGAATTTTTGTCGGCGCCTGAAGAGATTCAGCGAAGACGGCGTCGGCGGCGTTGATAAAGGGCTGAATGAGTTCCATTCTCATGCGCGATTCTCCCCCGCGAAGGCAACGGGAGCGCCCGCGGCATTGGGATCATCGCTGAGGACGTAGCGGAGAATCTCGTAGAGCACTTCGGGCTTGACGGGCTTCTGCACGAAGTGTTTCGCGCCCTTCTGGAGAGCGGCGAGAATGTTCTCCTGGTAGCCGACCGAGGAGACCATGACGATGCGCGCGTCAACATGCTGGCGGACGATGCGCTCGACGGCCTCGATGCCCTCCATCTGCGGCATGGTGATATCCATGAGCACAATGTCTGGTTTGGTGCGGTTGAACTCCGCGATGGCGGTGAGCCCATCGCCGGCCTCGCCGGCGACTTCACCGCCGAACATCTCAATCATCTTGATGATGTTCTTGCGAGCGAAAACGGAGTCGTCCACCACGAGGTAGCGAACGGGTTGATTGTCTTTTCGTAACAGAGCGGCGAATTGTTGCATAGCCTTCTCCTTCTCCCGGCACGGTGTTAAGTGCGATGGGAAGAAACGGGTGTCCTTTCGGATTTCTCGTTTTTGTCAGTCGTGTCGTTCTTTTCAAATTTGTTTGCGCCGGAGCGATCGCCACCGTAACTCTGGATCAGGAAGTGAGGGAGACCGTCAAGCGGAATGACTTTGTTGGCATAACCCTTGGAAATGGCGGCGCGAGGCATGCCGCTGACGACGCAGGTGTCTTCGCTTTGCGCGACAGTCATGCCACCGGCGGCCTTGAGCGCGCCGAGACCTTCCGCGCCGTCTTCACCCATGCCAGTCATCAGGAGGCCCACGGCGGTGATGCCAAAGTGCTGCGCGGCGGAATGAAACAAAACGTCGGCGGAGGGGCGGTGACCGTTGACGGGCGGGCCATCGGATAAGACGGCCATGTCTCCGCGAGGCATGCGGCGGACCATGATGTGGCGGTTGCCGGGGCAGATCAGGACGCGGCCGGCAACAAGAAGATCTCCGGAACGCGCTTCGTGAACTTCCAGAGCGCAGCACTCGTCGAGCCGCCTGGCGAACATTTCCGTAAAGCCCTCCGGCATGTGCTGGACAACGACGAAAGTAGCCGGAAAATCGGCGGGGATCTGGGACAACAGATATTGAAGAGCGTTTGGCCCGCCCGTGGAAATGCCAATGACGATGACGCGGTTCGGAGGAAGAGTGGAGCGAGCCGATTTTTTCTTGCGCTGTGGAGGATCATCGGAGACGACGGCTGCGGGCAATTTTCGGCCGGCGGCGCGCTTGGCGACCTTGATTTTTTCAATGAGCTGATCGGCGATAGAGTCCAGATGGCCGGCGGCAGCCTCCTGGGGCTTGGCGACGAAATCGATAGCGCCGAGGGCGAGAGCTTTGAGAGTGGCGTACGCGCCTTCCTTGGAATGGGTGCTAAAGAGAACGACCGGCATGGGAGTGCGCCGCATGATCATGCGGAGAGTTTCCATGCCGTCCATGCGAGGCATTTCGAGGTCGAGGGTGACGACGTCGGGATGCAGCTCTTCAATTTTCTTCAGGGCGAAGGCGCCGTCCATCGCGGTTCCGACAACATCGATAGAGGGATCGCGAGCAAGAATGGCCGGAATAAGTTTCCGCATGAGGGCGGAATCATCAACGACGAGGACTTTAATGGGAGCGCTCATGCGATGGCTCCCAGGGGCACGGAGCGGGAGAGCCGCGAAAGTACGGCCGGCACGTTGAGAATAAGGACGACGGTGCCGTCGCCAAGTATGGAGGCGCCGCTGACGAGGTCGCTGGCGACGATGTCGCTCGGGAGCGCCTTGATGACCAATTCTTCCTCGCCGACGAGGCTGTCCACGACGAGGCCGAAGCGCTTTTCCGCGGCCCCGATGACAAGAACGAAATGTTTCTTCTTCTGCGGCTCGGTATCAATGGAGCGAAGCCGGCTCAAATCATCGAGACGGACGAGAGTGAGAATTTGATCGCGGAGGCGAAGGACCTCGCGCTTGTCGATGCGGTGGATTTCCTGCTCGTGGATGCGCGAGATTTCAACGACGGACGAAAGCGGCACGGCAAAAAGCCGGCCCCCCACGCGGAAGAGCAAGGTCTGAATGCTCGCGAGAGTGAGCGGCGCGCGAAGTTGAAAAGTGGTGCCGCGAGCTTTTTGGGTGGAAATGTGAACAGTGCCCTTCAATTTGTCGAGGACGCTCCGCACTACATCCATGCCAACTCCGCGGCCAGAGACCTCCGTGACTTCAGCAGCGGTGCTGAAACCTGATTCGAAGATGAGGTTGAGGGCTTCCTGGTCTGTGAGGCGAGAGGCCTCATCGAGTTTGACGATTCCCTGTTGGACAGCTTGTTTGCGGACGAGCGCGGGATCGATACCGCGGCCATCGTCGCGCACTTCGATGACGACCTGCGTGCCCTGATGAAAAGCCTTCAGAAAAATCGTGCCGCGCGCGGGCTTTCCCGCGGTAAGACGTTCGTCGGCAGGCTCGATGCCGTGGTCGACGGCGTTGCGCACGAGGTGCATGAGCGGTTCGCCGAGCGCATCGAGGATGCTCTTGTCGAGATCGGTGTGCTGGCCGGAGAGTTCCAGGGCGACGTCCTTGCCGCATTGTTTAGCGACGTCGCGTACAACACGCGGAAAGCGGCGGAAGAGCTGCTCAACGGGCACCATGCGAATCTTGAGGACGCATTTGTGCAGCTCATCGAGAACTCGCGATTGGAATCCGAGGGCGTCCGCCAGCTTTGCGCGGACGGGATCGCGAGCGTGGCGCTGGTCAAGCTCGGTCAGGGCGCGGTGAAGCATGGACTTTCCAATAATCAGTTCGCCGACAAGATTCATGACGGCGTCAATGCGAGCGGCATCCACGCGGAGTGTGCTTTCGGCAACCGCGGCGGCGGCCGAACCGGCGGGGCCGGGCTTGGCGCCTTCCGCTGGGTCGGGATTTTGCGCGGCATTGGCGATGGATTGGGCGGCCTGAGCTTCGAGAAGATCACCCAGAAGTTCGTGCTCCGGCGTGGCAATGGTCGCGGCTTGTTCAACGCGAGTATCGGTAACGATGGAAGGGATGCGGAGGCGTTTGCGAATGGCGTCCTCGGGCTGGACGCTGGCAAGAGCGGCTTCAACCACTTCGACGTTGGCGGCCGCGAGATTATCCTCGGGGCGAAGGGCAATCAAGGTTCCGCAACCGTGAAGGACGTTACGAATGAGTTGAAAAGCCGCGGCGCGCATGAGGCTGTCCGGATCGATGCGCAGGGCGACATTGTAAACGGTCTCTCCGCGATGAACTGCCTCGGAGATCATGAGCTGCTCGTATTCGGTCCAGGCGAAATTCGCGGGCACGCCACCGGAAACTTCCGGAGGTTCGGCGGCCGGAGCGCTTTCCACGAGGAGGCCGCGAATCAAACCGTGCAGCGTCTCCAGGGAAGGAAGCTTTTTCCCGCGCTGGTATGCGGAGAGCATGGCCTCGAAAGAATCGGCGGCGGCGAGGACAACTTCCGCGAAGCGGGCTCCGTGCTTCTGCGCCACCTGGGGAGTCAGAATGTCCTCGAGTTCGTGAGCCAATTCGCTGAGCTTGTGAAAGCCGCAGGCAGCGGAGTCGCCTTTAAGCGTATGAACGGCGCGCCGAACGCGGCGAATGACCTCGTCGTCCGCGGGACGAGCCTCGAGTTCGAGCCCCGCTTCATTGAGCGATTGAAGCAGCTCGTTCGCGCTTTCGAAGAAGATAGCGCGAAGTTCGGGGTTGCGATCTTCGGGAGACTTGCTCAAGAAGACGCCTCCACACGCTGGTAAGCGGTGCCGTTGTTTTCATGCACCATGCGAAACTTCTGAGAGAGTCCAAAAAGACTTTCCGCATGCCCGACAAAGAGATAACCGCCGGGATTCAAGCAATGCCAGAATTTTTCGATGAGGCGCTTCTGCTCGGCGGCGTCGAAATAAATCATGACGTTGCGGCAAAGGATGATGTCGTTGCGGCGCGGAAGAAATTCCGTTTTGAGATTGTGGAAGTCAAACTGGACGAGTTGTTTCAACGATGGCTTGATGGCGTACTTGTCGCCGGATTTTTCAAAGTAGCGCAAGCGGCAGGTGTAGTCCACGGGCTCCATCTGCTGCTCGGTGTAAACGCCTTCCTGGCCAACGCGGAGACTCGCGTAACTGATGTCCGAGGCGACAATTTCAAGTTTCCACGGCGGAGGAATCAAGGGCTTGGGCGACGGCATATCGAAAGGAAGCGGATTGCGGAGATAGTAGTAGGCCAGGGCATCGCAAATCAAAATGGCGACGGAGTAAGGCTCCTGACCGCTGGAACAACCGGCGCTCCAGACGCGGAGATTCCAGTCGCGGCGTTCCTGCTTCTTGTGCAACAGATCTTCCAGAACGCGTTTTTGGAGAAGATCGAGCTGCGGCTTGTTGCGAAAAAAACTGGTTTCGTTGACGGTGAGGTTTTCCAGCAAGAGGGCGAGTTCGGCACGGCCCTCGCGGCTGGTGAGCAACCGGTAGTAGCTGTAGAAGGAATCGAGCTGACAGGCCTTTAGCCGGCGCTGGAGCCGATCTTTCAGAAAGTGCGAACGCCGCTCGTCAAAAAACATTCCACATTCCTGATAGACGAGCGTCTGGAGAAGCTTGAGTTCGGGTTCAGTGAGTTGAATCGGGACGGTGATCGTACCCATGGTGTGCGCGTGCCGCTACCGGCTGGCCAGGTTGTCTCCGTTTCGAGCGGAGGCCAGACTACTTTACGGTGGCGACAGTTTCCGCGGCCTCCTCGAGACGTTTGAGTTCCGGCCGATGCAAGAGCTTGGAAATATCGAGCAAGATGATGAGGCGGCCGCTCAGTTTGCCGACTCCAGTGACGTAACCCGATTCGCCATCGGCGAAGACCGAACCGGGAGCTTCAATGTCCGATGGAGAAATCTTCAGCACTTCGGAGGCGGAGTTAACGATCAGGCCGAGCAATTTGTTCTCAAGCTCCACCACCAAGATGCGGTTCTTTTTGTCGGGCCGGATCTCGGTGTGGCCGAAGCGCTTGCGCAAATCCATGACCGGGATGATCTTGCCGCGGAGATTGATAACTCCCTCGACGGTGTCGGGGGCGCTGGGAACGGCGGTAATTTCAGGGACGCGCACAATTTCCCGCACGGCACCAATGCGAACGCCGTACGTTTCATTTCCGATGCGGAAACCGACGATCTGTAGTTCCTTTTCCATCAAGCGATCTCCGCCACCTCAGGAACGAGCGAGCTCTGCATATTCCAGCTCGCGTTCGCGTTCGGAGCTCTTGCGTCCTCGACGCGGAGCACCGTGTTCGGACTGAGAGGCGCGGGCTTGTGCGGCACGGTCCAGGACGAAGCGGTCCATGCTATCGAGCAAGTTGCGGGAAAGTTTGAGCATCTGCTCGGCAGCGGCGGAGAGTTCGGTGGAGCTGGAAGCCGATTGCTGAACGAGTTCGCGCATTTTGTCCATGGCGCGGACGACGGCTTGCGCACCGGAAGCCTGTTCTTCGACGGCCGAACTGATTTCCTGGGTAATTTCGGTCAGGCGGCTGGTGGCTTTGGCGATTTGCGAGGAGCCGACGGACTGTTCGTTGGTGGCCGCGCCGATTTCCTGGGAGAACTTGTAAACCTCGGTCACTACGTTGGAGATTTTGTGTAGAGCGCTGCCAAGTTCGTTCCCGAGGCTCAACCCTTCTTCCACGATGCGGGTGCTGCGTTCCATGTTCTCAACCGCCTGCCTCGCCTCGCGTTGAATGCTTTGGATGAGGTCGGCGATTTCCTTGGTGGATTGCGTGGATTTTTCGGCAAGCTTGCGAACCTCGTCGGCGACTACGGCGAAGCCGAGGCCGTGTTCGCCCGCGCGAGCCGCCTCGATGGCGGCGTTCAAGGCGAGAAGGTTGGTCTGTTCCGCGAGATCATCGATCACTTCGATGATTTTGCCGATGTCATCGGCGCGATGGCCGAGGATGTTGATGATTTCCGCGGAAGACTGGATCGCTTTGTTCGTGCGATTCAAGCCGTCGGTGGCTTTTTCCATTGTCTGGATGCCGGTGACGACTTCTTCGCGGGAGCGATTGGCGATATCGAGAAGAACTTTTGCCGTGTCCGCAACGCGCTGAATCGAAGTGACCATCTGGTCGATCGAAGCGGAAGTCTCCGCGACGCTGGAAGCCTGAACCTGGGTATTCTTCACGACGTTTTGCACGTTGATGCTCATTTCGTGCATGGTGCTGGTGACTTCTTCAATGGCGGAGGAAGCCTGCACGCTGACCTTGGCGGATTCGTCAGCGGCGCCGGCAACCTGATTGGAACCGGCGGAAACTTGTCCGGCGGAATCGCGAGTGGTGCGGACGAGTTCTTGTAGGCCGTGGGACATGCGAAGGAACGCATTGCCGAGCGTGTCGCGCTTGGAGCGTGGGACAACTTCCACGGTCAGATCGCCTTCGGCGACGGACATGGAGACGCTGGCCATTTCCTTGAGGTAGGCGACCATATTATTGAAGGTGGTCGCGAGGGCGCCGATTTCGTCGTTGCGATGAATGTCGATGTTCTGATCGAGGTCGCCGGAATCGCCGATTTCGCGGGCAACGGTGATGAGATGAGTGAGCGGCTCACTTATTGATTTGGCAGTTTTCAGTGCGGCATAGATACCAATGCAAAGCGCGAGGAAGGTGAGAACCAAGGTGGTCCACCTGCTGATGGCGCTCGCGGTCTCAGCCGATTTTCCGGTTTCGTTAGCGGACTTGGTAATTTCGGCGCTCGTTTTGTCGAGAACATCGGACGACTTTGCTAGCCAGGACGCCGGATCCTTCTGGAGATAAAAGATTTGAAGGTCGGACACGGTAGCGTCGCCGGAGTCAACCTGATGACGTTTAGCGAGAAGGGGCTTGGCGAAATTGTCCGCCCAACTCACCTCGGTGCTTTCGACCTGGATGAGCGCGGTCTTAACACTGTCGTTAGTGGTTTCCGCCTGGCCGCGCTTGATCAACTCGCTGATATCCGTAAAGCCTTTGTTGACCCTTTCTTCGTCGCGCGGGTCACCACTCAACAGGAAATTGTCCATGTTGTGGCGGTTCAACATGATCTGATAGCGCACTAACTCAATTGTGGTTTTGTTGTCGAGCGCGGCCCGGGCTTCTTTCCGGGCCGACTGTTCTTTCAAGCCCGTGCCCAGGTTGACGAAAAACAGCAGCGCCAAAATAACAAGAATCGCGCCGAAGCCTAAGTAAAGTCTCTTCCCGATCGTCATTGCTAATTGCCTCCACTCCCCCGGTGACGCGGTTTTCAAGGAACCGCTCCTGCCGTTTGCTTCTGATTCCTTAGCTGCCCGCGGTAAATTCAAATTCAACGATCTGGGTGGTCTCTTCCGGCGCGGGCGCAAATCTCCATTCCTTCACCGCGTCCTGGCAAGCTTGCACAAGCAAAGGATGACCGCCAATCACTCGAGTGCTCTTGACGCGCCCGTCCGGGGTGATGACGACTTCGATTTTGACTTTTCCGGACACGCTCATGCGCTTGGCCAGTTCGGGATAAGCGGGCGCGACCTTTGATTTGACCTTGCGCTTTCCTTCATCCGTGGTCCCGGTCTGCCCGAACACATAGGCTCCCAGGCAAAGCCCGACCGCTGTAACCGCGACCCCGCGGATTATTCGCCTCCATCCAGTTCTCATTGGCACCGCCCTCTCAAAAAATGGAAGACCCCGCTGTAGGAAAGGCACGTCTGGGGCCATGCGCGGCAACGAACACGGCCCAGCCATTTGCGGGAACTCGACGGTTGCAAGCGCTTTAGAATCAGGGCTTACAGTCAAATGTGGGCAAAGCCAGCAAATGTTTTTGAACTTCGAAACGTCTCAGGGTCCAGTAACTTTTCGAGGTTAGGTCTCAGGCTGAGACAAGGTTCACAAGGAAGGCACGCAGACAGTGGACGATTCAGCAACGGACAGGAGAACCCAGGTTGACTCAGAATGAGATTAGTCGCTAGGGTGGTAGTGAGCGGCAGAACTCAACGTGAGACACGCGTCCAACCCCAACCCGTGATGCGAGACACTAGACCCATCCGGACTCGTCGATTGACCAGCGGCGCCAGCAAGGTCGATGCCGTGCCTCCCTTTTCAAAACAAGCGGAAGAGTTGATGGAGTTGGCTGTTGACGCGGCGCAATCACGCAAGCTGCCGGAGTTTCTGGAACGGTTTGCCCGCCGGGCGGCCCGCATGCTCAACTCCGAGTGGGGAGGCGTTGCCGTCTTCCGCGGCCGCGAAACGGATTTGTACGAAGGGGCGGAAAGCGAAGAATCAGCCAGCACGAGCCTGGCAAGCTGGATCATCTCGACCGCACGAGAAAGCGGCGAGGCGGCGGGGATTCGATCTTTATCGCACACGGATTCCGCCAGCCGCGGGCTGGTTAGCGCTTCGACGCACGCGGTCTTTGTGCCCATCAACGCGAGCGACGGCGAAAGACTGGGCATGTTGTGCCTGCTGCGCAGGCGGAAAACTTTGGATGAGCGCGAAAAAAAACTCTTTCATGCATTGGCGAGCCACGCGGCGCTCTCTCTGGAAAACTTCCGGCGGTTCTCACAACTTGAAAAATCCAAGAGACAGTGGGTCGAGGACATCGACGCCATCAGCGACTACATCGTGGTGCACGACCGCAACTGGAAAATCGTGCGCACCAACCGCTCGCTGGCCTCGCATCTGGGAGTGCCACCGGTTGCGCTGGTTGGCGAAGCGATGAGCGGACTGCGGCAGATCGCCGAAACCGGGAGCGACCTTCCCTGCCCCTTTTGCCGGGATACGCAAAGGCCGCGGGAGGAGTACGTGGCGGCGTCGGCGGAGCGAATCTTTCTCGTATCGACCTCGAGAGCGCCGGGCGTGGCGGAAGACGATACGCGCACGATTCACGTGCTGAAAGACATAACGGACCGGAGAGAAGCCGAACGAAAATACCGCGAGCTGTTCGACAGCATTCAGGAAGGATTGTTCTTCGCAACGCCCGACGGACGCTTCCTGGATGTAAACGATGCCATGGTGCGCATGCTCGGGTACGCGTCGCGCGAGGAATTGCTGCGCGCGGACGTGAGCCCGCACCTATATCCCGCGCCGGCGGCGCGCGAGCGGTTCCTGCATGAACTATCCGCGCGTGGGGTCCTGCGAAACTATGAAGAGACGCTCCGGCGAAAAGATGGCGCCCTGCTGCATACGCTGCAAAACATCACGGCGGTGCGGGATGCGCAGGGGCGGATTGCGCAGATTCGCGGCCTGATGCTGGATGTAACGGAGCAAAAGTCGTTTCAATCGCAGTTGCAGAGGGAGCGCGACTTCAACCAGAAGATCCTGAACACGACGCAAAGCATGATATTGGTGCTGGATACGGCGGGCCTGATCAGCTATGCCAACCGGAGGTGTTACGAGGCAGGCTATCGCGAAAATGAGTTAATTGGGCACCGTTTGGTGGATTGGGTCGAGCCGTCCCACCGGAAGGATTTCGAGGGAGCCCTCGAGACCACGGCGAACGGACACCAGGTGGAGAACCTCGAATTACAGATGAGGCGCAGCGATGGCTCGATGGGACACTTTTCGGTGAGCCTGAGTCCCATGCGCGATGAGCAAACCACCGTGAACAGTTTGGTGGTGGTGATGACGGACATAACGGACGCTGTGCTGCTGCAGGCCAAGCTGGCGCACTCGGAACGGATGGCGACGATCGGGCGGCTCGTTTCCGGCGTGGCCCATGAAGTGAACAACCCTCTGGCAGCGATTCTAGGCTTCACCGACTTGTTGCTGGAAAACCCCGAGGTGCCGGCGGCGGCACGGGCGGACTTGCTGATTATCCTGCAGGAAACGCAGCGAACGAAAGACATCGTGCAGGACCTTTTGAGTTTCGCGAGGCAGCGGCCGGTCCAGCGCGAGCCCGTCCAGGTCAATGCGGTGCTGCGACAAACGATCAAGCTGCGCAGCTACGATTTTGCGAGCCACGGAGTCGAGGTGACCGAGGAGTTTGACGAGTCCCTGGCCCCGGCGCTGGGTGACGCTCAGCAACTTCAGCAGGTCTTTCTGAACATCCTCAACAATGCGTACGACGCAGTGCAAGAAACCGGCCGGCGCGGGCGTATAACGATTCGAACGACTCGAGGCGGGAACAGCGCGCAAGTGGTGGTCTCGGATAACGGGACCGGCATCGCGGACCCGCAACATATCTTTGATCCCTTCTACACGACGAAGCAGCCGGGCAAGGGCACGGGACTCGGCCTTAGCATTTGTTATGGAATTGTGCGGGCACACGGCGGCGAGATTCAGTGCTGGAACAACGCGGAAGGCGGAGGAAGCACGTTCGAAGTGCGGATTCCGCTGGCGATGGAGTCGC
This sequence comes from Candidatus Acidiferrum sp., assembly GCA_035310525.1. Lineage (GTDB taxonomy): Bacteria > Acidobacteriota > Terriglobia > Acidiferrales > UBA7541 > Acidiferrum. The sequence continues at coordinate 40,925 of DATGED010000014.1, read as the reverse complement.
CCGCATTAGCAGCGAAAGAGGCTGGACGATGACATTACAAGCAGCCGTAAGGCAGACTGCGCCAATACTTTTAATCGAGGATGAGGCGTCCGTGATTGCGTTTCTTCGAGCGGCACTTGAGCGCAAGGGGTACTCCGTGGTGGATGCCAGTTCCGGCGTGGAAGGACTGAAACACCTTGAACAGGGCCGCTACGCAGGAGTGATCTCCGACATTCGAATGCCTGGAGCGGTGAACGGGGCCGAAGTTCATGATTGGATCCAGAAGAACCGGCCGGAGCTTGGCTCGAAAATTATTCTGATCAGCGGCGATACGGCAAACAGCGAGACGCAGGCGCTGCTGGCGCGAAGCGGCACCCCGTGCATCGAAAAACCGTTCCGGGTGCAGCAGTTAATCTCGGTCGTTGAGAAAACGTTTGGGAAGCCATGAGTGAAGAATTGAAAATACGATTGCTGGTCGTGGATGACGAGCAGAGCATCCGCAAACTCTGCATGACCATCGGCAATACGCTGGGCTATTCCTGCCTGGAAGCGGAAAGCGCGGAGGCGGCCCTTGCGAAACTGGATGCCGAAGGGCCGGACCTTATCCTGACCGATCTGAAGCTGCCCACGCTCTCCGGCGTGGAACTCCTGAAGCAGGCGAAACTGATTCTGCCGCGGGCCGAAATCGCGATTATGACCGGGCATGGGTCGATCGAATCCGCGGTCGACGCAATGAAGCTGGGAGCGTACGACTATATCGAGAAACCGTTCCGGGTCGAAAAAATGCGGCTGCTGCTGCAACGGATGGCGGAAAAAGTCAGGCTCGTCACGGAAAATGAGTTTTTGCGAGACCGGGTGAGCACGGAGGAAAATCTCGACGGGATCATCGGCACTTCGGCGAACATTCAGGACGTTTTGCGCATGGTTTCACGGCTGAAGGACACCCGGACTCCGGTGTTGATTTCGGGCGAAAGCGGAACCGGGAAGGAACTTGTCGCCCGAGCAATCCACTTCCGAGGGGCGCTGGCGAAGACACCATTTGTGGCCGTGGATTGCGGCTCGCTGGTCCCTACGTTGATGGAGAGCGAACTTTTTGGGTACGAAAAAGGTGCGTTTACCGGCGCGATAAAATCGAAAGCAGGCCTTTTTCAAGCGGCGGACGGGGGAACGATTTTTCTGGATGAGATCGGCGAACTGCCGCTCGAAATGCAGGCCAAGCTCTTGCGAGTGCTGCAGGAGAAAGAAGTGCGACCTGTCGGAAGCAATGAGAAAGTCAGTGTGGATGTACGAGTCATCGCCGCGACAAACCGCGACCTCGAAGCTGCCTATCGAGAGGGAACCTTCCGCAAGGATTTATATTTTCGACTGAATGTCGTCACGGTGCACCTGCCGGCGTTGCGAGACCGCCGGTCGGACATTCCCATGCTGGTACACCATTTCCTGGACCGTTATGCGCCGGATTCGCACCTGCAAGTGACTACGGCGGCCATGAAGAGTTTGTTGAACTACGAGTGGCCGGGAAATATCCGAGAACTGGAAAATTGCATAGCAAGGGCGATTACGCTTGGCGACCGCCGCGTGATTGACGTGAACGACCTACCTCCGGCCATCCGCAGCGAACAGCCGGACTCTTCAGGGAGCAACCCACAGGATACAGGGTCGCTTTCGACGACCGCGCTTGCCGAGATGGAGAAAATGACCATTCTTCGAGTGTTCGAGCAGGCAAACGGCGACAAGGCTCTGGCGGGCAGAATGCTAGGAATCAGCCGCGCGACGTTATATCGGAAACTGAAGCGTTACCGTATTGCCCTTCGATCAGGTTCATCCGAATCAGAGGATGCTTCCGAAGCAGCGCCCCAGGGCGTCGAGTAGACCAGTCTCAAGAAGCTACGCAAGGCGCGAAAGGTGCGAGCGGTTGAGACGGCGGCGTTTCAGCGTGAGACGCATGAGCCAGTCGCGAGCGATGAGAAATTACTAAGCCGTTCCCTTTGTTCAGTTTCCGCATCCATTCCGTTTCCGGCGCTTTGGCGTGCAGCGTGCATCTCTATCGCGGGGACGTTGTGTCCACAAGCTGGAGGCAAGTGTGTCAAACCGCCTTTGGGGTTTGCGGCTTGCCAGCGACCGAGTCGAGAGGCCACGTGAGACAAACCAGTGAGGTCACCCTCACCGCGAACGAGCAAGGCTGCGCAGAACGATTGGCTCGTTTCTTTCCGAACGTGAGTCCCGTGCGCGTCGCGGTGCAGGTCACGGCCTTGCGGGCAGGAAGCGCACGACTGCGAGAGGCAACCGTGGTGGAGTATGGCGGGGCCGAACACGCCATCTTTCTCTCGAGCCTGCCGCTTGAATTTGACGACCGGGTACGCATGGAACGAGATAAGAAGGGTTGCACGGCGGAGGCGACAGTGATCGCAGTGCAATATCACGAAGGACGCAAAGCGGTGGCCATCCGGTTTTTACAGGGGCCCTGCGCGTGGGTGACACAGCCGTGAACAAGACGACTTCAACGCTCAACATCCCGACTCCTTCGAAGCCCTTGAATCCGCGACAGGCAAAGTGGGTGGAGGATCGCTCGGTGTTCCCCATTTACCTTGCGCTGGCGAAGCAGCTGGAAATTGAAGTGCCACTCGCGCCGGAAAAAAGGAATCTGCCGGAGAAGCCGGACCTGGAACTTTTCGACGAAGTCGAACTCTGGCTGGATGAAATGGACCAGCGAGTCGCGGTGCATGAATTGCGGAAACTGCTGCAAACGACGACGTTGAACGCCAATGAGTCCAGTTTATGCGCCCTGATCCACCGGCACCTCAAAAAATCGTCCAAGACAAACGTAGATCGCGACAAGATCGACTTTCTGCTGGTGCAATATTTCGCGCTCTGCGCGCCCGCCAAGATCTACCACAAACAGATTGAGCCGTCCGACGTTGCCCAGGTCATGAAGCAGGTGCTGGGAGACGTGGACGACACCACGCTGAGCTGGTGCGCGCCGCTCGAGCAGATGATCGAGAAATTGCGAACATTCCGCAGCCTCCGCGAAATTTTGAAGACAAACTTCATCGAGCAGGGCCGAAAAGTGAAAGAAACCGCGGGCGGCATGTTTTACGACCCGGCGGCACTGCTGGCCTTCGTGCGCTTCAATTTCCTGCTGCGGCGGACCTTCATCGAGCTGATGCATGCCGACCTGATCGCGATTCGATCGGGCCTGGCTCAACTGGAAGCCGCGGGAGTCAAGCTTATGGATTGCCAGAACTTTGGGCTCTCCTCCGCGGAGCCACTTCCCAAGATTCGCGAAACCGCCGATGAATGGAAGCAGCCGTTTCAGAAAGAGTACACGGAACGCTCCGTGAATCAGACGTTTGAAAAGCTGCTCGGCTTGCGCGCGGACGTTGAGAAGGCCCTGGCCAAGCTGGCGCCGAAACCTTCGGAAAACGCAGCCTCCGCCGCCAAGGGCGCTAATCTTCGGGCCGGGCAGCCATCCAGCGTGGCGCCTCGCGAAACGGCAACTCCCGAGGCAACAACGAAGGGCACCGAGAAACCTGGCGCAAGTGCGGGCAATGCGACGGTAGCTCCGGGGCTTGATTTTGAGGCTTGCCTCGAGAAAATCTGGGAACAGCTGATTGCCACGCCGCCGACGCGCGGGCGTTCCATGACCACCGTCAAAATAGGCTCGGCAAGAATTCTGATGTCCTCCTGGGAAGTGACTGCATTCGTGAGCGAGGACGGGCCGTCCGCGGAAGATTTGCGGCGCGCAGTGGTCGCCAGAGCCATGGTTACGGCAGCGGTGGAGTCCGCAAAAGAAACCGGGAATGCGACGTCGATGGACAAGGCGCTCTCCATCGCGCGCATAGAAGTTTCGCGGTTGCAGGAGCGCGTGGACATCGCCAAGCAGGCGAAAGATACGGAAGCGGCCGTGAATTTGGGAATCAGCACCAAACGATTGCTTTCGGCGTTGGACGAGGCGGAAAAACTTTAATTGGTCGGGACACTTCCCGGTTATGCCGGGCTATCACCCTGGGAGCTGGTCCTCAGTGCGAAACGCTAGCGTATTAATTCTCTCGGACGAACCAGAGTTCGCACGTCTTCTTACTGCTTGCTGGCAAGCGGAACGCCAGGCACCTGGAATCACCGTGCTCAGCAGCCAAATCTGCAACGATCGCGAGGCCCCGCCTCACGATCTCGTAGTAGTCGGTCCCGTGCTGGAAGGCAGGCTCCCGGGCGTTCTGCGATCGCTAGAGCCGGCCGCCGCAGTGATTCTGTGTGCCCCGGTGGATTCCCGCGAACTTGGGCAACTGCGCTCTCGATATCCGAGGCTAGTGCATATTCCGTTGCGAGAGGACTGGGCACAAACGTTGTTGCTGGTTGCGGGAGAATCGTTGCGCCGCGGAGAAGCCCTGCGGCTGGCGAAGCAAGCGGAACGCCGCGCAGCCTCAAACGAGAATCATGCGACGCTGGGCCGCTACATGATGGACATGAAGCACAGCGTAAACAACGCGTTAACGTCCATGCTTGGGAACGCCGAACTGCTGCTTTTGGAACCGGGCCAGCTCTCCACGCAGTCCCTCGCACAGATCAAGACGATTCACAGCATGGCCCTGCGCATCAACGAAATCATGCAGAGATTCTCATCACTGTCCAGCGAGATGAAGGAAGCTGAGAATGCATCTCAAGCTGAGACGGAAGCCGAGCCAGCCTCTCCGGGGACAAGCCGCTGAACAGGCGCGAGGCCTGCGCAAGACACACATAAATAAGCCCTTATACAAACTAGACACCCTGGACCACTGAATTTGCACCCTGGCTGCTGACGTGCACCTCTGGTCTCCGGAGAATTCTGGGGAGATGTCGATGCTGCAAAAAAAGGTACTCATCGTCGATGACTCACCCTCGCAAGTGAAGCTGATTCAGGGCTTTCTTGAACACGAAGGTTATAGGTTGGTTGGCCTGAACGATCCGGAACGGGTGGAAGAAGCGATTGCGGTAGAGCGGCCCAGCGTGATCTTGCTGGACGTCGTGATGCCGAAGCGGAATGGTTTTCAGGTTTGCCGTGAGTTGAAGAATCATGCGGATTACAACGCAATCCCCGTGATTCTGGTGACATCGAAGAACACGGAGAGCGACAAGTATTGGGGCCAGCAGCAAGGCGCGGACGGATATGTAACGAAGCCGTTTACCAGGGAAGAGCTGTTGCGCGCCGTCAGGCGATTTGCCTAAGGGATTTTGCGAGGACGAATCGGGAATGAATGAAGATTTTCATCTGGTACCGATGCCCGCTGACGCGGACGATCTGCTGGAAGCACTCGGCCCGATGGAAGAGCGCCCGCCGGAATCGCAATACTGCGTTTTCCGAAGCGGCAGAGAGAGATTCTGCCTACCGGTGCTGGACGTGGAGGAAGTGCTGGACTGGCCGCTACTGACCAAACTGCCGCTCGGTCCGGCTTACCTTGCGGGCATTTTCAATTTGCGCGGAGCCATTGTGCCGCTGATCGACATCGCGATTACCGAAGGCCGCAGACCGGGACTGCTGCCGAAACACGTGGTGGTTGCCTCGCTTCGAGGCGAAGGCGCGCACGATGATCTGAAGATCGGGATTGCCGCCGATGAAGTGATTGGAACGTATTCGGTGAATACCGAGGATTTGCTCGAACAGGCTCCGGAAAATGTGCCGCATTGCATCGGCATGCTGCGCCACGACGATCGTCTGGCCCTGGTTATCGATTTGAGGAGAATGCTCGAGGTTTTTCCGGGACCGAGCATCTGAGTTTGCGCGGACTCCGCCGGTTACGGAACGGAGTACCGCAATAGAGTTTTGGAGGAAGGCATGAAATCGCGACTGAGTTCTACAATCTGGACGCTGGTGCTGGTTAACGGCGCCGTTCTGCTCACTGTGCTGGCGCTCGGCATAAGCGCCGGACGGCAATCAGGCGGCGCGCCATTCGAATTCGGATCGCTGCCGGCCTCGGCGATTCTCGCCGGGGTGCTGGCCATAGGCATGGCCATTCTCCTCGCCTGGCGGCTTGGCAGCAGCCTCCTCGGACCGGTCCAGGAACTCGCCCATTTTTCGGAGCGCCTGGCTGCGGGTGATCCACGCGCGCGCGCGGAAGTCACCACGGGGGACGAGTTTGGCTACATCGCGGAGAATCTGAATCGCGCGGTGGCGAAAGTCTCGAAGGCGACGAGCAATCAGGATGCAAACGACGCCTTGCAACGGAGCATCACGGAGCTGCTGACGGTAATCAATCAGGTCGCGCGCGGCGACTTGACCCTGCGCGGCAAAGTCACAAACGACGCTCTGGGCAACGTGGCCGACTCGATCAACTACATGCTCGACAACTTCACCAAGGTGCTGGAGCGCGTGCGAAAAGCGGCCATGGAAGTCACCGCCTGCTCCAACAACATTCTCGTGGCAGCCGATGAAATGCAGGCCGGCGCCACGCAACAGGATCAGGAAATCACCAACACCTCGAGCGCAGTGGAAGAACTTACGGTTTCGATGAAACAGGTGTCCAACAACGCGGAAGCGAGCGCCGAAGCGGCACGCCGCGCACTGGACGCCGCCGAGCAGGGCAACCGCGCCGTGCGCGACACGCTGGAAGGAATGCAGCGCATTCGCGCATCGGTGCAAGCCACGGCGAAGAAAATCAAATCGCTCGGCGACCGCTCCCTGGAAATCTCCGAAATCATCAACGTGATTAACGACATCACCGAACAGACCAACTTGCTGGCCTTGAACGCAGCCATCGAGGCCGCTCGCGCGGGCGAAGCTGGCCGCGGTTTCGCGGTCGTTGCCGACGAGGTCCGCAAACTGGCCGAACACAGCCGCAGCGCCACCAAGGATATCGCGGCGCTCATCAAAGCCATCCAGGCGGAGACGAACGAAGCCGTGGTGGTTATGGAAGAAGGCACAAAGGAAGTGGAAGGCGGAGCGACGCTGGCGGATCAAGCCGGGCGCGCGCTGGACGCGATTTCGAACGTGGTGCGCCAGTCGGCAGAACTCGTTCAGGAAATTTCGCTGGCTTCCAAACAACAGGTGCGCGGAACGGAAGGTGTAGCGCACGCCATGCAAATCATTTCGAGCATCACGCGGCAAACATCGCAAGGAACCCGCGGCACGGTCGCAACGGTAAGCCAGCTGGTGAAACTTTCCGACCAACTGAACGAAGCACTGGCGCAGTTCCGCGCGAATTCGAAGTCCGGCAATATTTTGGAAGAATCCGAGCGGCCTGTCCCGGCCGGCGCTCTACGGTAGGCAGTGAATTTCCGCTTCAGCTTGCGGCCAGAACGAAAGTGGGACGGGAATGAGCGAACGGCAGGGACCGGCGCACGGTCTTAGTGAGCACGAATTGGGCGAGATCCGGATGCTGATCGAAGAGCGGACAGGCATCTGCTTCGATGAATCCCGGGCCCGGTTTTTCTCCGGGCGCGTGAAGGAACACTTGCGCGCCAAGGGCATGGAGCGCGGGACGGATTTGCTGCGGGCGATGCGCAAATCGAATGTCGAGTACGAAGCTCTTCTCGAAGGACTCCTGACTCAGGAGACCAGCTTCTTCCGGTATCCGAGCGTGTATGAAGCGTTCGAAAAGCGAGTTCTGCCGGAGTTACACGTCAAAAAATTCTGGAAAAATCCCCGCACGCTCCGAATCTGGAGCGCAGGCTGTTCGACGGGCGAGGAACCCTATTCCATTGCCATTACGATTGCGGACTCACTTTCCTTTTCCGATTCCTGGAATGTCGAAATCCTTGCGACCGATGTCGGCAGGCTCGCGCTAAAACACGCGGAGCGCGGGGTATACGTGGGTCGAAGCCTCGCCAGCGTCAGCCCGGAGAGATTGACTTCGCACTTCACGAAGGTTGCCGGCGGGCATCAAGTGAAGCCCCGGCTTCGCAAGTTCGTTTCGTTCGCGCAGATGAATCTCGCGTCGGCGGTGTATGTCGGCCGGATGGACATGATCTTCTGCATGAACGTGATGATTTATTTCTCCGAAGAGCGGCGGCGCGCGCTGGTGCAACGGTTCTACGACACGCTGGAGCCGGGCGGATATCTGTTTTTGGGGCACTCGGAATCCATCTCCAAAATGCCGGTGAAGTTCCAAGCCATCGTCTTGAACGACTGCATTCTTTACCGCAAGCCCACGGCTGAAGAGCTGCAAAAGCCGGAACTCGTCACGGAGGGACGCGCGTGAGCATGCCCGACCGCGAAGCCGTCGAGATGTTCCTCCAGGAAGCTTCGGAGCACCTGCAGTATTTGCGGGAGTACGTCAGCGTGTTGCAGGAAATCTCGCCGCGCCACGAAGACCTGGAACGGCTTTACATTTCCGCGCATACCTTGAGCGGCACTTCAGCCAGCTACGGGTTCCCGCGTTTTTCGGAAATTGGCGCGAAACTCGCTCACGTGTTTCAGTACGCGCTCAACGCGCCCCTCGGAGAGGACCTTCACGGACCACTCACGGAATTCCTTTCGGACGGTATTTCTCTTCTCGAAACGGATCTTCTGGAGATCAGCGATACAGGTAAGGAAAGCCTGGATGACATCGCTGCTTTCAAGGATCGCTATCGCTTTGCCTTCCCGACGGAACCGCCGCCGCTGAATTATCCACCGGCGCAAGGCTATGTGGAGCCCACCACTACGTCCGCCCAGGAAACTGTCGTCGCCGCCGCGACCGGCTCCTACTTCGACGCGTTGCCCTCGGATGACGAAGTGTCCGACGAGATATTGGAATTCTTCCAGCCAGAAGCGGAGGAGCATCTGCAGGTGGTCAGCGACTGCCTGATTTCGCTCGAAGGCAACAACAATCCGGAAGAGATCAACAAGTTGTTTCGCGCCATTCATACGGTGAAGGGCTCCGCCGCACAGGTGGGCTTGAAACGGCTGGGTGCAATTGCTCACCGCGTCGAGGATCTCATGGGGCGACTGCGTGATGGGGAGCTTGAGCCGTCACCCGCCGTAGTGGACCTCTGCCTCGAATCCGTGGATGTCTTGAAGAAGACTTTGCACCGCCAGTGGGGCGACGAGAAAAGTATGCGGGCGGGGGTGGATTCCCTGCTCGGGCGAATTGCCGAATTTGCGCCGATCGAATTGGAAGATTCCGAAGGGGCGGGGTCGCCTGCCGCCGTGGAGGAAGCTCGTGCCGAGGGTTTGGAAGTAACGGCGCAGGCGACAACGGCCGCAAAAAAATCCACCAAGCCTGCCGGCTCAGCCGCCGGTACCGCGAAGTCAGTGCGTATTGCTTTGTCACGGCTCGATCGCATGATGAACACCGTGGGCGAGCTGGTCATCAACCGCACGCGGATGGTTGGCCGGGTTGCGGAACTGGAAAAACTGGTCGATACACTGAGCTTCTCCAAAGAACGCCTGCAGGGAAAAGTCGGAGAGTTCCAGGAAAAGTACGAATTCAACCGCATCAGCTCTTCGCGCCAGGCAGGGCCGTGGAGCCCTTCTACAGCCCGGAAGACACTCACAAGCGCCGCCTCGGGGGACACTTCGTTCTGGTCGGACTTCAGCGAACTCGAAATGGACCGGTACGACGACTTCAACATTCTCTCGCGCTCGATGGCTGAAATTTCGGCGGACGTGAACGAAGTGCTCTCCCAGCTCGAGGGATTTATCGGGCGCGTGGAGGGCGACATCGACGAGTTCACCAAGCTCGCCCACCATCTTCAAGACGAAATCACAGCGGCCCGCATGGTTCCGATCGGGACGCTTTACTCACGACTCTCGCGCGCGGTGCGTGACGCGGCGAAATCGGCCGGCAAGCTGGTGGATCTCGACCTCTCCGGCAGCGAGACAGAGCTGGATAACAACATCATTCAGCAAATCTCCGACCCGCTTGTACATCTCGTGCGCAATTCCGTGGCCCATGGCATCGAGCGGCCCGAGGATCGACTCGCGACGGGAAAGCCGGAGCTCGGCAAGGTTTTTCTGCGCGCTTATCACCGCGGCAATCATATTTACATTGAAGTGGAAGATGACGGCCGCGGAATCGATTACGAACGCGTGAAGCTGAGCGCTATCGAGCGCGGCCTTGTTTCGCCGGAAACGGCGGACCGCCTCACCGAACGCGATCTCCGCGAGATGCTCTTCCATCCTGGATTCACAACCGCCCCAGTGAAGACCGAACTTGCGGGCCGTGGCGTCGGTCTCGACGTGGTTCGCGCAAATTTGAACGCGCTGAACGGTGAAATCGACATCCGAAGCGTCCGCGGTGAGGGCACGAAATTTATTTTGAAGGTGCCTCTGACATTGATCATCTCTCCGGCGCTCTTCGTGCGATGCGGCACGACGAACTTCGCTCTGCCTCTGGCCGTCGTGGAAGAAATTCGGCGGCTGCGCGCGGACGAAATCGAAGACGTGGGTGGAAAGCTGCTGACGAAGGTTCGCGACGTCGTCACTGAAGTTGTGCGGCTCGATACCTATCTGGGCCTCCCACCACTCGAACCGGTGAACGGTTACTTCCGCATGGTTGTGGCCAATGCCGGGAATCGCCAGATCGGTCTGGTAGTGGAAGAAGTGCTTGGCAAGGACGAAATTGTTATCAAAAACCTTGGTGAGTATCTCCGCCGCGTGAAACTCTTCCCTGGCACCACGATCGCGCCCGATGGAAGCCTTATCCTGCTGATCGATTTGAACCGCATGGTTGCCAACGAGCCTTCGGAGCGCCGTCCGCTGCAGGCGAGCGCAAGCGCCGCTCGCATTTTCGCACCGGGCTCAGCAGCCGTCGCTCGCGGGACGATCCCCGCGGAAGCGATCGACCGCGTCGAGCAGGAACGCCTGATTGTTGTTGCTGACGACTCTATCAGCGTGCGCAAGTTCGTCGGCCGCATGCTGGAGAAGAATGGCTATCGCGTGAAGCTGGCCGCAGACGGCATGGAAGCCGCGGAACTGGTTGCCCAACATGGCTGCCACCTGGTGATCACGGACCTTGAGATGCCGCGCATGACGGGCTACGAGTTGATGGTGCAGCTGAGGCAGAGTCCCACGACGCGGCGCATTCCCGTGATGGTGGTCACTTCACGAGCAGGCGCAAAGCACCGCGATCGCGCCATCAAGGAAGGCGCGGCCGCATTTCTGACCAAGCCTGTGCAGGAAGATCAATTGATTGCAGCCGTCGAGCAGCTAATGGGAGCGGAGGCGCGACCAGTCGTACCGGTCGCATAGAGGAGCATGGCCACAAGCACCAACAAAAAGTTTCGCGTGCTCATCGTGGACGACTCCGCCTTCATGCGGAAGGTCCTCGAAGCGATTTTCAATGCCGACGATCAATTGCAGGTGGCGGGCCACGCCAAGGACGGCCGTGAAGCCGTTGCGCTCGCGGAATCACTCAAGCCCGACGTCATCACCATGGACATTAATATGCCGCACGTCGATGGCTTGCAAGCGACGGCAGAGATCATGACCAGAAATCCGCGGCCGATCGTTATCGTCAGCTCGGAATCGAAGGATGGCGCGGCGAGCACCTTGAAAGCACTGGAACTTGGCGCGATCGAATTTGTTGCCAAGCCTTCGAGCGGAATCGACCTCGATATGCAAAGCGTGAAAGAGGACTTGCTGCGCAAGGTTCGAATGGCGGCAAAAGTCCGCGTCGTGCGCACCGCTTCTCGGCTTGCTTCCACTCTTCAGAAGTCGGGCACGACTCCGAAGCCAGTGTCGCCGGCCGCTCCGCGAACTGTGCCTTCGAGTTCGGCGACCGACCAGCGATTTCCTGTCGTCGTGCTGGCTGCATCGACGGGGGGACCTGCAACAGTCATGCGCCTGGCGCCTGGCTTTACCCGGGATTTTCCGGCGGCAGTTATCCTGGTTCAGCACATGCCGGCGGCCTTTACCACGCAGTATGCGGCGCAGCTTGTCGATTTCACAGGCATTCGTGTGAAAGAAGCCGAGCCCAACGAACCTCTGCAGGCCGGCACGCTTTACATTTGTCCCGGCGGGCAGCACCTGCGCGTCACCCCGAGCGGCCGCATCCAGCTCGACGGCTCATCGGGCAGAATCAACGGTTATCTGCCCAATATCGATGCGACCATGGAATCCGTTGCGGCTTACGCGGGTTCGATGAGCATTGGCGCCATTCTCACCGGCATGGGCAACGATGGGACGAGCGGGGCCAAAGCTATCAAAGCGGCCGGGGGCTTGGTGTTGGCTCAGGACGAAGCAACCTGCGTAATCTTCGGCATGCCCGCGGAAGCCATCAAAGCTGGTGCGGTTGATGAAGTCCTCGGCATCGATGACATTTATCAGGCGATTGAAAAACGGGTTATCGGAATTTGCCGCTCCACGCCCGTGGGAGTGCGCTGATGCGCGTGGCCGCTCTACCTGGCAAACCCCACGCCGCGCGCACCGAGCAGATTATTCTCTTCCGCGTGTCCGGCCAGGTCTTTGCCGTCTCTGCCGCCTCCGTTCAGGAAGTCCGCAGCGTGGACAGCCTTTCTGGCGCAGCGAAGGAAATCGATCAGCCGGCGATCAGAAAAGTCCGGCACGTGCTGCGGCGAGGCGACAAGGCCATTTATGTCGTCAACGTCGCCTCACATTTCGGAATGCCCGCTACTGCAGCGGAACTGGTGTTTGTGCTTAGAAAGTCGCGGACGGCGCTGCTCGTCGACGGCATGGACAAAATGGCGACCATGCACCGACTCCAGGCCTTGCCACTCGCTTATTGCCAAGAAGAGCGGACCTGGTACCGGGGATTGACCGCACTGGATCAAAACGTCATTCCAGTGGTGAACCCGGAAGGTTTTCTGACCGCAGAAGAATTTGAGCTGCTTGACGCTTCGCTGCCGCCTCTGGACGCACCGGAAGGTTCGGGGAATGACAGAACGGAGTTGCCGCAGTGACGCAAGGCGCCGAACTAGGGACACAATCATTCGTGCTGCTGCGTCTGGGCGAGCGCCGGTTTGCGGTCACGGCCACACAAATCTCGGAGCTGGTCGCCCCAAGCCGAATCTTTCGTTTCCCGCACCACACCGCGAATCTCGAGGGAGTCATCCTGCGGCGAGGCCGGATCGTGCCGGTGTGTGACGTGGCGGAAACTCTGCTCGGCAAAGGACTCACGTCACGCCGTTTTTATCTCATCGCCGTGCGCCACTACGGAGACAAGTCGGAGTGGGTGGCCGTGCCGGTGACGGGCGATTGCGAATTGATCATCGCGGAAATGATTTCCTCGGGCGAAACAGACGCTGCACATGTCGCCGGCTGGATTTCGCACAATGGCGAGGTCATCGAAGTGCTGGATCTGGATTCGCTCACCCCCGGCCAAGCGCCGTTGCTCATCGTCAAGCCTGCCAGCCCGGTTGTGGAGGCCAGACCCTGATGCCTCCCATTCGTGGACCGAAAATTCTGCTGATTGATAGCAACGTGTATTTCGCCAAGCGGCTCGGCGACGCCCTCAAACGCGAAGGCTTTGAAGTCGTCACGAGCACACAAGCCGCTTTTGCCTTGACTGCGCTCGAATACGACGCCCCGTCAGCCATTTTGTGCTCCACGAATATGCGCGAGATGGGCGCTCTCGAGATTGCCCAGATCATTCATGCGGATCCCAAGAACGCATCACTCCAGATCATCGCACTCGGCGATGGCAGCCAGCGCGCTCTCATGGAGGCGTTTCAAGCGGGCTGCGACGACTACATCGATCGCCATTGCCCGCCGGTAACCATCGCTTCCCACGTCAAAAGCATCATCGTCAGCAAAGCCGAGGGCTTTCACCCCACGCAAATGCTCACACAGTCGGACACCAGCCTCAGTGGAAGCCTTTCGCACCACGACCTCACAGGCGTGATGCAAATGCTCGGGCATGCCCACCAGACCGGAGCGCTTCATATCAACGCGGGGGAAACCGACGGAGTGCTCTTCTTCGATGCCGGCGAAATTGCCCACGCGGAATGCGGCAACCTCTTCGGCGACGAAGCCGTGATTCATATTTTGAAGAGCTGCGTACAGGGCGGAGCCGGCGTTTACAAGTTTGCTTATGGGAACACATCGCCGCAGCGCACTGTGCTGCGGTCGGCGACCGATTTGATGCTGGATGCCATGCGCGAGTACGACGAAGGAGCGCACAAAATGGCGGACAAGGAAGCGCTATGAGCGAAGCAATGACTGTTCCACCGTTGCAAGAAGCTGAAGCGAAGCGCATACCCACGGTGTATTTTATCGATGACAGCGCGACGATGCGTGAAGTCATCAAGATCGCTTTCCGCCGCGAGAGCATCAACGTGATCACGTGCGCGGACGCAGCGTCCGCCCTCGCTCAGTTCGAACAGAACAAGCCCGATGTGGTTATTACGGATGTGATCATGCCGGACCAGGACGGTTATTCCGTTTGCAGCCAGATCAAACAGCATCCGGAATTCGGCGGGATTCCCGTCGTGCTGATGTCCGGAGTAGTGAACAAGAGCGTCGCCGACAAGGCGGTCGCTGTAAAAGCGGATGAGCTGATTCGCAAGCCCTTCCAGCCACAGGAATTGATTGGACGCGTCAAGAGTTTGCTGGAGCCCAAACGTGCAGCGGACACGTTGGCAGCGGACCGCCCGGCGGTCACCAGCGCCCTCAACAGTCTTTTTGCGCCGCCACCGCCTGCGGCTCCGCGTCCACTGGCTCCCACGTCTACTGGCGAGCAAAAGAACGCCGAGTCCATTTGGCCGCGAGCGCTCGCGGAGGCTTTCATAACACCGCGCCCCGCCGACCAGGCTGCTGCTCAACAGAACTCACTGCAAGCCGGCGCGACTTCCGGGAGGCCGGCTCCTTCATCGGCCGACATCCTAAAGCTGCGCGCCGAAATTGCGCGGCTCGAACTGCTCGTCAAGAAACTGCAGACGGAAATGCAAATCGAGCGGCAGTACGCGCAGGCTCTCGAATTGCAAATGCAGACGCTCACGCGGGTAGACTAGCGGTCAGATGCCCCATTACCCATTGGTCTGATTGCTTACGTATTAAAGTTGACTGAAAGAAGCATATTCAGTAGCTTCACTTAAGTTATTCACCTAGCAAATCTCTAAATCGGGAGCATTCATGAATCGCAAGGATGGTCATTCCATTTCGCGGCGAGAGTTTGCCCGGCGCGCATCCATCGTGTCGGCGGTTTCGATGGTTCCCTCAACCTTTTTGGCGCCGCATTTATCGGCTTCAGAGCAGCCATTTGCGCAAACTCCGGAAACTCCTCCACTTTCCGCCGAGAGCCAAGCGGAAGCAGAGGCGCGCTACCAGTCGCTTCTCGCGGTTTATGGCAACCGGCTTTCCAATGCGCAAAAATTTGACATTCGACGCCTTTGCTTTCTGGCGCAAATGCCCCTCGACAATGTTCGAAAGTACGCTGTCGATAACGGCGACGCTCCTGCGTTGTATTTCAAGCCGCTCGTCGAGCGCGAGAAGAAGCCTACTCCGGCTCCCCTGCGTGGTACGGGCACCAACCCGGCAAAAAAACCCTGAGAGACCCCTCTATGCCTTCGGAAGAAATCTTTTATCTGCCATTATCGGAACTCTCCAAGAGGATCGAGACGAAGCAGCTATCGCCGGTGGAATTAACACAGATCTATCTGGACCGGAGCACGAAGCTCGGTCCTCACTTGAACGCCTACGCGCTGCTGACACCCGAGATCGCCCTGCAACAGGCGAAGGCTGCTGAAAAGGAAATTCAGCACGGCCACTACCGCGGACCATTGCATGGAATCCCCTATGCCGTAAAGGACGCTTTGTCAGTCAAAGGCCTTCCAACGACCTGGGGGGCTAAGCCTCACGCGGATACAGTGTTCGACTTCGACGCGACGGTGATCGAACATTTGAACCGCGTAGGCGCCATTTTGGTCGGCAAGGCGGCCATGATCGAATTGGCCGGCGGGTTGGGCTATCGATTTGCCTCTGCTTCGCTGCAGGGCGCCGCAAAAAATCCCTGGGACACCAAATGCTGGACATGTGGCTCTTCCGCGGGGTCCGCAGCGATTGTTGCAGCAGGGCTGGCCTCATTTGCCATCGGAACGGAAACGTGGGGCTCGATCATCTGCCCTTCGGCCTTCTGCGGTGTCAGCGGGTTTCGGCCCACGTATGGCCGCGTCAGCCGCTATGGCGCAATGGAGCTCGCGCCCTCCATGGACAAGATTGGTCCATTTGCACGCAGCGCTGAAGACTGCGCGCGTGTTTTTGCCGCGATTGCCGGTCACGACCCGAAGGATCGCAGCACACTGGCGATCGACAAGGCGGCTTTCACCTATTCACCTTCCATGGAGTTGAAAGCACGGCCGCTTAGAGTGGGCTGGCTTTCCAACGCCTGGAAAAAATTGGACCCCGGAGCGGCGAAAGCATTTCTCGCGGCGGAGAGGGTCGTTCGAAAGTATTTTGGCGGCACAAGGACGGCGGCCCTTCCTGAAGGACCGTTTGAAGATGCCGGAAGCATTATCGTCGCCGCGGAGAGCGCTGCCTCCTTTCGAAGTTTGATTCGTTCCGGCCGCGTGAGTGAGCTTGCGGACCCCCTCGGCCAAATCGGTGGCTACGTCAACGAGCAATACTTGGCCGCCGATTATTTACGCGCGCTCAGCGTCAGGGAAATTCTGCAGAAAAAGATGGAGGCCATGTTTGATTTGTTTGACGTGCTAGTGGCTCCCTCACAGCCAGTCCCCGCATGCCCATTGGAGACAAATCTCGAGACCGATCTGGCTTTTCCCGATCCGCTCGGCGCAATCGGCAATCTTTGCGGACTTCCGGCTCTTTCTGTTCCCTGCGGCTTCACCGATAAGAATCTTCCCGTTGGATTGCAGTTCGTGGGACGGGCGGGCGACGACTTCGCTGTGATTCAGGCCGCGCGAACCTTTCAACTTCACACCGACTGGCATCGTAGGCATCCGAAAGTTGCGTGATTTGAAGAGCCTGATTGTTCCGAGGTGAGGACTCTAGTTGTTGCGCGGGGCGTTCAGGGCTTCTCGCACTGCTCGCAGGATGCTCCCGCGGCTAAACGGTTTGGTGAGCAGCCTCATATTGGCTTCGACGCGCGACGATTCAGCCACGGTTTGCTCGCTATATCCGGACATATAAATAACGCCAATGCTCGAACGCTGCTGCAGGTGGCGCGCCAGTTCTCTGCCGGTCATGCCGGGCATGACCATGTCTGTCACAAGAAGGTCGATGGGAGATTTGTATTCGGTCGCGAGCCGCAGCGCTTCGTTTCCGTTCACCGCTTCAATCACGGTATAACCGCCGGATTCCAGAAACTCCCGCGCAACTTCCCGCACGTCCTGCTCGTCCTCCGCAAGAAGGATCGTTTCTGTCCCTCGCGGAGTTTCGGCAACCGCCAGCGGCACGTTCGCTTTGTCTTCTGGCTGATCGACGCGAGGAAAGTAAATCTTGAAGGACGTCCCCTTCCCAACTTCGCTATAGACCCAAATAAAGCCGCCGCTCTGCTTCACAACACCATATACCGTCGCCAATCCGAGTCCGGTTCCCTTGCCTGCCTCTTTGGTCGTAAAAAATGGTTCGAATATATGGGCCTGCGTATCCGCATCCATCCCCGTGCCGGTATCGGAGACCGCCAGCAAGACATATTGCCCTGGCTTGACGATCGGATGCGTCAAATTGTACGCGCCGTCGAGTTCGGCATTGGAAGTCTCAATGAGCAGCCTTCCGCCCTTTGGCATTGCATCGCGTGCGTTCACCACTAAATTCATGATGATCTGTTCCATTTGACTGGCGTCCGCGCGAATCGTTCCCAGGTCCCTCGCCGTTTGGATCCTGAGTTCCACGTCCTCTCCGATCAACCGGGGAAGCAACTTGCCCATATCCTCAACCACGCTATTCAGATTGATGACGCGAGGCTGGAGCACCTGCATGCGACTGAAGGCAAGGAGTTGCTTGGTCAGGGCCGTCGCGCGATCCGCCGCGCGATCGATCTGCATAATCTTTCTGGACGCGCCATCTCCCGCAGGCAATGCATTCATCAGCAGTTCGGTATGGCCCTTGATCACCATGAGCAGGTTATTGAAGTCGTGCGCGACTCCACCAGCAAGCCGCCCGACCGCTTCCATCTTCTGCGCCTGACGTAACTGCTGTTCCAAAATATGCCGCTCGCTGATGTCCTGCGCGACCACCAGGCGCACCTTCCGCCCGGCGTATTCGAACTGGTGCGAAACGATCTCGGCTTCGAATACTTTTCCATCCTTGCGGCGATGCTTGCAGACCCGCTGGAAACGCACCAGGGCCGCTTCTTCCCGTTGGTGCGCGCTTAGCGCCTCGCGTTGCTCTTCCGGCAAAAGATCAAGCATGCTCATCCGGCTGAATTCTTCCGCCGCATACCCGTATTGCTGGACGGTCGCCTCATTCACCTGGATAAATTGAAGAGATTCTTCCTCCATGACCCACGTTGGAAGCGGGTTGTGGGAGAAAAGAAGCCGGAATACGGATTCGCTCTTGCGCAGAGCTTCCTCGGAACGGCGCCGCTCAATCGCGAGCGCGATATGCCCGCCCACGGAATCCAGAAACTCAAGGTCGCGCATGTCGTACGCGTCTTCGCGCTGGTAGTTCTGCACGACAAGTACGCCGATGGTGGCTGTCGGCGTCTTCAGCGGCACACCCAACCACGCTGGGGAAGGTGAGCCGACAAGTTCGACCTCGCCCTTTTTCACAAGCCGGTCAAATTCAGACTGCGGAATCAGCATGCCGCTGCCCGTTCGAAACACAAATGCCGTGCAACTCCGTCCGACCTTCTGGGGAGGAGGCGCCGTATCGTGCTCGTCCACAAAAAAGGGAAAATAAAACGCGTCTTTGACGGGGTCATGAAGGGCGACAAAACAATTCTCTG
The DNA here is from genome assembly GCA_035310525.1 of Candidatus Acidiferrum sp. GTDB lineage: Bacteria > Acidobacteriota > Terriglobia > Acidiferrales > UBA7541 > Acidiferrum. The sequence goes on along the minus strand of DATGED010000014.1, from coordinate 22,191 downwards.
CGTACAGTACTTTTTTCAGCGCCTGGTGGATTCGTTCGAGCAATTGGTCCAGATTGGCGGTCTGATTCAATGCGTGCACCACTTCCGAGATGACCTGGCGCTCCGCCTCCATGCGCTGCAATCCCGTCACATCGAGAAAACTCGCGACAAACCCGTCGGCCGGCAGATGACCCGGGCCGTCGCTGATTGCCGCTTCAAACCAGCGCCACTCCCCCGCTTTGCTCTTGAGGCGGCAGCGGCCTTTCTGAGTATGGTTGTGGGAATTGCGCAGCTCGCTCAGCTGGTTTTGTATCTCTGTCGCATCGTCCGGATGAACGAAATCCGCCAGCGCCCTGCCGACGAGTTCCTCGGGATGATATCCAAGGGCGCGGAAGGATCCCGCGCTCGCATGAAGGATTACTCCGTCAGTATCGAGGATAGCGAGCAGTTCGCGCGCGCAATCCAGCAGCGTGGAGAGCTGTTCTGCACTGGCCGTGATGCCGGGCTCAAGAGAAGGGTGTTGTGACATAGGGTCGCAGCTAGTGTAAACGTTCTCGTACCCCAAGGGACCGCGGTGGATGCGAACTCCTCCGCCTTACGATCGCGTCCTAGAACGACCTGATCGAATACCTTACGGGCTGTTGATTAAAGAATCCATTTGATCATAGCGGATTCAGGGAGTTTCGGTGTGACCTGGGACAGGTGGTGTTACGTGAATATGACTGCCCGGAAGAACAGGCCGCACCGCCCCGACGGTGCACACTTTTCCCTGTCGTAAGAGCGTGCTACGCTCCAGTTTGTTTTCTGGACAAATCCTTGTTCCCCGGCTTCTGAAAATGACCTTTGGTTTTTAGGAGGCACTTTGCCAACGCATGAAATCTGGAAAGATATGTTCGTCGTGGGGCTTCCTCTGCTTGAGAAAATTCTGAGGCCCGTAATCGTCTATGCGTTTCTGGTCGTGAGCCTCCGGCTCTCCGGGAAGCGCGAACTGGTCCAGCTCAATCCATTCGATCTCGTCGTACTGCTGACGCTATCGAACACGGTGCAGAATGCCATCATCGGAGACGACAACAGCGTCTCCGGGGGCCTGATCGGCGCCACTTCCCTGCTCCTCGTCAACTACCTCGTGGTCCGTTTTCTATACGGCCACCACAAACTCGAGCAGATTGTCGAAGGCCAATCCGATGTGTTGATTGATGGCGGAAAAGTGCGGTCGGGGCGATTGAAAAAGGAATTGATCACCACCACCCAACTCGAAGCAGCGGCGCGGAAGCAAGGCTTTGATTCTCTCTCTGAAGTCGATAAGTGCATCCTCGAGCCCGGCGGCACTCTCTCCTTTGTTGCGAAGAAACCCGCGTCCGAGGAGATCCGCCACCAGGAGGTACTCGCGAGGTTTGAAAAGTTGATGGAGGAAATCGGCCGGCTGAGAGCATCCCAGCCGCCGGCGCGGGCCTAGTTATGGCCAGCCTCGCGGGGCTTTCTTAACGGACGAGGAAAGCGGTCGCCGCAAACACGACGCCTCCCGCCCCAATCAGCATTCCCGCAAGCCAATATCCTTTGCGCTTGGTGAGCAGGGTCATCGAGCAAATCACCAGACCCACTTCAATGAGCCCTTCACCGCCGTCGAAGCGGTCTGCTTTACGGCTGACGACATCGCGCTCCTTTTCATACTCCTTCGCTTTCTCGCTGATGTCCTCTTTGTCGCTCCCGTAACGCTCTACTTCTTTCAGGTATTTCTCCCGCAAGGCAGCGGCTTTGTCCTTGTCTTGCGGGGCGAGCGCGCCCAGTAAATCGGCAACGCTCTGTACGTCGTGAGCGCGAATGTTTTTGGCCTGGTAATAAGCCCATTGATCCGTGGCTTGCGACTGTAAGAGGAGCTCTTCCGTGTGTGCGCGATGGCCGAGCAACATGACCGCGGCCACAAGCACGGCAAGAATCGACATCGTCACCGATGCCGGGATCAGAAATGGATTGTCCCCGTGGTCGTGATGCCCTTCTGGCAGTTCGATACCTTCAGGCATGATCTGGATTCTCCTTCAGAGCTCAGGCGGCTACTGCAGCCGCGATGGAATTCAGGGATTCGCGCGCGGCTGCAAGAGTCCTGGTAATGTCCTCGGAAGTGTGCGCCGCGGAAACAAATGCCGCTTCGAATTGCGAAGGAGCCAGCAGGACGCCGCGTTCGAGCATCTGGCGGAAAAATAGCGCATAGCGTTGCGTGTCCGATTGCTTTGCACCGGTGTAGTTGCGCACTGGATCGCACGTGAAGAATAGCGTCGCCAAAGATCCCGTCGCGTTGACCTGCCCGGCGATTCCGGAATCCTTCAGCGCGTGCCGCAGCCCATCGACAAGCTTCCGGGCTTGTTCATTAACTGCATCGTAAAAGCCATGGCCTGTGAGTTGCTTGAGAGTGGCAATCCCGGCCCGCATCGCAAGGGGATTCCCCGCCAGCGTTCCAGCTTGATAGACCGGCCCTAACGGCGCTACCTGATTCATGAGCTCCGCTCTGCCGCCATACGCCGCCACCGGGAGGCCACCTCCAATGATTTTCCCGAGAGTCGTCAGATCAGGCTGCACTCCTGCAAGCTGATGCGCAGCGCCATAATGTATGCGAAACCCGGTGATTACCTCGTCCACGATCAGCAACGTTCCATTTTTTCGGGTAATTTCGCGCAACCCGGCAAGAAATTGTGCTCCCGGAAGGACGACTCCCATATTTGCGGCGATCGGTTCGACAATGACCGCTGCGATTTTATCCTTGTATTTCACAAACAATCGCTCGACCGCAGCCAAATCATTGTAGGGTGCGTTCAACGTCAGCTCTGCCAGCGCCTGCGGAACTCCAGGACATTCCGCGATTCCCAGCGTCGCCAGCCCCGAGCCTGCTTGCGATAGAAAACTGTCCGCATGTCCGTGGTAACAGCCCTCGAACTTCAAAATGAAATCCCGTTTGGTTGCCCCACGGGCCAACCTGACCGCGCTCATTGTGGCTTCCGTACCGCTGGAGACAAATCGAATCTTTTCGATCGAAGGGATAGCCTTTGCGATCATCGTGGCGAGCTCGACTTCGAGCTCCGTCGTGGCACCGTAACTTGTTCCGCGCGGCGCTTGATCCGCAATTGCTTCTGTCACAGCGGGATGTGCGTGTCCCAGAAGCATGGCGCCCCATGAACAGACATAGTCGAGCAGCTGATTGCCGTCCGCGTCGTACAGATACTGGCCGCTGCCGCGCTCGATGATCAGCGGCTCCCCGCCAACGGCACGAAACGCCCTCACGGGACTGTTCACGCCGCCCACAAGGATCTTCTGCGCGCGTTCGAAAATCTCGCGCGATCGCCGCCGTTCGATTTTTGACTTTGTAGGTGTCGCACTCATGCGTTCTTGGCTCAAATCATCACGCCTTCAACCATCGAGCGGCGTCCTTGGCGTGATAGGTGAGGATAATGTCCGCGCCAGCGCGCTGGATTCCCGTCAGGATTTCCAGCGTCACGCGCTTCTCGTCCAGCCAGCCTTTTTGTGCCGCCGCCTTGACCATCGCATATTCGCCGCTCACGTTGTAGGCCCCGACGGGGACATCGAACGCTTCGCGGACGCGCCGGATCACGTCGAGATACGGAAGCGCCGGTTTGACCATCACCATGTCCGCGCCTTCTTCGACATCCATGGCCACTTCCTTCAGGGCCTCGCGCGCGTTCGCCGGATCCATCTGGTAGCTGCGGCGATCTCCAAATTGCGGCGCGGAATCCGCCGCCTCGCGAAACGGCCCGTAAAACCCGGAACAATACTTCGCGGCGTACGCCAGAATGGCGATGTCCTGGAATTTGTGCTCGTCGAGTGCGTCCCGGATCGCGCCCACCCTTCCGTCCATCATATCCGATGGAGCAACGATGTCCGCGCCCGCGCGCGCATGCGAGAGCGCCTGGGCCGCAAGGATCGGCAGAGTCGCGTCGTTCGCGACGTCTCCATTCTCGATGACGCCGCAATGACCGTGATCGGTGTACTCGCACAAACAAACGTCCGTGATCACAAGCAGCTTCAGGTTTGCTTTTCGAATCGCTTCAATTGCTTTTTGCACGACGCCTTGCGCCGATGTCGAGCTCGTGCCTCGCGCATCTTTCGATTCCGGCAATCCAAACAAAATGACGCCGGGAATCCCCAGCGCCTCGACCTCGCGGGATTCTTCCACAATCTTGTCCGCTGACTGTTGGTACACGCCGGGCATGGAACTCACTTCTTTTCGCACGTTTGTGCCCGGGCACACAAACATCGGATAAATCAATCCGGCCGTGGTGAGCCTGGTCTCGCGCACCAGTGCACGCAGCGCTTCGCTTCGCCGCAATCGCCTCGGACGATTTGAAGGAAAACTCACGCGTGCTCCTTTCCAGCTGTAGAGCGCTTGTGTGTGCGAGCCAAATGGCCCTCTAACGACTCCACGACGGCTTCCGCGGTTGTATCGGCCGCGCGAGCGATTCTTTGAACGCCCGCTGCGCTCAAGGCTCTCGCCGTCGTCGGCCCTATCGCAACCATCACCGCTCTCCCCTGCAGGGCCTCCAATCGCTCTCGGCCAAGCAGTTCCACGAAGTGATGCACGGCGCTTGGACTGAAAAACAAGATGCCGTCCACTCCGTCTTTCAGGCTTTCTTTCACGCTCTCGCGATCCGCTTCGCTCGGGGGCAGCGTTCTGTATGCGATGAGCTCCGTCACCACCGCTCCGCGCTTCCGCAGCGCCGCAGGCAATTCGGCGTTGGCGCGATCGCTTCGCGGGAGAAAAACCTTCCGCCCTGCCAATTCATGCTTCAGCTCTTCCGCAAGTCCGGCTCCGCTGTGATTTATCGCCACATAGTCTACTGAAAACCCCGCATGTTCCGCCTCTTCCGCGGTGGCCGGCCCCACGGCGGCAACACGAGGAGCTACTGGGGCTGAAGCCGCATCGGAAGCAATCTGTAGTCTGCGGCGCTCGACCGCCTGCACTGCGTTCGCGCTGGTAAATACAATCCAATCGAAGGAATCCAGGCGCGTCAACGCCGCATCCATCTCCGCAAAATCTTCGGGCGGCGCGAACGAGACTAGCGGCAGAAGCTTGACCCTGGCATTTCGCGATGTGAGTTGTTCCAGTAATTTGCCGCTCTGCGCAGCGGCGCGAGTGATCACAACCGTCTTGCCGGCTAGCGGTGATGCCAGTGTCTCAGCCACGCTGGCGGCTCACTTCTTCGAGTATGTTCTGTGCGCCCGCCTCGATAAGCAGGTTGGCCATATGCGCGCCAAGCTCCGCGGCCTGCTCGGGCGCGGCTGTCGCTCGCTGCTTGACGTACTGCAAGCCGTCCACGGAACAGACGCAAGCCTCGAGAACCAGTTCTCCGCGCTCGATCCGCGCCCACGCGCCAAGCGGCACCTGGCAGCCGCCATGCAGCGCGGCGAGCAACGCGCGCTCCGCAATTATTGCCGTGCGCGTCTCGGCATCGTCCAGCCCGCCCACTATTTCCGCGGCCTCCGTGTCCTTCAAGCGGCACTCCACAGCGATGGCACCTTGTCCCACAGCCGGCATGAAAACTTCAGGAGCCATGGTCTCCGTGATCCGGCCGCCCCAGCCCAGACGGTCGAGTCCTGCCTTCGCCAGCATCACCGCCTCATACTCTCCGCTTTCCACCTTTCTCAGGCGCGTATCCACATTCCCTCTCAGGTCGCGCACGTCCAGATCAGGACGGATGTGGCGAAGTTGGGCCTGCCGCCGCAGACTTCCCGTGCCCACTCTCGCTCCCTGCCGCAGCGTTGCCAACGTAGCTCCGTTCGCGCCGACCAGGCAATCCCGCACATCTTCGCGCCGGCAAACCGCCGGAAACATCAGCCGCGAAGGGGTGTCGGTGGGGACATCCTTCACGCTGTGCACCGCCAGGTCAATCGTCTCCTCCAAAAGCGCTTCTTCGAGTTCCTTGATGAAAATTCCCTTGCCGCCGATTTGCGATAATGGCGAAACTTGCAGCTTGTCGCCCGAAGTTTTGATGACGACAATCTCTGCTTCCACTCCCGCGCCCGCGAAGAGCTGCTTCCGGACGAATTCCGCCTGCCATTTCGCCAGCAAGCTGCCCCGCGTGCCGATGCGCAGGTGTCTCACGGTTTCTCCCTATGCGAAAGGAAAAGATCCCGCAAAGCTTCCACGTTTTGAATCTTCCGTCGAAGCTCTTTCTCGCCGCGCAAGCGCTGCGCTGGCTCCAGTAAAAGTTTCTCCAGCAATTCGTCCATCATCGCTTCCACTCGTTCACGCTCTCCGGGGCCGAGATGGTTCATCGAGTCCATTCGCGCCTGAATGAACGCCGCCCTCTCTTCGTGGAGCCGCACGCGCAAGGCATCCACCAATCCAACCAGTTCCACACTCGCCTGCCAGGAAAGAAACTTTCCCACGTGCTCGCTCACGATCAATTCCGCCTGCGGAATTTCGCTGGCACGCGCGTTACGGTTCTGTTCGACGATTTCCGTCAAATCGTCCATGTTGTACACATAAACGTTGTACAGCTCCGCGGCGGAAGCTTCGATATTCCGCGGCATCCCCAGGTCCATCAGGAAAAGCGCACGATTTCCGCGCGCGGCCATGGCCGCTTGCAGGTCTTCTCGTTTCAACACGGGCTCGTCCGCCGCCACCGAGGAAACTACCACGTCCGGAAGCTTCAACGCCGTTTCCCATTCGCCCCACGGCACAACTTTTCCACCGACCCGCGCCGCAAGTTCTTCGGCGCGCACTTGCGAGCGGTTCATGATGAAGAGCCGCGCGATGCCACGGTCCCTCAGTTGGTTGACCACTTGTTCGCTGATCGCTCCCGCGCCGAGCACCAGCGCGCTTCTCTCCTTCATTTTCCCGAAGATTCGTTCGGCCAGCTTTACACCAGCCGACGCCGCCGACATGGGCCGCGTTCCCAACTCCGTCTCGGAGCGCACGCGTTTTCCAACCTCCAGCGCGCCTTGGAACAGCCGGTTCAACACTGGACCGGTCGCTCCATTCTCGTGCGCATAGCGGTACGCTTCGCGCACCTGCCCCAGTATTTCAGCCTCGCCGAGCAGCATCGAATCAAGGCCCGCCGCCACGCGGAAGAGGTGACGGACGGCTTCGCGATCGTAGTGATGATAGAGAGACAAACCAAGCACGTCCGGCCGCACAGCATGGAATTCGCTTAGAAATGAAGACAGGCCGGGGGCGCACTCGTGGGAGCTTTCCGGAGGCACTCCATAAATTTCGCTGCGGTTGCACGTGGAAAGCACCAGAGTTTCTTCCAGGATTCCACGCGCGCGCAATTCTTCCGCCGCCCTTCGAGACTGTTCCGCCGTGAAGGACACGCGTTCGCGCACCTCGACTGGCGCGGTCCGGTGATTCAGTCCGACGAGAACGATCTCCATACTCCGGCAGCGCTCCTAGAAGTACCGGTGGCTCTGCGAAAGGTACAAATTGACCACCGTGAAACTCATCACCACCACAAAAAAATTGAAGATGCAAAGCTTCGATGCGCGCGCGCCGCGCCACGACGCTGTCCGCGCCAGGCGGAAATACACCACGTAGAGAAGCAGCACCAGCAGCGTGATCACATACTTTGGATCGTAGTACCAGAATTGGCCGTGAAGTCGATCGACCCACACGAACCCCAAGGCTGTTCCGATTGCTATGGACACCAGCCCAACGAGGACGCTCGAGCGACTCATGCGCTCGAGAAGTTCGAGCGGGGGCAGCCGCCATACGATGTCGCCGAGCTTATGGCGCCGCAAAAGGCGCTCCTCGCCGAGAAAAATCAAGCTGAAGACGAAAGAGAGCGCAAAGGCCGAGTACGCCAAGATGCTCAGGGTGACGTGAAACGCAAAGGCAACGCCTTGAGCGGTCGTGGGCGACAATTTGTCCGCCGGAGCCAGATGCGCAGCCACGAAGAACACGAGAATGAACGGCAGGACGAACGCACCGACCGACCGTTGGCGGTGAAAAAATTCCAGCGCCAGATAAGTTAAGGCGAGCAGCCACCCGAAGAGCGACATCGATCCATAAAGATCGTGATACGGAACGGTGTGCAGGCCCCGAGATCGTTCCAGCAGCGCAAAATAATGGGTGATGAGGCCGATTCCGAGAAATAACGTTGCGAGCCGGCCGGTAATTTCTTTCCCATTGAGCAGGAAGCGAAGATAGAGCGCCAGACTTCCGCTGTAGGCGACAATCGTCAGAATCAGAAGCGAATCTTTCATTGACTCAAAGCCTTAGGCTTCCCCTACCCGCACCCCGGCCAGCACGCTCGCGCCCGCACTCCGCCAAGCAGCCGTGGCATCAAGGAGAGTATAGCCCACCCGCGATGCGCGCCGCACAGCCCTTGCCCCGTCCTGCAATCGTTTCCCGGATTTGCTATCCTCTTCGACAGGCGCAAGATGACCACTTCGTCCGCTCTTCTCAATCGAAAAGAATTGTTTCTGCGGGCCTGCCGCGGTGAAGCCCTGTCGCGGCTCCCCGTCTGGATGATGCGCCAGGCTGGGCGCTATTTGCCGGAATATCGCGCGGTTCGGGCAACCCATCCCTTCCTGGAAGTTTGCAAAACGCCCGACCTCGCCGTCGAGGTGTCTCTTCAACCGTTCCGGCTCCTCGGTGTGGATGCCGTCATCGTATTCTCCGATATCCTGATTCCCGCGGAAGCCATGGGCTTGAAGCTCGAACTCGGCGACGCCGGCCCGAACCTGCCCGAGCCGGTCCGTTCGAAGCACGACGTTGAAAAACTCAAACTTTTCGACCCTGAAATCGAAACAGGTTTCCTTCCCGAAGCCCTTCGCCGCATCGTTCGTGAAGTCGGACCCACGGTCCCGGTCCTGGGATTCGCCGCCGCTCCCTGGACTTTGGCCTGCTACATGGTGGAAGGCCGCGCGCGCGAAGGATTTGCCACCGTGAAGAGCTTTCTGCTCCACGACCCGGCAACCTTTCGCCAACTTCTCCTTCGCATCGCTCAGGCAACCATTCCTTATCTAAAGGCGCAGATCGCCGCCGGCGCCTGCGCGGTTCAACTGTTCGATACCTGGAGCGGCGAATTGTCTCTCCGCGACTATCGGGATTTTGCTTTGCCGGCCACGCAGGAAATCATCTCGGGTTTGAGCGATTCCGTTCCGGTCATCTATTATACGAAGGCTTCGAACCACTTGCTGACTGCCGTAGCCCGCTCCGGCGCGAATGTCCTGAGTGTAGATTGGCGAGTGGATATGCGCGAACTTCGCGAGCAACTCGACGCGCGCATCGCTATACAAGGCAACGTTGATCCCGCAGTGCTTTTCGGCCCGCCGGACGAAATTCGCCGCGCGACTCAGGAAGCGATGGCCGCGCTTGGCGGCGCCGGACACATCCTGAATCTTGGCCACGGAATCTTGCAGCATACTCCGGTCGAGAATGCCAAACTCTTTATCGAAACCGGCCAGCAGGCTTTGCTGCAGGAAGCCAAACCCGCGGCAAATTGGCGTTAGAGGACCCCGATCGTGACACTCGCGAATCCAGGCTTGGAAAGCATGCGCGAAGAGCTTCGCGTCAGCGAAGAATTTCTCGCGCGTTACAATCGTCCGGGCCCGCGTTACACCAGTTATCCCACGGCGCCTGTCTGGAACGATTCCTTCGGCCCAGCCGACCTCGAGAAAGTCCACCAGGAAGCGGACCGCGCAAAATCTCCCGTCTCGCTCTACATGCACATTCCCTTTTGCGAGAGCCTCTGCCTGTTCTGCGCTTGCAACGTCATCATCCAAAAAGATAAGCGCGTCGCTCCGCCCTACCTCGAAATCCTGAAACGCGAAATGACTCGCATCAGCCAAAACGTATCCCGCGAGCGCCCCGTCATTCAATTCCATTGGGGAGGCGGCACTCCCACGTATCTCACCCCGCCGCAAATCGAGGATCTTTTCGGATTTACCCGCGAACACTTCACGTTCGCTCCTGACGCCGAAATCGGCATCGAGGTCGATCCCCGCGTCACGAGCCGGGAGCATCTCGAAACTCTTCGCAAGCTCGGCTTCAATCGCCTCAGCATGGGCATTCAAGATTTTCAACCGGAAGTCCAGAAGGCAATTCATCGTATTCAGCCATTCGAACTGACGGGAGGGCTCATCCAATCCGCCCGCGAACTGGGGTTCGAAAGCGTCAACGTTGACCTCATCTACGGCCTTCCCTATCAGACCGCTGAGACCTTCGTCCACACCGTGGATCAAATTCTCGAACTCACGCCGGACCGCGTCGCCCTCTTCAGCTATGCGCACGTCCCCTGGCTCAAAAAGCAGCAAGGCTCCTTTGCCGGCCATCTTCCTGAAGGCATGCAAAAATTCGAAATCTTCCGCACCGGCCTTCTCAAGTTCCTCGAAGCCGGTTATCTCTATATCGGGATGGACCACTTCGCAAAGCCTGGCGATGAGCTCGCCGTCTCCCAGCAGAATCGCACGCTCCACCGAAATTTCCAGGGCTACACTACCAAAGCCGGCGCCGACCTCTACGGCATGGGCATCACCGCCATCAGCGGCATCCAGAACGCCTACGCGCAAAATCAGCGTGACATTCCTAGCTGGGAAAAAGCCGTCTCCGAGCACGGCATTGCCACCATGCGCGGCTATCATCTCTCCGAAGACGATCGCCTTCGCCGCGCCGTCATCAGCCGCCTGCTCTGCCACACCATCGTCCTGAAAAACGAAATCTCCAAGGAATTCAACGTGGATTTCGACAGCTATTTCGCCGAAGAACTCCGGCGCCTCGAACCCTTCCGCGACGACGGCCTCGTTATCCTCGATTCGAACGAAATCCGCACGACCTGGCTCGGCCGCATCTTCATCCGCAACCTGGCCATGATTTTCGACCCCTACCTCGAAAAACAGCAGCTCAACGCAAAACCCCTCTTCTCCAAAACCCTCTGACGCCGCCGGCTGGCGCTGGTTTCCGATTGCCACGTCATACGTCGACTGAGTCTCATAAGCGACAATTCTTGTGTTGAGACAACGGACTTGATCGTTGTGGCTTGCGTAGCCTCGCCCAATTCCTCCGTGATATGCTCCCCGCGCTTGAGGTCCTCCCAAGGATTACGGGGTCCCTTCAATCGAGAATCAAAGGAGGTAGATCATGAACAAATACATCGCTGAATTTATCGGGACCTTTTTCCTTGTCCTGACGGTCGGATGCACAGTGATCGGCAACGGCGCGGGAGCGTTGGCCCCGCTAGCGATAGGCTCCGCGCTTATGGTAATGATTTTTGCAGGCGGCCACATTTCGGGAGGGCACTTCAATCCGGCTGTCACGCTGGGCGTTTGGTTGCGCGGGAAGTGCGCGGCCAAAGATGTTGCGCCGTACATGATTGCTCAGATCCTAGCGGCTGTGCTGGCGGCCTTGGCCGTCAAGTTTTTAAAAAGCGGGGCTCCTGTTACACCGCTCCAGCCATCGACAGTGCCGGCACTTCTGGCCGAGTTTCTTTTCACCTTTGCGCTTGTTTATGTTGTGCTGAACACGGCTACGGCCAAAGGTACATCCGGCAATTCCTTTTATGGGCTGGCTATCGGGTTTACCGTGCTCGTGGGGGCGTATTCGGTTGGCAACATCTCCGGAGGAGCATTCAACCCGGCGGTGGCGGTAGGCATGTCCCTTATGGGGCTGTCGTCCTGGCCGAATATCTGGATTTACCTTGTAGCGGATTTTGTTGGCGGCGCCGCCGCAGCGGGCGCTTTCAAGGCGCTAAACCCAACCGACAAATAAGTTGTGAAGCCGATCCTGGAAATTACATAGCAGGCGATCGCACCGGATCTTTGTGCCGGTCGAAGAACGATGCTATTCGTAGCGGAGAGCTGTGAGGGGATCCACGCGAAGGGCGCGGCGGGCAGGAATGTAGCAGGCAAGCAGCGCGATTCCGCCCAGCAGCAACAAGACGGTTGCAAACGTGAGCGGGTCCAGTGCGCTTACAGCGAAGAGTTGGCTCGCCAGAATCCGGCTGAGCGCTAGCGACGCAATCAGCCCAGCGAACAAACCAAACGCCGTGCGCAGCATTCCCTCGCGCGAAACCAGCATGAGAATGTCTCGCGACTGCGCGCCAAGCGCTACGCGGATGCCGATTTCGTTGGTTCGCTGGGCGACGGTGTAGGACATTACGCCGTAGATGCCCAATGCCGCGAGAAGCAATGCAAGAGCGCCGAAGCCGGAGAGAAGTGACATGGTGAACTTCCGCTGTGCCAGCGATTGCGCGAGGACATCGTTCATCCGGAAGGCCGTTGATATGGGTACGTTTTTGTCAAGCGCCCAGATTTGCTCCTGCACATCGGGCACGAGGCTTTTCATGTCAACCGTACTGCGAATCACGAGACTCGGGCCGCTGAACGTCTTGTGTGTATACAGCTGGTAAGCCTGCGGGCTGGCGGGAAGATCAAGCCCGTAATGGCGCACGTCGCCGACTACGCCAATGATCGTGGCCCAGGGCTTGTCATCGTTGCGACCGCCCAATTGAATTCTCCTACCCAACGGATCTTCCTTGCCGAAAATTTGTTTCGCGGTTAATTCGCTGATGAGCGCGACGGGCGCGGCACTCTCAGCGTCCGCGGCTGTAAAGTCCCTGCCCCTCTTCAACGGAATTTCCATGGTGCGGAGATAGTCCGGGCTCACAAAGTACGCATCGACGCTGGGAACCTCCGGATCGGGCACGCGCCGATCCTGAATGACGAATCCGCGCTGGTCCCAATTCCCCGCAGCTCCGTTGCCGGGCAGGACGCTCACGATCGCGGCAGCTTGCACGCCGGGAAGCGCCGAGACACGATTGAGAATCTCGCGCTCCGTTTGAATCATTGGCTTCTCATCGTTGTAGCGGGAGCCGGACAGAGTGAAATCGAGGGTGAGCACGTTCTGCGGATTGAACCCTGGATTCACAATCATCGCGCTGATGAAACTCTTCAGCAAAAGGCCGGAGGCGACGGTGAGGACGAAGGCCACCGCGACTTCGCTTATAACCAGCAAACCTCGAGCGCGGTCCCGGGCGACGCCAACCACGCCACGTGTCCCTTGCTGCTGCAGAGCTTCGCGCTGATCCACGCGGGCGGCCTGAAACGCCGGAACAAGGCCCATCAAAGCGCCCGTGCCGATGCTCACCGCCACGGAGAACACGAGGATGGTTATGTCGAAATGCGTCGCATCCAGACGCGGGATTCCCTGCGGGGCCAGCTGCACGAGGAAGGACGTACCCCAGATCGCGAGGAGGATGCCGCCGACGCCCCCCAGAAGACTCAAGACGATGCTTTCAGTGAGAAGTTGCAATGCGATTCGCAAACGGCCTGCGCCAAGAGAAGCGCGCACGGCAACCTCACGTCGCTTTGAGGCTGCGCGGGCCAATAGAAGATTGGCGATGTTGGCGCACGCGATGAGAAGAACCAGCCCTGTGGCACCCAAGAGCAGCCACAGAGCGGAACGCGTCTTGCCAACCCAGGTGTCGCGCAGAGGTTGAAGGACGATACTGGCATCCGCAGGATATTCCTTGGGAAATTCGTGCGCGAGGTGCGTCTCGATAGAAAGCATTTCAGCTCGAGCCTGGCCAACGCTAACGCCGTCTTTGAGGCGCCCGACAGCACGAAGATGCTGGCAGGTGCGACAGGCGTTGGGCTGCGAAAGGTCGTATCCCAGCGGGGCCCAGACATCTCTCGGCTTGCCATTGAAGGCGAAGGAAAGAGACTGGAAACTCTCCGGCAATACGCCGACGATCTGGAATGGCACGTCGTCGAGAACGAGAGTGGTTCCGATGGCGTTCGGATCTCCTGCAAAGCGCGCTTGCCAAAAAGCATGGCTTAGAAGAAGAACGTGCCAGCGGTCTGGCCGGTCTTCCTCGGGCAGGAAGCCGCGACCGAGCGCAGGCTTGATTCCCAATGTTTCGAAAAAATTGTGGCTGACGCGAAGGCCGCGCAGGATTTCCGGTGTGCCCTTGCCGGTGACCGTCGGACCCCAGCCACGGTACAGCGCGATAGATTGGAAGGATTGGGTACGAGCTTTCCAGTCTTCGGTGGTTCCGTAGGAGGTGTTCGTCGGGTTGCGAGTATCGGAGTCGGCCTTAGCGATGGTCACGAGGCGATCCGGCTGTTCGTAAGGGAGCGAATTTAACAGGACTGCTTTCACCACGCTGAAGAGTGCGGTGTTGGCGCCGATGCCGAGTGCCAGCGTGAGCACGGCAATGACCGTGAACGTTGGGGTCCTAAGGAGGGTGCGGATGGAGTATCGAATATCCTGAAAGAGTGCCCCCATTTTCACCTCCGATTGCGCAGGCGCCCCTGCACCACTCGCGGGACACCGTATTCTAGCAGGGGGCATTTAGCATGCCATGATGCGAGGCTGCATCCTAAGCGTTTTTAGCGGCTTAGAAGCGAGCCAGAGGATCAAGCAGCGCAAGGGCGCGCGAAAGTGGGAGGGGACGTTGCGATAACGGACAGGAGGCAGGATTGAACCGTTAGAGGATCGCCGTGTGTGGCTGGCAAGGCTACCTTCTCTGCCTCTACCGACTCAGAACTGCCGAGGATAAAGCCCAAGTCCAGTCAATGTGGCCATTCGAGAAAAATCCTTGTCCAGTGTGAAGACGCTCGCTCGATGCTCCAGTGCGATGGCTGCGATCAGCACATCGATAGTCGTGAGGCTGATGCCTTTGGCGCGCCCCAGGCGAAAAATCGCCGCCGCTTCCTTGTACGTATCAAACCCTCTGGGCTCAAGCAGATCCCATTGGGAGAGATACAGTTCGATGCGCTTTGCGTCTCGTGCGAGACCCTGGAGGATTTCGGTCACGATCACGCCTGTGAGTGCAAAAGGCTCAGCGTCGCTTATCATTCGTCGCAGTTCTTTTCCCGCGAGGCCTGGCGCGGAACTAAAGAAATCAACCCAAACGGAACTATCAACGAGGATCAACCGCGGTTCCGTCGCATGACTTTGACGTCACCCTTCCAAATCCCCCTTCCGTAATAGGCGAGGATGCCTTTGCGGCTCTCCGAGCGCACCAGCAGTTCCAAAGCTTTGTCCACGATTTCTCGCTTGGTCTTGAGCTGCGTCAGTTTGCGAGCTTTGCGCACCAGTGTCTCGTCGATATCAATATTGGTTCGCCCCATGCGGAAAGCATACACCATTTTCAACTCTTTTGGTGTATCTTTCTCCGCCTGCTCGGACAGCCACTACGCCGCCGTAGTAGAGCGCCAGGCGTGGGCACAGGACACGGAACGTGGAGTCAGGATGGTAGGATGTTCCCGCATTCCATGACCACACACGTTTCAGCACTCGTCGTCGGCGCGGGAATTTCCGGTCTCGCCTGCGCCTACTACTTGCGTAAATGCGGCATCGACGCCCACATCGTCGAAGCCTCCTCGCGCCCGGGCGGCATGATCCGTTCGGAGCGCCGCGATGGCTTCCTCCTCGAACTCGGCCCGCAAAGCTTTAGCAGCACTCCGCAACTCACCGAACTCTGCCGTGACCTCGGCATCGCCAGCGAATTGGTGACAGCACCGCCTCGCGCGCCCCGGTTCCTGCTCCTCAATGGCCAGTTAAGGCCAGCCCCTCTCGGTCCGCTCGCATTTTTCATCTCCTCCCTCTTCAGCGCTCGCACAAAAGCTAGCGTCCTCCGCGATCTCTTCGGGCACAGCAGGCCTCCCGATGCCGACGAATCCGTCGCCGACTTCATCCGCCGCAGGTTTTCCGCAGAGCTTCTCGACAAACTCGTCGGCCCTTTTGTTTCCGGCATCTACGCAGGCGACGCGGAAAAACTCAGCCTCCGGGCCGCGTTCCCCAAACTTCACGAAGCCGAGCTCGCCTCCGGTAGCATCATCCGCGGCATGCTTCGCGCCGCAAGATCCGCCAAGCCCCAATCCGGTACGAAGAAACGCTCCACTCTTCAAAGCTTTCGCAATGGAAACGAAACCCTCGTAAGAGCTCTTGCCGGCAAACTTGGCTCCGCTCTTCGCACCGAAGTTTCCGTGAGCGGAATCAGCTGCAAGAGCATGGCCTCCTCGGTTAAATTTGAAATTGAATTGAGTGCGCGCGGATCCACGGAAACAATCACGGCTGACAACCTGGTCCTCGCCGTGCCAACACATGTTATAGCGACGCTTCTACGCAACCCGCAGAATGAATGCGCATTGAGTCTCGCTTCCGTCGAATATGCGCCGGTCGCTGTCGTCTCGCTCGGCTACGTAAAGTCCGCAGTTGGCCGCTCGCTGGACGGTTTTGGTTTCCTCATCCCTCGTTCCGAAGGCCTGCGGACGTTGGGCACCGTTTGGAATTCATCACTCTTCCCTGCCCGCGCGCCGGACGGCCACGCACTCCTCACCAGTTTCGTCGGGGGCTCGACGGATCCTCAAGCCGCCACGCTCTCTTCCGACGAACTTGTTTCGCTCGTCCACAAAGAAATTGCACCGCTCCTGCAAATCAGGCAAGCACCTGCATTCTCCAATGTCACGCTTTACCCGCGTGCTCTTCCCCAATACAATTTGGGCCATTCAGAACGCCTGGCCGGCGTTCACAAATTGAGCGCACTGTTTCCGGGCCTCTTGTTTGCAGGAAACTATCTGCGGGGTCCTGCCATTGGCGCATGCCTCGAACAAGCCCAGTCCGTGGCGCAAGCGATCCGCGCGAGTGTTGCGCGATGAGGCCGCGGGGCGGATGCAAACTCATCCGTTTATGCTTTTAGGACGTATATCCTTTTAGGAGAGGAAGAAGCCGACACTCGTGTTCCTGGCGGCTTTCACATCCAGCGGCCCCCGCGAAGTGTCGCCAGACGCGACGCTCTTGTTGCGCCTTCTAAAAAAAGACGTGGGCGCCTTTGAACAGCTTTACGATCGCCACTCGCGTCTCGTCTACGGCTTGGTCTTGCGAATTCTGCAACAGGCCTCCACAGCGGAAGAAGTCGTTCAGGACGTTTTCCTTCAGCTCTGGCGAAACGCGGCCCACTACGATTCTTCTCGCGGCCCTTTCGTTCCCTGGCTGTGTACGCTGGCCCGCAACCGCGCGCTCGATCAGCTTCGCCTCAAAAGCGAGCGCCAGCGCCGCCGCGAGGATCAACCCGAAGAATTGCCCACAACGGTAGTCTCGCCGGAGTACGAAAAACTCATCGACGAGAAGCGCCGCGCCGAACGCGTCCGCGCTCTGATGGCCTCGCTCACGCCACAACAAAGAAAGGCCATCGAGCTCGCCTATTTTGAAGGCCTGAGCCATTCGGAAATTGCCGCGGCCCTGAAGCAGCCTCTCGGCACCGTAAAGAGCTGGATCCGGAATGGATTGCTTCGGTTGAAGGAAGGATTGCAGGCAGCGACGTGATGAATTGCGACCAATTCCATGACCTGCTGGAAGGCTACGCTCTCGGCGCGCTCGATCCAGAGGAACGGGCTGCGCTCGAGGCGCACCTGGCAACCAATTGCCTGGATTGCGCCAAGGCGTTGGAGGAAGCACGCTGGCTCGTCAGCCAGCTCGCATACGCGGCTCCCGAAGCGGCGCCTTCAGATATGCTCAAGGGCCGCCTGATGCAAACAGTTCGCACCCACTCCGAGCCCCAACTGCATGCGCCGCCTCGCGCAAAACTCATTCCGATTTGGCTTCAAGCCACCCTGGCCGCACTGTTTCTCTTCTCCGCGTATTCTGCATGGAATGCGCGACGGATGCAGGAAGAAATCCGCGAGGCCAATGCACGCGCCTCCGAACTTCTCCAGGAGCGCCAGAAAACGGAGCAACAGCTCGTCATGGCGAAGCGGGAGGCCATGATCATGATGGATCCAACG
The DNA here is from genome assembly GCA_035310525.1 of Candidatus Acidiferrum sp. GTDB lineage: Bacteria > Acidobacteriota > Terriglobia > Acidiferrales > UBA7541 > Acidiferrum. Next base: position 4,476 of record DATGED010000014.1, on the reverse strand, counting down.
TCTGTAAAGATTGACTTATGGGGCAAAGACTCCCATCCAACGGTGCTCGAAGCGAAATGGCACTCTAAGTTAGGCGTCTGCGTGATGGGCGAGAAAGTTCCGATGCCCGCCGCGAATCACGTCTTGCAAGTGTGGTTCATACCGAAAGCGCCCGGCTCCAAGCCCATGCCTTCCATGATGGTAATCCCGGACGCGGACGGCAAACTCGTCTTCGTGGTTTCCAATCCGCCTGAGCCAATGGATGCGACCAAAGCGATAGCCATCACGGAAGAGCCCGCAGGCGGTAGTCCTTGGCCCACCTCCACTCCGCTGTGGGTCGGCAACGTTACTTGATATTTAGCCGAAGAGCTTTCTTTCGCCGTAACGCAACGCAAGGCGAACCTCTCGACGTTTCGACGCCTCTCGAAATCTCCGCCTTTCCTCGGCAGTCTTGAGGATCAGCGGCGCCACCACCTTCGGGCATCGCGTGTGCTCGTCGATTGCCACGAAGGTGACATATGCGGTTGTGGTGTGCTTTCGCTCTCCGGTCATCGCATTCTCGGAATACACTTCAACCCCTACTTCCATCGAAGTCCGGAACACGCGATTGACCTGCGATTTCAAATTCACGATTTCTCCCAAAGTGATGGGGTTGCGAAAATCAATATAGTCCACCGACGCCGTCACGACATAGCTGTTCGAGTGCCGGTGGGCCGCCATCGCCGCGACCATGTCCACCAGATGCATCACCTGCCCGCCAAGCAGCTTTCCTAGCGGATTCGTCTGCGCGGGCAACACAATCTCCGTCATCTCCGATCGCGACGCGCTCACCGGCTTTGCCTTCAGCATTATTTGTTCGTCCGTTTCGTTCTTCACGCTTCGCTTGAGCTTCATTCGTTCCCCATTCCCCGGCTGCTTTGGGACGCCGATTGAATGCCCGTATAATACGGGAGCCAACCATGACTGACCAAAAGAAAACACGCCGCGAGATGCTGGAAGAATTCGTTGCAAAAAAGCCTGGCGATGCCTTCTCCCGCTACGGTCTTGCGGTGGAGTGCATGAACAGCGGCGATCCAATCGCCGCGGACGGACACTTCCGTGCTCTCCTCGAAAGCAACGCCGAATACATCCCGGCATACTTGATGTATGGCCAGTTGCTCGCCCGTGAATCCCGCAACGAAGAAGCGCGCAAGGTTCTTTCGGATGGCATCGCCGCCGCAACCCAAAAAGGGGACGAGCACGCCCGCTCCGAAATGGAAACGCTTCTCAGCGAACTTTCCTGAGGCGACCCTAGGTTGAAATTTCACTTATCGGCCTAGCCGGTATCAGCGGAGTACTCAACGCAGCGGTTTCTTCAAAGCCTCCGCAATGCCCGCTTCCGCGAGCGGAGCCATGATTCCGTATCCCGCGGCATTCGGATGCACGCCATCTGGACTGTATTCTTTCTTCAGCCCGCCTTCTGCGTTCTCCATCGCCGGATAATAATCCACATAAACGAGATCATTCTTTGCGGCATACCCTTTGATCCACGCATTCAATGCTCGTATCTTGAGCGCAGGCTCAAGCCCCTTGTGCCACCAAAAGTCCGTCGAGGGCAGCACCGAGCACAATACCGGGCGGATGCCATTCGCCCGCGCCAGTTCGCTCATGGAGGCGATATTCCCCTCCGTCTCTTCCAGCGACATTTTCCCGGTGTTCTCGGCGATATCGTTGGTCCCAGCGAGCAAGACGACCACTTTCGGTTTCAGCGCGATCACGTCCTGCCGGAAGCGCACCAGCATCTGCGGCGTAGTCTGCCCGGAGATTCCGCGGTTCAGGTAGGGTTTTCCCGGGAAAAATTCGCCCCGTGCCGGCGAAGTCGCGGTGGCTTTCATTCCCCAGCCCTCCGTGATGGAGTCTCCCATAAACACGACGCGGATTTGGTCCGAAGGCGGAGGCGGAAGTTCTTTGTCCGCATCGCGATATTTCGCAAGGTAGGCCCAGTCGGTATACATGCGCTCGACTTGCGACTTTTGATAAGGCGTCAGCTTTTCCCAATACGCTGTGGCCGGATCGGCCGGCTGCGCGTTCGGGGCGGGAGCTGCGCCTGTCGCTGCTTGCGCGAAGAGCGGTTGATCCGACACAACCAGGAAGACGATCACGCAAAATCCAAAAACCATCTGCGAGAAACTCTTAACTCTATTCACCGAATGATCTCCTTGCTCCCGACGGTGTTCAAACTTGAAAAGCATAACACTGCTGCTGGTTCGGCTATGTCCTGAAATTTCAACGAACAGCCCGCTCCCGGCGTGTGAATTCAGCGGGTCAGTTGAATGCAGGGCCAAGGTCGAAGCACTCGTGCAAATTCAGGTGAAGCCGCTTGCGGAGAAAGGCGAGAAGCCTCTCCGCGTTTCACAGGCTCCCGCATGGCAGGCAAACGGTCATGCCAAAGAGGTGCTCTTTGAAGGCCAGTACCGGAAGGCCAAAGCAAAAGGGGAGTGCCCCAACACCAAAGTCGCGATTCTCATTGACGGCAAGGGCGCTGGCGGCATCTTCTATCTCTGCCAAGCGGAGAAATGTGAAGTCCACAACCGCGTGACACGCTACGAACCGACGCCGCAGGAGCAAGCCCAACGGAAGAAGGAAGCGCTTGCCGAGCGCGTCGAGAAGCTGTCGCGAGTCCGTGTCCTCGAAGCTACCCGCAAGAAGCTGCCGGACGCTCTCTCCCGGCCAGATTTGGAGATGGTAGCCCTCGATTACTTCCGGTGTTTGGGGCACGACAACCACCGCCGTTTCTGCAAGGTGTACGGGTGGGAAGAGAAGAGGAGCAAAGCATCTTGGGGTGCCCAGATGGTGGACTACGAGAAGATTGCGGCGGCGGCTGTGCAAGCAATGAAAGCCGCTGACCGTAATCGTTTTCTCGAAGTCTGCGCTCTTGTTTCCGACCTGTATTGCCCCGGCTACAACCCGAGGCAATCGCTCTCGAAAGATACGAACCTTGCTTGCGTGGCAGTCCGATACAAGGTCGATTCCGTGAAGATAGCCGCAGTCGTCCGGACGGAACTGTCGAGACCAAAGAGCGACGTGAAAGACGAGAACAAATCAGCCAAAGACCCAAACGCATCAACCGCACTACAGCCGAAAGGTTCAAGTCGCAGACGATCGAAGTAAAACTATGAAATCACAGAGGCAAGGGGCCGCGCTCGAAGCGGCCCTTTTTATCCCTGCCCCGAGGTGCCGCGGCTCTGGAGAGGAACGTGCGCCCAATAGGTTTCCCGGCATCTCCATTGTGTTGCTCCTGGTACCCATTCAAAAACACTTGACCTTGGATACGATTCCAAGGTTTAGAATTCTCACCATGAGAGAGCCAGGCATGTCGCCTCAGAAATTAACCGTCAGTCAACTCGCTCGTATGGTTGGCGTGGGGCCGGATAGTATCCGCCACTATGAACGAATCGGACTCGTGCCGAGGGCGGAACGCTCTCCCAGCGGATACCGCCTCTGGGCTGCGAGGGAGGTCGAGTACCTCAAGTGGGTGGCCCCAGCTAAGCGGGCGGGTTTCACACTTCACGAACTGGCCAAAATCTTTCGGATGTACCGCGCGGGAAGCGCCCCATGTCGCACAGTCCGAGATCTCCTCCAGCAGAAACTCGCCGATCTGGATCGAGAGCTTGATGAAATGTCAAATCTGCGCACCCAACTGAGACGGGTGTTCGTTCGATGGAAAGGACGCCTGCGGCGGGCCTCGTCCGGCGACTTTGTGCCCCTCTTTGATGACTTGCACGACGTGCCTGTCAGGCAATCAACAACAGCTTTGACGCGGAAAAACCGCAAAGGAGGAAAGCCATGATCTACGCTCTGGTGACTTTTCACGTTCAGCCGTCCAAGGTCGGTGAGTTCGAATCTCTGCATCGCGCGCTTGCACGGTTCATCAGCGGCCAGCCTGGATGCAATGCGGTGAGGGTTCACCGCTCTCTAAAGAATCCTCAAGAGTATGTAGTGTACGGAACATGGGAAAGCAAAGAAGCCTGGGAGCGTGCGCATCAGACTGCAGAATTTAAGACACAGTTCCAGAATCTGCCGATCCAACGACACACGCTCTCAAGCGCCAGCTTCTTTGAGGTGGCCTATGCCTACCAGGAAGGCGAAGCTGCTCCAGCTGGACTTGGAGCCTGAAGAAGAATCTTCTGGCGTTTCCTTTGAAGCGCCTTAGCAACGGACTTTGGTCCCGTTTCCCATACCTCTGCAGCGAGAGCCTCGGTTTTGGCTTCGGAATCCCGTGCCGACAGTCCACTTACGGCTGCGTTTCACTCGCTCCTATGCTGTTTTTCCAGCCGACGCTGTCTCTAGGCGCACATCCGCGACCTTTCTTTCGCCTCACACGTTGAGATGTCTGCTTCTCAGGCCGATTGTTGTCGAGTCCGCTAAGCCAGCCTTCTTCTGCCGCTCCTTTTCTTGGGCCACTGCTTCGGGCTAATTCCTGCGCCCGGCAGCTTCGCGGCTTCTGCTTTCTTGGTT
>DATGED010000013.1:0-20855 GCA_035310525.1 Candidatus Acidiferrum sp. | reverse complement strand
CCGTTAAGCGCAAGCTCTCCTCGCGCGCTCCCGGGCGCAGCCTGGCCATCCAGATCCGCCAAGCTCTGCTGCTCGGTCTTGCCTATAACCTCTACCGCCTGAGGCATCGGCTCGCTCATCCAGGATGTCAACAGAGCCATCAACACTTACGAGCCAGTTTGTAAGTGTTGATTATAAAGGAGATATGGCGGAGCAAGATTTGGTCTCGACCGTGGTTTTTCGGCACGAAGAAGGCCTGAAGCGCCGGCATAGATCGCCCCAGAAACAGAAAGGGCGGCAGACTGGCTGCCGCCCTCGAGCGATTTCAGGATTACCCAAGAGGAATAATAACAAAGATTTCTATCGCAGTCAACGAAAACCCTGCCGAAATTCCCTCGCTGGCGCGAGTGTTCCGCGGCTGCAAATCAGCAGGCGGTGACGCACACAAGCGTCCAGTTGGAATTGGATCATCGAGACCTTGGCGGTTCATAGGCCCACATTGTTGAGTAGGAATTCTACAGAATGCCCTTTACCCGAGATGCAAGGAACACGACTAGTGTTTTGCCTTGCGCTCCAGGACCCATCGATTTGTTTCGTTCCCGGCGGGCGTTTCTTCCTTCTCAGATTCGATCAGCGTATTTCCATCGTCCTCGAGGGTGTAGCGAACTGTATTCTTTGCTTTCTGCCCATCCGAGGCGGTGATGTCCTCGGCCAAGACGAGCGCATCGCCATCGCGGTACATGTGGGAGCGAAAAACAAGCGGCCCGTCTTTTTCAATGTGAAATTTTTGTGAGCCGACCACGAGTTCGATGGACCATGTGTCCTCTTTGCCGGCTGCAGTTTTGTGTGTCCGCCTGAAGTGCCAACTCTTTCCGTCATACAGAATTACCGCTTCCCCTGAGACAGGTGGATGCGCTGCTTCAACCTTGCTGCGCCGCATGTTGAGTATCCAGGTCCCCGAGAATGGAGGTACTTTCCCGTCCTGGGCGGCAGCAACACAACTTGCTAGCAAAAGCTCCACGACGAGCCAGCCGACTATTTTCCTGGGGAACATTGTGATCAAGTATTGGGGGCCTTGTCTTGTTCCAGCTTCTGATGAGGTCTCCTACGAGCCCGTTCAGCAGCCCGGCGCTATCAGCGAAGCGCGTACACGAATCAGGGATACCTACTTCTAATCGGGCTTTCCGCCCTGCGACTCTGAGTCGTTTAACTTCTCCCATTTTGCCTGCAGCTCCCGCGCCTGATCCGCGTTGCTCGCATGCGGAGCTAACTCCAGGTAGGTTTGTATCTCCGTGATGGCATTGGCGTAACGGTTTTTCCGGGCGAAGACTTCGGCCAGCAAGAGGTGAATTTGCGGAAAATGAGTGCGCAGGTCCAGGTGTTCCGCCTTGAGAGCGCTTTTCTCCGCGGCTTCCATTTTGTTCAGCCTGTAATTTGCCAGCGCGTTATAGCAATAGGCGTCGGCATAGTTCATGGGATCAAGATCCAGGATGTAACTGTTGACCGCGGCATTATTCAACGGATCGAGATCCAGGATGTGACCGGTAAAATCAAGGACCTCAGTCCAATTTCCCGCTTGATAGGCCATTGAGGCCAGGGACAGATAAGGCGAAAGGAACTTGGCGTTGATCGTGGTGGACTTGGTAAACGCCTTACGAGCTGCATCCAACTGGTTTTGTTTCTGCAATACATTACCCAATTGAAACCAGTAGTCCGCAGAACCGGGGTAAAGCTCCACTGCAGTCTCAAAGTATTTGCGCGCGTCCTCGAGGTTGCCGTTCTTCTCGGCCTTGAGGCCTTTCTCATAAGCAGTTCTGGCATCTTTCGGTGCTTTGTAAGGGGCGGCGTTCAAGGTCGCGCCTTTAATCTTCGCCCCTCTCTGTAACACTATATTGCCCAGGTCTACGCTGCTCCCGAAAGAATTGACGTCCAGAAGCGGAGTGACAGCTGGACGAAAACCCGAAGCAGTGGTCCTCAGCTCACAATTCATCAACTCCCGCCGTGTAATTCCCGTGACCGAATTGTTGTTATTCCCCGCTATACCCGAACTTACATCGGCGCTCGCTTCCGGAAAAGAATCGGTCCGAGAACCCAATTGCATGCTGAAATCGCCTTGAGGAGATGCGTACACTTGCTGACGCACTCTGTTGTTGCAAACGCGTTCAATCAACACATCAAGCGGCAAGGCTCCGCCGTCGGGGGTTGCAATGCGTCCGAGGAGAAACACCACGCGATCCTCGCCCGGTTGAACGGGGGCGGAATTCGGATTGGTAGGAAGCGACGGCTGGCTCGGCGGCGCGGAACGCGGAGGCGAAGGAGGTGGAGGTGGAGCAGGGGGCTTCTGAGCCTCAGAGAGTGGAGCCAGAAGTGCGCTTAAAAACGCCAGTCCGACGGAAATGCGAATGCGGTGGCTCATAAATCGATGCCAAGGGAAGAAGCACCCGAGGACTAAAAGCGTAGGGCGCATTTCCGCACAAGTCAAGGCACATACGCTGAACCACGAGACAGACTGGTAGTTGTTGCATTCGTTGGCGCGTTGGAGGATGAACCCGAGCCTCCGGCCAGGGCAAGAGGCTTCCCGGAACGCGATAATGTGCCGAGTGCAAAGCTGACTCACGCAAGAAAAGTTTGCCGCTGAGCCATCTTCCGTCGGACATTGAATGGGAGTAAGCCGCGTGGCGGAAATGGATTCGCGCGTCCTATGCCGCGCCGATCGAGTTGGCAAGCGATAAACTCCACGCGCCCCCGGCAAAATGATTTGTGCCGTTACCCGGAGCGGTCGCTATCCGTATAGGTATCTGGTAACGAGATCTGCTCGAGGAGAACAAACGTGGCCGCGCGCCCTGTACACGTCAGTCAATGTCAAAAGCCGAGAGGATGGCTGGGCCGCATAACCTTGTGGCGAATGAACGCGAGCCATTCCAAGCTCACAGACTGGGGTTTGACACACGTTTCCATCGATAAACACGACACGATACTCGATGTGGGTTGCGGAGGGGGCCGGACGGTCAGCAAGCTGGCGGCGATGGTCCCGCAAGGAAAGGTCTGCGGAGTGGACTACTCCGAGGAGAGCGTCGCCGCGACCAAGAGAATGAACGCACGATGGATCGAGTCCGGCCGCGTCGAGGTCTTTGAGGGCTCGGTGTCCCAATTGCCGTTTTCTGACGGGATGTTCGATCTCGTCACCGGCATCGAAACACACTTCTGGTGGCCAAGAGTGCCCGATGGAATGCGCGAAATATTCCGGGTCCTCAAGCCGGGCGGTTCGCTCCTCTTGACTGCGGAAATCTATAAAGGAGCACGCACCACGGCAGCCAAGCTTGCGGAAAAGTATGCTTCACGAATGGACTTCAAGCTGCTGAGCATTGATGAACATCGCGAACTCTTCACAAGCGCCGGCTTTTCGGACGTCCGTATCCTTACCGGTCAAAAAAAAGGCTGGATGTGCGCGACAGGGAAAAAGCCTTAGGGACCTTCGCTGATCACTCCGTAACGGTGCATGAATCGGCGACGGGGCCAGCGAGGTGCTATTGGATTTCAACGGGCGCGACGTTGAAGCCGTCGACGGCCAGAACGGGCTGCGCGCCGCCTAGATCGCGCTTCCGCACGCGAACGGAGATTTCACGTTTTTCCCCGGGCAGAAGCGAAACGTAGTTGTCATCCAAGAAGACGGGGAGAACTTCGGCGCCGCTCTTGCCCTTGAGCAAGCGGAGACGGACGAGGAAAGCGAGACTGGAGCCGGTGTTCTCCACGGTGACGCGCGCGGCGGTGTCGTTACCCGCCTCGGTGACGCTCATCGCCGCCTTGACTCTGGCTTTAGGAAGATCCTGCAAAGCGTCGAAATCCGCAAACTCGCTGAGCGGCGTGTAATACCACTCCGACTTGTCGAAGTCAGGCACGTCCGGCTTTGTCGAAAGCCAGTAGAAGTTGCGGCTGAGCAGTTTGCCTGCCGAGGAAAAAAGCTGAAGGTTCAGGAAGTAAGTGGATGAGATGCCTTCCGGCTCGGGAACGTTAATGGTTCTGACGACGCCGTCAGCGTCGACATCCGCGAGGGCTTCCTGGGAGAAACGCTCCTTCATCGAACTGTCGTAAACCTTGGCGACGACTTTCAAGCCCTTGAGAGGTTGCTGTTCGCCGTTGACGATGGCGACGCTCCGGTCGTCATACGAAAACTGGACGTGAATGAGCTCAAGGGCTTTTTTCGACCCGAAATAGCCGCCTGCTGGACGAAGACTGTAATCGTATAGATGCCAGATCAAGCCGGGCCAGGCATTGTTCAGCATCCATTGAATGATGCCGGTCGATTTGTATTTATTGCGGCCATAGGCTTCGAACATGGCGCGCTCGCCTTCGTAAGTCATCGCTTGAGATTTCCAGGCGAGGTCGGCGACACTCTTCGCCGCGCCGTAGCGCTTCTCCAGCGCATTCGTGAAGACATGAATATTCTTGAACTCGCCGCCGCCGGCGTGGTAATCCCAATACTCGTTAATGGGCCAGAGCTTGTCGGCGGGAAACATGGATTTTAATCCTTCCAGAGGCGGAACGGCAGGGCCGGGGCTGATCTCAGTGGAGAAGCCGAACGCGCCGCCGTGCTTGGTATCCAACTCCCAGTAATTCGCCGAAACATACTCGTAAGGGCCATTCATCTTCACGCCGCTCTCACCGGTGGGTTCGGTCTTCTTCGCCGTGGCCGAGGAAAGAATGGGTTTCGGCCAATGCGCTTCTTTCTCAACGTCCAGGTAAGCCTGTTCGCGCTCGGGCGGCGGAGGGTTGTCGCTGCCATTCAGCCACACGAGGAGGCTTGGATGATTGCGAAGCCGGAGGATTTGATCGCGGAGCGAATCGATCGAGACGGTCTTGTTTTCGACTCCCCACTTGTCCCACTTCTCCCAGGCATCGCAACAGCACCACCCCGCCATGATGAGGATTCCATCGCGATCGGCCCGATTCATGAAGGATTCGTCTTCGAGTTTGCCTTCAAGACGGATGGTGTTGAGGCCCATCTCTTTCACATAACGGAATTCAGCTTCACGGCGCGACTGATCGATGCGCAGCATCATATCCGGCGCCCAGCCGCCGCCGCGGACCAGAACGGGCTTGCCGTTGACTTTGAAGAGGCGGTAACCCTCGGGCGTAAGTTCGGAATCCATCTGATCGATGCCGAACGGTATATTGCTTAAATCCGAGGAAAGGCTCTTTTCAGGAACAAACCGGAGAGAAAGCTTGTGGAGATACGGCTCGCCCATTTGGTACGGCCACCAAAGATGGGGATTTTGCACGTTCAGCGACGGGACCTCGTCGGGAGTGATTGCGATATCGCGATGCTCGCCGGCCTTGAGCTCGACGGTTTGCGAAAACTCGATGGGTGATGCGGCGCCAAGAATTTTTCCGCTGAATATTCCTTTGACGGGCGCATCCGAAACGTTTTGAAGTTCGGCGCGAACGGTCAAGTGCGCTTTGTCGATCGCGGGAAGATCGAGCTTGCTCTCAACCGCGGGATAGCGAATGGCCACGGGGCCCGTCGAGGAGAGCACGACTTCTTGCCAGAGGCCCATGTCCTTATCTGGCGGGGTGGGATTCCAATCGACCCAGGTGATTCCCAACTCGTTGGCGTGAGGCGCGGAGACTTCCACAGCGACGACATTATTCGCGCCCGCTTTGACGAACTGCGTGACGTCGAACTCATACCGTCGAAACGCGCCAACTACTTTGTCAGAGCCGGCCAGCTTCTTGCCGTTGATCCAGATGTCCGCGCGGTAATTGATTCCAGCGAAAGCGAGCCAAACGGTTCTTCCCTTAAATTGCGCGGGAACTTCGAACTCCTTGCGATACCACCAGGGCACTGCGTAGGGACTATCCGCGGGCATTTCCTGGTTGGCGAATTCGGAGCCGATGGCGTAAGTAACGCCCGGAACGGAGCGGAGGTTCATGCCGAAATAAGGATCTTTGTAAACGCCGTTCTCGACGAGGACAGCAAAGACCGTGTTCGGTGCGGAAGTCTTGTACCACTTCGAGGCGTCGAAGCCGGCGGAGGAGACTACTTCCGGTGTCGCGCTGACCTTGGCAGAAGATTGAACTCTCCAGCCATCGCGGAGAGTGATATCCCCCTCCGCGCGAGAGAAGGGTGCGGCCATCGTCGCAAAGGCCAGCACCGCGACGGCATAGCTCATGAAGTGAAGGACAGATCGTGGCTTTCGAGCCCTGCGGAACGTGAAACGCGAAACGAAGCTGGATTTCCCGGCACGCGGCATGAAACGCTCCCGTTACGAGGCCGGCGGACATCCGCAATTTAAAACGATTCAATAGGGCGAATCGCGTTCGTTGCTCAAGCCGGCTCGGATGGGCGTTAGTTTATCGTGTGGGGAAGAACGGAGACAAGCACAATCCGAGAAAAGCAGAAGGCGCGAACCTGGAAGCTCGCGCCTCGCCTGACCTTTAGAGTCTCTGTGATCAGCCTTACAGCGTCGGCGGAAGAAAGACTTGCGAAGGCGTCATGATCTGCACGTTGGGCACCTCGGTGATCACCCGCACGCGTTCGAATTTTCCCTTGTTCCCGCCGTTGCCCATAAAGCTGAGCAGATACTGGTTATCAAGATGATTGCGGATTTCGTCGAAGTACGGCTTCAAAGTAACCGGCATGGTCAAAGAGAGATAGTAGGCTTCGCCGCCGGTTTCCTCGGAAAGCCGGCTCAGATTCGATTGCGCGTTGAATGCGAGGAAAGGCCGCCGGCCTATGTGCCCCGCATCCGGAACGTAAATCGACCAAATGTTGATGTTTTTCTTCTGAGCGTGCTCGACGGTGGTATCGAGATCGGGATCGATAGGATCGAAACCGCCGCGGAAATAATCGATCCCCGACGAAAACAACATGATGGACTTGCGTTCAGCGGAGTCCGGCCAGCGCTTGATCCAATCCTGGACGGCGAGGTAGGGGCTGGTAAACGCTCCGGCGCTCCCCATGGGCAGGCGAAGCGCCTTGGCGGCCAGGGCGTGATCCTGGGTGAAATCCTGAGCCACCACCGCGGAACCGTTTCTGCCATAGGCCACCGCGATATACGTGCTATTTGGCTGCGCCATGATGAAGGCCCGCAAATCGTCCCACTGATTAGCAACAGAAGGCTCGAGCGAATCGTCTATGAGCAAGGCCAGGTAGAGCCTCTCACTGCGGCGCCAATCGGCAACTTGCACCCGTTCCTTGCCCTGGTAAAGCTGAACATCATCCTTCTTAATCGGAGGCGGCTGAGTATCCTTGTTGCCTACCGCAGTAACTGTCATGACGGCTAGACTCGCGTCCGCGGCAACCGCATTTGGAGCGAGCGAAGTGGCAGCCGCTAGAAGCATAGCCGCCAACACAAGCCCGCCCTTCCCCTGTAGATTCGTGTTCATGAGCGCACTCCCTTTCTTCACGTTTCATCCCAATAAGTTAGATGCGTTCCAGCGTAAAAGTGTATAGATTGGCCCGAACGAGAGCGGATTCCGGCGCAGGAGGCATCGCGGCGGGACGGAGTTGAATTTGTGAAGAACTATATAGGCGCAATCGATCAAGGCACAACCAGCACGCGCTTCATGGTGTTTGATAAGGCGGCGCGGGTCGTAGCCGTCGCGCAGAAGGAGCATGAGCAAATCTTTCCGCGGCCCGGCTGGGTGGAACACGACGCGCTGGAAATCATGCGGCGGACGGAAGAAGTGATTGGCGAAGCGCTGGAACAACGAGGTTTGCGCGCCTCAGACCTGGCCGCCATCGGCATCACCAACCAGCGCGAGACTACCGTCGTGTGGGAACGCAGCACGGGACAGCCGGTCGCGAACGCCATCGTCTGGCAAGACACGCGAGTGGCGGAGGACGTCGGACAATTCGCGCGCGACGGCGGGCAGGACCGGTTTCGCGCGAAGACGGGGCTGCCTCTCAGCACGTACTTCAGCAGCTTGAAGCTGCGCTGGCTGTTAAAAAATATTCCAGGCGCGAAGGAAAAAGCCGCCGCGGGCGAGCTGCTCTTTGGAAATATCGATTCGTTTCTCTTGTGGAACTTGACCGGTGGCGCAAAGGGCGGCATCCACGTCACCGATGTAACGAACGCGAGCCGCACGCAACTGTTCAATTTGAAAACGCTCGATTGGGACAGCGAGTTACTCGCGGCCTTCGAGATTCCCCGGGTGATGCTGCCGCAAGTGCGGTCGAGCAGCGAGGTTTACGGCGTGGCGACGCTTCCAGCGATAGCGGGTGTCGAACTCGCGGGAATTCTTGGCGACCAGCAGGCCGCGCTGGTTGGCCAGGCTTGTTTCAAGCCGGGCGAAGTGAAAAACACTTACGGAACGGGTTGCTTCCTGCTCATGAATACCGGGGAGCACGCCGTCCCATCCAACTTCGGCCTGCTGACCACGGTGGCTTACAGAATGGGCGGCGCGCCAGCGTGTTATGCGCTGGAAGGCGGCGTTGCGATCTCCGGCGCGCTGGTGCAGTGGCTTCGGGACAATCTTGGGATGATTGAGAAAAGCGCCGACATCGAAAACCTGGCGCGAACGGTGAAAGACAATGGCGGAGTGTACTTTGTTCCGGCATTCTCCGGGCTGTATGCGCCCTATTGGAAAGAAAATGCGCGCGGCGTGATTGCGGGACTGACGAGGTACGCAAACAAGGGACATATCGCCAGAGCTGTGTTGGAAGCGACCGCGTTTCAAACTCGCGAAGTAGTCGAAGCCATGGAAAAAGATTCACACATCGCGCTCGCATCGCTCCGCGTGGATGGCGGCATGGTTGTGAATGATCTGTTGATGCAATTTCAGGCTGATATTTTGAATAGAGAAGTTGTGCGCCCCGTGATACAAGAGACGACCGCGCTCGGAGCGGCGTATGCGGCGGGCCTGGCAGTGAAGTTCTTCTCCGGACTGGACGAGCTGCGAACCAACTGGGCCGTGGACCGAACGTGGAAACCGCGTCTTGCGGAAATGGAACGCGAGGAGTTGTACAAACATTGGAAGAAGGCGGTCACACGCTCGTTCGATTGGGTTGAGTCATGAAGCGAGTCGGCGGGCTTTTCTCTCGGCCTAGTCCACTTAAAGGAGATTCCTGAATGACGTCACCATTTGTGGGCGAATTTCTGGGCACGTTGTTCCTGGTGCTGCTCGGCGATGGCGTCGTCGCTGGTGTGCTTCTCAATCGCTCAAAAGCAGAGGGAAGTGGATGGATTGTGATCACCACGGGATGGGCGCTTGCCGTGATGGTCGGCGTCTTCGTCTCGATCGCCTGCGGGAGCAGCGACGCGTATTTGAATCCCGCGGTTACCCTGGGGTTCGCGGTGCGAGATGCAAGTATCGCGAAGCTCGCGCCCTATTTCGCTGCGCAATTACTGGGCGCTTTTGCGGGGGCCACTCTTGTCTGGCTGCACTACTTGCCGCACTGGAAGGAAACTCCCGATGCCGCGAGCAAGCTGGGCTGCTTTTGCACCGCGCCAGCAATACGCCAGACGGCTACAAATCTGTTCAGTGAAATCGTTGGTACGTTTGTTCTAGTTTTCGTAGTTGGCGCGATTTTTTCGAAAAGAGTAGCGGCAGCGGGTCCGGCCGGAGGATTGGGGCCGTATCTTGTGGGAAGCCTGGTGTGGGGAATCGGACTCTCACTGGGCGGGACGACCGGGTATGCCATCAATCCGGCGAGAGATTTGGGTCCGAGGATTGCCCATGCCGTACTGCCCGTCGCCGGAAAGGGCGCTTCCGATTGGGCGTACGCGCCTATTCCGGTCATCGGCCCGCTGATTGGAGGAGCCCTGGCGGGACTGCTGCTGCGAGTCCTCGCCGTTTCCTGAAAATCGCCTGCGCGCAATCCTCAGCGATTGCAAGTGAGTGCCCCGCTACTCGGGCTATTTTTCCTGGCCGTAATACGCGGAGCTGCCGTGTTTTCGTAGAAAGTGCTTGTCGTGGAGATGTTTCGATATCGGGCGGGCCCTGGGATTGGCGGCGAGCGTTCGAAACGCCACGGCCGCTATTTCTTCCAGAATAACGGCGACGTGCGCGGCATCTGCAGGCGATTTTCCCCAGCAAAACGGGGCATGGCCCGCAACCAGGACCGCCGGAATATGTAGAGGATCGAGATTCTTGAACCGCCGCACGATCGCGTGTCCCGTGTTCGCTTCATACTCCGTTCGAATCTGAGCCGGCGTAAGTGGTTTTGTCACCGGGACTGGCCCGCGAAAATAGTCGGCGTGCGTCGTTCCAAAACAGGGAATTTCCTTTTGCGCCTGGGCCCAGGCTGTTGCCGCCGATGAATGCGTGTGCGCGATGCCGCCTATTCCCTTGAAGACCTTATAGAGAATCAGGTGCGTGGGCAGGTCGGAAGACGGGCGCAATGCGCCTTCCACGATTTTCCCTTCCAAATCGACGACGACGAGATCCTCGGCTTTCATCGTTTCATACGGCACACCGCTCGGCTTGATAGCGACCAGCCCCTCCTCGCGCGCGATGCCGCTGGCGTTTCCGAAGGTGTAGAGCACCAACCCGCGCCGCACCAGCTCGAGATTTGCCTCCAGAACTTCCTCGCGCAGTCCTTTTAGAATCATCCGTTGCCTCGCGCCGCCGCGGCAATGCGCCGCAATGTGGGAAGAACATGCCCGACCGGAAGAGCGGCCGAGCCGGGTTTGCCAAATCCAAAATACAATTCGCGGTAGATCCCGTACAACTCTTCGTAGACACGCGAGGCGGAAGAATCCGGCTCAACCATGCGATGCTCCGGACAAAGCGCTTCCTGAGCGTCCTCGATGGAAGAGTACGCTCCCGCGGCGAGAGCCGCAAAAATCGCGGACCCGAGGCTCGTCACATCCGATTTCGGAATCAAGACGGGCTTGTTCAGCACGTTCGCATAAATCTGATTGAGGACGTCGTTCTTCTGGGGGATGCCGCCGCCGTTGATGACGCGATCGATGGGCACTCCATGATTTTCCATGCGCTCGAGAATCACGCGCGTGTGAAAAGCGGTGCCTTCCATGGCAGCGAACAATTCGTCTTGCGGCGCATGCGTCAGATTCCAGCCGAGAGTCATTCCGCCCAGCTCCGGATTCACGAGGACGGTCCGATCGCCATTATCCCAAGCCATTCGCAGCAGGCCCGTTTGTCCGGGCTTGTAGGATGCGAGACCCGCCGAAAGCGCGGCCACGCTTGTGCCAGCACGTCGCGCGATGGCTTCAAAAATGTCTCCCGTCGCGGAGAGCCCCGCTTCCACCCCCGTTTTCTTCGGATGCACGGAACCGGGAACGACGCCGCAAACACCGGGAATGAGCCGCGTGTCGTCGCTCATCGCAATGATGCAGGTGGACGTTCCGACAACGTTAACGACGTCGCCGGTGCGAGCGCCCGCGCCAACCGCGTCCCAGTGCGCGTCGAACGCTCCCACGGGAATCGGAATCCCCGCGCGAAGGCCGAGTTTATCGGCCCAATTCGAGGCGAGCGCTCCCGCGATTTGGTCGCTGGTGGCGTAGCGCCCGGCAAGCTTGGCGCGCACGCCCTTCAGAAGAGGCTCGACGGCCACGAGAAAATCCTCAGGCGGCAAACCGCCCAGCGCTTCATTCCACATCCATTTGTGTCCCATGGCGCACACCGACCTGGAGGCCAGCGCCGGATCGGTGATCCCGCAAAGGACGGCCGCGGCCATGTCGCAATGTTCGAACGCGGTGGCGAATCGAGCTCGCTGCTCCGGATTGTGGCGAAGCCAATGCAGCAGCTTCGAGAAGCCCCACTCGGAAGAATAGACTCCCCCGCACCACTCGATCACCTGGAGCTTCGCGCGATGCGCTGTCTCGGTGATCAGCGCGGCCTCTTTCCAGGCGCGGTGATCGCACCATAAATAGTAGTCGCCGAGCGGCTCGAGGTTTTCGCCGACGGGTATTACGCTCGAGCCGGTCGTGTCGATTGCCAGCGCGGCAACTTGCTCGCCCGCAACTTTTGACGCGGCTGCGGCCATGCGCATGGCTTCCGCGAGAGCGCGCATGTGATCGGCGTGGCTCTGCGTGGCGAAGTCCGGATCATCCTTCTTACGATGGAGGGGAAACTCGGCCACGCCCGAGCCCAAGCGTCCGCGGGCCGTGTCAACGATCGTGACGCGCACGCTGAGCGTACCGAAATCGACGCCGGCAACGATGGCCATAAGATTATTCCAAGAAGAATTCCGCTTTCACGCTTGCAGGAGCACGGCGCGAGGACAGAGCGGATGCTCTGAAGGCGAACGAACCTGCCGCGTGAGGAGGCAGAATAAGGACTAACCGCACGAAAAGGCAAGCACAGACTGGATCAGGTCAGCGGATACGCCAGGCTTCAAATGGTCGGGACGACTGGATTTGAACCAGCGACCTCACCCACCCCAAGGGTGCGCGATACCAGGCTTCGCTACGTCCCGACCGACTGCAGGCGAAGTGGGTTTTGCAGCGTTATCAGGCTATCACTTGCGTTCGAGAAGCGTCAAGAAAGCGCGCAGCGTATCCCTCAGGTCCAGCAACATCTTGCGGCTGAGCAATTGCGCTGCTCCATCGCTCGCGGCGCCGCTGGACGTGCTTTCACTCTCGCCCGTCCCATTTTGCTCCCGCAAATGTCTTCGCGCGCCGGCAATGGTGAACCCTTCGTCGTACAGCAGCCGCTTGATCCGCAGCACCTTTTCGACGTCTTCCTGCCGGTACAGCCTGTGCCCACTCGGGCTTTTCACCGGCTCCAACATCGGAAATTCCGTCTCCCAGTAGCGCAGCACGAACGGTTTCAGGTTCGTCAGCCGGCTCACTTCTCCGATGCGATAAAAATCCTTCTCAATGGTTGGCTGCGTCGCGGTCGCGGTGCTAGGCATATCGAATTCCTATCGGAGGGGTCGCTGCTATCCTAGCAGTTTCCGATGCTTTCCTGTAGAGGCTTGGAAGTCCTCTATGTAGCCGCGCTCTTCAGAGGGCGGGCCATTGCTTTTCGCGTACATGTCTTCGGAATCAACGAAACCCCCGCGGTCTGAATACCGCGGCGACAGGTGTCACTCGTCCGCTTCCCGCGGCCGCCTCTCGCGTTTTCGCAGCCGCTGTACAAAACGTACCGGCGTCCCGATGAACGCATACTTCGCCCGTAGCTGATTCTCCAGAAACCGCTCGTAGCTGAAATGCATCGGCTCTTTTTGATTTGTAAATATCAAAAATGTCGGCGGCGCGGTCTTCGCCTGCGTAATGTAATAAATTCGTACCGGCCGCGCCTTGGGCGTTGTCCCACGTTGTAGATCCACCTCTTCCTTCAACCAGCGGTTCAGCTCCGGCGTGGGAATGTGCTTTCTGCGCGCCTCCGCCACCTGATCGATCAACGGGAAAAGCTTTCCGGCTCGTTCTCCGGACTTTGCGGAAAGAAAAATAATCGGCGCGTAACTCAGGAATTTCAATTTCGCGCGAATCATTTTTTCGTAATCGAAGGCCAGCTTGCCCTGGTCGAAGTCTTCCGGCCGGTGCCGCTCTCCG
Source organism: Candidatus Acidiferrum sp. (assembly GCA_035310525.1). Classification (GTDB taxonomy): domain Bacteria; phylum Acidobacteriota; class Terriglobia; order Acidiferrales; family UBA7541; genus Acidiferrum. The sequence goes on along the minus strand of DATGED010000013.1, from coordinate 7,413 downwards.
GCGGGCCGCTTGGACTTGCCCTTCGCGCTGTCCGCGTCACGCGAAGCGGCATCGCGCGCTGCTACAACCGCCAAATCCCATTTATTGATGACGATGATGACGGACCGTCCGGACTCCTCGGCATAACTCGCAATTTGCGCGTCGCCCTGCGTCACTCCCTGCTCCCCGTCCACTACCAGCAGCGCCACGTCGCAGCGCTCCAGTCCTCGCCGCGCCATCACCACGCTGAGCTTTTCGGCCACCAGCGTCGTTTTGCCTTTGCGTCGTATGCCCGCCGTGTCCACGAACCGGTAAGTATGACCGGCGCGTGTCACTTCCGTGTCCACGTTGTCCATCGTCGTACCTGGAATCGGCGAGACGATCGAGCGATCTTCGCCCGCCATCCGATTCAGCAGCGTGGACTTGCCGACATTCGGCCTTCCAATGATAGCAACCTCGACGGTGTTTTCCTGTTTCTGCTCTTCCTCGGACTCAGCTGCTCCAGTTTCCGCAAGCGCGGCGTCCAGAAGGTCATCCACTCCCGTCCCATGTTCCGCCGCTATCGGAAACACCGGCACACCGAGCGAGTGAAACACGCCTGCATTCACTTCTTGCGACGCCGAGTCCACTTTATTCACCGCCACAACAAAGGACTTGCCAGTGGTGCGCAGAAGCCGCGCCAGTTCCTGATCCAGCGGTGTGATGCCTGCCTGGCTGTCCACCACCAAAACCAGAAGCGCCGCCTTCTTGATCGCCACATGCGCCTGCCGCAGGATTTCCTGCGGGATCAAAGCCTTGTCGTCAGGAACGATTCCCCCGGTATCGACGATCTCCAGCGCCTTGCCGCGCCACTCCGCCTTTCCATAAATGCGGTCGCGCGTGATTCCCGGCTCATTCGTGACAATCGAACGCCGTGTCCCTGTCAGCCGGTTAAAAAGTGTGGATTTGCCCACATTGGGGCGCCCCAGAATCACCAGCGATGGAAGTACTTGGGTCATGTGTTGGAGCGGCGGGCGGAGCATCGAGAACCGCAACAGCGCTGCAACCTTCCACTCTACCCCATCCCACCTGATTCCGCTCATTCGGCCGTTTTGCAGAGCGTCACCAAACATGCTGAACGAGTACAACCGGGACGGGTGTAGAATCAGCACCGCGTTTAAACTCAAAATGCGACCCCAGCTAAGGAGACTCTGATGAACAAGTTCACTACCAACTTGCGCGCGGTGTTGAGTTTGTTTGTGGCTTTGCTCCTTCCGTTGGCCATTTCGGCGAAGGCACAGACTTTCCGAGGCTCGATTCTTGGCACCGTGACCGATTCCACGGGGCTGCCCCTGACGGGTGCGACGGTAGCGGTTAAGAACAAAGATACGGGCTTGGAGCGCACTACCCAGACCAGCGAAGATGGCAGTTATGCGGTGACGGAACTCCCGATTGGTACCTATGCTGTGACTATCTCGCAGAGCGGGTTTCAAACCTCGGTAACCAGCGACGTTGTGGTGAACGTGGCTGGTGAACGCAGAGTCGATGTAACGCTCAAGCCAGGACAGGTCTCGGAGCGGATCGAGGTCTCCGGCGCAGAGTTGCCACAGGTTGAGACTACGACAAACGAATTGGGCGGAGTGCTGACAAGTCAGACCGTTCAGGACATCCCGGTGAACGGTCGGGATTACGCCAAGTTGATCTATCTGAACCCTGGCGTGGCGGGATCTCCCGACCAGATTTCCGATTCCCCGGGCTCCTTCGGTGAGTTCAGCATGAATGGCGCGCGGGGTCGCTCGAACAATTACCTGCTTGATGGCACGGACATGAACGACGGCTATCGCAATGACCCGGCGATCAATGAGGCTGGTGTTTTCGGCACACCGGCGACCATTCTGCCGATTGACGCGGTGGCCGAAGTGCGCGTTATCTCCAATTTTGAGCCGGAGTACGGACGGAACGCGGGCGCGGTCGTCAACATCGTAACCAAGAGCGGAACCAACTCTTTCCATGGATCGGCGGCCGAATATTTCCGGAACAGCGCGCTGGACGCTCGTAATTATTTCAATCCGGTCAAAAACGCAAACGGAACTCCGAATCCAAAAGCGCCCTTCCACAACAACCAGTATGGATTCTCATTGGGCGGGCCCATTATTAAAGACAAGACATTCTTCTTCCTGGATTATGAAGGCCAGCAGGAGCCTGTGGGAGTGGTGACTCTGGCGAACGTGCCCACAGGCAGCGCGCCCGATGGTTCCCTCAGCCCGACCGACGCCAGCAATCCCGTGATTGCGGCGTTGCTCGCGCGCCACCCTTGGCCAGCACCAAACTTGGGAGGGGGAGTTGCTTCTGTCGTGTCTCCCTCTTTCAACCGGCTGAGCAGCTTGATCGCGAAGATCGATCACAGATTCAACGCCAGCAACTTTGTGACGGGACGCTATTTTTTTGGCGATAGCGTTCAGTCCTTCCCTCTGGCGCTAACCGCCACAGGCGGACAGTTGCCGGGTTTCAATACGTCCACGCCGACGCGCGTGCAGCTGGTCTCTCTTTCGTACGTGCACACAATCGGAGCGGACAAACTGAATGAACTGCGCTTGGGCTGGAATCGTTTCGCGGAAGGGTTTTTCCCGGAAGACCAGAGTTTCCACCCCAGTTCGATCGGTTTGAATACGGGCACGGGCGCCGCCGACAACGGACTGCCGATCATCCTGGTGAGCGGCGTGGCGCAACTCGGCGCGACCAGCAGCGTTCCGCGGCACCGTGTGGACAGCAACATTCAGCTGATTGACAATTTTTCCTGGAAGATCAACAAGCATGACCTGAAATTCGGTGTGGACTACCATCGCACCAGCATTCAGCAGTATTTCGACAAGTATTTCCGCGGCAGACTCAAGTTCGCCAGTCTTACGGACTTTCTTGCTGGCAACGTAGGTAGCGGATTCCAGTATTTCGGAGACTCGACTCGTCATACCTTCGAAAACAACTTCGGCTTTTACGTCCAGGACGGCTTCCGGCTCACTCCGAGATTGACGTTGAATTACGGGCTGCGCTGGGACTATTTCGGCGTGGTCCGCGAGAAAAAGAACCTGCTTAGCAACATTACCAGCATCTCCCCGGCGGCCGGTTCGGGCACGTTCACTTTAACGCAGGTGGGGCAGCCCGGCTTGAGCAGCCTGTACAATCCGGACAAAAGAGATTTTGCACCGCGCGTCAGCATCGCTTGGGACGTGACTGGGAAAGGAAAGACCGTGGTCCGTGCCGGATACGGGATCTTCTTCGATTCCTTTTCCCAGGACATGGTTCTGGGCCACCTGCCCTACGCGCCTTTTTTCGATCCCGGACCGGCGTACAACAACATCGGACCAGCGGCAATTCTCTCGACGGGAGCGGTTGGCGGCCCCATCGTCGCCGGCAGCCCTGTCTATGCGCCGACCACGACGTGCAGTTTTGAATGCGACGTGTTCGGTTTCGACCGCAACATCAAGACGCCGTACATGGAAAATTACAATCTGAATATCCAGCATCAGCTCAGCAGTAAAACCGTTCTCCAGTTGGGCTATGTCGGGTCTCAAGGGCATCGCCTGTGGCGCTTTTTCGATCTCGGCCAGCCCAGCGCGGCGGCGATCAACGCCGCCGACGTGGCTTGCGGCTGCATAAATGACTTCGGTAGCGCGGCGCGGCCGCTGGCCGGTAATCCTTACGGGGCGTTTTACGTGTTGCAGGAGAATTCCAGCGGAAAGTCAAACTACAACTCATTGCAGGCAAGCCTCCGGGTCAACGGATGGCATGGGATTACTTCCATCGTGAACTATGTATGGTCGAAGTCACTGGATAACTCGAGCGACGGCGAAGATTTCGAGCCGAACGCGGCGCAGCCCAACGACAGCACGCAGCCGAATCTCGAATACGGGCCTTCCAACTTCAACGTGCCTAACAGGTTCACCTGGATTTTCGGATACAACCTGCCACAAATGGACGGAAGCCTGCAGAAGCTCAGGAACGGCTGGGGGATGAACAGCGCGGTGACATTGCAGAGCGGGCAACCGTTCCAGTTTAATTACAATTTCGAGGACGACTTCAGCGGCAGCGGCAATGCGTTCGACCGGCCTGATGTCGTTGGACCGATCGTCTATCACCCGCACGATCCTTCCAACTACGTCGATCTGACCGCATTTGCGATCCCGTGCACGATTACGCCAGCGGCCCAAGCGGCTCCTACGGGCACAGCCGCCGATTGTGCAATCGGTTCACGGCATTATGGCAACCTTGGACGCAATGCTCTCCACGGACCTACCTTCAAGCAGTGGGACATGGCGATCTACAAGAACACAACGTTAACGGAGCGGTTGAAGATGCAGCTTCGCGTCGAATTCTTCAATGTGCTGAATCACCCGAACTTTGCAAATCCATTCCTGCCGGCATTCATTGCCGATCCAGGGGTCAATGGCTTTGGAGTCAGCGGGAAGCGTGAAGTGGGCAAGGGCGGGTATCCCATCGTGGCTACCGGCGACGTTGGAATTGGTAATCCGTTCCTGGGTGGCGGCGGCCCGCGCGGAATTCAATTGGCCGCCAAGTTCACTTTCTAACGCCGAGGTAACTTCGAGGTCAAGAATCTTTCGCAATCTTTCGCGCACCGAATCATGACAAGGGCGGCCGCTGCCAGGTAGGCCCACGCCTTGTGCCGCTGGCGACTGCGCCACTCTTGAGAGTGGCACCCCCGTGCTCTGCCTGCATTGCGCGTATTGCTGAGATTTCGGGTCCTATTCCCCTTTTCTGGTAGAGTGTTGAACACAGAAGAGATAGCTCCTAGCAGCAATATTGCTATTTGTTAAGATCGTGTAAGTTTTTGGGGCTCCCCTGCGTACTCGTTTATGGAACCGCTGAAACCAGGCCCGATGAGCGTGCCCGGAATGACGGAGACCTCGGAGGCAGTCGCTCGGGCTCGTGCCGGGGATGCCGAAGCCTGGGGCGAAATCTATCGGGAGATGGGACCAGCGATTTTCCGGTTTTGCAGAAGGGCGCTGCCCACGCGGGAAGATGCGGAAGACGCAACCATGGAAATATTCTCAAAATTATGGGAAGGCAAGCTGAGCCAGTACGATGCGACTCGCTCCTTCTCGGCCTGGCTTTACAGAGTTGCCGCCAATCACTGCTGGGATATTTTGAGGCGCCGCAAGATCCGGCAGGACAAAGAGACCGAAGATGTGGATGATGTGCCTTTGGAGCATCCGGACCCAAACCAGTTGGACCGTCTGATCGAACAGAAGTCTAGCGAGGAAGTCAGGCGCGCTTTGGATAAGCTTGGGGCGCGAGCGCGCATGGCGCTCGTCTTGCGCTATTACTCGGATATGAGTTATGACGAAATCGCCGATGCGCTCGGCGTGCGGCGCGCCTTTGTGGGCGTCGTGCTGCTGCGCGCACGGCACGAACTGCGGCACGCGCTGGAGGGAAAGAGTGCGCTGGCCGTGGGAGGGACCTCGTGAGCGAACCTGCAAACCCGGTTTCGCAGCAAGGGCCGGGCGGGACGATGGAACATCTGGATGAGATGACTTGCTTGCTGTACGCGGAGCGCCAACTGGACCGCGCCCGGGCGCAGGCTGTTTCCGCGCATGCGCAGGACTGCGCCTCCTGCCGCACTTTGCTGCGCGCCCTCGAGCGCGAATCCCGCCTGCTTACGCGCGCCATGCTGGAAGTAGACGAGCCGATGCCGTCGCGCCTGGCGCAATTTCAGGAGCGCGCGCGGCAATCGTTTGGCTGGATTTGGGGCCTGGTTCTTGGTTTGGCGGCCACGGGCGTCTATGCCCTGTATACATTCATCATCGAGCCCTGGCAGGTGCGGTTGGAACAAGCAGGGTTTGGCGGCACCAGCTTACTTAGCTTATTCATTTTTCAAGGCGCCTTCTGGAAAGGATGGCAGTCCATGGTTCCATTCCTCGAGATTCTGGCAATGCTTACCCTGGCGGGATTCGCGGCGGTGATCTTCCGCCGGCGCCTGCGGCGAGGGTCGGCAATGGCCCTTGTTCTAGCGGGATTGTGCGCGGCGCTGGCGCTCCCCGCGCCGGCCACCGCCACGGAATTTCACAAGGGCGAGACCTATGAGCTTGCGAAAGACCAAACCGTCAAAAGCGACCTGTTTATTACTGGCGCTCGCGCGCGAATCGACGGCACAGTCGAAGGCGATGTCTTTTTCTTTGGGCAGAGCATTGACATCAGCGGGCACGTCAAGGGCGACGCCATCATGTTCGCGCAGTCTGTGCGCGTCAACGGGCAGATCGACGGCAACATCCGCTCCTTCGCGAACAATCTCACCATTACGGGAACCGTGACCAGAAACGTTCTCACCTTCAACGAAGTCCTGAACCTCGATTCAGCCGGGAAAATTGATGGCAGTTTGACGTCTTTTGCGCAGTCCGTGGGAATTGATGGCCGGGTTGCGCGGGATCTAATGCTCATGGTTGGGGAAACCACCATTTCCGGCGATGTGCAAGGAGAGGTTCGCGCCAAGGGCCGCTCCATGTCGATTGCTTCCTCTGCCCAGATTTCCGGACCGGTTCATTTCGAGGGTGACAACCCCGCGAGCGTCTCCTCCGGGGCGAAGCTTGGCTCGCCGGTGCAATTCACCAAGATGAAGCACGAGTCGCAGTACATGGAGGGTCATTACTATGTGTGGCGCGTGATTTGGACCGCGGCCTTCATTTTGCTTGGATTGGTTTTGTTTTTGCTGCTCCCGAAATTCGCCGCGGAGACGGTGAGCGCCGGCGAGCGATTTGGGGCGCCCGTTGGGCTTGGCGTGCTCGTGTTTTTTGGCGTTCCGATTGCGGCCATCATCGCTTGTATTACCGTGGTCGGCATACCCCTGGGCGTTCTGACCCTGGGGCTATGGATGCTGTGCCTCTTTACTGCGGAACTCATCGTCGGGACAGTGGTCGGCAATTGGATTCTTGGGAAATCAGCCGATACCTGGGGGCTGATTGGCAGAATGGCGATGGGCTTCGTGATTGTGCGAATCGTGTACACGCCGCTGGCCCGCCTGCATGTGATTGGGCTGCTGGTCGGCCTGGGAATTTGGATGTGGGGAATGGGTTCCATTGCGCTTGCGATCTACAACCGGCTCCAACCCGGAGCAGCCCCCAGCACGATGTCCGGCTCAATGCCGCCGGTTTCTTTGCCGCCGCAGACGACCGTGGGAGGAATCCAGCCGGCGTAGCCCAGCTTCTTAATTTCCCGCATGAATTGGACGGCTTAAGTCGAGCCGTTCCGCCACTGGCAAACGAAGAGCCTCCGACCCGCTACCTCTGTTTTTGCAAGTGTTGGTGGCTCTGTTGACATCCTCGGCACAGATTGTGCTTCGAGGGGTCGACAAGGAGGGGCGGTAGGTGTTTTCTGATGGGGCAGGAGGGACGATGGCCGAGATTGGTCTCCTGCCCATTGCTCACGTGGCGCTGCAAGTGGCCA
>DATGED010000012.1:0-110513 GCA_035310525.1 Candidatus Acidiferrum sp. | reverse complement strand
CCGTTAAGCGCAAGCTCTCCTCGCGCGCTCCCGGGCGCAGCCTGGCCATCCAGATCCGCCAAGCTCTGCTGCTCGGTCTTGCCTATAACCTCTACCGCCTGAGGCATCGGCTCGCTCATCCAGGATGTCAACAGAGCCATCGATAAATGCAACTGTCCGGGCTCGCGACATCCTCAATCCCAAGAGCGGACATCCGGCTGCTACTCTTTCGTCCACTCAAACATATAAACTATGTGTTTTCTTAGTATTACGATAAGCTGGTTCCGGCAATTGGATTGCGCGACATTACATCCTCGCGACACACAGGTCCCTTGCACTTCGTCAAGGAGGCACCTATGAAGAAGCACGAACGCATTCGAGAAAAGGTCACGATACTGCCGACATCCATGTATCTTTCCAAGATGCACGACGCCGGTTGGACACTTGTCGCCCTCGAATGGGAACGCGAAGTAGAGTTTTCCTCAACAAACGAGCCGCCGGAAGAAATCGCCGCCTCGGAAGAAATCCCGTTTGGCCTACGCATCGCCACCGATTGCCACCACCTGGAGGACGACCCGCTGGAGATGCAGACGCTGAAATTCCTCGCCGAACTCATTGTTCAAGATGTCTCCTTCACGAGCATGGCCGACGCGCTTAACGTCCGCGACTACCGCACTCGGAGCGGGGCTCCTTGGAATGCCGCCGCCGTGTTCCGGCTCATCCCCCGCCTGATCGACGTCGCGCCACGCATTTTGAGCGGGAGTGAATGGGAGTCTCGCAAAAAGGAGCTCTCCCGCGTTGCCTGGAACTCCTAACGAAAGCCGCCTGCCGACTGATTTCACATTTCTGCGCGCGTGTCCAAAGTGGCGGGCCAGGGTGAGTTCAGGGCCCGTACACGTTCTTCTTTCTCCTTGACATTCTACCTATCAGGAAGCTATATAAGTAGAGCGTCTAGGAGACGTCATGCCCACCGAGAAATCTGACCTGCTTCAGGGCACTCTCGACATGCTCATTCTCAAGATCGTGGCCCTTGGCCCCGTCCACGGCTATGGCATCTCCCTGCGAATCCGCCAGATCTCGAAAGAGGTTCTGCAGGTCCAGCAAGGCTCGCTCTACCCCGCCTTGCATCGACTTGAAAAACGCGGCTGGCTCGAGTCCGAATGGGGCGAGTCTGAAAAAGGCCGCCAAGCCAAGTTCTACAAGCTCTCGTCCAAAGGCCGGAAGCAACTGGAAAGCGAAGAGTCGAATTGGAATCGTCTTGCCGGGGCGGTCGCCAGCATTCTGCAAACCGCCCAATAGGGGTTCGCCATGTCCTGGTGGAAATCCATTCTGCCCAAACGGTCCTCGGACGCGCAAATGAATTCCGAGCTTCGCTTCCACCTCGACGAGCTCATTGAAGAATATATCGCCGGCGGCATGCCCCCTGAGGAAGCACGCCGACGCGCCATCCTTGAGTTTGGAGGACATGAGCAGGTCAAAGAAGAACTGCGGGATGTTTACAGAGTTCGCGTGCTGGACGCCTCCGTCGCAAATCTTAAATCCGCTGTGCGCTTTATTCGAAAATCCCCGGCATTCTCAGCAACCGTTATCCTCACACTCGCTCTGGCCATCGGCGCGAACAGCGCTGTCTTTTCCGCCATCGACGCCGTTCTGCTGAAGCCGCTTCCTTTCCCTGAAGCAGACCGGTTGATGCTCGTGGAGCAGCACAACTCCAAAAGCGCGGCGGTACTCACTCGTGTGGCTCCCGTTCGGATTGAGGAATGGAATCAGCTTAATTCTACGTTCCAGGGCCTAACAGGTTATTACACCGAGGATGTATCGGAGTCCACCGGCACGCTGCCCGAGAAGGTCACTCGCGCATGGGTCTCCTCTCGTTTTTTTCAGGTATGGGGTCTTACGCCGGCCCTTGGCCGCGAGTTCACTCCTGATGAGGAAACTCTCAACGGACCTGCGGCGGTCCTAATCAGCGATCGCTTCTGGCATCGCCGCTTCAACGCAGACCCAAGTGTCCTCGGTAGAAATCTGCGGCTCGATGGCCATCTCTATCCCATCGTTGGCGTTATGCCCCCGTCATTTCTGTTTCCCGCTCGCGAAACGGATTTGTGGTCGCCCATGCCCTCGAGCTTTTCCGTTGGCCGCGCTCGCGAAAACAACTGGTATATCGTAATCGGACGCCTCAAGCCCGGCGTCACCATCACGAAGGCTCGCGCCGATCTGGCAACTATACAAGCGCAACTCGGCCGCCAATTTCCCGAGACGGACGCTATCTTATCTGTGACGGTCGAAGCGCTGAAAGAAACAACTATCGGCGGGTCGCGCCGGTCTCTGTGGCTGCTGTTCGGCTCCGTCACTCTCCTCTTGCTCATCGCGTGCACGAACATAATCGCGCTGCTTTTGTCTCGCTCCGCTCAACGCCAGCAGGAAATTTCGATCCGCTCTTCGCTTGGCGCTTCCCGCGGCGCGCTCATTGTACAACTGCTTACCGAAACCTTTCTCCTGGCCCTCCTCGGCTCGGGACTCGGCCTGTTTCTCGCAGCGGCTGCGTCCGATATCTTCCGCTCGCTGGCCGCGCAACTTCCCCGGGTAGAAGAAATTCATCTCGACAGCCGCATTATCCTCTACTCCCTGGCCTGCTCTGTGGTGGTCACTCTTCTCTGTGGATTGTTTCCCTCGATACGCGGCACTAGGCGCAGCCTTTCCGGCTCCCTCGCGCAAAACAGCCGCTCGCAAGTTTCCGGGCAAAATCCACTGCAGTGGCTGCTCGTCGGTATCCAGGTCGCCCTCGCCGTCACGCTGCTCGCAGGCGCCGGGCTCCTTCTGCGCAGCTTTCAGGAACTGGGCCGGGTCACACGCGGCTTTGATTCCGGGCACATTCTTGCATTTCAGCTGAGCATGAACTGGGGCGAAACCGGCGACATGAAAAAACTGCGCCAGTTCACCGATCGCGTCCTGGAAACTGTGCGTTCCACGCCGGGCGTTGAAGCCGCTGCCCTGTCCGTCGGCGTGCCCGGAGTACCCTTCCAATATCAAATCGAACTCAAGCTCCTTGAGGGCCGTTCCGAAAGCGAACCAAAACTCATCGCCGCGAACCGGTTCGTCTCTGCCGGCTACTTCGCAACCATGCGCATCCCTCTGCTCGCCGGCGAAGCATGCCGCGAGACGGATGGCCCGCCCACCGTCGTCGTGAATCGGGCGTTCGCCGATGCTTACTTTCATGGCGCGAACATAATCGGCCATCACGTGCAATCGGTCCAGATGGGCTACTCCGGCCCGGCGGAGATCGTCGGCATCTCCGGCGACGCGCGCGAATCCGAACTCGATCTACCTCCCGTTCCAACCGCGTATTGGTGCGCTCCTCTGGCTGAGCCCGGCAGCTACTTCCTGGTCCGGACGCGCAACGCGCCGATGAGCATGGCCGAAACCATACGCCGCCGGCTTAGGGACATTGAACCCACGCGCTCCGCTTACGATTTCGCGCCGCTCGAACAACACTTCTCCGACGGCATCTCGGAAAACCGCCTTCGCACGATACTTCTGTCGTTTTTTGCGGCCACGGCACTCTCTCTTGCGTGTGTGGGCCTTTACGGAACCCTCAGCTATTCGGTCAATGTCCGGCAGCGCGAAGTTGGCCTCCGCTTGGCCCTCGGCGCTTTGCGCGGCCAGATTGTCAAACAATTCCTGTGGCAAGGACTATGCGTGTGCATCGCAGGCTGCCTAGTTGGGTGGGCCCTCGCTGCCGCTTCTTCACGCATTCTTGCCGGCCTTCTCTATGGCGTTTCTCCTACGGATGTTCCCACTCTGTTCGCGGTCCTTCTTCTTGTCCTCGTCGTGTCTTTCCTGTCGTGTCTTCTTCCCTCTTTGCGCGCCTCACGCGTAGACCCAATGCAGGTGCTTCGCGAGGAGTAGCGGGATATTTCGGTATCGGGGCACCTGGCTTCGTCATCAAGCAGCGGGAATGGTTTGTTTCTCATCCGCATGGATGTATCCAGCGCGAATCCATCAAAAGAAAAAACCGGTTGTCGCGGCTGGCTGTCATCCAGAGTGTGAGAGGTCACGGGTCTTCACCCCATCCCTCAATCCGGCGTTCACCTACTAGCGAACTTTTCAGACGTGCCTATGCTCTTACCAGGTCATGTCTAGATCACCCTCGATGCGCTGCACGCGGTACAGTGGTGCTCGCCGGCTGATAGATCCTGACTTTTGCCAAAGCTGATTTGGAATACCTAAGGAGGAAAGACGGATGGGGCTTCAAGCCGTGAGTTCAGAAACGGAGAGTTCGGAAGCGAGTCTTCGAACTTCGCGAAGGGTGTGGTTGACCAGCCTGCACCATCCCGGAAAGGTCGAATTTGGCTTCGCGGAGCACATCACCTCCCAGAGCGCCCGCGTTATAAGCGTACAGGGGTGGAAACCGGGCGAGAGCGTGCTGGTTTCGCTGCCCCCTGAACTATCCACAATGGCCGAAGTGATCTACTGTCACCAGCAACCGAATGGGCAATTTGCATTGCGAGTCCGCTTGCTCGACCCTTCGCCAGCTTGGGCTGACGTACTGCCGAACGATGCAGTTTGCGCCACGGCCAACATTGGGCTGGAGATTCAACAATTAGTCCAGTGAAATGCCACGAGGCCAGGGGCAATCGGTTCTAGATTGATTGGTTTCCTTCCGGCTATGCCCGGCCTTCGCACGCTGTCGATATTCGCGAAACTCGACACAGGCTGATGGTTTGAGATAATAGTAGTCGCTCAGTTCTCTCCGCCGGGAGACGTCCATGAGAGGCTACAAAGGGATCATCGCCGTTGCAACGCTAGGTATGCTCCTGGGTGCCAGTAAAGTTGCCGCCCAAGACTCCGAGGACAAGACGGGGGCGAACTCACCCAGTTGGTACAATCCGGCCAAATACAACCCCCTCAAGTTGATCAAGCACGGCGCGAAGTCCGCCAACGACCAACTCGCTTCGGATGGCCATCTGGAAGACAAGTTGACAAAACAACTGCGCATTCTCCAACTCCTGCCTGCCGACAAGGAATTGCAGGATGTGTGTTCGTCCTTTAGGGATCTGACCAGTTGCGTCGCGGTCCTACGACTGACTCACAGTCTTCCTGTCGAATTTAGTTGCTTGAAATGGAATGTGACCGGCATCAAACCTAAACCCGTAGCCGATTCGTGCGCAGGCCCGGCAGGAGGCAAGGCTATGGCGTTGGACAAAGCAGTAGACCTCTTGAAGCCTGAAGCGAATGCCAAGGCCGAATCGAAAAACGCTCTCAAGAAAGCGCAAGACGACATAAAGGACGCCGCCTCGTAGCGTGATCCTGGTTTCCAACTTCAGAGTTGATAACGCTTAGCAGTGCGTGGGTTGCGTTCGACCATCGGATTCTCAGTGGGGAGCCGCGGGACAATCCGTCTTGTCCAAGTCTCGCAACTTCTGGATGGCCTCCGCGTTTTTCTTTTCCGAGGCGACGAGCAGCAAGACGCGGGCCTGGTCACAGTTCACCGGGACACCCTCGCCACGAATGTAGAGGTCGGCAAGCGCGACGGCCGCGTGGCTGTTTCCTTCCTGGACGGAGGCCCACAGCTGCTGGGGAGTCGCGGAGATCTTCTTCGAGCGCTTTGAATCCGCGAGGGCCGGCTGGCCGGCTGACTCAGCCGCCTTATACCTGGTGGAGGATTCTTGGGACTGCAACTTATGACGTGCCAAAGTGGTTTCCGGTGGATTATTGGGTGAATAGGTCGCGGGCATAGACGGCTGCGATTTTCTCGCTGCGGAAGAAATGGAAGAATTTTGGGTGTTGGCCGATGTGGAAATCGGCACCGGCGAGGGTGAAGCGGTTTGCGCGCCGGAGATCGGTGCAGTCTGTGTACTACCGCTCGGGTTCATGCCTTTTGTGTACTTGAAGACGGGCCACGTCAAGGCAACGGAAATGAGGATTCCCAGCAACGCACCTCTCACAAATTGCCTTCGAGTGGCGGTTCGGTATCGTTCGATCGGGACTAGCCCTGGCAGCTCAAGAGATCGAAGAGCTACGGCGGCCTGTGATTCGGCCCCCGCAGTATGAATGAGTGACGGTGGCGGAGTTACGGTTTTAGCCCCCGTGGGAGGCATATGGCTCTCCAATGCCGGAGCGATGTTTGGTTGAGTGGATGGCGCGCTCAGAGTCGTGAAAGCAGGGTCTGGTACGGCTGAATCTCCCGTGGCCGGGGTTTCGTCACAGTCAGTTTGACCCATCCAGTCGCTGATGGATTCTCGAGCGTGTTGACTCAGAGCAAGAAAGCTCAACCCTCCATGCTTCCTGGAAGAGTCGAGCCAGGCTAGCCTACCCAACGCCTCGATTCGATTCTTCAGATCGAAGGAAAACCAGAAATGGATCAACCTATTCGGCTCGACAGGAGCAAAACTCTCAAAACACAACCCTCCCTGCGAGATATTCAAAACCGAGCCACCTTCGTCTCCTTCCAGTTGGCAATAAATGAGTGTGTCTGGAAGCTTTCTTGCTTTCCCGCGCCGATCCGGATTCATGGCTTAGAGGGACGCCTTTCCATTAAATTTAAGAATATCTCTTCTTCAGGGCGGGGGGAGTCGAAGACTTGCCGAAGTTGTAGGCCCAGGGCAGGACTTGGGTTCGGCAGATAACCTTATCATCTTCGACGCGCCGGAGCCAAAAAGGGTTTTATGCGAAGACCAGTTTGTCTCCTGTTGGGCAGTCCAAGAAGGAGTAAGAAAAACACCTCCCCTGCCAAGTGAACGAAATGGTCAAAACGGCTGGTGGACGGTTTTGCGAGCGCCCATCCTGCGGTCAGCGAAGCAGTGCCGTCGGGCATGAATGGTCAGGCGGTTCTTCTGCTATCCTAAAATCGGTGTGCAGCCACCGATTCCTTCTCACTCCCGAATTGAAGGAGCTCCATGCAGTCTTTGCGGCTGAATCCGATACTCAATACCGACTCCTACAAGCTCACTCACTGGTGGCAGTACCCGCCGGACACACGACACATCTATTCGTATGTTGAGTCCCGAGGAGGCATGTTTGACGAGACGATGCTGGCCATGCTGCAGTACATCGTCAAATCAAATTTCGCCGGGCAGGTTTTTACACTGGAGGACGTTGAAGAAGCGCGCCGCATCGCGCACGCCCATTTTGGGGGCCACCCCAAGTCGTTCAATTATGAAGGCTTCAAATCGTTATACGCCAAGCACGGCGGCCGACTTCCTCTCCGGATTCGAGCCATCAAGGAAGGCACGGTCGTCAGAAGCCTCAATGCCCTTATCACCATCGAAAACACCGATCCCGAATTCTATTGGCTGACCAACTGGGCCGAAACCGTACTGCTGCAAGTCTGGTACCCCATCACCGTGGCAACGCTGTCCCGGGCCATCAAGCAGGTGATCGGCAGGGCTCTCGTGCGAACAGGCGATCCAGCGCTACTTCCTTTCAAGCTCCATGACTTCGGTTTCCGCGGAGTTTCCTCGAAGGAGTCCGCGGCGATTGGAGGCGCTGCTCATCTCCTGAACTTCCTGGGCACGGATACCCTTGCCGCCATTCAGCTGCTGAATCAATTCTATTCTGCCGACTTAACGCAAAAGGAGCCGCTCACTTGCGCCGCGTATAGCATTCCCGCCTCGGAGCATTCCACGATCACGGCTTGGGGCGAAGCCAATGAGGGGCAGGCGTACGCGAACATACTGGAGAACTGTCCGGAAGGTGTGGTTGCCTGCGTCAGCGACTCCTACGACATATACAACGCGGTGCGCAATCTCTGGGGCGGCGCGCTTCGCGACAAAGTCCTGCAACGAAAAGGCACTCTCGTAATTCGTCCGGACTCCGGAGATGCGGTTACCGTGCTGGAAGAGTTGTTCAAAATCGTCGCGGAGGTTTTCGGGTATGAGGTGAATCAGAAAGGCTGGAAGACCACCGTACCCTGCGTGCGTTTTATTCAGGGCGACGGCGTGAACTACTACACCATCCAGAACATCACCGCGCAGCTCACGCGCCGAGGATGGTCGCAGGACATTTGGAGCTACGGGATGGGTGGCGCGCTGTTGCAGCAGGTCAATCGAGACACGCTGAAATTTGCCTTGAAATGTTCGGCAATCGACCGGGCGGGAAAATGGCACAACGTTTACAAAAACCCAAAGACCGATCCTTCGAAAGCCAGCAAAGGAGGACGGTTCAATTTAGTTCACAATGGCAAGGAATTTGTCACGGTCGAAGTGTTGAACGATTCTCCCAATCCCGATCACTCTACGGCCGGCCTCAATGCGCTCGAAACCATTCTTGAGGATGGAAAAGTCATGCGGGAAATGACTCTGCAGGAAGTCCGCGACATCGCCGTCAAATACGACACCTACCTGGAAACTGCGTAATTCCACTGGCTCCTCGGGTGAGCGGGAAGGCAGGAGTCACTTCTTTACGAACAAAACGCAATAGTCGCTCGTCGGCCAGTCCTCGACGATCTTTTCGAGCTGAAAGCCCGCCTTCGTCACTTCTTCGATGAGGATTTTCTGCTGGATGCCGTGGTCTTCACGGTCCTTTGGCACGCCTCTTACTTTGCCGTACTCCGGATGAGGGGGAAAATCGATAATCGAGAGTTTCCCGCCCGGTTTCAGCGAGCGGAGGATGCTCGCGTCAAATTCGAGGGGTCTAGTCAGATGGTGGTAGACACGCCGTAGAAAAATCGCATCGCAACATGACGCGGGCAAATTCGTTTCCGCCTCGCCACTCTCCAGAGCCGTTACATTTTGCAGATTTCGTTTCTTGATTTCGTCACGCAGTTTCGCAAGCTTTTCTTTGTCGATTTCCGTGGCGAATACTTTTCCTGTTCCGCCGACATATTCCTCGGCGGCAAACGAATATCTCCCGTCACCTGCGCCGATGTCCGCGACAACCGTTCCCTGCTTCCAGTCCATGATCGCCGCGAGCTTCGCCATTTCGTCGGCGGCCGCGGCGCGCGAGTGCAAGGCGAACGTCAGTGCCGCGGCTGCGACGCTTGCGACACTCAACAGGATCCATTTGGAACGGCGGGAATTGTGGGTCATGAACGGTTCACCAAAGCGCACGATGGCGGCGAGGGCTGCACGGGAAGCTGCTTACTCTTCGCCGATGTCTTCGTTCCAAAGGCCGGGATTTTCGGCAATAAATTTGCCCAGCATCTCGACACACTCTTTAGACGCAAGATCGATGACTTTGATTCCGTTTTCCTGAAGCCAGTTAATACCGCCGCGAAAATTCTCGGATTCGCCCACGATCACGGTGCCGATTCCGAATTGGCGGATGAGCCCGCTGCAATACCAGCAGGGCGCCAGCGTGGTCACCATGATTTTGTCGCGGTAGCTTTTCTGGCGGCCCGCCTTGCGAAATGCATCGGTCTCGCCGTGCGCCGAGGGATCGCCATGCTGTACCCGGCGATTGTGGCCACTGCCCAACAGCGTTCCAGAGTGATCGAAGAGCGCCGCGCCGATAGGAATCCCTCCTTCCGCGAGCCCACGCCGGGCTTCAGAGATCGCCATTTCGAGCAACTTCGCGCATAGGCTTCGATCCATCTAGGCATCTCCCGAATCTCTGCGAGTCCATAAGCGGGGCGCGATGGCGTAGTTGAGTTGAACGAGGACGATGAAGGCGATGCTCAAGAGTGTGCGATAAATGCAAAGAAGCGCACCGACCGCATAGAGCGATTGCGCAATCAGGATGCGGCGACAAATCGCCGCGGGGATTTCCGGTGGAGTATCAGCCTTGATAAGCGCGGCTTGCCTTGCACGCCCCCAACTGGCGTATAGTAGCGCGCCTAGCAGCAATATATTGGCCCAGTAGGCCAGCAGGGCTGTGCGGAAATCCATGTACTCAATCAGGAGCCGAGTCGAAAATGGCATGAGAGTGATAAGAAATAGAAATGCCAAATGAATCCAAGTGAAATGCCGCTCGGAATGCTCGAGATGATTCAATTGGGTCTGCTGTCCCACCCAGAAAATACCCAGAGTGAGGAAGCTCATAAGGTAAATGAGAAGCTGGGGAGCAAGGGCAAGGAGCGCACGCCGCAAATCGCCTTCGCTTTGGACCAGCTCGCTTGCTGGAACATGAAGTTCCAGCAGAAGCAGTGTCATGGCCACCGCGAAGATGCCGTCGCTTAAAGCTGCGAGCCGCTCGACACTTTGTCCAGCAATCCGGTTATAGGAAATGCCCACGATGCAGCAAGGATAGCAAAAGTTGCGGGATGTCCATGGAAGTTCGTGATACGAGCGTGGCGACAACTCGAGGGATTGGTGTGAACATCGATACATGCACGGTTGCCTTGTTTGTTTTCCCTTTGAAGTGGGCATTAGGGCGTAAGCGGGTGAGTCAAGAGAAATTGCTAGAGCCACATTCGTTCTTCGAGCGTCCAATTCTAGAGCCATCGGTCAGTAGCTGTTTGTGAATCCACGTTCTGCGCTGGAGGTCAGGCGATGTCTTTTCGCAGAGTGCTCCTGGTTCTTCATCTCTGGGCCGCGTTAATTGCAAGCGTGTTTCTGCTGCTCCTCGGTGTGACCGGAAGCTTCATGGTTTTCGAGAAGGAAATCGATCACGTTTTAAACCGGCGGCTGATCGCGGTGGAACCCGTCGGCCAACCGCTCCCTGTCGGAGAACTGTTCGCAAGGCTCGAGAAGACTCATCCGGGGTACAAGGTTACTGAAGTGGCTTTTCCGCGCGACCCGGATTCAGCCTACGAAATGTATCTGGACCCTGGCAGCGAGGCCGAAGGGACCGTTGTGACCGTCGATCCGTACACCGGGAAAGAATTAGGTGATGTTCAAACGGCAAGTACACTGGTGAATTCGGTACATCAATTTCACACGCATTTGCTTATGCAGAAACATCGAGATGCGGCCAAACTGATCGTTGGCACGGCGTCGATATTTCTTCTTTTTCTTTCGTGCTCCGGAATTGTTCTCTGGTGGCGGCGGAAACTCTTCACCATCCAATGGACCGGCAGCGGAAAGCGAATCAACTTCGACATTCACAATGTCCTCGGCATTTGCTGCTCCGTGTTTTTGTTTAGTTTTGCCCTGACGGGCGTGGCGTTGACGTGGGACAGCGCAGTAAGCAGTTTGGTGAATGGAATCACGCATTCGAGCGACATGCCGCGAAGGCCGCGCATGCCCGAGCATGCCGAAGGCTTGCAGCCGCTAGGCACGGATGCAATTCTTGCCGCGGCGCGGGCCGCACTGCCGGGAGCGGAGATCGATTCGCTTTCGATCCATCCTGGCACGCCGGTTGACCTGCGAATGAAATTTCCAGAAGACCGCACGCCAATTGGCCGCAGCAGGGTGGTCTTGGATCCTTACACGGGCAAGCCCCTCAGCGTTTGGAGCACGCGGACCGCGCCGCTGGGTTTCAAGATCACGCGGATGTGGATTCGCGAAATACATACGGGAGATATTTTTGGCTGGCCGACGCGGCTGCTTGCGTGTTTAGTAAGCTTGCTGCTTCCAATCCTGGCGATTACGGGCTTGCTGATCTGGTGGAACCGAAGCCGAAAGCTTCTCCCGACAAATGAGGCCGAAACGCAGTAAGCGTCATCAGTCCATATTCAAAGAAGCAGCGATTTTCTTCTTGTACTCGCGGGCTTTGGCGAGGATTTCGGGCTCGTTGAGAGTCAGGAGCTTGCGATCGCGCATGACGACGCGTCCGCCGATCACTACCGTTTGCACGTCGCTGCCCTTGAGCGCGTAGGCAAGCTGGGCATAGACGTCGTACATGGGGACGGCGTTGGGCTCGTCGAGGCTGATGAGAATGATGTCAGCTTTCTTTCCTGGTTCGAGCGAGCCAATTTCTTTTTCCATGTGCAGAGCTCTTGCGCCTTCGATGGTGGCCATTTCGACGACGGATTTGGCGTCGAGCGCTCGCGGGTCCACCTTTGTAATTTTCTGCAGTTTCGCGGCAAGATCCATTTCTTCCATCAAGTCGAGGTCGTTGTTGCTCCCTGCCGGCCCATCGGTCCCCAAGCCAACAGCGACGCCCGCGGCCCGCTCTTCGACAACCGGGGCCACGCCGCTGGCGAGCATCATGTTGCTCGAAGGATTGTGAACGCATCCGACCTGGCGGTCCGCGAGAATCTTTCTGTCGTCAGCGTCGACAAAAATACAATGCGCCGCGAGCACATCTGGACCGAGGATGCCGAGCTTGTCGAGATACCGGACGGGGGTTGCGCCGTTCTGTTTTAAGCTGTCGTCCAGCTCCTTTTTCATTTCCGCGACGTGGATCAGGATTGGAGCGCGGTAATTTCGCGCAAGGGCCGCGGAAGCCTGAAGCGTCTGCTTCGAGCAGGTGTAAATTGAATGGGGCGCGACGGCAGCGTGAATGAGCTTATCGCTCTGCCACCTTTCCAGATATTTTCCGGCGTATTCAAGCATGGCCGCATTTGTCTTGTTGTCGGGCGCGGGAAAATCGAGAAGCGTTTCGCCAAGGACTCCGCGCATTCCGGCGGCTTTGGTTTCCGCGGCCACGACATCCTCGAAGTAGTACATGTCCGCGAACGTGGTGACTCCGCCGCGAATCATTTCCGCTGCGCCGAGGCGGGTGCCCCAGCGGACGAAATCTTCCGTCACATTTTTCGCTTCGGCGGGGAAAATATATTTTCGCAGCCATTCATCGAGCGTCACATCATCGTGGAGGCCGCGGAGGAGCGTCATAGCTGCGTGCGTATGGCCGTTAATGAAGCCGGGCAGGACCAGCGCGCCTTCTGCGTCAATGGTCTGACCAGCGCTGTGTCCCTTCCTGGCTTGCGCGACGAAGTCTGTATCTGTTCCGACAAAAACTATGGTGTCTCCGCGAACGCCTATCGTGCCCTTCTCAATGATCCTCCGGGCGGGATCCATGGTGACAACGGTGGCATTGACGATGAGCAGGTCGAAGCTGACCGCCTGTTTTTGCGAAACCTGCTTGGCCGGAGGGTAGGCAGCCATGGGCCTAGAGCCGAGTAAGGCCAGAACAAAAAAGAGGAAGCATTTCTCTGGAGCAGTAAACATTTCATTGGCCTCGCGTGAGTGAAACGCGCAGCGGCGTGGCTGCGTTTACAAATTCGACGAATCAAAGGGCCTTGGAAAAAGATCGCGCATTTGATGTGTTTCCGATTTGCCCTTGAGATTTGCCAGAATCACCGGGACATCGCCACAAAACTCCCAGATCAGCTGGCGGCAAGCACCGCAAGGGGGCGTGAGCGTATCTGTGTCGGTAACGACGGCGATTGAATCAAAGCCGCGTTCGCCTTCGCTTATGGCTTTGAAAATCGCGACGCGTTCCGCGCACACCGTCAGGCCATACGTAGCGTTCTCCACGTTGCAGCCTCCAAAGACTCTACCGGAGGTGGCGTGCAACGCGGCTCCGACTCGAAAATTCGAGTAAGGCGCGTGCGCGTTTTCGCGCGCTTGCCGCGCCGCTTCCACAAGTGAGTCATTTTCGTGCACGCCGGCTCCTCCGATAGAAAAATGAGTGTCGCATCACTCGAGCTCGGCTGCAATTCGAGGGATGATGGCCTTGAGCAGCGCGATGAATTGACCTCGGACGCGTTCGCCGGTTTCGAGGACTTCCTTGTGATCGAGCGGTTTGTCCAGGATGCCCGCCGCGGCGTTTGTGACGCAAGAAATGCCGAGAACGCGCATCCCGGAGTGCCGGGCGGCAATCACTTCGGGAACCGTGGACATGCCGACGAGGTCGGCTCCGATGGAGCGCAGGTACCTAATCTCAGCCGGCGTTTCGTAGCTTGGACCAGGCAGCGCGGCGTAGACGCCTTCAAAGGCGCCGATGCTGTGGCGATTTCCTTCCCCAACGGTCATCTCGCGGAATCGTCTGTCGTACGCTGTGGTCATGTCCGGAAATCGCGGGCCGAATCGTTCGTCGTTCGGGCCTGTCAGGGGACTCACTCCCTGGAGATTGATGTGGTCTTTGATGACGACGAGCTTGCCCTGTGTAAATTCATGCTTGATTCCACCAGCGGCGTTGGTGAGGATGACCGCCTTCACGCCCATGCGAGAAAGCACGCGAATGGGAAACGCGACGTCCTTGGCGGAATAGCCCTCATACAAATGGACGCGGCCTTGCATTCCAGCGACAGGAACATCGCCGACATTGCCGAAAACAAGCTTTCCTGCGTGGCCGATCGCCGTGGATTGGGGAAAGTGCGGGATTTCCGCATAGGGAATTCTTGTGGCGCCCGTGAACTCGTCCGCAAAAGCACCGAGGCCGGAACCCAGTACGAGTCCGATTTTAGGCCGTAGTCCCGTTTTCGAAAGTAGAAAGCTCGCCGCGGAATCGGCGCGTTCGAATTCCGAGGCGGACTTAATTATTACTGCAGCTTTTTTTCGTGGAGGCATTTGGTGACCAGGATTTTACATGGAGTTGGACGGAAGGAATAGCCGTACGGCAAAAATGGAGAATGAAAAACGCAAAGGCGCAGAGTGAACATAGCCTCGGCGAAAGGCCATGCCAACCGAAGCATGCAGCGGGCGAAAAATTCGGCTAGGAGAAGGTGCCCTAGGAGAGAATGCCGACGATGGAGGCGGACATCAGGTTAGCCATTGTGCCGGCGAGCATCGCACGGATTCCAAACCTTGCAAGTTGGCCGCGCTGTTCCGGAGCAAGCGCTCCGATTCCGCCAATCTGGATGCCAATCGAGCTGAAGTTCGCGAAGCCACAGAGCGCAAAGGTGGCGATCCGCGCGGAACGAGGGTCAAAAAGGTTGTCCTTGATCAGCTCGCCGAGCTTCTGGAAGGCCACCACCTCGTTGATGACCATGCGTGTGCCGAGCAAATCTCCCATGGCCATGCAGTCATGCCATGGGATGCCGATGAGCCATGCCACCGGCGCAAAGACCCAGCCGAAAATCTGCTGAAGACTAGAGGGAAACCAGGTCAAGTGGAGGCGAGGATGAACCGCGAGCCAGCTGTGGGCGCCGCCCATCAGGGCGTTGACGAGATAGAGAAGCGCGATGAAGGAGACGAGCATGGCGCCGACATTGAGTGCGAGGTGAAGGCCGTCCACCGTGCCTCGCGAAATGGCACCGAGAAAATTGCTCTCTTTTTCCATCTCCGGCATTTCAACGCGTCCAGCTGTGAGAGGCTGCTCTGTTTCTGGAACAAGCATTTTGGCCATGAGAAGAGTACCAGGCGCGGTCATGATCACGGCCGTAAGGAGATGTTCGGCTTTGATGCCGAACGCAATGTAGGCAGCCATGATGCCGCCGGACACGTGCGCCATGCCGCTGGTCATCACGACCATCAGCTCGGATTTCGTAAGCTTGTTCAAAAACGGACGAATGGTTAAAGGCGCTTCGGTTTGCCCCATGAAAATGCTGGCGGCTACGTTGAGCGATTCCGCGCCGCTTGCTCCCATGACGCGAGTCATAATCCACGCCGCGACCCGGATGATCAGCTGCATCACTCCAATGTGATACAGCAAGGCGAAGAAGGCGGCGATAAAGATAATCGTGGGGAGGACCTGGAATGCAAAAATAAAGTGTTCGGGAGAAGCGGCGAAGCCAGGAGCGCCGGCAGATGGCAAGCCCAGCTCGCCGAAGACAAACTGGGAGCCGTAAAAGGCGTAACTCAGGAGCAGATTGACGTAGTAGCCCGCTTTTTCGAAGAGGCTGCGGCCAGCTGAAAATCGCAGAACAAAAACAGCGAAGGATAGTTGCAAACCGAGGCCCCAGAGCACGGTCTTGAGCTTGATGGCCTTGCGGTCAGTGGAAAAGAGATACGCAAAGCCGAGCATGGTAAGCAGCCCCAGCACTCCGGTGAAACGTCCCATTCGCTGACCTCCATCTTTCCCGCAGATAATTGCGAATTCAATCGAGCGCTAACCGCCGAGTATGCGGCGAATCAGGCGGCGTTTCTCGGTGGGCGCTATCTCGTCAATTTTGTAGCTCCCGGCAATCATGCTTTGCGCTTCGGCCAGCTTGGCGCCGTTATTGTAATGAATTGTGGCAAGCGGCTCGCCTTTTTCTACGCGGTCTCCAATCCGTTTATGGAACTCGAGCCCCACGGCATGATCGATGCTGTCTTCTTTC
Source organism: Candidatus Acidiferrum sp. (assembly GCA_035310525.1). Lineage (GTDB taxonomy): Bacteria > Acidobacteriota > Terriglobia > Acidiferrales > UBA7541 > Acidiferrum. The sequence goes on along the minus strand of DATGED010000012.1, from coordinate 94,510 downwards.
TTTTCGCGACCGCCGCCGAGCATCGCGAGAGCGATGCCTAGATTTTCACAATTCATCGTGGTGACGAAACCGGAATCTGGACTGGGGACATTCTCCTGGGATCGAGCTCGAGGAAGAAGCTGCGATTTTTCAACAATGCGATCGTCGCCGCCTTGCAGGCGAATACAATGCTTGAACCTTTCCATGGCATGGCCGGACGCGATTAAGGATTCAGCCAGGGCCCGGCCTTCGTCAACGGACTTGGTCCGTTCCCCGAGAAAAAACATCCACGCGGAGAGTTCGAGGCTCAATTCGCGGAGATCGGCGGGACCGCGGCCGGCAAGAATCTCGATGCACTCGAGGACCTCAACGGAATGTCCAGCCATGCGTCCGAGAGGCTGGTCCATATCGGTGATGAGCGCGACTACCTTCTTGCCCATTCGTTGGCCGGTTTCCACCATGACTTCGGCGAGCCGGACGGAATCTTCTTCGCGCTTCATGAAAGCGCCGGAGCCAGTTTTGACATCGAGGACCAGAGCGTCAATGCCTTCCGCCAGCTTCTTGCTCATGATGGATGCGCAAATGAGACCGATATTTTCGACTGTAGAAGTGGCGTCGCGAAGGGCATAGATTTTCTTGTCAGCCGGAGCGATTTCCGCGGTTTGGCCAATTAGGCCCATGCCGCATTTACGGAGAACGCTGAGAAATTCCTGAAGGGATAAGTTGACGTTGAAGCCGGGAATGGACTCGAGTTTATCGAGCGTGCCGCCGGTGTGACCAAGGCCGCGGCCGCTGATCATAGGAACGGTAAGGCCACCCGCGGCAACGATAGGCGCAAGGATGAGCGAGGTTTTATCGCCCACGCCTCCTGTGGAATGTTTGTCGACCTTTTTACCAGGAATGCTGGAGAGATTGAGGATTTCCCCGGAATGCAGCATCACTTCCGTTAGCGAGGCGATTTCAGCGCGGTTGAGGCCTCGCAGCCAAGAGGCCATGAGCCAGGCGGCCATCTGGTAGTCGGGAATCTCGCCGCGCGTGTAACCGGAGATGAGAAAGTCTATCTCCTCGCGGGAGTGTTCGCCGGAATCGCGTTTTTTGCGGATCAGGTCGACAGCGCGCATGCGTCTTGGAGACTGCGGCGCGAGCGTAACACTCGATCGCGGCGTCGTCAACGCGGACCGACAGCTACGTGGCGATAGTAATTTTGTTGAAGACCGGAGTGGCGGCTACAGCGTTCACAAAGACGGAAGGGATTGAATAAGAGCCAGAGGTTGCTGCCTTCTCATATGCTATTTTTGTGGCACATCTGCTGGATAAATAGCCGCTTGGTGATTTTGACCCAAGAGAACTCCTTCCTGATTCCTCATCCCTCCAAGCGGCACGGTCACGACGGGTCACGGCGCCGCCGTTGGAAAGAGTTGGTAACTCAATGCGCGCGCGATGCGTAGTACCATCGAGAGGCGATGATGACAGCGAGCACTGGTGTGGCCGTCCGCGCGGAACGCGTGTCGCGGCACTACGAGATGGGAACCGCGGTGATCCGCGCTGTGGATGACGTAACGCTCGAGGTGCGCTCGGGCGAGTTCGTGGCCCTACTCGGAAGTTCGGGTTCGGGAAAATCAACCCTGTTGAATCTGATGGCGGGGCTCGATCGTCCAACGGGTGGTGCGATTTTCGCGAATGGACGAAATTTGTCGGACTTAAGCTCGCTCGAACTGGCGCGTTATCGCAGCAAAACTGTTGGGATGGTTTTTCAATCGTTTAATCTGCTTCCGCGCATGACCCTCGAAGAAAATGTGGAGTTGCCGCTTCGGCTGGCGGAGGTGGACCGCGCTGAGCGTGGCAAACGAGTGGCGGACGCGCTGGAGCGCGTGCGCCTCGAAAAGAGACTTAGCCACCGCCCCAGCGAACTCTCCGGAGGCGAACAGCAACGCGCGGCATTGGCCCGGGCGCTGGTGAATCGGCCCACTCTGCTGTTTGCCGACGAGCCGACGGGCAATCTGGATAGCGCTACGGGCGAATCGATCATGCTTCTGTTGAAAGAAATTCAGCAAACACTGGGAATGACGATTGTGATGGTGACGCACGAGCGGCCACTCGCTGAGCGCTTTGCCAACCGAATTGTGTCTCTTGCGGACGGAAAACTGCTCAATAACGGGGTGAAATCATGAAGGCGGGTGATCTCGCCGAACTCGCGCTGCGCAATCTGCGCGAGGCAGTACTGCGAAACTCGCTGACGACGCTTGGAGTAGCCGTAGGAGTTGCATCACTTGTGGCCATGCTTTCGCTTGGCGTCGGATTGCAGGAGTTGGCGACCCGGCGTCTCTCCAATTCCGGACTGTTTGACACGGTTATCGTCATGCCGCGAAGGAACTTGCAGGAAATGAGGCGGATTTCAACAACCCCTGCTCCCACAAAGGAGCCCCGCGCGCTGGATGACGAGGCGCGAAAGGAACTCGAGCGCTTGCCAAATGTTGTGGAAGTCTATCCCCAGATTCGTTTTCCAACGGAAGTGCGTTACAACGGGATCCCGTATTCGACAATCGTTGCAGGGGTGCCGGAATCCGCGCGAGGGAATGGCGCCTACGATGGAATCCAAGGAAATTTCTTTTCTGGCCCCAATGCGGATGAAGCGATTCTGCAGATCGAATTGGCGAAAGATCTGGCCGAACAGCCGGCGACTCTGATCGGAAAGGACCTGTTGGTACGCTACGCGGAGCGCCAGGCTCTTGCGCCACAAAGCCGATCGGGCGATGCCGGAGAAGGTGATGCGAACGGTAGTGGGGCGGGAGGATTCTCCATCGTTCCGCGCGAGAAAAGGCTTCGCATTGTGGGCATTATCGAGACGGAACCGGCGGCGGGGTTCGGCGGCTTCGGAAGTGGAAGGCTGTTGATTCCTTTGGAAGTAGCTTCGGCCTTGCGTGTCGCGCAGGTGAACGATTTGCGAGATGCCGTGCGCGCGACCGATGGAAAACCGAGATACGCGAGTTTGACGGTGCGGGCGAAGAGCCCTTCGCGAGTGGAAGCGATTGAGACCACCATCAAAAGCATGGGATTCGGCACGTTTTCGTTGCTCGATGCGACGCGAAACTTGCGATTATTCTTTACGATATTCGATCTTCTGCTGGCGATTTTCGGAAGTCTGGCGCTGGCGGTAGCAACTCTGGGGATCATCAATACCCTGGTGATGGCCATTTTGGAGCGTCGCCGTGAGATTGGAATCCTCAAGGCTTTGGGCGCGGCGGACCGTGACGTGAAGCAACTTTTTTTTGTGGAAGCCGGCGTGATGGGCTTGCTTGGCGGCACACTGGGCGCGGGACTCGGTTGGCTGATTGGAAGAGCCATCACGATCGGCACTAATCTTTACCTGAAACGTCAGGGGCTCCCTGGCGCGCATGTTTTTTCCGTGCCGTGGTGGCTGGTTCTGGGAGCGATTGCGTTTGCCGTGATCGTGAGCTTGGCCGCTGGGCTTTATCCCGCGACGCGGGCGGCGCGGTTGAATCCCGTCGAGGCCCTGCGGTATGAATAAAGTTTGGCGCGCGTGCTTGACGGCGCTGCTGATGGCGTGCGCATACCCGGCGATTTGTATGGGTGCGACTGGTCGCGCCGAGTGCAACTCCCTCCCCAGCAAGATCCTGGCACGGCCAGTTCCCTACTGTGTATTGCTGCCGCCTAGTTACGACAGCGACAAACTCCGGCGGTATCCCATCCTCTATCTGCTCCATGGTTTGGGCGACAACGAGCAAATGATGATCCACTCGGGCGGCTTGAATCTTGTCGAGGACCTTTGGGAGCAGCACCAACTGGGCGAATTCCTGATCGTCACGCCGGCCGGCGGTGCGAGCTTTTATATCAACTCGCGCGATGGCAAACGTCGCTACGAGGATTTCTTCCTGCAAGAGTTTTTGCCTGCAATCGAAAGACGTTACCGCGCGCAGTCGCAACGCAAGTCACGTGGAATCGCTGGAATTTCAATGGGAGGTTTCGGTGCGTTATATCTCGCGTTTCGGCATCCACAGCTCTTTGGCGTTGTAGGCGCTCATAGCGCGGCGCTGCTGGAGGCGCTCCCCAAAATCAGCGCACAGGACTCACGGCAGATCGGCCGGCTGCGTGTTCTTGGCAGTGCGTTTGGATCGCCGTTCGACCCCGCATTCTGGACTCGAAACGATCCGCTCACGATCGCGCGCACCGCGAATCTTTCGGGAATGAAGATCTATTTTGATTGCGGCTCCGAAGATGACTTCGGCTTTGATGCCGGCGCCGAAGCTTTGGACAAACTGCTCACCTCTCGCCACATTCCGCACGAATATCACCTCTATCCTGGAGGTCACAACTGGAGCTACTTTGCCGAGCACTTGCCCGCCTTACTTGCATTTGAATTCCACGCGTTTGAAAGCGCTCCGCAGCGCAGGACAGCAACTCAATAAGCTTTCTCGCGGAAACTTCGACCTCAGACCAACAATACCTGTTCATCTGGCATCGTAATATGTCTTCAGGCGGTGGAAACGGCGTTGTGGCGTGCGCGTCTAAAGATTCGGCACGTGAGGATGCGATGGAGACCATTTGGCAGGACTTGCAGTATGCGCTTCGAACACTTGGTAAGAATCCTGGTTTCAGCCTGGTTGCCGTGCTGACACTAGGGTTGGCCATCGGCGCAAACACGGCAATTTTTAGCGTGGTGGAGAGCGTGCTGCTGACTCCACTGCCCTACCCTGACCCGAGCGCGCTGGTAGAGGTATGGAACACGTACTTGCCGCAGTTTCCCAAAGCTCAATTGTCATCGGGCGATTTTCTGGATTTCAAGCGCCAGGCCGCGAGTTTTTCGGAAGTAGCTTGCTTCATCGATATCCCGCAGGGCTTTAATCTGACAAGCGGGGGTGAGGCGCAACGAATTGAAGTCCGGTATGCGAGTTCGGGACTCTTTCCCTTGCTCGGAGTTCGCCCCTCGGCAGGGCGCACTTTCACACGCGAGGAAGATAAACCGGGAAACCCGCCGACGGTGATGGTTAGCCACGCGTTGTGGCAGAGCCAATTCGGCTCCGATCCTTCGGTCGTGGGACGAACCGTCACGCTGGACGGCCGAGGCTATACGCTCGTGGGTGTTCTGCCCCCGGGATTTCGGCTGGCGCCCACGACTGACTTCTGGATGCCCATCAGCCAGTACGGCGACGACCTAACCAGCCACCTCCATCATCCGTGCAATGTACTGGCACGATTAAAGCCTGGCGTGAGCCTCGGCCAAGCGCAAGCGGAGTTGACCACGCTAAATCGTCAGGAAGAGCAAGCCTTTCCAGATACCCACAAAAATTGGGGTGTGCTGGTGACGCCCATGGAAGATCCATCAGCGGCAGAAATGCAGGTGGCATTGCTGGTTCTCTTCGGAGCGGTGGGACTCGTGCTGATGGTGGCATGCGCCAACATCGTGAATTTGCTTTTGGCGCGGCACGCGGCCCGGCAAAAGGAGATTGCTCTTCGATTGGCGCTTGGCGCCAGCCGCTCAAGGCTGCTTGGACAATTGCTCACGGAAAGCATTGTCCTTTCCTTGATGGGAGGAATGCTGGGAGTTGTGCTGGCGAGCGGGGGACTCCGCATCCTGGAAGCCTTTATGCCAGCGGATCTCGCAAGCCTGAAAGAAACCGGGCTCAACGGATGGGTGCTTGCTTTCACACTCGCTGTGAGCCTTCTCACGGGGATAGTCTGCGGCCTGATTCCGGCGGTGCAAAGCCTCAAGCAAGATTTGCAGGGCATCCTGAAGGAAGGAACAAGGGCAGCCGGCGCCACAGGAGGGCAGAAAATCAGAAACCTTCTGGTCGTCTCCGAAATTGCTTTGGCGCTCATTCCACTCGTGGGCGCGGGCCTGCTGATTCGGAGTTTCCATCGCTTGCTCGAGGTGAATCCCGGATTCCAGCACGATCACATCCTGGCCATGGAAGTCGATCAACCTCAATTGCCACTGGGCGAGTTACTTAATTTAACTACGGAACAACAGCTCGATCTGGCTCGGAAGCAATCGCGACAATTCGAAGAACTTGTGCAAAGAATTCAGGAGCTGCCACAGACCAAAGCTGTGGGTGGCATCACCGTGATGCCTCTCGGCGCGGTGATCAGATCCGCGACGAGATTTGTCATTGAAGGCCAGCCGCTCCCGGCAAGTGGGGCGAGGCCGATTGCCGAAACTCGCGGCATTAGCCCGGGCTATTTCGCCGCGATGGGAATTCCGTTGCGCATGGGCCGGCCGCTCGACTCTCACGACTACGCCACACAAAACATCATGGTGAATGAAACCATGGCGAAGAAGTTCTGGCCCGGCGGAGCTGCCGTTGGAAAACGTATCAACATGTGCTCGCTGGACCCGACGCCTTGCTGGTCGGCCATTGTAGGAGTGGTCGGTGACGTCCATCAATACGGGCTCGAGGCCGCGCCTACCATGGATGTCTATTACACCGGCGGCTGGACGCCTTACATCCTGATTCGGACGGAGTCCAATCCGGGGGACATTGCCAAGGCAGCCATCGGCAAGGTACACAAATTCGATTCCACACTTCCAGTGACGCATGTAATGACTCTCGATGCGCTTCTCTCCGATTCCGTTTCACCCCGCCGGTTCTCGACCTTTCTGCTGGGAATGTTCGCTGGTCTGGCGCTCGCGCTGGCTGCCATGGGAATTTATGGCGTCATGAGTTACGTCGTGAGCTTGCGCACCAACGAAATCGGAATCCGCATGGCTCTCGGCGCACGGCCGACCGATATCTGGCGACTTGTGATCGGACGCGGCGCCCAAATCGCACTGGCAGGAGTCGCCATCGGCTTGCTCGGAGCGTTCGCGTTGACTAAGCTGATTTCGAGTTTGCTCTACGGAGTGCGCCCTACCGACCCCATCACATTCGCGGGAGTGGCGCTTCTCTTGCTAACTGTAGCGCTCCTTGCTTGCTACGTTCCTGCCCGGCGGGCGATGCGCGTAGATCCCATGGTCGCGCTGCGATACGAATGATTCTTCCAAACTCTCCCTAAGACCATCCTGCGCAAGACAAAGATATTGAGAATGTTTTACCTGTGCGGCTTTTGCCCTGGCTTCGTGCAACTTCTACGGAGAGCTACGAACTGGTTGTCCGAGGCCCCGGTCTTGCCTGACAGCGGGGATACAAACAGCGAGGTCATGAGTTGGAAATCATCGGACCATCGTCACCTCGGAACGTTCAGAAGTTCGGGCCTGAGGGAATCAGACTCGCCGAAGCATCTGCGCTCCAAGCATTGGCCTTCGCAACAAACCTCAGAATACTTGCTGCGTGTACGGGGGTAGCGCGCTCGTCTGGCCGGAGACCACTCGCCAACCGTTCCCGCCGTTCACGTAAATGTGGATTACGCGCATCTGACTGCTCACGCTTTGGCCTCTTACGATAGCGCGCGCGGACCAAAGGCAAGTGGCGACAGCAGTGTCCCGGAAGATGCGCACCTTGATATCCGAAGCGTTGAAAGCTTCGTACTTGATGTAGCTCGATTGCACGGCATTGATGAAACCGGCCTTGTCGACTTGTTCCCCCCGGGTCAACGTGCCGCTAAAATCTTCGCTATACACGCGCCTGAAAAAAGTCCCGTCGCTCAGTTGAATCGCGCGTGCCTCTTCCCTTTCGAGTGTAACAATCTCTTGGCGCTCCATGTCCGGGTCTTGTGGCGCCATTCTGCAACGTCTGTAGCAATCGAACACCGCCTCATTTTGAGGACTCCACGCAGGTGACAGCGCCAGCCAAATGGTTAATAGTGCCGCTATCTTGTACATGCCGACAAGCCTCCTCGGGAGAACATGAAATTACGCCAGAGTCATTCATCTAAGTTATATCCGGTCGGCGTCTACGGGGGAAAGTTCGTCACGGATGTGATGTACAGGTGACGGCTTCCCCAATCGCGTAAGCGGCATGGCAAGAGGCACGAAAAGCGGTTGGTCAAGGCTTGTTCGCGAACCCCATGCTGAGTGGCTCGTTCTTGTCTCACATCCAGACTCTGCCAGGCCCTCCCCTAATCTCTGAAGCCTGTCAAGACTCGCAATTCCATTCTGGATGACGGGAGTTCACATCGCGGTCGGAATTAGCGCCGGAGGGGAGCTCCCGGATCGCGTTGGGAAATTTCGAGCGCCACTGCGCGTGCCTCTTCATGAATCAGACCGTTCGTCGCGAAGATGACTGCACCGCCGAGCTTATATGGGTTCCCGGCGAAGTCGCTCACCCTTCCGCCTGCTTCTTCAATCAACAGAACCCCCGCAGCTGTGTCCCAAGGTTTGAGACCGAATTCCCAAAACCCATCGAAGCGGCCAGCGGCGACGCCGGCCAGGTCCAGAGCCGCGGAGCCGTCGCGGCGGACGCCGTGCGAGCGCAACGTGAAATCCCAGTAGTAGTGAATATTCGGATTTGCGAGGCGCTTGTGGACCGGAAAACCTGTGCAAAGAAGACTTGTGGCGAGCGTATCCACTTTCGATACGAAAATTCTCTTTCCGTTCAGAGTAGCCCCGGCGCCGCGGGCCGCCGCGAACAGCTCATCGTAAAAAGGGTTGTAGACGACCGCGGCCAGTAAGGCGCCCCGTTGTGACAGGGCTATTGAAATGGAAAAGCACGGATAGCCGTGCGCGAAATTGGTCGTGCCATCGAGCGGGTCCACGTGCCAGAGAAAGTCGGAACCGCTCTCGTGGCCGCTTCCCTCTTCCGCAACGATGGAGTGCTCGGGAAAATACTTTGTCAGGCGTGTGACAATGGCTTCTTCGGACCGCTTGTCCGCTTGAGTCACCAGGTCCACGTCACCCTTGTAAGCAATCTCCGCGGGCCGATCGAATTCTTCGCGCAGAATCTTGCCAGCTTCGTGGGCGGTTTCGATGGCGGCTTCGAGATACTCTTTTTTCATGGAATAGCGCGCAGCCGCACGCCGCTGTAGCAATTCGCACGTGCCGGCCTGAGTTCCACTTTACCACCGGCGCTGCCGAAAAGGTCGCCTCGGCGTAAATCAACATCAGTTGTAATTTCATCCGCACCCAGATCCCTTGCTTGTTTTTTGGAGCCTTCTCCTTCTTATCCGGGTTAAAATAGAGTCCCGCCCTGAATGCGAGGCAACGTCATGATCAAAATCGGCAACCTCCGAGCCACTGCGAGCTTGCTTGCGTTCATTCTCCTCTCACTCGGCACAGTGCACCTCTCCGCGCAAAACAGCCAGGTCATGGGCGAAGTGCGTTTTGAGGGCGATACTCAGTTGGATCGCGATTCCGGCGTATGGATCGATGGCAATTATGTAGGGTATGTGAAGGAGCTCAAGGGGAATAAGAAGGTTCTCTTGTTGCCCGGGAAACACGAGATCGTCGTCCGCCAGGCAGGGTACAGCGATTTCATCCGGGATCTCGTGATCGAACCCGGCCAGGTACAGGAAGTCCAGGTCGCTATGCAATTGCTCCCCGGTGCAACGACTCCGGACGTGACATCGGAGTTGAAGCTAACGGTCCACCCCAAGCGCGCCGCTGTCTTTCTCGATGACAGATATGTTGGTCATGCGAGCGAGTTGGGCGGAAGATTTCATTCACTTTTGGTCAGCCCCGGAAAGCATCGAATCAAGATCGAGCTGCCCGGTTACCGCACTTTTGAGACGGACGTCGTCATTGTGACGGGACAAAAATCCGAAGTGAAAACGGAATTAATGAAGGGCAGCATCGAACAAGCTGGCGTCGAAATCAAGAATCAACCGTAATCATTGCGTAGTTGAAACCCGCTGCGCTTGCCCTTACTGCGCGCCCGTGAGGTAAGTCTTTCGGTGGCGCACGTGATAATCTCCGTTTAGAACTCGCACCTCAACGCTTCGATACGTGTTCGCGGGTCCGCGTGGATTGGGGTAGTAGCCGAGACGATATTGCGTACGCAACTCCCGGTCAATCAAGTCGAATATCATACCGAGATCCTGCGGGGTGTCGGGAAAGAACATATTCCCGCCGGTGGTTTCAGTGATGGTTTCGAGCGCATGCTCGCCGGCGGTGTTACGGCCGCTCTCATTCTTCACCGGGCGAATGACGATAGTGTATAGCAAGGCGTCCGAACGCACTGCTTCCTTGCGAGCCACGTCGAAGTCCGTTCGGCTTGTCGTTTCTCCCGCATCGGTAACCAGAATGATGACGCGCCGACGCCCGTCGCCGCGGCGCTCAAGTGTTGTCGCTCCCAAGAGCACGGCATCGTAGATCGAAGTGCCGGAGCCGGGTGGAATCCGCCGAACCGCGGCCTGCAGGGTTGGAACGTTGTCCGAAAACGGGGCCAACTGTGAGACATTTTCGTCAAATGCGAAAACCGACAGCCTGTCGCCGGGCCGCAGCACTTGCCGGATGAAATGTGCGGCGGCTTCCTCCTCGAATCCTATTTCCTTATGAGCACTCAGGCTCGAATCGACCATTAGAGCGAGGTCAAGAGGCTGCTGCGTTTCAGATTCAAACACTTCAATTTTCTGCAGTACACCCTCTTCGTAGATCTGAAATGCCTGCACAGGAAGATCGGGAGCAGGCCGATTGTGGTCATCAAGTACGCTGGCCAGAATATTTACCAGATCGACCTTGACGTTAATCTTTCCACGCTGTTGCTCCTTATCTTCCGCAGCGTTGATCGGCTGCGTCGGCGTAGGCACGATCGCTCCCGGCGCACCGTTTGCGCCGGTAGATGCCGTGCTGGAAGGACTCTTCGGTTTCTGAGCCCATGGAGGTCGGTCAGGCTTGTCTTGAGAGAAGGCCGCCGCTCCCGCAAACAGAATGGCTAGAAGAGAAACGGCTGCGACGTGCGTGCGACGGGGTGATGAGATCATTGATTCACTAGGATGCAGGTTTCGCCGTGCGCGTCTCCAGCGGAGCCGGCGGCATCTCGCCGTCAGCCCAGACGGCGCCATCCTCGAAGTATTCCTTCTTCCAGATGGGTACAGTGCGCTTGAGGGTGTCAATGGCAAACCGGCAGGCATCGAAGGCCGCGGGCCGGTGGGGAGAGCTTACTGCGATGAACACGCTGGTCTCCCCAATCTGCAGGCGCCCGAGACGGTGGGCGATGGCCACGAGATGGATCGGATATTTCTCGTGCATCTGCACCGCAATTTCGCGGATTTTTGCCAGAGCCATGGATTCGTATGCTTCGTAATCAAGATAGAGCGTGCGACGTCCGAGAGAATGATTTCGAACGCATCCGTCGAAAGTGACCACGGCGCCATCTTCGGCTGCGCGGACGTGCCGGATCAAGGCGTCCTGCTCGATCGGTTCGTGCACTAGGGCAAAAAGATCGGATTGAAGGGAATTGTTCATAGCCATAGTGCCTATCCGCCGCTGACGGGCGGGAGAAATGCTACTTCGTCTCCGGAATGAAGTGGTGTCGTCCACGAAGCAAATTCCTGATTGCGCGAAGCGACGAGCGAGGAGCGAAAGCGCACAATATCCGGGTGGCTGACGCCGTATTGCGAAAAAAGCGTCTCGATCGGTGCGCCATCAGGGAGTTCGACGGAGTCTTCGGCACGGCCGACGATTTCTTTCAGCCGGCCGAAAAAGAGCACCTTTACGCGTACGGTCTCTGAGGAGGTGGCCACAAGAGAATTGTAACCTTTGGACGTGTGCGGGGCTATAGCCTGAGCAGTCAGCGCTAACGCAGAGCGGGCCGGCGAATTCTTCGGCGCTTTCCTTTGCAAAAACCGTTTCGAAACCTTCTGAAACTTGACCAATGCGCGGTGGTTGCGTAGCGTCTTGAGTTAGCTTTCAATCCGGTGGTTGTGAAACCAGGTCGGGTTAATTTGCGATGAAGATTCTTGTGATTGGATCGAGCGGCTTGGTGGGGAGTGCCTTGGTGCCCGCGCTGGCAAACGCCGGGCACACGGTTTGCCGGCTGGTGCGACCAGGGACAGTCGCAAAAGACGCCGCGAACGATGGATTTCAAGTGGCCTGGAACCCTGCGACCGGTGAGCTTGGCGGCGCTGCCGTCGGCGCGGACGCAGTGGTGAATCTCGCCGGCGCCTCGATTGCCGATGGCCGGTGGAGCGCCGCCCGTAAAGCCGAGTTGCGGTCAAGCCGCGTCGACTCCACTCGCGCGCTCGTCGCTGCGCTGGCCAAAATGAACGCGCGGCCCAGAGTTCTTGTGTCTGCCTCGGCCACGGGTTTTTACGGAAATCGCGGCGATGAGCTGCTGACCGAGGAGAGTCAGCCTGGGAATGATTTCTTGTCCAACCTGGCCAGGGAGTGGGAAGCAGAAGCGTTGAAGGCGGAAGCCATCGGGATCCGCACTGTGCTCGCGCGCTTTGGAATTATTCTTGCGCGAGACGGCGGCGCCTTACCGCGGATGGTATTGCCCTTCCGGTTCTTCGCTGGCGGAAAGATCGGTTCGGGCCGGCAGTGGATGTCCTGGATTTCCCTTGAAGACGTGGTCGCGATATTGAAGCTCGCAATAGAGAAAAACGAAGTTCGAGGCTCCACAAACGTGATTTCGCCGCAGCCCGTGCAGAACGCTGAATTCACAAAAACTTTGGCAAGCGTCCTGCACCGCCCCGCACTCTTCCCCGCCCCGGCGTTTGCCCTGCGACTCGCCCTCGGCGAAATGGCCGACGCGCTGCTGCTAGCTAGCCAGCGTGTCCTGCCGCAGAAGCTGCAACAGCTTGGCTACTCGTTTGCACACCCGGATTTGAAGGACGCGCTGGATGCAATCCTGCGCGCAGCGTAGACATCTCCGCCCAGTTACTTGACCACGTTTACCGTGACGTCCAGTTTCAGAACGTGGCCCGTGACCGGGTCTGTCGCCGCAGTCGATTGCACGGTTTGACCGTCGCGCACCAGCAGGTCTCCTTGAATACGAAACTGTTGGATGATCGGCTGGCTGTTGGATATCTCGTTGCCTCCAATGGAAGCTGACTTCTGAGCGGATCCCGGCACATAGACCGAGGACTTTTCCACTTGGAGATTCAGAATGAACTTATCCGTATCGGCTTTTTGGGCTGTGCCGTCCAGATTCGTGCCGACGTCTAGGTACTGGGTTTGTTTCACGCCAGCGTTGCTCGATATTTCGATGGGAACGCGCAAACCCATTCGCATGGACGTTCGATAGCGGCCGTCCGCGTTCACAAGCAGAGTGTATGGCAGGCTACTGATTTTTTTGTCTCCATCGTATTCGTTGAATACAACTTGAACGCGTAGGGGCGTACCTGCCTTCTGCGTTTCGGGAGTTTTGCTAGCCTCGGCGTTTTTCTCTTTATCTTGCCCGAACAGCAGTGAAGCTCCAAACACCATGCACACAAACAATCCTGCCAAAGCAGCTTTCTTCATGGAACGCTCCTTTTCACATTTCTCAGACGACCTAACGTCTTGTTTTCTCATTCGGTGGTGTCGACTCTGGACTTATATCCGCGAGCGGCTTCACTTCGATTGGGGAGATTTTGAGCGGTGAAACCTGCAGCTCCTCCAAAGCTCCCGTTGGCTTCTCGGCAAACAAGACGTCTACTTCGACCTTGCCCTGCTGAACACTGACGAGCAGAGCATCGATGGCCTGCTTCTGTCCCGGGGGGATTAATACTGCAACCTGCTCGATCTTGACAATAGCTACAGTTTTGATAGGTCGCCTCGGACTATTTTTGGCAGGCAGACTCACCGTTTCGCTTGGCGCGGCAGTCTGTGTGAATGGCTGAATCACGGCGGGCGACTCCTTGCGCGTCGCTGCAGTCATCTGCGGATTTGTCTCGGCGACGCTGCGTCCAAAGCTACGAACAAATACGATTGCAACAACGAGAGCCGCAACGGCAGCAAGTGCGGCTCCAACCGGGATCCACGATCGCTGAGGAACAGGCCGCTCATTCAGCTTTGCTCGCACGCGCGGGAGGAGTGAAGCGGGGACTTCGGCGTTGGCAGTCATGCGCAATCCGCAATCGATGGCGGCGAGGAGTTGTGACTCTTCGTCAAACGCGGCACGGCAAGACGGGCAAACATCCAGGTGCAAACGCAATTGGCTCGAGGGCTCCGCGCCCGCAGCGACGGCCTCTCTCAGCGCTTCTCGATGGTTTTCACATGGCATCGCAATTTCTCCGCTAACTGCCTTCTGGCAACGAACAATCTCGATTTCACCGTCCCCACCGGCAGGCAAAGCATCTCTGCTACTTCGTCGAGAGAATGGCCTTGCATCGCGGCCAGGAGGAGAACAAGCCTGTGCTTTTCAGGCAGTTCGTCCATCGCGTCTTCGAGGTGCGTCTGGAATTCGCTCGTGGCGGCGATGTCTTCCGTCGAAGCAGCGGGTGCATGTCGTGACCATAGCGTCTCGCGCACCTCGCGCCGCTTCGAAGAACGAGTCCGGTCTATAGCCAGACGGAACGCTATGCGCACGAGCCACGCCCGGAAGCGCGTGCGGTCGCGCAATCGTTCGAAGCGCTGATAGGCGCGCAGCAACGCCTCCTGAGCCACGTCTTCGGCATCCGCGCTGTTGCGCAGAACGCCCCGCGCGACACGATATGCAAGCGGCCCGCATTCCGAGAGTCGCTCTTCGAATTCGCGGCGAAGCAGTGCTCTGGTCGCTTCCTCCGCGAATCCTTTCTCGATGGTACGACCTGGCTGGATCAGAACCAGCTCCTGCATTGGGTCACTTATGCGAGCCAAAGGCACTCGCCCTCCCCGTACACCTGCCAGACGCCGCCGTTAGTCAATTGGTTCATTCGACCATGTGGTTGGATACAAACGATACGCCCAAAGAAGCGGGTGCGCCATCGACCAGCTCCTCCCAAATTGGAACATCCGCTTGGAAGGTCATTCCCAAATGGGGATGAAAATCGCGCCACTGCGATGCGGACAGGAGAGCTAAGCCTAGCGACTCGATTGCACAAACCGCGCAAGACCAGCGCAACTTATTTATTTTCAAATAGTTGCGAAGGAACGCAGGAAAATTTTCCTGAATCCGAGAGAAGGGTCCATTTTTTGACTTTCGCTGGCCCTTCGCCTGCATCCCGCCCTGCATGCGGCCTCTCTCGCAAAACTCGGCATGGGTTCGATGGACTGACTCACATTCCAAAACTTCGAGGACCCTGAGTTCGGCGTTGCCGTTTTTCCTGTTCCTTGCGGCGGGGTTACTCCCGATGGGCTGCGCCGGAGGAGGCGCAGGCTCAGTCACAGCCTCGCAGCCTCCACCCACTCCTGCCGTCGCTGTGACGGTCACACCAACGAGCGCCTCGCTCTTGTTGGGCAACTCTCTAACTCTTATAGCAACGGTAACAAACTCCACTAACACAGCAGTAAGTTGGAGTGTGAATGGCATTCCTGGAGGAAATGCATCCATCGGAACGATCAGCTCGGTCGGAGCCTATTCCGCACCCGCCGACTTACCTTCGCCCTCCACCGTGCGTGTCACGGCTACGAGTCAAGCGGACCCAACGAAATCAGCCACGGCTCAACTCACCGTCACGAGTGACATCGCGATCACCATAACCCCGGCTAATGCCAGCGTCGAACTCGGGGCAACGCAGGCTTTTCACGCAGCGATTAGCAGCGGCGGGAAACCGGACACTTCGGTGCGCTGGAGCGTGAGCGGAGCCGCGTGCCCCTCGGTGTGCGGCAGCGTTGACGCGAACGGCAACTACACGGCGCCTGGAATTCTTCCTTCTCCCGTGAGCGCAACAATCATCGCGCAGAGTCTTGCCGATCCCTCGAAACAGGCTTCTGCAACCATCAGCATTACGAGCAGCTTCACGTTGCAAGTTACGGCGGCGCAAAGTGTGCCCGCCAGTGGGACGGCCGCAATCATAGCAACGATGACGCCCGTCCCAGGATCCAACCCCAGCACGATTCTCGCCTGGTCGCTCTCCGGACCCGGTTGCAGCTCCGCATCGTGCGGAACGCTGAATGTAGTGATGACGCAAGCTGGGGGAGGGACGGTCGCGTCAGTCACGGCCACCTACACCGCTCCCAACACACCGCCTAATCCAAACAGCGTCATCGTCACCGTAACGCCGCAGGCTGATGTGTCAAAAAAAGCGCAGGCCACGATGGCCATAGAGGCGGGCGTGGGTGTCAGCCTCTCTCCCGTGACGGCTACACTTGCGGCGATTCACCGCGTGACTCTGACAGCTCAGGTCGTTGGAACAACGAATCCCGCTGTGAACTGGAGCGTGAGCGGAGTCCCCGGCGGAAACCTGAGCCTGGGACAGATCTGTGTGGTTGGTTCGAATCCTTGCCAAACGGTCACGAGTGGAAACGTCTTGCAGGTGGACTATCTGGCGCCGGGAGCGATTCCGCAACCGAACCCGGTAAGCGTTGTTGCGACCAGCGCCGTGGACGCGACGAAAAGCGCGGCGGCCCAGATAACGATCATTAATCATGTACTCGTTTCCGTACTACCCCAGAGCGTCACACTCCCGCCGCTAGCGGTCCAGGGCTTCTCCGCCACTGTGCTCGGCACCAGCAACCAAAGCGTGGTCTGGCAAATTCAGGGAGCCGGGTGCGCGAATATTGGCGTTTGCGGCTCGATCGACGCAAACGGGAACTACACCGCGCCAGGTTCGGCGCCTTCTCCGGACTCAGTGGCAGTGGTAGCTATCAGCTCAGACGATACGTCGCAGTCCGGCGCGGCAAACGTCAGCATCTCCACTGGAGCAAACATACTCGCCCTATACCCCGCGAGCGTCTACGCGGGTGCGGCGGACGGTTTCACTTTGCTTGTGCGGGGGAGCGGGTTCACAAGTTCCAGTCCGGGGCCGGGCTCCATCCTGATGGTTGCGGGTTCGGCACGAACCACGTCCTGCATCTCGGCAACCATGTGCACAGCACCGGTAGGGGCGGCCGATGTTGTCCTGCCTGGAAATGTTTCCGTACAGACCGAAAATCCTGACGGGACAAGATCGAATGCCGTTTCCCTTGTAGTTGTTCCACCAAACGCGTCGGATGACGTGATCCCTCTGAGTGCCGCTGCGCCGTCAGCAATAGGAAAGGACATTGTCGTAGTCGATCCGACCACCGCAGGCGTTAGCACGCAAGGAAATGATGTGGATCTGAACGTCGCCGCGCTTGGAATGTTTTCGGTCGTTAACAATTCCTGCTCACTTTCGGGCAGTCCATTGCCGATGCAACGGCCTGCGAGCGGCAACGCAACATTCGATCTCTGCGTGTTCTCCGAGAGTGGATTGGACACGAGCATGTCGTACGTGCTCTCCGGCCCAGGCGACCTCGCAATAATCGCAAAGCAGCCCGCCGGGCTGGGGATTATTCATTTAACGCTGCAGATTCCTTCGAGCGCGTTGACAGGGGCGCGCACGCTTTTCATCCGAAACACAAATCTGGACAAGACAGCGGCGAGTGGCGCGCTGGTAATTCAGTGAAGGCGGAGAGGTACTCGAATATGAGCTACGTGCAACGGCGCCGATTCTTATGGATCCTGTTCCTCGTCGGACTCGCGCTCCTCGCGGCGGTGGCAAGCGCCACGACAATGTCGCGGCTGCGTCTCCTGGATCTTACCGAGCAGTCCACCGCCGTTGCCCGCTTGCGTTGCATCGGCGCAAAGAGCCAGTGGGATCAGGGGGAGATTTGGACGGAAACTAAATTTGAAGTCATTCAAAGAGAAAAAGGCATGCTGCCCGGAATCATCACAGTTCGTATGCTTGGTGGCAACGTGGGACATCTTCATTCGAGAGTGGACGAGGTCCCGCAGTTTCACCCGGGTGAAGAGGTCTACCTCTTTCTGTGGGGTCGCGAAGGACAACCGTTTCAGATTCTGGGTTGGTCGCAAGGAACCTTTCGTATCGCACGCAATCCGCGGTCGGGCCTGGAGGTAGTCTCACAGGATTCGGCGACAGCCTCTATATTTGACCCGCATGCCCGCGCGTTTCGCCGCAGCGGCATTCGAAATCTGCCGGTAGCGATCTTCCGAGAGAAACTTCACAAGGCGCTTAAACAAGAAAACTATTGAGAGCGAAGGAGACACTTATGACGACGCGGAAACTGCGTCCCTTATCTCACCAGATTCTTGGCATCCTTCTCGCGGGAATCTACGGTGTTTGCGGCATTCCCGGCGCAAGTGGATATGCTTTCAACGAAATCGTGCCGGACGTGCGCCAGCCTTCGAGCGTTTCGGGCGGTTCCGCGTGTCCTGTGCCGTCGCACGATGTGACTGGAACGGGCGCCATTGCGGAGCAATGGAGCACTGTCCTGGGAACAAATCCAGTGACGGTTCTCACTCAAGACCAGACCCCCGCAGGCCGCTTGAACGAAGTCGAACAGGTGATCACGCAATCCATCGCGGTGTGGGCGGGAGTCAGCGGCACTACCCTGCTGCCGGGGACCTTCGCTCCGCTTACGCGGACCGCGACTCAAGACGCGTGTTCCGCGGACGGAGTGAACTCAATCTGCTTCGACCAAGCCGACGGCGCGTTCACGCCGGGAATTCTGGCGTTCACTCGCGTGATTACAGCGGACATCATCGGCGTGCAGGTTGGGACAGGGCCGCCCGCCGTCCAGGTTGGACAAATACTTGATGCCGACATTTATTTCGACTCGAGCAGCTCGACAATTACCTTTGCCACTCCAGCGGCGCTCTCGACCGCGCCGAAGGCTTACGACCTAGAGAGCTTGCTCATCCACGAACTGGGCCACACACTGGGCTTCAGCCATTCCGCGGTGTGGGCGGCAATGATGTATCCCTTCGCACCGGTGCCAGGGACTTTTTCTGGAAACCGGCCGACCGCGCAGCAACCCGACGCCCCGCTTGGAGACGACGACCGAACAGGACTTCGCGTTTTGTACCCGGATCCGGCGGACACACTAAATATTGGTTCGCTAAGCGGACGAATACTCCCGGCGAATCCGCTTTCGCTACCTCAATCGCCGCCAGGCGTTACGGGAGTATTCGGAGCCCATATAGTGGCTGTGGACGCCGCCAGCGGCGCGGTAGTCGGGGCGACACTCGGAGGATGGAGCTGTGCCGCGCGAGGGCCGGCGCAATTCGACGGAAGCTATCAAATCAGCCATCTGCCACTAGGACACAGCTACCTGATTTATGCGGAGCCACTCGACAATAGTGTTCCTCCATCGCTGGTAACTCCCGCCATCGCAACGCTCTGCCGCAATCCCACGACCGACGCCGGCTGGCCGCCTCTGCAAGCGTGCGTGGTGCCCGCCGTGAGCACGAGCTTCACAACTCGAACGCATCCAGGACCATAGACTTTCGAAGAAACAGGCTTGTCTCAGGCGGGGACGAGCCATCCTCCGCCGAAAAGAAGGCCGGGCCCCAGAGAGGCCAAAAATATCGGCGCGCGAGCGCGCTCCCCGCCGCGGCCGGTATCTCGAAGAATCGAATCAAGAGCTACCCCGCATGTGGAAGAACCCAGATTGCCGAACGTGCGCGCGACGACGGGAAACTTATCTTCCGGGATATCCAACTGTTTTGCGAGAAGCGTAACCAGGCGCGGATTGGGCTGATGCGTCGCCAGACCCTTCACCGAGGATCGGGCGATGCCGCTTCGATGTTCGACATCGACTACCACCTTCTCCAGTTTCGTTATGGCCGCGCGGGAGAGAGCCTCGCCGTCAAAGTACACGTCGACGCCGCCGGCCGGCGCGGGAGTTACGGAGATTGCCGCCATGTATTGGCCGGCGGAGCCGAAGAAAAATTCTCCCGCGGCATATCCAACCTGGGCGGGAGAGTTGCTGGAAGACCTAAGCAGGAATGCGCTGGCGCCATCCCCAAACAAGCCTCCGAATTCTCCCGCCACCAGGCCTGGCCGGAAAACGTGGCTGTGAACGTCGGCGGTGACAACCAGGACAGACCGGGCTTTTCCGGCAGTGATGAGCGCCTGGGCGACAGCGAAACCGTTCAGCAAGCCGAGGCACGCGCCGCCGACATCGAGCGCGCCGCAAGTTTCACGTGCGAGAAGTTGCGAGTGAAGCTGCGCTGAGAGTGAGGGGTAAGCATGATGCGTTTCACTGGTGGCGATAATCCAATCAAGTTCTTGTGGGGCGCAATAAGCGGATTGTAGCGCCTGCTGACCGGCCCTCGTTCCGAGCGTAAATTCATTTTCCTTTTCAGCCCCATAGGCAACAGATTCGATCCCCGCACGAAGACGAAGTTTTCCATGCGGCATCCCGAACGCCTTGTCTACTTCTTCCGAAGCTACGATGCGTGAGCCGAGCGCCACGGAGGAAGCTGCAATCAGGACAGGGCCGGGTTCTGCGACCTGTCTGGGAAAAGGAACTGCCGCGGCAAGTGGTCGGCCTGCTGCTCGTGCTTCCCGAAAAACCAAGAGAATACTTTCAAATGATGGAATGCGCCCGGTAAGCTGGGAGCCCAAATCGTTCCGGTCGCTCGTGGATTCCAAAGTGCGCAGAAAACTGACCCAGCCCATCGAGTCCAGCAGGCCCGTTTCGATGAGATCCTGCGTGGCGTCCGGAAGGGCGGCTTGTGAGCCAGCCTCCCGCCGGAAGCATTCCTCGATGAGGCGTCTCCAGCGAATCTCATCTTCTTGGAGAGGCATCAAAACTCCTCTAACCATTCCGGTCTGGGAAGTGGGAACAGCGTATCCAGCATGAGCCAGCAGAGATCGTGATAAGGGCGCGTAAGACCGAGGCGGATGAAATGATGCGGGCAGGATAAAATCCTGTAGTGAAATTGCGAGTTTAAGAAACGTTCCAGCCGTGCAACCCGGTTCGCACCGCGACTCTCAGCCATTGCTGCGTCAATAAAATCGCGCCAATCGCGGTCCACTACCGGAAGATCGCGTAAGACTTCGCCCGAGGAAAGCGCCAGCGTGGCGCGGAGTTCATTTCCACAAAGCTCCAGACGTAAATTTTGCGTCTCCGCACCGCAGATGGAGCGCTTTGGCTCGGTAGGCATGGCAAACAATCCACTGCCGTCCTTGTTTTCACGGAGCGCGCAGCCAAATAGCTCCTTGAGAGACCCTGACAGTTCGGCCTTGCGCAGATACCTCACGACTTCCGCCTCCGAAACGGCCGATTCTTTCTGAAAACCGCGCGTCGAGACGCGGTCCTCGATGTGCGGCTTGGCGCCTGGAAATGGGGCGAGGTCGCATTGCAACACATCGCCGCGGTAAAAAGGAAAATGCAGCCAGCTGTTGGCGGTGGCGGAAACCGGGCGAACGGAGTGAATCTTATCCTTGTCCCGCTGCAGGCCAATGACGCAGAGCGCCGGTCCCATGCGCGTAATTTCCGTGATGAGCAGCTTGGTCATGGACGGGGCTTCGCTTTCTTGCGGGGTGACTTCGACGATTTTGGGGAGAAGGTTACGAGGTGGCGTATCTCAACGGTGTGGCCCAGCACCCGCCAGTGCGCGGCCAGCAGATCGGCAACTAGGCGGCGGTGACATTTCTCCGGGCCTGGCTCCGAGCAGAGGAGCGCCGCCCGTGAAGGCCAAGCGGCAGCATCGAACGCCTGCGGGATTCCGCGATCCTTCATCAGGGCCAGAAAGCCGGCCTCATAAGCGGTCCAGTCCTTGCCTTCGCGATAAGTTTTGAGCAGCTCCGGAGTGGGCGCAAGCTGAGGCTCATGGGAGTAGCCGATGCGGGCGATTTTTTCCAGAAAATAGGCGAGGTCGGGATATTTGGCGAAGCCGGAGAGCTGGCCTTCGCGATGCTGCCGGATGTCGATCACCGTTTCCACCTGCGCGGATTGAAGCAGCTGGAAGAAATCCTGAGCCGTTTTACCGGCGAAGCCGACGGTGAAAATCTGAATTTCCATAAAGTTAGAAGCGTTCCAGCTCGCCGTCGGAAGCGCGAAAAGCAAACTCTTTTGCTTGTAGCCGGAGGGCATCCCTGATGGCGGTGTCGCGCTCAAACGCAAACAGCGAGCCGCTATCAAACGCGGCGAGGTCGTGCATTTTAAGCAAGCGATCTTCGGCATCCCGCTGGGACTCCAGTTCGCCGCTGCGGCGGATGTGCAAAGGCGTAACGCCGCGTTCCAGCAGGGCGGGACAGATCATCAAGAAGCGGTGGCACTGGAGAGGATCTTCTTCCGCGCACATCAGGGCGATATTCGAGACCCGGGCCAAATCCAGCGCGTGATCGAGGCCCCCGCGGAAATCTTCGGCCTTGCGGCGCAGTTCATAATTCACAAGACCGTCGGCGTAGTACGCCGCCGGGTCCGAGGGCCGACCGCCGAGAGCTTCCCCGAAAAACTCGTAGCGAATGCCGACGGAGGCGAGGCAGGCTTCTAGAGGTTCGCGGTTGAACTGTGGAAACCGGTAGCTGCCGGGACGGCTACGCACGTCGCCGACGATTTGCACGCCGTGAGCGACCAATTGTTTCAAGAATTCCGGCAGCTCAAGGCTGGAGTGGCCGATGGTGAAAAGAAACGGGTTAGCCGTCGGCGGTGACATCAGGGAAGCGTCTCGAAGCGCGAGCCGTATGTATTTTGCCCAAATGCGCTGTAAGCAGCAAGCACCGGAGAGAACGGGGAAGTCGCATTCTCTTGGCCGCGGAAGCGCTGGCGTAAAGAGCACCTGCAGAGGCCAGCGAGCGGCGGTGCTTGCGCCATCGTTGATACAGAGAATCTGCGCGGTGAATCGAATTTATCTGCGGCGGGCCTTGCCAAGCAGGCGGAGAATTTCAAGATAGAGCCAGATCAGCGTGACCATCATGCCAAAGGCTCCATACCACTCCATATACTTGGGAGCGCCGCCGCGGACGCCGGTTTCGATCATGTCGAAATCGAGGACGAGATTCAGAGCGGCGATAACGACAACGAAAAGGCTGAAGGCGATGCCCCAGGGACCGCTGCCGTTAATCGCGGGAACTTGAACGTGAAAAAAGAAACTCAGAACCATCTCCGCAAGGTAAAAAACCGCGATGCCGCCGGTGGCGGCGATCACTCCGATCTTGAAGCCCTGGGTCGCCTTGACAAGTCCGGTTTTGTAAGCGAGGAGCATTACGAAAAGCGTGCCCAGCGTCAGACCGACAGCCTGGATGGCGACGCCGGGATACGTTTTCTCGAAAACGGCGGAAATGCCACCGAGGGCCAGGCCTTCGAGGAGAGCGTAGAGTGGAGCCGTGGAAGGCGACCAAGTTTTCTTGAAGATGGTAACCAGCGCAACGACAAACCCGCCGAGGAGTCCACCGATCATCCAGGGAATGGCAGCTTCCGGGGTGTTCGAATGCGAGAGCCCCCACGTCCAAGCCGCCGTCGCAACAACACAGAGCAGGAGCAGGCCCGTTTTGTTGACGGTCCCCTGCAAAGTCATTGCATCCCCGAACGCGACTTGTCCCTTGAATGCTTTCTCGTTGAGAGCTGGATTCGATGTGCGCATCAAACTTGCCACGGTGGGCCTCCGCCTAGTGCAAATTCAAGTTTACTCTGCTCAATCCGCAAGTCCAAGTCTTGCAACTGACCCCAAAAGTTCGATCAGGCCGGTTTTGTCGCGCTGGCAATCTGGCTTTGGACCTGTTCCCGGAATTCGAGCGGGTGTGCAATCTTCTCAAAAACCTCGGGAGTTCCGCCCGTGCCGCGAATGATCACAGTTCCGAAGCCAAGCATCCTCCCCAGCGGAGGCTCTTCCACAGTGATGCTCTCAATTCTCGACAGAAGGAGCTCAATGGTTCGGCGAGTCGCCAGTCCGGTTTTCACGATGACTCGTTTGTTGGTCAGGGCCATCTCCGTGGCGCTGCGCTTGACGACACCAATTCCGACGAGAATGGCTGCGACGGCGAAAGCCGCGATAGCGAGCCAGATCAATGCCGTGGAGTGCGATTCGGCGTTGTGCCAGGTGCTGAATGAGAAAACGAGGAGAGCGATTCCCGCGGCGGTGAAAAACGCCGCCAGACCTGCGTGCCCGAGCATCACGATCCAATGCAGATTCGTTTGGTATTGAACGGTTTCACCGGAGATAAGGTGTTTTTCAACGTAGCTCAAAGCGGCTCCCGAACACGAACGGCTGTCTAAACCGCGACGCGTTTGCGAATTATGACATGAAGCGGGTTTCGGCAGAACGAACTTCAGGAAAAGTAGGACTTAATGATTCTTGGTAGCGCTAACGGGAATCGAACCCGTATTTCGGCCTTGAAAGGGCCGCGTGCTAACCGTTGCACCATAGCGCCACATTCAGCAGGGAATCTGACCTATCTAGAATAAGAGAAATCGACACATTGAACAAGCGCAGGCCGTTTTCGCCGAATTAGCTCTTGCGGTCCTGGAATTCTTCGTGCCATGCCATCTGAATGGCTTCGAGCTTGCTTTCGTTGGAAGCCGCGGGATCGCCGGAGAAGCCGGGAAGTTCGATGATCCACTTGTGCATATCCGTGAACCGGACGGTGAGTGGATCGGTATCCGGAAATTTATCGCTTAACCCGATAGCGATGTCCTCGATGTGATCCCATCCAAATGTGGGCGGCATATGACTCCTCAGTGATCCGCTTCTTTCGCGTAATTCTTGTTCCATTCGGGGATTTCCACGACGATATCGGTGGTGCCATCGGGAACGGTCTGGCAGCCGAGGCGGGATTTTGGCGTGATGCCAGGTGCCATATCCAATTCGTCGAGTTCGGCGTCGGTGGCTTCGTTGCAGGATTCGAGGCCCTGTTTAACGATGACGTGGCAGGTCGAGCAGGCGCAAACTCCGCCGCATGCGTGGTCGAGACCGGCTTTGATGCCTTCCGAAATATCCAGAATGCTGCCGGGGAGGCCGTTGTGGCCGTAGGGAATCTTCGCCGGGTCTACTTCGATAGTCTTGCCGCTGGGAAGAAAGGTGACTTTGTATTTCTTCGTTGCGGGCGTGTATTTGACTTCGTCGATGTATGGGTTACTTCCGCCCATGTTGACCCCCAGTTTCGTCTTGACTCAGCTGAACGAAGCGCGATGAAAATAGGCTGACCGAAATAGCACAGAATTCTACGAGCCTTCAGCGCAATCCTAAACTTCCGCGAGCTTGCGGCCTTGCAGCGCGGTTGTAACCGCGCTGTTCATCAGCAATTCAGCAAGATGCTCCGTGGCATGATTCAGCTCGTCAATGCGCTTGCGAATCAGCTTGTAATCCGTTCCCGCCACAGCTTCATTCAGCGCGGCGATGGCACGATCGATTGCGGCGCGCTCGCCAGTCGGCAGGTTTGCAGCTTGCTCGTTGGCCAGCGCCTTCGAGGTTGCGACCAGGATGGACTCAGATTCGGTGCGCGCTTCAATCACCTGACGCTCGGCGAAATCCTGCTCGGCGTACGCAATCGATTCCTCGAGCATGCGCTCGATCTCGGTGTCGCTGATACCGTAGCTCGGCTGGACTTCGATGGAGTGCTGCTCGCCGGTGCGAAGATCTTTCGCTGCCACCTGGAGGATGCCGTTGGCATCAATCAGGAACTTGACCTCGATACGCGGTAGACCGGCGGGGGCGGGCGGCACCTTCAAAGTAAAGCGCGCGAGCGAGCGGCAGTCTTTCGCCAATTCGCGTTCGCCCTGCAAGACGTGGATATCAATGCCGGTTTGGTTGTCAACGCCGGTTGTATAGAGCTCCAGCGCGCTTGCGGGGATCGTAGAATTGCGTGGAATGATTTTCGCAACAGCGCCGCCGTAAGTTTCTATCCCGAGCGAAAGCGGAGTAACGTCGAGAAGCAGCATGTTCGTCACGCCGCGATCGAGTATATTTGCCTGGACCGCCGCGCCCAGAGCGACAACCTCGTCGGGATTCAGCTCCTTGTGCGGCTTGCGATCGAAAAACTCCTGCACGGTGCGGCGAACGAGCGGCGTGCGCGTCGCGCCTCCCACTAGAACTACTTCTTCAATGTCCGCCGGCTTGAGATTCGCGTCGGCCAAGGCTAGCTTCACGGGGCCCATCGTACGGTCCACGATTGGACGAATCCATTCTTCAAAGGCAGCCCGAGTCAATCTTGTCGCGTAAACGGAGCCGCTCGGGAGGGGAAAGCGTAGAAGAGCTTCTTCGTCGTCAGAGAGTTGATGCTTGACCGCGATCAAAGACTTACGAAGTTCCTGTATGAGTTCGGGCCGGCTTCGAATGTCGCCTTTATGAAGATCAATCATGTCCTGCTGCAGCCGTGAAACGAGGAGGTTGTCGATGTCGTCGCCGCCGAGATGGGTGTCACCGTTGGTTGAAAGAACCTGGTAGATGTCGCCTTCAGCCGTGGAGATGAGCTTGAGCACTGAGATGTCAAACGTGCCGCCGCCGAGATCGTAGACGGCGACGCGGCCACGCTGCTTTTCGTGCAAACCATACGCGAGTGCCGCCGCAGTAGGTTCGTTTACCAGGCGAAGGACTTCGAGGCCGGCGATTTTGCCAGCATCTTTAGTGGCCTGGCGCTGCGCGTCGTTGAAATAGGCGGGGACGGTGATGACCGCGCGATCAACAGTTTCCCCGAGAAAAGATTCGGCCCAGCTTCTTAATTCGCGCAGGATGAATGCGGAAATTTCCGGCGGCGTGAAAACTTTGCCGCCAAGCACCACCCGAATGACGTTCTTGCTTGCCGGATCGATGCGGAATGGAAAGAGCTTCAGCTCGTCTTGCACGTCGGCAGGGCCGCGGCCCATCAGGCGCTTGACGGAATAGATGGTGCGCTCGGGCTGCGTGAGAAGCCGGTTACGCGCTGCTTCTCCGACGACTACGCTTCCGTCCGAATCCAGGCTGACAACAGAGGGACACAATGTGCTGCCATACGGGCCCGGAATACACTTCGGCTGGTTCGTCTCCGGATCAATGTACGCGACGAGGCTGTTGGTGGTGCCTAGGTCAATTCCAACGATGCGTCCCATGCCCTGGCTCAGACCTCTCCCAGTTCTTTGGCGACGTTCGTCACCAGATTCCGAATGTAGGAACGGCGATTCAGCATCTCGTTCATCCGCGCCATGAGTTTCTTGCGAGCACCTTCATCGGCGTTGGCGTCAACTGCGGCGTCCCATTCCTGGGCTGCGCCTTGCAGCTGC
Organism: Candidatus Acidiferrum sp.; assembly: GCA_035310525.1. Taxonomy (GTDB): domain Bacteria; phylum Acidobacteriota; class Terriglobia; order Acidiferrales; family UBA7541; genus Acidiferrum. Next base: position 67,671 of record DATGED010000012.1, on the reverse strand, counting down.
GTATCTACAGATGCAAGCTTCTCGGCGAAATTCCGCTCGGCGGATTCGAGGCGGGACTTCAGCCCAGCCAGATCGATGCCCGAAGATCTTGCTTCGCGCAGCTCGTCGAGCGATTCGTTGAGCTCGAACACTTCCTCGAGCAATTCGGGGGGAGCTTGCTGCTTGTGCTCGCCCTCCTTGCGCATGTTTTCGATACCGAGCAGGTATTCGACGCGCGCGATGGGATCACGGAGGGTGCGATAGGCGTCGTTCAGTTCGGAGCTGCGCTTCAAGGAGAGTTCGCGCTCCAGTTCCGTGGCATTCACGAAGTTGTCGGGATGCAGCTTCCAACTCAATTGGAGAAACTTCTGCTCCAGTGCGTCCATCCGAATCCATAGCTTGCGCGGCATCTCGAAGAGCGCGAAATAATCCGCGCTGCCTGGCAATTGTTGTAGCTTCCCGCAGCTTTGGCAGAAATGAATGCCAAGGGTGCGCTCGTGGCAGTTCCAACAAACCAGAGGCGGATTCAGGGCCTGCGTCGTGTGAGTCATTTATGGATATCCGACAAAATTGGTCCTACTCGTTAGAGAGCACAAAAAAAAGTGGCTGGCGGGTGCGGCTGCCAACCACTTGTCAGACTCGCCTCTTGAACTCCCCCACCGCAACCGTCAAAAATCCGCCAAACAAGCAAAAGTCAAAACGACAGGCTACCGTCTGTCCTACGTTACGCCGTGAACGAGCTGCCGCAGCCGCAATTGCGGGCGGCGTTGGGATTCTGGAAAACGAATCCCTGGCGCATGAGTGTCTCTTCATACTCGAGCGTGGTGCCGTTCAAATAGAGAAAGCTCTTCGGGTCTACAAAGATACGTGCGCCAAATTCTTCGAAAACCTTGTCGCGGTCGCGCGCCTGTGTATCCAGGCGCATGGCGTAGGAAAGGCCTGAGCAGCCGCCGCCTTGCACGCCCACGCGCAGGCCACCGACTTCCGGAGACACGCCTTCCTTTTCCAGCAGAAGGCGAATCTGCTTCGCCGCGCGCTCGGTTAAGCGGATCGTGGCGGTGGTTGGGTTAGCTAGTTCCGTTGCCATTTGCAAACTCCAAGAGCCTCGGGCCGAACTAACGCAGGCGTCCAGCGATACGAGGCGTAGTCTGCCACGTCCCGGGACGGGACGAGCACTGATCGCGGCCTCCGCACATGGCCGGGCAGAGTTAGTGCGCGGCCTTTTCCGTTGCGGGCACTTCGACGCCGTGCTTCTTCTTCCAGTCGCCAATGGCGGCCTTGATGGCGTCTTCGGCAAGTACGGAACAGTGGATTTTCACCGGCGGGAGCGAAAGTTCGCGCACGATGTCCGTGTTCTTGATCGAGAGAGCTTCCTCGACCGTCTTGCCCTTGACCCACTCCGTGGCGAGCGACGAGCTGGCAATCGCCGAGCCGCAGCCGAAGGTCTTGAATTTGGCTTCTTCGATGACCTGCGTCTCGGGATTGATTTTCATCTGCAGCTTCATCACGTCGCCGCACTCGGGAGCGCCTACGAGACCCGTTCCGACATTGGGGTCTTCCTTCGGCATGCTTCCGACGTTGCGCGGATTGTTGTAATGATCAACGACCTTATCGCTATATGCCATTCGCGGTTGCTCCTTAGCTGTTGCTCCGAGCCAGATTGACGAGATTCCCGAAACCAGCGCCCTTCACTGCCTTTTCCGTGAGCGAAACGTTCGGCACGGAGGCCGAACGGCCCGCAGTAAGTTGGCGAAGAGCGTCCTTGATGAACTCCGCGCCAACGCCAAGCATCTTCAGAAAGGCGCGAACCTGCTGAAGTTCGTGAAAAGAGCGCTCGCCCGCAGCGGAGGCCTCTTCGCCTTCCTCATAGGGCACAAACGTCACCCGAAAAGCGGCTCCCGTGCCGCCGATCGAGCGGTGAATTCGAATTGTACCTTCGTTTGCCATCGTAGTTCCTTCTCTTCTTGAGATCTATCCCTGCCCAACCCCATTAGATGCAGGATTTAGGCGGTTTGCCACTTCATCTTGGAGATGTCGATGCCTTCCTTGGCCATTTCATAAAGGGGCGAAAGCTCACGCAGTTTGGTGACGACCTGGACCATCTTGTCAATGACGTAGTCGACCTCCTCTTGCGTGTTGAACCGGCCGAGCCCGAAGCGGATCGAGGTGTGCGCCAGGTCCTCTCCGACGCCCAGCGCCTTTAACACGTAGCTGGGTTCCAAAGTCGCAGAGGTGCAGGCCGAACCGCTCGATACCGCAATATCGTTGATGCCCATCAAGAGAGATTCGCCCTCGACATAGGCGAAGCTCATGTTCAGGTTGTTCGGAAGGCGATGCTCAAGTGAGCCGTTGATGTAGACTTCATCGAGCTTGGCCTCCAGGCCTTTTTTGAGACGGTCGCGGAGGGCCGCCAGCCGGGCGCCCTCTTGCTGCATCTCCTGCTGACAAAGTTCGCAGGCTTTGCCGAGGCCGACAATGCCCGGCACGTTGAGAGTGCCGGAACGCATACCGCGCTCGTGACCTCCGCCATCGATGATGGCAGAGAGTTGTACGCGGGGATTGCGGCGCCGGACATAGAGAGCACCTACGCCTTTGGGCCCGTAAATCTTGTGTCCGCTGATGGCCAAGAGGTCGATGTTGTCTTTTTGAACGTCGACCGGGATCTTGCCCACGGCTTGCACGCCATCCACGGCAAAGAAAATGCCGTGTTCCTTGGCGATCTTGCCGATCTCGGCGATAGGGTTGATTACGCCGATTTCGTTGTTGGCGTACATGATGGTGATCAGGATAGTGGTCGGCCGGATGGCTGCCTTCAAGTCCTCCAGGCTGACGCGCCCATCGCGCTGCACGGGCAAATAGGTGACTTCAAACCCCTCTTTCTCCAAGCGCTTGCAGGTATCGAGCACAGCCTTGTGCTCGATGGACTGCGTGATGATGTGGTTGCCCTTCTCGCGGAACATCTCCGCGATTCCCTTGATCATCAGGTTATCGGATTCCGTCGCGCCGCTCGTGAAGATGATCTCCTTCGGCGTGGCCCCAATTAAAGCGGCTATCTGCTGACGGGCGTTTTCGACCGCCTCTTCGCCAGCCCAGCCAAAGCTGTGATTCCGGCTCGCGGCATTCCCAAACTTCTCCGTAAAATACGGCAGCATCGCTTCCACGACGCGTGGATCTACAGGCGTGGTCGCGTGATTGTCCATGTATATCGGCAGCTTGACAGCCATTTCCTTCATCTCCTAACTCGAACTCACGTGCGTTCCCGAGCGCATCGGGCTCGACAATCCTATTAGCGCAGGCTCATTCGGGTCCTCGCTCATCTGCGCTATCGTTACCGTGCTCAACACTCCTAAAATGCTCTCATTCACTCTACGAAGCGGCTCGCGCACCGAGCATCTTTCCGTCGTCTCACAATTTCCATGGCTGGTCACGCAAGAGGTTATGAGCACCGGGCCATCAATGGCCGAGATCACGTCCAGCGCACTCACCTGTCCAGGGTCTTTGGCCAGTTGATATCCCCCCGTAGAGCCATGCTTCGCCACCACCACACCTTCGCGAGCCAAACGTTGCAGAACCTTGGCCATCAGCGTGACCGAAATTCCATACTCCTCAGCGATTTCGTTTGCACTGCATGCATGCTCTCGCCGGTGCATCGCCAGATGTTTGACGGCGATAAGGCCATAATCGGCCTTTTTGGATAACTTAAACATTTCTCACTCAGTTTCCTGCCCCCGCAGGATATGCGACCGATTCGGTCGCACTGTGGAGGATACTCTATTTGGTGCCTCAAGTCAAACGAGCCGGTCGCTAATTTCCCTCCAAACCCTTTGTTTCGTTGAGATTATAATAAGACTATATTGGTCTGCATTCCTAATGTCTTGCCTTGAAACGTCGCAGATTGTACCAAATGGCGATCCTCGAGCGTTTTGTCGCGAGCGGGGCGACTTTTGGAATGGTCGTGATAGTCTAGCTGAAGGAATTTCTAGACGAATGTTGAAGAATGAAACCCGTAAAGGAGGAGCCCTGGCTCGGCGTGGGGTTTATCTCAGCTTGTTCCTCGCTTGCCTTGAAGTCTCCGGCTGCTCTCAATCCGCGCACCCTGCTGCTATCGAGCAGGTTCACAAAGACCCTTCGCCGTCTACTGTTTCGTCTGACGGGAAAACCTTTGTATTGGTGGGAGCAGGTGATATCGCAAGCTGCAAGGACCCGGAAGGCGCTCGCGCCACCGCCAAGCTCCTAGAAAAGATTCCTGGAACCATCTTCGCGGCAGGAGACTTGGCCTACGAGAAAGGAAGCGCGGCCGAGTTCAAGAATTGTTACGACCCGACTTGGGGCGAGTTCAAAGCTCGTACGAGGCCCACTCTGGGCAATCACGAGTACGCGGATCGCACCGCTTCGGGCTACTTCCAATACTGGGGCAAGCAGGCCGGGCCTGCCGGAAAGGGATATTACAGTTACGACCTCGGTTCATGGCACATCGTGGCGCTGAACACGAATTGTTATTCGAGTATTCTCGGGGGTTGCGCAGCGGGCTCTCTTCAGGAACTGTGGCTGAAGGCAGACCTGGAGGAGCACCCTAGCGCTTGCATCCTTGCTTATGGCCATCACGCGTTGTTCAGCAGCGGGGTGTTCAAGAGCCACGCCGTCCACCCGGAGCTGAAGGAACTATGGCGCGATCTCTATGCCGCACACGCTGCTCTGGTTTTGGCCGGTCACGAACATTCCTATGAGCGTTTTGCTCCTCAGGATCCCGACGGCCACGCCGATCCTGTCAACGGAATCCGCGAGATTGTCGTCGGCACGGGGGGACGCAGCCACGACCCGCTGGGCTTCGCGCTTGATAACAGCGAAATACGAAACACGGACACGTATGGCGTGCTCAAGCTTACGTTGACTCCGGGCCATTACACATGGGAGTTCATCCCTGCGGAAGGCAAGGCTTTCACCGACTCGGGTTCGGCTGATTGCCCTCGCGGGACGGCCGCTTCGAAATAACCCCATACATTCCGACTGAAATCGCGTGCTAGTTCGCTGCGGAACAGGCCCCGCCTGCGGCTGCAGCCTCAACCAGCTTCTGAACCGCTGGAACGGGCATTAGCAAGAGCTGGTCTTTTGCCGTTTGTAGCTGCTGAAGGACTGCAAGTTGTTGGTTCTTCCAATCGTCCGGCGCTTGTTGATTCCTGGCGATAAAATCCAAGGCCGCGAGACCCAGGCTACCCAATGTCGATAGGTCCTGCGAATTCGCAGAAACTTCCTTCACAAGGAAGGATCGCTCCTCCAATGGCCGGAGCTTGGCGTCATTGTCTTGCCATGCCATAAGCCGCGCACGAACACGTGTAACCGCTGCTGGGTCATGGCAAGACGCGGCTATCAGCTGATCGATCAGTTTCCCGAAATGACGAGCGGCGGCGCTTTCGAGCGGCACGGCATCGACAATTCGGTACAAAGGTGTGGCGCTGGTCGGCTCAGCTGGCGCAGTTCGCTCCCGAGTATAGTCCTTCACCGGCTCGACGACGCTCGCCAGCGTGCTAAGAGCAGCAAACTCCTCAGGGCTGCTCGGGCCGGCGATTCGCTGAAGCATTTGCCGGTAGTAACTCTTGTGAGTCAGGCCAAGCCATTCCAGCCGCTCGCTGATGACCTCCATACGCGCATACATGGAAGCGGGATCCGTCACATCCTGCGGAGACCACAAACGCTCTGCAATGGCGGCGTTTCGCGGCCATATACGCGAATCGATATTCTCCCAGTTGACGTACTCGGCCCACATGCAGGATTCCCCGCCGAGGATTCGCGCTTTTTCTTCGGCTGTGAGATTCGCCGCAGCGCCGCTCATCGGGTCAACCGCATAGTGCCGCGCCGCGGGCCAGCCCAAATCCAGGTAGAACCCATTCGAAAGAATCCCGCGAAAGCCCTGTTGAGCCGCCGCCGCGAGAGAGTCAGGCCCTCTCCACGATTGAATGACGATGTCCTTGGGCAGAGTCGGGTCCAGCACTTCGTCCCAGCCAACCATGCTCTTGCCGTGCCTGCTTACGATCGGCTCGAGGCGCTTGTTGAAATAGGACTGCAGCTCCTGATTGTTTTTCAAATTGTGAGCCTTGATGAATGCCTGGATGTCAGGGTTTGCGGCCCATTGCTTTCCATTGACTTCATCGCCTCCCACGTGGAAAAAGTGATCGGGGAAGAGCTTCGCCATCTCGCCGATAAATTGATCGAGGAATTTGTAGGTTCTTTCGTTCGCGGGATCGAACGCCGGATCGAAGACGCCCCATCTTCTTTCAATTTCGTAAGGCCCAGGAGCGCTGACGAGTTCCGGATACCCTACGAACCAAGCCGTGCTATGGCCGGGCATGTCGAATTCCGGCACGACGCGGATGCCGCGGTCGCGCGCGTACTCAATTAACTCGTGAATTTCGTCTTGCGTATAGTACTGGCCGTCTGAACCCATTTCCTGGAGCTTTGGGAACTTCTTGCTCTCCACGCGAAAGCCCTGATTGTCAGAAAGGTGCCAATGGAAAACGCTCATCTTTACGGCTTCCATGCCATCGATATTTCTTTTCACCACCTCCAAGGGAATAAAATGGCGTGCCGAATCGATCATCAATCCCCGCCACGGAAACCTCGGCTTATCGTTTATCGTGACAACGGGAGCGACGAAGCCATCCGGCGAAACGTCCACGAGTTGCAGAAATGTCTTAAGACCATGCAAGGTGCCGAGCGGAGTCGGCGCGCTGAGTTTTGCGCCGGCCGCGCTCACTTCCAGCACGTAGGATTCGTCCTCGCCAAGCTCCTGAATTTCTTTGCTGGCATGGTCCGTGTGAATTACTAGAACGGCTTTCGTGCCGACGACCGGTTTCGAATCCATCGGTATGCCAGTCTGCCGGGATAGTTGGCGGAGGAAGCGCTGCGCTGCTCGATCCAGGCGCGGCTCCGTATAACCGGTGAATCCAACCGTGAATTTGGAATCCAACATGAACTTGCCCGAACCAAATTGGATGCTTGCGGGGACGGGCATAAGATTGAGGGCCTGCTGCCCCTGCGCAGCGGCCGATGCAGCTGCAATCAAAGTTCCAAAAACTACCAAATAGAGACCTCGCATCGAGGGGCCTGCAGCCATGTTTGCTTGACTCCTTTTAAAACGCGAACCAAAACCAATGTCAAATCGCTGGGCGTATGGAACGATCATCAGGATACTGTCACAGTCGGCGTCCGGCGCGAAGGGAAAATCTGCCGTCCAATACTCAACGTGGCGCGCGGGCTGCCCAAAGATTGCGAAGCAACAATCTCGCAGCCTGAGTTAGAATAGGCCAATCCATGCGGTGCACATGAAAACTTCTATCGCCATCTATCCCGGCTCGTTTGACCCGGTGACGAACGGCCACCTCGACTTGATCGAGCGTGGTGAGAAGATGTTTGACCTGCTCATTGTTGCCGTTTTGAGGAACGCGGAGAAGCAGCCGTTATTTTCCGTGCAGGAACGCGTCGAAATGCTTCGCGAAGTGAGCAAACAGTGGACGGCCGTGGAAGTGGACGTGTTCGACGGCTTGCTCGTGGACTATGCGCGGAAACGCGGTGCCGGCGTAATCCTTCGCGGAATCCGCGCCGTCTCGGATTACGAATACGAATTGCAAATGGCGCTCATGAACCGGAAACTTGAGCCGCGCCTGGAAACTGTTTTCATGCTGCCGGGACTTTCTTACAGCTATCTCAGTTCGAAATTGGTGCGGGAGATCGCGCAGTTGGGAGCGTCTCTAAACGGGCTTGTGCCGCCGATCGTGGAAGAGCGGCTGAAGGCTAAAGTTTCGTAGAATGGTTTTGTGCGCCACGCAGGCGCGAAAAAAGACATTGAAGAAAGCAACGGGTTAAAATCAGTTCCACCAGGAGAAAGCGTGCAACTTACCGAACGAATCAATCGCATACAAATTTCGCCAACTGCGGCGGTCATTGCGGAAGCCGATCGCTTGAAATCGCAAGGCGTGGACATCGCCGATTTCGGCCCGGGAGAGCCGGACTTCCCGACTCCGGACCACATCAAGAAGGCGGCCATCAAGGCCATCGAAGAAAATAAGACGAAGTACACGCCAACGCCGGGGATCATGGCGCTGCGCGAGGCGATTTGCGCATGGCACAAGCGCGAGCTCGGCTCCGATTACGCGCCCAAGGAGTGCATTGTCACAGTTGGCGGCAAGCACGGCATCTTCAATGTAATGAGCGTGCTGGTGCAGGCGGGCGATGAAGTTATTATCCCCGCGCCCTACTGGGTAAGTTTTCCGGACATCGTAAAATACGCGGGCGGCAAGCCGGTGTACGTTCAGACGAGGCCCGAAGACGGTTTCAGCGTGAAAGCCGCGGCCATTGAAAAAGCCGTCACGCCAAGAACGAAACTCCTGATTCTCAATTCGCCGAGCAATCCAACCGGTGGTGTCGTTCCGCCTGACGAGTATGCGCGTATCCTGGCCGTCTGCAAAAAGCACAATGTCTGGCTGATGGGAGACGAATGCTACTCGCACTTCACCTACGAACCGCACAAGCCCTTTTCGATTGCCAGCACGCCGGTTTCGAAGAACAACGTGATTATTATCGGTTCGGTTTCGAAGACCTTCGCGATGACCGGCTGGCGCATCGGCTATACGCTCGCCCCGCCCGATCTCATCCAGGCCCTCACCAAGCTCCAGAGCCAGTCAACATCGAACCCGACCTCCGTCGCGCAATATGCCGCGCTTGAAGCCATGCGCGGTTCGATGGAGTCGGTGCCCGTTATGTTGGCGGAGTACGATCGGCGGAGGAAGCGCATCGTCGAAGGTTTGAATGCCATTCCAGGCGTGAAATGCGAAATGCCTGGCGGAGCGTTCTATGCTTTCCCCAATGTCTCGAAGCATCTCGCCAATGGCTCGACCGGGGATGCCGTCGCCAAAGACACGGCGGAACTTGCAAAACTGCTGCTCGATCAGGCCCGCGTGGCGCTGGTGGCCGGCGAAGGGTTCGGCGCTCCCGGTTATCTGCGACTCTCCTACGCAACATCCATCGAACGGATCGAGGAAGGGCTCCGCCGCCTGCAGCGCTTTTTCACACGCGTGGAAGCCGCCGCGTGATTCCTGATGCCCATGCGCATTGCCGGTTTTCCCGGAGTGCGCCGGCTCTGCCAGTAAAGTGAAGCCTGAGCCAACACGCATTGAGCCCGTCTTCAGTCCGCGCATCTGGGGAGCGCACTCGCTTGCTCCTCTCTTCCCGGAAAAATCGAACCTCACGGAGCCGCTGGGGGAGGTCTGGCTCACTGGTCTGGACTGCAAGGTCGCAACCGGTCCTTACGCGGGAGAGACGCTCGGCGCAGCCTGGCACAAAATGTCTGTTGAATGGCGGGGAAGTCGGCTCAACTCTGTCCCGGACTTCCCTCTCCTCGTGAAATTCATATTCCCGAAGGACAAACTGTCCATCCAGGTCCACCCAGATGATAATTACGCCGCCGTCTACGAAAAATCTGCGGGCGGCCGCGGTAAAACTGAGATGTGGCACATCACTTCGGCCCAAACCGGAGCGCGGCTGCTGGCTGGTCTGAAACCCGGAGTGAGCAGGGAGATATTCCTGGAGGCGCTCGCCGGCCACAACCTGGAGGATGTCTTTCAGCCGCACGAAGTTCGCGCGGGCGATACCTTCTTCATTCCCGCGGGAATGCCGCACACCATTGGCCCCGACATGGTGGTCTGCGAAGTTCAGGAATATTCCGACATTACCTATCGCGTCTACGACTATGACCGTCGCGATGCCCACGGCAAGCCTCGCGAGCTTCACATTGAAAAGGCGCTCGACGTGATCGAATTCGGTTTCTCCCATGGCGGCAAGGTTCCTCATATAAATCTCGGCGCCGCCGAGTGTCACACTAAGCTTCTTTGTGCTTGCCGCTATTTCGCGGCTGAGCGGCTGGATTTTTCCGAGCGGCGCGAATTCCCAGGCGATCCTGCCCATTTTCAGCTGCTCGTCCTCCTCGCTGGACGCGGCAATCTCGGCTGGCCGTCCGGCGCGGCCCGCTACAAAGCAGGCGAATGCTGGCTTCTCCCCGCGACGCTTGATCTCGTCGCGCTGCACCCACTTCAGCCTACCGCCGTGCTTCGCACCTACATCCCAGACATCGCCGTACTCATGCAACACCTGCATGACGTAGGCGTATCCGCTTCCGCCATTTCTCAATGCGTCTTTGGCTGAAACCCCTCCCGCCGAATTCCGCGCCCGCCTTCCCACGCAAGGTACTCTGTGCCCAGTGTGCGCTCTGTGATAAATTCATCTCGCAGACATGCCGGACGAAAAACTCAAGGCTCACGCCGTAATCCTCGCGGGAGGACGCGGCACGCGCTTTTGGCCACGCAGCCGCACGCGCACTCCCAAGCAACTCCTGAACATTGTTGGCAAGAAAACGATGCTCGAGCAAACCGTCGAGCGACTATTGCACCTGGTCCCTGCGCCGCATATCTGGACGGTAACAAACACCGAGCAGGCGGCTGCGGTTCGTCGGCAACTCCCAGCCGGTGCACGCAAGCGCGTGCTGATCGAACCGGTTGGCGTCAATACTGCCGCGGCCATCGGCCTTGCTGCGGTCCACATCCGCGATATGGCCAAGAGCGACGCTCTCATGGCGGTTCTTCCCTCGGATCATTACATCTCCGATGTTGAAAAATACCACCGCATCGTGCGCGCGGCGCTCGATGTCGCGCGCGAGCCCGGCCGCATGGTTGTTCTTGGCATTCCTCCAACGCGCCCGGAGACCGGCTTCGGGTATGTCGAGCGCACGGGAGAGGCGTTGCACTCGCTCGGTTTTCCCGTTTACGCGGTCCGTCGTTTCGCGGAAAAACCTAAGCTCGAACTTGCTCAGCAATACCTCGCTTCCGGCAACTACCATTGGAACGCCGGAATGTTTTTCTGGCGAGTCTCCACTTTCCTGGAAAACTTGAAACGCTTTCTTCCAAAAACACATCAAGCGCTGGAGTCGCTTGGCGAAACCATAGGGAAAAAAACGTATCAGCGCCGACTCCGTGCCATTTACCCAAAGCTCGAGAATATCTCCGTAGATTACGCAATTCTCGAACCGGCGACGCGCTCCGGCGAACCCGACATGGCGGCTGACCTGCAGATCGGCGCCGCCGGGTCAGCCCCAAAAGTATTCGTGATCCCGGCTGACGTGGGCTGGAGCGACATCGGCTCCTGGGCGGCGGTCTACGAACTCCTCGCCAAACAACCTGGAGACAACGTTTTGACAGGCCCCGGTCTCACCCTCGACGCCACTGGCAATTTCCTTTACGGCCCTTCGAAATTCGTTGCCGCCATCGGCATTCGCGACCTGATAGTCGTCGAAACTCCCGATGCCCTCCTCATCGTTCCTCGCGACCGCGCGCAGGACGTGGCGCGACTGGTAAAATCCCTCGAAGAACGAAAGCTAACAAAACTCCTCTAGCGCGTGTTCCGGCCAATACGGCTGTATGGCGGATATATCGCTTCGCGTATACTTTCCCTTGTCCCTTATGACTGCGATCAAGTTTGGCACCGACGGTTGGCGCGGCATTATCGCGGAAGACTTCACATTTGCCAACGCTCGAATCGTTTCCGAAGCTATTGCTCGCTACGTCGTCCGAGGCGAAGACGCGCGCAAAGGTGTGTTGATCGGCTACGACCATCGTTTCGCTTCCGACCGTGTAGCCGCCGCGGCCGCCGAGGTTATTAGTTCCACCGGCACGCCTGTCTGGCTGGCGGACAAACCCTGCCCTACGCCCGCGATTTCGCAGCTCGTTCGCCAGCGCGGCGCTGCGGGAGGCATCGTCATAACAGCCAGCCATAATCCGTACTGCTGGAACGGCATCAAGTACAAAGCGAGTTACGGCAGCAGCGCGTTGCCCTCCATCGTCGCACAAATCGAAAAAGAACTTGCCGAAGTGCTGAGTAATAGCGCGCTGCCTCTGCCTCCACGCAAAGAGCTGATCCATGCGCTGGAACCGCGCGCTCCTTACCTCGATACTCTCGAAAAACTTATCGACTGGGATCGCCTTCGCAAAGCCAAGTTCCGCTTCGTTTCCGACGTCATGCACGGCTCAGCCGCGGGCCTCCTTGTCGAGCTGTTCCGTCGCAACGGAATCGCCTGTGACGAAATTCGCGGCGCGCGCGATCCGCGCTTTGGCGGCGTGAATCCGGAGCCCATCGAGCCACACATCGAAGCGCTGCGCCAATCCGTTCTCGCCGGCAAGTATGACGCCGGCTTCTGCGCCGACGGCGACGGGGACCGCATCGGAGCCATAGATCGCGACGGCTCGTTCATCAACCCGCATCAAATCTTCGCACTTCTCGTCTGGCACCTGGCAGGGACTCGCAATCTTCCCGGAGATATCGCGAAGACCTTCAGCGTCACAAAGCTCATCGACAAGCTCGCCGCGAAATTCGGCCGCAAGCTCCACGAGGTCCCGATCGGCTTCAAGTACATCTGCGAGCTCATGCTCGAACAGAATATTTTGATTGGCGGCGAGGAAAGCGGGGGAATCGGTACCAGCCTCTACTTGCCGGAACGCGACGCCACAGTCTCAGCGCTGTTCCTGGCGGAGCTGATGGCCTGGCACGGAAAATCTCTCGGCGCATTGCTCGCGGCGCTCCACTCTGAATTTGGGGAATATCACTACGGCCGAGTCGATCTTCACGCCACTCCATCCCAAAAGCGGAAGGCCATGGCGCAATTCTCGGACGGCGGCGTGCAGTCTCTACTCGAATGGCCCGTAGTGCGACGCGAAAATATGGACGGCAATAAAATTTATCTTGACGAAATCGGCTGGGTGCTGGTCCGCGCCTCGGGAACGGAAAACGTTCTTCGAATCTATTCTGAAACCTCCAAAATCGAAACGACGCGTCGCGTACTTTCTGCCGTAACGAAGCTCGTGCAAGCTTCATAGGAGTGCACATGGAAACCGTCAATCTCAAGGAGAAATTCAACCTCTTCACGGACTATTGGAAGCCTCGCATCCTGGGTGAGGTGAACGACTGCCACATCAAGGCTGTTAAACTAAAGGGAGCATTTGTCTGGCATCATCACGACAACGAGGACGAGCTTTTCCTGGTCACCAAGGGCACTTTGCGGATGAAATTTCGCGATCACGAAGCCACCATCCGCGAGGGCGAGTTCATCATCGTGCCGCGCGGCATCGAGCATCTTCCGGTCGCGGATGAGGAAGTTCATCTTGTCCTTGTCGAACCTAAATCGACTCTGAACACCGGCAATATCCAGAACGAAAGGACTGTCGCCCAGCTCGAGCGCATTTGATTCGCGAACTTGTTCGGGCAACGACTCGGCACACCATGGAACACCGCTTCTATACACTCGACGTCTTCACGAGCTCGCGTTTTGAAGGCAATCCGTTGGCCGTCTTCACCGACGGCGACAGCCTTTCGAGCGATCAGATGCAAGCCATCGCCCGCGAAATGAACCTCGCCGAGACCGTCTTCGTGCAAAAGCCGACGGACGAGCGCGCCCTGGCCCGCTTGCGAATCTTCACCACCCAGCAGGAACTGAAGCTTGCCGGCCACCCCGTTGTCGGGACCTGGTTCTTACTTGCGGAGCTAGGCGTGGTCCCCGCGCAGGAAGGCGGCGTGCACGTAATGCAGGAAACCGGCGCCGGTGTGCTGCCCGTCGAAATACGTTTTAAGGACGGCCGCCCGCAACGCGTCACCATGACGCAGACAGTAGCGGCTTTCCGCCCCATCAAATTCAAGAAAGCGGCGTTGGCAAAATCGCTCGGCCTCGCTTCGAAGGATTTCGACCCTCACCTCGAGCCGGAGTGCGTCTCTACCGGCATTTTTAATCTCATGGTGCCTCTCAGGAATCGGGAGACACTCAGCAAAATCGCCATGAGTATGTTCGAACTGCGCAAGCTCCTGGGCAAGAATGCGACGATGGCATACTGTTTTGCGCTAGGCGGCAACGGCAAGGTTTTCTCTCGCGGCATGCTCCCCTGGGAAATATACGAAGATCCAGGCACCGGGTCCGCTGCTGGCTCGCTCGGCGCATATCTAGTCCAGCATGGCGAGCTGGCGGCCGGTCACACCCTCAGCATTCTTCAAGGGGAAGAAATGGGCCGTCCCAGCCATATCGAGGTGGAAGTCACCCAAACGGGCAAAAAGCTCGTGCCGCGTGTAAGCGGCGCCGCCGTAAAAGTCTTTGAAGGCACCATAAACATCTGAGCGACCTCGTCGACTTGCAAAGAGTTAGACGCCCGGGATGTGCGATTCGAATTCGTGACAGAATCGCCCGCATTGCAGCCGTTAGACGATCTGCTTGGCAAGCTTTGCCGGGAACAATTCGAGACGGCGTGTTCGCCTAGCAATGCAAACAAAGGAAAGCCGCGCGGACGGATCCGAGCGGCCCCCCTCTTCATATCGAGTTTGTTGGAGCTTAGTGTTTGCGCCCACCGGCCGCTCTGCGATCCTTCCGCAGATCCTTGCGGTCTGCTTTGAGATCCTTTTTGTCCTTGTTGATGTCTTTTTGGTCTTTGTTTCGGTCTTTGCGATCCTTGCTTAGATCTGTTTGATCCTTTTGCGCATCCTTCACATCCTGGTTGCGGTCAGTGCGATCGGCTTGCAGGTCCTTCACGTCCTTGTTCCGGTCGGTGCGATCCTTTGACAAGTCGGTCTTGTCGCGGTTGATGTCGCGTTGATCGGCATTCCGGTCCGTCCGATCCTTGCTCAAATCCGTTTTGTCGTGATTGATGTCTTTCTGGTCGACATTACGATCTTTCCGGTCAGTCGAGAGGTCCTTCTTGTCGGCCGCAACTTGCGAGCTGTTCGCTCCATACTTTTGTTCGTCGCTGGTCAATTGAGTCTTGTCCTTGTTGATGTCCGCCTGGTCGCGATTCCGGTCCGTGCGGTCCTTACCCAGGTCCGTCTTGTCGTGATTGATGTCACGCTGGTCGGCGTTGCGGTCGGTGCGGTCCTTCGCGAGATCCGTTTTGTCCTTAGAGATGTCGCGATTGTCGCTCCGGACATCCCGCTTGTCGCTGTTTATGTCCTTGCTATCCTTGCGAATGTCTTGTTTGTCGTTTGTAAGGTCGCGCTTGTCCTTGTTGATGTCTTTCTGGTCTTGATTCCGGTCAGCACGATCGCTTTTCAGATCTTTCTTGTCGCTCCGGAGGTCCTTCTTATCTTTCTGGATGTCCTGCTGCTGCGAGGATGGGTCCGCGGTCTGGGCATGCAGGCTTCCAGCCGGCAGGCACGCAATCGCGAGGGCAAGCGCGGTTCGTCCAAATATTTTCTCGGCGTTCATGATTTTCTCTCCTGAATAGTACTTTCCGTGACCTGTCCGGATGTTTCAGAAAAAACCCTGGACGGAACAAAAAGTTTCGCGGATTGGAAAACAGTCTGTTTTCCTTTTCTTTCGAGAAACGAGGTGCGCCATTAACTAGTTCTTTTTCAATGATTTATGGACAGCGTCGAGGATCCCATTGACAAACGATCCGGCTTCTTCTGAAGAGAATTTTTTTGCCAGTTCGACCGCTTCGTTCAGGATGACTTTCGGAGGAGTGTCCGTGGTTCGCAGTTCGTAAATGGCCAGCCGCAGAATCGCTCGATCAATTACCGCGAGCCTTTCCATTCGCCAATTCGCTGCTTGTTGGACGATCAGTTCGTCGAGCGAAGCCGAATCCTTCACTGCTCCTTCGAATAGGCGGTTCGCAAATGCACGAGTTGGGTCCGAAGCCTTCGCGGACCGCCAGAACTTCGCTTCCAATTTTGCGGGATCCTGCTGGCTCATGTCCCATTGAAATAGCATCTGCATTGCGAATTCCCGGGATTTTGTGCGCAGCGACACTTTACCGGCGCCGCCGCTTTACGCCCTCGGGGGGCTTCTTCCGCGACCCGCGCAGTCTGCGCGAGAGTTGCGCCATTTCGATCGCCGCAAGTCCGGCCTCGAAACCCTTGTTGCCGCCCTTCAGTCCCGCGCGATCGATGGCCTGCTCTAGCGTGTCGCAGGTCAGAACGCAAAATATGATTGGCACTCCAGAATCCATCTGCGCCAGTTGCAGCCCTCGCGCAGTCTCCGAACAAACGTAATCGTAGTGGGAAGTCTCTCCCCGGATGACGCATCCGATGGCGATCAGCGCGTCATACTGTCCCGACAGGGCAAGCTTTTTCGAAACCAATGGCAATTCGAAGGACCCCGGGACGCGCACGACATCCACTGCCTCGCTCGCGGCGCCCGCGCGTTCCAATGCGTCCAGGGCTGCGGTCAGAAGCCGCTCGGTGATAAAGCTGTTAAAGCGGCTCACAACAATCCCGAACCTGTATCCACTCGCGCTAAGCTCGCCTTCGATTCTCCCCGGTTTTAGTTTCTCCGCCATATTTGATCCGACCCGCTCGCTTCTACCTACCGGCGAATTTTGCCGGTCGCTTCTCCAAAAACGCCTTTGTTCCCTCGCGCATGTCTTCCGTCGCACACGCCAAACCAAAGAGCGTGGCCTCGAGGAAGAGGCCTTCTTCCTGAGGCATTTCCACACCGCGTTCGATGGCCTCCATCGCGTACTTCACGGCCACGGGCGCGTTTGCAATGATTTTCTTCGCCATTGATTCCGCTGCGGGAAGAAGTTCCGCCGGTTCGTAGATATGATTGACGAGCCCGATTCGTTGCGCTTCTTCCGCGGAAATCATTTCGCCGGTCAGGCAAAGTTCCTGAGCCGCTCCTTTTCCACACAGCCGCGCCAGCCGCTGTGTACCGCCGTATCCCGGCAAAATCCCCAGCTTCACCTCTGGTTGCCCCAACCTTGCTGTCTTACTGGCTATTCGAATCGTGCACGCCAGCGCGACCTCGCATCCGCCGCCGAGCGCGAATCCATTGATCGCGCAAATCGATGGTTTCCCCATGGTCTCCAGCAAATGAATCACGCTCTGTCCGAACAGGGAGAACTCTTTCCCCTTGACCGGGGTCTGCACGGAGAGCTCCCCGATGTCCGCCCCTGCCACAAATGATTTTTCGCCCGCGCCCGTCAGGATCAGTACGCGAACTGCCGAATCGTCACGGGCATCCAACAGCGCATCTCGCAACTCTTCAATTGTCTTCCGGTTCAAGGCGTTCAAAACTTTCGGCCGATTGAACGTGATGAACGCTATCCCGTCCTTTTTTTCGTACAACAGATTCTCGTATCCCATTTTGTCCCGTTTCCTGCATCCCGGTCCGTTTGGGGCCTGGATGCTCTCTGTCTGTAACTCTTTTCTCTTTCTAACCTCCAACCTCTAATCTCAAACTTCTAGAACTTCATCGCCTTTGGTTTCGCGGGATCGGAATAATCATAAAATCCCCGGCCGCTTTTCTTTCCGTTCCATCCGGCCAGCACCATCCGTTTTAATAACGGCGGCGACGCAAATCTCTTTTCGTGAAACTCCTCGAACATGATCTGCGAAATGTAATATGTCGTATCCAGTCCCACGAAATCCAGCAGCGTCAACGGCCCCATCGGATGCCCGCATCCCAGCTTCATCGAGTTATCGATGTCCTCGATCGAGCCCACGCCCTCTTCCAGCGCGCGAATCGCATCCAGCAAGTACGGCACCAGCAGCCGGTTGACGATAAATCCCGTTGAATCGTGCGCGCGCACCGGCGTCTTTCCCAGCTTCGCGCCGAACGCCACCATCTCCTCGTACACTTCCTTATCCGTCGCAATCGTCCGCACCACCTCCACCAGCTTCATGATCGGAACGGGATTGAAAAAGTGGAGTCCCACGAACCGCTGTGGCCGCTTAGTGGCCGTGGCAATTTCCGTGATGGTCAGCGACGAAGTGTTGCTCGCAAAAATTGTCGATGGAGGGCAAAGCGCATCAAGCGCTGAGAACAGTTCGCGCTTCGCAGGCAATTGTTCAATGATCGCTTCGATGATGACGTCGCAATCCTTCAAGTCCCCCAGCGCCGTTGTTCCCTTCAACCTGCCGCGAATTTCGCTCTGCGCTGCCGTTGTGATTGTCCCCTTCTCCACCAGCCGCGCTAAATTCTTCTCGATGCTTTTCAGCCCCTTCTCGACAATTTCCGGGCTTACTTCCCGCACCACTGTCGCAAACCCTGCTGCGGCAGATACCTGCGCGATTCCCGACCCCATCAATCCACACCCTACGACTCCCACTTTTTGAATCGCCATATTTTCCTCTTGGAATTCCCGCCTGCCGCCCTCACTCGAGGGAACCATTCAACACCCGCGAAGCTCAGGGCCACGATACCTCGTGCCCTGCTCACGAGCCTTCAAAGTCTACCAGAGACTTTTTTCCTTTACGCCCTATACTTCCTCTACTCCATTGACCTCAATTTTTCAGCGCCTCCACGACCATCGCAATCCCCTGCCCGCCCCCAATACAAGCCGTCGCCAGTCCGTAGCGCAGATTATTTCGCCGCAATTCGTTCAAAATCGTGATCAGCAGCCGCGTTCCGCTTGCTCCCAACGGATGTCCCAGCGCAATCGCGCCTCCGTTTACATTCGTCTTGTCGCGATTCAACCCCAGCGCCTTCTCCACCGCCAGGTATTGCGCTGCGAATGCTTCATTCACTTCGACGCGGTCCATCTGTTCGAGAGCAAGCCCCGCCAGCTTGAGCGCCTTCTGCGAGGACGGCACCGGCCCGATCCCCATGAAGCTCGGATCAACCCCCGCTGTGGCCCACGATACAATTCGTCCAATCGGCTTTAACCCGCGCTCTCTCGCGATCTTTTCACGCGTCACCACGACTGCCGCCGCTCCATCCACGATTCCGCTGGCGTTCCCCGCCGTCACAATTCCGTCCTTCTTGAACGATGGCGGCAATTTCTCCAGCGTCTCCATTGTCGTTTCCGGCCGCCGGTGATCGTCTTCGCTCACCACAATCGTCTTTCTCCCCTGCTTCACTTCCACGGGCACCAACTCTTCCTTCATCCTGCACGCCTTGTACGCCGCATCCGCGGCTTGTTGGCTGCGCAACGCGTAAGCATCCGCGTCCCTGCGCGTGATGCCGTGCTGCTCGGCCAACTTTTCCGCCGTCATCGCCATCGGCAATCCGCAGTAAGTGTCCGTCAAGCCAACAAACAGAAAATCCTCCAGCGCCCCGCCGCCCAGCTTCAAACCGTTCCTCGCCCCGCGAATCACAAATGGCGCCTGTGTCATATTCTCCATGCCGCCGGCAAGAACCATCGTCGCTTCACCCAACAGCAGACGCTGCGCCGCCTGCGACACCGCTTCAATTCCCGATCCGCACAGCCGGTTGACGGTGACTGCGGGCGTCTCCGTCTTCAGTCCCGCTTTCAATCCCACATGTCGCGCGCCATAAATCGCGTCCGCGCTGGTTTGCATCACGTTCCCGAAAATCGCGTGATCGAATTCCGCCGGGTCCACGCCCGACCGGCGAATCGCCTCCTTCGAGGCATGCACAGCCAAATCTATTGCGCTCACCTCCGAAAACGCTCCGGTATACCGCGCCATCGGCGTCCGCGCCCCCGCCACTATCACCACATCCGTTGGAAACATGCTTCCCTCACTTCGCCTTCTGGAACTCAACCGTTCCTCAGTTTACCCTTGAATCCGACAAGAACAAATCAGTGGGCGGTGGGAATCTAGGATAAACGACTCCTGTGACTTTGTTATTTTTTCAAGATCGTGGGCCGTGATGGTTTCTTTGCCGGACTTGCCGGTATAAACCCAGCCTGCACCACCAACGTTTGTCGGTCACCAGGCGGATATCTGTACTGTAGAGAATACCAAGCGACATCTCCCCCTTGGTTTTGCCATTCACCGAGCCATTGATCCACTGTGGCCTCAGGATTGACCGTCGCATCTGCAAACTGTGTCCATCCTCGAACCTGTGACGATTGAAGCCTTGGATTCCAATAGTCGTCCACGAGAACTCGCCAGTTCTTGGTTTTCAGCTGCTCCGATATGTATGAGAGAACGCTTTCTGCCGGATACTCAACCGCGACCTGGTAACTTAATTGGTCAGTGCCCTGCCACTTCGCATAGACGACTCGAGTGGCGCCTGGATAAACAACTAACGCCTCGGGATGAGTTGACATCTCTCGATGGCTGCGCCCACATGAGGCGCAAACCGCGAGAGTACTCAATAGTGTGAGACTCAAGAGGCGCACGCAGCCCTCCGATTGCTTTCAGACCTCATCTTAAGGCTCCGCGGTCTTATTCGCGTGCTATCTCTAGTTCGGAATCAGTTGCGAGATCCGTGCTAAACCCTCGGCGTCTCCAGCGTCACCACCGTATCCCCGCCCTTTTTTCGTGCTTCTTCCACGCTGAATTCCGCGCGATTGATCAAGTCCGTCACAATGTCTTCGCTGTCGAATTCGTGTTTCGCCACCGCCTCGACGATCCCCGCGCTCAGCGTGATTTGTGTCGTATCCCACGGCGGCCGCAAGCCGGAAGCGGCCCTCCGCAATTTATCCGCCAGATTCTGCGCCCCCGCCAACGTAGTATCGGGCAAAATAAATGCCAGCGACCACGACGTATATTTCACCGCTACGTCGTTCTGCCGCACGATTGGCTGCAACGATCGCGCCAGTTGCTCCAAAAACCGCTCCAGCGGAGATTCGCCCTGTTGCCGCAAGATTTCCGCGCCGCGATCGATCTGCAGAATCGTCAGCGACAGCGGCGTTCCTTGCGTGCGCGCGCGGTCGGCTTCCGTCAACAAACAACTCTGGTACGAACTCCGGCTCAGCAGGCCCGTGCGTTCGTCGGAAACGCCCATGCGCCGCACCAGCGACCGCAATCGCGTGTGGCTGACGCTCATCAGCATCTGGTCACCGATCGCCTGCAAAAAATAGGCTTCGTTGGGTCTCCATTTGTGCGGCTCGGCCTGCCCCACAATCAGCATTCCCGCCGCCGTCTGCGTTTCCTTATCCGTGATGATTACGCCGAGCGCCGTCGCCAGTCCCAGCTCTTTGAGAATCGATCCTTCCGTCGCATCCACCACCAAACCGCCCAGCTCGTCCGGCTCCGCCTTTTCCATTTCCGCGAGGAGCAGCACCACCTGCGCGCCCGGCGCCGCTTTGCTCGACTGGCCGCAAAACTCTGCGGACATTTCCGGAGGCCTCCCGGGTGCGCCCACGACGGCGAGGCATCGCGTTGCTCGCAGATGCGAACCCACTTCGCTCACCGCCGTATTCAGCATGGCGCGCGGCGTCTGTTGCCGGAAAATCTTCTGATTGATTTCGGAAATCTTGGAGAGATCGCGCAGCGTTTCCGCGCTGTACACGCCCGTCCGCGTGACTTGAACCGGTTGCGCTTCCACGACCGGCGCGACGGGTTGCGCTGCTGCCGCCGGCTCTTGCTTGGGTTTCGCAGCCCCCGGAGGCCACCAATTCGCCATCTGATAGAGATTTTGCAGACGCGCGTTGCGCGCCTCCTCGCCCGGAAACATGCTGGCAATCTTTTGCAAGCGTTCGAGCGCCTTCGTCTGTAACGAATACTGTAGGAAAATTTCCGTCTGTACGATCAGATCTTCAAGCGCTTGCGCGTGCTTGGCTTCGTCCGTGTTCGGCGGCGCTGGCGCAACGCCTCCTCCCGCTCCCGTGTGTGACGGCGGCGGGGAAGATGTGGTCATGGACTTCGACAGCCTGCCACCCATCCGTTTTAGAAATGCTTCGTCCACGTGGCCGCGAAGTTTTTCCATCCGCTCCTGGTTTCGGTAGTCGTACGCGTCGATGTCCACTAGCCGCTCGAGAGAATCGCAGGCTTTCCGGAAATCGCCCGCGTTGAAGTACACATCGAATAATTTCACCAGAATTTCAAAATACTGCGTCTCACGGTTCAGCTCGTTGCAGACCGCGGCGCAGAATTCCAGCATGCCCTGCGAATGCGGATGTTTTGACGCCACCGATTCCAGTTGCGTCGCGAAATCATTTTGCCGCTTGTCCGCGTACATGCGGCGCTTGAGCAGCTGCAACACGTCCACGCCCTTGGTGGTCTGCGCGGAGGACGCGTAAGCATCGGCCAGCGCGAATAGCCGCTCCGCTCCCGCGTTTTTTTCACGCAAGAGCTTTTCGAGAATTTCGCGCGCCCGGTCGAGATTCCCTCCGCGAATGAGCGCGTCGCCGAAAGTCTCGAGAAACACGGTATCGCTCTCGGTGGTCGCAAAGGGCTCAAGCAACGTGGCCGCTTCCGCCGCTTCGTCGCTTCTCAACTTGGATTGAGCATACAGTAGGGCGACGCTCCGTTCTTGAGGCGCCAGTTTGTACGCCCGTCCCAGCAGCTTGAGCGCGTCAACCTCGGAGCCACCCGCCGTCGCAAGCTGACCAGCACGGAGATAAGTGCGCGCAGCCAGCGCGTTCTTGCCAATCTGCTCGGCCGCTTCGGCCAAGCGCAGTTGCCGGCTGAGGTTTTCCGGATCGAGTTGCGCGATTCGTTCCCAGCAGAAAAGAGCGTCCTCGTGACGCTCCGCGCCCGTGAAGAGTTCCGCCGCCTTGGTGTACTGATCGATGGCTTCTTCCGGATGATTCTGTTTTTGCTGCAGGAACGCATACCGGGCGATGCGCTCGGGAGGTTGCGAGTTGGAAGCGCTGCGAAGAAAACGGTTGTAGATGGCCAGCGCCTTGGTCTCGTCGCGCGGCTCGATCAGCAAATCGAACAGCATGCCGTAGTAAACCGCCGCGCGGTCTGGTTGATCCATCCGCGCGTATAGGTCTCCCAGCGCCTGCGTTGCTTCCTGGTGCTGCGGCGCCTCATCGAGCACCGCCAGATACGCCTCGATGGCGTCCTCGACACGGTTCTTCTCGAGGAATCGCTTGGCGCGGTCCAAATGTTTGCTGACGTCTGAAGCCATCTATCCGGGTTGCCTTTGCTTTGCCTGTCGGCTGACCAGAAACTCTTCTGCCGGGTCGTGCGCAATGCGAGGTGCCCACGCCCTCTTTCAACTATATACCCCGTCCGCGAGCCTCGCAAAACTCGTGCAATTGCGCTTTGTGGTATCCGGCACGTCCAGCCCTCGCCAAATCCGAGGAACCTTTTACCGTTTGGTTCGTCTCTATGGATGTTACCGCTCGCCTGCCTTTCATCGGCGGCCAGGAGGGCCTTCGTATGCGTAACTTATTCTCAGACCTTCAACTCGGCATTCGGGTCCTTCTCCGCAACCCCGGTTTTTCCGTCACTGCCATCCTCCTACTCGCTCTGGGCATCGGCGCAAACACGGCGATCTTTTCCGTGGTCAACGCTGTTCTCCTTCGGCCGCTTCCCTACCAGGACTCGTCCCGCATCATGCAGATTTGGCACGTCCCTCCGGCAAAAAGCTTCCCAGGAATAAGTTTGTTCTCTGTCTCGCCGGCAAACTACCTCGATTGGCGGAGCATGAACCATTCCTTTGAAGACATGGCCGCTTACGGCGGCGCTCGCTTCAACGTCGGCGGCAAGGAACGCCCGGAATCCATTCAAGCCGCTCCCGTCGCTCCAGGCTTCTTTTCGATCCTTCGCGTTCAACCTATTCTCGGCCGCGGATTTACTCCCGACGATGACCGCCCCGGCCAGGGCCACGTCGTGGTCCTCGGCAACGCCCTCTGGCGCGAACGCTTTGGCGCTGACCCTTCTGTCATTGGCCAAAAAATCGTTCTCGACGGCGAGCCGTACACTATCCTCGGCGTCATGCCTCCCAATTTTAAGTTTCCCAGTTGGGCTCAGCTCTGGACGCCACTTGCCTGGACCAGCGAAAAGCGCGCGATACGTGGTAATCACAACTACCTGGTCATCGGCCGGCTCAAACCCGGCGTGGATATTCGCGCAGCGCAAGCCGAGCTCAGCTCCATTTCCACTCGCCTCGAACAGCTCTATCCTGAGGACGACAAAGGTTGGGGCGCGACCATCCTTCCTCTGCGCGAACAGCTTGTCGGCAATGTCCGGCCCGCTCTGCTGGTGTTGTTAGGAGCCGTCGCATTCGTCTTACTGATCGCCTGCGCCAATGTCGCCAATCTCGTTCTCGGCAAAATCCTCGCCCGAAAAAAAGAAATCGCTATTCGCTCCGCTCTCGGAGCTACCCGCGGTGCAATTCTCCGCCTGGTCCTTGCGGAGACTCTGCTCCTCTCCGTTGCCGGAGGCGCAGTGGGCCTCTTTCTGGCCCGCTTTGGCACTACACTGATCGTCAAATTCCTCGCCGACCGGCTCCCTCGTTTCGCGGAGATCACTCTCAACGCCCCTGTCCTCGCTTTCACCGCCTTCCTCGCTCTCTTCGCTGGCGCCCTCGCCGGTCTTCTTCCGGCGCTGCGTTTTACGAAAACGGATGTCAATGAAGCCCTTAAACAAGGTCAGGGACGCGGCAGTTCCGAGTCCGGAGGCGGCAAAACACGCGGCCTTCTGGTTGTCTCCGAGGTTGCTCTCTCCTTAGTTCTGCTGATTGGCGCAGGCCTCATGGTTCGCACCTTGTGGCAGCTCAGCAACGTCAAACCCGGCTTCGATCCAAATAGCTTGCTCACCATGACCGTTTCTATTCGCACCAACAAATTCCCAACTCCGGCTTCGTATACCTCCTTTTTCGATCGCGTCCTTCAGCAAGTTCGCTCCACTCCAGGCGTTCAATCCGCCGGCGTAATTGATGACCTTCCCATGGGCCGCGGCGGCTCCCATCAGCCCGTCGCCATCGAAGGTCAACCAGTCGTGCCCATGGCTGACCAACCCGAAGTGGACGTACGCTGCATCAGTCCCGGCTATTTGCACACGATGCTTGTCCCGCTCCTGAGCGGCCGCGACCTCACCGATGATGACGTGGCTGGCAGAAATCCGGCCGTGATCATCAGCGAATCCATGGCCAAGCGCTTTTGGCCCAACGAGAACCCGCTCGGCAAACATCTCACGCTAACTTTCTATCCGGGTGTGTCCCGCGAAATCGTGGGAGTTGTGGGTGATGTGAAGCTGGATTCTCTCGATGAAACCCGGCCAGTTGCCACCGTTTACTGGCCCCTGTACCAGATTATTGCGCCACCCTCCGAACCCTGGCGCTCGTTTCCTATGAGTCTTGCCGTGCGTACTGGGGGAGACCCCATGAGCCTCGTCACGGCAGTAAGCAGCGCCGTGCACCAGATCGACCCGGAAACTCCGGTAACCGATGTGGTGACCATGAACGAATTGATTTCTAATACTCTGAGGCCTCAGCGTTCCAACATGTTTTTACTGGCCGCCTTCGCTGCGCTCGCGCTGATCCTCACAGCCGTCGGCATTTACAGTGTGCTTTCCTACGCTGTTCGACGCCGCGTCCGCGAAATCGGTATACGCATGGCTCTCGGCGCTTCCCACTCCGATGTCTTGAAAATGATCGTCACCGATGGCATGAAGCCCATTCTGTTGGGCGTCACCATCGGCCTCGCCGCAGCCCTGGGCTTGGGTCGGGTCGTATCGTCGCTGATCTACGGTGTTCGCGCCACCGATCCACTCACTCTTGGAACGGTTGCCGTTCTTCTTGTCGCGGTCGGCGTACTCGCCACCGCAATCCCGGCGTACCGCGCGACCCGCGTCGAGCCCATCCGCACTCTCCGCGACGAGTGAGTATCCCGAACGGTTGGCGATTTTACTTCACGCCCTTGCTGGCATCCCAGACGCCTTGCTCCTTGCGCACCATCACGATTTCCCCAATGTGGTAGGCATTGTGTGCGTTGATGTTTGCGATTGTCGGAGCGATGGCTTTCAACTTTGCGTCATCGGCGTTCTCGACCATCTTTTCCAGTTCCGTCAGTACCGCGTCCAGCTTCTGCACGGTTTCGTTCCAGCTTTTCGCGTCGAACTTGTCGAAGGTTTCGTCGTTGTTGCCGCTGAATTTTTCCGGATGCTCGCCTTTCATGTTGCGCAGATTGCGCTCATTCCAGAACCAGATGTGATACGCCAGCTGGCCGACGGAGTGATTCCCCTTGCCGTCCTTCCAGTTCGCTTGCTCCGGTGTCACTCCCGCCAACGCTACATCAGCGCACACGAACCAGTTGCTGTTGGTATGCGTGTCCTTTAGTTGTTGTAGCAAAACGCTTTTCAGCGTCGGCGCCGGCTTCTGGTCCTGTGCAAACGCCGGAATTGCCATGGCCCAAACTACGAGAATCGCCAATCGTTTCGTCATTTCGAGGTTACCTCCGCTTTCTTAGACGCGCCGTCTCCGCTAGTGTTTTCGGCGCGATTTCGAATATTCTGCCACCGCCGCCCGACCTCGCCCACTACTCACTACCCACTACTCACTCCTTGTGGCAAACTGAATTGTCACACGGCATGGTTTTGCGCGGCCTGGTGTCTTGGCTCCCCGAAGCATGCGGCTCCTGCCGGGAACTTAAAAAACAAAAGCAGTCGCGAAGCGAAGGCGAAAAACGAGTTAAATGGACCCGAAGTTCATACGCAATTTTTGCATCATCGCGCACATTGACCACGGCAAATCCACCCTCGCGGACCGCCTGCTGGAAATGACCGGCGCGCTCTCGCAGCGCGAAATGCACGAGCAGGTGCTCGACTCGATGGATCTCGAGCGCGAGCGCGGCATCACCATCAAGGCAAAAAGCATCCGCCTGCATTACACCGCGAAAGACGGCAACACTTACCAGCTCAATTTAATCGACACCCCCGGGCACGTCGATTTCTCCTACGAAGTGTCGCGCGCGCTTTCCGCGTGCGAGGGCGCCCTGCTCGTTGTGGATGCCAGCCAGGGCGTCGAAGCGCAGACCGTGGCGAATACTTTCCTTGCAGCCGGAAATAATTTGACGATTCTCCCCGTGATCAACAAAATCGATCTGCCCGCCGCGCAAACCGATTTCGTCAAGGAACAAATTGAAAATGTGCTCGCGATTCCCGCCGCGGATGCTCTGCTGATCAGCGCGAAAAGCGGGCTCGGCGTCGAAGACGTTCTCGAAGCAATCGTGAAGCGCATCCCGCCACCGAAAGGCAGCTCGGAAAATCCGTTGCAGGCCCTGATTTTCGACTCGTGGTTCGACATTTATCGCGGCGCCGTGATTCTGGTCCGCGTGATGGAAGGCCGCGTCACCAAGCACCTGAAAATCAAGCTCTGCTACAGCAACGAAACTCACGAAGTCGAAACGCTCGGGACACTTACGCCGAAGCCCATCGCCCTTGAGGAACTCGGTGCCGGTGACGTGGGCTTCATCGTCGCGAACATCAAACGAGTCGCGGACGCACGCATGGGCGATACGGTCACGGATGCGGCCCAACCCGCCGCGCCTCTACCAGGCTTTGAAGCCATCAAACCGATGGTTTTTGCCGGACTTTTTCCAGTTCTCGCCGACGATTACGAGCCTCTCCGCGATGCCCTCGGCAAACTTCAGTTGAACGATGCAGCATTCTTTTACGAGCCGGAAAATTCCGTCGCGCTGGGCTTCGGTTTCCGCTGCGGCTTTCTCGGCCTGCTGCACATGGAAATCGTGCAGGAGCGGTTGGAGCGCGAATTCGGGCTGAACCTGATCACCACGGCCCCCAGCGTGCGTTACCGCATCACGCGCGTCACCGGCGAAGTCATGGAAGTGGACAGCCCCGCGAAATTTCCCAATCCCAGCGACATCGCAAAAATCGAAGAGCCCATCATCAAGGCGATGATCATCACGAACAATGAGTCCGTCGGCGGAATTCTTCAGCTTTGCCAGGAAAAACGCGGGACGCAGAAGAATCTCGAGTATCTCTCACCGACGCGCGTAATGCTCACGTACGAATTGCCGCTGAACGAAATCGTGCTCGACTTTTATGACCGGCTGAAAAGCGTTTCGCGCGGTTACGCTTCGCTGGACTACCATCTTGCCGGGTACAGCGAATCCGACCTGGTGAAGCTGGACGTGCTTGTCGGCGGCGAGCCCGTGGACGCTCTGGCGCTGATCATTCACCGCGAATTCTCTTACGAACGGGGCCGCGAACTGGTGACTCGGCTCCGTAAGCTCATTCCGCGGCAGATGTTCGAGGTCCCGATTCAAGCGGCGATCGGCAGCCG
Organism: Candidatus Acidiferrum sp.; assembly: GCA_035310525.1. Taxonomy (GTDB): domain Bacteria; phylum Acidobacteriota; class Terriglobia; order Acidiferrales; family UBA7541; genus Acidiferrum. The sequence continues at coordinate 39,791 of DATGED010000012.1, read as the reverse complement.
CGTCATCGCGCGAGAAACCGTTGCCGCGATGCGCAAGAACGTTCTCGCCAAGTGCTATGGCGGAGACATTTCACGCAAGCGCAAGCTCCTCGAAAAGCAGAAAGAAGGCAAGCGCCGCATGAAGCGCGTCGGCCAAGTCGATATTCCGCAAGAAGCGTTTCTCGCGGTCCTCAAAGTTGCGTCCTCCTCCGACGACGATTAGCGGTTCGCCTTCCTGATTTGGCTCTCAAGTTGAATTCAGTTCTCCTTCTTGCGCACTTCGCTGGTGAGCCGGCCACTGTGGAGCTGGGTGGAGACGAATCATTGCATGCCCCCAGCGACCCACGCTGTACCAGCGATTGAGACTGCAATCAAACTCGCTACCAGCAACCTAGTACGAGCGGAAACATCTTTGCGCGAAGCGGAAACAATTCCAAGAACTGTCGCGGCGAGACACAAGGGTAATCCGAATGAATGTTCGAGCGCGAACAGCACAAAGATGATTCCCACCACCGATGAATCAGGGTGGGGATGCTTTGGATCAACATGGACCAGCGATCCGACTGAATCAGGAAATACATGAGCAGCTAACCATAGAAGAGAAAACAATGCGCCTGGCATGCAAGCCAGAACACATAAGGTTGTGACGCCATTTCTTACTTCTCTGCGCAAGTCACCCCCTTTCCCAACAAATGTGATCAACCATCTTCCTTGCCGCGCACTTCGGTGGCGAGCCGGCCGCGGTGAAGCTGAATGGAGACGGAATCGCCGATCTCCACCTGGGCGGCGTCGCGAAGGAGAGCGCCGGAGGCGTCAGTGGCGATGGCGTAGCCGCGTTCGAGGACTTTGAGCGGGCTGCGCTCCTGGAGCTGGAGCGCCAGGCGGTCGAGACGTTCGCGCTTGGCGCGCAATTGGCGCTCGACGCGGACGCTCAGGTCGGCGCTGCGTTTTTCCAGGCGCAGGCGGAACGCGGAAATTTTCACGCGAAAATCGAAGGTGGCGATACGCAGGTGCAGAGCGGTGAAGCGCTTCCGCGATTGTTCAAGCCGCGCGCGCAGGCCAAGCGCGAGCCGCGAGGTCATTTCATCGGCGCGCTGGCGCTGTTGACGGAGCAGGTCGAGGGGGCGGCGGAAACCGCGGCGCGCGGAAAGTTCATGGACGCGCCGACTGAGTTCGAGAATCCGGTACCGCACGAGACTTGCGAGCGTCTCGCGCAAGTCGGCGATGTGCTTGTCGAATTCGCGGCGCGTCTGGACGACGAGTTCGGCGGCGGCGGAGGGAGTGGAGGCGCGCACGTCAGCCACAAAATCGGCGATGGTGAAATCAGTCTCGTGGCCCACACCGGATATGACGGGGATCTCGGAAGCTGCGATGGCGCGGGCCAGAATTTCTTCATTGAAAGCCCACAAATCTTCGAGCGAACCTCCCCCGCGCGCGAGAATTAGAACGTCCGCAAGTTTTTTCTGGTTGAAGAATTTCAAGGCCTTGACGATTTCCGCGGCGGCGCCTTCGCCCTGGACGCGCACCGGATAAACCGTGAGATGCACGTTGGGGAAGCGGCGCCGAAGAATGCGGACGACGTCGCGAACGGCGGCGCCGCGCGGCGAGGTGATCAAGCCGATGCGGTTCGGGAGCTTCGGGAGCGGCTTCTTGCGCCCCGCTGCGAATAGGCCTTCTTCTTCCAGCCGCTTCTTAAGTTGCTCGAAAGCGAGTTGCAGGGCGCCGCGCCCGATCGGCTCGATATTCTCGACGTAAATCTGATATTCGCCGCGCGCTTCATAGACGCTGATGGAGCCGCGCACCGTGACGTGAAGGCCGTCCTCCGGGCGAAACTTGATGCCGCGGTGCTGCTGCTTGAAAAAGACGCAACGAACCTGGGAGCGGTCGTCTTTGAGGGTGAAGTAGATGTGGCCGGATTGGGCTTCGCGGCAGTTGGAAATTTCTCCCTCGACCCAAATGTCCGTAAAGCTCTTGCCCAGCAGATCGCGGATGCGAGCGGTCAGTTCGCTGACGGTGAGCGCGCGGCGGGTGGGTTGCAGATTAAATGTGAGCTGGCTCATGGGCGGTGAGTGGTGAGTGGGGGAAGATAGCAAAGTTTGAAAGCTGAAGGAAGAGGGCTAGTCGAGCTTTGCGACCATGCCAAAGCAGCCCCACGCCACCCCCCGGTGTTTTGCGGAAAGAGTGCGGAAGCAATTGAAAACACGAGAGGTAGGAGTTTTGGCGATGCAAAAGAGTGCGTAAGAGTATGAAAACAAAGGGGGCGTAAGTGCAATGGAATGAGATTGATGGGCACTCTTGGGGAATAGGACGCTGGCTCCCTGCCGAGGGACGACAAACTGCCGAGCAGGAAGGACAGAGGGGAGGGATTAAGGTGGAGGCTCGGAGTGGGCAGGGGAAGAGCGGGCATGGCGATAGGCTCCTTGTTCTTCGTTCTTCTCCTCCGCCGCAAATACAAGACCATTATACCATATTGATACCCTTTGTCAAGTAATTACTGATAAGTGGCTTGTTTGTTGAGGGATAGGTGTCAATTCGAACGATAGGGCCAATGGGCAAGTCAGGGGTACGAGCGAGGCGTCGCGAGGGGAATAGCGAACGCCCGGAAGGAGAGCGCTCGTGCGCAAGGCATCAGGGGCGATCGAGCCGGATTTTCCCGACCGGAATGCGCGCCAAGCGCGAGCCAGAAAATTGGGCACCCCTCGCGCGCTCCAATGTGTCGTCAGGTAGCGGCGACTGCTCCAGAGTCCGGCGACACGGAACCACGCGTTTGCCGCTCGAGGAGCGAGCGGACCGACGCCAATTCACCGACGCCATCCCGGATGTGGGCTTCGTGGGCAATGTAGCCATCGGGGCGGACGAGAAAAATAGCTTTGTTCCGGTCGTGAGCCGAGGCGGAGTCCGGCAATCGCCGCAGCTCAACTACATCGGGCAGGGAGTCGCAGAGCTGCCTGGCAGAGTCAGCGAGACCCGGACTTGAGTTGTTCTCCAGCATGAGGAGGAACCGACTGGTAATGCCCGTACCTCCACGGATGGAATCGTCCAGGAAACGCTTGCCAGGTCCTTCCACGATCGGGCTTTCGGGATAGGCAATCCCGAGTTCAGAAAGTCTTTGCACGAAGGCATGCTGGAAGGGAGCGAGACGAGAAACCATGGGGATAAAAGTGTCTCGCAAGGACTGGGCCAACTTGTTCGGTGTTCCCATGACTTTGGTCAAAAGATCGGTGGTCGCGATGACATTTTTAATGACGGGAAGGCGTTCGGCGCCGTAGCTATCGAGAAGCGATTCATTCCCATGACCGCGCAAAAAGAGATCGAGTTTCCAGGCCAGGTTCCAGACATCATGAAGTCCGGTGTTCATGCCCTGCCCACCGAACGGGCTGTGAATGTGAGCAGCGTCGCCAGCGATGAAGATACGTCCAGTGCGAAGTTGCCCAGCGTGACGATGATGAATGCGAAAGTAGCTGCTCCAGTGGAGAGCGCGCGCTTCGATAGCGCGCGGAGCGCGTTGGACGAGCAAGCTCCTGACAATGTCCAAGGAAGGTGCATCTCCCTCGGGGAGATCGATGGTGGCGACGATGCGCCGGCGCGTGGCGCTCATGGGAAAGATGGCCAGGGGACCGAATTCACTCGGGCAAAGCTGAAGCTCGTCGGCGGGCAAGGCCTCGTTCGTCTCGACATCAGCGAGCATGAATGAGTCGCCGTACTCACCTCCCTCAAGAGAAATGTTCAAGGCACGGCGGACTTTGCTATGGGCGCCGTCACAGCCGACGACGAAGGATGCTGTGAGCTTTACAGGTGCGCCGTTGTGGTCAAGCGTAGCGGTCACAAACCCGTCGCGTTGTTCCGCTGAAACGAAGGTGGTCTGGTACTCAACGTCTCCGCCTTTTATCCGCAGCGCCTGGAGAAGCAAGTTTTCGGTGACATCCTGGGGAACCATGGCCACAAAGGAATAGGGAGTTTCGCCGGGCGCGAACCGCATTTTGGCAAGGGTGCGGATGGGATTGACAACGGCAACGGACGTGACTCGATTGGCTTTTTCGAGAAACGGGGCGACGACTCCCGCCATGTCGAAGATTTCAAGAGTCCGTGGAAAGATGGCCAGCGCCTTGGAGTGTTCCGACTGAGAGGAACGCGTCTCAACAAGCCGCCAGCGCATACGGCGGCGGGCGCATTCATTAGCGAGAAAGAGGCCGACGGGGCCGGCCCCCACGATCAAGACATCGGTTTCAACTTCGGAGGTTCGCATCAATAGTCACCTCGAGAAAGAATTGTGCGCGGACACTCCGGGAGCAGGAACGGGAGGGAGCGGTTGTTTTTGGACGGCCGGGACGAAGCCGCGGCACAACAAATTAGATTGACGCACACAAAGAGAGGTTATCAGTTTTGTTTTTGGAATACCGTGTCTAAGGAAAGGGCGTGAAAAAAAAGGCGAAGGCGGGAATCCCGGGCGGACGGCGCAAAGAGAGCCGGGGTCCTGGAGATGCTCATCTCCCTCGGCGACGAGCGGGACGTTCAACAAGCAGATGCGTTTTGCTTGAGGAATTGCGAAGGTCGCGGAGGCGAGGGCTTAGGCTGAGGGCGGTCACGCACTGATGAAGCTGAATGCAACGGCAATGCTGCAATCGCTCGAGAAAGTCGAGGAGGCGGCGGGTGAACGCGAGATGCTGCTGCAGCTCCGCGATTTTGCGAGTAGTGAGCTTGCGCCAGCGTGCGGAGACGGGAGTGTTCTCGCGGAAGCCGTTCAGAAAGAGCTTGATTTCGGCGAGCGTGAAGTCCATCTCGCCGGCAAAACGAATCAGAAGCAAGCGATCGAGCGCGTCGCTGGAATAGCGGCGCTGGCCGCCAGCGCGTTCGGCCGGGGCTAACAACCCGATTTTTTCATAGTAGCGGATAGCCGAGGGTGCGAGTCCAGCGCGAGCGGCAAGTTGTCCGATCTTCATTTACGTGTTCCTCGCTCCGGAGCGCAGAAAAAGCGAAATCAAGGGCCGGTCCTGACATCAATGAACCAGCCCAGGGCGGGCGCTCCGGACAAAATTTCGAGCTTGACTTAAAGTCAGCTTTAACTTCTAGCATTTTCAATGCGAGGTGGCAAATCAATCATGGAGGAAGAGATGAACAAGGAATGGAAGCAATCGATGCAGGCGGCCAGCCGGAAAATCGCGGCAGCAGTGCTGGGTCTAACTATCGCGGGAGTAGCCGCTGGGGAAAGCCTTGGAAAACAGAGCGGAAAGGATAGTGCACGGGTTCGCGTGGAGGGCGAATTCTATTGCAACATCAAGGCTCTGTCTTCGAAAGAAAGAGCACGGCACAAGGAGCTGGGAGAAAAGATGGCGGCGGCGCAGACGGCGACCGTCGAAACCGAGAAGGGGTACGAGTTTCAGTACAGTCCGAGGGGGATTTCGGTCGGCGAAGTGGCGGAATGGGTTGCAGCAGAGAGCAAGTGCTGCCCATTTTTTGATTTCCACATTGACCTAGAGAATCGAGGGAAGGTGGTGTGTTTGCGGCTGACCGGAAGCGAAGGGATTAAGGCGTTTATTCGGTCGGAATTTCACATTTAGTTGGCGATTTGGCAGAAAAGGCCGCCCAAGGGCGGCCTTACAATTTGCGCGAATATGTCGGCACGCGTTGTGGTTTCGCAGGGGCCAGACTCGGTCACGGATGGCGACGGGTTAGCGGAGTTTGGACCAGTCGGCGAGGTGGAGACGTGGGCCGAGATTACGGAAGGAACGGTCGCTGGTGACGAGGGTGAGGCCGCAAGAGAGAGCGTGGGCGGCAACGAGCATGTCCATAGCCGCGAGACGTTTGCCCCGCTTCCAAGAAAGTGCGGTGAGGCCGGCATAGGCCTGGGCAGCGGCTGAATCCCAAGATAGGGAGGTCACGCCGAGGAGAAATTGGTTTACCAGCTCGGCTAGCTTCGTGGCTTCTGGTTTGAGCGCGAGGCCCAACAGAAGTTCGGCTTCTGTGATGGAGGAAATGCAAACCTGAGCCATCGGAACGCGGCGCAAACGATCACGAATGCCAGGCGGAGTGCCGCGGAGTGCGTAGCTAACGGTATTGGTGTCCAACATGAATCGGGGCATGTGCTTTTCCGATCAGAACAGGCGGCGCTTTTGGGGCGAGCGACGATCGCGTGAACGAAGAAAGCTGGAAGGAATCTCAGTGGCGTCAGCGAGCGCGAAGAGTGCGTCCCAAGATTCGGGTTTGCGAGAGAGGATGACATCGCCAGTTTCAGGATCTTTGCGGATATAAACTTCTAGCGAGGAAAAGCGGAAAGAGGCTGGCAACCGGACTGCCTGGCTGCGTCCATTTTTGAAGAGCTTTGCAATTTTATGCATGACTGTACGCCTTCCAAACAGTACCGAAGCTCGGCACATGGTATATACCATAGTCTATCACACTCTTCCGGAAATTTCCCGCGAATCCGGCGCCGGAGGCAAATCAAGAGGGCCGTCTAAAGGTGGCCCTCACAAATTATGAAGATGTATTCCAGCGCGCGTCAGGGCTTCGCGGGCACTGGAGCCGGTGCGGCAGCCGGGGCTGGCGTGGTGCTGAAATTAACTTTGGGAGCCTGGCGGGCGCCGGGCTCGGTCTTAAAGTAAGCATCGTTGCGCGCGAAGCCGCCAAAGCCGGCCACCAGACTATTGGGGAAAAGCGAGATGTAGGTGTTGTAGTCCTGGACAGTCTCGTTGTAGCGGCGGCGCTCGACGGCGATACGGTTTTCCGTGCCGGCGAGCTCATCCTGGAGGCGGAGGAAGTTTTCATTGGATTTGAGCTGCGGATAGTTTTCCGTGAGGACGAGGACTTTGGCGAGGGAGGCTTCGAGCTGACTATTCGCGGCGATCTTGTCGGCGGGAGTGGTGGCGTTCAGATAACCGGCGCGGGCCTTCGCGATTTCATCAAAGACTTCGGTTTCGTGCTGGGCGAAACCTTTGACGGTTTCAACGAGATTGGGGATGAGATCGGCGCGGCGCTGAAGCACAACGTCCACCTGGGCCCATGAGGCGTTGACGGCTTCGCGCTTGATGGCCATTTGATTCCGGCGAGAGATGAACGAGCTGCCCAGAAGCAATGCAATCACCACGAGCACTGCCAAAACAATCAGAACTGCTTTCATGACGCTTGCCTCCGAATAAAATCAGGAACCGGATTTTCCGGCTCGCTTCCACTCTTGCTTGGGAACCCGTTTATCCAATGCGGAAATTACCACACTCAGCGCATTTAGATATTGCCCGTAAGCGCGGCGGATGTCATCCGCTGAAGCGTGGAAAGCGCGAAGTTTGAAGGCCGCTGCGAAAGCTTCCGCATCGGCGCCGGTGAGCATGGCGATGCGGGCAAAGACTTCAGGCGCACTGGCAGGCGGTTTTTCGTCGAAAGCCACAAGGACGTGGCGCAAAAGAGTGAAGGCGCTGGAGGACGACTTCGCTGCCGCCGCGCGCAGCTCATCGTCTTGTTGGCCATTGATCAGAAAATTTTGCCGAAGCTTGAGGAGAAGTGTACGGAGATCGTGTTCGACTTGCACGCGATGCAGATTCATGGGGACATCGATGCCGGCGATGATATCGGCGCCATAAAGAACGCGGCGGTTCTCCCGCATGTCGAGCAGTTCAATGGAGAAGACATCGGCCGATTCACGGAGCTCCTTGGCAGTGAAGAAGAGAGGAGCAGGTTCCTTCTGGTCCTTGCACCACCAGTGCACGACAGGGGCCACGCGAGCCAAATCCAGCGCAGAAACCGATCGCATCACACACAGGGCGTTCAGATCCGAGTGGCCTTCCTTGAAGTCTCCCCTGGCCTCGGAGCCATAAAGAATGATGGACTCGAGATTCTCCGCCGCGAATTCCTTCATGCGACTTACGAGATCCGCCAGCTTCGTTTCCTTCGAAAGCATTGCTCTACCGCTCCTTCTTCGAACCCGCCAACTGCATGGATCAATCTGCGATGAGAATTCCGCTCACCAACTGCCGCCCGCGCCACCGCCGCCGCTACTGCCGCCGCCAAATCCGCCGAACCCTCCCCCTCCACCGCCGCCCCACCCGCCTGAACTGCCACCAAAGCCTCCGCCGCCCATCGAGCCGCCTATGAAAGGACCAAGCCACCAACCACCGCCGCCGCGCCGTCCTCCGCGGCCGGTGGCGGAACGTGCAATGGCCCGGATGATGTGAAAAACGAAAAAAATCAAAAGAAAGATCGGCCAAAGAGGGAAGGATGGGGAATCGTCTTGACGAGGCCGGACGGGCTGCGTGGGCGGCGCTTCGGTAAGAGTGACGTTCCGGTCGGCAGCGATGTAACCGGCCAGCTGGCGAGCGCCGGTATCAATGCCAGCGCTGTAGTCGCTTTGACGGAAAAAAGGAACCATGGCGCGCCCGGCGTCGCCCGCGCGGGCATCGTTGATGACAGGCTCGAGACCATAGCCAACTTCGGTCCAATACTTGTGTTCGAGCGGCGCTACGAGCAGGAGGACGCCGCGATTGTCTTTTTTATTGCCGACGCCGAGCTGCTTGAAGAGTTCGTTGCCGTACTGCTCGACGGTCTCTCCTTCGAGGGAGCGGACGGTAACGATTGCCATCTGCGCGCCGGCTTTTTGCTCGAGCTCGGCGCAGAGATTCTCGAGGCGCGCCATGGCGGTTGGAGTGATGACGTGGGCGAGGTCGGTGACGTAGCCGGTGGGATGAATGTCCTTGATCTTTTCGGCAGGGGCAACGCGGGCAGACACGAAAACAAGAAAAATGAAAAAAAGAAGCGGTTTGAGAATTCGCGAAGAAAAAGGAGATTTGGAAGAGGCCAACAGCATGCAAGAACGACTATAGGAGTTGGGCGGAATCTTGTAAAGCGAGGCTCGACTGGGGGCTCGCTGGGGAAACGCGGGAGACGCTAGGGCTTGACTGCGAATTCCTTGGGAAGTGGATTGTTCGGCCGCTCGGAGTCCCAAAGGATGCTGACGATCCACCAGCGCTTGCCGTCGTTGAGCAACTGGAGGCTATTGATGCCGCGCGCGAACGGAGCTTCACCGGCGGCGTGGCGCGATTCGTAGCTGCTGAAAACCTGAGCGACGTTGCCAAAGGTCTGGATGCGATTAACGATGGGGCTTTCGAAGAAACCGTTCTTTAGAAAATAACCGCCAGCGCCCTGGGCGTAATCATCGACAGAATTGGGATGAACACGGACGGAGCCGTCGGGAGCAATGCCCGTGGACGTGAGATGCGCGCCGGGAAGGAAGAGAGAGCGGAAGCGGTTCCAGTCGCGCTCGCCAGCCGGGCCGGAGATGACGTTGTAGAGCGCGGCCATGATGCTTTCGATCGACTTGACGTCTTCGGGCTTGGCGGCGGGCGCGCCGGCGAATGGATCGGGCGCGGGCGGCGCTTGCGTTGCGCGTTGTTGCGGAGTGGCGGATTTATCGGAGGAGGATTGCGCGCTCGCGGATTGTGCGACGGCAAGAGTTGCGGCGATTATGAAGAGTGCGAGTTTCACGGTGAGTTCTCCCTGGTGTTTTAGATGCGAAAGGTGCGGATCTGCTGTTTTGGATGCCCGCACTATATATCAGGAGAGCAGAGCGGAGAAAACAAATCGCCGGGCGGTTAGCGCTTGAAATGGGAGTAGAGCCAGAACAGCAGGGAAAGTCCGAGACTCAGAACCAGACAAGTGACAATTGGAAAATAAAAGGTGGTGTGCTCGCCGCGATGAATGATGTCGCCGGGCAGCCTCCCAATTCGGAAGGGGAGTCTGCCGCTGAAATAAAGAACAGCGCCGATGACGGCGAGAAGAGCGCCCAGGAGGAGGAGGCTGCGGCCGAGCTCGCGTACCGGATCCACAAAATCATTATAGAAGAGGAGCCACCCGAGCGTGGCATGCAAACAGATTGCTTCGAAATCGAAATCGCCATGATTCCCGCCGGGAGCTTCACGGATGAATGACTTGAGTCGGCTCCATGCGAAGACGCCAGCAATCAATCGCTCGCACAGTCGAGGACTTGCCCCCCGCGGCCCTTCGTACAAAAGGCCCCGATTGTTCTTCTTGCCTTATATTTATTGATAGTGTAGTGTACGCATCTGTTTATTTCCCCCTGTGTTCGGCAAGTCTTCGGGGTGTATCGATTTCCGATCGTGCGGCAATTGTGGAGTTTTCGCATGGCAGGCACCCAGCGCCTTCTAGCGATTACGATGGCTGTTTTCTTGGCAAACTTTCCGCGGAGTGCCAAGCCGGACGCGCTTGGAATAGTCGCGCAAGCTGATCAGGCAAGCCTGGGCTCGCAGGCTGCTTCCGAGGGAACCTCGATCTTCGATGGTGACAAGCTATCGACGGGCACCGGAGGTTCCATGCAGTTGTTGGTTGGCGAAGTGCTGCTTTATTTGGCCGACCAGAGCAGCATAATCGTCCACGACGAGTCGAGCAGGGCTACGAAAGAGATCGGGGCAGAACTCATCTCCGGAACGGTAGCGCTTTCAGCAACAGCCAGGAATACCGGAGTGATTGTTGCCAGCGCGGCCCGGGTTCGTCCGGTTGCGCAAACGCGCGGGGTAGTTCAGGTTCGGCTCGTTGCTCCTCATGAGTTGATCGTGTTTGCGCGCCGCGGCTCAGCGGAGATTTGCTATCGCGGAGAGTGCGAAACGATTCCCGATGGAAAGTCGTATCGTGTACTGCTCAATTCTTCTGATGACGTCCCACCAAGAGTGCCTGGAACGAAGGGTTCAGGGAAGACTGGCAAAGCGCTTGTGCTTATCGTGGTAAGCGCGACGGTTGCGGGAGTCATTGCCGCGTTGTGGGGCGGCGGGCACAGAGGTGTCGAGAGTCCCGATCACCCTTGAGTAGCCGGAGACAGGTCCAGGGCGAATAGCAAACCGGGCGCCTCTGTTCCGGACGCGCATTTTCAGAACTACGACTCTGGTCCGCGTTAAATGAGTTCGAAACCGGAGAAAAAATAACCGATTTCAAAAGCGGCAGTCTCGGGTGCGTCGGAGCCGTGCGTGCAATTGTTGCCGATGCTCGTGCCGAGGTCGTGGCGAATGGTGCCGGGGGCGGCTTTCTTCGGGTCAGTCGCACCCATGGTATCGCGCCATTTCATGATGGCGCCCTCGGCCTCCAGGACCAGGACGAAGATTTTTCCCGAGCACATGAAGCCTGTCAGTTCGCCGAAGAAGGGTCGCTCCTTGTGAACGGCATAAAAACCCGCGGCTTCGCCGTTCGTGAGAATCATGGTCTTGATGGCGACGATGCGAAAACCTGCCTTGTGAATGCGGGCGAGAATTTCGCCCTGCTGGCCGCGCGCGACGGCGTCCGGCTTTATGATTGCGAGTGTGCGTTCCATTGCCACGAAAGATTCCTCCGATAAAATAACGTAGAATTGCAGGCGAGCCGCGTATCCTGCATCAAGATTTGAGGGCGGCGGCGATGGTCGAGCCGAGGTCCGCGGGAGTTTCGACGGTTCGGATCCCCGCAGCGCTCATTGCCGCGTACTTGTCCTTGGCCGTGCCTTGTCCGCCGCTGATAATCGCGCCCGCGTGCCCCATGCGGCGGCCAGGAGGCGCGGTCTGGCCGGCGATGAAGCCGACGACCGGTTTTTTCACGTTCGCTTTGATCCACAGAGCGGCGGTTTCTTCTGCATTGCCGCCGATTTCGCCAATCAAGATGACAGCGTGTGTGTCGGGATCGTCGTTAAAGAGCTTCATCGCATCAAGGAACGTTGTGCCGATGATGGGGTCACCGCCGATCCCGATGCAGGTGGATTGCCCGATGCCCAGACGCGTGAGTTGATCAACGGCTTCGTAGGTCAGCGTGCCGCTGCGGCTAACCACGCCAACGTTTCCTTGCTTGTGGATGCGCCCGGGCATGATCCCAATTTTGCATTTGCCTGGAGATATGATGCCGGGGCAGTTGGGGCCGATCAGCCGCGTCTTGTTGAAGTCTACGGAAGCAGCGGCACGGACCATGTCGATGACGGGAATGCCCTCGGTAATACAGACGACGAGAGGAATTTCGGCATCGGCGGCTTCGAGAATTGCATCAGCAGCATAGGGCGGCGGAACAAAAATCACGGAAGCATTGGCGCCGGTTCCCTTCACTGCTTCCTGCACCGTATCGAACACCGGGCGTTCCAGGTGTGTCGTGCCGCCCTTGCCAGGAGTCACTCCGCCCACGACTTTAGTGCCGTACTCAATCATTTGTTGTGCGTGGAAGGTACCTTCACGACCGGTAAAGCCTTGTACGATCAAGCGAGTCTGTTCATTGACAAGCACGCTCATCGCGCACCCCCAGCTAGCGCTACGACCTTTTGCGCGCCGTCTTTCATACCGTCCGCGATGGTGAAGTTCAATCCGCTCTCTCGCAGGATTTGCTGCCCAAGCTCAACGTTGGTCCCTTCCATGCGAACCACGACGGGCACTTTCACCTGCAAGTCCTTGGCGGCGGCTACGACTCCGGTGGCGAGAACATCGCAACGCAGGATCCCGCCGAAAATATTGATGAACACCGCTTTCACTCCGGGATCGCCAATCAGAATGCGAAATGCGTTTTTCACCTGATCGGAGGACGCGCCCCCTCCAACATCCAGAAAGTTAGCCGGTGACCCGCCCGCGTACTTGATGATGTCCATCGTGGCCATGGCCAGACCCGCGCCATTCACCATGCAGGCGACAGTGCCGTCGAGTTTGATGTAATTCAAACCGTATTTCGAAGCTTCGACCTCGAGCGGATCCTCCTCATCGAGGTCGCGCAACTCGCGCAACTCCTTATGCCGGAACAATCCGTTGTCATCGAAGGTCATCTTGGCATCCAGCGCCACGAGGCGGCCGTCGCCGGTGACCACGGCGGGATTAATTTCGAGCATGGACGAATCCGTGTCCACAAATGCGCGATGCAAAGCCTGGAGGAATGGGCCGGCCTTCATGGCCACGTCACCGGAAAGGCCGAGGCCGAAAACCAGCTTCCGTGCCTGGTAGGGCTGCAAACCCACGGCGGGGTGAATCGTTTCGCGCATGATCGCTTGCGGGTTCGTTTTGGCGACCTCTTCGATGTCCATGCCCCCCGACGCGCTGGCCATGAAAACGACCTTCCCCTCGCTTCGATCTACGAGAATGCTCAGGTAGAGTTCTCTCTTGATGTCCAACCCTTCTTCGATCAGTACGCGCTTGACGGTTCGCCCGCCGGGTCCCGTCTGCGCTGTGACCAGATTCACTCCCAACATGTGGGAAGCAATTTCCGCGGCTTCATCAGGTGAGTGCGCAAGTTTGACGCCGCCCGCCTTGCCTCTGCCGCCGGCATGAATCTGCGCTTTCACTACGACCACATTGGATCGCAGCCGCGCCGCGCCTTCGCGCGCTTCTTCCTTGGAAAACGCCACTTCTCCACGTGGCGTGGTGACACCGTAACGCGCAAGAATGGCCTTCGCCTGATACTCATGAATCTTCATCGGGGTTCCGTAGTGTTAGAATTTTCCTGTCGTCGCAAACATTAGAGTGTACAGGCAAAGCCTGAAAGGGAGCAAGGTTGCCGCTGAAGTGCGGCCGAATCCAAATGACAAAATCCCTCATCGACCGCGTCGAATCCGGCCAGATTTTCTCGCTGAAAGAAGCGGAAACGGTCATGGAAGAGCTGCTCGCTGGACGCGTGGAGACGTCGGATATCGTGCGGTTGCTCACGGCGATGAATGCGCGGCCGGTGCGCGTGACTGAGCTCGCCGGCTTTGCAAGCGTGATGCGAAGGCACGCGGCGCGCGTGTTTTCCGATGACAAAGCCAGGCCCGATCATCTGGTCGATACCTGCGGGACGGGCGGAAAAAAGTTTGCGACGTTCAACATTTCCACGGCAGCCGCGATCGTTGCCTCCGCCGCGGGCGCTCGCGTGGCGAAACATGGCAACCGGGCCTCTCATTCCGGAAGCGGCTCCGCGGACGTTATCGAAGCGCTCGGCGTGCGGATCGATCTGCCGATGGAAGCCTTCGGCGGAGCCATCCGCGAAATCGGGCTCGGTTTCCTCTTTGCCCGGACAGCGCACGCAGCCGCGCGCCACGCCGCTCCAGCCCGTAAGCAGATTGGAGTGCGCACGGTTTTCAATCTTCTTGGCCCGCTGACGAATCCCGCCGGGGCGCGGGCGCAGGTCTTGGGCGTTCCATCTCCGGAACTGATCGATCTACTTGCGCAAACGCTAGCCGAACTTGGCGTGGATCACGCCTTGGTGGTTCACGGAACGGGCGGATTGGACGAGATTTCGCTTTCCGGGGAATCTTTGGTCGCGGAAGTCAAAGGTCAAGAGGTGCGGCGATTCACCGTAACCCCGGAGGATTTTGGAGTTTCGCGGGCGCCGGTCGAATCCGTGCGCGGGGGAAGTGCAGTGGAAAACGCCGCGACCATCCGCGAGATCTTCGATGGCAAGCCCGGACCTCCCCGCAATATTGTCGTCGCTAACGCCGCCGCTGCTCTGGTGGCCGCGAATGTTGCTTTGAGTTTTCTCGAGGGCGCACAGCTCGCCGCCGCGGCGCTCGCTTCCGGGGCCGCCCGAGAAAAACTTGAAGCGCTTGTCGATTTCACGAATCGAGCTGAGCGAGAACGCCCAGCCTAAAACTTTTCTTGGCGGAGACGCGTTCACTGCCGTTTGCACCCTGGAAGCTTTAGAGAGAATTGCAGGAGAAAACCTTGAGATACATCGCGATGACTTTGCTTGCGGCGGTTTTGCCCCATCCGGCGATGGCGCAAAAACCGACGTCCCCTTCCCCGGCTCAGGTTGTCCAGGAAGTCCGCGACTACCGGATGGATAACGAAGATCGCATCGTCCGGGAGCTGGCGGAATTTCTCTCGATCCCGAATATCGCCAGCGATACGGCGAATATTCAAAAGAATGCAGCACGCCTTGTCGAAATGCTGGAAGCGCGCGGCGTCGAAACGCATCTTCTGCCGATCACGGGGCGTGGGCCGGTAGTCTTCGGCAAGCTAATCAACCCCGAGGCCACGCGCACCGTTATTTTCTACGCGCACTACGACGGCCAGCCGGTTGATCCCGCCGCTTGGACCGGTGGGACACCGTTCGTTCCCGTCTTACGCAGCGATGCGATTGAAGCAGGCGGGAAACCAATCCCGTTCCCGGCGAACAGCGCGAAGCAGCCGGCAATCTATAAGGACGACTGGCGGATTTACGCGCGCTCCGCTTCGGATGACAAATCGCCCATCATCGCTCTTCTTGCCGCGCTGGATGCGCTGCGCGCGAAAGGAATTGCGCTGCGCGTCAACTTGAAAGTGATCTTTGAAGGCGAGGAAGAAGCAGGCTCAACAAATCTTCAAAAGACGTTGGCGCTACACAAAAATCTGCTCGGCGCCGATTTGCTGATCACCGCAGACGGTCCGGTGCATCAGTCTGGGCGCCCGCTCGTCTTCTTTGGAAACCGCGGCGACATAGGAATGGACGTCACGGTTTACGGACCTGTGCGAGCTCTGCACAGCGGCCATTACGGGAATTGGGCGCCAAATCCAGGGATGGAACTTTCGAGGCTCTTGGCTTCGATGAAAGACGCGGATGGCCGCGTGCTGATTGACGGATATTACGACGACGTGGTGCCGTTGAGCGAACTCGAGAAGAAGGCTCTGGCGGAGATGCCTGCAAACGATGCCGATCTTGAACGAGAGCTGGGAATCGCGAAACCGGAGGGCGCGGGCAAGACATTAGTCGAATTGTTGCAGGAGCCTTCGCTCAATATTCGCGGGCTGCAGAGCGCTTATGTCGGGGAGCATGCGCAAAACGTCATTCCGGAGAAGGCACTGGCCTCCCTCGAAGCGAGGCTCGTAAAAGGAGAAGATCCGCAGAAGAAATTTCAGCAGATCGTAGCCTTCATCAAGAAGCAGGGATACTACGTGACTGACCGCGAGCCGACGATGGACGAACGTCGGACCCATGCGCTCATTGCGAAAGTGATCGACGAAGGCGGCTATCGCGCTTCGCGCACGCCGATGGATCTGCCAGTCTCCAAAGCGCTCGTGAAGATTGTTCAGGGCGCGACCGGAGGCGGCACGGTAATTGCGCCCACGCTTGGTGGAAGCGTGCCGATGTACATTTTCGAGGATTTGGGGCTGCCGTGGATCGGCGTCCCCATCGTGAATTACGACAATCACCAGCACAGCTCCGATGAGAATTTGCGCTTAGGCAATTTATGGCGCGGGATGGAGATTTACGCGGCGATTCTGGCTGATTTGAACGAGGAGTGAACTCTCTCCGAGCTTTCGCTGGCATTAGGTGCTCGCAGCAACTCGCCCCCGGCAAGTCCCCTCGGACAACGTTACAGAGATAGAAAATTCTCGAGGAGTTGCTTGCCGGAGGTGGTGAGAACGGATTCGGGGTGGAACTGGACGCCCTCGATTTTGTGGCGGCGGTGGCGAAGTCCCATGATGATGCCGTCGTCGGTTTCGGCGGTGATGGCTAATTCGCGCGGGAGCGATTTTCGTTCCACGATAAGCGAGTGATAGCGCGTAGCTGTGAACGGCTCGGGAAGTTTGCGGAAGATATTCCTGCCGTCGTGATGGATTTCACTTGTTTTGCCGTGAAAAAGCTTTGGAGCGCGGACAATTTTGCCGCCAAACGCAGCGCCGATGGCTTGGTGGCCCAGGCACACTCCTAAGATTGGAAACTTTCCGGCGAGGCGCTCGACCAGTTCCACAGAAATGCCCGCTTCCTGCGGCGTGCACGGCCCCGGCGAAATGACGATCCTCTCTGGCTTGCGCCTGGCAATTTCTTCGACGGAGATTTTGTCGTTGCGGTGCACTTCCACCTGACAGCCCAACTCACCCAAATATTGGGCCAGGTTATAGGTGAACGAGTCGTAGTTGTCGAGCAGCAGAATCACTTTTTTTAACGCTTTCTAGGAAGAGCTTTCGATTTTCGTTCCGATCCTCTTCGATGCGCTGACTCAAGCGCGGTAAGCAGGGCCTTCGCTTTGTTCACCGATTCCTGGTATTCGCCCTCCGGCGTGGAATCGGCCACGATTCCGCCTCCTGCTTGCACATGAGCCACACCATTCTTGATGACCATGGTGCGCAAAGCGATGCATGAGTCGAGATTCCCCGCAAAATCCAAGTATAAAACGCCGCCGGAATAGATGCCTCGCCGGGTGCGTTCAAGCTCTTCGATAATCTCCATGGCGCGCACTTTCGGAGCGCCGGAGACAGTTCCCGCGGGGAAGCAAGCCATGAGCGCGTCAAAGCAGTCCACATCCTCCCGTAACCGCCCGCGCAAGCTCGAAACAAGATGCATGACATGTGAATAACGCTCCACAGTCATCAGCTTCTCGGGCTTCACGGTGCCATATTCGCAGACACGCCCCAGATCGTTCCGCCCCAAGTCGACGAGCATGATGTGCTCGGCGCGCTCTTTTTCGCTGGCCAGCATTTCGCGCTCGAGTCGCTGATCTTCGGCTTCGTCCTTCCCCCGCCACCGCGTCCCGGCAATCGGCCGGTAGAAAACGTCCCGTCCCTGGACTTTGACGAGCATTTCCGGCGAGCTGCCGACGACCGCGACGTCGTTCATCTGCAAGAAAAAAAGATAGGGCGACGGATTGAGCGCGCGTAGCTCGCGGTACACCTGGAAGGGTTCGGCTTTGGTCTTGGCGGAGAAACGCTGGCTGATCACGACCTGAAAGATATCGCCGGCGCGAATGTAGTTTTTCGCTTTGCGAACGGCCTCAAGGTATTCCTCGCGCTGAAAATTGGAAATTACACGGAGAGGTGTGGTGTGCTTCTTGGTTTGTTTTTTCGGTTGTTCGGCTGGGGACGATTGTTCGAGAAGTTGACGCGTCTTGCGAATCTCGCGAATAGCGGCGTTGTATTTCCCGCGCAGGCTTCCCTCTCCGTCGGTGTGGACATTGCGGACGATCCACAGCCGATGCTGCACGTGATCGAAGGCGATGATGCCGTGATAAAACATCAATTGCGCGTCATACAAGCCGATGTCGTCGGGCAGCCGCTTGGGAAGCCTTTCGATCAGTCGGACCATGTCGTAGGAAAAATAGCCGATGGCGCCGGCCACAAGGGGAGGCAGACCCGGCAGGCGCACGGGGCGGAATCGATCCATCCGCGCGCGCAGAAACGTCACGGGATCCCTCTCTTCCCAGAGGATCCGGTTTTGGCTTTCAAGAACGCAGGCGCCATTGGCGTAGCGGAATACTTCCTCGGGATTTGCGCCTGCGAATGTGTAACGCGCAATTCTTTCGCCGCCCTCGACGCTTTCAAGCAGAAAGGAATATCGCGCGCCCTGCGCCAGACGCAGATAGGCGCTGACGGGCGTTAGCAGGTCCGCGGGGAACACATCGTAAACAGGGATGAGGTTTCCCTGTTTGGCGAGTTGCTGAAATTCTCGAAAATCGGGATGGATCATGAGTCCGTTGTTGGCCTAGAGTCTGCGATTCAGAATTTGGCATTATCGCACTTATGGCTTAAGCGTGCTGGTGGGACTTTTCTTCCGAGCGCAGGGCCCGCAGGACGGCCTTGCGCATGATTCTTTCCGGCGCGCGTTGGCCGGTCCAGAGTTCCCACTGAGCGAAGCCCTGGGGTAGAAACATTTCGACGCCAGGAATGGTAACGATTCCTTTGCGGCGGGCGATCTTTAGGAGTTGTGTCTCTTGGGGCCGGGTGATGAGGTCCATGACGATGCCACAATTCAGTTCGCGCGAGGTCAGCGGCGACACCTTGTCGTGCGGATGCATGCCGATGGGCGTGGCGTTCACAATCGCGTCAAATTTCTCGGACTCTAAGGCACGCCGCGGAACGGTTTCGCCTCCGACAGCCCTGGCCAATTCGTTCGCGGCTTTTCCCCGGCGTGCGCAGATTACAACTCGAGCGCCGGCTTTCGTCAGGGCGAACGCTGCCGCCCTTGCGGCGCCGCCCGCGCCGAAGATCAGGACACGACTCCCGCACAGTTCAAGCTTCCGTTCAAGCGCGCGCAAAATTCCAATGTAATCCGTATTGCATCCGAAGAGCGATCCGTCATGCCGGACCACAACGGTATTGACGGCGCCAATTTCGGCGGCGAGTGAATCACATACTTTCAAGTACCGCAGAATGGATTGCTTGTGCGGAATCGTGACGCTGAACCCCCGAATACCAAACTCCGGCGCAGCCTTCAGAAAATCGCGAAGATCCTTGACGAGGAAAGGCAAATACACTGCATCCAGTTTTGCGGCGATAAAACCCGTGTTATGGAGAAGCGGGGACAGAGATTGGCCAACCGGGTCTCCAATTACGCCATATACGCCAGTGGCATTGTTCAGTTCGTGGGCCCGGTACAGGTGTTTCAGGTCGTGCAGGGAGACCTGCCCGGGAGCGGTAGCTTCTCCAATCGGTGCGTATGCCAGCGCGCTTCCAGACCGCAACGCCAATATTCGTGCCGGCAGGCCGCCCTCCCCCATGGGCACAACAACCAGTTTTTTTATCCGGCCCGTTAAATCCAAGAGCCGGGCACTCTCGCCAATTGTGGAGGCGTTCGCGGCGATTTTGACGGCGTCCGCGACGGTGTGGGCGCGGGAACTGAAACTCCCCAGTCGAGCAGGAATTGAGCGGAAATCGTGCACGGACAGCAAAATCTGCGGCGGTAAACCAAACTCTCTCAAGGGCTTGCCGCGCAGCTGGCGGAAAGTTTCGATTTCGAGATCGCACCAGGCACAACCAGCCTCGCGGGCACGGGACAACCAGCGGAGCTCTGCTTCAACCCTTCCGGGAAACTTGCCACCTCCTTCTCGTCGTCGACAGGTAGCCAGAATCGTTGCGCCCTGCGGCTTGTGCCATTGTAGCCAATTGAGAAAACGCACCCGCTCGGCGTCTCCACGCAGCCAATCCAGACGCACCTCGATCGTGGGGGTCTCGCGGAGACCTGCACGGACAAGGGCGGCCATTTCAGCAGCCGTGGAAGCAGCTGCGACCGCGCAAATGCGCCTTACACCGCCCCCGAACAGGTT
The DNA here is from genome assembly GCA_035310525.1 of Candidatus Acidiferrum sp. GTDB lineage: Bacteria > Acidobacteriota > Terriglobia > Acidiferrales > UBA7541 > Acidiferrum. The sequence continues at coordinate 19,891 of DATGED010000012.1, read as the reverse complement.
CGTTTTCTTCATTATTGCAGTCAGACCATTGAGGATACGGGTTCTAGCACGCCCGTAGCAAAAGTGTAAAGCCGTCGCGCCCTATTTGTTGACGCCTTTGGGCGAGCCTGTTACTTTCGCAAGGAAACGTCCCCGCACGGCCCGTAGGGCGTGTTTTGAAGGAGCATTGGAATGCGCGCTAAACTAGCAGCACTTTGCGGTTTTGTCTTCGTGGGATCCGGAATCTGTTCGGCCCAGACTGGGCCCGGCCCAACTCAAGCGGGCTATTCAACCGTGTATTGTTCCGGTTTTGTGACTGATCAAAAGGTGCCCGATGCAACCCGGTTGGTTTCGGGCGAACAGTCAAATGTGAAAGTCGTGTTCAGCCGGGGCGATTATGTATACATCAATCGCGGCCAGGAAAAAGGCGTCCGGGTCGGTGATCGGTATTCGGTAGTGAGGCCGGAAAGCGATCCCCTGGAAGTGAATTGGTTCAAGTGGCAAGCCAAACTCTTGAAGGCCATGGGAACAAACTACGTGGACGCCGGGCAGCTTCGAGTGATTGAGGTTCAGCCCAAGATTTCGATCGCGGAGGTTACCCTGTCCTGCAACTACATGCAGCGTGGCGACATTGTTCTCCCGTTCCAGGAACGGCCCGAGCCTGTGTTTAAGGAACCAGGCCCTTTTGACCATTTCGCGCCAGTCAGTGGCAAGCCAGTCGCAATGGTTGTTCAGGCAAGGGATTATACGCAGGCGGCCGGATCCGGCACTACCGTTTACGTCAACCTCGGGACCGAGAAAGGCGTGAAAGTCGGCGACTATTTTCGAGTCTTCCGGTACCAGGGCACTTTAGCGGAGACACCTCCTCAAACCAAGGACTACCAGGACCGTATGTATGGATTTGGCAGTTCGCCGAGCCGGTATAGCTGGAATGATTTGCCCCGCGAGGTGCTGGGCGAAGGAGTAGTCCTCAACGTGAGCCGCAATGCTTCGACTGTGCTGCTTACATTCAGCTCAAGCACGATTTATGCCGGGGATTACGTCGAGCTCGAATAGAGAAAAACCAACTTTGCAATGAATTACGGCCCGTGGCGAACTCTCCTTCGCGCGGGCCTTTTCTTTGGAGCGCGGCCCGGCTTCGATACCGCGCTCCTTAGTAAGAATCAGATGGCTGCTCGAGGTTCCTCTGCGGCGTTAGACCCCTCCGAGAAGACTTCGCAGGAAAATCCATGGACTTGGGTCGCCTGCTCACGCCACGCGTTTGCTTCCAGCCCTGCTTTTCGGCAGGTCTCTTCCAGAAATTCCTCTCGGCTGAGTTTGTGTTCGACGGCGACTTGCGGAAGCAGCAGTCCGCGCCTCGGCCCCTGGGAAATCAGCAAGCCATGCTTTCCGATTTCTATGTTCTCCGGAAGGATTGGCTCGGGAGCGGACAACAGAGAGATTTCAATCTGGAGCGCCTGCAGTTCGTTGCTTCCGACCGGCGAGAAGCGCGGGTCTTGGAGGGCCGCGCTGGCCGCACAGCGGGCGATGGCCTCTCCCAGCGGCTCTGCGGCCTCGACGACACCTATACAGCCGCGCAGGCGACCGCACGCGTGCAAGCTAACAAATACTCCGTGCCTTTCTGCAAATACGCCAGTCCGGGGAATAATTCCGAGAGGCTTCATGAGAGAAACGGCCTCTTCAATCGCACGCCGCGCCAATTCGAGCAGGGCCCGGCGATCGGTTTCAGAATGGGACGGCATCCTCTGACTTCTTGTGACTCTCCAGCATGCGCAGCTTCCGCCGCTGTTTGATGCGGCCGTCGAGCTGTCCCCAGAAGCGAAGGAAGTATTGTGCGGCCGAAACAAGAGCGCTGATCACTACCAGCCACAATAGAAGCAGCGCCAAAGGTTTTAAGGATGGATGGCGAGCGCCCACGATCAAAACCGCGACAGCACAGACCTGCAGCACCATTTTCGTCTTGCCTAGGAGCGACGCGGCGATCGTGAATCCTTCAGCGGACGCGATGCTTCGCAAACCCAGCACGGTGAACTCCCGACCGATGATGATGACGACCATCCAGGCAGGAACCAAATGCATGTCGACCAGGGAGACAAAGGCCGCGGAAATCAGCAGCTTGTCCGCGATCGGATCCAGCAGGATCCCAAGTGTAGTCACCTGCAGGCGGCGGCGCGCAAAATAGCCATCAGCCCAATCCGTAGCTGCCGCTAAGAGGAGGATTAGCACACCCCAAAACTCGAAATGCATGGGAAAGCCACGAAAATCTACGTTTGGGCTCTTGGTGAGCAAGACCGCAATCAGCAGGGGAACGAAAAAGATACGCAGAACCGTCAGCGAGTTCGGGAGGTTCATAGAAACGTGGCCGCGGAGAGGCCGCCCCATAGGCTTCGACCACCGCTCGCCTGACTATAGACTCCTCACTCGCACGCGTCAACGCCTGCGGCCGGATACCGATTACCAGAATCAGTATTGTAACGTCAACAGGCAAAATGAGTTGCGGCAAGGAAGCCTAGCGTCGGGATTCGAAGGGGTGGTGCTGCAAACCTGTGCAAATGTCTAAATTCACGCGCAACAGAGCCACAACGCAAGGCGACTCGCTCCAAACAAGGGAGGAGAAGATAAAGCTTGTATAATCTGCATCTTAGAACGGATGAGGGCATGGGCCTGGACTGTTTGGGGGAAGTGACTCAACGCACAACTTCGATGGCGCTTGTCACTTTCCACAAGGTTTCCACAGCGGGATGAGCTTTGCAAGACTCCGCAAACCCTTCAAGGAATACCTATTTAGCGGCTGCATTCCGCATCTTTCAGCAGTACGTACGGATGTTACTTCAACGGAAACCCACAAAAATCGCTTAGATCGCTCGCGGGCCACGCAACAAGCGCGCAGGAAGGAAAAACAGCGCTCTCAAAAACGACAAGACACCATGAACGGCAATCCCCGCAATCCGAAACGGAAGTAAAATCAACCAAACGAAGGGATAAAGCACAAGCGCAAGAATCGCGAGAGGCCAGCAGAAGAAAAACAGAATGCACCAAAGGAAGAACGCAGCCATGGCAACCCCCTCACTTTGTACTACGAACGCACCCAGCTCGAAGTTCCATCTTTCGAAAAAGCGCTCAGCTTGAGCCGGCGCGCAATCGAGATGGGGACTTCGGCATCCAAAAGCATGTGAGAATCTTCGACCTCGGAACGGAGAACGCGGCCCAGAGCGTGAACGAGCGCGAGTGTACGGCCTTCGGCGAGCGGAAGCCTCAGGGAAAGCGTCACGACCGGATCGACCGGAAGAGCCAGGTCCATGCGCCGCAGTAACTCCTCGGTGCCTTCTCCCGTGAGCCCCGAAACCAAGATGGGACCACCCGCCGCGCCTGTTCCCATCCCATAGGGGTGCATGAGGGGCGCTCTTTGCTCGGAGGTGAGGCGATCCACCTTGTTGAATACACGGAGCCGAGGCCGGTCGGCAACGCCGAGGTCGGTAAGGATTTTGTCCACTTCCTCGTCCAACTCAGCGTGTTGAGGGTTCGAAACGTCGCTCACCTGCACAATCAGCGCGGCGTCCCGCACCTCCTCTAGAGTCGCGCGAAACGCCGTCAGAAGGCCTTTGGGAAGATCGCGGATGAATCCGACAGTGTCCGAGACGAGAACGCGGCGGTTCGAGGGCAAACGAATCGCGCGGATGGTGGGGTCCAGCGTGGCGAACATGCGCGAGGAAACGAGCACCTCGGCGCGACTCAGCGAATTGAATAGTGTTGATTTTCCGGCGTTGGTGTATCCCACGAGCGCGATTGTTCCAAGAGGCACCGCGTTTCGGGCCTCCCGCCGCAGAGCACGCTGTTTGCGGATGTCTTCGATACTGTTTTGAATTTTGCCGACGCGCTCGCGAATCCGCCGCCGGTCGGTTTCCAATTTCTTTTCACCAGGCCCGCGTACACCGATGCGCCCGGCTCCTCCACCCGCGCCGCCGGCGCCTCCACCCCCGCTCTTTCCGCCGAGTCGCGACATGGATGCGCCCTTCCCAGTGAGCCGTGGCAGCATGTAATTCAGTTGTGCGAGTTCGACTTGCAACTGGCCTTCCCGGCTGCGCGCGTGTTTCGCAAAAATATCGAGAATCAATTGCGTGCGGTCGATGACCCGGCGCTCCGTGGCCGCTTCGATATTTCGCTGCTGCATCGGCGATAGGTTGCTGTCGAAGATAATCAATGGCGCTTTGTGAGCGTTGGCTTCCGCGCGAATTTCATCCAACTTGCCTCGGCCAACGAGTGTGGCGGGATCCGCGGACTCGCGAAGCTGAAAGACCGTGCCGGCAATTTCAGCGCCGGCGCTGCGCGCCAACTCAACCAGTTCCGCTAGCGATTCCCTGCCTTGTTCGCCGGCGGGCATTCCCGGAAAGCGGGGGCCGCGCTTCCAGCCCAAGCCAACGAGTAAAACCCGATCGGCCGTGGAGACAGGTTGAGAAGTCTTGGTCACGAAGTCAGTCCTGAAGCCATTGCGTGGAGGGAGCCATGCGGGACAGGTCGTCTTTCACTCAGACCATTATACGCGTTCAGATTGCCGCCCGCGACCCTGCCAAGCCTTCCCGGCGGAGCCACGCCTCAGCCTCCTTTTGCACGCTCGGATCGTTGCCAAAACCCGCGAGCCAATGAACTCCTGGTTCCCTACGGAACCAGGTGAGCTGTCGTTTGGCATAGCGACGTGTGGCTTGTTGAATGGCCGCGCGCGCGTCCTCCAGCTTTTTCTCGCCGCGAAGAACTTCGCGCAGCTCGCAATAGCCGATGAAATCGAAGGGCTTGGCATTTTCCGGCAGCCCGGATTCCATCAGCCCCCGCACTTCTTCGATCCAGCCCCGCTCCAGCATCGCGTCCGTCCTGGCATGGATGCGTTCGTAGAGCAATTCGCGCGGCGGCAGCAAACCGATTTTCAGTGCGCGCCAGCCAGCGAGTGGCGTGCGCCCCGTCCGATGCACTTGCGAAACGGGCCGCCGGGTAAGCACGCACACCTCGATGGCGCGTATCAGTTTTTGTTCATCCGCTGTCCCGATCTTGCCCGCCGCTTCCGGGTCCAACCGCCTGAGCATCCGGTGCAGGTAGCCCCGCGCATGTTCTTGAGAGCTCGCCCGGAGCCTCTCGCGCAATTCTTCGGAGCGCTGCGGGACGTCGGCCAATCCCTCGAGCAACGCGCGCAAATACAGTCCCGTCCCGACTGTAAAAATCGGCAGCCGTCCGCGGCGCCGCAATTCTTCCAAAACTCTCAAGGCTCTTTCCCTGTACCCGCCGGCGGTGGCTTCTTCAAACGGAGTCAGTACATCGATAAGATGGTGTGGAACGCCCCGTCGCTCCTCTTGTCCCGGCTTGGCCGTGCCGATATCGAAGCCACGGTAGAGTTGTGTGGAATCGCAAGCCAGAATCTCTCCGCCGAATTGCTCCGCGAGCCAGACCCCGAGCGCAGACTTGCCCGAGGCTGTCGGTCCCAGGACGGCGACGAGCGGCAATGCCGGTTCAGCGGGATTCATCGAAAGAGAATATGCCAGGCGCGAATCAACAGTACAACGAGGACGAGCAAAGCAAGCAGAAGACTGCCGAGAACCGGTTGGCGCATGATCTTCACTTTTGCTGATTAAAGTATTCCGGCGGGACGTTGTAAAGATAGGTGTAACGCAATTCAATATAAGGCCCGGTGAATTGCGTGGGAAGCGGCTCGAAAGGACTGGAAGCGCGCACGGATGAAAAGGCAGCCCGGTCGAGAGGTTCCTTACCCGAATTGCGATTAATGACGGGCTCACCATTCGGAACGCCGCCATCTCTCATGATCTTGAACGTCAGGACGACAATGCCTCGTTCACCAAGCTCGACAGACTGAGGCATCACCGCGAACCAGTTCCTCTTCACCGTGACGTACACGCGCTGGAGGTAGCTGTTAAAGTCCACGCCTTGATCCGGCGTGAGCATTTCGAGCCCGCCGTACGCCGTGCCGCCGCTGCCGCTCGAACCCGGAATGCCGCTGCCAGGAATCTGGCCGCCACCCGCGATGGGACGCGGTCCCTCGCTTCGTGAGGCTCGCAGCGAATCCTGGATGCTTTGACTTGGCGACAGGTTCTTGGGCAACACCAGCCCGGGTTGCGGCTTTGGAGTATCAGGCGATTCGAGCTTCGGCGGCGCTTTCGGTGTGTCCGGCTTGGGCGCCGGTGGCTGCACTTCAGGCGGAGTAATCTGGGCTTTTGGCGTGGGAGCATCCGGCAAATCCTTCTTGGGGCGTTCCGGTTCGGGCCGAGGCACGGGTTGCGGGGCGGGAGGAGCGACATCGCGCAGGACGCGCGGGTCCACGCGCACCACGGGCGGCTGAACCGCACGCGGCTGCGGCTTTGGTTTAGGACTGTAGGAACTTTCCGGGGGTATCCACGTCAACTGCCTGTTCGCGAGTTCCAGTTCCTGCTGCGTCGGCGCGTGAGGCGGAAAGATTTTTGCCCACAGGATAATCGTGGCGAAAAGCAACACGTGGAACGCGAAAGAAGAGACCCGTGTGATCAGGTCCCATTTTGTTTTTTCTACCGTTTGCGGCGTGGAGAGGAGATTCACTTCGCCGGTCATGAACACGTCGAGGTCAACGAGGTCAGCCGGTGGAATCGAAGGCGCTTCGCTTATTTCCGGTGGTGCCGCGCCTTGCGGGATGGCGATTCGCTCGTCCATGTCCGTGGGTTGGAGCGGAATCGAGCTGTTTTCCTCGACGACGTTATACGCTTCCTGATTGATGTCGCGCGGCACTACCACGCGGGCGGCGATGGATTCGAGGGGGAGCGATCGGGGAATGTTGGAGTGGCCGTTGAGCGGAATGATCGGCAGCATGGCGGGAACGAGCGTGCGCTCATCCAACGTGGTCGGGCGACGCCTCTGCGTTGCGGTGGAATCCGCGGGAGGCAGGCGGGAGCCAAGCGGGACCAGTGTCCGGGGAATCATTTGCCAGCTTTCTCCCTCGAGGCGAACGCTGCTACTTGGACGCGTTCTCCATGTTCCTGGATGCTTGTCATAACTCGGCTAGCCAGCTCCAGTGCTGCCCGGCCGGCAGCTCCGTTCGTTGGAGGTTCTTGGCGGGTGCGGACAGCGTCAAGAAATGCTTCAAGTTCCGCGTGCAGGGGCTCTACCTTTGGCGCCGGTAATTTTTCAAACGAGAACTCCGGCTGCGGCCCTGGCCGCTTGACGCCGACGCGCAATGCATCGCGCCGCGCGTAATCAAGCGAAATGTACTCGTGCTGCTGGAAAAAGCGCATTTTGCGCACGCGTTCCGTCGAAACACGGCTCGCAGTTACATTGGCAACGGCGCCACCCGCGAATTCCAGCCGCGCATGGGCGATATCCACTTTGTCCGTGAGAACGGGAATGCCAACGGCCTTCAATTCCGTCACGGGCTCCTTCACAAGCGCCAGCAAAATGTCAAGATCGTGGATCATCAGGTCGTAGATCACTTCCACATCCAAACTCCGCGGGGTAAACACTCCCAGGCGGTGTACTTCAAAAAAAAGCGGCCGGTTGAGGATCGGTTCAACTGCGGCAACGGCGGGGTTAAAACGCTCGACGTGGCCGATCTGCAAAATCCGCTTAGTGCGCCGCGCCGCCTCGAGTAGCGCATCCGCTTCCGCCAGATTCGCTGCCATGGGCTTCTCGACCAGCACGTCTAGCCCGCTTTCGAGCAGCCGGCAGCCAACTTCACAGTGGGCTACGGTTGGCACTGCCACGCTGACTGCCTCGGCAGATTCACGAACTTCTTCGAGACTTCGCAGCTCTTTGGTTTGAAACTCGGCAGCGGCCGCCGCCGCTCGTTGTGAATCTAAGTCGTAAACGCCCACTAGTTCCGCGCTCTCCAGCTCGCGATACACGCGCGCATGGTTTCGCCCAAATTCCCCCGTTCCAACAACGGCGGCGCGGATTCGTCTCTTTTCTTGTCCCGCTCCGCTCATTTTTTATTTATTCCCTCGGAATTACGCTTCGGTTCCGCACCCGTATCTGGCACGAACGCCTGGATGGCGATTCCCGCAGCGTCTGCCAGTTCAATCAATTTGGGACGGTCAAATAACAGGGTGCGTCCCGCATCCACCGCCAAAGCAGTAGCTTGGGAGCTCTTCATCTGTTCGATGGTTGGTAGACCAACCACGGGTACATCGAAGCGCATATCTTGTCCCGGTTTGCTAACCTTGACGACCACCAGCGGCCTTCCGGCCGCAATACGGGACGCGCGCGCGATGGCCTCGTCCGTACCTTCCATGGCTTCGACGGCCACGCAAGCCTGATCGGAGATCACGACCGTCTGCCCAATGTCCATCCCCGCGATTTGCCGGGCGACACTGTGACCGTACGCGATGTCGGCGCTTTCTTGTTCGTTGGGAGCCCTGCGCGTCAGTACGCCCGGTTCAGGCAAAAGCGGTTTCAGAAAAAGCGTCGAATCCACCAGCTCAATCCCTTCGTCCTGAAGTACCCGGGCAATTCCTCCGATCAGCGCGTCGGTGTTTTTTCGCGGCAACGAAAAAAGCAATTTCGCCAGTTTCCAGTCTGGCCGGATGGCGCTGAAAATTTTGTTGTGCTTCACCTGGCCGGCCATCACGGCTTGTGTGATGCCTTCCTGGTGCATCAGGTCGATGGCCTTACTCAACTCGCCGAGACCCACCCAGTGCAGTCGCGTAGTGTTTTTTTCCAGGTCGCGCGAGGCTTCCTCCTTCAGAGCGATCACCGCCATTTCGATTCCCTGGCTGCGCGCGCCTTCCAGCACTAGAAACGGGAAACGCCCGTTTCCGGCGATGAGTCCCCAACCTTTCCTATTTGCGCTGGTGTCAGGCATGGTGTGTGAGGTGGGCTACGATACTTACTTTACGATTCCGCGCTCCGCGCTCTCGATAAATCGAATCAGTTCCTGCACGTCGTCCGAGCCGGATAGCTTCGCTCGCATCTCCGCGATGGCTTGCGTGGTGTTCATCTTCGAACGGCTCAGCAAACGAAAAGCGCGGGCCAGCGACTGCAAACGCTCCTTTGAAAAGCCCTTGCGCTCCAGCCCGATCGTATTGACGCCATAGCTCCGGGTTTCACGTTCTGTGACGACGCGCGAGAAGGGCGGCACGTCCTGCGTAATCACCGTGCAGGCCCCAACGTAGGCATAGCGCCCCACTCGGCAAAACTGGTGCACGACCGAAAACGATCCGATCGCCGCAAAATCCTCAACGGCCACATGGCCCGCGAGCGTCGCGCCGTTCACAAATAGGGTCTGGTTGCCAATCTGGTCGTCGTGTCCTACGTGCGAATAGGCCAGGAAAAAATTTTCGTTGCCAACCCGCGTGACGCCACCGCCCTTTTTTGTGCCGCGGCTTACCGTGACGTACTCGCGGAATATATTGCCGTCGCCCACGACCAACTCTGTCCGTTCGCCCCGGAAGGTGTAATCCTGCGGGTCGCCACCGATCGCACAGAACGAGTAAAACACATTATTGCGCCCGTACTTTGCGGGTCCGCCGACCGTTGCGTGCGCATGAACAACGCAGCCTTCGCCGAGTTCTACTTCCTCCCCAACGATCGCGTAGGCCCCGACCTTTACTCCCGGCGCAAGCTTCGCGCCACTTGCCACGATGGCTTGGGCATGAATCTCCGGCTTGCTCATTTCGTCGATTCTTCCGCCTTCGCGCCAAGGTCGCGATCCACCATTTTGCACATGAGCGTTGCTTCTGCAGCCAATTGTCCGTTCACCGTGGCCCTACCTTCCAGTTTGCAGAAGTCGCCGCGCCAGGATTTGACCGTAACCTCGAGTCGCAACTGGTCGCCAGGTACGACCGGCCGGCGAAAGCGAGCTCCGTCCACCGCCACGAAATACAGCAGCTTGTTGTCACGGTCCGGGATCTCGAGCAAGAGCAGGAGTCCGCCGGTCTGCGCCATCGCTTCGATGATCAGCACGCCCGGCATGATGGGCTTGCCCGGAAAGTGTCCCTGAAAATGAGATTCGTTGATCGTGACATTCTTTATGCCCACGACATATTTTAGGCGCTCCATTTCCAATATGGCGTCCACCATCAGGAACGGATAGCGGTGCGGCAGGATCTTCTGGATTTCCACTACGTCGAGTATCATCCGTGCTCCCCGTCGCGCCGCTCGTCCTCCCTGCGGCGCTCACACTTTTCCAGCAAACTTTCTATTATATGCGAAGCCAAGCCAACCGGGATATGCGCTGTTCCTCCTTCCTTGACGTCTTCAAGTCCCCGTGCTTCGCGGCAATTTCTGATTGCATCGTTGCTCCTGATGCGCGTCGTTGTTAGCATGTCCCGTCCATGCCGGATACCAACTACACAAGAGAATTCTTGAGGTTCTTGAAACCTCGATTGCCAGAGATGCTCGCCCTTCTTCGGCGGCTCATCCGCGCGGAATCTCCCAGCCTGGAAAAATCGCCAACCGATCTCTGCTGCAATGTCCTCGCCGGGGAGTGGCATAAGCGGGGTGCTCGCGTCGAGCGAATCCAGCAGAAACTTCGCGGCGATCAGCTTCGAGTGACCTGGTGGCCACACAACGGGAAGCCCGCAGGGCAGTTGCTCGTTCTTGGGCATTACGACACGGTCTACTCCTCGGGCAGTCTGGAAAAAATGCCGTTTCGAATTTCCGGAGGCAAAGCCTTTGGACCTGGAATCTTCGATATGAAGGCCGGCCTGGTGCAAGCCCTCTACGCCTTTCACGCTATACGACAGGCCAAAGCTTCTCTTCGCAAACGGCTCGTATTCCTCTGGACCTCCGACGAAGAGATTGGCAGCGATGCCTCGCGAAGACTCATCGAATCAGAGGCACGTCGCAGCGATGCGGTCTTTGTGCTCGAGCCGGCGCTCGGCCGGCGTGGTTTGCTTAAAACGGCCCGCAAAGCCGTTGGTGAAGCGGAGCTTCTCGTGCATGGCCGGGCTTCTCACGCGGGGCTGGCTCCCGAGGAGGGCGTGAACGCCATCCACGAGCTGGCACGGCAGCTCGCGCGCATTCAGGAATGGAACAACTCGCGCCGCGGAGTCACCGTCAACGCTGATGTCATCGAGGGCGGCACTCGCGTAAATGTCATCGCCGAGCGCGCCCGCGCGGTCCTCGACCTCCGCGCTCTGCGCGTCGCGGATATGCGTCGGCTTGAACACCGGCTGCACTCTCTTCGTCCGATTCATCCCGGCGCGCGGTTGGAAGTGCGCGGCGGCTTCAATCGCGCGCCTCTCGAACGCAAATTCAGCGCGCCACTTTTTGCCAGAGCAAAATCCCTAGCCGCACAAATGGGTTTGTCTCTCGGAGAATGCACTGCGGGTGGTGGATCGGACGGCAATCTCACCGCCGCGCTGGGCGTCCCCACGCTCGACGGTCTCGGCGCCGTCGGCCATGGCGCCCATTCCCTTGAAGAGCACATCTTGATCAACACCATGCCTGCACGCTCGGCTCTACTTGCCGCGTTACTTGTGAGCTGCTGAGGGGTTGTGACGAGACCGTCTCGTTATCGGCCGTAGGTCTTCCGCAGATATTCCGCCGTCGACTGCATCAAATCGTTGTAATCGCTGTGCAATACTTCGCGCAGCGCTTCTTCGGTAGATTTGCCGCTGCCTATGCGGTCGAGAATGCGCTCGATATCTCCCATGCCATCTGCCTCGACGATATTTTCAATGTTGGCGAGCGCCCACGCGTACGCGTATGCCACTTGCGGAGTCGCCAATCTCATCCAGGAGCCTTCCAGACTGCCCAATCCATCCGCATGCCCCGTCCCATAGGCCTGCATAAGATCTTCGGCATTGTCGCGGCTGCGCAGTCCTTCCATCCATTGCGCCAATCCTTCCTGGACCCAGGTGGGTGCATGGCCACGCGTCTTCTGCGTCACAAAACTATGTGTCAACTCGTGCTTCAGCACACGCGAGAGTTCCGGTGTCACACTCGTCAATCCCTGCACCGGAACGCGAATGCGCCCGTCGTTCAGCGCTCCAGCCCAACCCGGCGCGCGCGTGATGTCGGCAAAGGCCTGTTGCGTGTAAAGAACCACCCCGATGGAGTCGGCTGGCGCGAAATTCAGTTCGGACTCTATAGCCGAGTAATGCGCCTCCAGCGTATGGAGGATTCCGCGGGCCAGCTCCGGCTGTGCTGCGCCGCTGTAGCGCAGCGTGAAGTGGCTGCTCTCATTTTCCTTGTAGCTCTCTTCCTCCGCTTTGTCCCGCTGTGCTTTTTCAAGAGCCGATTGAACCTCCGGGTCGGGACGCAAAGCCAAAGCGCGTTTCCACTCGGCGACGGCCTGATCCATCTTGTTCATGCCGTAGTAGGCCCAGCCGGCGAGCTTTGCCACATCCGGATTGTTCGGCTCAACGCGGCGAGCCCGTTCGAGATATTCCAACGATTCCTTGAACTCGCTTCGCCGTAGATGAAGGTAAGCCACGTTCATCAGCAGTGTTGGTTCCTCCGGCGCGTATGTAAGCCCTGTACGTTCATCCGCGAGCGCGTGCTCCAGGTCGCCCCGGGATATTTCAAATTGCGCCGCGGCGTGATGAGCCAGCGCCGCGCTCAAATTGGCGAGCCGCCCGCCGCCCCGCGCTGCGCCCTCTAGTTTTGCAATGTAATCTCGATCAATCGAGCCGTCATGAACCGCTCCATGCTCGATTTCTGCGCTCGCTCCGGCCGGCTCCGCCGCGGGAGGCGTGATGGCCAAATTCGCCGCCGCAGCCGCGGGAGAATCTCCCATTGGCATCGCGCCGTTTTTTTCGATGTGGTCGACAATCGACTTAGGGATGCTCAACTCGCCGGCAGACGTTTCATACTTTATCTTGTCGCCTTCTTCTCTCACGTTGAGTGCGACAATCCGCCGTCCGTTCTTGAGGACAATCGTATCGGCCTGCGCCACGGCCGCGGCCAGAAATAATGCCGCCGCCAGCGGCAACCAGCGTCTCGCTCTTGAAACTTTCTTCATTTGCTTATTCTAATCGGCTTGAGGCTGGGAGCCACTCGCGGCCTTGTTCCGCGATGCCGAATGTGACTACACTTCTGGAATGCGGCAAGCTGCGGCATTCTTGGTAATAGCGTGCTTCCTGCAAGCCGCGGTTTATGCCGCCCCCGGGCAATCGCCGCGCGAGCTCTACGACGCGCTGAATGCGCTTCGCTTGGATCCCGCTGCCACCTATCAGATCGTCAACTCCAACCGCATCGAGCTCCGTCGGGGCGACGTGCAGCTATACCTCGAGGAAGGCAAGCTAGCTTTTTTTGCCCCTATCGATGGCCGCGTGACCGGCTTTGTCTTCTCCGGGCGGGGCCATGCCCTGGCTTTCCCCCGCGAGGTTGCCGAAAAGCAGCAGATGGCTCGTTTCCTAGGCGCACCCGTTCTGGATCAGGAATTTCTTGGCGCTTACGTCCGCTTTACCGATGACGCGGCGCAAGAGCTTCTCAGGCAGTTCCATGCAGCCAATCTTGTGCCGCAAACGGATTCCACCTTTGCTTCGCTCTCGGACCAGTTTGTCGCGCAAAATAATCCTTCGCAGTCCATCCGTATTCTTGAGGACCGCCTTTCGCAAGATCCCAAGCCGTATTTCTATGCCGCGTTAGAAGACTCCCAAACCGGCCCTTTCGATTTTCTTTTTGACCCGCGGCGCAGAGAACAAGTCCTGCTCGGCCAGCGCAGGAAATCGGGAGATTTCTATTACTACGATGTCTGGGCGTCTTACAGCGTCCCAGGCTCTGTTCCTCCTCAAGTCCGGTTCCATGCTTTGGACTACGCTATTGATACCACTGTCATGCCGGACAATTCCCTGGACGCGACAACGTCTGTGCACGTACGGTCCGATTTTCCTGGCGAGCAAGTTCTAGCTTTCCAGCTATCCCGCGCTCTCCAGACAGATGCTGTGAATGATGAGCACGGTCAGCGGCTCGTCTTTTTTCAGAACGAAGGGATGAGCCTGCAGGACCGCAGCACTCGCGGCAATGACTTCATTCAGGTCGTGCTGCCCCAGCCAGCCCAGGAAAAGCAGGAATTTACGTTTAGGTTCCATTATCGTGGCAGCGTCATTCAAAACGCGGGAAATGGCGTTCTGTTTGTCGGGGCTCGCGAGAGCTGGTATCCACATCTCGGCGACCAGGCGGAATTCGCCTCCTACGACCTCACCATGCGCTGGCCCCGTCACCTGAAACTCGTCGCCACCGGCGCCAAACTTGATGAACAAACGACTGGTGACTTTCGCGTAGGCCATTGGCGAAGCGCTCAAACTCTCTCTATTGCCGGTTTCAATCTGGGCGAATATGCGTCCAGCTCCATCACTGACGAAGCCCGCACCATCGACCTCTATGCCAATCGCCAGCTCGAGCAAGCCCTCAGCAATCGCCTGAATTCCGGCAGCCCGGATCAGCTTCCTTCGATCTCTGTTCCCTATGGTTCGCCCGCGGAGCGAAACCGCGCCGCGATGCAGCTTCCTCCCCCAAACCCTGCCGACGCCCTCAAACAGCTTGCCAAGGACATTGATTCGTCAATCCACTTCTACGAGTCCTACAGCGGGCCCTTCCCTTTTCGCACGCTGAGCGTCTCGCAAATTCCCGGCACCTTCGGACAAGGCTGGCCCGGACTGCTCTATCTCTCCACGTTCTCTTTCTTATCCCCCGCAGCGCAACATCGCGCCGGACTCTCTTCCACAGGCCAGCAAGCCTTTACTGACATCGTTCCCTATCATGAGGTTGCGCATCAGTGGTGGGGAAATGTCGTCGGCTGGTCCAGTTACCGCGATCAATGGATCGACGAAGCCATCGCCAACTATCTTGCGTTGCTCTTTGCCGACAGCAGAAAGCCGTCGGAACACGAGCTACGTGTCTGGCTCGATCGTTACCGAAAGCAGCTCGAGGAGAAACTACCCGGTTCGGAAATCCCCAGAGACGAAATTGGAGCGATGATCCTCGGCAACAGGTTGAACTCCTCGAAGTCCCCGGCCGGTTTCGAAGATGTGATCTACAGCAAAGGCTCCTGGGTGATTCACATGCTGCGGGAAATGCTGCGTCAGCCCGGCACAAAGAATCCCGATGCGCGATTCGTGGCTTTGCTTCGCACCCTTTCCACCAAGTATGCCTACAGGGCGCTTTCCACCAGCGATCTCCAACACGAAATAGAAGCTGTTATGACGCCGGCCATGGATTTAGAGGGCGGACGATCCATGGAATGGTTTTTCGAGGAGTGGGTGCGCGGCACTGGCCTTCCCCACTTTCGGGTCGAGTTCTCGACCCATCACACGGAGAAGGGCGAACTCGTGCGCGGAAAGCTCTTCCAGACAGACGTACCGCGTTATTTCATCACCCGCGTCCCGCTCTTTGCCAATAACGGCTCCGGGCACAGCGTCTTTTTGGGCGATGTCGTCGCGGCCGGGCCGGAGACTTCTTTCTCCTTCGTCACTAAGGTTGCGCCGCACAAGCTCATCATCGATCCCCAGATGACGCTCCTATGCTTCAGCGGACAGACGGAAAAAACTCAAGAGTAAGCGCTTGGTTTCGTGGAGGCGGCTTCTACTTCTTCTGAAGCAATTGTTGCTCGAGAAGCGGACTGTCCGTGTTAAGCGCCGCCTTGCCATCCGGCCCAAACATGTAGGGATAACCCAATGGATCTAACGGCAACCTTTGCAGCAGGCCGGCCTGCACAAGTTCGCTCACGCGTGCGGGACGCCGACCCATTCGCTTTTGAAATTCATCCGCGAGTGCGTCGATCTGTTTGCACTCCGTCTCCGCCTGAAGCAAGTGCAGATGCTTCAACGCGTTTTCTTTCACCAGTGGATCTTTCGTAGACTGGTAGATCTCATTCCACAAGAAGATCGATGTCGAAAGGGACTCGCCCTCAGCGGCAATCTTGGCGGCCATCACTTTCATCCAGACCTGTGCGTCGGGATTCTTGCTCCCCTCCGCAAACGCAGCCGAAGCTTTCGCGTAGTCTTTCAGTTCGAAATAGTAGATAAAGCCGAGATCCTCATACAATCGCCATTGTTCGGGATTCGCTTTAATCCCACGTTCCAGCAGTTCGATCCCCAGCTCCGGATGGCCGGCCCCGCGCGGCGAGGGTTCACTCAAAAATGTCGAGCCGAAACGGTACGCGACTAGCAAGTTGGGATCTAGCGTCGTTGTGAGATCCAGAAGCGGCCAGAGAAGCTCAAAATTGGGGTCGTGCCGCGCGCGTTTGTCTCCGTAGTATTGCACGGCGCGCGTCCAGTAGATATCCGCCGCCAAGGGCGCGTACTCGAGGCTTATTGCCTTCACCAGTTTCCCGGACCGCAGCACCATCTCGTCGCGATCCTGGTGGAGTGTGGCCTGCTGGGCGTCAATCCGGTGCTGAAGTTTCCAGACAACCGCGAATGCCAGCGGCAGCAAAACCAATAGCAGCAAATTCTTGGAAATCCGCGGCTTCATTTCAGGTTTCGCCGGGAGAAGACCGCGGCCGCGATCAGCAGCACGATCGCGCAATATACCGCCGCATAAGCGGTATTCTGCAAAATCAATATCCTTGGTATCTCGCGCCCGTGCGCAGCGGCGGCCATCACGTTGAAATTTTCAAAGTTCGGCAGCAGGTAAGAGAGTCCTCTCATGAAAGCCACCATCTCCGGGCTCGCCGTGGCCAGGTGAAACGTTCTCATTTCACCGACGAACAATCCGGCGACATACAGGGCCGACGTGTAGAGAATCGCCAGCAGCGGCGTCGTATAGCACGAAAACAGAAGCGCCAGCGCAACTACGAGCATCAGTTTCAGTAGTATGAAGTAGACGGCGATAAGCAGCGCGGCATCCGTGCGCTCCAGATGCGGCTTCACGTACACCAGCGCCGCGAATAATCCCGCCGCCATTGCCAGCGTGTTTACCGCCAGCGTCAGCACCAGCCCTGCGAATTTTCCCAGCAGAAATTCCCACCGTCTCACCGGCTTGGCCAGCAGCGCATACAGCGTCCGCTTGTCCATCTCCTTGTAGACCAGCCCGACCCCGGTGAACACCGCAATGAGCAACCCAATCACAGAAATCGCGGTCAATCCCAGGCTCTTGATCACGATCTCTTCGATTCCAATGGAGATCTGGCCGACGAGGATCGCCGCCGCCATCATCAGCAGCGCGAAAAAAACGAGGTTGTACAACACGCGGTCGCGCACCGCTTCACGGAAAGTATTCAGGGCCACCGCGCCCGCGCGCCTCATTTCCCGCTCACCTCTACCGCCGCCCCTTGCGCGCGATCCGCTTCGATCAGGTGCATGAAATAATCTTCCAGCGACGCCTTCACTTGGGCGACGGATAGGATTTTCGCTCCCGCTGCGCGAAGTTGTTCCAGCGCCTGGTAGAGCTCCTCTTCAGCAACCTGAAGGCGATAGCGATCGCCCGTCTTCATGGCCTTCGCTATAATCGCCGCCGCTCCCGGGCTGTCTTCGGGCGCTTCGAAGAGTATTTCCATGCCATGCGCCTTCATTCCGACAATTTCTCCCGGCGCTCCGACGCCTCGCAACTTCCCCCCTACGATCACTCCCACCCGGTCGCAAAGCATCTCCGCGTCCGAAAGGATGTGCGTCGAGAAAAGCACTGTCCGCCCTTCCCTCTTCAATTCCAGAATGATGTCGCGCACTTCGCGCCGCCCCAGCGGGTCGAGCCCGGACATGGGCTCGTCGAGGATCACTACCTGCGGATCGTGCAAAATCGCTTGCGCCAGCCCCACGCGCTGCAGCATGCCCTTCGAATACTTGCGCAGCTGAATCTTCCGCGCTGTCTCCAGTCCTACTTTCTTGAGCATGCGCGTCACGCGTTCTCTCCGGTCCGCCGCCGTCAAATCGTGGAATCTCGCGAAGTAATCCAACACCTCCGCCGCCGTCAAATAATCATAAAAATACGGTTGCTCCGGCAGGTAGCCGATGTCGCGATGCATTTCAATGTCGGTTATCGGTTTCCCCAGGATGCGCGCCGTGCCGGCTTCCGGAAAGATCAAACCGACCAGCAACTTGATCGTCGTAGATTTCCCCGCTCCATTGGGCCCGAGAAATCCGAACACTTCGCCGGTCTCGACCTGCATCGTCAAGCCTTCCAGCGATCTCTTTTTCTTGAGGTGCAGGAACCCGAACGGGTAGTCCTTGGTCAGATTTTCAATCTCTATCGCTGCGCCTGGCATGCTCTCATTCTTGGGAAGCCCGGCCCAATCGTCAATGCGGCACACTTAGCCGTGTGCGCGGAGAGAAACTACAGGGTCCGTGGCCTGCGGGAAAACAATCTACCTTCAGGCGTCGCTTCGTGTACTGCCGATTTGCACCAGCTCAGGCTGTGCCGCCGCGGGCTGCGCCATGGGCTTCGGTTTCAGCGTCTGCGGGCCGCGCCAATTATCCAGCATCCCCACTTGCTGCACGCACGACACGGTGCACATCGGCGCGCAATGCTTTTCCGTGTAGTATTCGCGGTGCCGCATCTCGTCCGTGTATTGGGTCAGTGGTATTCCCGGATAGCCTCGCTGCTGCGAGCACCAGTGCACCAGCCCGTCCTCGCAAATGTACAAATATCGCGCCCCCGAACGGCACCGCCACTCATGCTCTTTGCCCCGCGCCACGCTGTGCTGGAAATCATTAAATCTCGAGAACGATCGCTTACCCAGATCCATGATCTCTTCGAAAATCTCCTGCTCGCGCGGCCCCAGCGGCTTCAACTGCCCATTGTGGTCGTGGATGATCCCCACCGTGCTCGTAAATCCCAGTTCCACGGCCCGGTGCGCAATCTTCAGCGCGTCTTCCGGGTCTTTCACGCCGCTTCCCAGCACCGAATTGATGTTCACCTGAAATACGGAATACTCCGCAAGCCACTCCAGCCGCGTATTCAGCGTCTTCAGGCTTTTTTTCGAAACCTCATCCGGCACGAGGTTATCGATGCTGATTTGCAGGTGTTCCAGGCCGGCTTCGTTCAGGGTGCCAATCCGCTCTTTGCTCAGCAAAAATCCGTTCGTGATCATCCCCGCGATCATCCCGCGCTTCCGGATATGCCGGATAATTCCCTCCAGCTCCGGATGCATCAGCGGCTCGCCGCCGCTAATCGTGATGATCGACGTCCCCATGTCCGCCAGAATATCCAGCCGCTTCTTCATCTCCTCCAGCGGCACTGGCTTCGACACGTTGTCGTACTCGTTGCAGTACCCGCAGTCCAGATTGCAGCGCCTCATCGGAATGATGTGCACCAGGATGGGATGCTTCGTTGACGCCAGCGCCTTGGCGATCATCTTCAACTCGCGCGCACGCGTCCGGCGGAACCTCCGGCGCCGCTCGCGCAGCACTTCCGCGCCAGCTTTTACTGGTTTTGATTCGTCGGGCATGAAATCCGCTAAATCCCCAAGAGTCAATTATACACAACGCGCGGCTTGTGGCCCTTCTCTGCTCGCTCGAGATATCCAGGATGTTCTCAATCGCCCAACGTCGTCTGCCCTGTCAGTTCGCCACATCCGCAAGATCGGCCTGGAGCTGAGCAAGTTCATACCCCGGCGCAAATCTTGCATCCTTCGCTTCTGGGGGTTAGCAATCCCCTCCCAGAGAGCGTCAATTCGAACCGGGTCGGTTAAGTTGTTCCCGCAAAAGGACTTGCTAGTTACTTATTGACAAACAGCACCAACGTGCTATAATATGATGTGATTTTCGATTGCCAAATCTCTGTCCCTCTTCATTCTCCATATCCTCTACCATCTATTCCCTGCCGCGCACTCTCTGCGCCCCTAAGTCCTTTACAATCCGCACTTCCACATAATCCGTCCCTAACACCTTTAGAATCCGCACTTGTGAATTCATTAGACTTAAACTGGCTCTGTTGACATCCTGGATGAGCGAGCCGATGCCTCAGGCGGTAGAGGTTATAGGCAAGACCGAGCAGCAGAGCTTGGCGGATCTGGATGGCCAGGCTGCGCCCGGGAGCGCGCGAGGAGAGCTTGCGCTTAACGGTT
>DATGED010000011.1:0-12390 GCA_035310525.1 Candidatus Acidiferrum sp. | reverse complement strand
ACTAACCACAAACCCGGACTGCCAATCTGCCTGCTTGTATCGATGGAATTGGTACAAAGGGTCATGGAAGTACACCCAAAACGGCAAAAGATAGAGCGTTCCAAGCACCGTCCCGATCGCAGTACAGAGAAATGCCCTCTTGTAGTCTCTGCGAATCATCAATTGCAGACCGATCGCGAGAAGGGCAAACAACCCAAGTGGACGAACGAGGCTTGCCAAAGCGGCCAGAAACGAAGCGGGAAGCCAGCGCTCTTTCCGGCTAAACCAAAAACAGGAGAAGAGAAGCAAAACGAATAGTGGCTCCGCGCCTCCGAGTAGTGAAACTTGGAACCAATCGAAGCTCATTATCGCAAAGAAAGCTGCAATCCACCCACCCCAGAGATTTCCAGCGAGCAACACCGCTCCCAGCGACGATGCCACGCATATCAGAAGAAGACTGAAGCGAGGAGTGAGATGGAGCCAGGAGAAAGACGCGATAAGATATGACATTCCCCAGAACTGCTTCGTTTGAACTGATGAGAAATCCCAATGTTGGATAGCCCTTGCAGTGGATAGGTAGGCGCCATTGTCGCCAAACGCTTCAACTTTATCAAGGTAGCTCTGGAAATGACTGACGACGAAAACGAAACACACGGCCCCGAGCAGCCATACTATGACCAATTCGGTACGCGAGGGTGCGCTTGAGCCGCGGGGCTGTTCTTCTTTGTAGCAATCTATAACGAGGGTTGCGGGTCTATCGATTGGTTTCACGCTATCCATACCTTGACAAGTATACTTTCTACCGCCGCTGCTCCAATCGGAAATGGAAATGACAGGACATCACCCCGGACCTCATGGCATCAGCCTCCGGCTACGTTGGACTCATTCCGGTTCTTCAATAATTCCGGATGCCCCAACGGAAGCCAGAGAAAGTCAGAATGACGGTATTCCTCAAACCCATCGACCCACTTGCCGGTAATCGCCGACCGGCATCGGTAATCGAGCTCCCGAAGTAATTGCCACGTCGTTTCCCGGCCAGCCTCTGAAGATTCAATAAAAAGAACCGGTCGCGACTGAGCAACCGTCCGCTGCATTCCTTTTAGTGCAAGACCTTCAGCGCCTTCCACATCGATTTTTACAAAGGCGGGTTTAGCCAACTCGCCATTTTTCACGAGCTCATCAATCGCTACCGTCTTGATCACGAGTTCCTCGGCCGAGGAATTCTTTTTGTGCCAAACCAGGCTCGAGGTCGCGAAGTTGCCGGCGGTCCGGATCACCGCCTCTCCCTTTCGGTCCGATGCTGCCACGTCGAACACTCGCACATTCGAGATTCCGTTGTTTGCGATGTTCTTGCGAAGCGCATCCACATTCTGCGGAATGGGCTCAAAGGCAGCCACATGACCTGTGGGTCCAACCCGTTTAGCCAGTGACAGGGATATGTATCCCAGGTTTGCCCCAATGTCGTACACAGTGTCCCCGCTGCGAACATACCTCCTGATTGCTTTTTGGAGATGAGGTTCATAGGCTCCGACCAGATAACCAAGATGATCAGTGGGGGAAACAATCATCCGGTATCCTGAGGCCAAACCGCGAAGAACTCTGCGGGGTTTGCATTCCTTTCCCAGAATGAGTACGGCGCACGATTTCGCAATCTTCCGAATCCTGGACACTGCTTCTACGCCTTTTTGCTCCAAACTTCGCAGCCTCGGTCGATAACCTTGTATTTCCCGACATTCTAGACGCTTTATGGACGCCGAGGCCATTCACCACCTACCCCGAACGCCCCGTTATGCGATAGCCTCTAACTTCGCGTGAAGATCCTCTACATTTCCCAATACTTCCCGCCCGAGATGGGCGCTCCCGCCGCCCGCGCCGCCGAACTCGTCCACCACTGGGCTGGGGCCGGACACGACGTCTCCGTCTTGACTGGATTTCCCAATCATCCCACCGGAATTGTTCCCCCCGAATGGCGCTCTCGCTTGCGCCGCATGGCCTACCACGAGAAAGCGGACGGAGTGAACATCTACCGCACCTGGCTCTGGCCCTTGCCCAACCGCAAGTCGCACGAACGCATCCGCAACTACGCTTCCTTCTGCCTATCCGCCGCTGTGCGCGGGCTTACCTTACCCCGGCCCGACGTGATCATTGCCTCTTCGCCCCAACTTCTCGTCGGACTCTCGGGCTGGTGGCTCAGCTTCATCCGGCGGATTCCGTTCGTCTTCGAAGTCCGCGACCTCTGGCCCGAATCCCTCGCGGCCGTCGGCATCGGCGACAAGGACTCCTTGCTGCATCGCACCCTGGCGTCCATCGCGAAATTCTTGTACGGCCGATCCGACCGCATTGTCGTAGTAACACCGGCGTTCAAAGAATATTTGATCGAGTACTGGCGCGTGCCCTGCGAAAAGATCGACATCGTCGAAAACGGAGTCGAGACCGAACTCTTCGCCTCCGCGCCCCAGTCCGCAACTCAGGCCCTGCGTCAGCAACTCGGCGCTGACTCCAAATTTGTGACTTCTTACATCGGCACCATCGGCAATGCCCACGGTCTCGAAACTCTCCTCGCCGCCGCCGCCCCACTGCAGACCCAAAACCCGGATGTACTTTTTCTTGTCATTGGGGAAGGCGCCGAAAAGGAACGGATCAAGGCTCTGGCGCAATCCCGCGGTCTGGCGAACGTTCGATTTCTCGATCAACAGCCGCGCCAGCAAATTCCAGCCTTCATCTCCGCCTCCGACGCCTGCCTCGTCCTGCTGAAAAAAACCGACGTCTTCAAGACGGTCATTCCCACCAAAATGCTTGAGTTCATGTCGTGCGCGCGCCCGGTAATCCTTGGCGTCGATGGTCAGGCCCGCCAGATCGTCGAGCAAGCCGGCTCTGGCATCGTCATCGAACCGGAAAATGCAGATGCCTTGCGCGCCGCCATTCAGCAACTAGCTGCCAATCGCCAACTCGCCAACTCGCTGGGACAAAAGGGAAGGAAATTCATCGTGCAGTACTTCTCCCGCTCGCGCACCGCGGAGAAATACATTAAAGTGCTTCGGGGCGTGGTGAACAATCCGCCGATTGCTTAAGCTGCCCGGTTCCTAGGGATGCAGCGCGTAAATCGACACTCCGGTGGCCGCGGTCATCGCTGCTTCAAAAGTTCTGCCTGCCGCCACGCGCGCTCCGCTGACCGGCACAAAAAGAATGTCGTCGGCCTGCAGCATCTGATCTGGACTCTTCGCTTCCAACATCTTCTTGACTTCAAGCTTGACCTCGCTCATGCCGCCAGGTCCTTTGCGAATGATCCGGGCCGCTCCCAGTTTCGCCGTCCGGTTTACTCCTCCCGCCAGCGCCAGCGCTTGCAGCACCGAAAGTGTCCCGTTATCCACCAGGAACCCGCTCGGGTGTCCCACATCTCCCACCACATAGACCACCGGCGCTCGCGGAACCGTGATTGTATCTCCGGGGTTGATCTCCACGTTTCCACTTTGGTCCTCTGCCAGATTCCGCGGCAAATTCACTCGAATCGGATCCGGCTGGTTCTGACGGAAGATCGAAATCTTTCGTGATGCTGCAGGCGTGAAGCCCCCCGCCTCGGAAATCAGTTCGTACAGTTTGTGGTCCGCCACATCCGGATAAATGCCAGGTTTCGTAACCTCCCCGATCACCGTCACCCCTTGGGATGTGGCATCGTCAACAAAGATGGTCACGTGTGGATTGCGCACGAATCCGCCATCCTCGTAGCGCTTCTCGATCAGCGTTTGCGCCTCTTCCTGCGTCAGTCCATCCACGTGTACGTAGTCGATCAGAGGAAGGTAAATGTCCCCGGAGTTGCTCACCCGAACCTTGCTGGATAACTCCGGAACGTTGTAGACGCCTACCTCGAGCAGGTCGCCCGATCCCAACTTCACTGTGGCCCACTGGCCGCCATTGTCCTTCGCTGGTTCGTCAGCTTTCGCCGGACTTACCGCCGCCTTGGGCGTATTTTCCGTTGCCTGTGGCACAGGCTGAGCCGCCGGGATGGCCGCCGGCGGACTCTGAACCGGCCTGCTGTCGGGTGACGGCTGTTGCGCAGTGACCACGCCAACAAGTACGAAGAAAACTCCGAACAGGAAAATGCCGCGGCGAGTGAAAGTCAAGGTCCCGAACTCCATAAGAAATTCTGAAATACTGCTGGAATTTTGAACAAAAGTGTAGCACAGCGACTTTCATTTGCAGCCGCTATTCGCGCCGACCAATCTTAGTTTTCCACAGCCTGTCCTTTCTTTTGCATTGCAGTTTCTATGTTCCTGCTGCTACAGTGACGCAACTTACAACTTCAGCAAGAATCTGTTCACTCATTTGTTAACCGCGGTCAGTTGCTCCATTTTTCACGAGTGTCGAGCCGCGCTCCGGCGCGCTCGTGGACGAGGGTGATTTAGTTGACTGGCATCTTCCTCGGAACGTTCCTTTTCGCGCTGCTCTCAGCCTTCGTGCTGACGCGCTACGTCCGCGATTTCTCCAACCGCCTCGGCTGGGTCGCCGTCCCCAGCCAGGAACGCCATCTGCACTCCAGTCCATTGCCGCGTCTGGGCGGCGTCGCCATCTTCCTAAGTTTCTCCTGCTGCGCCGGACTCGCCGCTCTCTGGGCTATTCGCCATCCCGAACTCCATTCCACTCACTTCCTGCGCACCATGGTCACAATCCTTGTGCCCGCGGCCTTGGTGTTTGCTTTGGGAGTCTACGACGATTTGCGCGGCGTCGGCCCTTATTTCAAATTCTCGGTCCAGGCCGTTGCCGCCACCATGTTGTACGTCGGTGGCCTGCGCATTGTGAACATTCCCGTTGTCTTCGGCGATCACAATCTCCCCTGGTATGTTGGCCTCATCTTCACCATCGTCTGGGTTCTAGGCATCACCAATGCTTTTAATTTGATCGACGGTCTTGACGGCCTTGCCGCCGGGTCCGCCCTCTTCTCCACCATGGTCGCCTTCGTGGTGGCTACGCTGAATGGGCCGCCTCTGGTCGAGATTCTGACCATTGCCCTGGCCGGCGCAATTCTCGGATTCCTGCGCTTCAACTTCAATCCCGCCACCATCTTTTTGGGCGACTCTGGAAGTCTCTTCATCGGTTTCGTGCTCAGCGCTCTCGCCCTCTACGGCGCCCAGAAAGCCCCGACAATTGTTGCCGTTGCCATTCCCGTGGTCTCCTTCGGACTGCCGATTCTCGAGACCGTGCTTTCCATCATTCGCCGTTTAATCAGCGGACGTCCCGTCTTTACCGCCGACCGCGAGCACATTCACCACAAGCTACTGCAACACGGCCTCAGCCACCGCCAGGTGGTCATTCTTCTGTACGGTGTCTCCGCCGCATTCGCCATGCTCAGCCTGTTCCTGCTCTGGCCGACCGGCAGTTCATTGGGTCTCGTTCTGGCCGTACTGGGCATCGGCATCTGGATTGGAGTGCAGCACCTCGGATACCTCGAGTTCGGAGAACTCGCGCGCGTCGCCCAGCGCACTCTGGATCAGCCACAGATTTTCGTCAACAATCTTGCCATCCGCCGCGCTACCGAGGAATTGAAAGTCGCGCAGGACTACGAGCAGGTTCGCCGCATTCTGTTAGCCGCTTTCGGCAGCAACGATTTCGATGGCTTTGAACTGCAATTGGAACTGCACTCCGGCGAGCACCCCGCTTTGGAGGCCGTCCAGTCGGCCGCCTCGCGCCGTAACGGAACTTCGTTCCATTGGAACAAGCCCGGAGCGTCGAAGGCGTTGAGTGGCGCCGCTGTCTGGACCATCGCTCTCGATCTGCTGAGTTCGGCCAACCGTCGCCGCGGCACCCTGACCATTCACCGCGTCTATTCCCACCGGCACTTGCAGATCGATGTCAATCTGCTCACCTCGGCGTTTCCCACCGCGCTCGCCGATGCCCTCGACCGCACCCTCGCTCACTCACCGCACGTGATGTCCCTGCCCGAGCAGAGCTCCTCGCTAATCGCCGCCCAAGCCGGCTAGATGCGTTCCCGCTGAGTAACAACCGATATAATTCCCCGTTGCACTTTAAACCGCATGCACATCCTGCACGTCGTTGGTGCCCGCCCCAATTTCATGAAAGCAGCCCCCGTGCTGCGCGCTTTGTCCTCAGACTCCGGCGTCCGGCAGACACTGGTCCACACCGGCCAGCACTACGATGCGGCTATGTCCGACGTATTTTTTCAGCAACTGGAAATGCCGCAACCCGATCGCAACCTGGGTGTCGGCTCCGGCACGCATGCCCAGCAGACCGCGGCCGTGATGGTCGCGCTCGAACCAGTCCTGCTCGAACTCAAGCCCGATCTCGTCCTCGTCTATGGCGACGTCAACTCCACCGTCGCCGCTGCTCTGGTGTGTTCCAAGCTCGCGATTCGCGTCGGACACGTCGAAGCCGGCCTGCGCTCCCGCGATCGCAGCATGCCCGAAGAAATCAATCGGCTGCTCACCGACCAACTCTCCGACTTGCTCTTCACTCCCTCGCCCGACGGCGATGAAAATCTTCTTCGCGAAGGCATCGACTCCTCCAAGATTCACCGCGTTGGCAACGTGATGATCGATACTCTCATCCGTCTCCTGCCCCGCGCCCAGCAGCATTCCCCCGCAGACCTGCCTCCCCGCTACGCGCTGGTGACCTTGCATCGCCCGTCCAACGTAGACGATCTCCCCTGGCTCAGCGACCTGCTGGCCACCCTTGCCGACCTGAGCGCGCAGCTCACCGTAATCTTTCCCGTTCATCCGCGAACCCGCCAGCGCCTCGAAGCTCTCGGTTCGCAACAGACATCGCGTGCCCAACTCCGCCTGATGGAACCTCTGCCTTACCTGGAGTTCCTCGCCCTGCAACGCCATGCCCTCCTCGTCATCACCGACTCCGGAGGAATTCAGGAAGAGACAACTTTCCTCAATGTCCCGTGTCTCACGGTCCGCGAAAACACCGAGCGTCCCATCACCATCGCGATGGGAACCAATCAACTTGTAGGTAGGGATTTGAAAAAGCTGCGGTCCGCAGCCAAAGAAATTCTTCAGCGCCCACCAGTCACGAATGCAAAATTAGACACGACTCGCGTGCCCCTTTGGGATGGACACGCATCCGAACGCATCGCACAAGTCATCGTGCGCGCCCCGGTTGCTGTGAGGTGAGTGGAGGGGAGAGTGGTTCGGTTACAGCTTGGGGCTGGCGTAGGAGTTAATTTCGCAGTTCAAGCAAACTTCTTCAAAAGCAGGAACGGTCCATTCCATAATGATTTCCCCCAGCGGTCCAGTCTTGGACCGTGTGAATGGATTAAGGATATCCCAGCCTTCCAGCGAAACGCAACATTCCCGCGAAAAATAAAGTAGGCAAATCTTTGCACATTTTTCGCATCGCTAGCGATCGACTCCGTCTCGCTGCAAATTCTTGCACACCCGCATCCTTCTGGTTTTAAATCCCTTTTTCCACACGGGGAACCACTGCCGTCACTTTCCCGCTCTTCGCTCTCTATTTACCTTCGACTGCACTTCTGCGGGCCAAGGATCGCGCAATCATGTTTCGCAAGCCTTTGTATGGCACAGCTTTCAAGGACGTCAATTTTGTCTCTTTGCAGTCGGCCACGTTCTGCGTTCAGTGTGAGCTGATCAGCAACAACAGCAAGCCCTATTGCCTGGCATGCGGCAGCCATTCTCTGCTCGGGCTCTCTCGCGTGCTTGGCGGATCTCTACGCAACCAGCAGACCGCGCACCTGATCACTGATTCCGAACTCGACAATCTCGTCCGAGATTTGCTGCGAACCGTCCCCGATCCCGATGTCCTCGAGTACGCCGATCATTCCCGCATGCCTTCCCTGGCGCAGCGTAGTCAACTGCGCGTCGCCAATGCGGCTCATCCGGCGTCCGGTTTTCGCGCCGTCTCCTTGGGCGAAGAAATTGAAATTCATCCGGCGGAGCTCGATCTCGAGCCTGCCATCAGCGCCATCACTGAGCGCGCCCAGCACCTCACCGGCGCTACTGGTGCCGCCATCGCCTTGCGTGCCGGCGACGAGATCGTCTGCCGGGCCCGCGCAGGACGCACCGCCCCCGATCTCGGCGTTCGCCTCCAGACCGATGCCGGCATCTCCGCCGAGGCTGTCCGCTCCGGCGAGATCATGCTCTGCCACGATGCCGAGCGCAACCCGCGCGTCGATCTGGCCAGTTGCCGCCGCCTCGGCGTCCGCTCCATTCTTGTCTCGCCCCTGCGCCACTACCGCCGCACCCTCGGAGTTTTCGAAGTTCTGTCGTCATCCCCCGCCGCCTTTGACGAGGGCGACGTTGCCACCATGCAACTCCTCTCCGGAATGATGGTCGCCGCCATCTCCCGCATCTCCAGCCTGCAACGCCAATCCCTACGCCAAGCCGGCTAGCGTACTCACAGTCCTGCCGATAGTAGCGCCGGCGTCTCGCCCGCGCTCCCACCACTCCCAAAAACGCCGGTACCGTCCTAATCATTATTTCTTCCTTTTTCTTCCTTGCTTACTTTTCGCCCAACCCGCGTTAATATGTAGCACACAGGTATTGGGCCCCTCCCCATGGTTGCTATATCTTCGACGCTGCCATCGGCTCCACCCAACCGTCGCCGCCGCGTGCGACACAGAATTCAAACGCCCGCCTATGCCATTTTCACCGGCGAATCTCAAGGCGCCATGCTCGATCTCCACGAGATCGTCGACATCAGCGAAGACGGCATGTCCATTCAATGCCACTCGCCTCTGGAAGTGGAGAGCCGCCTTAATCTCTGTCTCGATCTCGCCGATTGCCCCCAACAAATCCACACTACCGGCCAGGTAGTCTGGTCGAACGCAAACGGCCGCGCTGGATTCCATTTCTCCGACCTTCCGCCTGATGCTTTATCGCGCCTTCGCGAGTGGCTCTTCGTGAACGTTATGGCAGGCGTGGCCAATGGCGAGGCCGAGATCGCGCAGTACACGGTTACTCGCAATGCCGCTCCTCCCCGTCCCAACCATACAGATACGCTGGCCGCAATCTCCGCCGTGCAGCGTCAGGTCGAAACTCTCGGCCCTGATCTGAAATCTGCGCTGCAATTGGTTGCCGAGCGCTCTCAAGCTCTCGTTCGCGCCGCTGGAATCGCCATCGCGCTCGCCGATTCTGATCCGGATTTTATGGTTTGCCGCGCCAGTTCCGGCAATGCTCCCCCGATCGGAGCGCGCCTGCAATTGGGATCGGGACTCTCCGGCGACTGCGTGAAGAGTGCCGTTCCGGTGCGCTGCGATGATTCTGAAGTCGATGCTCGCGTCGATCCCGGCAATTGTCGCGCCCTGGGCATTCGATCCATCCTCGCCGTTCCCGTCCGCGCTGGAGACAAATCGGTAGGCCTGATCGAAGCTTTTTCGCCGCATCCCAGTACCTTCACTGAGACCGACGCAAAGACTCTGCAGCGCTTTTCAGAAACCGTTTTGGACGCGGCCAATCGCGCCGCACGCGCCGAGAATTTGCCGCCCCTCGGCCCCCCTCCCGCTCCTCGCTTTTCGCCGCCGGCCGGCAGCGTTCTTTTTGCTTCGACGAAAGAGCAAGAGGACAAGCCCGCTCCAGAAGAAAAGAGTCCTGCCGGCATAACCCTGCCGCGCTCTCAACTGATCATCCTGGTGTGTGCCTTAGCCACCACTGCCCTGGCTCTTGGCTGGGGCCTCGCTCCCTGGCTGCAGTCCGATGTAGTTCCTTGGCTTCAGAGCAAACTGCACACGCATTCGCAAACTCAACTTCCGACCGTGCTCGCATCTTCCCAGCCGCCGAAATTAGATGTGTCTTCCAATCCGGCGGTCGAAACCGCGAGCCTCGATCAACTTCGCCAGATGGCCGCGCAGGGAGACGCGGCCGCCCAAAACACCCTTGGTCTCCGTTATGCCACCGGCGAAGGCGTGCTACTGAATGAAGCTGAAGCCGTTCGCTGGTTCACCAAGGCGGCTGAGCAGGGCAATGTTGCAGCGCAGTCCAAGTTGGCCTCCATTTATTACAGTGGCCGCGGCGTTCGCAAAGATCCCAATCGCGCTTATTTCTGGATCGTTGTCGCCCGTGCCAGTGGCGACGAAGCCTGCAAAACACTTGCCCCCTTCGTGGCGGCTCTGCTCTCTCGCTCGCAAGTCACATCCATCGAACTCGACGCTGACCGCTGGCTTCAGCAGCACCGCCCCCACGCCAAGCCCGCCGCCGGACTCCTCAAAGCCAAGTCCTAAAAACGAGCAAGCCATATCATGTTTTCCTTCGTGTACCTTCGTGTCCTTCGTGGTTGATGATTTTCTTCGTCTACCTTCGTGTCTGATGATTTCCTTCGCGTACCTTCGTGTCCTCTGTGGTTAATGATTTCCTTCGTGTACCTTCGTGTCCTTCGTGGTTGATGATTTTCTTCGTCTACCTTCGTGTTTGATGATTTCCTTCGCGTACCTTCGTGTCCTCTGTGGTTAATGATTTCCTTCGCGTACCTTCGTGTCCTCTGTGGTTAATGCTTTGAAACTGCCAGGCCGCTGTCCTCCGCCATCCCGCGCTAAAATAGAGACAAGAGGTTTTTCCGTGCACACCCTGCGCGACATCCTGGATCAGCGCGTTCGCGAAGCCGATCCCAAGCTTTACGAGCGTCTCGGCAACAACCGCGTCCGCTGCTTCTCCTGCGGCCACTGCTGCCCCATTCCCGATGGCCAGCCGGGAGTTTGCAAAGTCCGCTACAACCGCGGCGGCACGCTCTACGTGCCTTGGGGATACACCGCTGGAATGCAATGCGATCCCATCGAGAAGAAGCCTTTCTTCCACGCCTATCCCGGCGCGCTCGCCTACAGCTTCGGCATGCTCGGCTGTGATCTCCACTGCAGCTATTGCCAGAACTGGGTTACATCGCAGGCGTTGCGCGATCCCAACGCGGTCTCTCCACCAATACCGGCCTCGCCTGAATTTCTGGTCCGCGATGCACTCGATCAGGGCGCCAAAGTTTTGGTAAGCACCTACAACGAGCCGCTGATCACCAGCGAATGGGCCGTCGCTATTTTCAAAGAAGCCAAAGACGCCGGCCTGCTCACCGGATTCGTCTCCAACGGCAACGGCACGCCGCAGGTACTTGAATTCCTCCGCCCCTGGCTCGATCTCTACAAAGTAGATCTTAAGAGTTTCGACGATCGCCACTACCACGAACTCGGTGGCCGCATTGGTCCCATCCTCGACAGCATCCGCCGCATTCACCAGATGGGATTGTGGCTCGAGATCGTTACCCTCCTCATTCCCGGTTTCAACGACGATAATGACGAACTCCGCCGCCTTACAGAATTCGTAGCCGGAGTCTCGCCCGATATCCCGTGGCACGTGACTGCATTCCACGCGGATTACAAAATGAATGACCAGCGCGACACCACCGCGGAAGACTTACTGCGCGCCGCCGCGATCGGCCGCGAAGCTGGAATCCGCTACATCTATCCGGGCAATCTTCCCGGCCAGGTTGGCGAAGCCGAGAACACGCACTGCCCGCAATGCGGCGAAACCCTAATCCGCCGCTACGGCTACCTGATCGAAGACTACCGCCTCACTCCCGAAGGCCGCTGCCCCAAATGCTCATACCAAGTCCCCGGCCGCTGGGCCCCAGAATTCGACGGCCAAATTGCCTCTCGCCCTTTCCTCCCGCACAACCGCTCCCGTTTATTTACAATCACAGGTCGTTAACGAAACGCGTAAGGACGGCACAAACGAAACGCGTAAGGACGGGCGCATTCGTCCGTCCCGCGAGCGCGCAGCGCGAGCAAGTAGCGCCGGCGTCGCAGGCGATCGCGACGGTTCGTAACAGTAGCGCCGGCGTCTCGCCGGCTGTCGCGGGGGCGTCCCGCCCCCGCGTCGAGGATTAACATATCCTCGTCACAGCCGCGGCTCGTTCGCGCTACGCTCCACGCGCCACAACTTAAGCATGCGCAATAAACCGACTCTCGCCCTCATCTCCCTTCTCTGTCTCGCAGGCTGTTCTGCGCGCGACTTCCTCACCCGCCGGCTCGCGGCCGACCTTATCTCTGCCTCTCCCGCTCTCCGCACGCAGCAGCAATTCACCTTGCAAATCGGCATCGTCTCCAACCAAACCTACGTCTCCCCCGAAACTCTCGTCTTCGAGCATCATGGATGGATTTCCGCTACTCCGTCTCGCTGTTCCGCCGGCCTCGCGCCTCCGCCCTGCTGGGACATCCTGCTCACTCCCTCTGGCGTAGACACCATTCGTCCCCTCGTCCCCATGGAACAGGCGGATCGATCTTCTCTCGAATTTCCCGTGGCCAGAAGGGAACTCGTGGAAGTTACCGGAATCAGCAAAGAGGGAACTCAGGCCGATATCGAGTTCACTTGGAAGTGGGTTCCGTTGAACGAAATCGGCGCCGCACTCTATTCCGCCGATCTGCGCTATACCTCTACCGTGGGATTTCGCCACTATGAC
>DATGED010000010.1:0-19649 GCA_035310525.1 Candidatus Acidiferrum sp. | reverse complement strand
ATCTCCTGCTAAATCAACAACATACACTCTAACTATCGAAGGCGGCCGCGGCAACACAAAGTCCCAGACTGTCGATGTGCAAGTACGCTGAGTCTTGAAATGGGCCCGTCGCTTCCAGCCCGCCAGCCCGCGCGAGCCGCTTCCGATTGGTAAGCGAATCCCGTTGGCCGCAAAACTATCTGCGGGTAGCCCTTGTCGCCGCAATTGCCGCCCCTTTATAATTAAGCCCAGCGCGGGGTCCGGCGAGCCATCCTATTAGATCCGGATCCCGCGAACATTTTTTTAGCACTAGACGCTTGGTGACCGACAAATATGGTTGATCCGCTCGCGAAAATTAAGCAGCGCCTTCAGGGAGAGATCGACCATCTCGAACACGAGTTGAATATCGACCTGCCCAAGGAGATTGCCAAAGCACGCGCCCACGGCGACCTCTCCGAAAACGCTGAATACAAGTACGCCAAAGAACGACAGGGCTACGTGAACGCTCGCATCGGCCAGCTCAAAAAACGGATGGGCGACTTGGGCATGCTCAATCTCAGCAACATCCCCAAAGACCGTTCCGGCTACGGCTCGCGCATTGTCGTACTCGATATACACCGGGAAGTTAAAATCGAATACAAGCTCGTCACCACGGAAGAGGCGGACGTCGAGAAGGGCATGATCTCCACGACTTCGCCCATTGGCAAGGCTTTGCTCAACCGCAAGGTGGGCGACGAGGTGCAGGTTGCCACGCCCGCCGGCAAAAAAGAATTTGAGATCGTGCGGCTAACTACCATCCACGAGGACGAGTAACCTTCCGGCTTTTTCCAGCGTCCTAACCACGTGGGTAGATTGTCTGTGAGGCATCATGTATTGGGGATCTGGCCCGGGCCTCGGGCTTTTGACTCTCTTGGGATACGTTGCATTTGCTGCCGGCGCTACCTTGGCTTGGCGCCGGCGTGACGACTTTTTCGTTTGGGTCCACGACGAATTCGGTGCATTCCGCCGCAGCCTTTCCCGCTACACGGTCATTGGCCCGTTCTATGGAATCCGGGAAGAGTCCCGCCTTAGAGCCGTTCCTTCTCAATTTCTGAGTTCGCTCGGGCGCTTTCCGCGGCAGAAGATTCATCCCGCCTTCATCCTGTTCTTCCTGGGGATGATTCTCTTCTTCCTCGATTTCTTTATCTAGCAGATGAGCACAGCAAATTTTCCCCGTTCTGGACAAACTCCGTTGCCTTTGCCATTCTCCTCCCGATGAAACCCTCCCTGATTGTGCATGGCGGCGCGTGGGATATTCCTGATGAAGCTGTGGACGATTGCAATTCGGGCTGCTGTCGCGCTCTTGAATCCGGCTGGTCCATCCTTTCGCAAGGCGGGTCGGCCCTGGACGCGGTCGAGGCCGCCATTCTCGTTCTCGAAGACGATCCTGTTTTCGACGCCGGATTCGGCTCGCATTTAAATTTGGATGGACGGGTCGAATGCGACGCCATTGTCATGGACGGCGCGACATTGCGTTGCGGTGCTGCGGCGGCTATGCAGCGGATTCGCAATCCGATTCGGCTTGCGCGCGCGGTATTCGAGCATTGCCCGCACATGATGCTCGTCGGCGAAGGCGCCGAGCGGTTCGCGCAGGACAACGGCATCGCGCTTTGCGACCCTGCAGAGCTGGTTAGCGATGCGGAACGCGAAGCGTGGACGCATTGCAGCCTCGACAAACATGCCGCCGCCCATCATCGCGGGCACGAGCAGGGCACCGTCGGCGCGGTCGCGCTCGATGCCAA
The DNA here is from genome assembly GCA_035310525.1 of Candidatus Acidiferrum sp. Lineage (GTDB taxonomy): Bacteria > Acidobacteriota > Terriglobia > Acidiferrales > UBA7541 > Acidiferrum. The sequence goes on along the minus strand of DATGED010000010.1, from coordinate 17,889 downwards.
TGGCAGGCTCTTCGCCGCCACATCGACGGGCGGGACTTGCTGCAAACTTCCCGGGCGCGTCGGCGATTCCCCTCTGATCGGGTGCGGCTGCTACGCCGATTCCAGCGCCGGCGGCGTCTCTTGTACCGGCTATGGCGAGGCCATCATGAAAATCGTCATGGCGAAAACCGCGGTGGACTATCTGCGCGCCACTCCTGCCTCCCAGCATGATTGTCCGGTTCCGGAAAAACCTTCCCGTGTCTCGATCCGGCTCGTTGCGGAGAGTGTTGCCGAGGATGCGGCGGCTTCGCCTTGCGGCGAGAATTTTCATGCCATGTTGGCGGCGCGCGAAGCTGTCCATCTGCTCGCCCACCGCACGCATGCCACCGGCGGCCTCATCCTGCTCGACCGCGAAGGCAATCCCGGCTTCGCATTCAACACACCTCGAATGGCCTATGCCTACGTCGCGGGCGACGGCTCGTTCTTCACTTCTGTGTAGCTCCCCGGTTCAAACGACTTGACCTGCCTGCCTTATCAAGGATAGTCTCGCGCGCAATAACCACGCACTTTTGCTCGCTGCTCAGGAGGCTACAAATGGTTGCTCTCACTGCCCTTTGGCTCCCCATCCTGCTTTCAGCCATCATCGTTTTTATCGCCAGCTCCATCATGCATACCGTGCTGCCTTACCACAACAGCGACTACCGCAAGCTTCCCGAGGAAGACGCCGTTCTCGCGGCTCTCCGTTCCGCTGGAGTCACGCGCGGCCTCTACCACTTCCCGCATTGCAATCACAAGGATTTGAAGACGCCTGCCATGCAGGAAAAATTCAAGCAGGGACCCGTCGGCTTCCTCACCATCTTCCCCAGCGGCCCGGTCTCCATGCCCAAGTTTCTCGTCCAATGGTTCATCTACTGCTTGCTGATCAGCTTCGTCGTCGCTTATCTCGCCGCTCACACGGTCGTCCCCGCCGCTCCCTTTCGCCACGTGCTGCGCATCGTCGGCACCGCCGCTTTCCTCGGCTACGGCCTGGGCGCGTTCATCAGCGTTATCTGGAAGGGCCAAACCTGGAGCATGACCCTCAAGGAAGTCTTCGATGGCGTCATCTACGCCGCGCTAACCGCCGGCACCTTCGCCTGGCTTTGGCCCCACTGAACTGTTCTATTTGAAACCCAGCGGTAGACGTGGAAGCTGTTGGAAGTTCGGATTCCGTGCAGTTTGCCCCGGCGAACATACCCAGTATTACCGTGCATTCACTAAGCCAGAAAACATGGGACGCCCACATCCTTCCTACGAAGAAAGATGTAATTTCGGCGATCCGGCCGGACGATTATTACCAAACGTATCGGCTCGTGGCGGGTTACCTGGCATTCCTGGACTAATCGACTTCGACCAGGAAGCCCGTGGAGAAGAAGCCGTTGCGGAAGAGGGACAGGCCGAATTGAATCGCGCCGTGCCAGAAGTTTAGGAGAATTTCGGAAGGCCAACTCCTGATGAACGCTGCGGAACGGGTCTGACATTTCACCGGCTTGGAAGGCAGGCCATGTCAACCAAGATGAAGAACCCTTCTGCAGACGCGTGAAACACAACCCTGTTAGAGCGGCGATGAAAACAATCCTGGGCCGGTCGGCTCGCTCGCTCCGGTCTTCAATCATGGATCGACGATGAGTTGACCTTTCATTCCACCGTGACCCAATCCGCAGCGGACGCAACACTTGAAGGAGTACGTGCCTGACGTTTGCGCGACAAATTCAATGGTTGCCGATTGACCTTTCTCGATCTTCCAGCAGTCTTGGGGTGAAGTGAAAGCGAGACCCGGGCTTCCGCTCTTGTCGGAGCTGTCCGAAAATGCTCCTATCTTGAAGCCATGTGTATGATCGGTCGCAGTGATCTTAAGCTGGACCTTCGTGCCCTGTTTGACGTGGATTGACGATGGATTGTACTCATACTTCTTCGCACTCACCTCGATGATTTTTACATCTTGCGTCGAAGCTTGAGCCGGGTTGGAGCGCCTTGAAACGGTGCCGCTCGTGAGAGGCAGAATCGCAGCCAAGGATAGCGGAACAACAAGCAGACATCTCATCAACTTTCTCCTTGCGAAGTACCTTTCCCTACCAAACACACCTTAGCAGGAATTTCGGCCGATTGGGTCATTTTGAAATTCTGGAGCTATCGCCTATAGGGTAGTCTCCGTAGCTCGGCCAAGTAAGCAATCTTGTTTGTAGCTCGAATACGACGTTCGCCAATGCTTGGTAAACGCCGCCAGCTTAACCGGCAAAGTTAAATCCGCCAAAGGTACCTTACCGGTAAGCCGACCAGGCATCACGCAATCAAATCGGGTGTAAGCTCCCATGTTCTGCGATGAAGAAAGTCTCTGAGAGGTTTCTTTTCCTATGAAGGAGTGTCCGAAGTGCGAACTAGTGAGTCCCGACGAGACCGCGCTCTGTGATTGCGGATATGACTTTCGTGGTGGCTCCCTTCATTCCAGAAGACGGATAAGGAAATTGGCTCGCGAAATCGTCAAAGGCGTGTTCGGGGTGGCCGCAGTAGTGTGGTTACTGGCACCCATCAGAGGATTCGGTTTGGTCGTGCTCGCTGTGTCGACCATTGTGATTTTAATATGCGCTTTGCTAGTGGCCCTGCTAGCGGACTGACAAAGCAGGGTTCCTGATAGACGCCGTTACCGTCCATGTGGGTACTTGAACGAACATGTCCGACACGACTTATCGGGCCTACCAGAGCTGGATTCCGGTATTCCACGTACTGCCAGGCCACTCAGTGAAGGTTGAAGTTAATAACAACAGGCAGAGCGCTTCGAACGGGCAGGCCCCTTTTTCTGGCCGGGAGGAACTTCCACTCAGAAACCTTTTCAGCGGCTTTCTGGTCTAGAAAAGGGTCGGCCGACCTAACTACTTGGGTCTGTTCGACATCCCCATCGATGCCGATGACAACGTTAAGCACGACGGTTCCGTGGTACGTCACCTTCTGCTTTGCATCGGTACCATTCGTAGGTGTGCTCGGAGTTGTGCCCTGGTCAGAGTTCATTGGCGTTGGCGGGAGAACACCATCGCTTCCGGGCTGGTAGATTTTTGCCTGAAACTTTGAGCGCCTTAGTATTCGTGATTGCTCAACTTCCGCGATCGCGCTCTGGAGGTCCGGGCAGTTAGCATTCCCACGCAGACCACGGACCAACGGTATGTCACCAGGAATAGAGTCTTTTTGCTTTAGCTCGAAACCGGATTTGTGGGCGTCTTTACTTGTGCGTCTTGAAACTTCCGACGAAACCGACAAGTAGTCATGTGGCCCGAGCTCGGGAGAATAGACCGGTTCTTTTTCTCCTTCTATTACGACCCACGCAAACTCTTTGTCGAGTATGAACGAGCCACGCTGCATAAGCTCGCAAGCCTCTGAGCCGACCTTGCGGTGCACAACCACTGGACTTCCTGGTGTGTCCGCTTTCGAGCATACAGGCACAGTTGCGATCAGAAAGGCAGCAAGTATTCCCGCTTTCTTTCTAGTAGAAACGTATCCCATTTGTTCCTCTTGGAGCAGCTGCGGAGTGGTACAGCCTACCATCCTCATTGCGAGACAGCTGGGGACTCAACAACGTGCCTGATTAACCGTTACCGGTAAGCCGACTTCTCAGGAGTTGATCCGTTTCTTCCTCGGTTGCAGGAACAGTGTTTCACACCCGATTGAACTTCCTTATACTGCTACGGGCTGAGCTTTGAAAATGAACAAATTGAGTATCGTCATAGTTGCTGTTGTCACCATGGCGGCGTGGAACACCCCCGCGCAGGACCATTTACATGAGAGTGACGAAAAGTTGGGAACGGTACACTTTGCCACATCGTGCAACGACGTGGCGCAGACGGAATTCGACCGAGCGGTAGCGCTCCTGCATTCCTTCCAGTTCAGCCGTGCCATTGCAGGATTCGAGTCGGTGCTTCGAGAGGATGCGACCTGCGGAATCGCTTACTGGGGAATAGCGCTCAGCGATTGGAGTAACCCATTTGCTCCGGGAGCAAAGGACAAAGGGCAGTTACAAGCGGGCCGGGAGAGCGCGGAACGAGGCACGGCCACTGGCGCGAAGACAGAGCGTGAACGAGCGTACATTGCAGCGGTTGGCAAACTGTACTGCAATTATAAGAGCACACCCCAGCAAATACGTTTGATCTCTTACCGCGATGCGATGGGCGAAGTCGCAGCCAGATATCCAGACGAGCATGAAGCGCAAATCTTCTATGCATTGGCGGTTGCGGCTTCCGAGGATCCCGCGGACAAGACCTACGCCGGGCGGCTGCAGGCGGGAGCAATTCTCGAAAAATTGTTCGCGGAGGAACCAAATCATCCGGGTCTGGCACACTACATCATCCATACGTACGACGTGCCGCCTCTGGCCGCCAAGGGACTTGTAGCTGCCAGGCGGTACGGGGCGATTGCGCCCGATACGCCGCATGCACTGCACATGCCGTCGCATATTTTCACACGTACAGGTTATTGGCAGGAGTCCATTGACACCAACATAGCCGCGGGAGCCGCGGCTCGACGCGAGGGTCAGACGGCAGAAGAGCTGCACGCCACCGACTACGAAATTTACGCATACCTTCAAACAGCGCAGGACCAGGCGGCAGGCCGAATCGTGAGTTCACTGCCCGAGATCGCAACCCGCTTCGATCCTAGGGCCGTGATTGGTGGCGCGGGCGGCCCCTCCGTTGGCTTTTTCGCTCTGGCGGCGATCCCAGCACGGTACGCTCTGGAACGCCAGGACTGGAAGCAGGCCACGCAACTCGTCGTCAGAGACACTCCCTTTCCGTATACAGAGGCAATGACGTGGTTCGCGCGCGGGTATGGTGCAGCGCGTTTGGGACAAGCAGAAGCGGCAAACGAGTCCGCAATAGCACTGCAGCAGATCAAAGAACGGCTGTCCAAGGCCAATGAACAATATTGGGAGTTGCAGGTGGAAATCCAACAAGTTGCCGTAGCCGCATGGGCGGCTTTCGCGGCAGGCAGAAAAGAAGAAGCGTTGCGCAAGATGAGCTTGGCGGCCCAACTGGAAGATGGAACAGAAAAAAGCGCGGTAACACCGGGGCCACTGGCTCCGGCGCGTGAGTTACTCGGCGAAATGTTCCTACAGGTGAACGAACCTGGGCACGCATTGGAACAATTTGAGGCAACTTTGAAGAATGAGCCGGGACGCTTTCGCGCACTTTACGGTGCAGCACGCGCGGCACAGCTCAACGGAAATCGTGACGCGAGTCAGAAATACTATCTGGAACTGCTGTCGGTCTGCACTCGCTCCGACAAGCCTGGAAGGACGGAGTTGCTAGAGGCTGAAAAGGCGGTTTTGCGGAACTGAACTCCAACTCTTTCCATGAGAAGGCCGGTATGAGTCAAGTGCGTTTTTTTGTTTTTTCTTTTTTTCTTCTTGTGAGCATGTTTTTGTTTTTCTCTTCCTCTTCCTCCCCGTGAGTTCCTGCCATTGAGCCAAGCCGCTCCTGTCGCCACCCTTCCATCTGCACTCTTTGTTGAACGATTTTCGCTCGGTGCATGGTGGGCGGGTGGCAGCCCCTAACCGCTTACCGAGCGCACGAATCTCACCGCAGTAGGACGATCTTGACTCTGTTTTCTCTAGGGTGGCCTACCCTTTCGGTTTTGGTTCTGAAGCTGTGAAGAAACCCTTTTGCCAATGTTTTCGAGGGTTTCTTGGCTGATACAAAATCTATGCCGAGGCCCAAATAATCGCCCCTCGGGCCGCTAATGGAGAAAAGTTTTTGAGCCCGTTTCCGAGTTGAGGTTATTTCACAGCTTCTTTTTGAAAGGGTGGGTCACCCTTCTCTGTCATTCCGACTCGCCTTTCGGATTTCCTAGTTTCGAGTTTCGTATTTCCAATTTTGTCTTCATTTGTCCCGCTGGAGGAGGGGTTCGGCTTTTGACTTTTCCACACTTTTCCACAGCCGTACCAAACCACAAGATTCCCTGTTTATCCAGCTTGCCCTGAGCATCGAAGGGAGCTTCGAAGGGTTTACCCTGCTTGCCCTGCTTACCCTGCTTGCCCTGCTTGCCCTGCTTGCCCTGAGCCTCGAAGGGAGCCTCGAAGGGAGCATCGAAGGGAGCATCGAAGGGCTAACCCTCGCCAGCTCAGCGCCTTGCGAAGCCGTCCTTCGAACCAGCCCTCCCCATTCGAATAACCATGAAGTACACCTAAACACGCTATTGACATGTAGTAACTTTCATGCTACCATGTAATATGATCCGAAGCCGACAGCCCCGCCCGGCAACCTCGTCCTCTCTGCGACGCCTGCCGCTGTCGCCTTTCTACTACACTCATCGGCCTATCCTCTGCCTCTCTCCCCTCTTCACTTCCCCGAACTCGACACACCCGTCACAACTCGACACGCCGGTGCCGTCGCAACCCCTTTGCTATCAATTGCATCCACACACTTTCCGTCACACATGGGGGTGTGCCTCCGTGTCCACCTTCGATTTTGAACTTTCTACTCTGAACTGCTCTTTCCGAAAGAGTCCACATCAATATCATTCCAAATGCTTTAGCCGTCCTTTGTTTTCATACTCTTACGCACTCTTTTGCCACGTGCAAAACGCTAACTCCTGTATTCTCAACCATCTCCGCACTCTTTGCGAAAAACACCCGCGGTGGGGGCTGCCTCACTCTTCCAACATTCGAACTTTCCCATCTTCAAGCCTTCCAGCGTCCTTTCCCCATGCTATCCCCTTTAGAATCAATAATTGTGCAGACCCGCACCTTAACCACAATCGAATGAAACATTTACAAAAAACACCCAAGGAAGAGGGGGCCTCGATGTCAACTGGAATTCCGCCGAAGCATTTTCTGCGCACGGTGCACCTCGCCGGTCACGACCTGACGCTCGACGGGATGTATCTCCGCATTATGACTTAAGGACAACGAGCACATGGGGCAGCTGATCGCCTACGCGCGAATGAGTGGTGTTGTCCCGCCGTGTTCTGAGAAATGGGACTTGGTCAATACAGCGATGCCAGCATTCGCTTGCCTGCCAGCGGCTCGCCACGCTCCTGGAAATCGGCCAACCATGCCAGGCAACGAAATTGACCGAGACTGCTTCTGCGAATAGGATGAAAAGAGCGCGGCCGCCGAAGGCCATAATTGAGCAAATAGGATGCCGATGATGAAGAGGCTTTACGGAATGACGCAACGCAGGCTGGCCCCGGCGATTCTCGGGGCAGCCATTCTGGCTGGGCTTCAAATAGCACAGCCGGTATTGGCGGCGGGGCAGACCAGCGACGAACTCGTTGCCAAAGTCCTGGAAGCCCGGGGAGGCCTGGCGAAGGCCAAGGCTGTTAAGTCCGAGCGCATCACCGGCACGATCTACTTCACCCAGGACCTGTATGGTCCTTTCATCGCCGAATTCAAGCGCCCCGGTAAAATGCACAACGAAGTGACCATTCAGGACAAGACCGTCGTGCGCGCGTTTAACGGCAAAGACGGGGGCTGGATGATCAATCCCTTCGCCGGGAAGAACGCGCCGGAGCCGCTCTCGGCCGATGACGTGAAAGACGCGAGAAACGAAGCAGACTTCGATGGGCCGCTGGTGGACTCGAAAACAAAAGGAATCGTCATCGAACTGGCAGGAAAAGAAAAGGTCGAGGGAAAGGACGCGTACATCCTGAAGGTGACGCACAAGGACGGCCAAACTTCCTCTTATTCATTCGACGCAACCACGTATCTGCTGCTCAAGTGGAGCGGGATTGAAAACGTCAATGGCGAAGCCGTGACGCGCGAGACTTATTTTCACGACTACCGGGAGGTGGGCGGGCTGAAATTCGCCTTTGAACTCGTCTCAAACAATCCCCAGGCGCAAGTGACGCAGAGGATTATCGTAGACAAAATCGAGCTCGATCCGGAGATCGATGATTCGCGCTTCGAGAAACCCGCTGCGCCTCCCTCAACGGAACCGAACGCACCGACCCCACAAGCTGCGCAACCATCGTTTGGAGAAGAGTTCAGTGCCTCGCTGTGCGATGCGAAGAATGAAGGTGGTATAAATCGACTACCGAATACGTCACCCCGCTGAAGAATGTAACGCGAGGGAAAGGGCCGTAGACAGAGACGTACGCTCCGCCGTCGAGCACCAGGCGTGTTGAGGGATTGTAGGTTCCCGCGCCCAGAATTAGCATGCTGGCCGGATTGTTTTGATTGGTCCAGCTGAAACCGGCCAGTTCGGCTGTCCAGCCCCATTTGCCGGAGATGGGATGTGAATAGGAAATCGCCGTAAAATAATTTCGGTCAAACCCACTCGCTCCCGGCCGCCCTACAAATTGCACGCCCTCATTCGCATCAAAATGATGTTCGCCGAAATCCTTGCTCACTAATAATTGCACGGAATGGCCCACGGCTCCGGAGCCGAGATCTGCGGTGGCGGTTGGTATCGTCGCGACATACAAAATTGCTACAGACGGCAATTTCCCCGATTGCGAAATCATTCTGTATTTGAAACCAGCGCCGGAATCTCCCCGGCCGGCAACGGCGGAATCGCGTTCGATCGGGATATTGAGGAACCAGAACTCCAGGTTCTTGAAGGCTCCCCACTTCAAAAGACCATTGATGTTCTGGTGCGCATTTGCCAGCTCAAATCCATATTCAAGCTCAAATACGCCGCGCTGCACAGTTTCGGCGGTGGATGCAAACGTTGGACGATTTGGGACGGCGGTTATCTCATCCTGTTGCGAGTCAGGGCTCGCGCCCGAAGCTGTGGATTGGGAGTTGGCCGCAGTTGCTTTTTCGGGTTGCTGTTGATCCGTTTTTTTCTGTTTCGATGGATCCGGTTCCTGGCTGAAAGAGGAAGAGGAGCAAACGCAAGCGAGCACACAGAACAAGAAGGCACGTTGAGGCGATCGCAGGCGAAGCATGTGAACCAAGCACTCCAGCAAACCAGTAGTTAGCTTAACAACTGTACGCAGTACGCGGCGAGCTTTCCAGAAGCGGAGAGACTACTGGTAGTCAACGAATCTGAGTCACGCTAACAGCAGGGCAAGAAAGCCTGCCCGCCCGGAAGGTGTGTGGGTTATTCTGCGGGCGTGGGAAGCGCTGACGACGAACGCGTGTTGAAAGAGGGCGCAGGTTTGTGCGCGGAGTGCGCAAATGCGCGGGTTGTCGAATCCAACCGCGGATCGATTTTTCTGCTGTGCGAACTCGCGCGCAGCGATTCCAGATTTGCCAAATATCCCCGACTGCCGGTGCTTTCCTGCAACGGCTACCAGAAAAAAACAAAGATTTCAGATCGTCCATAGAATATTCGCGTACCCCGTTTCATCCTTTTAAGAATTGTATCGCTATGGTAAGTTAACTGTCGGGTTTATTCATCCGGCGAGGTCACTTCATGACTTCGAACTCCCTCGCTCCTCTCGCAGCGATAGCCTTCCTGCTTGTCTGTCCTGCCCGCGTGGCCGCAGACACACTCAAAATCACCAGCAAACCCGCAGGGGCGACGGTCGAGATTGACGGAGTGCGCGAGGGCACCACGCCATTCGAAAAGGAGTACCCCGGGGGTTATTTTCACAAAACGAAGACATCCATGGGCGCGCGCCTGGAGCATCCCATGGTGGCCCGGCTCAGCCTGGCCGGATACGCCACCAAGGAAATTCGCCTGACGGACGGGCCAATGAAATGGATCTCGCTCAATGGGCGCAATCGCGGCGAATACTGGCTTCTGAAAAGCGATCACTTTGAAGCCGAACTGCAGGCGGTCGGCGATGTGTTTACCGGCGGAGTCACAGCGAAATCAGCCAGCGCAGGACAAATTGATCTTCAACCCGAACTTTCTCTCGAGGAACTGGTGCGACGGACAAAGCCGGCGGTCGTTTATTTGAGGGGCCTGGATAAATCGGGAACCGGATTCTTTGTGACGAACACAGGAGTTATCGCAACGAACGCGCACCTGGCGCGAGAAGAGGAGTCGCTGGAGGCTGTGCTGCCCGGAGGAGAACAACTCGAAGCCAGAGTGGTGTATGTAGATTCCGATCTCGATATCGCACTGCTGAAAGTGGACGGGAAGGATTTCACGCACCTCACTCTTGCTGATGCGACTGCCGTAAAACAGGGCGAAGAAGTGCTCGCGATCGGAAATCCCGGAGACGCCATGCTATTCAGCGTGACGAAAGGAATTGTCAGCGCTGTGGGCAAGTTTGGCGACGCAGGCCCGGGCACGTGGATTCAAACGGACGCGCCCATCAATCCGGGAAACAGCGGCGGACCATTATTGGATACGCGAGGCGAGGTGATCGGCATCAACACACTGAAGCTGATTAAAAAGAATGTGACGGGAATCGGATTTGCTCTCAGCGCAACCGATCTTCTGCAAGTCTTGAAACGATTTTATCCCAATGTTTCTACTGCAACCTCCGCCAAGAGTGAAGGCTCCGCGCCGGGTTCCGCCACGACTTCCGCAGGCGGAGTAGTGCCAACGGAGACCAATGATGCCAACTCGCCGGTCTCGGCTGCATCGGGCACGGGCACGCAAACGGAATCCAGTGCTGCGGCATCCGCAACGCAACAGGCGGATGCAACGGCGGATTCACCAGCCTCCCCAGTTCCGCATGGAACAGGCACGGTAATAATCTCCTCCGAACCGGAGAGCGCGGAAATTTATGTGGATGAGAAATTCGTCGGCAACGCTCCCGCAAAACTGAAACTTGGAATCGGCACCCACACGATTGTCATGAAGGCTGCCGGATATGCGGAATGGAAACGCACGCTAGAGATCCTGAAAGACAGCTAGGTCACCTTAAAACCTCTCCTCGACCGTTTGTCTAAAAAATGAAGATGTGAGAAGGCAAAAAAAGCGGCAGGACGGTTTGAGAGACGTCCTGCCGCGGAGAACAGAGCGAGACTATTGCAAGAACGGCTGAGGCTGCTCTGGCTGGTTCGGCGGTTGCGGATTGGGGTTGTCGGCCGGAGTCTTGGCCGATACCGGCGTCACGCTGGCCGTACCGGTGGTAGCCAATTCTGACGGCTTGTATTTAGGCGCGCTGATGTAACCGTGAATGTGATCCTTTTCGATCCGGTTCACTACGATCTGCACGGGCTGCGATTCATTTTCGGTGTGAATCCAGATCGGCTCGTACAGGTTCACCTTCTTCTTTTGGAGCTGATTATCGTCCACATACATCGACAGGTCGTAGCTCTTGTGCTTGGTGTCGGCTTTGCGAAGCGAAAGAGTCAGGGGGCCGACGCGTTGGAATTGCTTGGACTTGGAGAGGTCAAACTCAAAATAGCTGCGCTCGCCGCGCTTCTCGAGGGCCACGAGTTCCTCGTGTGTCCTGGCGATGGAACCATTGAGGTCATCGCGGGTGGAATTCAGCGATCCTTCGAGTTCGGAGCGGTCTTTGGCGACCTCGTCCTGGGTTTCTTTGAGCTGCTTCTGCTGCTCGGCCAATTGAGCCTGGAGTTGCGTGTACTTCTTGTCCACAGGAGCATGACGCTTTGTGGGTCGGCGCGTGGTGTGAGCAGACTTGCCGGAAGCGGCGGGCTTTCCTGGAGTCTCAGGAGCCTGCGCAGAGACCTCCGTGGAAGGCTCGGCGGACGACCCCGAGGCTGATGCGGAAGCAGGTGAAGCCTGGGACTGAGTTTGCGGCGTGCTCATTTGATTGAGTTTAGCCGTTAGCGAGCTGACTTGATCCTGAAGCTGAGTCACTGACGCATTGGCTGTCGTTGCCTGCGCGGTCAACCGCTGGACTGTCGATTGTTGATGAATGCCGTAGGCGAACGCCACCGTTGCCAGACAGATTAAGGCGACCACGGCAACGACCAACATTCCGTTCGAGGTGCTCCGCTGGGTCTCCGAGCGGTTCTCGTTGTGATCCGATTCTTGGTACTCCTCCATGATTATCCTCCTCGATTTCTTCGTATTTCCTACGAGCGGCGAACTTATGTTACATCGTTTGGAGCAAATCAGCTGACTGGCACCGCCCTCCGCGGGAACCCAATGCTCCGATTCCAAATCGTGACAAACGACTCCGACTTTTCTGAAGCACGCTTGTGGCCGGGAGGCCACCTCTTCAATGTGCGGTAAATGCTCTATCTTCAAGAAGTAAGGAGTCGATCGGACGGGTACTGTAAACGGTTGGGGTACTAGTCCTAGAAAATTCTCCATTGCCTGACGAAGGTTTTATCCAACACGCTCATTGCTTCTTGAAGCCGCCAAGTCGGTGAGCCGTTGCTTTGGAAGCTGGGCCGCGAACCCGAATACAGTGCGCACTCAAGAACGAAATAACCATTCCAAACGACAAAGGGGCTGGTACCGCGGAGCGCGCGCAGGAGGACGGACAGGAGGACGGACAGAGATTGCCGGGGAATGAGGGCGTGTGCTAGCATCCGCGGAGTTGGGGAACGGACCAGGGGTAGTTGCTAGCCGGGCGCGACACTGTAAAGAGCCGCCATCGAGGCCACGCTCTCCATCATCTTCTGAATCGCACACCCAGGCGCAGGCCCGCGCCTGAATTCTTCGGGACGGACCTCGCCTGAAGGCGCCGGCATCGCCGGTGCCGCGCAAAGGGAGGCCTATATGAAGAGCTATCTCACCAATGAGATTCGAAACGTTGGCATTGTCGGCCACGGCGGCACCGGTAAGACGCAACTGGTGTCGTCGTTGCTCTTCACGGCGGGCATGACGCCGCGCTGGGGAAAAGTTGCGGAAGGCAGCACGACCACGGATTGGGACGAGGAAGAAATCGCAAGGAAAATCTCGATTCAAACCGGACTGGCCTACGCCGAATGGCCGACTTCCGGCGGACAGGCTGGCGGCTCCGAGAGAATCAAAATCAATTTCATCGACCTCCCCGGATACTCGACATTCATCACGGAAACCAAGGCGTCGTTGATTGCGGCGGACGCCGCGCTGATCGCCGTGGATGCCCACGTCGGCGCGCAGGTGACCACGGAAAAGGTTTGGGACTATTGCACGGAGTACGATATTCCGCGCGCGTTTGTACTGACCTGGATGGACCGCGAGCTGGCGAGCTTCGAACGCTCGATGGAATCTCTCGAACAGGTGTTTGGGCGCAATGTGGTCGCCTTGCAACTGCCCATCGGTTCGGAAAAGGGATTCCGCGGGGTAATCGACCTGGTCGGAATGAAGGCGCACATCTACAAGCCGGATGGAGACGGGAAACCTTCAATCGAAGAGATTCCGGCAGCGCTGGCGGATGAGGCGAAAGAGGCGCACGAGAAATTAGTAGAGATGGTGGCGGAAGGCGACGACGATTTGATGGAAGAATTTTTCAAGGAAGGGACGATTCCGATTGCGGACCTGATTCCGGGCGTCCGGAAGGCCATCGTGGCCGAGAAAATCTTCCCGGTGCTGATGGTGTCGGCGCTGCGCAACGTCGGCACCGCGAGCTTGTTGACATTTTTGGCGGACGCCTTTCCCCATCCCGACGAACACGCGCAGGTGGGATTTACGGAACCAGGCGGCAAAGGCGAACGCGTGGAGAGGAAGTACGATGATGGCCAGCCGCTCTCGCTTTTCGTCTTCAAGACCCTCGCGGATCCTTTTGCCGGGCGCATCAATTATTTCAAGGTGAAGAGCGGCGTGCTGAAAAACGACGCCACGCTGACGAATTACAACCGGGGCACGCAGGAGCGTTTTCAGCACACGCAGGTGGTGCAGGGGAAACAGCTGAGCGAAATCGCGGATCTTCATTCGGGTGACATCGGTGCGATTGCCAAACTGAAAGAAACAACGACGGGCGAAACGCTGGGAGACAAAGCCTCTCCCATCTATTACAAACCTGCGCAGCTGCCGGAACCTTCCATCACATTCGCGATTGAACCCAAAACGCGCGCTGACGAAGATAAGATCGGCATTTCCATTCACAAGATTATCGAGGAAGATGCGGCGCTTCGCTTCATGCGCGATCCCCAGACCAAAGAATTCCTGCTAGCAGGTTCCGGGCAGCAACACATCGAGGTGGTGGTGGCAAAGTTGCACAAGCGCTACCACGTGGACCTCACGCTGAAGCCGCCGAAAGTGCCGTACCGCGAAACGATTCGCGGCAAAGCGGATGCGGAGGGGAAGCATAAGAAACAGTCCGGCGGACACGGACAGTTCGGAGTTTGCCGCATCAAGATGGAGCCGATCGAGCGCGGCAAGGGCGTGGAGTTTGTGGACGACGTTTTTGGGGGCGCGATTCCCAGGAACTGGATTCCCTCCGTGGAAAAGGGAATTCGAGATTCGGCAGCGCGCGGTTTTCTTGCCGGTTTCCCAGTGACGGATTTTCGCGCCATCTTGTACGACGGCAAATACCACGATGTGGATTCTTCCGACATGGCGTTCAAAATCGCCGGATCCCTGGCGTTCAAGGAAGCCATGAAGATGGCCAAGCCGGCTCTGCTGGAGCCGGTGATGCACGTCGAAGTTTATGCGCCGGACCAATATTCTGGCGACCTGATGGGCGATATCAGCTCGCGCCGCGGAAGGATCGCAGGAAGCGAAGCGCGCGGGCACAACGTAATCATTAAAGCGCAAGTGCCGCTGGCGGAGATGCTGAGTTACGCCAACGACTTGATTTCGAAAACGCAGGGACGCGCGACTTATTCGATGGAGTTCTCACACTATGACTATGTGCCGAACGAACTGGCGCAAAAAGTGATCGATGCCCACAAGCCGGCTCACGGCGAGGCCGCGGAAGATGAGGCTTAGGCGCGAGTTTAACGGGGCAGCTCAGGCAGCTTTGGGAAAAACATCCCTGTATTTCGCTGATGCTCGGAGAATGCGGGACCAAACTCCTGCGCCAAAAACGATTCTTCGCGGCGCGCCTTCACATAGAAAGAAAGCCAGGCGCATGCCAGAGCGATCACGCCGCGCACTTCACCGACGGCGATTAGCGTACCCAAGAGGGCGATTAACATGCCGGTATAGATGGGATGACGGATGGCGCGGTACGGGCCGGTACGAATCAATTCGTGGCCTTCCTTCAGCGTAACGATGCCGCTCCAATTCGAACCAAGGTGCCAGCGAGCCCAGATGGCGATAGCCACCCCAGCGGCAGTGAGAGCCACGCCGATCCATTCCCATGCGGCGCCTGCAGGAAAGAAGCGCACGCCCAGCCACCTGTAGTGAGCCTCCGGACGGAACAAGAGATAGAAGGCGAAGAGCAGGGGAACGGTGTAGCGTAGACGCTCGAAAAACGATTCCCTCTTTTTGGTTACCTTGCGGTTGAAGGCGGACACGAGCCAATACAAGGCAAAACCTGTCCAGCAGAAGGTCACCCATTGCATGGGAGTTAAATGGCTCATGGCAGCTCGACGCAATTCTCGTTCTTCTTTGCGGGCTCTGGCTGGCAAACCGAAAGCAGCGCGAAGCGCCAAAGGCGTGTGTGACCGAGAGCCATGAGGCGGATTGCAGGCATGGAAGACAGTCGTCCTGTCAATATACTTACGCAGGGCGAAAGAGTTATGTTACCGGCAGCGCGCCGCCAAATTGGTGCTTGCCGGGACAAATCGCGCACTCAGAATGGTGCTCTTATGAAAAACAAGCCAGCCACCAATCGTGTCCATCGAAAACTTGGTCCCCAGACAACGGCGATTCATGGCGGTGAGCCGCCTCGCCATGGCGTCGGCGCGCCCGTCGGCACGGCGATCTGCCGGACATCCACGTTTACATTTTCCTCGACGGCGGAGATGAAGCTGTGGGCTGAGGGCAAGAGCAAGGCGTACATCTACACCCGGTATGGGAATCCGACAATGAGCGTGGCAGAACAAAAGATCGCGGCGCTCGAAGGCGGAGAAGCCGCGGTGGTGACGGCTTCGGGGATGGCGGCGATTTCCTCGGCTTTGCTGGGCGTGTTGAAGTGCGGCGACGAATTGATCTCCACGGCGCAAGTTTATGGCGGCAGTTACCGGCTGATGAGGGACGTTTTTCCGGACATGGGGATCAAGGTGCATCAGGTGGACACCGATCTCGCGGGACTGGAGGAACTGGCGACGCCGCGCACGAGGTGTCTTTATGTGGAAACGCCGACGAACCCCACGCTGCGGCTCGTTGATCTGCACAAAGCGATTACGTTTGCGAAAAAACACAAACTGATTTCGATTATCGACAACACCTTCGCTACACCTGTTCTGCAGAATCCGCTGGCGATGGGTTACGACATCGTAGTGCACAGCGCGACGAAAGCGCTGGCGGGGCATTCCGACGTCATCGCCGGCGTGGCCGTCGGCAATAAGCATTGGATGGAGCGCATTCGCCATATGGTGATTTATCTTGGTGGCTCCATGGATCCAGAGGCGGCTTATCTCTTGATCCGAGGAATGAAGACGCTGGGAGTGCGCATCGAGCGGCAGTGCAAGAACGCGATGGCCGTGGCAAAGTTTCTGGAAAAACACCCGAAGGTGGCGCGCGTGCACTACCCTGGATTAGCGTCGCATCCGGATCACCAACTCGCTAAGAAACAGATGCGGGGATTTGGAACCATGATGGCGTTTGATTTGAAAGGCGGGCTCTCCGCGGCGAGGCGCTTCTGCGATCGAGTTCGATTGTTCCTGCTGGCGGCGAGCCTTGGCGGAGTCGAGTCGCTCGTCATTCTTCCCATTTACAGCTCGCACTACAACATGAGCGCCGAAGAACTGCAACGCGCGAACGTAAGCGCCGGCACAGTGCGAGTTTCGGTTGGGCTAGAGGATTCGGAAGACTTGATCGCCGACTTACAGCAGGCTCTGGCTTGAGCGAATGAGTCGAGGAAATCCTTCAAATTATTAGACGGGCTGAGTCTCGGCCGGGACTTCCCACTCCTGTTTTGCCGGAAGCAAGGACTTCACGATGTCTTCCAGTTCGTGGGAGCTCCGTACATGCTCGGGATAATTGTGGACTCCAATTTCAAAAGTAAGACCATGCTTGGCTCGGACGGACTGCAGCTCTTCCTGGAGCCGGACGGCGACGCGCTTGGCATTCAAAGTGTCTGTTTCCGGAAGGACGATGGCAAAGAGTTTGGGCGACAGGTTGTAAATGGAATCCGTGGGCCGGAGCTTGCCTGACATGGCTTTGGCAGCGTCGCCCCAGGCCGCTTCGGCTTGCTTGGAATTCTTATCGCTGGAACCGCCAGAAGATTGAATGAGCAAGAGCGTGAGGGCCGTGTGCATGGTCATGGCTCTGCGGTGTTCCATCGTGAGACGGTCCCAGAAATGGTCCTGCCCCGGCATCGATTGGAGAATGTCGGCGCTGGCTTGCTGACGAAGCTGAACGTTGCGCTCCAATTGCTCGATCAAGTTTTGCTTGAGTTTGCGGACCAATCTCTGGCGTTCGAGAAGATAGCCGGCAAAGAGTATGGTTAAAACGCAGAAGCCCAGGTAGGCGACGCGATATGCGAATTTGTTTCCGGAGTCCGGACGGAGAAAGACCAGCGGATACATAAGTACGGCCAGACCGGCGGCCTGAACGAGAATGAAGACAGCCGCGAGGACGGTGAGGTGAAGTTCGCGCCGTTCGAGTTGATCCAGTTCCTTGCGGTTCAGAGCGGCCACAGTTTTTCAGCTCCCATCGAGCGAACCAGATCTTGCCAGCAAGAGCAGTGTTTGCTTGCTATCTCGCTAAGATGGTGTGAAAGCTCGTCTTAGGCAATAGACAAGAAGTACCGTGCGTCGGATTTGATACTGTACTTCCTTAGTCGCCGGCTACGGCAGGCTCGAGGACGGCGAACCGATCGAGAGAGGATGAGGTGGAGACCGCCAGAACTCTGTGCCACCAAAAGCAAAAACGGGCGGAACGCCGAAGCGCGCCGCCCGTTCTGTATTTTTGCGAAGTGGAATTAGAGGGGTTGGACGTTCGAGGCCTGCAGACCCTTGGGGCCCTTGGTCACTTCGAATTCAACCGCTTGGCCATCGTTCAACGACTTGTAGCCATCAGCCACGATCGCGGA
>DATGED010000009.1:0-38762 GCA_035310525.1 Candidatus Acidiferrum sp. | reverse complement strand
CTTTCGGCTGCAAACCAGACCAAAAAGGCGCAAGTCCCTCCCAGGCGCTCGGCGGCGCAGGGGGCCTTTGGCGCTCTCTCTGGCTGGCCGGTCTACTATGGTCTACCGCAAGGGGCAGCCCCGCCGGAAGGGTACAGGGGCTTCAGATTCTGAATTCGCTTTCCCAAAGCACCGTGAATTTGATATTTTTAGCCGGGAAAACCGGCAGGGCAGAATCTTTTTTCAAATCGCCGGATGCCCTTCAGAACTTACACAGATTCTTACACAGTTGCACAGTCCATTAAAATAACTGGCTGTATGAGCAACAACTTACAAACACATGCATAGCACTTAAAATCCTCCGGGGATTTTTCCTCATGTGGGTTCGACTCCCACCCCGGGCACCAGTCTTTCTTATTGAAGATGAATGAGTTGTTGCGCCGCCCCATTCCGTGTACCTCTGGTGTACCCCACTTTGCGAAAGAACGAGCGGATCGTGGCTCCAGGCGTTAGCCAAATCCGCTTCCAGTTGTTCCTGTCGCGAGCGCACCCACGGCGCGTAGTGCTTCTCGGTGATTCTCACGCTTTGGTGGCCTGGTAAAATCGAGACTCGTTCGATGGGCACTCCAGCAAGTAGCAATTCAACGGCGAATGTGTCGCGGAAGCGATGCGCATGTCCATTGGGAACGTTTGCGAGTTTGAAGAGTTTGCGCTCGCCTCGTGGCCTCTTGCTTGTGGTGCGGCAGCAGTATAGGCTTCTCGCCGCTAGACTGAAATCGCAGGAAAAACAATTTGAGGAATCATGACTGACGCGGCCAAGAAGTGTGGAACTATCCGGGCGCTTCATGTTGCGGCGCTCGCAATGGCGCTTTCCTTTTCTGGAATCACGATTTTTGCGCAAACTTCCGAGGATTCCAACCTGGCGCTAAGACGCGCGGCGCATTTGCGCTATGGCATCAACCTGAGTGAATGGTTCGCGCAGGTGTATGACCCAAAGGGCTACACCAAAGAACATTTCGAAACGTGGACCACGGCGCAGGACATCGCTCTGATCAAGGAGATGCAGTTTGACCACGTCCGGCTGAGCGTAAATCCGCAGCCGATGTTCCGCCGTAAGCAGGCAGACCGAATTCCCGGGGATTATCTGGGATATCTGGATGCCGCCGTAAAGATGACGCTTGATCAGGGACTCGCTGTGATTATCGACATCCATCCGGATTCGGACTTCAAGGAAAAATTGGCCACTGACAATGAATTTGTGGAGCAGTTCGCCGATTATTGGCGTGCTCTAGCAAGGCACTATTCTTCGTGGAATCCGGATCTCGTTTTTTTCGAGGTTATGAACGAGCCGGAGTTTAAAGACCGCTACCGCTGGGAGGGTGTGCAATCCAGACTCGCCGTCGCCATTCGCGAAGGCGCTCCTGCACAGACCATCATCGTCGCGGGCGCCAATTGGTCGGCGGATAATGAGTTGCTGTTCATCGACCCGCTGCGCGATCAGAATATCATTTACAACTTTCATTTTTACGATCCCCACGTTTTCACGCATCAAGGCGCGACCTGGAGCACCAATTTTGTTCATTATCTGAAGGACCTGCCTTATCCGTCGACTCCGGAGAACGTGCAGCAAGCCGCCGCTCTAGTGCCCGACGCGGTAAATCGTCTCCAAGTCATCCACTATGGAATGGATCGATGGAACGCGGCGCGAATCGATGAGGAGATTTCCCAGATTGCCGCATGGGGAAAGCGCTGGAACGTCCCGCTGACCTGCAATGAGTTCGGCGTTTACCGCAAGGCAGCTAGTCCGAAAGATCGCGCCACATGGATTTCCGACGTGCGCACCACGCTCGAAAAGTATGGCATCGGCTGGACCATGTGGGATTACAGCGGCGGCTTTGCAGTGGTGGTCAAACAGGATGGCCTCACAATGGCGGACGAGCTGACCGTGAAAGCTTTGGGGCGGATTTTGCCGCCAACTCGGCCGCAAAAGTGAAGTGTTGGCGCTGCGCTGCTAACCACCTAACACGTGCTTGCAAGAAAGCTGTGGAGCGGTTTTCTGGACTCTGGAGGGGACCAACCCGCGTGCGCGTGGGGCGCAGCTCCATCAACGCAAAGAGAGATACGTAAAAAGCCGCGTTCAGGGGCGCCGGTCCGCCATGAGTGCAGCGATCGACTTACGGACGCTGTCCGCCTCCGGGCTGTCCGGCTTCTCCTTCAAGAACAGCTGAAACTGGGCGATGGCTGCTTCCGGATGATTTTGCATGCTAAGCGCCTTGCCGGCCATGATGTGCACTTCCGCGTATTGCTCGTGGTTGCGTAGGTCATGGGTACGCTGAACGTCGGCAAGTGCCTTGTCGTATTCCTTGTTCGCGAACTCCGTGCTGGCGAGTAAGGCTACAGCGTCTGGCATGAAGGGACTCACGGCAATCGCTTTCGCCAATAAGGACTCAGAGTCAGCGTAGTTTTGGTCCTGAAGGTCCATGCGCGCCAGATCCACGTAGGCAGGCGAAAAAGAATCGTCCGCTTGGATGGCCTTCGAGAACAACTCTCTGGCTTTGTTGCGGTCCGCCCCCTTCATCGCAATCACTCCCAGCATGTCATACGCGCGTGCATATCGTGGATACTGGGCGACGGCTTTTTCGAAGTGCTCTGCGGCCTTCTCCATGTCTCCCGTGGCGTACGCCTCCAGCCCTTTTTTCATTTCGTCGCTCGCCTTTTTGGGAGCTTTTATTTCCGTCATGGAAATGGTGGGGGAACCAGGCGTCAAATCGCTGGCCAGCTTTTGTTCCTGAGGTTTGACGTACACGGTCTCCCTGTGCACCAGCTCCAGAGAATTAATCTCAAAATACGAAGTCGTAATGGTTTCAATTCCCGTTCCCAGCACCGTCAGGCGGTAAGTCCTTCCGTTCATGACGTGAAATCGTGCGGGCTCCGCTCCCACAATGTGCAGGGTCGCCAGCCTTCCTTGAGGTCCAAGGAGGTCAATCTGGATTTGCGACTCCATGCTGCGCTCGTCGCTGGTGCGTACGGTCACCAACAAATCACAGTTGCTCCCTGAACCTGTTTGCGCCACGAGGAGAGGCGAGAAGAGCAGGAGGGCCAAAACGAACGTGAGGGATCGAGCGATAATTCCTCCGCCTTCAGCAGCTACTGACCGCAAGTACCTTCACCGCTGTCCAGCCCAGATCTACGGAGATCGCCGTCCAACTGCGAAATTTCCAGCTCTCGGGGCAGACCTGTACTTTTCATAGCCACCATTGTGGCCCTGAATCAGACTGAGTTCAATGTACCTGTTTAAGACCGAGAACCGGCGTTCGACACAGCTAGACAGAATGAAATTTGAATTCGTAGTGATCCCACATTTGATGGGCGAGCCCACCCAGGTTAGCCAGGCAATTCCTATTCAATGGTTTTTCTGGTATGCGGCACGATGCGAATTAGCTACTTACTGTTCGACCGAAAGCACCGTCACCGATTTCGGCGCCAGTCTTAGAGTTAGCTTGCCATCTTGAACCTTTGCGGAAACTCCGGCTTCCTGGGAGCACTCCCTAGCCGACATTGACTGAAACATACGCTTCCGCCTTGACCTGCTCCCAAAAATCCATGTATTCATTTGTGCCGAACAGCCTGCAAAAAGAGTTGCCGGAACACCGCCAAGACGGCAGGAATTTTAGAACGAACCCGTGGCTCTGCCTATTCAATTAATCTAGAATAGCTTGCTCGTCGGAGTGTGTGAGATCCAGAGCAATCAGCCCGAAGACGCATTTTCACGCAGAACCTCCCAGCATACGGTTCTGGAGGGTCAGTGCTGCGTGGTATGACTCGCCGTGAGTTCCTTGGCCTCCTCGCCGCAGGGAGTGCAGGCGTCCGCGTCGCGCGCGCCCAGCAGTCGGGAGGCATGGCATCGCGCGGTGTCCGGCCACAGGCGCGCGGAAAACCCTCGGGTCTGCCCTTTCACGCGCGCTTTACGGACGTGGCCGCCCGCGCGGGCCTGCGCGCTCCCGTTATCTACGGTCCCCCGGACCGCATGGATTACATTCTCGAATCTATGGGCTGCGGAGTCGCGTTCCTCGACTACGACAACGACGGTTGGCTGGACATTTTCTTGCTGTCCGGGACGCGCCGTGAAGGACCGGTGGAGGGAGCGACGAATCGGCTTTACAAAAACAACCGCGACGGCACTTTCACCGACGTGACTGCGAAGGCGGGCCTGGTGCGGCAAGGCTGGGCATGCGGAGTGACTGTCGGCGACTACAACAACGACGGTTTCGAGGATCTCTTTATCACGGCATGGCCTCAAAATGTGCTGTATCGCAACAACGGCGACGGTACTTTTACGGACGTTACGAGAGCGGCGGGCCTGCTGCATCCCGGCAACCGCTGGGGCACTGGTTGCACGTGGGTGGACTATGATCGCGACGGCCGCTTGGATCTGTTTGTCTCCAACTACCTCGTTTTCGAGTTTGATAAAATCCCAGCGGCTGGTAAGGACCCCAGCTGTAACTTCAAAGGCGTTCCAGTGAATTGCGGCCCACGCGGCCTAGTCGCGGAACGCCCCATCCTATATCACAACAATGAAGACGGAACCTTCACGGACGTCACCGATCGGACCGGGATAGGGACGGTGCCGCCGGCGTTCGGCTTGACGGCGGTGGCCGCGGATTTGGACGGAAACGGTTGGCAGGACATTTACGTAGCCTGCGATTCTACCCCCAGCCTGCTCTTCCGCAACCGTGGCGACGGTACTTTTGTAGAACAGGGTTTGCTGTCTGGCTTGGCGGTCAACGAAGACGGCAACGAACAGGCTGGCATGGGCATAGCGATCGGCGATTTCGATACCGACGGCCGCCTCGACGCGCTGAAGACCCATTTTGCCGAAGATACCGTGGCTCTGTACCGGAATACCGGCCACCTCGTGTTCGAGGACGTCACGCTGCGGTCAGGTTTGGGTGTTGAGACCCGATATGTCGGCTGGGGAAACGGCATCGTTGACTTGGACAACGACGGCCTGCCTGATCTCTTCTGGGTGACGGGAAGCACCTTCCCCGAGGTGGAGCGGAAGCACCCCGAGTTCCCGCACAAGACGCCGCGCGTGCTGTTCCGCAATCTCGGCGGGGGCAAATTTGAAGAGCTGGTGGACCTTGCCGGGCCGGCGATTGCTGAGGCGCATTGCAGCCGTGGCGTCGCTTTCGGCGACTTTGACAACGACGGCGACCTCGATATTCTGATCATGAACGTGAATGAACCTCCTTCGTTGTTGCGCAACGACGTGAACGGTACCGGGCATTGGCTGAAGGTGAAGCTCATAGGAACGCGCTCCAACACCAGCGCCATCGGTGCGGTGGTCACGGCGATATACGGCGGACGGCGGCAAGCGCAGGCGGTGTTGGCGTCGTCGGGATATCTCTCCTGCGGAGATCGCCGCTTACATTTCGGACTGGGTGCTGCGGAGATGGCGGATCTGGAAATCGCGTGGCCCAGCGGCGCGCGTGAGCAGATAAAGGCCGTCCACGCAGATCAGTTAGTCACCGTTAAGGAAGGTGCGGGAATCGTGGGGCGGGAGCGATTTGGCGCGTGACACCGATCTTGGCAGCCTTGTTGGCCGTTGCGGCAGGAGCTTTACCTCTCCGCACTGATGAAGCGGGAACATTCCAGGCACAGGGTCAGCAGGGAACGTCGAACGCGCCGGCGCAGCGATCTGGCGACGAAGCCCACCTCAGCCGCGGCGTACAGCTGATGCAGGACCAGTTGTTCGAGGCGGCGGCGAACGAATTCGAGCAAGCGCTGGCGCTCAGTCCGCAAGATCCGCGGGCACACCTTCAGTACGCGGTCTGCCTGCTGTCATTGGGCCGCAACGAAGAGGCGCGCGTCCAGTTCGAGCAAGTGCGCAAGCTGGCGGGCGAGTCGCGCTACGTCACGTACTATCTTGGGCGGCTCGATTTCCTGTCCAACGATTATGCGTCCGCCATCCGGCGGCTCGGCTCGGTTGCCGAGGATCCGCCGTTTCCCGACACAGCATTCCACCTGGGCGTGGCGTACATTTCCTCGGGCAACGTCGACGAAGGAACCAAGTGGTTGGAGCGCGCCGCCAAGGTGCTGCCGCGCGACTATCGCGTGCATTATCGGTTGGCGCGGGCGTACACCAGCGCGGGACGCGAGCAAGACGGGGCTCGCGAGTATGGCCTCTACAGCCAACTGCGGGACGAACACAAGAACACGGAAAAGGATGTGCGCGCGTGCACAACTGCGCTGCGGACCGAGCTACTCGATACCGCGCGCGAGACCTGCCATCGCATTTACGACCCCAACGATCCGGACAAACTTACGCTGCTAGGACAATTATTCGGGGATGCCGGCGCGTTTGCCGAAGCACTTGAGCCACTGAGGCGTGCGGTGCAGCTAGATCCGAATTCGTTCGAGGCCTGGCACAACCTGGGAGTCACGTGCTTTCGCATGAATCGATACCAAGAAGCGCGCTCTCCGCTGGAGAGGGCGGTGGCATTACGTCCCGAGTACTACGGCTCGGTGGTGCTCTTGGGGGCCACGCTCTACATGTTAGGTGATGACGACGCGGCGCTGCCCGTGTTGGAGCGCGCGCACCGACTCAACCCAGCAGATACGCAGACCGAGGCGATACTGGAGAAGCTGCGAGCGGGTCGGAAGAAAGAGTGAGTGTCCGCGCCGCCGCCCCCCAGCCAGGAGGGAAGCGGGAGTGCATTGCGATAGGCATTGGCGACACCCGGCAAGTAAAATGAGCAGTCTCTACACTTTGCGCCTCTCACTGTCCGATGAAACGCGAAATCCGAGAAGTTTGTACTGGAACGAAGATGTCCGGTAAGCCGTCTAGCCAGGACTGGAAACAGCGACTCGTTCGAACTATTCTAGTTGTTTCCAGAAGCAGCAGGGAGGCTTCACTTATCACGACGCCGGCCAATAAGAAAATTCTCCATGGGGCGGTCGCGCTGATTCTCGTTTGCATTTTCACCGGGTTTGCGCCCGTCCTTCTCCACGCGCAGCTTTCCACATACGATCATCTCACCGAACCCGGCTGGTGGCCCCAGCGCGAGCCCACGAGCCGTAAGGAATTTGTGGGCAGTGCCGCTTGCGCAAAATGTCACGCCACGATTACCGCCTCACAAAAAACGACGGCCATGGCGCACACCCTGATCCCCGCCGCAACTGCCGATGTTCTTCATTCACGCGCGGATCTCACTTTCCGCAACGGGAAGTATCTCTATGAGATCAAGACGAAAAGTACAGCGCCAGAACTTTCCGTTACCGACGGCCAGCACACCATCGCCGCAGACCTTTTGTGGGCGTTCGGGACAGGAAAGCCCGGGCAATCCTATCTTTTTCTGCGCGACGGCAAGTACCGTGAAAGCCGGGTGACCTACTACAGTTCGTTAGAAAATCTGGACTTTACGCCAACGCGCGCGTTGCTCTCGCCGCACGACCTTGAGGAAGCCGAGGCCCGGCCCGTGGATATCGATGAAGTCCGCCGATGCTTTGGTTGTCACAGCTTTGGCGCTAACGTCGCCGGAAAGCTGGACACGAGCAAGGCTTCTCTAGGCGTAACTTGCGAAGCCTGCCACGCACCTGGCCTGAACCATGTACTCGCGATGGAATTCAACCAGTCGGACGATCATTACGGCGACGAGGAAGGCCAGAAACTCATTTTCAATCCCGGTCGGCTCAGTCCCAGTGACAGTGTCGATTTCTGCGGCTCCTGCCATGGCACATGGATGGACGTCAAGCTCGCGGGCACTAGGGGAATCTCCAACGTCAGGATTCAACCTTATCGCCTCATGAGCAGCAAGTGTTGGGGCACTGGGGACAAGCGACTTGCCTGCATTGCTTGCCACGATCCCCACCAACCACTTTCCACAGATGCAGCCGTCTATGATTCGAAGTGCTTGGCTTGCCATGTAAATTCGCCGGCTGCCAAGGCAACGAAAGATCATCCGGGAGCGGCTTGCCCTGTTGGCACAAAAGAATGTACGAACTGCCACATGCCGAAGATCGAGATTCCAGAGATGCACACTAGCTTTGCGGACCATTTCATTCGCGTGGTTCGCTCCGGCGCTCCAGTTCCCGACTAAGGCGAGGATTTGGCGGGGATGGACGCGGCGCGCAACGTCTTTGACAATTTCAACTACCGAATCTTCTGTTCGCTGCGGTATTCGAACTGCAACAAACCCGACTCTTTCCGCAAACTGTTAAGAATTCGAGAATACGGGTGGGTGTTAGGTTTCGTAGCAAAAAGAAAGGGCGGCTGGTGCTGCCATCCGCCCTCTGCTGATTTTTGAACTCGAGTGGGGTTGATCAGCTAGAAGCTGAATCTGATCATGCCCTGGATAATGCGGTGGCCCAGGGTGTTAGTAGCGGTGCCAAAAACGACGCCGCCGTTGTTTTGTCGCACGCCAGCGCTATTGAACGTGAGATTCAACCCTGGATCGCCCGAAATGAAGGTAAGGTTCGGGTGATTCAGGAAATTGTAGGCCGAGAAGCGGAACTCAAGTTTTCTGTTCTCGGACGGCCCAAAGGTGAAACTCTTATCCAAAGACAAGTCGCTGTTCCAGAAACCGGGACCCGTCAAAGTCGGGAAAATATAGTTGCCTTGCTGGCCCGGTGTGGCGAACGGGGAGAAGCAGGCGCCGTTGACGAACTGGTTTGGCCCAAGGCCTTTTCTGGGATCGCAGGTCAAGTGAGGCATCAGAGTGAGGTCGGGAGTCCCGAGCACATTGCTGATGCTTGCTTGGATCGTATACGGCACAACCTGGCCGGTATTCGGATCCGTGTATTGGAGGGTCTGGCCCATGAAGGTTGCGCCTTTCTGGAAAAAGGCGGAGTAGCCGAAGTTTGAGGTAACCGAGGCTTGCAAGTCCGTACCGCTTTGGTGTGTCGTGGTGCCCGAGATTTGCCAGCCATTCACGGCGCCTTTCACGAACCGGTTGGCATTGTGTACCGTCGGGAATGCATAGACGTAGGCGACATTGAAGATCTGCGTGCGATTGTTTGGCAGAGTTCCATAATTGTTGGCCAAAACCGTAGGATCGCCGTTCGCTGATCCGTTCTCGCCACGGATGCCCAATGCCTTCCCGAAGGTGTAATTACTCAGGAAGGTCAAGGGTCCCGCCTGCTTGTTCCACGTAACCTGAAGCGCGTTGTAGTTGGAATACATCTTGTGGTCGATGATTTTCAGGGTGCCGAGGCAATTCTTCGCGGCTACGCATAGACCGGAGGTAAGTGGACGCGCGTTATTCACAGCACCAGTCGTGTAGCCGGTATCGGCGCCTCCCGCGGCACAACTGCCCCTTCCCTGCGTGTCTTTTTGCCCTGGTGCGATGCCGGAGTTGCAATCAGGTAGCCAGCCATAGCCGCTACCCGCGAGAGTGAACAAGGAATTTGCGGTAAGGTCATTGATCTGGTCGAAGTTGTTGTTGTAGTTGCTTAAGTAATCGGACTTACTGCCAACGTACGCGATCTCCAACAGGCTCTTCCAGGGCGCGCGTTCGGCGACGGTAAAGCTGTAGCTTTGCGTACGTGGCTGTTGACTGTCGTTAGGATCAAGAGCGGTGACGCCGCTCGGGAAACTTAAACCAGCGAGGCTGGGGCCGAGCTGTGAGAGGAGCGGGTTGTTCAAGGTCGGGGACGAAAAAGATCCCTGGACGACCCCATACGCGGGATTCTGAACGTTCTGCTCGTCGTGGAAGTGGTACATACCATACCCACCACGCAACACAGTACGGCCGGTGCCGAAGAGATCCCAGGCAAAGCCTATACGCGGGTTATAGAAGAAGAGGCGGCTCTTGGAACCAGAGAGCGGCGTAGCAGGGTTGACTTTGTTCCATTCGATGCCGGGGAAAGTTGCGCCATTAACGGAGCCACCCTGGGCAATATTGTAGGCGAGAGGGTACCAAGCGGCAAAGCCAAAACCGGTGGTATCAACCCAAGGCCCCAAGTGCGAGATGCGCAGACCGTAGTCCAGCGTGAAGCGGGGAGATATCTTCCAGGAATCAGTGGCGTAACCCTCGGCCGAAATGTAGCGGAAGGCGGGCACTACGTCGAAATTCAGTTCCGAGTACGTCGCCATCTGGCCGATGAGCATATCGGCATAGGCGTTGCCGCTGGATCCCCCGGCCCAACTGGCGAACGCCATCGAACCGTTGACGCTTCCATTACCCGGCTGTTCGTTCCAGGTGCGTTCCCAGTAGAAGCCGAACTTGGTGGTATGAGTTTTCCAGACTTTGACCAGGTTGTCGGATACCGACGGGAGAGTCTTCTTGGCATAGACCGTGCCATTCAGCTCAAAGCCGGTGTTAATCATGTTGGAAATGCCGTCGCCCCAACCGGTCATTTGCGGGAAGATAAGATTCTGCGGATTGGGGTGGCTAAACAGCAAATTGTAATTGAGACCGAGCGAACCGCGCTGCACCTTGGATGGATCGACAAAGCTATTCGGAAGGTTCAAGTACGTGTAGCTAAAAATAAGTTCATTGGTCAGCGTAGGACTGATAACTTTCGTCAGGTTTGCGGTGATGACATCGGACTGAGATTTCTCGACGATCGGCGTCGGGTAGGGGGTAGTCGGCGCAGCCCAACTGTTCGTGCCACCCGGGCCCCATAGGACGTCGAGACTGTTCAGGGCGTTGTCAGTCTGATGGTTGTAGGAGACGTACAACTTCAGTGAGTCGCTGATGTTATAGTCCACGCGCCCGCGGAATTGAAGCATGTTGGAGTATCGGGTTTCGCCGTTCGCATAGTTGAAGCCTTGAAGTTGCGTTGGGTCCTCGTTGGGCAGTGGGTACACGTTCAGCAGGATCTGGCCATTGGGATCCGGAGCGCCGTTCAGCTTTCCGTTCGTGAAATGGCTGCCGCCCGGCACGCCGGTAACCGCGTAACCGTTCAGGTGGCTGAGATAGGTGGCGTCACTGAAATCGCCTTGCCGCATCGCCGCTGTGGGAACCACCGCGTGATACACGCCGTTGTCCACGTTCTGCTTGTAGTATTCGGTTGCGAAGAAGAAAAAAACTTTATCGCGGTTGTGGTTGAAGCTAGTCCCGGGAATGATGAGCGGACCCCCGATTTGACCGCCCGGGTAAAAGTACTTCGATTCGGGGCGCGCAATGCCGGCTTTCTTGTCCTGCGGATCATTGGCGTTGAGATGCCAATTGCGGGCGTAGACGTAAGCCTCACCGTGGAACTGCTGGCCGCCGGACTTGCCGATGGCGCTGATGACGACCGGCCCCTTGGCTTCATCGGCGCCAAAGTTGGAGGTCATGATCTTGAGTTCCGAGGTCATGTCCGCATTGGTATTCATGGCCTGACCGCAGTTGCAGCCGGGATCAATGATGTGTGCGCCGTCGGAGGTAATGTCGAGAGCGCCGGTGCGCGTGCCGTTCGCCGAGAAGCTGCCTACCGGGCCGGTGCCGGTGCGTTCATCCTGGGCGGCGTAGGAACTTTGATTCGCCACCCCGCCCGTGAAGGCCATGCCGGGCATAATTTTGATAAATTCCGCAGCGTTCTGGCCCACGATGGCAACGTTCTGCAGGAGATGTTCGTTGATGAGCGCGGACTTGTCGCCCGAGTCAGTGGGAGTAATTGAGGTGTCGGCGGCTTCGACCACAATAGTCTCCGACTTCGCGCCGGGCTTTAGCTTAATACCCGAGACGTAACGCTTGTCGTCAGCGGTAAGGACGATGCCCTTCACTTCCCAAGTGACGAAACCATCTCTCTCCACGAACACGGAGTAGGTGGCGGGAGGAACGGCAGCGAAGGTGAAATAACCTTCGGCGTTGCTGACCGTCGTGCGCACGTCGCCGCTGGCCTCGTTCTTTAGAGTGACGGCAGCGTTTGCGACGACCGCGCCGGACGCGTCAAAAACCGTTCCGGTCAGTGTGGCGCTGGTGGTCTGCGCCAGCGCGGCCGGCTGGAATGGCAAGGCAAAGGTAATAAGGAGAGCGGCGAAAACGGCGACCGCTAAAACCGGAAGTTCAGGAAGGAAACGAAAATGGCAAAAGGAAAATCGCACGCGACGATTCATCGAGTATGCACCCCCATATCAACAGTGACAGAGCCCACCACAGGCACACCGTTCCGCGGCATCGAACCCGCAAAGACGAGGCCGACGCCGTTAACGTTCACGCTCGGTGCGGTTTTTACTGCTGTTCCACGATTAATGTCAAGCGATTTTTTAGTTTTTTTCTTTAGAGCATCGATTTTGTGGATTTCTTGAGGCTCTTCGAAAGAATGCTTGGGATACGGTACTAATATCCTGCAGGGCTATTTATCCTGGAATCAACGCAATCGAGTTCCACCGATGAGCTGTGTGGGGTGTCGGCGATCACCACTCGACCTATTTTCGAGTGCTCGGGAATGTTTCCCGCGCCCTGCGCAGCAATTCAGGGCCAGTTCGCGTCCGCAGCCTTGAGGCGCTCGTATTCGGAGTTTTCACGCCGCATGTCGTCAATACGGCCCAGCGCGCGGTAAACATTCACTAGGTAAAGCCGGATGGAGGGAGTGATCGGATCGAGCCGCTCGGCAGCCTGGTACGCTGCCAGCGCACCGGAGTTATCGCCTTGTGTGCGAAGCGCCTTTGCTAGCGCCAACTGCGGCCCGACAGAATCCGGACTCAGTGCCACCGCCTCGCGAGCCAATTTAACTGCTTCGGGAAGCTTGTCCTCGAGGGTGTAACGCAAGGCCAATTGCACGCGCGCGGGCGCGCTGTCCGGAGTGATGGTCAATTCTTTCCGGAACTCGGCGGCGCAATCGTCGGGATGACGGGCAGCGAGGTAAGTGCCGTAAAAATAGTGAACATTCGGAAACAACGGATACTTTGTGAGCAACGCCTTAAAGTCTGCTTCCGCTACTTCCGGCTCTAGCGTCGCCAAGTCCCAGAAAGCCTTGCCGGCCATGGCAACCACATCGTGCTGCTCGGCGGTAACCGAGGCCGGCAGAATTGGCATGCGCAGCGCCGGCAAGCCAGCGGCAAACATCATGTCTGAATTGGAGTGAACCCTTCGCGCAACTTTCAAGAGGATTTCCTGCGCCACTTCGAAGGCACCTTGTTGCGTCAGGAGCATCGCTAGATGGTAGTCGGCCATGTCGTGCAGGGGCCCGCCAGGTTGCGTTAGAGGCACCAGCATGTGAGCCTTTTTCAAGTGCTGAAAAGCGGCGTCGTATTGCTTGGTGCGAAATTCGCAAAGGCCCAACAGCGACCAGCCCGGCGCGGCGGAGGAATCGAGTTCGACCATGCGATTGAGGGCGTCGCGGCACTCGGGATAGCGATCCTGCTCGTAGTCAATCATGCCGATGGCCCACCAACCTTCGGCCCAATCGGGGCGTAGTCGGACGGCGCGAGCGTAAAGTTCGGCGGCCTCGTCAGGACGATTAGCCTGGTAGGCTTGCTGCGCCTGAGTCGAAAGTTCTTCGAAGCTTGGCGGGGGAGTCTGTGCAGCGGCGGCCGTCGCCAGCAGTAGTAGCACGCTGAGGCAACGGATCACTTTTGCAGACTCCGTCCGCGTGCCTGATCTTTTGCTTGAATCGCGGCATCCAGAGCTTCGGCGATTTTCTTTTCCTGGCGCCCTTCGGCGGCGCGTCCGAGGCGGAAGTAAATTGTGGAGAGGCTGCGATGCGCCTCGGTGTAGTCGGGCGCGTCTTTGATTAAGCCTTGCAACTTTGTGGCGGCGCGGCGGTCGTCCCCCTCGTCTGAGTACAAAAGAGCGAACTGATAGCGGAGCCGAATGTCTTTCGGCCGCGACTGTGCGGCGCGCTCGAGAACGGCACGCGCTTCCGTGCCTTTGTCTTCCTCCCGAAGGAGTGTTCCCAGCCAGAGCAGCGGCTCAAACGCGGCCGGATCAAGAGTCAACGCCTTCCGGAAAGCCGCCTCCGCGCTATCCAGGTCGGCGATTCCGAGAAATAGTCTCCCGCGGAGGTTGTAAGCCTCGGGGAGACTTGGATTAAGCGCGAGTGCGCGGTCGACCTCTTCAGTGGCGCCTTTCGTGTCCTCCGCTTTCATGCGAGTGAATGCCATCAGCATGTGGGCTTCGGCGGTATCACCGTTTTTCAGGATGCGCTGGATCATCAAGGCGCCACGCCCATCTTTTCCCTCATGCAAGAGCGCGGTACCGAGAAGGTACGCCAGAGTGAGGTCGTTCACGTCGGTATCGGACCGCGGATCCAGCAAGGCAACTACACGGTCATCTTCACCTTGGCGAAGGTAACACTCCGACAGAAGTAACGTGAGGCGCCGGCGGTCGGGGTCATCGGCAGGCTGGACTGCGTAAACATCCTCGAACTCTTTCGCAGCATGCGTAATCTCACCCATCTTGTAGTGCGCGAGTGCCAGATTGAAGCGGATGCCAAAGTTTGTTGGTTCCGCCTTCAGCGCCTCGGTATATTCCCGAATGGCTTCCGGATAGCGTCCCTCGTGCGCCAATGCCGCTCCTAGATTTGAGCGAACCGCGCTGGCCTGGGGATGAGATTTCAAATAGGCTTCGTAAGCTGTGATGGCCTCGGCGTAATGACCGGACTGATGGAGCGCAACTGCTTTGCTCAAGGCTTGCTGGCTGGAGTCATCCTGAGCCGGTGTTGGGCAGGCGTAGAGGAGGCACGACAAGAGACACCACAAACACAGTCTGGCAAGTCCTATGTTCGTAAAACTGGAGTGTAGGCCAACGCCGCGCATTTCACTTCCCCGCTTGGGTCACCCCTCCGAGAAATGCGCCAGAGGGGGTTCGTTCCACAGCCGCCGACAATTCCATCACGATTTTGCCCAACCGCGATTGGGCACGATGCCGGCCGCTTCTCTGATTGTAATCAACTGATTGGACTTTATGTCCTTGAAAGTTTCGTGCAAGCCGTTTGGCCAGAAGACATCCAGATCAACGGAGACTGAGGTCCCCAACCCGAAGTGCAGCCGTGAATCGCTGCAAGAAAAAAAGCTGGATTGGCTCAAGACAGCTTGCGCCTGCGTTTTTCCGCCGTAGTGCGCCAGCACGCGCGCTCCGCAGGCGCTGCGGTTGGATTTTACACCTTCGAGCTTTACCTTCAGCCAATGTGCTTTACCAGAAAGGTCGTTTCGCAAAAGCGATGGCGGCTCGTTGAGATTTACGATGACAACGTCGAGGTCGCCGTCATTATCGAAATCACCAAAGGCGCAACCGCGGCTGCAATGCGGTGCCGCTACACCCGGACCAGCTTCGGCGATCAGCTCTTCAAACACGCCTTTACCCAAATTTCGGAAAACTGCGCGCGGTGTCTTGTTGGGGTATTGGGAAAGCTTTTTTTCAATCTGTGGGTCCACATGACCGGTGGCCATGAACAAGTCGGGATAGCCGTCGTTATCCAGGTCGACAATTCCGGCCCCCCAACAGACATAGCGAGTTTCGACTCCGAGTCGTGAAGATGCAGTGGCGTCCTGAAAATACGCCTTTCCATCGTTGCGATAAAGAACGTTGCGATCGTCGGCAAAGTGGGTTTTGAAAATGTCGAGGTGTCCATCCGGAGCGTAATCGCCTACTCCGACCCCCATGCCAGCTTGCGCCATGCCGTCGTCGCTGAGAGCGACGCCGCGCAGAATTCCTTCCTCGCGAAACGTGCCATCGTGATTGTTCATGAAAAGCAGGCTCGGTGTCGCATCGCAAGCGACGTAGATATCCGGCCAGCCATCTTCATCGAAATCGGCGGCTACAACGGTCATGCCGTAACTCGAAGTCGCGCGCGCGATGCCGGCGGACTCGCTGACGTCAGTGAACGTGCCATCGCCGTTGTTGCGATAGAGCCAATGCCTGGCGGTCGGCAAACCACGCGGTCCGCAGGCCACCGGAACTCCGAGCCAGATGCACGCGCTGTTTTGGCCGGGGAGCGGTGTCTTCTCGAACGAGAAGCCGACGTAATTGGAGACGAAGAGATCCAGATGGCCGTCGCGATTGAAGTCCACAAAACTGCAGCCGGAGCCCCAGCGCTGGTCGTCGCTCGAAAGCCCGCTGGACTTGGTTACGTCGGTGAACGTGCCGTCGCCGTTGTTCCGGTAGAGGATGTTCTGGCCATAGCAGGCACAGAAAATATCGTCGAAGCCGTCGTTGTTATAGTCGCCGACGCAAACGCCGCAAGCCCAGCCGACGGAATGCAGTCCGGCTTTTTCCGTGACATCCGTGAACGTGCCGTCACGATTGTTCTTGTAGAGTCGATTGGTTGTGCCCGGAGGCGCGCCTTCAAGACGCGTACCGGACAAGACGAAAATGTCCATCCAGCCGTCGTTGTCATAATCAATGAAGGCGCAGCCACAGCCCGTGGCCTCGAAGATATATTTAGTTTCCTCGGTGCTGCCGTAAATGATCGGCGCGCGGAGGCCCGCTTCGCGCGCAACATCCACGAAATGAGCGTTAAATGGACGACCGGAAGGCGCCTGCCTGGGGAGCGGCTTCGCGCTGTGGGTAGACAAGCCCTGCGGGAAAAACCATTCGTTTGCGGCGGAAATCGCCGTGCCTAACCCCAACTGCGCGAATTTGCGGCGAGAAAGTGTCATTTACTTGTGGTCCCTGGAATTTCTTGCCTGGCCCACGCCGGCAAACTCACGTGCGGTTGCTGGACTCCAAGCGTGCTCATGCCGCATTCACCAAACGCAACGTTGCGAGTAGTGGTCTTCAACAGGAAAACGGTGCGGTGCCTTGTAGATCCTGGCCTAGTTGACTTGAAAGGCCACCTTCTCCTCGGCCTTGGCGTTGCCTTGTGTGATGCCGATATGGATCTCATACGCTCCCGGAGTGAATTTGTCTGCGGGCAGATTTGCGATGTACGGAATGCGGCCATCGGGAAGTGCCTCCGGGAGCGGCGCTTCCGCAGCGCCCAGATATTGTCCTTCCTTGTAGAACGCCATGGTTAGCTTGAGCGGATCTTTGAGGGTGCGATCGGGATACACAGCGAAGTAGAAAGGTAGGATATTGCCCGGACCGCCTTTTAGTGTGTCGTTTAGAGTTGGTACGACCTTGCCGCCGGGGAAATAGAACGCATCCTGGACCGGGCCTGTGTCCTTGAGAGCATCGGTGCGGCGCACCACGACCACGTCGCTCATCGAAAGCTTGTTGGAAGGCGGCGGGACATTGATCTTGGTCTTCTGGACTCCCAGCCTGTTGCCGTTGCGGTCCATGATCACGGCTTCCAATTCATAGTCACCGGGAAGAAGTTCTGTCCGAAACGTTTGCACCAGGTTTCCGGCCTTGTAAGCGTCCACCTTGTCGAGGGCGACCTCCACGGCAAAGTCCTTGCTGAATTTCTCGACGATTTCGCCGCTGGAATTTTTCAAGACGGCCAACAGCCCGGCGTCGACTCCGCTGTTCTTCTTATCTGCTTGTAGCTGGAAATCCAGCCCTTTCAACGGAGCTTCCAGCGTCACCATGTATTCTACTTTCGGTCCCCGGTCATCGAAACGATCCGCGGCAGCGCGAAATACCACATCGGTTGGAGGCGAGGCAGAGTTCAAGGCATTCAATAAAGGCATTTCGTAGGCGTACAACTGTTGCCCGCCCTTAAGTTGCGGCAAGGCGAAGTACCCGCTGCGGGTGTGGACAACGACGTCCGGCCGATCCACGCGCACCGAGATTTTGCGGAATTTGCCGTCGTAAACTTCGATGTGAGGGGTGTACGCAGCCTCGTAGTAGGTGCGCACTTCATCCATCACCGTTCGAAGCGGTGCCCGGTAGTCGTTGGTTTCTGCGATGGCGGTGCCGCCCGTCTGCTGCGCGAGGTCGCGCAGCCAGAGCAAGGGATTGGCGCGCAATGCGCTCTCCGCATTCTCCGCCGCACGAGCGTCAGGTGTCGGGGCTCCTCCTCCTACCTGCAAGGGGGCGGACATAGCCCCGCTCAGCTGGCCGCGGGCCTGGTCCGCGGAACTCCAGGTTACTGCCCCGGTCCGGCTTCCCGCGGAATCGGACAATGCCACTAGCCCTTGGGGATCTACTGTGTAGAAACTCACGTTGGCGCGATTCGCCGCACTAATCATGTTCGCGTATTGTTCCTTGACCGTCTCTGGAATGAACAACCCAGGGTTGAAGTACAAGATCACTTTGCGGCCAGGCAATTGCGCCTCGGCCTTTACCAGCGCCAACAGCGCATCTATCGTTGCGCGCGCGTTGTATTCGCGATCGGCGGCTTCCGCAGCTTGCAGCATGTCGTACTGCATCTTGGCCATGCGGTAGTTGACGGCGCCTTGAATCTGGGAGGCGCTTGGCCCGCCGCCGGATGCACCGGTGGTGCCCTGCAATGTCGGCTCGCCCTGCGACAGTGTCTGCTGCAGTTCGGCTTTCACGTGAGAAGATTGCGTCTCATATTGCACGAAGGACCACATGGAAGACTTATCCACGATCTTCAGCAGAGCATTGTGGTCGGAGGTAAAAGGTTGCAGAACTTGCAGCCGCTGATCGATGGTCAGGACGGAGAAATACAAGTTCTGCTCCGGGGCCATGTCGAGAACGTCTTTCAGCGTCTGCCGAAAGAACCGCCTGCCCTCCTGATCCAGGCCCTCGAAAACGAGCGACACGAGGCGCACTTCGCGCATCGGATCCAAGGAGGGTGCAGCGCCTTCCACGGCGGCACCCGGCGCGCTGGACGTTCCACTTTCCTTTCCTTCCACAGCCCGGAACGATGTCAACTTCTGCTCAACGCCGTCTTCGGAAATATGGATTTCTTCTGGCTTGATGTCATGGATCGTGCGCCCCTTCTTGTCGCGAAAAACCATGTCGAGCAGGACTTCTTGCGTTGCCGAGCGGACGGCAGGCGCGGCAGCTTGGGCGGAGCTGTTTTGCGGGGACTGCTGCTGCGCAGCCAAGCCCATTGTGCTGAGCAACATTGCTGTGAGAGCCAGAGTCACTCGCTTCATGGTTCGGACCTCCCGTACGCTTCTAACTATTTTGAGAAACAATGTAATACAGCGCGGCAGTACAGTGCGCAAGATTTTTCGTGCTGTCGGGAAGATTTTAGCCTCCTGCCGACTTCCCAGCATCCGCGACTCACGACAATTCCGTCCTTGCTACG
The DNA here is from genome assembly GCA_035310525.1 of Candidatus Acidiferrum sp. Taxonomy (GTDB): domain Bacteria; phylum Acidobacteriota; class Terriglobia; order Acidiferrales; family UBA7541; genus Acidiferrum. Next base: position 19,751 of record DATGED010000009.1, on the reverse strand, counting down.
GGAACAAACCGTGCCAACGACGTCGCAGGGTCTCCTCGGGTCGCGTAAAGTCGCTGAGTACGGTCGATTCGGGCCGTGCGTCCACGGGGCAATTACCTCCCGCAGTTGAACGCTTGGAAGACTTGGGGGGCTCCGTTTGGCAATTCGCCATGCTTCTGAATCCTCACACGTGTGGCTCGCTTGAACCCACATTCACAAACTGTGCGAAAATGACGCCTGTGAACCCAAGAATCCTCCTCGTTCTGGTCCTCGCATCTTTCGGGACTGCTCTGCTCGAGCCTGCTTCTTGGATGAGCGCAGCCAAGTCGTTCCTGTTAGCCGAACGGCAGGACACTCGGGGCAGCACGAATCCCGAGTCGTTTGAGAAGTTGGCGGATCGCGCGCGCGCCGCGATGGATGCCGATCGCGTACCGGAGGCCATCCGTCTGTACGGACGCGCCACCGCGCTTCGACCGGATTGGCCGGAGGGCTGGTGGCATCTCGGAACGTTGTTGTTCGACGCTTCGCGCTTTCGGGAGGCCCGCGATGCTTTCGCGCATTTCGTAACTACCGAAAAAAAACAGCCTGGTCCCGGATTCGGGATGCTCGGCTTGTGCGAACTTCAATTGAAGGACTACCCAAAAGCACTCGCCGCACTGGAGCGCGGCATTAGGCTGGGCCTGGGGCCCGATCCAGCATTCAACCGCAGTGTGCTGATCCAGGATGGCGCCCTGAACTCGTCATTTTGCAAGTTCGAAATCGCGCTCAAGCGTTTGACCCTGGCCGCCAACGAGATTGCCGCCGCGCATCCGGAGGCTCCCAAAGATGCGGTGTTCGCGGATACGGATTTACTCGAAGCGTTCGGAATTGCCGCGCTGCACCTGGCCAAGAATCCCGCGGACCTTCCTGCAGCGAAAATAACCCTGGTTCGCCGGGCCGGCCGAGCTCAGGCATATATCGCCTTGCAGGATCTCGTCACGGCTAAAATCGAGTTTCAACAACTCGTGGCGCTGTACCCATCGGAACCCGGCGTGCACTACATGTTTGGGGTGTTTCTGCTGAAAGAGGATCCGGCGCGGGCGGTTGACGAATTCAAGCGCGAGATCGAGATCTCGCCGTCGCAGAATGCGGCGAGGATCCAGTTGGCGTTCGAGCTCTTGCGCACGGCCGACTATGACCAGGGATTGAAATATGCGCGAGAGGCCAAGGCGCTGGCCCCGCAAAACTTCGCCGCGCACGTGGCCTGCGGCAGGCTATGGCTGGCGCTCGGGAAAACCGACCGCGCGCTGCAGGAACTTCGACTGGGCGTTAAGTTAGCGCCTGGCAGCCCAGACGCACACTTCGCGCTTTCTCGAGCTTTGTCCGAGGCAGGATTGGAGAAAGACGCCGCTCACGAGCGCGCAGAATTCGAGCGTCTGAAGGCGTTGGTGGACGCCGCGGATCACTAGCCGGCAACCGGCGAATTCGCTAACGGGTGCGGCGTGTTAAACTCCCATTCGGCAATGTTTCGGCTCACTGTTTCCCTAGCGGCGCTCGCAGCGCTTACCTTCACCATCGCACTCTGTGTTACCGCAGAGCGGGCCAGCACTATCCGGTTCGAAGATGTTACAGCGCGATCCGGGATGAACTTCATTGAGAACAGCAGTCCGACTCCCAACAAGAATCAGCCGGAAACGATGACCTCCGGCGTGGGATTGATCGATTACGACAACGACGGATATCTGGACATTTTCCTGATTAATGGCGCCGCGATTCCATCGCTGAAGAAAGATTCCCCGAAGTACTACAATCGCCTGTTCCACAACAATCGTGACGGAACCTTCACGGACGTAACGGAAAAAGCCGGCTTGGCGGGCGACGGTTACGACATGGGAGTCGCCATCGGCGACTTCGATAACGACGGCTGGCCGGACATTTACGTCGCGAGCGTCACCAAGAATCATTTGTATAGAAACAATGGCGATGGGACTTTCACAGACGTAACCGATAAGGCCGGAGTCGGCTCACCGATGTATAAGGGCCAGAAAATGTGGAGCGCAGCAGCCGGCTGGTTCGATTACAACAACGATGGCAAGCTGGATTTGTTTGTCTCGAACTACTGCCGCTGGGAAGTGAACAAGGACCCGGTGTGTTTAAGCGGCGGGCGATTGCGCGCGTACTGCCACCCCAAGTTTTACGAGCCGCTCCCTTCCACGTTGTATCGCAACAACGGCGATGGCACCTTTGCGGATGTTTCGGAGGAAACGGGAATCTCGAAGAAACTCGGAAAAGGGATGGGAGTGGGATTCAACGACTACGACGGCGACGGGTTCCTGGATATTTTCGTGGCTAACGACAATATGCCGAATGCCCTCTTCCATAACCTTAAAGGTAAAGCGTTTGAAGACGTGGCGATGGACGTCGGTGTGGCGTACTCGGAAAATGGCAAGGCCGTGTCGGGCATGGGCACTGAGTTTCGCGATCTCGACAATGACGGCCTGCCGGACATTTGGCACACGGCAGTCGAATTGGAGACATTCCCGCTGTTCCGCAATCGCGGAGATCGCGTCTTTATTGATGTTACAGGCCGCAGCGGACTGGCGCGGCCGACGCTGGAAATGTCGGGCTGGTCCAATGGCGTGGCGGACTTTGACAACGATGGGCTGAAAGACCTGTTCGTGGCGCGAGGGAACGTTCTCGACAACATCACCGAGTTTTCCACGCGGCAGTACTCCGAGCCTAACTCAATCTTTCGCAACATGGGCAAAATGACGTTTGCGGATGTAACCGCTCAGGCTGGTGCGGATATGCAGGTCGCCGAGCCATATCGCGGCGCGGCCATCGGCGACCTGTTCAATGACGGACGGATGGACATCGTGGTTACCGTATTGAATGGCAAGGCCAAAATTCTGCGGAATGTGACGGCGAACTCCAATCATTGGGTGACGTTTCAGTTGGTCGGCACCAAGAGCAACCGCATGGGAATCGGAGCGCAATTGAAAGTGACCGCCGAGGACGGAGCCAGTCAATACGACATTGTCTCGACGAGCGCAGGGTACGCGGCGTCGCGCGATCCGCGCGCGCACTTCGGTCTGGGCTCGAACAAGATCGTTAAACAGCTCGAAATTCGCTGGCCAAGCGGCGCGCGCCAAGTGTTGAAAGACCTACCCACCGACCAGATCCACCGCATCGTGGAGCCATGAGATTGGCTCTGGGAGAAGCACACGTTCGTTTTTATCCTGTGGTGCTCTCCTCGACCGGCTCATGAGCAAGACAACCGCAGCCACACAACCCCCAAGGCCCCAAAATACAAAGTCAACTCTTCGGCCAGCACGAATTTTCAATTTGTCAGACAACCTTTTTTACCAAACCACTACTGGTGGGTGGATCTCGAAGAAATACAAAAACGCGCTCTTTCTAGCGAGCTAAAAAACAGCGCCCCGTGGAGGCACGAGGCGCATTTAGGGTGTGAGTCTCTTTTCTTGCTTTGTTGAGCGGGAGCCTACCACAATCGAATATGCTTTTACAAACACGCGCAAGCTCTCGTCATCGGGATACTGGATCTTCAGCCATCCAGAAATCTGTTCCGGCGACCAATCCAGAATCAGTTTACTCGGAACCATCTTCTGCAACTCCATTTGGACAGAAAGATGGCACTGCTTGACAGGTCTTTACGACCATTCCGTGTACCTGCGCTGTACCTCACTGCGGCGTTTTTATGGTTTTTCTCCATTTTGCTATTTCGTAGAATCAATAATTTACGTCGCATCAATCCCCTGAAGGTTTCGACTCCCACCCCGGGCACCATTGTTATTAAGGTAGAAAAGGTTTTTTTCGATCTCCGGCGCGCCCTTGGCGCGGCAGAGTCTTTTCCCGCTGGCCCACGGCTCCTAACTCATTGTTCCTCTAGCTTTCTCCAGATCGCTAGTTGGCAAACTCCGCGTCGTCAAAATCCTTATCGCCTCGCAAGACATCCTCGTCGCTTGCGCTCCAGCCCTGGCTGCTGGAGATGGAGAAGGAAACATTCGCGTCTTTAGCGGGATTCGAAAGCGTGTGAAACTTCGCGCCTCTGAACGCCGTTTGTCCTGGGAGGAACCCGCCGATCAAATCCGCCCCATCGACGCTTGCCTGGAAGTCCGCGATGAGCGCCGGCCCGCCAGTCGGAACGCTCAGGTCGAAAGTGACCTTCACACTGCTGTGATCTTTCTCAAACCGGATTCTGTAGTTTACGGGGACATCGTCGAGAGCCATGTGGATTTCCCTCCAACCCTGCGAGCGCGCGAGGGAGGTAGTCATCGTACAGAATAGCTCTTCTGCCCGCGAGAGAATTTCTGTGGCCAGCCAAGTGCAGGTGACGTAGGCGGATTTATTTGACAGGCCCTGGAGGGACTTGGTCGCCAGACTCCTTTCGGCACAGCCCGGCCACGATTTTGCGTTCCTCCGTCGTTCTTCATCTACACTCTTTTTGGTTCAATTCGTTTTTCTTAATTGGCCGTGCTAGATCAAGTTCTGCTGGAGTAGGCTTCGGCGAGGTGTGGCGGGAGGTCAGCGTGGCTGCTGGCGAAAACTTTGATCTCATCGTGATCGGCTGCGGGCCTGCTGGAGAAAAAGCCGGCGCGCAGGCCGCTTATTTCGGCAAGCGTGTCGCCATTATTGAACGCGCACCTGTCGTCGGCGGGAGCTGCATCAACACCGGCACGGTCCCGAGCAAAACGCTTCGTGAATCCGCGCTCTATTTTTCAGGGCTCAAACAGCGCGGCCTCTATGGCATCGATTATTCGCTGAAGGAAAACCTAACCGTTCAGGACTTCATGCACCACGAACGCGCCGTCGTCGAATTGGAACGCCGTCGCATTCTCAAGAATCTCGAATTACATCACATCGAGCTAGTTCAGGGGCAGGCCGCCTTCGAGGACGCACGGACGATTGCCGTGAGCGGCGCAAACGGAACCCGTCGGCTTCGCGGTGAGGTCATTCTGATTGCCACGGGCTCGAAGCCGCATCGCCCAGCCGAGATCGCGTTCGACGACATCCACACTTTTGATTCAGACACGTTTCTTCAGATGGACCGCATTCCCAAAAGCCTCGCCGTCATGGGCGGAGGCGTTATCGGTTGCGAGTACGCTTCCATCTTTATGGCTCTGGGAGTCGAGGTCACTCTTGTGGATGGGCGGGACCGTCTGTTGCCGTTCCTCGATGGAGAAATCTCCGATCGTCTGCGCGATCGATTCACCGCACTTGGCATGCGTTTCTTGTTCAACGAGCGTCCGGTAAGAGTGGAAAACTCAACTGCCGGCGTGCGCCTTTCGATGAAGAGCGGCAAGACGCTCGAGACGGACGCAGCGCTTTTTGCCGCTGGCCGCCGCGCGTCCGTGGATGGCCTCGCTCTCGAACGAGCCGGTCTCTCCATCAACGATCGCGGATATATCCCCGTTGACGAAAATTTTCGGACAAGCGTCGCAGGCATCTACGCTGCCGGCGACGTCATCGGCTTTCCCGCTTTGGCTTCCACTTCCATGGAGCAGGGCCGCGTCGCCGTTTGTCATGCCTTCGGCTTCCAATACAAACAGCGCGTCGCCTCCATGCTTCCCATGGGCATTTACACCATTCCGGAAATTTCCGCCGCGGGAGAAACCGAAGAATCCTGCAAGGAAAAACGGATCGACTATTGCGTGGGACGCGCGCATTACGATAACAACGCACGTGGCCACATCATGGGCGACACCGCGGGAATGCTCAAGCTCATCTTCGCGCGTGCTGACCGCAAGCTGCTCGGCGTCAGCCTGATCGGCGAGAGCGCCACGGAACTCATCCACATCGGCCTGATGATTCTGGACATGGGCAAGTCCATCGACGAGTTCATCCAGCAAGTCTTTAACTATCCGACGCTCAGTGAAATGTACAAATACGCGGCCTACGACGGACTCGGGAATCTCGCGGGCCACAAACTCCGCGAAGGCTAGCGATAACAAGCATCTTCTGGCATTCTCAATGTCGTGAGCAAAATGAAGACGGGGCTTTCATTTCTGTCGGTTTCTTCGATCGCCGCCGCGCTGATCCTACTCTCTTGTCAAGCAGGAACTCAGCCCAGCGCGCAGCCCGCGCCACCCGAACTGCCAGCGCAACGGGCCTATCTTGGATTCGACCTGAATATTTTCCCAGGCAATGAAGCGCTTCCGGTTTTGCGCAAGACTTTCGCATTCGCCGGCTACTGGCTCAGCGCGCCTCCCGGCGAAAAGAACAACACGTGGCTCGGAAACGGACAACGCGAGGCGCTACGCGCCCGGGGATTTGGATTCTTGCTTCTGTACCGCGGCCCACTGAGTCGTGAACTCAAGAACGAAGCTGCCGCGAGGCAGAAGGGAACTCTCGACGCGCACAAGGCCGCCGCGGCCGCAAAAAGCGAAGGCTTCCCTGCGCACGCCATCATTTTTCTCGACATAGAAGAAGGTGGCCGTCTATCTGCGGGATACCATTCCTACTTGCGCGCCTGGGCCAGCGATCTCGCCGCTGCCGGCTACCGCGCAGGTGCGTATTGCTCGGGAATGGTTGTGAAAGAAGAACCCGGAGCCACGATCACTACTGCCGACGACATTCGTGCTCACGCACCCTCGCAAGACCTCGCATTTTTTATTTACAACGACGCTTGTCCGCCCTCGCCCGGCTGCACTTTTTCCGCCAATCCGCCGGCTCCGGCAATGGGCGGCATTGCCTACGCTTCGATTTGGCAATTTGCGCAATCGCCGCGCAGAAAACAATTCACCGCACATTGCCCGCCGGGTTATCACGCCGACGGCAATTGCTACGCGCCGGGCGACGCGGCCCATGCCTGGTTTCTTGACGTGAATTCCGCCTCTTCCCCTGATCCATCCAATGGAAGATAGCCAGCAAAAAAGGGCGGCCTTTTGCCGCCCTCTTTATTAGTTTTCAGTTGTAGTTGGCTCAGATCTGACCCATGCCACCATCGACGTGCAATTCTTCACCGGTTATATAGGACGAATCCGAAGAGGCCAGGAAAGCCACGGCGCCGGCCACTTCGTCGGGCTGCCCGAAGCGCTTCATGGGCACTTTTGAGGAAATATTCTTCGCGAATTCGTCAATCGCCTCTTGCGGGAGGCCCGTGCGGCCGAATATGGGAGTCTCGATTGGTCCAGGCGCAACAGCGTTGACGCGGATGCCGCGGCCTACCAGTTCCGCCGCGCTCGTGCGAGCCAGGGAACGCAACGCCGCTTTGGTGGCTGAATAGGCGCTCGCGCCTTCGGTGCCCTTGATGCCGGCGACGCTGGTATTCAAGATGATGGAGGCGCCGTCATTGAGGAGGGGAAGCGCCTTCTGGATGGTGAAGTAAGCGCCTTTGACGTTGGTTGAAAAATTATCATCGTAAATGGCTTCAGTGGTTCCGGAAAACGGAGCAAACTTGGCCACGCCGGCATTTACGAAGAGCACGTCGATCTTGCCGTACTTTTTTTCGACTGCCGCGTAAATTTTGTCGATGTCCTCGAGCTTGGAGACATCCGCGCGGATGGCTAGTACGCCGTTGCCCAGTGCCTTGGCAGCTTCATCCAACGTTTTCTGGTTACGGCCCGCGATAACCACGTGGGCCCCCTCCTCCTGCAAACGCTTGGCCGTAGCCAGGCCGATGCCGCTGTTTCCTCCCGTCACTACCGCTACTTTTCCTTCGAGCCTTTTCATGATGTCCTCCTTTTGACCGTTTCCCTTCCAGAAACTCAAACCGGGCCAGGCCGTATTGCTTCTCGCCGAATTTCGATACTTAGATGATTGTCTAAACGTTTGGTTGCACCCTTTTTTCGGGAGCCGCCACAGAGTCCGATCCGTCTATGGATGAAGAGCCATGAAGTTCGCTAAACTAAAGCGAACTACATGGACCGCGCTCAGATTGAAAAGATTTCCAAAGCCTTGGCTGACGAGACTCGGCTCATGATTTTCGAGGCGATTTCCCGCAAGGAACAGATGAATTGCGGAGAAATCGTGTCGCTGCAAGGAGTTACTCCCGCGACCGTATCGCATCATTTGAAAATCCTGAATGATGCGGGACTCATCGAGTGCAGGAGGGAAGGCCAGTTTGTATACAGCCAGACCGCGCCCGCGGTAGTGCGTGCATACACGCGTGCGCTTGCGCGCATGGCTTCCGGCAAATCAACCCCGCGGAAGCGTTGACGCAACCGGCTAATCGGTGGGATTTCTCGGAAATTTGAAGTAGGGCAAGCGCACCCCGCTAATGGAAACCTGGTCGGCGCGCAAGCTGGCCGGAGCTTCGAATCCGCTTGTCCCTCCGTTCGTCACATAATCGTCTTGATCCACGCCATCCCCGCTCACCCCCAGCCCGCCAACCAACACGCCGTTGCGATAGAGCCCCGCGCTTCCGGGAAAGAAAACGATTCCGCTCTTATTGGCATTCGGAGGGCCGGCTTGCATGCCTTGCGTGCAAGGGTTGGCCAGGTCCTGCAGGAAAATGCTGAAGAAAGGTCCGGTACCGGAGCCGTCAATTCCCGGCGGGAAAAATGGTTGCGCCCCAAAGCCGATGGTCCGGTTCGTCACGGCCGTGCCCATCGGCACGCCGTTCAGATCGGCCGCCGCGCGCGCGGAGCTGTTGAAGTAGACCATGTTTCGAGCCTTGCTCGCGGCCACGTCAATGCTGAAGACCGTCGAATCCTGCATGCGCCGCAATCCGATGATCGTGCCATCCAAATCAGCGACGGCTATCACCATCCGTGCCCGCGCGCCGATCGGCAGCCGGATCGCGGCGCGCGTTTGATTCGAAGTAGCCTCGGCGTTATCCAGAATAGTTGTTACCTCCGACGCGCTCAAACCGCCCACCGGCCCCGCCGCGGGCGCGATCAAATCGCCCTCCGGAGGCTGTCCCGCGCTGTTGGCTGGAGCAACCAGATACGCACCACTTCCCGCGGCCGGCCCTGCCGATACGCTTGCGGGGCGCGAACTCGCCATCACAAAAGGAAGCGTGACGCCTCCGATGGAAACAGCTCCAGGAGCCGCGGGCGTCGGACCAAAGGAATCGGCCGCACTGGGCCTTTGTGTCGTTGATCCAATGAACGCGGCGTATTCCGCAACGTCGAGATCACTTGAACTCGTCACAACTCCGATTCCACCGACGACCACATTCTGATAAAAAATAGGCACCCCACCGGGATTCACGGCCAGAGGATTCGAGTCCATCGCATCCGCTTTGCCCGTCAGAATTCCCGGCCCGAACCCTCCGCCCAGCGCAAGCGAGGGCGGGATCTGGCTCTCAAAAGCCGCGCTGCTGATCAGCGTGCAGCCCCGATTGGTATTTTCGATGCCATAAAGCGCTCCCGGAGGTTGGTTTATCACTCCCGGCGGAAAATGAACGCCGCTGATGAAGCGGACGGTGCGCGAAGAAAGTGGCGCCTGATCATTGCTGAAAAACGCGCCCGTCCGCGCCAGAGCCACAGCCACGTCGTTCGCGTCCTGGGATTGCCCGAAGTTGCCGAGCGTCGTGACCGGTGCATTTTGCGTGCGGAACACTGCCAGCACAAATCCCGCCCGGTCCACCACGGCCACCACCATATCCACAGCCGCCGAATTTACCGCCGCCTGGGTGATCTGTTGCACATCAGCAATTTGCAGTGGCTGTACGGCAGGAATGACCGGAGGAGAGACAGGAGTACGGCTGCCGCCGCATCCGGCCAGCAGCACTGCCAGCACCGCGGCAATCCCCAACGCGAGCCACATCGCGAGTGCCAGCGTCCTCCGACGCCGCTGCAACGCGTCCTGCGCCGCGACCGGTCGGCGAATGGTGTGTTCCGTTGGCATGGAAGAGTATCTCCCTTAGTAACACGCCGCGCCGCGGCTCTCAATTGCCCGTGCCATGCGCGGTTCCTATTGGTGAACCTGTTTGTGCCCAATTCGAAATGTTATTCACAGTGTTCACCTCCTCCGGATTTGGGTTGTCCGTTCCTAGCCGATGTTGTTAGCTAGATCTTGATCCCTTTCACTTGCGCAAACTCTTTCAGGCTGAAGGCATGCTCTCATTCGCTAGGCGGACCTCTCCCGGCGGCGTTCGCGCCGCACGCGCTGCGCTCATTCTGCTTCTCGGTACTGCTCTCGCGGAAAGAGGGCCGGCCCGCGGACAAGACATCGAGCAAAAAGCGCCCGAACCAGCCACGCAGAGCACGGTTCGCGGATCCGGCTCTTTAGCGCCCGCTCAGCGCATTCCACGCCAACAGGCTTTGACTACGGCGGCTCTCGATGGCGTTCTGAAAGAGGTCATCTCTCCCGGCGAATCGTGGCCCGTGGCTGCCGCTCAGTTGACGCTCCGAAATTTGCAGTCCGGCAATAGTTTTCTCGCCACGTCAACCGCCGAAGGCATTTTTCGCCTTCTTCTGATTCCGCCAGGGCACTACGAATTCCGCGTCGAAGCGAATGGCTACGAGGCTTTTCAGATCCCCGATCTTGCGCTCAATGCCAACGAGGTCACCACCCTGGAGATCTCCCTCGTATCTTTGCACAACGTCACTTTGGGCTCGCGTCTTCCGAGGCTTCCCGAACTAGGTCCTCCCCTGCCGCCTGCTGCAGCGTCGGCTCCTAGAAGCTATCGCGAGCTACGCCATCGTCTCGACTCGGACCCTGCCTACATTTCCGAACTCGCTCCGGAGTATCTGCCTCCTGTTGCCGACGTTTTCAATTCCGTCCCGAATCGTTGGGCGCTCAATCAACCGGACTATCGCCGCTATCCCAAAAAGGGCGAATACCAATATACGAAGTCGCGCTGGTATGACCCTTTCAATCGAAACCGCCTCAAAGGTGACGAGCCCATCTGGCCCGACGTTTTTGGACAACAGGTTTTCTTGAACCTCACCGCCTCTTCAGAAACTTTTTTCGATGGCCGCCGTGTCCCTTCACCCAGCGGCGTCAGCGCCGCACAACCCGGCAGCGCCGGTTTCTTTGGCCGCGGTGAGCAGGCCTTTTTGGATCAGACCTTGCGCTTCAGTCTCGATATGTTTCATGGGGACGCTTCCTTCAAGCCTGTCGACTGGCGCGTGTGCATCACGCCTGAGTTAAGCCTCAACGATTTGGATGTGCGGGAGTTGGGCATTGTCAGCCCGAATGTCCGCGCGGGTACAAACCGCTTCGACACTCATTTGGGTCTTCAGGAAGGTTTTGTCGAAGTCAAACTCCACGATCTCAGCGACGCCTACGATTTCATCTCTCTTCGCGCCGGCATTCAGCAATTCAACGCTGATTTTCGCGGTTTTCTTTTTGTCGATGAACAGCCCGGCCTGCGCATTTTTGGCGACTTCCAAAGCAACCGTATCGAGTACAACGCCGCCTATTTTCAATTCCTCGAAAAAAATACCAACAGCGGTCTCAATACTTTCAATCTTCGCCACCAGCAAGTGCTCCTTGGAAACGTTTATTTACAGGATTTCTTCTTTCACGGTTACACGGCAGAATTCCTGGCCGCCTGGAACAAAGACGATTCTGGGATTCATTACGATGACAACGGTTTTCTGGTGCGGCCGGCGCCCGTCGGTAACATCATCAATCTGGGCCCCGGCGGCGGCCCGATCATTCACGCCATCCGAGTCGGCTATTTCGGCTGGCTGGGCAGTGGACACATTCGCCGCATAAACCTCACCCATGCGTTCTATCAGGCTGTCGGTGAGGACACTTTCAATCCCATCGCCGGGCGTCCGGTGACCGTAAATGCCCAGATGGCTGCCGCCGAGCTTTCCTACGACCACGATTGGATTCGCTACCGCGTTTCCGTTTTCTATTCCTCGGGCGATGCCAATCCGCGCGACGGTCGCGCTCGCGGCTTCGATTCCATTGACGATCTTCCGAATTTCGCCGGTGGACTTTTCAGCTTCTGGAATCGCGAAGGAATTCGCCTCCTCGGCTCGGGTGTGCAGCTGACCACGGACGGCAGCTTGCTTCCTTCGCTTCGTTCCACCAAGGAGGAAGGCCAGGCCAACTTCGTTAATCCCGGAATTTTCCTCGCAAACGCCGGCGCGGATTTTGATCTCACGCCTAAGTTGAAGGCCTTTGCGAATTTCAACTACCTGCGGTTCGAGCATCCAGAGTCGCTCGAATTTCTGTTGTTCGAATCTCCCATTCGCCACGGCATCGGCGAGGACTTCGGCCTCGGCCTGACGTACCGGCCTCCGCTATCGGAGAATATCGTCCTCACGGGCGGCGCTTCCGCTCTGCAGCCCGGTCCGGGGTTTAAAGATATCTACACGAGCCGCACACTCTTCTCGCTATTCGGTTCCGCGAAGTTTACCTTCTGAGAGAACGAGCCTATGAGCCCTCTCATTCAACTCAAGAGCTTCACTCCGCGGAACCTCAGCACCGTCTCCGTCTGTGCGTTGTCATTTGTCTTCGCCTTGGGCGTTGATAGCGTCCTTCCGGTCCGCGCCTCACAGGACTCCTCTACGGTCCGCGGCCAGTCCCAGCAGGAAGCCGCTCGCAAGTCGTCAGGCTGCGTTTCCTGCCACTCCTCGACCGATGAACCTTCCATGCATCCCACAAAGACAGTTTTTCTGGGTTGTTCGGATTGCCACGGCGGAGACGCCTCCGTTTCCGTAGCCAGCGGAATTGCCCCAAACTCCGCCGAATTCAACGCTACCAAGGAAAAAGCCCACGTCCAGCCGCGCTCTCCGATTTTCAAAGTCCGTTCTGCGTTGCCCGAGGACACTTACACAGCTTGGCTGAAAGAATCCTACGAATACGTAAAGTTCAGGAATCCCGGCGATTTGCGCGTCGCGCCCGAGACCTGCGGCGCTGCCGGTTGCCATCCCCGGGAAGTCCGCGCCTCTTCGACGAGCATGATGACTCATACCGGTTTGCTTTGGGGCGCGGCGCTCTATAACAACGGCGGATTTCCGGAGAAGGACACCCATTTCGGTGAGAGTTATGATCGCAATGGCAAGCCGCAAAGCATCAAGACGATTCCACCTCCGACGCGGGAGGAAACCCGTACAAAGGGCGTGCTCCCCGAGCTCGAACCGCTCCTTCGTTGGGAGATTTCCCAGCCGGGAAATGTCTTGCGAGTCTTTGAACGCGGCGGCGAGAAAAAAGCCGAGCTCGGCAATCCTGATCGCGAAGAAGATCCCGGCAAACCCGATGACAAATTAAGCGACCGCGGTTTCGGCACGGAGCTCCGCACCGATCCAGTGTTTCTCGGTTTGCAGAAAACGAGGCTCGTCGATCCTGTCATGTCCTTGCCCGGCACGGATGATCATCCCGGTGACTATCGCTCCAGCGGCTGTTCCTCTTGCCACGTCGTTTACGCGAACGATCGCGACCCGGCCCATTCGGGCGCTTACGCGCAGTTCGGCCACTCCGGTTTCAGCGCGTCATCCGATCCCATGATTCCGAAGAAGGAGTCCGGCCATCCGATCAAGCACGTTTTCACGCGCTCCATTCCTTCGAGCCAGTGCATGGTCTGCCACATCCACCCCGGCACGAACATGCTCACCACGTATTTCGGCCTCACCTGGTGGGACAATGAAATCGACGGCGACAAAATGTATCCATCGCAACAACGCAACCCGACCGACGAGCAGCGCTACCAGTCCTTCTTGCGCAACCCCGAAGCCGCCGCCGCCCGCGGCCTTTGGAGCGACCAGAAATTCCTCGAAAATCTCGGTTCTCCCGAATTCAATGCCACGCTGAAGTCCACGCAGTTCGCGGACTTTCATGGCCATGGATGGGTCTTCCGTTCCGTCTTCAATCACGACCGCAAAGGTAATTGGCTCGACAACGACGGCAAGATCATTCCGTTTGACGACCCTCAGCGGTTTTCCAAAGCCGTCCACCTCGCGGATATCCATCTCGAAAAGGGCATGCAATGCAACGATTGCCATTTCGAGCAGGACAATCATGGGAACGGGAAAATCTACGGCGAGCCTCGGGCGGCCGTCGAAATCGACTGCATTGATTGTCACGGCACCATTCGAAGCAAGGCCACTCTTCGCACGTCCGGCCCCGCCGCTCCCGCTGGCGGCCGCCGTCTCGACTTGCTTCGCACACCCTCGGGACTTCGGCGATTCGAGTGGCGCGACGACGGCGCGTTGATTCAGCGCTCCATGTCCGAGCCGAATCTACAATGGGAGATTGTCCAGACCCTGGATTCCATCACTCCCGGGAACGCGCACTTCAACATGAAATCATTTCGCGCAAAATTGATGTCTAAAGACGGCACAGTTAAATCTCAATCGTCGCCCGATGATTCGAATCTGGCTCACGCCAATTCTTCGATGACCTGTTACTCCTGCCACACCTCCTGGACGCCTACTTGCTTTGGCTGCCATTTGCAAATGACCGCCAATGCCCGCAAACCCATGCTCCACAACGAAGGCATCACCACGCGAAATTACACCAGCTACAACTTTCAGGTCCTTCGCGACGACATATACATGCTCGGTGTCGACGGCACAGTTACCGGCCATCGCATCGCCCCCGCGCGGTCTTCCTGCGCCATCCTCGTCAGTTCTCAAAACGCAAACCGCGACTGGCTCTATTACACCCAGCAAACCATTTCAGCCCCGGGCTTCTCGGGCCAGGCTTTCAGCACCTTTGTTCCTCACACCGTCCGCGCCCGGGAAACGAAACAATGCAGCGATTGCCATGTCTCCGCCTCGAACGACAACAACGCCTGGATGGCGCAGCTCCTTCTGCAAGGCACGAACTTTATGAATTTCATGGGCGGTTACATTTATGTCGCCACCGGCAACAAAGGGCTCGAAGCAATCGCCGTCGCTGAGCACGACGAGCCGGAAGCCATTTATGGCAGCGATCTGCAGCGCGTCGCGTATCCCGACGACTATAAAAAGTTTCTGGCGCGCAATCGCCAACTCGCTACCTCATACCGGCACGCTGGTAATGTCCTCGACGTTCAGGCTCGCGGCGAATATGCCTACGCCGCCACCGGTCCCGGCGGGCTCCGCATCTACGACGTCGCCAACATCGATAATAAAAGCTTCTCCGAGCGCATCACGACCGCTCCGGTCTCGCCGCTCGGGCAGCGTCTTTTCGTTCCAACCAAGAACGCTGTCGCCGTTGCTTCGCCCACCACCCTCGGCGTCGATCCTCTCCGCCAGGCGCTCCCCGTAAACGAAGAGCAGCCCATTCATCTCCTCTACGGTTTTCTTTACGTCGCCGACAGGGAAGAAGGGCTCGTCGTCATCGGCAATCCAAATCTGAAATCCCCCAGCCCCGGCGTCGGCACCCTGATTGACGGCAATCCCGCCAACAATTTTCTCAAGCGCACTCTGGCTTTCAATCCCGGCGGCATTCTAACCGGAGCCCACCGTATCACCATTGCCGGTAAGTATGCCTACATCCTCACCGACAAGTCTCTCGTCGTTGTAGATCTGGACAATCCTCTCGCCCCTCGCGTCACCTCCATCATCGGCGCGCCCGAACTCGACAACCCTCGCGGCATCGCCGTCCAATTCCGCTATGCATTTGTCGTGGATCGCTACGGCCTGAAAACTCTCGACGTGACCGACCTGGCGCATCCGAAGCTGGTCGCCAACGGCAAAGTTGCTCTGGGAGATCCTCGCAATATTTATGTCGCGCGAACCTACGCTTATGTGGCCGACGGCAGATTTGGACTTTCCATCGTTGATGTCGAAAATCCGGAGCAGCCTCGCTACGAACAGCAATACAGCGCCAACGGGGCCATTGACGACACCAATGACGTCAAGATCGGCATGGTTGCCGGCAGTGCCTTCGCCTTCCTAGCCGACGGCAGAAATGGTCTTCGCGTCCTCCAGATTGTTTCTCCTTGGGATGATCCCGCCCATTTTTCCGGATTCAGCCCTCGTCCTGTTCCCAAACTCATCGCCACGGCTCTCACGCGCGGCCCTGCTCTCGCCATCTCCAAGGGCATTGACCGAGACCGCGCCGTCGACGAATCCGGCAACCAGCTCGCCGTTTTCGGTCGTCGTGGTGCTCGCCCTCTCAATCGCGCGGAAATGCAGCGCCTCTATCTTCACTCGGGAAATGGCGAGTTTTACTCCGTCGCAGACGATCTTGTCGAACGTCCACGCTCAACATCCTCTACCTCGCTTATATCCTCAACCCACTATGCAGCTGCCACGTCTTTCTTCGATCGCGCTCGCGCCTGGTTGAATTCTCTCTATTGAGGTCATGACTATGAATCGTCGCAAATTTCTGCATTCCGCCTTGAAAACCGCTTCGGCCGTCTCATGCGCTCCACTGTTTACTGATGCTTTTCGCGCTCCCGCGCCGTCTCAGAGCCCGGCGGCTTCAAACCGTTCGAACGCCTCGCGCCCCCAGCTCGCCATCACCATGGACGACCCTCGCTTGAAACTCGACACCAATCTCAGATGGCAGGAAGCCAATTCGCGCATCTTGAAGGCTCTGGACGCTCGCAGCATCCGTGCCGCTCTTTTCGTATGTGGCATGCGCGTTGATGAATATGATGGCGGCAAATTGCTCTCAGCTTGGGATCAGGCTGGCCACATGATCTGCAATCATTCCTATTCCCATCTGAATTACTGCGGCCCCACCAGCTACGCGGACTTCGCTGTCGATTTCCTCAAGAATGAAAAAATCATCGCGCCCTATCAAAACAAGTCTCTGTTCTTTCGTTACCCCTTCCTTAAGGAAGGCGATACCGCCGACAAGCGCGACCGCTTTCGCGCCCTGCTGAAAGAGGGCGGCTATCGAGTCGGCCATGTCACCATTGACGCGTCCGATTGGTACGTCAACCAACGTCTCGCCGATCGCCTTGCAAAAGAACCGAAGACCGCCGTTCAGCCCTATCGCGACTATCTCATCGCCCACCTGCTGGATCGCGCCTCTTTTTATCGCCAACTCGCGCTGGACGTCCTCGGCCGCGACATCCGCCACACGCTCCTCATCCATTACAATGCCCTCAACGCTCTTGTCCTGCCGGATGTGATGGCTGCGTTTGAAACCGCGGGCTGGCAATGGATCGACGCTTCGCTGGCCTTTCAGGACGAAGTTTTCCGCAGCCTCCCAAAAACTCTCCCCGCCGGGGAAAGCCTCGTTTGGGCCTTGGCCGCCGAAACTGGGCGCTTCAAATCCCGGCTCCGCTACCCTGGCGAAGATGGCATCTACGAGGAAGCCAAAATGAACGCGCTCGGGCTGTAAGACCGCCTCCTTGCTGTGCCTGAGAATTACGTTCGCTATTTATTCGCCAAAGTGATCTCATTGCAGACACAACATTTACCCGTTTGCGCTGCTTCGCGAGGCCTCCATCTCCTTTCCTTTGTATCTTTTACAGAAATAGCGCATCTAAGCAAGGTAGAATGTAGCGTTGATGTTTTTCATGCATAGCACCCATCGAAATAATTCGTGGAAGCCCCTGAGGGGAATCAAGCTATCGTTAAAGTGTAGGGTGTTACTGGGGCTGCACCCAGAGCGATCCGGCCTCGCGTCCAGCGAGGAAAAGAAAGAAGGAGTACTAGAACATGCTCAGGCAGTATCTTCTGGCAAGCGACTTTGACCAGACACTCAGTTTCAATGACTCGGGCGTGGTTTTGTCCGAGCTTATCGGCTTTCACGGGTTCCACGACAAGGTCAAGGGCCTTGCGGAGATGAACCTGGTTCAGCAGGGCGCTGAACTCAGCTACTTGATTCTTCATGACCCGGAATTCCGCTGCGTTCGTCGCGAGCACCTCGTCGAAACCGGCAAACGCATCCGTCTGAAGCACAACGTTGCACTATTCGCCCGTGCGCTTGAAAACCTGTCAGACGGTTACAAATTCCATTTCAACGTTATCTCCGCGGCTCCTCAAGAGATTATTCAGTCCGCGCTCGAAGGAATCGTGCCACCGCAAAACATTTTCGGCACGCGTTTCCGCTACAACGAATCCTCGGGTGAAGTCGAATCCATCATTCGCGCCTCCGCCGGCTGGGGAAAGATCACCATTCTCGAGGAACGCCGCGCCGAACTGAGCATCAGCCACGACCACATCATCTACATGGGTGACGGCAGTTCCGATCTTCCCGTGATGATGCACGTAAATCAGCATGACGGCCTCACCATCGCCGTCTCCGAAGCCAAATTTATCTCTCGCATCGCGAAGCGGACGGTCCTCAGCGACAATGCCATGAGCGTTCTCGTCCCGGTCGTCGAAAAAGTTCTTGACTGGGACTCCGCACACATCAGGCGTTTGTTCACTTCTTACGGCCTTAACCTGCTTGAATGGGATAAGGTGCGCACCGACATGCTGACGATTCAGGATTCTGCTGTTCCGGCGGAACCCTCAACAGTCCAGGCGCAGTAGCCTCGCTCAAAACGGAAACGGGCGGTTGTCCTTCGCCAGGACATCCGCCCATTCCTAGGAATCCGCTGAATTTCTTTGAGCGGACTGTTTTACTTGGCCTCTGCTGCCTTGCCAAAAGTTCAGGAAGCAGTTTCTCCATGTCCATTCAACCGATCGGTCAAACACGAACCGTTGTCGCGTATTGCTATGGGTTGAACTTGAATTCGACTACTTCCGTGGTTTCCTTCGGTCCGGGTTCGAATTCGCACTGCATGGCCGCTCTTTCTGCTTCGGAAGCCAGGACAGGATGGCCGCCAACGATATGTGTTCTCTTCACCTTGCCGTCCGCCCCGATGGTTACTTCAACTTTCACTACTCCCGAAAGGCTCAATCTCTTGGCAAGTTCCGGATACTGAGGCTTAACCAACACTTTGACCTTGCGCCTCGTTTCCACTACGTCTCCAATTTGCGCTTTGAGGGAAACGGTGATTACGCTCGCTACGGCGAATAGGGCGAGCAGACACACTGCGAGTATTCGCTTGCAATGTTTCACGATCATATCCTTGAAGCCGGATTGTCCGGCGGAGTTAACGCCAGCCATGTAATTGCACATGGAAAGCCATACTCGGTGGAAAAAGTACGTCCTCAAGGATCGCTGGTAGGTCTCGTTGAGTCATATACTTAGGAGGGTATTAAGAGACGTCCTTGGCCCTTTCCCACTGTCCCCCCTTTCTCTGTTTATCTCATGTTCAATCGTTTTAATACACGGTGTCTCGATTTGAGACACTTCCTTTGCGGTGCACGTTTTCAATTCAACTAACTGGATCGTTGTTCCCGGCCCCTCAGTTTTCACCGTGGTCGTTCATCATCGTTTTGGCCGGTCGCCACAAGAACAGCCATGACGTACTCGATGGTGCAAATTTTAATCTGCCCGGTGGATATGTGCTCCGGGTGCCCGTCGCGGGCTGGTACACCTGGAATGGGGAGTGCATAGAAGGTAAGGGAGTCGAAGCCGATGTGCCGATTGAAAACTCTCCAGAATCACTAGCGGCAGGCGTAGATAACCAGCTACAGGCGGCCTTAGAAGTGGTCAATACGCTTCAGAAAGCAACCATTAACCCGGAATAACCTTCGGTTGGCCCGTAATCTGACAGGAATCGGTAAATGCTAGCCGAGTTCCTCCTCGATGAGTGGATTGACGATTTTATGAGTAATTGCTCAAGGAAGCCTATCTGTTAAACCATGCACCCAGCTGCGATACGCGGCGCATGGGGAAGCAAAAATCAGCGCAGGTGTCAGGGTTCAGAGATCAGGAAACACAAATCGGGAACTCCAAAATCCACACTTGACATCGACGGATAATCCACTACCATATGGTTGTGGATAGGTTAGATACAACATTTGCGGCTCTGTCTGATCCAACCCGCCGGGCGATGATCGAACGACTCTCCCATGGGCCTGCCTCTGTGCATGGATTGACGGAACCGTTTGCACTCTCGCAGCAGATGATTTCAAAACATATTGCCT
>DATGED010000008.1:0-5619 GCA_035310525.1 Candidatus Acidiferrum sp. | reverse complement strand
CCGTTAAGCGCAAGCTCTCCTCGCGCGCTCCCGGGCGCAGCCTGGCCATCCAGATCCGCCAAGCTCTGCTGCTCGGTCTTGCCTATAACCTCTACCGCCTGAGGCATCGGCTCGCTCATCCAGGATGTCAACAGAGCCATCTTCCATGAGCACCTCGTGTAAACTTGATCCTTCATTATGCTTACAGCCATCACCCGTGCCGTCGGTTCCGCCATCCTAAATTGCGAGCTGAGTTTCATTCCGCGGGCGTCGATTGATCTCGCGGTCGCAGTCAAACAGCATCGCGCCTACGAACAACTGCTCGAAAAACTCGGCGCTCGCGTAGTTCCTCTGCCCGCCGAGGACCTTCTCCCGGATTCCATGTTTGTGGAGGATCCCGCCATCGTCCTCGATGAGCTCGCTGTCATTTTCCCGCTCGGCACCGATTCCCGCCGCCCGGAAGCCGCCTCCATCGCTCAGGCTCTCTCGCAGTTTCGCAAACTTCAGCACGTCACTCTTCCCGGCACGCTGGAAGGCGGTGACATTCTCCGCCTCGGACGCAAGCTATTCGTTGGTGTAAGCAAACGCAGCAATGTGGAAGGCATTCGCCAGCTTTCCGCGATTCTCGCGCCGCACCACTACGAAGTCATTCCCGTTCCTGTAACCGGGTGCCTGCATCTCAAATCCGCCGTCACCTCCCTCGGTCGCGATACGCTACTCGCCAACCGCGCCTGGTTCGATCCAACTCCTTTTTCCGGCTACCACTGGCTCGACGTCGATCTCTCCGAGCCACATGCCGCCAACGCCCTCGCGCTTGGAGATTCCATCATTTTCCCCGCCTCCTTCCCTCGAACCCGTGCTCGCATAGAAGCCCTCGACTTTCACGTAACTCCCCTCGATATTTCCGAACTCCAAAAAGCGGAGTCCGGCCTCACCTGTTCCAGCTTGATCTTTGAAGCATAGCCAGGCACGCGTCCAAATCGTCCTGCAGAGGTTGTCATAAAAGAAAACGGCCACCTCGATCGCCCGGGGTGGCCGTCTGATTTTTCCGTACTCTGGTTGATGCGCCGCGTGCTTAGTTCGTCAGCTCTGTCACACTGCGCGCCACAAACACCGGTTGGCCGCTGATGGGATCTTTCAATACCAGCCCGATCACGCGCAGCGGATTCGTCGGATTGCTCGAAAGGTCTTGCAGACTCGTCAGCCCGTCGCCGAACCTGGTAAACGGCGTCACATACACGGTCACTGGTCCGTTGAACAATATGCCTGCGAGTCCGTTCGAATTGAACTGGAACGTGCTCGCACCGACGTTCACGCTGTTCGCTACCAGAGTGCCCGTGTGCCCTTCATGCCTCAGCACCACGCGCGCCACCGTCACCTGACCATTCGTGAACGGCCCGCCGATGCTTACATTTTGTCCAGACACGAGGAGCCCCGAGTTGAAGAAGGTGTTGCTCCACCGCGAATTGATGAAAATATTGTGCATCCTATTAGGGTTTTTATTTGCACCACGAGAAGATCGCACTTGTGTCGAGTCCGTACCCATTGAGGGCCACCTTATGCTGTCCGGATCCCAGCACCTCTGCCCTTTTCGCAAGTAATCTTTACTTTCTTTCCCCTTTTTCGTGTGTTAGTCTTTCTCTCGGTATGATTTCCACCGTTTCGAAGCGAATTACCACTACGACGTCCATGTCGATTACCTCGACTAAGGCGAAGTCGACTATTTTCGCTTCCAGCGCGTGGAGAAACAGCTAGCAAGTTAAAAAAGTTTCCAACCCACCGCCTGAAGCGAATCTGGCGGTGGGTTTCTTCTTTTAGACCCCCGCCAGAGACGCTCCAGCGAAGCTCAGGAGCGGAAGTCATGAGTCCCGAACACGTGCAGGAAGATGTGGCCGCCGGAAGCCATGTAGTCGAGCGCTTCGGGGTGGCAGGCGAAGAAGACCGCTTTGCGGTCGCCCACGAAGAACGCGGTCTTGCGGTCACAGGAAGCGAACAGCCGGAGCGCCCTCAACCGCGGGTCGTAGCCTTGAAATTTGGCGGCAGCTCGCTGCTTGGCGCGGAGCGCATGTCGCATGCCGCCAGTCTGGTTCACTCCGCTACCCGGAACTCGAGCGTCATTGTCGTCGTCTCCGCAATGAAGGGTGTCACCGACCGTCTTCTCTTCCTCTCACGCTTGCTTGCGGGGGGCAAGCTCTCTCGCGCTCGGAACGAAGCCGAGGCCATCATTCATCTCCACGTGGATGTTCTTCAGGATCTTCAGCTTGATGAGCAGCGGCAAGACCACGTTCGCCGCGCCCTCCAACTCCTCTCCAGCGATCTCCTCCACGAAATACCTCAGGAAGCCTCGGTCGAGGCCACTCCCGAGCTGTCCGATCGTCTCGCTTCCTTTGGCGAACGATTCAGTTCCCGTCTCTTTGCCGCTGCTCTGGAAAAATTTGGCATCCCCGCTGTTCCCGTTTCTTCCTCGGATTTTGTTCTCACTTGCGACACATTTCGCGACGCCAAGCCTCAATTGGAACAAACCAGAGAACGCGGCCGCGAAATTCTGATCCCTCTTCTGGAAGACGGCCTCGTTCCGGTCGTTACAGGTTTCATCGGCGCTACTCCCGACGGCCGCATTACCACGCTGGGTCGCAACAGCTCTGATTTTTCCGGCGCTATCATCGCTCACTTGGTGGACGCTGAAGAACTTGTCATTTGGACCGATGTGGATGGGCTTTATACCGCCAATCCGCACGTCTCCGCTGAAGCGAAACTTCTCCATGACCTGAGCTATGACGAAGCGCACGCCTTGGCCGCCAGCGGCGCCAAAGTCCTTCATCCTCACGTTTTGCCGCTCGCCGCGGAAACGGAGATGACCATCTGGATTCGCAACACGTTTAAACCGCACGTCCGGGGGACGCGCATCGGTCTGCCTCGGAACTCCAATGATCTTGCTGGCTCCGGAGGTGTGGCGTGATCCCTCAATCTTCCGGGAATGGCGATAAAGCCGTGGTGCCACCGCAGACGCAGTGCGCTTTGCCCAGGAGCATCACAAAAAAGTGGCGCGTTGGAGTTCTAGGCGCGACCGGACTGGTCGGACAACACCTTGTAAAGCTTCTCTCCAGCCATCCCTGGTTCCAACTCACTGAACTCGCCGCATCCGAGCGCTCCTCCGGCAAGGCTTATTCTGAAGCCGTGCGCTGGCACCTTGACGGTCCCCTTCCAGAGGAGGCGCGCAGTCTTCCCGTCAAAGGCCTCGATCCCAGCCTCGAATGTGATTTTGTTTTCTCCGCGCTCGATTCTTCCGTCGCGGGAGCCGCGGAAGAGGACTTTGCCCGCGCCGGCTATCCCGTCATCAGCAACGCAAGGAATCATCGTATGGATCCCGACGTTCCTCTTCTCATCCCGGAAGTCAATGCGGCGCACCTCGATTCCATCTGCGCGCAACAGAAAAATCGCGGCTACGACCGCGGCTTTATCGTCACCAACCCGAATTGCTCCACCGCGGGCCTTGTCCTCGTGTTGAAGCCCCTCGCTGACGCCTTCGGTCTCGAAAAGGTCTTCGTCGTCACCATGCAAGCCGTCTCCGGTGCCGGCTATCCCGGTGTGGCCTCCATGGACATTCATTCCAACGTGATTCCCTTCATCAGCGGCGAGGAAGAAAAAATGGAGTCAGAGCCGCAAAAACTTCTTGGGAAATGGGATGGCCAGCACTTTGTTGACGCGGGTGTCGGCCTCAGCGCTCACTGCAATCGCGTCCCCGTCCTCGAAGGCCACCTCGAGTGTGTCTCTGTCAGCTTGAAGAAAGTCGCGTGCTTAAAGGAAGTTCGCGAGGCTTTGCGCAATTTTGAAGTCGAGTCGGAACTTGCGTCTCTCCCCTCGGCATTGCGCCGTCCGGTCCTTGTCATGGACGGTGACGACCGCCCGCAGCCGCGCCGCGACGTTCACGCAGGCAACGGCATGGCCGCCGTCGTCGGTCGCGTCCGCGAATGCCCGCTACTCGACATAAAGCTGACCTTGCTCTCCCACAACCTCGTTCGCGGTGCCGCCGGTGCTGCACTTCTAAACGCCGAACTCCTGGCCGCCCGCGGCTTCCTCCATCACCGCGTCGTGAGAGGCGAATCAGAGCTGACTCAGCCGGTCGAGCTATAAGAAGCGGGAAGAGTCGCCCCTCCCTCTGTTGTCGGCCCCTCTTCTTTCGGTTATACTCAGGGTATGAAAACTGCTGTTTCCATACCGGACGACATTTTCGAAGGAGCGGAGCGCCTCGCTAAGCGCACCAAACGTTCCCGTAGCCGCGTCTTCAGCGACGCTTTGCAGGAATACCTTGCACGGCACACTCCCGACAGAGTCACCCAAGCCATGAACCAGGCCCTCGCCGACGTAGGCGAAACTTCGGATGCATTTGTTTCAGCTGCTGCAGGCCGCGCGCTTCAGAGAAGTGAGTGGTGATTTCCCAAGGTGAGATTTGGTGGGCGGACCTGTCCGCTCCTGCGGGGTCAGGCCCAGGTTTTCGAAGGCCCGTGGTTGTTGTCCAGTGCGATGCCCTTAACAGCAGCCGCCTCGCTACCGTGGTCTGTGTCCCACTCACCAGCAACCTCAAGTGGACACTCGCTCCCGGCAACGTCCGCCTCCCCGCGCGTCTGACCGGCTTGCCAAAAGATTCCGTTGCCAACGTCTCTCAAATCGTTACTCTCGATAAGATGTTCTTAACTGCCCGCGCAGGAAAGCTTCCACGGCCCAAACTCGACCTGGTTCTTTCTGGCATCGGCATCGTCCTCGGAAAGTAAAAGCGCACTTCTTAGCTCGCTCTGCCGCTGACAACCGTCGTATCTACCTGGTTTTGGGTACACGCGTCATTCAACAATCTCGCACCGGGGTTCTCGAGCCGCCGCGAGGTTCTCCAAGTATGAGCATGTCACGTGGCCCCACAAAGCTAAACTCTTCACGCCCGCAGACGCTCTCGCGTTCGTTCCCCCGAAGGAGATGATGATCGCAAGTATCTTTTTGGTCGCCTCTGTCACCATCGTCCGCTCCGAATCGCTCGTCGGACTGCCATGTGGCCCGGTTGCATCGCAAAACACCGGCAATCCTTCCAGATTCAATTCGTATTTTCCAATGCCTTTGTAAGTCTCCCCCGCGCGCCCCGCCCGAAACACGATATCGCCTTGCACATACGCCAAATCATAGAGCCCAACAGGCAACCGGCTCTCCACACTCACCAGATTGATTACGTCCACCACGTTGCTGATCCGCGGCAATCCCTTCTTTGCAATTACGCGCCGCAATAGCGCCTCCGCTGATCCTCGATACCTGGCCGGGTCTTTTCCCAGCGCTTTGTACGCCGCCCGGGTCGCCAAAATCTCCGCCGATTCGAGCACCACCTTCGGCTCCGCCAGCTCTAAGATCTTCTCCTCAACAGTACTCAGTTCGCGCTCCAATCTTTCCGTCGTCGCGCCTGCTTCCACATCTGCAGTAACGCACGCCAGCGCTACTTGCGGGCATTTCGCCTTCATCTCCGCATCAATGGTTACGGTCGTCATGGATCGACTCGGTGTCCTGTTCAAATTCGTTAGCTGGAAGGCTCGCGCGAATTTGTTCGTGTCGAAGGAATGGTAGGCCCGTGCGGACTCGAACCGCAGACCTCGTCCGTGTCAA
>DATGED010000007.1:0-36489 GCA_035310525.1 Candidatus Acidiferrum sp. | reverse complement strand
GCTTAATTAATTAAGCAGCAAGTGCCAAGTTGTTGTTGGCATTTCTAGTTTCCACCAAGTTACGGGCAGGTGGGTCCCGGCATGCCTTCGGGCCGCGACAGCTTCCGTCGAAACCGTGTCGCCCCCTGAGTACCAGTCCATTTTAGCATGTTCGGAGTAGTTGGGATTTGTGCGCTCCTTTGCGGGTCTTGAGATGTGAATGCGCGCTCGAGATGTCCGCGCGAGACAAGCGGCCTTGATCGGGAGGAACGAAGGTTTTTCGTTGGAAAGCGGGTATCCCCACCCCGGGTGTTTTCTGCAAAGAGTGCGGAGATGATTGAGAATGCGGGAGTTAGTGTTTTGGGCGTGGCAAAAGAGTGCGTAAGAGTATGAAAACAAAGGACGGCTAAGTCGCGCGGAATGATATTGATGTGGACACTTGTGAAAAGAGTGGTTCGGTGTTGGAAGTTCAAAGTCGGAAGTGAACACGGAGGCACACCCCCATGGGTGACGGAAAGCGTGTGCATACGATTGATAGCAGAGGGGTTGCGACGGCACCGGCGTGTCGAGTTGTGACGAGTGTGTCGAGTTTGGAGAAGTGGGAAGTGGCGAAATGGAGAGGATAGGCCGAGGAGTGTAGTAGAAAGGCGACAGCGGGAGGCGTCGCAGGGAGGACGAAGTTGCTGGGCGAGGCTGGCGGCTTCGGATCATGTTACATGGTAGCATGAAAGTTACTATATGTCAATAGAATTTTGTATGTACGTACTGGTTATTCGAATGTGGAGGGCAGGTTCGAATGACAGCTTCGCAAGGGGCTGAGCTGGAAAGGGTTGGCGTGGCAGTTTGTGGTTTGATACGGCTGTGCAAGAGTGTGGAAAAGTCACACCTCGCACCCCGAAAGCCGCGGGGATGCGGCAGCCAGTCAAGGTTCTCTGCCCCACGCGCCGACTTGAACCTGTATTTGTCGAACTTCCCGAATTGAAACAACAAGGGACCGAGCTTTTCGCCTAGAGCCTCCATTGTCGTTAGAAAGACTTTGAATTCCTCATCGCAATCTTTGAGAACCCTCTTGTGTGTGATCTCCTGTGGTACTTTGGCCGCAAAAAGAAATCCCTCCGGGGTCTTGGCATTCCAGGAGCGCACCACGCTCACATTCGGAGTTGCATAGAAGGTTGAGTCAATCTCGACAGTGTCAAAGTGCTGCGCGTAGTAGCTGAGGTAGTCGGCGGGTCGCAAACCCTTCGGGTAGAACGATCCCTGCCAGCCTGTGACCGTGAACGATGAAGTTCCGAGAAGAATCGGCGAATGGTTCACCCTGGAGAGTATGCGAACACGTGTCGTACACCGCTCGGTCCGATGGTAACTTCCTGTTTGCCGACTAGTCGGCCAATTCCTCCGGGCACATTGCGAATCAGGGCTTCACGGCTACACTCGCCGTCCGGAGTTGATAAATGCCTGTCCGTGCGTCTGACCAAACGAGATGGAAGACTCCGTCCGATGTGGCAGCCAGGCCGCTGTAGTCGCCGCCAGCCCCGAAGGTCGTTCCAGGATCGAAGGCTCCTTTGTTTTGAAGTGTGTCGGGACAGGAGGTAGCCCTCGACACTCTGACCTCTGGCAGGAACGTTTTCCCGCTATCGACTGAAGCCGTGAAATAGACATCGAAGCAGTTCTTATCATGAATCTCATACCAGCTCACACCGATAACACCGTCCTTATTGACAGCGATGCTCGGAGTAAAGGAACGCGCGGTCTGGCTATGATTCAGGCGCTGAGGGTCCGACCACGACTCGCCTCGATCATCTGAACGTTGAACGAGCACCCCATTGAACTTGTCGGCGATGCATAGCCAGAAAAGGCGATCCTTGCCGTCCACCGCCATCGAGGGCCATCCGCCACGTGACTCGCACGATTCCGAGACGAGAAGTGGCTCGGAAAAAGTTCGCCCTTCATCGCTGGACCGAACCAGCCATGATCGAGGTCTGAGGAGCCATTTGTCCCCATGTTGGCAGCAGTAATCGTGAAACCCAACCACAAACGTGCCGTCACTCAGAACCACCGGCCCTTCTGCTTGATATCCGAGGTTGCTCGCGATGACATCAGTCGGCAGGCCAAAGGTCCTTCCGCCATCCCCCGAGTGGGCAACGGAGACGGAGTCTCGGTGTTGGTTTGAACTGTTGTGCACGCCTCCCCCTGACGCAACGTAAACCTGATTGCCTCGCGCAATTACCATCGGATGATCGTGGTGTGATCCAAGACCCAGCGGCGTCTCGGGCCACGTGCGCCCACCATCGGGCGACCGTAGTAAGAAAGCGTTGTCTTCTCGGCCCTCTACGTAGCCAAGCATCACCATGATCGCTGAGCCATCCGGGAGTATAACTCCCCATGGATCACCGCCGCCTTGGACAGGAAGAGCGTGCCGAATCCAATGCTGCCCGCCATCAAATGAGGCCCACGCCACGCATGTGCGCTTGTTTCCTTCGGGAGAATCAAATTGGATCACGCCGACGAGTAGATGCTTCGCATCGTTGGGGTCCGCGCTCAAATGTGATTCAACGAGAGGTCGCGCAGGGCCATCCACACTGAGCAATCGATCTTCGCCAACTTCGATTGAAGAATGATTTTGTGCTTGGAGTAGAACGAGAAAAACGCCGACCATCGCTATTCGCCACATTTGAGTAATCTAGGCCAACCGGGCTCCTCTTCGCAATTGAACGTTTAACGGACAAACCGGAGGTTATTCAAGGCTCGGCGGCTTCCTCCTTGACAACACTTCGCGGGTCCTTGTCCTCGCGCAAGCCGGCAAACTTCGAATGGCGCAGCCTATCGGCCTCCGTCCATTCCAGGAATTCGATCTGTGCGACGGCGTCTGGCCTCAACCAAACTGCTTTCTCCATTTTCTCGGCGTTGAGTTCTTCGCCAAATCGTGATCGCCTCGTCTCCGGCAAATTTACGAATGGACAGCTTGGCGTCACGACATGTTTTAATTTCGAGAACACTTGTCGCCGGGAGGCCGGAACGAATCCGTTCCGGGTTCTTGCCACATACATCAGCTTCTCTCCCTCATAGTAGCCGACGATCAGTGAGTCAAAGCCGTGTGGTCCGGACAGATAGCCGCCAATGACAAACTCTTGGCTGCGATTCACGCGATGCTTGATCCATGCGCGCTTCGTTTTCCCGGTTAATAGTGGCTGTCGTTCTGTTTCCCGACAATGCCTTCCAGTCCTTGCTCGCGCACCGCAGACAGTAGGTCCTTTGGCGGTGCCTCGAAATAATCCGCAATCCTGATTCTCTTGTCGCGGATGACCACAAGGGACTTCAACAGCGCCCGCCGCTCGACCATTGGAACGCGGGTCAAATCACGATCCTTCCAGGCTGGTGGCCCGGGCTCGAGAAATAAGTATTTGTGGGCATAAAGAACGTGGAGAGAATATCACTGCGGCACTTCTCGCGAAAGTATCGTGAGGCGGAGGGTGCCCCTTCTCTCTTATCGAGGGGCACCCTCCGTTTTATATTGATTTGTGATTAGGCGAAGCTTCTTTGATCGACGGGAGTTTGTCAGATTCAAGAGCGGATCTTCCAGGCCACCCGTCATTCATCCAATCAGCCATGTTCGGGGAAGTTGGGATTTGTGTGCTCCTTTGTGGGTTTTGAGATGTGGACGCCCGCCCGCGATGTCCGACCAGAAACAAACGACCGAGGCGCCCGTTTCCTGGAGCGTAGACAAGATAAATGGACCACTTGGACGCAACCGACTGCAGAGCTGATTAGGGCGAACAGGCGTCAGATTAGGTTGTTCTAATGGATAACTGGCTTACTATTTGTCAAAAAGTACTCTTGCTATTCACAAGCCGCTAGTTCAGTGTTGTTCCTCCACGTATCTTCTCACCGTGTGCGCCACGCCCTCTCAAGCGCCAGGAGCATCACATGAGAGTAGCCGCATCTGACCGCCGTCTTACTGTTCGTCACAAGTTTAGGACTCCCATTCGCATTCGCCGCTGGAAATGTGCGACTCCAGAGGAGCGAGGCGAATCAGAGAACTTATCCGAGGAAGGGATCCTCTTTGCATCAAACTCAGTTATGCCAGTTGGTACAGTATTGGAAATCCTCTTGAAAATGCCAGAGATGATCACCGGCGAGCCGACGACCGAATGGCTCTGCTCAGGCCATGTTGTACGTGTTGAGCCAATTGAATCCCCAAGGGGAAAGCTCGGCATCAGCGTGCAGTTTGACTGCTATCAAGTATCCGGTGGAAGCGCAGCTTAATCGATTTGTAGTTGTGCGCCGAGTCAGGTGAAGCGAATGCGGCAATCATTGACAGTGCCGGGCCTCTGGGCGAAGTAAGTGACGGACTGCGCAGTTGCCTAATCCAGGGTTCGCGGGGCGAAGCAGGTCAGTGAACGACAAAATGGGAGGGGTGAGATGCAAAGACAGGGCTTGATCGTGGATGACGAAGCAGCGGTTTGCCAAATGGTTGGGAAGGTTCTGACCTCCGCCGGCATCGAGGTGGTGGCACTGACCAGAAGTTCGGATGCTCCCGGTCTTCTCAACGAAGGAAAATTCGAAATGGTCTTCCTGGACCTACATATGGCCTCTCCTGATGGAGTCGACCTCGTGCGACAGGTGCGTCGTTCCCGATGGAACCGGACCACACCCATTATCCTGATCAGTGACGATCAGCGTCCGAGCGCAATGTGCATGGGATTCGAAGCTGGCGCAAGCTATTTCCTTTACAAACCAATCGACAAAGATCGCTTATTGAAGCTGATCCGCTCCACCCAAGGGGCGACGGAATATGGGAGGCGCCGGACCCGGCGCGTTGCGCTTCAATCCAAAGTGAGACTGAAATTCGGAAAGGAAGTATTGGAATGCGAAACAGTTGATGTCAGCTTGAGCGGCATCCTGGTTAAGGCTGGCCGCACCCTAGCGATGGGTTCGCCGGTGCATGTCAGCCTAGATCTGTCCCCGCGAATGAAGCCGGTTGTCGGTGCAGGGTCCGTCGTCCGCGTTCTGGGTGGAAATCAAATGGGGATCCAACTGGACCGGCTAGCCCTTTCAGAGAGCGAGAAGCTGCAGGAATTTCTCTTGCCCATGATTCCCAACGAATAGCGTCCCAGAAAGGCGCCGGGCTGGCGCTTTTCTTACGAGCCTGCGACTCGCTCACCGAGACTTTCGCTTGATCTTGATCTTGAGATGGAGATTGAGAGCCACCGCGTCGCGGATGAGATCTTTCAAGGCTGCTTCATTGAGCTTTTCGCCTTCGTGGATGTCGATGGCGCGCCTGATATTCCCGTCGAGGCTGGAGTTGAAGAGACGGGAAGGGTCCTTCAACGCAGCTCCCTTGGCGAAAGTCATCTTGACGACTTTCTTGTACGTTTCTCCGGTGCAGACGATGCCGCCGTGGGAAAAGACGGGAGTGCCCATCCACTTCCACTCCTCGACGATTTCTGGGTCCGCCGCGTGGATGATTTCGCGCACTCTCGCCAGCGTTTTGCCGCGCCAGTCGCCAAGTTCCTTGATCTTTTCGTCGATGAATGCAGAGGCAGATTCCGCGGGGACGGGTTTTTTCATGTGCTGCTCCTAGTCTCGCAGCTAATTTAGCCGCGCTCAGCGTAGCCTGCAACCTTCGCAAGGAGAAGCTTCTTGCTATCCGATAGTTGTCCGGAAAGTTGGCGGCGATTTGTCAGGCCGATCTTTTCGAAAAAAGCCGTCGAACGGCATGGCCCTTCCACATCCACAATCCTGTGAGGACCATTATTGGAACGAAGACAAACCGGGTAGGGAAGGCGTAGTCCGGAATTTTTTCAAACGGACTATAAATATAGCCGAGTATCGGAATGCTCAAAACGATGTGAATCCAGCGAAAAATCCAACGTGGGATGCCTGAGCTCATGCTGTTCGCTGCACTGGCTGATTGGGCCATGATTTCACTCCTTGAATTTAATGTTCACTCTTGAGCGGGTTTCGGAGGCCAATTCGGCGATTCAATACCGAACTGCCTGGCGTACTCGGCGTTCAGCCGCTGCCAAGCGCCGAACTTCATGGCCTCTGGGCCGACGATGCGACCCATGGGAGTTCCGCCGAGAAGGTGATCCAGCACATCGAAACAAATGTGCCACCCGGCAGCACCCATGGCGATGAAGCGGTGACCGATGTTGGTCCACAGCGTCAGGCGCGTGCCGCCGCCAAGAGCTTCGAGTTTCCATCGCATATCGAAGCCACCCCACTTGTATTCAAGCATCTCGGGAGCATCGGCTCGCGTCACTGTTGTCTCGGTGACGTGGGGCGCGGGGGCTCCCACGGTGGTGAGCTTCACCGTGGCTCCAACCGTACCCAGATTTCCATCTGCGTCGAAGGGCGCCCACTCGCGCAGATGCGCCGGGTCGGTTAGCGCTTGCCAGACTTTTTCGGGAGAGTGGCGCAGCTCCCTGACGAGAATGAGCGTCCATTTCTCGCCGTCTTTTCGTACTTGCGCACCGCTTGCCGGACCCGGTGAGTACTGCGCGCGATTGATCATCCCTCTGCTCCTTGGCTTCAGCCCCGGTATCGCCATGTGTCGGGCGAGTACCAGCGGCGACGATCCAGGTGAATTTCCACACTACCAGCGCATCAACTGGGTGACTTGAATGACATTGCCGCAGGTGTCCTTCAGCATGGCGATCTTGGAGCCGGTCACGTCCTTGGGTGGCATGGTGAACTCGGCGCCGCGCGCTTTCATTCGTTCGTAGTCGGCCTGCACGTCGTCGGTGAAGAACATGGCCGCGGGCTGGCTTTGTTGGAAGAGAGCCTGCTGGTAGGCTTTGGCCGCCGGGTTGTTGTTCAGCGCGAGCTGCAGCTCCGTGCCGTCGGGCTCCTCTGGCGAAGCCACGGTCAGCCAGCGATATGGGCCCTGACTGAAATCGGTCTTCTTGGCAAAGCCCAGAACCTCTGTATAGAAGCGCAGGGCCTTGTCCTGGTCGTCCACGTATACACTGGTCACTTTTATTTTCATTGCGTTTCTCCTTTGTCACGTTCGCGGTTAGAGCCGCGTCGTCTTCTCCTTGGTTTACTTTTCGTTGGCGTTGCCCTTTTTGGTGTAGAAGGATCCATGTGGTCGAGGTGGCGTTCGAGAGCATCCAGGTGAGCGGACCAGAACCGGCGGAATTGAGCCAGCCAGGCATTCACCTCCTGAAATGGTTCAGGCTTGAGCTGGTAGAGACGGCGTTGTGCGTCCACGGTGGACTCCACGAAACCGGCCTCGCGCAGCACGCGCAGGTGCTTTGACACGGTCGGCTGCGGCATACGAAGTTGACGCTCGATCTCGCCAACGGACTGCTGTGAGGAGACCAGCAGGCTCAGGATCGCGCGTCGATTCGGCTCCGCAATGATTTCGAAAACAGACTGCATGCTCCTTATATACTTCAACGCGCATATACGTGTCAAGGCATATTTTAGCAGGGCGCCAGGCCAGGTTCCCCCCGGGGTGAGAGGGCAGGGAAAGGCGGTCTGGGAACTGGGAAGGGCCGACGCTAAGCAACGATTGGGCACAGAGGTACTCGCAGGCGGTTGACTGGAAAGAGCTTGGCTTCCAAAATCACTAGACGGAGTAAATCGCCCCGGACGATTGGGCGAAGCGTCCGGTCGAAAGCATTTGGAAGGGAAGAGACCCGCGAAACCTGAAATGGCACAAGAGCCAAACGCAGTGGAACAAGCCGTATCGCGCGCCTTGCGTGGAAACCTCGAGCGGATTCAACGAAACGCCGACGAGTTGCACCAGGCGGTCGGGGATATCGTGTCAGCCTGCGCGAGCTCCAAGCCGACCAATTCGTTGCCGGCGATACTCCGAGCCCAGACTTCGGCTGCATCGTTGTCGGCAGCGCTGGACGTTCTTTCAAGATTCGTGGCGATGGCGCTGCAGCCGGGCCAGCGGTCTCCCCTGGAAGAGCAAATCACACAGCTGATCAGCGCGGCCGGAGTCGAGCCCGCCGCTCAACCGGTAAGACCGCAGCCTTCAATTCCGACGCCGATGGCGCACTCAGCAGCGCCGGCAAGCGTGCAGCCGCCGCGGACAGCACCTCCTGCCGCGCCCCGGGTTGCCGAGCCGGAACCGATGATCGAGCTGGAGGCCGAGTCGGAATCGATTGAACTGATCGAGCCCCCCGCTCCCGCGGCAGAAGGCGAGTTTGGCGGCGAGTTCGACGTCAACCAGCTTTCGCCGGAGGAACAAGAACTGCACAGGCGGGCAAATCGGGTGGCGAAAGTTTCGATGCAAGATATTAAAATGCTGAGACCGGAACAAGTGCGGCTAGGCCGCGAAAAAAAGGATCTCTGCATCCGATTGAAAGATGACATTGAAAAAGCTCACCGAGAATACGACCGGCGTTTCAAACCCATCATGGACCACCCAGTGGATTACTTTTATCGCTGGATGGTGGAGATCCTCGCAGAGGGCGATGCACATGCTCTCGGCGAATACCCGTACGCCACACCCGCGCGGCATCGCTAGGATTGCGGCCAGCCACGCGCCTGCGGAATGGCCCGCGGCCGCGACAACGCGGAGCCTGTGCCTGCTCGTGCTCGCGTTTGCGTTGGTGGCAAGCGGAGCCTCGGCTGCTTTCGGCCAAACTTCACGCCACCACAAAAAGAAAAACATAAAGAAACCCACGCCGGTGCCGTGCCGAGTCGGGTGCAGGCCGGAGACTGCCGCGCCTCAACTTGTGGCGGGAGATACGCCGGAAGACCAGGCGCTGCAAAAGGAGTTGTCAGGCCTGGCACGCGCGCTGCATAACGCCGAGCCGGGCGCCTACGCGAAACTTTCCGCATTCGCAACGAAAAATGCGGCAAACGTCTGGGGCGCACGCGCGGCGCTGGCTCTCGGTTTCGACGATCATTCGAAAAAACACGAGCAACAAGCGCTCGCCTGGTTCACAAAAGCGAGCGGGGACACAGTGCTGCGCGAGTACGTACTGTATTGGACGGCGCAGGCGAAACAAGGCTTGGGCCGCTTGAAGGACGCGCTCGCCGATCTCGAGACGGTCGAACACGACTACCCGAATACGGCGATGAAAGAGCAGTTGCTCGAAAGTTTTGCGCCGCTGGCCACCGAACTGGGCCGTGCCGCGGAGGCGATTGACGCGCTGAACTCTTATCCGGCCACGGGCAGCAAGCCGACGCTGCTCCTCGAAAGGGGCCAGGCGTATCAGGCGTCGCACCAGCTTCCGCGAGCGGCGAAGGACTACCAGGCGATTTTCTACAAGTATTCGCAAAGCGACGAAGCAAAAGCAGCGGACAGCGCACTGAAAAAAATATTGCGCGAGATGGGAAAAGAGTATCCGTACCCCGGAGTCGAACTGCAGCAGCAGCGCGCGCAGGCCTACTACGACGCGCACAAGTGGAAAGAAGCGCGCGCCGAATTTGAAAAGCTGCTGGGAATGCTTCATGACGCGCAGAATCCCAACCGTCAACTGGCCGAGCTTCGCATCGCGGAGGCGCGGGTCCAATTGAAGGGATCGCCGAAGCTGCTGGCATCGCTGAAGACTCCAGATTTCGATGTGGACGCAGAGAGGCTTTACGCGCTTTCCCAGCTCTATCGTTCGGACAAGAAGAACGACGAGATGTTCGCGACGCTCAACGAGCTGACGCAGAAATATCCCTTGAGCAGATGGAATGAAGAAGGGTTCATGGCGGCGGGGAACTACTATTGGGTGAACCTCGACCGGACGAAGGCCGCCACGTATTACCAGCGCGTTCTGGATACATTCCCGAGCGGGAAGAATGCGTTCAACGCGGAATGGCGCGTGGCCTGGGTCGCCTATCTCAATCGTCAGCCCGATGCGGAGGACAAGCTAAAGGCCTTTCTGCTGAAGTACCCGGCTTCGGGGAATACCTCCGACGCGGTCTACTGGCTTGGACGCGTGGCGGAACGCAACGGGAAATTCGCCGAAGCGCGCGCCTGCTTCCAAAAAGATTTGGACCGTTTTCCTCAGACGTATTTCGGACACGCCGCAGCCGAGCGCCTGAGCAAGCTGCAGCCCGCCGAAGGGGATCCGCCGGAGATTCTCGACAAGATTCCGCCACCGCCCGCACTGCGGCCATTCGATGAGCCGATTCCTGCCGCGGCGGCGGACCGCTGGGCACGCGCGCAGGCGCTGCGCACCATCGCATTTGATTCTTCGGCCGAGCTGGAGCTGAAAAACGCCTACTTTGCCACCTCGTCGCCGCGATTTTTATACGAAGCGGCACAGGCTGCCTTCGACCAGGGGCATTTCGCCGCCGGCATGGCCTATGGACGAGCCATGGTTCCCAACTTCGAGGCCCGCAAACGGGAGGATCTCCCGCTCGATGTTTGGAAAGTGCTCTACCCGCTCCCCTATGAAGGCGTGATCCGCCGGGAAGCCGCCAAGAACAATTTCGATCCCATGCTTGCCGCGGGGCTGATGCGGCAGGAATCCACTTTTCAGGCAGACGCGCTTTCGGGGCAAAACGCCATTGGGTTGATGCAGGTGATCCCGAAGACCGGGAGGCTCCTGGCCCGGCAACTTCACGTGCGCTTCGCACCGGCCAAGCTTTTTCAGCCCGAGTACAACATCCAACTCGGGATGCTCTACATCTCCGGGCTAGTGAAACTGACTGGAGCGCCCGAATATGCCCTGGCGGCGTTCGATGCAGGGGAAGACCGCATAGCGGCATGGAAAGCGGAGCGCAATTACGACGAAATTCCTGAACTCGTGGAATCCATTCCGTTCAGCGAAACGCGCGATTACGTGCAAATCGTCTTGCGCAATTCCGAAGTCTACCGGATGATTTATGGCCAGTCGGGCACGCCGGCGTCGAGCTCGGCGGGGCATGGCCGATAAGCAGGCAAAACAGCAGATTTGTCCGGCACGAATCGACGGAAAATCCAGTTAGGTCTGGCGGGCTAAATGAATCCCTCTGAATCCGGCATGGCGCAGGCGGCGCGCCGAATGCTTTCGGCGAAGGCGGAGCAATTCACCGAATCGGTGATTCGCGAGATGACGCGGCTGGCGATGAAACATGGAGCCGTCAATCTCTCGCAGGGCTTTCCCGATTTTGCCGCGCCGGCGGAGATCAAGGAAGCCGCGCGGCAAGCGATCGCCGACGACATCAACCAATACGCGATAACCTGGGGCGCAAAACCCTTGCGCGACGCCATCGTCGAGAAATTCGAACGGACGCAGGGAGTGCGGTACGACCCCGAGCGCGAAATCACGATTTGCTGCGGCTCCACGGAAGCGATGATGTCCACGATGCTGGCCATTATCAATCCCGGTGACGAAATCGTCGTGTTCGAGCCGTTTTACGAGAACTACGGACCAGACGCGATATTGAGCGGGGCCACGCCGCGCTTTGTGAAGCTGAAAACGCCGGATTGGACGTTTGACGAGAAGGAACTAACCGCGGCGTTTGGTCCGCGCACGAAAGCGATTATCCTCAACACTCCCAATAATCCCACGGGCAAAGTGTTCAGCCACGGCGAACTGGAGTTCATCCGCGATCTCTGCGCCCGCTGGAATGCTTTCTGCATCACCGACGAGATTTACGAGCACATTCTTTACGACGGGGCGGAGCACATCTCGATGGCGCGCATCGACGGCATGCGCGATCGCACGATCGTGATCAATGGCATGTCCAAGACATATAGCGTTACGGGCTGGCGTGTGGGTTGGGCGCTTGCTCCGCCGGAAGCCACGCAATCGATTCGCAAGGTGCACGATTTTCTCACGGTCGGGGCAGCCGCTCCTTTGCAACAAGCCGGGGCGATCGCCCTGAAATCGCCGCAGTCTTATTATGAGAAGCTTGCAAAGGATTACACGGTGCGGCGCGAACGCTTGCTGAAAATCCTGGCCTCGGCGGGATTCACGGTATTCAAACCGCGCGGCGCATACTACATCATGACGGACATATCGCGCTTCGGCTTCCCGGATGACGTGGCGTTCGCGAAGTATCTCGTGGAAAAGGTCGGTGTTGCGGTGGTTCCCGGGTCCAGTTTTTATAACGATGCGCGCGACGGCGCGTCCCAAGTCCGATTCACATTTTGCAAGAAGGAAAGCACGCTTGCCTCCGCCGAGGAGCGGCTGTCACATCTTCCTGAGTTGCTGGCAAAACGCTGAGGACATAATATGTCACAGCCTAGAAGGATAACTCGTCTGAATTGCCGCTAAAAGCAGTGCAAATTGCGAAATAACTTAGATTTCGGGAGTTTTTAGGGGTAGGAGACTGACGGTCGGTTGCCCTGTGGTGGTTAGCCCCCTACCCCGCGAGTGGTCTTGTATGTATAGACGATGCCAGCCCGGAATAAGTTTCCTGATTCCTTCAAAAATTTTTCAGACACCATCAATCACCCAATTCGACAGTATCAAGGTAGCGAGCCACGGCGGCCTTCCATTTGAACTTCTCCTGAATTGCGGTCTGCAATGCCTGGGCCGCCTCCGGTTCACCGTGGGTCAGGTAAGTCTGTTTCGGGGGTGCGGGTAAGCCGGTCAGCCATCGCAAGAGTTCACTTTTTCCCGCGTGCGCGGAGAACTGTCCCATTTCGACAATCTCGGCGCAAACAGGCACTTGCTGGCCAAAAAGGTTCAGCGTTTTCGCGCCTTCCAACAATGCGCGTCCGCGCGTCCCGACGGCCTGAAAGCCCGCCAGAATGACGGCATTGCGCGCGTCCGGCAATCGCTGGGCGAGATGGTGAAGCACGCGGCCTCCCGACACCATTCCGCTGGCGGAGATGATGATGCAGGGAGTTTTGACGTTGTTGATGGCCTTTGATTCTTCCACCGAGCGCGTCAAATGAAATTCGTGAACATCCAGCGGGTCACCCTTGCCGCCGTTTTCCTCGCGCGAATACTCGAGGTCATGGTCTTCCTTATGTTTTAAATACAAGTCCGTGGCGCTCAAAGCCATCGGGCTGTCTACATACACGGGAAGCCGCGGGATTCTCTGCTGATCCTCCAGTTGTCGGAGGTAATACATGAATGTCTGCGTCCGCCCGATGGCAAAAGCTGGAATCACGATCGATCCGCCGCGTTTGGCAACCCGGTTGACGATCCCGGCAAGCAATTCCGCCGGATCCCCGTCCGCATGTTCACGGTCGCCGTACGTGGACTCGCAGAGCAGCACGTCGGCCTTCGACGGCGGCGTCACTGGATCCTTCAGAATCGGCTGGTTGTATCTTCCAATGTCCCCCGAGAAAACCACTACAATCCTTTTTCCATTTTCATTGATGGTTAGTTCCAGGCTGGACGAGCCCAGGATGTGCCCGGCGTCATACGAATTGACATGGAACGCCGGGCTGATGTCGAACCCGCCGCTGCGCGGCATGGGCTTCAATAGCCGGAGAGCGGGATCGACGTCGTCCGGTTCATATAAAGCGCGTGGTTCCGCATGGCGGCTCCACTTATTGCGACGGGCATTTTCCGTTTCTTCCACTTGGAGATGAGCCGAGTCCTTCAGCAAGAGCCCAGTGAGCTCGATGGTCGCGGGATTGGCGAAGATCGGTCCGCGAAATCCATCCCTCACGAGCACGGGCAGCCAGCCAGTGTGATCCAGGTGAGCATGCGTAAGCAGGGCATAGTCGATCGTCTTCGGGTCGATGGGAAGCGGCTTCCAGTTTCGTTCCTTGAGCTCGCTTGTGCCCTGAAATAAACCACAGTCAACGAGCAGCCGTTTTCCTGCCGCTTCCACGAGGTATTTTGATCCGGTGACGCAACCTGCCGCGCCAAGAAAAGTGAGTTTAGCCATAGGCCAGTTATTCTAGACGATTCTGAGGAACAGGTGGTTGCTAACCGTCTTCGAGGCACGCGTTTTAGTCCGAATCATCCTAGAAATGCGTTAGCAATCTCGCGGATTCGTTCCTCCCAAGGGTTGACTTGGTGACACGGTCAGACAATACTCTCTGCCCAGCTGAATCGATTCAAAAACAGGCGGGCTCAGAAGCCGGGCAAGCCAGTTCCACAACCTGAATCTGGGGCCAAAGTGCCTGAACTCCCATCCATGGTCGGTAACATTGTTTCGCACTACCGAATCCTCCACACCCTGGGAGGAGGAGGAATGGGGGTTGTCTACGAAGCCGAAGATATCAGCCTCGGCCGACACGTCGCTCTCAAGTTTCTTCCTGCCGCGCTGGCGGAAAGTCCGCAAGCCCTGGAACGCTTTCAACGGGAAGCTCGAGCGGCTTCTGCGCTGAACCACGCCAGCATTTGCACGATTCACGAAATCGCCGAGCACGAGGGCAAGCCATTCATCGTCATGGAGCTTCTCGAGGGCCATACGCTGAAGCATGAGATTGGGGGAAAACCACTTCCGCCAGAAAGGCTCATCGAACTGGCCATTCAAATGACGGACGCATTGGATGCGGCCCATCAAAAGGGCATCATTCATCGCGACATCAAGTCTACGAATCTCTTTGTGACCAATCGAGGGCAGGCCAAGATTCTCGATTTTGGGCTTGCAAAGGTTGCTAGCGCCCCTGCAACCGGCGACCAAACCGCGACGCGCTCGCTTGCCAGCAGAAACTTTGTCTCTGAAGAAAATCTGACAAGTCCCGGCACGGCCGTGGGCACCGTCGCGTACATGTCCCCTGAGCAGGTACTCGGTAAGCCTCTGGACCCACGAACGGACCTCTTCTCCTTTGGCATTGTCCTCTATGAAATGGCGACGGGAACACTTCCGTTTCGCGGAGTGTCGACAGCTGCGATCTACGATGCGATTCTACATGATGCGCCGGCGGAGCCCGTGCGCTTGAATCCTGATGTCCCTCCCGAACTCCAGCGCATTATCATCAAGGGGCTAGAGAAGGATCGCGATCTGCGGTATCAATCCGCGGGCGAATTGCAGGCCGATCTTAAACGACTTCGCCGGGACAGCAGTTCTGGCAAGGCCAGGATTATAGGTCCGCAGGCAGGAGCCAAGCGATTCCGCCGGTGGCGCGCTTGGGTTGCTGTTTCCCTGGTGGCGGTGGTCTCAGCGGCTGGGTATCTTGCCTCGAAAAATTATTTCGGAAAGGATGACTTGGCCCGCCTGCCGCTGGTCACCAATGCCCACATATCCAGGCTAACTTCAAATGGAAACGTGACGGCAACTACGCTGTCACCCGACGGACGCTACGTCGCATATGTCGCAAGGGACAACGGCGGGCAGAGCCTTTGGGTTCGGCAAACAGCCGCTTCCAGCGCGCAACAATTGGTGCCCCCCGCGCAGGAAACCTTGCTGGCCTCACCCGTTTTCTCGCCCGACGGAAATTTTATCTACTTCGAAAAGTTTCCGCCAGACAAGCAGAGAGACATGCAACTACTGATGGTCCCCGTGCTGGGGGGAACTCCCCGCAAGATAGCCGATCAGCTCTCCACAGAGTTCGCTTTTTCTCCGGACGGCTCGCGAATCGCCTTTTTCAAAGTGGCCTGCAAAGGCCACGACATTTGCCTTTGCCAGATGAACGCGGATGGATCCGCCTATGGCGAACTCGCGAGCTGGAGCACTCCACATTATTCGCCCGCTTGGTCGCCCGATGGCAAGCGCATCGCGTTCGAGACACTGGTCGATGACGACCCGCAAGGCTTGCGTGCACATCTTGAAACGTACGATCTTTCGGCTCGAAAAACGGAGGCTTTGCCTTCTCGTTGGAGATTGATTCGAAGCCTGGTCTGGACTCATGATGGCAAAGGCCTGCTGGTAGCGGCGCAAGAGCATCCGGCGGCTCCAACCCAAATCTGGCATGTAGCTTTTCCTGATGGCGCGGCACAGCGCGTCACCAACGATTTGGAAGACTACAGCAGCGTCAGTTTCTCCTCAGGCTCTGACACCATCGCCGCAGTACAGACGGACGTGAATGCGAGTATCTGGATTGCCCCCGGCGATCACCCGGATGACGTCAAGCAAGTTACCCAGGGACGTAACGATGGACTCCACGGAATGGATTTTGCTTCGCCACAAAGGCTCGTTTTTTCTTCGAACGATACCGGAAACTGGGATCTTTCCGCGATTGATCTCACCGGCGGCGGCCCCCAAGTCATTTCCAGCGACGGCCGGTATCACAGCGAGCCGGTAGTCTGCGATTCCGGCCGAAGCGTCGTTTTTGTTTCCACTGCGGGCGGAGGAAATCACATCTGGAAAATAGACGCGGACGGAAGCAACACCCTCCAGCTCACTCACGGCGTTGGTGAGGTTTATCCGCAGTGTCCGAGGGAAGGCCGGTGGGTAGCGTACGTCAGCGAAGATGAAGCTATAGCCGGTGGGAATTTGCGAAGGGTGCCTCTGGAGGGCAGTCCGGATTCGGCTCTCCTTTCCAATGATGTGATTGCAGTTAATCTGGCCCCGGATGGGAAGCGCCTGTTGTTTGCATCTATCGATGCGCAGGCGAACAATAAACTGAGGGTTGGCTTGGCCACGCTGGAATCGAGCGCGTCGATTGCCTACCTGGATCCCCCGCCGCGGCCTGCGATTCTCCGGGAGGGCCGATGGATCCCTCGTCAACAGACTCTGGCTCACGTGGACAGCCGTACCGGTGCACCCAACCTATGGACTTATTCGCCGGTCGGAAAACCGCCCCAGCAGCTCACTCATTTTCTTTCCGGCCGAATCTTTGGATTCGCTTTTGCACCTGATGGAAGCAGAATCGCGTACTCGCGAGGCGCCGTCACAAGCGACGTTGTGTTGTTCTCCCGGAATAAGTAGGAATGCGCAGATTACAACGCGTCTATTTAAGTCCCGTGCAACCATGCTCTTCTTGTTCGGCCGTAAGACTCGCGCGCTTCTCGAAGTTCGTGAGTGCCTATCACCGCTTTTCGACGGAGATGGTCATGTCGTGGAAATTCAGCGTCAATGCCGCGTGATAAAAAAGCTCGAGTCCCACGGTCGCATCGAACAGCCCGGCCGGTTCGTGCACGTCCGGAGTAGGGAAATAGACAAGCGGCGCGGGGCCGCTCAGGGTCAGTGCATGAAAACTTTCCTTTGGAGCCGGGGCTTCCTTCATCTGCACGCCGCCGTCGGTGAAAGGGAAATCGCGTGTTTTCGTGGTCTTCGCCGCCTCCGTTAGCTGCAACTTTTCGATGGACTGTGTATAGACCAGAAGCGTGCCGCTATACATGGTGTCGATCTGCGCGGAAAACTTCTTTCCATTTGTTTCAAATCCATCGGCGACAACAATGGGCGGGCCTTCCTTCCCGAACTTGATCAGCGAGAGCTTATCGCACGCTCCCGAGCAATCGAACGGCGCCGTGAGCACCTCCGAAATTCGCACCTTTCGAGCGACGAAGTCTATTTGCAAGATACGATCCTTGAACGCAGTGTACGCCAGAGTGCCGTCCACGTGCGGCATCTGATTCTGCGAGATCATGTCCGAGAGACTCATCGCCAGGGTTCTGACATTTTCCAGCGTTACCGTCCCAACGCTGATCGAAGGAATCACAGTCCGGAAGATTCCCGAAGGAGCTCCAGCGGGCAACGGGGCCGTCGCCTTCAAGCCGGCTGCCTCCGCATACCTGGAATCCAGTACGGAGTCCACGTTCCCGGTATCCAGGCCCATTTTCAGGGCGGGTCCAGTGCCCATCCGCGCTTCCACGCATGGCATGCCGTCGCAATCCACCAGCGGCACCTCGGCGGCAAATTTCAGGTTTCTGGAGTTCACCCCCGATTGCGCAAAGGTACTGCTGCCGGCGCAAAGAATCGCGGCGGCCAGAAAAGAGGTAATCCGCAAACTGTATCGGATGTTCATGGAAGGCTTTTTACTCAGTTGGCGCACAAGGAGTCCCAATTATGGACGAAGACAGCGACACGATGTTAGCATTAGAAACGCAGTTCTTCCGGTGGGGCCGTGGCGCAGTTGGGAGCGCGCCTCGATGGCATCGAGGAGGTCGTGGGTTCGAATCCCATCGGCTCCACCAAACACAAAATGGTCCGGCCCGGAGACATAGGTGACAGTTCGTACCGGAGACATAGGTTACACTTTTGGGTAGAAGGGATTTTCCATCAGTTCACAAAACGCCTTCGACTGATCGTGGCCTTTCCGCTTTTTTCCGGCGCGCTTTTTTCGCTTCCGCCCCGCGTCAACTCACGGCGCTTTGACGATGATATTCGCGACATTCTTCTCGCGTAGCATCGCGTTGAAGGCCGCCACGTCTTTCGCGATAACTTCCTGCATTTCCTGCTGAGAATCATCGCCTTGCTTTTTCAATTCCAGCTGCACGGCCGCTTGCTGCGTCGTAGGAGGAAAGTCCGAAGAGCTTTCCACCTGGTCGGCCAAATAGCTGACCTTTTGCAATAGCATCGGATTGTAGCGTACGTCGTCCTGGCCTCGGCCCGTGGCCTTTAGCTGCACCACCTTTCCTTCCGCCTCCGTCAGTTTTTTCGCGAGTTCAATCGCGGCCTTTTGTATCTCTTTCGAGGCATCGTCCTTTCCCAGCTGTTTTTCGAGGTCCGTGAGTTGCGCGCGGATGGACTCGATTTGATTGACGCTGCCGGCCAGCGCGTTCATTTCTTCTCGAAGCGCGGACACCAGCTGAAGCTGATTTTCGATGTCGCTATCGCTCCCCGTTGAGTGGGGATCCTTCAGAACATTAAGCTTCTGGCTGCTCTTTTCCGAGCCGACGGTCAGCGTCACGGTGTAACTACCCGGCGGCTCGAGAATGGCGATGCGGTCCACAGACGGAGCAGCCCGCCAGCCTTCCGGCCCCAGCAGCACGTCCGGCGAGTACGTCGGGGGCGTCCTCAACTTGACCTGCGTGGCTTCCTCTCCCCGCAAATTCCACCACACGCGATTGATCCCCGGCTTTGCTTCGCACGGCGCAGGGCCGCCTTCGCGTCCTCCGCCGCCGCCTCCAGGACCACCCGGTCCGCCTCGCCTGGCCCCTTCAGTTCGCGGCGCGCGGCACTCGATTTCGCGCACCGTCTTCCCACTCGCATCCGTAATCGTAAGTTTCGCGCGATCCTTCTCGCCCAGTTTGGACTTAAGATAAAAATTGATCGCGGCGCCGTACGGCGGATTCTGCCCCGCGGTTGGGTCTGCGGTGAACCCTCCAGGTTGCGAGACGGGCCGGAAGCGATACGCGTCGCGTGGAGCGAACAAGTGCGCGTTGGAGGCCAGCGCTTCCGAGGTCAATTGCTGAATCGGCGTCAAGTCGTCCAAGATCCAGAAGCCGCGGCCGTAGGTTGCCAGCACCAGGTCGTGGAAGCGTTCCTGCACGGCAATCCAGTAGACCGGAGCGTGCGGCAGGCCAGTCTGCAGTGGCTGCCAGTTCTTCCCGTCGTCAAACGAAATGTACAGCGCGTTTTCCGTGCCCAGATACAGCAATCCCTTGCGAACGGGATCTTCCCGGATGCAATGCGCGTAGCTGAGCATGCTGTGCGGGATTCCGTTGGTGATCGCCGTCCACGTCTTGCCGAAGTCCGCAGTCTTGTAAACATGCGGATCGCGATTGTCCACTTGATGGCCATCGACGGTGATGTACGCGGTCCCCGCGTCGTAGCGTGATGCTTCGATGTTGCTCACCGTTCCCCAATCCAGCATGTTTGGAAT
Source organism: Candidatus Acidiferrum sp. (assembly GCA_035310525.1). Classification (GTDB taxonomy): domain Bacteria; phylum Acidobacteriota; class Terriglobia; order Acidiferrales; family UBA7541; genus Acidiferrum. Next base: position 17,009 of record DATGED010000007.1, on the reverse strand, counting down.
ATTCTTTGTAACGTCGGACCAGTTTTTCCCACCGTCGCGCGTAATCTGCACGAGCCCGTCGTTCGTGCCCGCCCAAATCACGCCAGCTTCTTTCGGCGATTCCGCGATAGCAAAAACCGTGCCTGCGTACTCCACGCCGATATTGTCCGGTGTGAGCCCGCCGGAACTTCCCATACGGCTCGTTTCGTTCCGCGTCAGATCCTTGCTGATGACCTGCCAACTGTTTCCGCCGTCCGTCGTGACGTGCACGAACTGGCTTCCCACGTAAACTTTGTTGTGATCATGAGGTGAAATCGCAATCGGGAATTCCCAGTTGAATCGGTACTTCACTTCCGCGGCCGTGGCTCCGGAAACGTCCACCGGCCAGACCTCCACCTCGCGCGTCTGGCGATTTCTTTCGTCAAATCGCGCCACCGCGCCGCTCACGCTGCCGGCGCCGGTTCCGCTCGACCAGATGATGTTGTTGTCCACCGGGTCGGGCGTAGCGAATCCGCTCTCGCCGCCTGCAATCGGGTGCCACAGGCTGCGGGAAATTCCGCCTCCGCCAAAGCCGCCGAACTGAAGGCTGTTGCTCGGGCCCCGAAAGGATGAGCCGTCCTGTTTATTTCCGTATACGAAGTAGGGGATCTGGTCGTCCAGCGTAACGTGATAAATCTGCGCGATGGGCAACTGAACGCGGTCCCACGTGTGGCCGCGATTCACGGAAATGCTCACGCCGCTGTCGTTGACCACCGCCATGCGATCCCCGTTCGTCGGATCGATCCACATCTCGTGGTTGTCTCCGCCGGGGCTCGCGGGCATGTTGGTGAGCGTGTGTCCGCCGTCGAGCGTCCTCGAAAATGCCGAGGTGAAGAAATACACTTCGTTTTCATTGTCCGGTGAGATTTCTTCGCGCGTGTAGTAGTGCGTGCGTCCGCGAACTTGCCGGTCGGAATTGACCAGCTGCCAGTCTTCGCCGCCGTCGTCGGATCGCCACAGCTGGCCGCTCTGCCCGGGATTATTTTCCCAAGGGACGCCGTCTCCGGTTTCGATCATGGCGTAGACGCGATTCGAATCGCGCTGCGCCACGCGCACCGCAATCCTTCCCACGGGCGGTTTCGGCAAGCCGTGGCCCTCAAGTCGCTTCCAGGTCACGCCTCCGTCGGTCGATTTGAATAATCCGCTTCCTGGTCCGCCGCTTGTCCGGCCCCAGGTATGGATAACCAGCTGCCACATTCCCGCGAACAGAATGCGCGAATTGTTCGGATCCATGCCCATGTCCGAGCAACCTGTGTTTTCGTCGACGAACAACACCCTTTCCCAGTTCTTTCCGCCATCCGTGGTTCGGAAGACTCCCCGCTCCTGCTGCGGGCCATACGCGTGACCCAAGGCGCACGCCAGCACGATGTCCGGATTCCGCGGATCGATCAGCACGTTGCCGATGCGGCCCGTCTTATCCAGCCCCATGTGCGTCCAGGTCTTACCAGCGTCCGTTGATTTGTAAATTCCATTGCCGACGGAGATGTGGCTTCGAATGAACGATTCGCCCGTTCCCGCCCAGATAATATTTGCATCGCTGGCAGCCACCGCAAGCGAGCCAATCGAGGAGACCGGCTGCGAGTCAAAAATAGGCTCCCAGTGGTTGCCGCCGTCTGTCGTTTTGAATATCCCGCCCGAGGCTGCTCCCACGTAGTAGATGTACGGACTGCCAGGCACTCCGGCCACCGCCGTGGTGCGATTTCCCACCGGCCCGATGTACCGGAAATGAAGCTGGTCGTAAACGTCGGGATTGATTTGTGGCTGTTGCGCCCGGACCAGCCGGGGTACTCCGGCAAACGCAATCAACGATGCAAGTACGGTGAGACACGTGCGCTTTATCATGGCGAACCTCGCTCGCAATTTTTGCCTGGGATTGCGCGGATGATACTTTCGCCGTGCTTCGAGGTCAAGAGGGCGTTTTAGCGCACCGGCCACATTTCGGCGTTCCACTCGCTGGACGCGAAGCAACCCCGGCGCTATTCTGAAGGTCCTAACATTTGAGACCGGATTGCACGTCGAAAGGACCCGGACAGAATGCAACAGGATACCCAGACGCCAAACAGGAAACTCATCGGGCGGTTCGCGCTGACGGCTGCTGTTTTTTCAGCCATGCTTTGCTCGCCGCTGATCCTCGCCGCGCAACAGACCGGGCCCTTGCCCCCGCCCCCGACTTACAACGCGCCGACTCCCTTGCCCCGGCCGAGTTCCATGCCCACAGCCGCTCCTCACCAGACGACAACCGAATCCCCGCTTTCGACAGCTCCGCCGAGCATACCTGCCGATCAAGTTATCCAGAAATTCGCGGAGCGCGAGGCTGAGTTCCGAAAGGAGCGCGACAACTACACTTACACCCAAACGTTTGTGATCCAGACTATCGACGACTACAACGGGCAGCCCGACGGCGAGTATCGCATGACCAGTGACATCCTCTTTACACCGGAGGGCAAACGCTACGAGCACGTCACGGATGCTCCCGCGCCAACGCTCCAGCGGATCACCATGTCGCAACAGGATTTCGACGACCTCGAACACGTCCAGCCTTTCGTGCTCACGACCGAAGAGCTCCCCAAATACGACGTCAAATACGTTGGCCAGCAGCAGCTAGATGATCTCAATACCTACGTTTTTGATGTCGGCCCGAAAAAAATAGAAAAGAATCAGCGCTACTTCCAGGGCCGCATCTGGGTCGATCAAAAAGATCTGGCCATCGTCAAGACGGACGGGAAGGCCGTCCCCGATATCAAAAAGCACGGGCAGGAGAACGTATTCCCGCGTTTCGAGACTTTCCGCGAGAACATCGAAGGGCACTTCTGGTTTCCGACCTACACTCACTCTGAGGACACTTTGCAATTCAGCGGGGGCGGCGTCCGCATTCGCATGACCGTGCGTTACGAGAATTACAAGCGCTTCGGTTCGACGATCAAAATTGGCACTCCCATTGAGGTCCCGAAAGAAAAGCCGCAGCCCTGACCCGAAAAAGCCGCCTTCTCAAAGGCCATCCCCTGAACAGTGGTGACGACAGGCTAGAGGATGTTGTCTAGTTGGCGGAACTTGAGGAATCTTTCTTTTGCTCCCCACGCCCACGCTCGTCAAACGAATTCTGATCGTGGCTCTTTCTGCGCTTGCTCTCGTCTACGTCGCGGACTTTGCTTCGGTTCGCGTCCGCATGCTGCATCCGAAGCCAGACAATCCGTTTGAGACCGTCACTGCTCTTCGCATCCTCGCCATCGCAGAAAAAAACGGCAAGACGGAATACACCATCGACCAGCTCCAGCCGCAGCAAACCGCCGTCTGCGTCCATGCCCTGTTTCCGCACAATGGCGATCCGCCATGCTGGTATCTCAAGCGAAAATTCGCCCAGCCAATCCCCATGTCCATTTGGTTTGTCCCGTGGCGCGGTAATTCGAAGGCCGGCTTTTACCACGAGAAGGCACTAGTTGCAGGTTGAGATTATTTTTCGCCCGTTATTCGTGCCGCAGAGACACCATCGGGTCCACGCGCATCGCACGCCGCGCTGGGATGTAACAGGCAAGCACCGCGACCACCGCGAGCAGGCTGGATATACCCGCCATCGCCGGCACGTCCACTGCCCTCGTTCCGTACAACATTCCGGAAACGACGCGCGACACTTCTATCGAAAGAGCCAGACCAGTCAGCACGCCCGCCGCTGCCAGGCGCGCTCCGTGTCCCACCACCAGAAGCAACACATCGCGTGGATTGGCGCCAAGGGCCATGCGAATGCCGATCTCCCGTGTGCGCCGGCTGGTCCAGTGGGCGACCACCGCGTAGAGGCCGATTCCGGCAAGCAGCAGCGCTAACATGCTGAAGCTCCCGAGCAGTCCTGAGGCCATGCGCTGTTGCCACAGAGAGTCGGCGATTTCGTCTGAAATTGATTTTTCTCTGTAGATCGGCAGACTGGCATCGATCGAGGCCACGGCCCTATGCACATCCGGCAAAACGTTCGCGGGATCGCCCGTCGTGTGGATTACGAGATTATCCGACGCGCTGTAATTCTGGAATACCGGCAAATAGAGCAGAAGCGGCGCATCGGACAGGAGCGAGCGGTACTTTGCGTCCGCCGCAATCCCGATGATTTCAATGGCCGGGCGCGTCGGGCCTTGCATGGACGGCCATTCGATGCGCCTTCCGATGGCTCGTCTATCCTTCCAGAGATGCCTCGCCAGCCGCTGGCTGACGATCGCGACGAGTGGAGTGCTCATGGTGTCGCGTTCGCTAAAATCTCGCCCTTCCAAGAGCGGAATCCCCATCGTCTCAAAATATCTCGGCGCCACGTTATCCACATCCACTCGAATGCCAAGCTCGAATTCATGTCCGGCAAAATACTCGCGCGGCGGGGCCTGCCCTTCATAAAAGATCGAGATTCGACCGCTGAAGTCAATTGGCGGAACGGTGGTTGCGAGACTCGCCGACTGGACGCCGGGAATCTCGCCGACGCGATTCAGAAGCTCGCTGTAGAAGAGTTCGCCCCTCGCTTCCGAATATCCCTGAATGCTCGGTGAAACAGACATCATCAGGAGATTGCTCGTTCTGAACCCGGGATCTTGATTCAAGACGACGCGCATTTTGCGCACGACAACTCCGGCCGTAACCAGCAGGATTAAAGTAATCGCCATTTGAGAAACGACCAAAGCGCCTCTCAATCGTGAGCGCCGCCCAGCCCCCGCAGTATTCTCCTTGAGCGTGACAACCAGATCTGGTTTGGAAGATTGAAGCGCGGGCGCCAGCCCAAACAGGACTCCCGTCAACACCGTCGCCAGGAATGTGAACCCGAGCACGCGGACGTCAGGTGTAGTCACAACGTTTTGTAGAGCATAGAGCGGCTGCCGAAAAGCCAGAATCAAACTCGCCGTCCACGGCGCCAGCAGCAATCCTAATCCCCCCGCTACGACCGCAAGCAGCATTCCTTCGGTCAGAAGTTGCCGAACCAGCCGGCCGCGGCTCGCGCCGAGAGCCAGCCGCATCGCGATCTCTCTTCTCCTCGTCTCCGAACGCGAAAGCAGCAGATTCGCAACGTTGCTGCAGGCAATCAATAGCAGCAGCCCCACCGAAGCAAGCAGTAATCCGAAGAACTTTTCAAGCACTCCCCGGTCATCGGGATCCATCCCGAAGCTTCCGACCACATCGACGCTGCGGTGCTCGTTCGACTGCGGGTAGGCCGCTGCCAGACGCGCCGCGATCGTCTGCAGCTCGCTGCGCGCTGCCATCAACGGCACTCCCGTTTTTAATCTCCCGAAAATGCCTACCCATCCAGCCTCGCGGCTCTCCAGAACCCCGCTTGACATCCGTGGAATGGCCGCGGGCTGCATCGTCAAGGGCACCCATACATCGGTTGGTGACCCAAGCTCGGAACCACTGAACTGCTTCGCCGCTACTCCCACAACGATGAACGCATGGCCATTCAGCTGAATACTCTTTCCTACAATTTCAGGGTCTGAACCGAACGCTCTTTCCCACAGCGCATGGCTCAGGACTGCGACCGCCGATTCGCCATCTGTTGCTACATCTGACGGTACGATTACCCGGCCAATTTCCGGATTCACCCCAAGCACCGAAAAGTAGTTTCCGGTGACCAATTCGCCGACGATCAGCTCCGTTGCCCCGTGATTCAGCGTAAGCCGGGTCCGGCAACGCCCTGCCAGTCCGGCGAACGACCGATTCTGATCGCGATAGTCGCGATAATCGGGATATCCAAAAGAATAGTCGGGATTGTTTTTCTGCAGACGTTTCAAAGTGACTATTTCGCCAGCGCGCGGGACGCCGGGGACGGGGCGCAGCAAAACTCCGTTAACGACCGTGAAAATCGCCGTATTCGCGCTAATTCCCAGGGCCAGCGTCAGTATGCAGACAAGAGAAAAAGCCGGAGTCTTCCGCAACCCTCGAAGAGCAAATCTAATGTCCTGAAGGAACGAGTCGAGTATCGGCAATTCGCGAAGCTCCCGCATTTTCGGCCGCCGCGGTCCTTATTCGTGCCGCAGCGCCACGATTGGGTCCACGCGCATCGCTCGGCGCGCTGGGAGGAATGACGCTCCCAGGCCGACAAGTGTTAACAACGTCGCGACTCCCGCGAACGTCAGCGGGTCCCTCGCGCTAACTCCAAACAGTAAACTCGTCATCAGTCGCGTCAGCGCCAGGGCGGTCGCAATGCCAACGGCGATTCCCAGCAGCGCCGCGCGCGCCCCTTGTCCCAGGATTAGCCATAATACGTCTTTCCGCTCCGCGCCGACCGCGATTCGAATTCCCATCTCTTGCGTCCGTTGATTCACCGAGTAGGACATCACGCCATAAATTCCCACGCTCGCAAGCAGCAGCGCGGCAGTAGCAAATATGCCAAGCAAAATCATATAAAGCCGTCGCCTCGCCAGCGACTCGGAAAGCAGCTGCTCCAGCGTTTCGAACTTCGCGATCGGCTGGTTCCTGTCCACCGCCCAGATCGCCGCCTTCACTGCCGGAACCAGGCTGGATGGCTCGCCCTCGGAGCGAACCACAATGGTGTTGAAGAGTTGCGGGAACTGAAAATACGGCCAGTAAATCATCGGCCCCACGGCTTCGTCCAAACCGTTTGTCTTGACGTCGCCGACCACGCCGACAATCTCGCCAGTCAGCGGCGGCCCCCAATCCTTCATCGTCACGACTTGTCCAAGCGGATTTTCGCGCGGCCAGTATTGTCGCGCCATCGTCTGATTGATCAGCATCACGCGTTTGCCTGTCGCGTTGTCCGCATCCGTGAATTCGCGGCCTGCAAGCAGGGGGATGCCCATGGTTCGGAAATAGCCTGCGTCAACGCTTCGAATGTCCGCGGAAGGTTCATCATTCGCAGGCGGAACCGGACGCCCCGCGATTGCAAAATCCGTATCCGGGCCTCCCGTAATCGGCAGTGCCGTTACCAGACCGGCCGACCGCACACCCGCAATGCTCCGCACACTCGCGAGGATTTGTTGCAGGAGCACCGCGCTTTTCACGTCTCTCTCGGGGTATTCCATGGGCGAGAGAAACAGTCCAAGCGTCAAGACTCCGTCCTGACGGAATCCGGGATCCACACGAAGCAGCCGCACAAAACTGTTGCCCAGCAGGCCAGCGCCTACGAGCAGAACCACGGCCAGCGCAAACTGTGGTACGACCAGTGTCTGGGTGGAACCACGACGCGACCCGCCTGTTGATGCCCCGGCGCCTTCCTTCAGCGAGATGTTCAAGTCTGTTTTTGTCCCCGAAAGTGCGGGCGCCAATCCGAAGAGCAGCCCAGTGCATATCGAAAGGAACACCGTGAAGCACAGCACTTCCCAGTCGATGCTGATTGCTCCGAGGCGCGGGATATCGGGCAGGTCGAGAGCCTTGATGAACCGCAAACTCCACACGGCAACGGCAAGCCCCAGCCCCGCCCCAAGCAATGCCACCACCAGACTCTCCGTCAGCAACTGCCTGGCAATCCGCGCGCGCCCCGCCCCCACCGCCGTCCGTATTGCTAATTCCTTTTGCCTCGCGGCCGCCCGCGCCAGCAACAAGTTCGCCAGGTTGGCGCAAGCCATCATAAGCAGCAGGCCCACCGCAAACATCAAAACCAATAACGCGGGCTGCACGGGTGCGACGAGACTTTTCTTTAATGAGACCGCTGCGATGGCCAGGTCCGGGTCCACTCCCGGATTCTGCTTTTCTATCTGATCGGCGATGGCCGAGATTTCCCCTTGCACACTTCCCATCGGCTCGCCGGCCCGCAGATCAGCGATCACTGTCAACAGATGAGCGCGCCGGTTGCCACGAAACTGTCCGCCTGGAACCAGCGGACACCAGATCTCAGATTTTTCTGGGTAATCGAATCCGCGCGGCATCACTCCGATCACGCGGTAATCCTCCGCATTCACTCTGACCGTCTTGCCAACTATTCCGGGCGCGGCTCCGAACCGGCTTTGCCAAAGCGCATCGCTGATGACCGCAACATGATTGTCTCCGCCAGGCGCGTCGTCCTCGGCGGTGATCATTCGGCCCAGCGCAGGCTTGCTCCCAAGTGCCGCAAAAAATTCTCCGGAAACGAGCGCGCCCGCGACCTGCTCGGGCTCGCCTTCGCCCGCAAGATTGAACCTCCACTCCCGAAATGCCGAAATATTCTCGATAGTCTTCGCGTCGCGCCGGAGATCATTGAAGTTTGCGTAGGTCGCGTTCGCAAAATCCAGCCCTGCCGCTCCCAGTCCGAAAGTCCCCCGGTGCCGTTCCTCGATGCGCACCAGCCGGTCGTGGTTTGGGTAAGGAAGCGGACGCAGCAGGACGGCGTTGACCACGCTGAATATCGTCGTGCTGGCTCCCATCCCCAGACCGAGGGTCAGAACGCACACCATCGTGAATCCCGGACTCTTTCTCAGTGTTCGAAGCGCATATCTGGCGTCCTGGAGAATCGTTTCGAGCATCAGCCACCCATGCAGCTCGCGGTGCGTTTCTCGGAGCTGCGTCATTCCCCCCAGCCGCACTTTGGCCGCACGCTTCGCTTCTTCTTTCGTCATACCCCGGCGCAAGTTTTCTTCCGTGAGCAGCTGCAGGTGCTCCTCGAGTTCTTTCGAAAAGTCCTGCTCCACTTGCCGCCTTGACGCCCACCCGCGAACTCGCGAGCCCAGCACTCTTATCCATTCCAACATGGCCTCACCCATGCTCCGCGATCCGCAGCACGCGCCCGATCACTTCGCTGATTCGCTCCCAGTTTTCCGCTTCCGCGGCCAGCCGTTTCCGTCCGCTCTTCGTGATCGAATAGTATTTCGCCTTGCGATTGTTTTCCGATGCCCCCCAGGCTCCGGAAATCCATCCTCGCTGCAGCAGCCGCACCAGCGACGCATAAATCGTTCCCTGATTGATCTGCAACGCCTCTTCGCTGATCTGTTCGATCCGCCTTGCGATTCCGTAGCCGTGCTGCGGCCCCATCGCCGCCAGCGTTTTCAACACCATTAAATCCAGCGTTCCTTGCAGGATTTCCGACCGGCCTTCCGCCATGCGCCCTCCTGTGGTTGTCCCACAGGAGTATCCCAGCCCTCCTGTGGTGTGTCAACAGGTTATCCCGGCCACTTTCCTCGCGCACTTTTCACTCCGCTTTCGCTCCATCTTTTTGCGGGAAAGCCTCCGCCAGACCGCCCTTTCGTCTTGGCACTTTCCGCCGATTGCAATAACCTGCTCTGCGGTTGCTGATTTTTCATTTTCTTCTCGCCTTCTGACGGAGGCTTCTTTGCGCGCTTGGGTTTGTCGCGGGAAGGGCAGCGTGATGCGCCCAGGTCACAGAATTATTCCGGCTGTGTGTTTCTTTGCCGCGATCGTCTCTGCCTTCGCTGGATTCGCCGCGCCGCAATCGCCTTGGCGCTCATGCACGTTGCTTACATCCTGGCCAGCGCATTGATCCTCATGCAGTCCGCGGATATGAGCCTGCGGGATGTCGGTGGTGCAAATTTTGTCCTGGCGGGCTTTCTCGCCATAGTTTCCGCGCTGACCATCGCCGTTCTTGCCGGCTCGCGCTCACCAGGCATGCGCATAATGATGCTGTTTCCGGCTGCCCTCATTCTTACCTCTTCCGTCCTGACGAGCCACGCCATGGCTCGACTCGAGCTGCGGCTGCCCTCCGAAAATAAAATGCGCGACAGGATGAGCTGGATTTGGCCTGCCTGCTTTGTTCTGATCGGTCTGCTGTTGTTGAATTACCGAGAAATGTAGCCGCTGGGTCCGTTTCAGGACGAAGTCCCCGCGTTCACCGGTACCATACGCTCTTCGCTTCGGAACTCGCCTTCCCAACGCGCTACGACCACGCACGCCAGGCAATTCCCGAGCACGTTCACCCCTGTCCGCCCCATGTCCATCAACTGATCGATTCCGAAGAGCAGGAACAGCGGCTCGGTCGGAAGATGAAACGAAGCCGCCGCGGCCATCACGATCACCAGCGAAGCCCGCGCTACCCCGGCTGTCCCTTTGCTGCTGATCAGCAGCGTCAACATCATCACCACTTGCTGCGTGATCGTCAGATGAATTCCCGCGGCCTGCGCGATGAATATCAGCGCAAGCGATTGGTAAAGACTCGATCCATCCAGATTGAAGCTGTATCCCGTGGGAAGAACAAACGCCACGGTCTCGCGCCGCACCCCGAGCATCTCCATCTGCTCCATCGCGCGCGGCAGCGCCGCCTCCGAGCTCGCTGTCGCGAACGCAATGGTCACCGGCTCGGCGGCCGCCTTCAGGAATTCTTTGAGCGGCGCCTTTACCAGCAATGCGATCGGCAAAAGCACTCCGAATATGAACACAAAAAGCGCTACATACATCGTCGCCAGCAGCTTCAACAGCGGCAGAAGCACCCCAAGCCCAAGATGTCCGACTGTGTAGGCAATCGCGCCAAACACCCCGATCGGCGCCGCATACATCACCAGATTCGTGAACTTGAACATCGTCTCCGACAGGCTTTCCGCGAGCGCCAGCATCGGACGCCGTTTCGCTTCCGGCACCAACGCCAGCCCCATCCCGAACAAGATGCTGAACACGACCACCTGCAGCACTTGTCCCTCGGCGATGGATTTCGCGATGTTTTCCGGGAAAATATCGGTGATGAGCTGCGCCGCGGTGTGCGGCGTGGCGTTCAACGTGGCCGCTGCTGCGGGCGGCAGATGAACTCCCTCGCCGGCCCGGCTTATATTGATCGCCGCAAGTCCAATCAGCAACGCAATGGTGGAAACAATTTCAAAATAAACGAGCGACTTCACTCCCAGCCGCCCCACCTTCTTCAAGTTCGCGTGTCCCGCGATCCCCACCACCAGCGTTCCAAACAGCAGCGGGGCGATGATCACCTTGATCAGCCGCAGAAAAATCGTCCCCAGAAATTGCAGTTTTTCCGCATCCGCCGGCCAGTCGTGCCCCAACTCCGCCCCGGCCAACAATCCGACTACAATCCACGCTGTGAGCGACCGTCTCGCCCACGCATGCGCCGCTATCAAAACGATCGCCAGCCAGCGTAAAATCACTGGCACCAGCGCTGGCATCGGCACGGCGTTCCAACTCTGCAGAAGCGACGCCGCAATCGCCACGGTCGCCGCAACAATCACCGCCGCCAATAATTTAGCTTTCATCGGCTCCCAATCGAATTTCTCATTGGCCGCGAACGGTATGCCGGATACGCCACTCTGTCAATCCCCATCCATCATTGGAAAGTTGGTCGGTCTCCGGTCAGCGCGTTTCTGGGGCATGTGGATCGCTTCCGAGCACCCGTAATCCAGACGCAATCCCAACAGACATCGCCAAGTGGCTGCGAAGGAAGTCACTTCTACGCATAGCCCACCACGCGGCCAAGTCGTGTCAGCTTCCTTTCCGCACTACCCTCCACCTTTGATGCGAACGAATTTTCAATATTTTCGGAAAGCCGGCAGGTCCTTCGCAAGGGGCCGAATGCTTGGAATGGCGCTTATTTGGTAAGCCCAATGCGGCGTAGCAAGTCGGCGAAGCGCGCATCGCTTCGCAGCGGGTCGAGTCGGGGATCCACCCCGACAGAGGGCATTCAATCTGAACGCTCGCGATAAGCCTTCTCAAGCCAGGCGAACGCCTGGTCCTTCTCCCCCAGCACGGAATAGAGGCAGGCCACGTTGAATCCGCAAACATAGCGCTCTCGCGCCTGCGCTTCGATCCCGCCAACCATCGCACGGGCCTTATCCGCCCTTCCCGCCAGCGCGTAGGCAGCCGCAATTTGGGAAAGGATCACAGGATTTCGAGCAGAACTCACGGCTCGGTCTGCCGCGGCAAGTGCCTGGTCTCGCCGGCCAAGTTCGGCATACGACAGCGCCAGGATGTGGTCGTCGTGCCCAACCCTTTGGGCCGCCTCGATGGATTCTGCGTAGCGTCTCCCGAGGAAAGAAAACCACGCCAAGTCGCCGTGACTGAGGGGTAGAAGCGGATCCAACGCGTAGGCACGCTGAAGCTCCTGAATCGCTTCATCCGAGTTGCCAAGCCTGAAGAGAAGATACTCCGCGAGGCCGGCGTGCGCCCGGGGCAAGCTAGAATTCAATTGTAAGGCCTTGCGGAACTCGCCTTCCGCGCGGGACCAGTCCCAATCAAAGAAAAGCTCTACGTAGCCGAGCGACCCGTGGGCTTCCGCGAGCGTATCGTCGAGTTCAATTGCTTTGACGGCGGCGGCCTTTGCTTTGGGCATCACCTCGAGGGGTGCTCGATATTTAGTGCTCAAGCTGGCGTAGGCATCGGCCAAGCCGGAATAAGCGAGTGCGTCCGCGTGGTCGTAAGCGATTGCCTGCTGGAAATATCCAATGGCTTTTTCGATGGATTCCGATTTTAAAACGTCGCTGGCCTCGGCGGTCATCCCGTGTAGTTCATACAACCCTCGGAGATAAGCCTCATAGGCTTCGGCATTTACTGGACGTCCGCTGGTCAGCCGGATTTGCTCTTGCGGGTTAAGCGTGGCTTTTACTTCACGCGCGATGTCCTGCGCCACTTCATCCTGCAAAACCAAAACGTTGCGCAAATCGCCCTCGTACGCCTCGGCCCAAAGATGACGATCGCCATGCGCTTCGATCAATTGCGCGGTGATGCGCACGCGGTCGCCAGAGCGCATGACCGTGCCCTCCACGATGGCATCCACGTTTAGCTCCCGGGCGATTTGCGGCGTCGGTTTGTGCTTGCCCTTGTATTGCATCATGGAGTTTCGCGATATGACTCGTAGTGCATGGATTTTGGCCAAGTCGGTAATCAACTCATCCGTCATTCCGTCGGCGAAGTATTCCTGCTCCGCGTCATGCGAGAGGTTTTCCAGCGGAAGCACTGCAAGGGACTGAATACGCATCGGCGGAGTTCTCCCCGCGATGCGCCCCATTCTCCAAACAAAAATTACAGCAACCGCAGCCAAGCCGAGACCAACCATGACAGTCATCCGGCGGCGATAGGAGCTGTGGCGAGGAACTCTCGGCGCGGCATGCGGTGCAGATTCCGATGGCACTGACGGCGTCGCGCCTTCCGCCGCGTCAGAATTTCCCTCGACCCGGCCGATGAAGCGGTAACCGCGCCGGGGAAGGGTTTCAATATAGCGAGGCGTCTCCGCATCGTCGCACAGAGCCGCGCGGATTTGCCGGATGGCCACGTTCAGACCTTGCTCGAAATCGACAAACGTATCGCCGCCCCAGATTTCCCGCTGGATCTCCTGCCGCGTGAATACCTTTTGCGGGCGCGACACCAGCATGGCGAGCACTTTGCAGGGTTGGGGAGCCAGGTGAAGGAGGGTATCGCCCTTGCGCAGTTCACCGGCTTGGGCGTCGAGTTGGAACGGTCCGAACCGCAAAAGAAGTGGGTTGTCGACCGGCGTGGGCACGGACACATCCTTGCTGCGGAATGTGCACATTATAACAGCCGGACTGAATGCTCGGTATCATTTCCGCTAAGTATCCGCGCCTGAGCGGCTTACCCGTTAATGAGAAATTTAGGGAAACGCCAGCCTGCACTCATTGACGGGTTGCGGGCGATTGCTCTACAGTCTCGCGTGTTCGGCGTACACATCTAAAATTGCACCCTAGGAGATTGCCATGAAAAAGATTACCGCATCTGTCCTGAGCCTTGTGGCCTTTTTGGTCCTTGCCGCGGGAACCGCGTTTGCATCCCACGACATGGCGTGCTGCAAAAACCCCGCCATGGAATGTTGCAAAAACCCGGCTATGCCATGTTGTCGGTGAAGGCCGCCGAACCCGCATTTCCGTTTTACAGTCGCAACGACTCTTCTGACGTTTGCCCGACGACGCTTTAGGTGCACCCGCTTTGTGGTAGACCTGACGCGGCGTTTCACCCCTCGTTCAACGCTCCGTGGAAGGCCGGAATCCGAACCGGCCAGATGCTCGATCCTCTGGCCACGAAAGAGAGCAGAAAAGATGAAAAACCCGAGAATAGCAGCGCTTACGACTGGGGCCGTGCTGGCGTTGTTCGCCACACCTGGTTTTGCCCAACAGTATAAATTCATTCCCATCGACGCTCCATGCGATTCCTGTCCGAACAGGATCGTTCCGATGACCATTGCCAGCGGGATCAATTAGGAAGGGGATGTCGTCGGCACGTTTACGGATAGTCTAGGCGGGCAACACGGATTCCTGCTGCACCATGGAACATACACAAGCATCGATGTTCCAGGCAAACTCGCAGGCGTGGCTGGTACGCTGCCTGCGAGCGCGAATGGGATTAACGCCGAGGGAGAAATCGTAGGGAATTATGTCGTGCCTTTTATCTTCCACGTAAGCGATTCCGTGCCCCAGGATTCGCCGACCTATTGTCCAGCGTCCAATGCTCCCGCCTCTACCAAGGGCTTTCTGTTCCACCGCGGCAGCTTCTCTACTGTATTGTTTCGAGGACATTCAGGCGCGGTTCCACAGCGCATTGCCGAAGATTGGAAGCTGCCTGACGCTGCCCTTGAAAGAGGGGTCCCCCTCCACATTGCGAAAAGGAAGTTCGACGACTCTGCCGTTGGCGTCACGCTTATACACCGTATGAATGTCTGGTCCGGCAGTTCCCGTCATGCACGTGGAAGCTACTACCACGGCTTCCTCTTGGCCGTCGCCGATAAAGTCGTGGTATTCCAGGTGGTCGATCTGGATCTGGTCGAGATTCTGGCATTCGTCTACATCCGATCGGTTGTTGATGGCGACCTTGATCTCTTCTTCCGTGATCTTCTTTCCTCTCGCTTTTTGTTGGCCGTTCAGCATGATTCCATACCCGACGAACAGTATTGAAGTCAGGCCCATCGCCAGGATCCCAAATCGCATGGTTTCCCCTCTCAGGTGTTCTCGCAGCGTACTATAGTCTTGCACTACGGGCATGAGGCAGGCCCGTGCCGGCGGGTGCAGCTCACGCCAGGCTTGGGTGTACGAGTTTAGAGCTCAATGCGAGCAAACAGCGTGAAATATCGGGGCTCCGATCCTCGTCTATACACTTAAGAAGAGCCATGGCCTATTCACCCGTACTTTTAGTTCATATTTGTGCCGGGACCCTGGGGTTGGTTTCGGGGACCGCAGCGATTTCTTTCCGCAAAGGCTCCCCACGCCATGCTCTGGCGGGAAAGCTCTTTGTCGCATCCATGCTTACCATGGGCGCCTTCGCGGTGTACCTTGCCATCACGAGGCATCAGCCAAATAATATCGGCGGCGGGATCCTGACCATTTATCTGATCGGAACGGCCTGGCTCACTGCCCGCCGTCCGGACGGGAAAACCAGCCGGTTGGATTGGGTTGTGCTGCTGATTCCTTTGGCACTCGGCATCCTCACCTGGATGATTGGTATCAGAGTCGTGCGCAGCGGCGCGAGCTCCCAGGACGGGGTTCCGGTCGGAATGACCTTTTTCATGGGTTCCGTGATGTTGCTGGCTGCCGCCGGCGACGCTCGCATGTTGCTGCGCGGCGGTGTTTTTGGGGCAAAGCGCATCGTCCGGCATCTCTGGCGCATGTGCTTTGGACTGTTCATCGCAGCCGGGTCTTTTTTCCTCGGACCCTCAAACCGCCCGCTGAGATTGCTCTCGAACGTGGGGCTGGGTCAGCATCTGTCCCGGGCTTTATTTAGCACAACCTTGTATTTAATTCTCACCATCCTGCCGCTGATTTTGCTGATTTTCTGGCTAATCCGAGTCCGCTTCACGAGCGCCTACAAGCGCATGTTCGTCCCCCGCCCAGGCGCGGTTCAGCCCTAGTGAGCTAAACCTTCGGCCCCCTCCATGTAAGACCTGGCAGCAGATGGCAGCTGCTCGGTAATCGTTCGCCCCTGCCAAGCCAGACCGCAATGCGACTTGCGAGAACTCAGACCAATCATGGTTGGTATAGAATCCTCGTCGGTGGACGGGCCAAAGACTCTGCCGGCCGTCAAATCTGAATCGAAGTGAATATGCCGGACGTGCCAGACCAACCCTTGCTTGAGGCTCTGCTGGACTCTTGGGATCGGAACAACACCATCCTGATCAACCTGCTCCGTGCTCTCCCGCAGGGCGGGCTGGAGGTCAGGGCGATGGAGGGCAGCCCATCCATCGCGGAGCTGTTCACACACATCCACTATGTACGGCTTGTGTTCGTCTTCGAAGACGCTCCTGAGTTTGCCAGAGAGGTACCCAAGCAAGAATGGGTCGCCGAGCTTGACCCTGGTTGTATCGCGCAGAGGCTGAACGATAGCGCCAAGGCGGTGCGGGACGCAGTAAAGGGTAGAGTGGACGCAGGTCGGGGGATGGACCTTCATTATGACCACCCCATCCTCTTGCTCCAGCATATGCTCTGGCACGAAGGGTACCATCACGGTCAGATCAAGCTGGCCCTCAAGCTGGCGGGCCGCCCGTTAAGCAATAAAGAAGCCGGGCCGGTCACCTGGCGCGTCTGGATGAACAAGAAATGAGGACGTACACCTCGGTCTTTCGAGTGCGGGTTTAGAGCTGTCTGCCACCACGGTGGGGCAGGCACGCCAAACTGAAATGGGATTCTCCCTTCGCATTTTTTTTCTGGACAAACTGTTACTTTTGTAGTATAGTTGTTTCTGGATAGCATTACGTCCGCCCGACCTGGCGCCAGCATCCTTGCTGGCGTTTTTGATTTCTGGCGTCGGCTCTTTCACCCTAACCCTCTTATTCGCAACATTTACGAAACAATCCGCATTTACCACAGTCTCAGTGCAAATTGGCAGCGTAAGTCTTTTAGAAGCAACACTTACAAAATCTCCCGCAAGTGTTGATTCTGCACGACTTATAGAATAAGTAAGTTATTTAGAATCAACACTTACGCAAAACTAGGGGGGAGGGACTCCCCACCATTCTGTCAAGGTTTTTGGAAGGGTGGGTACCCTTCCGGCGGGCTGCCCCTTGTGGTAGCGGCGCAAGGTTAGGCTGCAGAGCGCAGTGCTCGATGACGGAGGCTGGCATCAAACAACGTTCCCGAACGCAGCATGGCGCACAGCACGGCCAGCAGCCGATCCGCCACGCCGCGCAAAGCACGTCCGTGCGAGTGGCCCCGGGC
>DATGED010000006.1:0-16507 GCA_035310525.1 Candidatus Acidiferrum sp. | reverse complement strand
ATGAACGCGTCCGCTCCGAATCCGCCGGAACCATCGAACTCGTCACCTTGCTCGACCTGCTTCAGTAACTGCCGCGCCAGTTCCATGTTTCGCTGCATGTTGGCAAATCTCCGTTGACGTTTGGGCATGGGTGCGCGACACTCCTGTTCTAGGAGCCGCGCCACGGCTTCTGTTGTGAAATTCTGAAATCCGCGGCGGTTTCCTGGGCCGCCGCGTTTCACATTGGAACTTTACCGCAGTTTTTCCCGCCTGCAGTCCCTCTGCTCTAGATCCCCGCTTCGCTTTGGCATTTGACTTGCGATTTTTCCTTAGCGGAGCAGGGGAGAGCGCGAGAGGGGGAACCCCTCTCGCTACAAAAATTGCTTTTGACGTTTCAGGATCGCGCGAAGCGCCTCCGCAATATCTCTATCCATGAGAAAGAACCTTAATAACCCTAAAACCTAAACCTTTTGGGTGACGACGTGTCGCGGCGACATATCGTCGCAGGTGACATATCGTCGCGGGCGACAAGCTGTCACGGGTGACACTGGTCATACCGCTCGACGGGGAATCCGAATCGCCATCGTTTTCCACAGAAAGCTGTGGATTGCTGTTGACGGCGTAATGCGATTACTGTAGGTTGGGCGGCATGGAAACGCGCATCTGTGCTGCCGACGACTGCAAAAAGGCCTTCACGCCCGAACTTGACTGGGAAAAATTCTGCTCCCGCAAGTGCGCGAATCGCGTCCGTGTGCGGCGTTATCGCGCGAGGCATCGTCTCGGAATGTCCGACCCGCCCCCGCCTCCGCCCGATCCCAAGGGCCCGCAACGCGACGATCAATATGCGGAAGCAGGTATTCTGTTAACCGCCCGCCGCCGCCCCGCCGCTGCCGTTTCTGCCACTAATTCCGAGCCAAGGAGCCGCGCCCTTGCTGCGTAGCCTCTTGACACGGCTGCTAAAAGCGCTGGATGCCACTTTCTCTCATCCAGCCCTTCAGCCTGCGTGTGCTCTCCCACCTAACGGCGGCGTTATCTCAGGAATGCGATCCCTGGATACGCGACGACCTAAAGATCGCATGCCGGACGGTTCTATATGCCGCGCGCGGCGATGCCATCGAGTGCTCGCCCGACGTGCTGGCCTCTTACGAAGTTTTGGGGATACACCCCACAAAAGTTTGGCCCGCAATTCAGGCGCGGCGAAAGGCGCTTGGGTTGTGCGAGGAAACGGGCGCGCCGCCCGTGCCGAAGAAACCGGCGCAGTCAGTCAAGCTCTGGTATGACAAAAGCGCGAGAGCCGTAAACTCTCGCGCCGGTGGGACAGTTGATCTCCGCGATCAAACGAACAGTGTGCCTATGGCAGCACCGTCGATAGCCGCATTATTCCCCAACCCGGCGCAGCCGTCCAGTGCAAAAACGCGCGAGTTCACGCTCGATGAAATCAAGCGGATCGTGGGCTATTCGGGCGCTCCCGGCTCCATTTGCGCTCTGACAATTTCCGCCTTGCGCGCGCGTGGTGAATGGCCAAATCAGAACGGGCCTGCCACAACCGTGCTCTCGGTGGCCATCCTCGGGATGATGCTCGAAGGCGTCTGCTGCCGGAGAACAGTGCAGCGCCGCATCAAGCGCGCCGTACAACTCGGCTACTGGCGCCGCGTGCACGATGCGAACTCCTGGAGCAACTGCCCCAAGTGCGGCAAGAATCGCACTGCCGCAAAATGCGATGCGTGTCCCTATCGCGGGCGCAGCAAGGACGAAAGCGGCAAGTGGACCGGCGAATTCATGCGGGTGCCCGTCTACGAATTCGATGTACATAAGTTCCGCTCGGCGCAGCGCTGCCGCGAGATCCGACACTTCGAAGTTCGGAGCTACGCCGAACTCAAGGCCGCAAATCGTCCGAACGTGCGCGAATGGCCGACCGGCAAGCCGCCGGAGAACACTCCCCCACCGAAGGCCCCAGCTCCGGCACGCCCGCAAGAGCAACCGCAGCGCAAGACGGCAGAACACCAGAAGGTTCGAACCGTGGTCGAGACGGAGATCTCCGGTCGCGCGACGCAACTAGCCCAGCGCGTCTATGAAGTCTGCGGTCTGGCGGACATCGGTGCGATCGCGCAGATCGCCATCTCGATTGTGGCGGAGGCGAAATTTCGCGGAGTAGAGCTTGAGGAAGCGGCGAAGCACATCGCCGACTGCGGTGTGCGCGATCAGAAAAACGGGATCACGTTGACGCGGTTCTACTTCCGCGATTCCAAGTGGAGGACCAGCCATGGCGGACGACAAACTTCAGCGGCGGCAGAGCGAGCTGAGCACAACAAGAGGTCTATCTTTAACGGCCTCCTCCGAAACTATCGCGATCCAGGTCCACCTGACGGCGATGAACGCGAAGATGACCCTGGACGAAGAGGGCCTCCTGATGGCGGAGTTTGATCGCGTTTTCTCGCGCGAGTCTCCGGATGCGATCCAATGGGCGTTTCAGATGTGGCGCGAGAAGTCTCCATTTTTTCCGGCCCTCTCCGAGATGATCGCGCTGGTAAAGGAGTTCAAGCGCGGCCAGCGTGAGCAGGCGGAGTTGAAGGCGCGGCTCGATGAAAAGTTTTTGCTCGAAGAGAGGCGGCGGCAAGGGCAGGTTCCCGATTTCCCTGAAGTGATCAAGGAATTGAAGGTGATCGCTGAGCGAGTCCAACCCGAATGGGCAGAACGAGAGAAGCGATTCAAGCAGCGGATCGAAAGAATCTCACTGGCGGCCGCGACGCTCGATCTGACGCCGGAACAAATTCGAGAGCGCCGTGCCAGGGAACTGGCAGAAATGAAGCGCTATCGTGGCCACAGCGACAACGAGTTTTCGGAGTAAAAAGCAAAACGGCGCGGAATGGCGTTCCGCGCCGCCGGTTCAGATGTTTTCACCCCAGACCGCCCAGAGTACGGAGGAAAACGAATGGCAACTACAGCAGCATCATACCGCAGCACGCAAGCTTCTCACCAAGTAACTAATCAACAACCTGTGCTCAGCCAGGCGCGGACGCTTCATCAGGTCTGCCGCGATCTCGAAGCCCTGATCGCCGCCGGATTTGTGGAAGCCTATCGGGATGAGCACAACATCGTGCGCTATCGGCCCACGAACGGAAGAGTTGCATGAGCCGCAAAGCAGCCCTATCCACGAACTCTCTGACTCTGCCTTCGACTCCGGCGGTAAAACTGGAAATCGTTGGCGGACGGCAGCGCGTAGTGCGTGTCGGAATTTTCTTTGCGCTCGTTGGCCGAAATCGCCGCGCCGTCTACGAACAACTCGACGGGCAAATTGTTTTGGCTGATGAGTGCAAATGCCGCATCGACTATCCCGACAAGTTTTTCCCCGACGACATGGTGCGTGGACCGAGCTTCATCATCACGCCTTCGCCCGAGTGTCCGATTGATTGCCATAAGGCTCTCGGCTTGCGTTTAACCGAGGCATCATGAAGCGCAAACGGATGCGGATGCGGGAACTGGCCTTCTACGCATTCCTGGTCTTGACGCTGATCTTCATGGTGCTTGGAATTCTGCACCCGCCAATCGGCGACAACGCGCAGTGGCTCATTTTCAGAAAGTAAGCGAAGCGAAGATAAACATGAGCGCCGCCAAAGAACTCGCATTCGAAGCCAGTCTCGGTCACGGCATCGCGTACGTGGCGGCGCTGGTCTACATTTTCTGGTTTCTCTACCGCCTGACGCGGTGAAAAAGGCATGAGCAAAATAATCATTGGTGCCGCCGGTGGCAGGAACGTGGGCTTCGCGATCGATGAACTCCTGGTATCGCGGTTGCTCGTGCAAGCCAATTCGGGCGGTGGTAAGTCCTTCCTGCTGCGGCGGATTCTCGAACAAGCCTATGGCAAGGTGCAGGCGGTCGTTATCGATCCCGCCGGCGAGTTCGCCACTTTGCGCGAGAAATACGGGTACGTGTTGGTGGGAGAACACGGCGAAACTCCCGCCGACGTGCGCAGCGCGGGGTTGGTAGCCGAGAAACTCCTCGAGTTGCGCGCCTCTGCTGTCTGCGATCTCTATTCGCTCAAGCCGGGCGTCCGCCACACGTGGGTGAATCTATTCCTGACAGCAGTAATGAACGCCCCTAAGCGCTTGTGGCATCCCGTGCTGTTCGTGGTCGACGAGGCGCACAAGTTCGCTCCGGAAAAAGGCGAGGGAGAATCCGAAGCGCGCGAGATGATGCTTTCGCTTTCCTCGGATGGTCGCAAGTATGGATTCTGCGGAATCTTCGCCACGCAGCGGCTGGCGAAACTCGATAAGTCGCTCGCTTCCGAGCTGCTCAACGTGTTGATCGGTCCTACATTCATGGACATCGATCTCCAGCGCGCCCACAAGGCTCTCGGCATCGTTCCGAAAGATCAGGCGGCTTTTAATCAGCAGATGAAAACCATCCGGCCGGGACATTTCTGGGCGCTCGGTCGCGCCATTTCAAAGACGCGTTTGTTGGTCACAATCGGCGGAGTGGAGACAACACATCCGCAGGCTGGATCCGGAAAGTATTCGGCTGAACCGCCGCCGGCGCCGGAGAAAGTGCGGGCGATGCTGCCCAAGCTGGCGGACCTGCCGAAAGAGGCCGAGCAGAAGGCACGCAGCGAGGCTGAATTCAAGCGGGAGATCCGCGAGCTGAAAAGCAAACTCTCGCTCGCGGAGAAAGCCAAGCCGGCAACGGTGCAGACGGTGAAAGCGGATCCCGGACAGGCGCGCACCATTCTGCACTTACGCTCTGCATTGGAGGACGTTATGCGCGTGCTCGCCAAGGTCACGATGAAAGGTTTCGAGGGCGATGCCATCAAGACGGAAGAGATCGAAGCCGCGCTGAAAAAAGCCGCAGTAGAAATCGGCCGTCTCGCCGCCGCGAAGCTCACCGCAAACCAGCGCGAGTTCGATGTGCTCAAGAAGGATCTCGACCGCGTCATGCGCAAAGCCAAGGCGCTGCTCGAAGGCGACAACACGGTCACGGTTGGAGTCAATGTCACGAAGAACGAACCGGTAACAGTTTCAACCAAGCCGCCAGTACGCGCCCGCCACGCTCCGGAATCGATTCGCCGGGAAGGCGGATCCGCGAATGGCGCCATGGGACCAGGTGAGCGCGCGATCCTGATCGCCGTAGCGCAGTTCGGCACGGTGGAGCGCGACCAGTTGACAGTCCTTACCGGCTACAAACGATCGAGCCGCGACACCTACATCCAACGGCTCTCGCAGCGCGGGTATGTCGCCGTATCAGCCAACGGACTCGCCGTCACGCAAGAAGGTATCGATGCCCTGGGCTCCGACTACGAACCACTTCCCACTGGTGAAGATCTGCAACGCTATTGGCTGGGGCGCCTGACGGGAGGCGAGCGCGCGATCTTTGAATTCCTGCTCGGGCACGATGGCCCGATCGATCGCGACGTCATCAGCGAAGGAACAGGCTACAAGCGCAGCAGCCGGGATACGTATTTGCAGCGGCTCTCCTCGCGCTGCCTGGTGGAAAACTTTGGACGCGCGCAAGTTCAACTCACCGAGCAAGTGCGCACGAATGGAGCTGCCGCATGACTTCGCTGACCGAGCGCTTCCCCGCTGCTCAATCACAAACGGTCAGCCCCGAGGGGGGCGGTTCGCCGGCCGCTCCCCTCGCTGCGTTCCTCTATCAGGACATGCGCTGGTGCGTGAACTGCGGAGGAGATCAGATCTTCGTTCCCGTGTTCCTCTGCGATGCCGGTCAAGTGGGCTACTGCTTGGGATGCGGGGAAGAGCGGGTGATCCGGTTCACGAGAACGAATTCGGAGGCGTGCTGAGAATGCGGCCGCATGATCTTCCCACTCGCGAGCAGCTCGGCCGAAGAAGGCCGCATGGTCACATGCTCCGGTACCTGGCAGGCTGTCGTTGTTCGCGCTGCCGGCGTGGCAATCGTCTGTACAAGAAAAAGCTCGATGCGAATAAGCGCCGCTTCGGTCCGAACGATCTCATCCCGGTCGATCGCGTGCGCGCGTTTCTTCTCGACATGCAGAAGCAGGGTATCGGCTACAAGACGATCGCGAAAGCGGTGGGCATTGGCAAGACGGGCCTCGGGATCCTGATCTGGCCTGGCAAAGAGACGAAGAATTTTATTCGCCGGCGCACCGCGGCCAAAGTCCTCAGTTATGTTCCGACGCTCGACAATCTGCCCAAGAGCAACTGTGTTCCCGCCGAAGAAACTGTCTCGCGGATTCGCCAGCTTGAACATTGGGGCCATCCGCGCACACTCATCGTGCATGAGGCGCTGAAAAATGCGAGCGATGGTCTGCAGATTCACGCCGCGCACGGCAAGGGAAAGTTCGTGGTGATGGTTCGGACTGCGATCCGGATCCGGGACTTCTTCGACCAGGTCGTCGCGATGCGTGATTTCTGGCAGGAAAAGCGTGGCCCGATTCCTCGCCGGCATTACGTGTACTGGAAAGAAGGATCCTTCGGCACCACTATCCGCTCGCTAGAGCTTCGGCCATTTTCCGTCACCTACGACTACCACTACCTCTATCCGGCGGAACTGAAAGAGGTGATGGCGCTCACCAACCGCGTCAAACGCGCTTACAGAGAGAGGGCAAGAAATGCCAAAAAACACGATGACCGATCTTCGCAATCACCTGTTCTCCGCACTCGAGGGACTGGCGGATCAAGAGAAGCCGATGGAAGTGGATCGCGCGAGAGCAATCGTGACCGTGTCGAAAGCCATCATCGATTCCGCGAAGGTGGAAGTGCAGTTTCTCGAGGTGACGGGCGCGATGCCGACGCAGGAGTTCTTCACCGGGCCGAACAGGGCGTTGCCCGCGGGACCGAAGCCCAACGGCAAGGAACATCGAGCCTGACCGCCGAGGTGGCAGCGTGAACTCTGAACTCTCGAACCTCTTGCTCTTTGTCTACGCGATCGCGAAGTTCCTAGCCATGACCGGACTCGGCTTGGCAGGAGTGATCGTCGTCATCGCCGAGTGCTGCGGCTTTCGGGTCGTGGCGCTCGGCGTGGAAAAAGTTCGGGGCGACCGAACCTTGTCCCGAAGCAACCGGGATGGGCAGTTAGCCGTTCGCGTACTTGCGGCAACAAGCCCGTCCCGGAAAGTGAGTGCGGCGTGAGCGAGAAAATCCAGTTGTGGTTTTGTGAGACGTGCAAGATCGAAGGCGCGGTCCGGTTCGATCCAGTGGAAGACGTTTACGGAGCGGTTCAGAAGCTGCAACAAGCCCACGACGCGGCGGCTCCGCGATGTAATGGAACTCTTGCCAAAGTGCGGATTCGTGGGCCGCAATGCACTGATGCGGAATGGGCGGAAGTCACCAAGGACAGAAAGGACATTGCGTTGCCACGATGAGCGCCGCTTTCTCTCTCGACTACTCCGGCGATCCCGTCCCCTGCGACTTCAAGGGCTGCATCCTCGAAGCGTGGCACAACGGCGAGCACCAGTTCGCGCCGAAAAAGCAAATCGAGTGGAGTTACGACCGGCACTGCGTGGTGTGCGGAGTTCCCTTCACCGTTCTGGGCGCGGACAAAGCCATGGTCTTCGACACCTGCGGATCGGAAAAGTGTCTGCTGCACTACGCGCGTCGCTTCCAGTTCGAAGTTCCGGTCGTGTGCCGCTGTCCGCAACGCGACTACCCGCACGAACTGAGCGTGCACTCGCTGATCCGTCACGAATGGTGGCGCAAGGATCTCAGGAATCAGTGGCCCTGGTCGCTGATGGCTTCGCTGCGCGAGGAGCCCAGCACGGAGAGGAGCAAAGCGTGACTCTAACTCCAGATCGATGGCTTCAGCGTTACGAGGCGCGGCTAATTGAAAAGGCGCACGTGAGCAAGCAGACCGCGTTCGAACTTTCACATGCGACTCCGTTTCTCGAATTGTCAGACGGATTCGAAGACGACCCCGAAGAAGCCGCGGACGAAGAGATGGGCTACTGGACGGACTGAGATGGAATCGAACGAGATCTTCGCCATCTTCGCCGGGACGCGCTGCGCCGGATGCGGCGGCTCGAAGCGCCGCAACCAGGCTTTCTGTGTGTGGTGCTATCAGGAGCTTCCGGCGGCACTGAAACAAAGCCTGTGGAAGCGCTTCGGATCCGGATTCGAGGAAGCCTACCAGGCATGTTTGAGCTGGTTTCGCACTCATCCCTTTCAGGGCGAGCACCGGGCCAAGCAACAATGGTTGTTCGAGGAGAAGAGTTGATGGGCGTCTATAACTTTCAACCGCGTTTTGTTCCCAAGATTCTGGCGGGCGAGAAAACGCACACGATCCGCAGTGTGCGCGTGAATCCCGACAAGCCAGGGAATCTGCTGCATCTTTACACCGGTTTGCGCCACAAAGGTGCGCAGCTGCTGATGCGCGTGCCCTGCGTGAAGATCGAGCAGATCGAGATCGATGCTTGCGGCCACGAATGCAACTGCGATCCCTTCGTCGCGATTGATGGCGTCGAACTCAGCCAATCCGAACGGGATGCGCTCGCGGTGCGCGATGGCTTCAGTGATTTCGCCGAGATGCTGGATTTTTGGGCCGGGAGACTTCCCTTTCGCGGCCACATCATCCACTGGAAAGGAGCCGCCTAAGTCATGGCCAGAGTCTTCGTCAGTTGTTCCTGGTGCCACGAATCCAATCAGCTGCAGCCCGGCCGCAAGGTCTACTGCTGGGCCTGCGGTCATCGCGGTGACGTTCCCCGCGTGGACTGCGACTGCCGCAAATGCCGCGGGAAAGTCATCGAGCATCCATCGAGAAAGGCGGCGCAATTCCGTGAAGCCAGCTAGCC
The DNA here is from genome assembly GCA_035310525.1 of Candidatus Acidiferrum sp. Lineage (GTDB taxonomy): Bacteria > Acidobacteriota > Terriglobia > Acidiferrales > UBA7541 > Acidiferrum. The sequence continues at coordinate 7,773 of DATGED010000006.1, read as the reverse complement.
GCATGCCGCCCCAAGCCGTCGTTCCGCGGCACACTCTCGGGGATTTTTACGTTCCCTTCGCGCGTTGCTCGGGATGCATCGAGGAACTGCCGGCCTCTTCGAAGGTCGAACTCTACCCCACGCTGGCAAGCCAGTGGCTGGTCGTCGAGTGTCCTAAGTGTCACCGCTTTACGCCGTTTCAACTGGAGAAGGCCTCATGAGCAACGCCATGAAAACACCGCCTAGTTTTCTGATCGCGCAAACCGACGACCCCGAACTGCTGGAGTGGCTGGCGAAAGCCAGTCAGGAGGGCGGCGGGTTCGTCTCTTCGATCGCTACCGCCGGCCTGGTCGCCGATCACGAGAACTATCCGCTGATCCGGCCGCTGCTCCTCGTGATGCGCAAGAAGTACGCGAAGTATGAACCGAGCGAGGCCGTGAAGCGGGAAATTCGGGAGCGGCAGTCGTGACCTACTCGGATCGAAAGCGAGCCAAGTCATGATGGCCCATATCTACCGCCACGCGGATCCGGAGGGCCTGCACATCGAGACCAACCGGGTCACCCTGCGCGATGGCATCGGATTGGCCGAACGCGCTCTCGTCCTGGGAACGCTGCCGGACATAACCTCCATCGTGTTCGCTGACATCGACTGGTTTTGGATCGAGGAGAGCTAGAAAATGACAGCCCAAGACTTCGTCTCGAAACTCCGTGGCCGCTTCCTGAATTCCCCGCTGCGAGCGCACGAAGCGCTTCTGGTCGCCCGCATCGTCTTCCATGAATTCGCCGACTCCATTTACTCGTTGCGACTGCGCGACGGGCAGCACATCGCCGATGGGATCGACTCCGCCGCGATCTGCCGGGAGATAGTAGCCGTGATCGAAGCTCAGGAACTTGACATTCTGGCCTCGCACGCTCCTTCCGCGTGCCACACCTGCGGGCATCCCCATGCGAGCGGAGAAGAGTGTGGCGTGGACATGGGCGGCGCGGGCAAGTGCGGATGCAAAGCGGCGGTGCCGGCATGAGCGCGGAACTGTGGTCCGCAATCCTCAATCCCTCCGGCCCGAACTACGACACCTGGCACGAGCTGCTCAACGGCGACAAGGTTCCGCTGAAAAGCTCGGCTTCGGTGAAAGCCACTCTCGGACCGGAACAGGACGTGGAAGTCTACCTGCTCGATCTCTCGGCGTTGACTTTGGCCGTGCGGGCGCGCCTGGTCGGACGGATGGCAGCGAAGTTCCGCTGTCCCATCTACCAGGTCGAGGAAGAGTTGCGGCGGTCCGGCTTCCCGATCCGCGCCGCCGACGTCATCGTGAGTTACGACGTGAGGGCCTTTGTATGAACACAATTCTCGGTCTCTCCTGCGCAGTGATCTCTCTGGCCGCCTTTGTCGCCGCCTGCCGAATGCGCGGCTACGCGGCGGGAAAAGATGAAGGTTTCAAGATGGGCCGCGAGAAAGGCTTCGAGGAAGGTTTCGCCGAAGGCAAAAACAGCGAAACCCGCTGGTGGATCGATCTCGAATACCAGGCGGAGTGCATGCGGGAGAGAATCCGGATCGAGGAAGGAAAGGGGTGACTAGCAACAAATGCACAGTACTCGACTCTTTCACATTGCACGGCGAGCGGACCCTTTAGAGTGTGATGACGCCATCGCCGAATTGCGCGAGGAGCTTCTCGTTAATCCGCATTTTAGGCGCACGCAGTCGCAGATCGATTATTTAGAACGGCTTAAATCCTCGATTTCTTCCAAACGACTGAGTGAAAAAGTTGAGAAAGTAGGGCAGTTGATCATCAACGCCTTCGAGGATGGTGTAGAACCGACCGATTGTTCCTGTATGAAACTCACTCCTCACGAAAGAGAGATTGTTGAAGCACTGGCTGGAAGAGGATTCGAGATTTTGCGTAATGGCTGGCCTGATTTTCTGGTCCGCGCCATGAGTGCAAGCGGTTATGCGGTGACTTTTGGAGTGGAAGTCAAACGAAAAGGAGAGGTTGCCCGGCGAGAGCAAAAGCTTATGCATTTCGCACTCGAACAGGTGGGAATTCCTGTGATCCTAGTTCGAGACCGCCGTAATTTACGCCGTCGCGTCACTGCGATTCTAGAAAATGGTTCCGCGAATTCGGAGGATGAGGAGAGGTGTCCGTGAGCACAATTAAGCTTGAGCTGACTAAAGAAGAGTTCTGGATGCTCTTTATTGCGTTCGCGTCTGATCGCAAGGACCCGGAAGAAGGCAGCGATCTAGAGAGAATAGAGTTTTCCCTGATGGCAAAGCTTATGGCCGCGGACTGTGATGAAGCAGCCCTGGGACGGATTTTGGGATGCGTGCTTCGATCTTGGTGGGCTGAGCCTGAAGGCACGGCTAGAAAACGGCAAGTCAGGAAACTGGGGAGTGCTATACAGAGCGAACTCGTTAGGAAACTGCGAGAGCGAGAGGCGTCGTAAGGTGGCTGCTATCGGGACCCAATTCGGAGACGAAAGGGGCTAGCGTGTACCGCGAAGAGAACGACCAGGTGATCCTCACCATGAGCCGGGACGAGTATGACCGTTTGTTGCGGGAGTAAACAAATTACGCGGAATCTGGCGTTCCGGTTTCGACCTAGGCTCCCACTTCCCTCTCCGGCCAGTTGTCGAGCATCGGAACGACCGGCTGCGGTCCGCGCGGTTTGACCTGGTCGAGCTTTTTCGCGCTCAAGACTTGTTCGAGCGTGAGCGCATGTCCGGGATGGAGCACGTCTTCGGTGGCCAGATGCAAGAGCGCGGCCACCGAGGGCTGGTCGGTGATCTTTTCCCCCTTGCCCAACCGTGTGCGTAATGCCTTCACGATCTCGACGTTCTGCTTGAGCCGAATGGTGGCGACCTCTTCCTGCATCCTTGACCAAGAAGAGAAGCCGTTCAGGTATTCGAGCGCCAGATTGCGATACATGGCGTCGAGCTTCGAGCGTTTCTCCCCGCCGGGAAAGCAGTGGTTCAGCAGGTTGTCGAGTTCTTCCAGATACCCTTTGCGCGCGGCCTGGTCTTCCGCCCACGCGGTCCGGCCAGCGACGATGAGTGAATCGCTCGATTTCGCCACGGCGCGGCGGGCCTGAGCGAGCTTGCGGCGGAACTCGATGTGCGGCCGGAAGCAGTCGAGGACTTTCTTGTAATCGCCCGGCCGATAGACGCCTTTTTCGAAGTCGGCAAACGTGAACTGCTGATTGTTGATAATGGAGTTGGCATCCTTGACCACGTCGCAAACGTATTCCATGACGGTCTTGCCGCGCAGCAACCCGGCGATCCGCCGCTTTCGTCTCCGCATCTCGCATTCCAGGATGCAGTCGTAGCCGAAGTTTTGCCCGCCGCCGGCGTTGAACTTGGAGTCGCCCTGCAGCAGTTTGATTTCGCCGTGCTCGTCTTCCACGTTCTCCCAGAAGTAGCCTAAGCGTCCGCAGGCGATGGCGTGAAATTCCCCGAGCTGAAACGGCCGCACAAACTTGTTCCACTCGTTCATCAGCTGCTGCCTTCGGTCGAAAGGCAGGTTGCCGTTGTCATAGGCGAAGGTGGCGAGGCCTTCGGTCCAGGGCACGGTCAGATCGTCGGCCACGTAGACGGCCGATTCGGTTGAGAGGAAGCCGTTCATGCTTTCGAGCAGCGCGGCCAGCGAGTCGCCGGCGGTGATCACCAGCGGAACTTTCTCCACGTCGAAGATGTGGACCTTCCACGCCGGCCAGCGGTCGGAAGAGTCGAAGACGTGGACGGGATCCGAGTTGGCGTATTCTTTGGCGATGCCGACGGCAAGCTGGGCCATGGTGCAGGTCTTGCCCGAGCCGTCGCGGCCGTCGGTCGAGAGTTTGAGGTAAGAGCCAGAGTTGGGTTGCGTCATGAGCGGAGATTCTCCTTTGCGCTTTTGAATTTTAGTTACTACTTCACTTCCCCCGGTGCGGAGATCAGTACCTTGCCAACCACGAAATCGTCGGGCATCCCGCCGGCATCGAGCAGCAGCTCCGTGGCTTTCTCGTTTACGAACAGGACTGTGCCGAGCTTGCCTTCTTCGTCCATCCACATCGTGCGGCCGTCGGCGAGAGAGATGGCTTGCACGGTCGTGCATTCGATCAGCGCGTAAAGTTCGTCGAGTGTGAAGCCGCGCTTGGGATTGCGCGCAAACACTTCCTGCTCGCTGCCGTCAGGATCGATCAGCTTAGCCACGTTTCCCCTCCCGTTTCAGCGATGATCCGTTTCGCCTCGTCTAAGCTGACGCATACGGCATCGCCGCTCTCGATGTCGCTGACACAGGTGTCTTTGAGTTCAGCGACGAGCTTCTTGAGAACGTCGAGCAGCTCAGGAGCTTTCTGGATCAGGCGAGCATTGGCCTCCCATTCCGGATGCTGTTCGCTTTCGTCGTCGCGGACCTCGGCGATCCAGTTGACGCCGGTGAGCGGATAGCGGCGATTCCACTTTGGCGAGACTTCACCGGTGAACACGACAAACGGAGCATTCGCGTATCCGGATTGCTCGCACTTCCACGGACCCGGAGTATGTTTAGCCACGGCGCACCCCCGTCGCTTTATGGAACAACTCATCGAACACTGCCAAGGGAATTATGACGACCAGCCCGGTCACGCAGGCCACTTTGGCAATCGCCAGCAGAAACAGGATCACATTGACCAGCTCGGCGGAGAGATTCATAGAACCTCCGCGTCACCGATCCGCGCCAGACACGAAGCGCAGACCGGAATCTGCAAAGCGAGGGAACTGGCAATGGCTCGCCGTCCGCAAGGCTCGGCGTCACACGGCCCGAATCCGGGAAGCTCGAACTCGCACTGCGGCAGCGCCAGGTAGCCGCGACGGGAATTCAGCGCTTCCGCTTCGTCGAGCGCCGCGGTCAATTCACTGTGTTCGGAGACGGTGCGCTCGGTCGGGAAAACGATGACCCGCCACTCAGCGCGGGGAGAGGATGTACCGGATACTAGAAAGCGTAGAGGGAATGCTAGATTGGGTGCAGCCATGTTTGCCTCCAGTTAGGCGAACTTGGTTAGCCTCGTCTGGGTGCTTCCAACACTCAGGCGGGGCGCTTGAGAGCTTAGGTTTTACATGCCGCGTTCGAGAAGTTTGCGTTCGACGGCACTGATCCGGTCCTCGACTACGGCCAACCGCTGATCGGTTGCGGGCAGGGACTTCGTGCGAAGTTCCATCGTGGTAGACCAGCCATGGAAAGCGGAGAGCAGCCGCGTCTCGGTGGCTTCGATCCTATCCAGAATCCGCATCTCCATGGCGTCCAACGCTTCCTTCATCTCGTTATCCATGGTGCTTACCTTATGCGAAGCGCTCGGCATTGTCAAGCACTCGATTTGCCGTCTTTTCTAGCAGTTGCGAACCGCTTCGCATGGATGCAGAAAGTTGCATGATACAACTGGCAGCGTGAGTCCTAAAAACCCCGCCGCTGTATCTCTTGGTCGCCGTGGAGGAAGAGCGCGCGTCCAGAATCAAACCTCAGAACAACGCATCGAATCCGCCCGACGCGCTGCCAAGGCGCGGTGGGCGAAGACACAGGAACTTGTCGAGGAAATCCGTGAAGGGACGAAAAACCTTCTCGACAAAGCCAAGAAGCGGGAAGCCGCACTCTCCAAGAAGAAAGGCTAAGCCATGAAGAAAAAGAACATCGACCGCCGCCTCGCCGATCTCAAGCGGCGTACCGACCGGCTCTTGCGTCGGCAAACTGGTCCAGCGGCCATCAAGCGCCGCGCCCGGATGAAGGCCTCGATGCGCAAACTGGATAAAACGATGAAGAAGTTGAGACGAGTAAGCAAGATTTCGGAGCGCCGCATCCGTGGTTCGATCAGAGGAACCGACGCAATTCTCGCTAAACTGGAGCGCAGTGCCGCTGCCCGAAATAAGACGCTGGCCAAGCTGGCTCGAAAGCAGAAGTCGGCCAAACCGAAGAACCCGGACGCGATCACCATCACCATCCACGGCGGAGCCGCGATGCGGCGAGCCTTGCGGAAACATGCCCCGCTGTTGAAGGCCGCGATCCGCCGGGCGGTCCAGGAATCGGCGAAGTCGGCATAAGTTCGCATCGGTCACCCGGCCAAAGCACTCCGGTAACTTTTCCCCCTTGAAGGAGCGTGAAACCATCGTGTCAGAACGCAAATCGATAGCCGAGATGATGGGCGAAGTACTGAGAGATGCTGGAGTCTTGATCATCGTCTTTTTCCCCATCGATCAGTGGCTCGCTTTCCACCAATTGACCGTGGGATTCGCCCTAGGAACGTTAGTCGCCAGCGCTGCGCTGATCGCAGGTGGAATTTGGATCGAGCGGAGCCGGAGGTAGCTATGGCATTCGTGATCGCAGCCATTTACGGATTGGCTCTGTTCGCTGTCGGTATGTACTTTGCCCGTCGCGAACGCAAAGAACAAGCCGATAAGGAGGAGCACCCGGCTCGCGCACGGAAAGGCGCTGAACGACGTAGCGGCCAAGAGCGCCGCAGTGGACATGATCGCCGCGCGGATGCTGTGCTGTCCCGCTAACCTCCTGCCCCCTGAACCACTCCCGCCACTTCCCTTCTCTCCCTTTTCCGCGCCACCATTCTCTCCGGGAGGCTTACAACCCTATGCGCAACCGAATGCGTCTCGGCCAATCCATCAACACCTACGATCCCGCGCTCGCGCTCAAAGGCGAAACCGGCACCTTTCACCTGACCACGCCCGGCGGTGAAGAACTGCTGATTGAGTGCACCCCGGAATCGGGCTTCGGCAACGTGTACTGGGCCAATCAGCAGAACAAGCGCCCCTTCCTGATCACCAAGGTTTCCGAACCGGCGCATGTCGAGGGCGCGACGCCGATCACCGAAGCCGCCTAGACCTCACTAGCGCGGCAACTGAATGTTTTGTTAAGTTTGACCGTTCCCTGCGACGACCCGACCGACCGTGGGCAGGGCCCCGCGAGAACCCTGCCCGAAGCCCGCGACACATAGACAAAAAGCCAATTCTGGCGGTCCACTACACGTTCGTAACCTGACAAACCCCGCGAAAACCCGCTAACTTCCCTATCAGACCGCCAGGTCTCGCAAGAAAAGCGCCGAGCGCGCGCCAAAGCCGCTCCTTTCCCTTATGAGCACACGTGTGTACGGCTGGGATCAAAACCCTGACGTCGATCGCTTTTGCTTCCGCTGCTCGAACTCTTCCGCTGAAAATGCCCTGCGAATAGGGAGAGCATTCGAGGTCATCGACGCCGACGGCCGCCGCGCCATCCAGCTCGTCGAACCGGATGAGAATGCCGGGTACATTAGCGAAACGGTCCTCGGCTTCGCGCTGAGCGCCAACAACGTGATGCGATTCATCAAGACGAGCCAGCAGGGCGACCGGCTGCACTACGAAATTCCGCACGCCGGCGATCGCGGTATCTTCGCCCGCCATCATCGCAAGTTCATTCGAGTTTCCGCGAGGAGCGGAATGCGTTACCTGAGAGCGGCAGCCGTACCGCCGACCGCACCCCTTGCTTCTCGTCTCCTCGCGGGATAGCTTTCTCGGGCGTGCCCATTTCGTCGCAACTCGCGCGCCTGGTGAACGACACCTTGCAGGAAGCCATGGGCGCGCTCGATCTCGCGCTGCTGACCAACGATTCGCAAATGAAGAATCGCCGCATCACGCAATCGAAGAATGCCATGCGCAAAGCCGCCAAGCTGCTCGCCGATCACACCTACCCGTCGGAACCAGAGTGAGCGAAAAGGAACTCCACTGTGCGGTCGAGCGCGCCAAGCAGCTCGGCACCTACAACGCCATCGATCGCTCGAAACAGTACCCGCTCGACAATCCCGGCAAAGT
>DATGED010000005.1:0-108417 GCA_035310525.1 Candidatus Acidiferrum sp. | reverse complement strand
GGTTTCCGTTACACATGCCTGTCCAGAGCTTTCCGTCCTTTTCCTTATAGGCGAAGATCAAGAACTTACCGCCGGGAGGGAGCGGCGTTCCGCAATCGCCACCACCGTTTCCCGTTTCGATCACGACCTCGGTTCCTAGATTGCCTAGCAATGGTGTTTCGACAACGAATCGCATCGAGTATCCTTGTGTCCAAGAATTCTTTTCCATGGGATGTTTTACGGAGACCGTCTCAATCACCCGGCCGACGAATGCTGCGTCGCTCCGCAGGTGCTCACACGGCCGCTCTACGCCAATGCACTCGCAAGCCAAGCATACAGTTGATAGCCATGTGCTCATCAGAACGAGTTTGAGGAAAAATCGAAACAATGGCCGCCCAAAAGTGACGAAGATATGGACAGATTAACAAGTTCTTCGAGAACTATAAAGCACCTAATAAGCAAGCCCCGTGTCAACAAGTGTGCGCGCTAGTGGATGAAACTGAGCCCGTTGGGGATGAATTGAGGGAAGACGTAGGCGTAGAGCATGACAATGACGCCGACAATCGCGGCGAGAGATACCGAATGCCAGAAAACAAACCGGAAGATGGAGCCCTCCTGCCCGACCTGGTTGGTGGCGGCGGTGGCAATGCAGATGGATTGCGCGTCGATCATTTTGCCCATGACGCCGCCGGCTGAATTCGTGGCGGCCATCAGGATGGGGCTGAGACCGAGCTGCTGCGCGGTAATTTTTTGCAAGCCGCCAAAGAGAACGTTGGACGACGTGTCGCTGCCGGTCAGGGCCACTCCGAGCCAGCCGATAAATGAGCCGAAGAAGGGGAAGAACCAGCCCGTGCGCGTGAAGGCCAGCCCGAGCACGGCGTCCATGCCCGAGTAGCGCGTAATGTACCCGAGGCCCAGCATGCAGGTCATGGCGACGATGGCAAAACGCAATCGAAACAAAGTGCCGCCAAAAATCCGAAAGAGTTTCGGCGGTTTGAGGCCAAGTAGCACGCCGGAAAGCAGAGCGGCAAGAAAGCAAGCCGAGCCCGTGGCCGTGAGCCAGTTGAAATCGAACTTTGCCGGTTCGGGAGTGGGCTCGGCGACGACGGGCTCCGCGCGAAGCACCGCGTTGTGAAGGTAGGGCACTTGCCAGCCTCCGGACTGGAATGCCGGCGTGGTGGCTTTTCCCATGGCCTTCTTCACCGAGGGTAGTCCCCAGCACAAAACAAAAATGGAAAGAACCGCAAATGGAAGCCAGGCGCGGGCAACCTGGCCCGCCGTGTACTGAGCATCCGCAACGGGCTTTTGCCGGATTTTCCATTCGTCGCCCAGGGTGTCGGTCACCGCGGTTTGCGTTGCGTCCGCTGCTTTTGAGGCGTCAGCTTCGCGCTCCTCGGGGAAGCGCCAGATTCGTTTCGGCTGCCACACGCGCAGGAACAGTAGCGTTGCGAGCAGAGATACGACTCCGGAAGTGATATCCACGAGGTTGCTGTCCATCCGATTCGACCAAAAGAACTGCGTGCCCGCGAAGGACACGCCGACAACCAGGATCGCCGGGAGAACCTCGATGGTTTCCGACCAGCTGACCATCGCGCGGACCAGCCAGAAGGGGATGAGCACCGCAGTGATGGGAAGAATGCGCCCGATCATCGCGCTCAGATCGCTTTCGGAGAGGGCCGTAACCGATGCGAGCGCGTGAATCGGCGTCCCGATGGCGCCGAATGCAACCGGAGCCGTATTGGCAATGAGATTGAGAGCAGCGGCGTGAAACGGTTTGAAGCCTAGCCCAATCATGAACGCTCCGGCGATAGCCACGGGTGCGCCGAATCCGGCGCAGCCTTCGATGAACGCGCCGAAGCAGAAGGCCACGAGGAGAAGTTGCAGGCGGCGGTCGGGCGTGATCGCGGCGACGGACTGCTTCATGATTTCGAACTGGCCCGTTTCGACAGAAATGTCGTAGAGAAAAACCGCCGCGATCACAATCCACACTATTTTAAGCAGCCCGTAGGCGGAGCCGTAGAGGAAACTGCTCAGCGCCAACTGAGAAGGCATGTGGAAGACGAAAATGGCGCAGAGGACCGCGGTTGCCGCGCCGGCGATGGCGCAGAGGTGGGCGCGGACTTTGAAACCGGCAAGCAACCCGAGCAGGACGACGATGGGAAACGAAGCGACAAGAGTAGAGAGCCACCAATGATGGAGCGGGTCGTATACCTGGGTCCAGGTCAAAGAAAGGCCTCCAGCAAGGTAGCGGAGTTACCTTCTTGGAGGACGGATGTCAAGTGAATCGTAAGCGAAGCGAGAGAATTGACGAATGCGAGAACAGCGGATAGACCGCGTCTCCACTGGCATCTATACTCTCAGCATGAGTTCGGGGAAAGAGCTGCACGAAGCGCTACGGAAATATTGGGGATACGACGCTTTCCGGCCGTTGCAAGAAAACATTGTAAAGAGTTTGCTCGGTGGGCGCGACACGTGTGTGGTGATGCCGACGGGCGGCGGCAAGTCTCTTTGTTACCAATTGCCCGCGGCGATCATGGCCGAGAAAACCGTTGTTGTGATTTCGCCGCTGATGGCCTTGATGCAGGACCAGGTGGCGCAACTCACGCAGATGGGCATTCCGTCCGCGTTGTTGAACAGCTCCGTCGCACCGGACGTGCAGTCGTGGGTCGTACACAAGTCCATCGAAGGCGCGTACCGCCTTCTCTATCTTTCTCCCGAACGGATTGCGCGCGAGGATACCTTCGGCTGGTTGAGCCGCGTGCCCGTATCGTTTTTTGTGATTGACGAAGCCCACTGCATATCAGAGTGGGGTCACGAGTTCCGGCCGGAATACCGCCAGTTGAGCCGCTTGCGCGAACAATTTTCCGACCGGCCCATTGCCGCCTTTACCGCCAGCGCCACGCACCGCGTGCGGCACGACATCCTCTCGCAGCTGCAGCTTCGCCAGCCTGATAAGTACATCGCCAGCTTCCATCGCCCGAATTTGCGCTATCTCGTGAAGGAATGTTCCGGGCGAATGCAATCCGAGCTGCTCCTCAAAGCATTGCGAAAATACGCCGATAGCAACGTAATCGTGTATGCGCCGACGATCGCACGCGTGGAAGAGACCGTGGATTTCCTGGAAGCGCAGGGGATTTCCGCGGTGGCCTACCATGGAAAGATGGATGGGGAAACGCGGAAAAAGAACCAGGAGCGGTGGATGAGTGATGAAGTGCGCGTGCTGGTTGGCACGATTGCTTTTGGCCTGGGGATCAATAAAGCCGCGGTGCGTGCCGTGATACATCTCTCGTTGCCGAAATCGATCGAGCAGTATTACCAGGAAGCAGGCCGTGCGGGACGCGACGGTGCTCCGGCGGATTGCCTGCTTCTTTGGCAGAAGCGCGACGTCGGCCTGCTGACGTATTTCGTCGATCAACTCACCGACGAAGCGGAAAAAACACGTGCCTGGCAGCGTTATCGCGATATTCGCAGGTTCGTGGAAGCGCGGGCCTGCCGGCACCATCAGATCTGTTCGCATTTCGGCGAAATTCGAAAGTGGAATTCGTGCGGCGCGTGCGACGTTTGCATCGGTGAGCCGGAATGGTTGGCGGCCGCCGTTCCCGCTAAGAAAGCAACGAAACGTAAAGCCACGGCGGCTGGAGCCGGCTCGAGTCGCGCACGCGACTCGCGGCCAGCGATAAGTGTACGCTCGCCCGCGCGGATTGCCTCGGAGACTCCGTCCAGACGCGGCATTTCTTTCGAAATCGATTCTGACTTGCGCGAGCATCTTCGCGAGTGGCGGCGAAAGGAAGCTAAGGAACGCGGCATCGCGGCTTTTATAGTGATGCATGACACATCGCTCGACGAGTTGTGCAGAGTGCGCCCGCGCTCGCTCAGCGAACTTCGAACTGTTTCCGGCTTCGGCGAGAAGAAAACCGAAATGTATGGACCAGGGATCCTGGACGCGCTCGCGGAATTCCGTCGAGGCGCCCGCGCCGCGGAGGCGGGATAGGAAAGCGCCACGCTGAGCAACGGACAAACTACTTCAGAGGGCCGACGAGACGGAAGTGCCGGCAGCCGCGAAGACGGTATCCATTTCCGCTTGCGCGAAGGAGAGGAAGCTCTGTACCACCACTGGATCGAACTGCGTGCCGCTGGACAAGATCAAGCGGCGGACAGCTTCTTCGTGCGGGAGGCCCTTGCGGTAAGGCCGCGAAGAAACCATCGCGTCGAACGCATCAATGACCGTGACGATGCGAGAAACGATGGGGATTTCGGTTTCCTTCAGCCCGGCGGGGTAGCCTTTGCCATCAAAAGATTCGTGGTGATGAAGGATGTCGAGCGCGGCGCGTTCGAATCCGGGCAGCATGCGTAACACAGCCCACCCGTATTCCGGATGTTTCTTCATCAGCGCGTATTCGTCTTCATCCAGTTTTCCGGGTTTCTTCAAAATGGAATCGGGAATTCCCACTTTGCCGATGTCGTGAAGGAGCGCTGCGACTTCCAGATTCTGCAGTTCCGCTTCGTCCAGCCCCAGCTCTTGCCCGACGCGCATGCCCCATTCCGCGAGTCGAGTGCTATGCACGCCGGTGTTGAGATCCTTCAGGTCCAGGAGCTGGTTAAACGCGCAAATCACGGAGTTGCGAAGCGCGGCAGCCTGCTCTTCTAGCTGCTTGACCCGGAGTGATTCGGGCACCCCGGTCAGGTTGGATGCAATGCCGAGCACGGGAGCGCGCTCGTTGCTCACGGCTGTTACCAAGACCAGGACCAGCCCGAGCTCGAGTTCTGCCAAGCCGATAAGGCTTGATACGCGTCCAGGCGGCCATGATTGAGGTCCGACGTCAGAACCCGCGCGTGAGAAAGCGCGCTGGCAGCTTGCGACTGGTTAATCGGCTGCTTGACGCTAAGCATGAGTGCGACGGTTCCGGCCACAAGAGGAGAGCTGAACGAAGTACCGGATTCGCTTCCGTAGGTTCCGCCGGGATAGGTGCTGATCACGTTCTCGCCGGGGCTCGCGATCCAGACGTCCGCGGTGCCATAGTTCGAGAAGGATGAGCGTGCGTCCCAATCCGTGGTCGAGGCAATGCCCACCACAGAATTTGAGATCGAGGCAGGGTAAACCCTCGCGCTCGTGCTTTCGTTCCCCGCCGCCGCTACCAGCACGACGCCCGCCTTATTGGCGTACGAAATCGCCTGGGACAGCGCCGGTGAAGGATAGGAGAGATCAAAACTCATGTTCACGACATTCGCTTTATTTTGAACGGCGTAGTAAAGGGCCGCTACGATATTCGAAAGGTTACCCGTGCCGTTCGACGAAAAGGCCTTCAAGGGCAGGATTTTGGCGTTTGGCGCGACCAGGTGCACCAGCCCGGACGTCATCGTGCCATGACCAAAGGCCACATACGGCGAGCCGTCCAGAATGGCGGCGGAGGATTGATCGAGAATCGCGGCGCTGGACTGCTGCACCATCGCAGGCTGCGCATTCGAAGAAGTAGTCGTGCTGATCCCCGTAGAGGAAACGTCGGGCCACTCCGAAGCGCCCGCCTGATTACGGGTAAAGTCGTACCCTGGGAGCAGAACAGGGGAGAGCACTGGATGCGATGGATCAACGCCGGTATCAATGACGGCGACGATTCCCGAGCCACCCACATTAAAGCCGTTCTGCGCATCGGTAAGCCGGATAATCTGTGCGGCAGGCTGCGCTGCATATCCGTGGGTAACCATCGTGCCGTAATAGTTGACCAGCGTGGTGTCCGAGAGTCCCGAGGAGATTCCGTTCAGGGAAGGCTGCGGTATCGGCAGGAGAGAGTCTGGCTCGATACTCTGAATTCCCAGCAGCGAATCCACCAGATTGACGGTAAAGTTCAAGAGATTGACGACCAAGTTTTTGGAGGAGGTCACCAGAAAGGTCTGGTTGATATTGCCATCAAGCGAACCCTTGACTTGGCAACCCAAGAGTGAGCAGAGATTGAGCACCGAGCCCAATCCGCCTGAACTTCGAACGATATAGCGATTTTGCGCGGCGGCGGGAGTCGCCAGCATTACAGATAAAACCAGTAGAATCATGCAGATGCTGAGGTTGCGTTTCATCGGTTTGTTTCCTTCTCGGAGTCTCCTGGTGTCAACCTGTCCGCCCATCGGAGCAGAGGCTTACCCGCTAAAATTCGCGGATTTCGTCTCTGCTGCAAATAGTACGGGTGGTCTCTTCGTGCCAAACAAAAGATGTACGAAGTATTGGTACTAGCGTACCGAGCTGCTTCGTTTCTTTGAAACTCGATGGGATAGCCATGTTCATGCTTTGCCTCCGGGCAGATTTCCCAAGGCATTGCGCAATGAGATCTCGATCGGAGTAGCGTCATGGCCCGGAATGGAAAGCTCCAAATCGCCGGAGTTTTCGATCTCGCAGGAAAACTCGCCGAACTGGTTTGTAGCCACGATGATGCTGTTTCCACGGCGGTTCGAAAGCGTGACTTGAACGTCGCGGCCCATCACTCCTTGGCGGCTCAGATCGAGCAATTGCCCGGTGATGACCAGCCGGTTTCCGCCCGGCTTGGGCTCAATCTGGATGTCGATTTGATAAGGGTCAGCGCGGTATAGCATTTGCCTTGTTCCTATTACGACTGACCTGGCTCCCGCCATTGCCGGCTGCAGGAAGCTGTCGAACAGCAACTCGACCAGCCCGCGAGAAGCCTTCTTTGGCGCATTCAGCTGGCCGGTCAAGAACGAGGCTTTGGCCAACCGGACAGACTCCGCAGGCGGCTGGTAACATGCCTCCATTGCTGCCGTATTGCGGACTCTTTGCCATATCGAGACTGTCTCCTTACAGCGCTGGCAGCCGGTTGCGAAGTGTTTCTGCATTTCTCCCCGCCGCTCACTTGAGACCACTCCATTCACAAAATCGATCCATTCCTCTGTCGCAAAGTGCTTCATCTTCCTTCCCCCCATCATTTCCTTCCTCTGCCCTCCGCTCCCCAGCGGTGGCCACGGTCTAACAGCTGACGTTGCATAAGGGAGAGCGCCAGGATGAAAAATATAGACTTGCTGATTTTAGTTAAGTCTTTTATTTTTAGTGAGTTGGCCCACAAGAACAAAGGGAGCCCAAAAGTAGGGATGAGGATTTTGCTGGCGAAGCTGCTTCATCGCGGATTGTAGCGAGCTGGCCATATCGCTGGACTCCGTGAAGCCCTTGTAGAAGGCCTGCATGAGCTCCGCCGTGCTGCGATCATGAACATCCCAGAGGGCAAGAAGCAGGGACCCGGCACCTGCACAAAAGAGGCCGCGCTGCAGCCCGAGGAGCTCGTCTCCGGCAGCAACAAAGTTCATCCCCGTGGCACACCCACTGAGGGTTACGTGCCTTGCCGACAGTCGCATCTGGTAGAGATCGTACAAGTTGAGGTAACCGTCGCCGAGCCGGATGCCAGAAAACATAGGATTGTCCTGGCGGTAAGTGCCGTGGGTGGCGATGTGCAGAAGTGCGCTTTGGGCGCCCTTTGTCTTGAGAACCTCTGCGGTGGCCTGCCCCCCGAGGAACAGCTCCGTTTTTGGAAGGATGGACGCAACGGATTGCACCTCGGCCAGGATGTGCGGTGCGCGGTCGTCCGGGATTCCCATGATGAGGGAACCGGCCGATTGGCTCGCTGGCTTCTCCTGGCAGAGGGCGAAGACCGTCGCGCTTGGAGCGTAGGAAATGGTGTACGAATCGCAAAGATAGCTGTCGCCGGCTTTTAGGGCATGAAACGGAAGAAAGTGAAGCGGTCCGTGGGGAACAAAGATCAGATGCTTCGCGTTGAGATGAGAGGTCAATGGCGCGATGAGCTCCGCGTGGAGCGCTTCGAGATGGTTTTGCGTGGCGTGAAGCAAAGGCTGTTCGAACCGCTGCGTGTAGGTCGCGCCCATGCGAAATTTCGAAAGCTGGAATCGCAGCAACTGCAAGAGATGAAGGACGCGCGAGAAGACGGTGATGGACGTGATTTCGATGGAATTTCGGGTGACAACCGCGGCAACGAGCCGGTCTCCCGCCGAATAGTATTCGATGAGAGCTGCGCCGTCCGGGAGAGTGGCTTGCAGTTTTTCGAGGGAAAAACCCGCCGGAGCTTCCAGCGTGGCGTTTTCACGCTCCTGCGCGGGCAACTCACGCAGCGTGCGCAAAAGTTCGTTTTCGTGGGAAAGGGCTTTTTCCTGTAGTTGCTGAAGCCTCTGCGCTGTCGTCTCCTCCGGCCGAAGCTGCTCGAGCTCGATGCGGTGGTAATACCAGTTCAGATCTTCGCGCAAGTCGCGAATTCTGCGCACCAGTTCGCTCTGTCCGGCGTCGCCCAGGGGTAAACTCTGGCCGCTCTGAAAAATCATTTCGGTCATGCTTCGGGATTTGGCGGCCTCAATACACGAGAAGGCTTGCCGGGTGGAAGCCTCGCCACCATCCCCGCTCAGGTGCAGCTCGACAAGAGCCTCGTAGACTTGCAAGCGGTTTTTTACGAAAGAGATTTTGAGTTCTTCGGCGTGCAATCGGCTGCGGAGAGCTTCCAGGGCTTTGCGCGCTTCCTGATAGGCCGCGAGGGCCGCGGGCCGGTCGCCGCGAGTTTGCGCGAGCTGGCCGCCGAGAAAGTGGGTCTGGTAAGCCAAAACCGGAAATTGCAAACCGGAGATTTTGGAACTGGCCGCGTCCGTTTCCGATTGAGCGGCGGGAAGTTCGCCGACCTGGAGCGCAATGCGCGCGAGAAGTAGATGCGCGAGCGCGGCTTTGCCGGGAAGCGCGCTCTGATCGAAAAAGGCGGCGGCGCCCCCGCATAGCCGGCGTGCTTCAAAGTACCGGCCTTCGTGGAAGAGAAGCAGACCCTGGTAGAGGTCCAGAAGCCAGGGCCATACAAGATTCTTTTCCGCGGCAAACATGGCCCGGGCTTTCGTGAAAAGTTCCAGAGCGTGGACGGTTTTTCCCTGCTGACCGAAGGCGATGGCCTCGTTTGCAAGAGTTTTCGCGGCTTCATAGCCCATCCCCAGTTTTTCAAAACGAAGGAACCCCTCGTGCGCCATCTCGCGCGCTTCTTCGCTCAGATTCAGCTCGAGATAAATCTCCGAAAGGTCCAGATGACAGAGGGCGAAATGGTACGCGTCGCCCGTGGCTTCGCACGCGCGTCGAGTGGCGAACAGCATTTCGATGGCGCGGCTGTACTCGCCGCGGAAATAGTAGAGATACGCGATGTTGTAATCGGCCTGGTCGCGAAGCAGCGGCATGTCGTAGCGGACGCAGAGTTCGCGGGCTTTCTGGTAACAATCGAGGGATTTCGGAAAATCATTCAGGCTGATGAGGCACATCGCCATGTTGTGCAGCGTAATGGCCACCCGTTCCCAATCCTGATGTTCTGCGAGCGTCTTATAGGCGCGCTCATAATGGATCATGGCTTCTTCGAAGCGGTCCTGCCGGTGGAAAATGTTGCCGACGTTGTTGTCCAGGCTGGCGATGCGGCGCGTTTCGCCGATGCGCGTGAAGATTTCCCTCGCTCGTTCTGAGGCTTTAAAGGCTCGGTCGTATTCCCCGAGCAGGATCAGCGGTTGCAGGGAACTGCTCAGCGTGCGCGCTGCTTCCTTCCAGTTACCCGTTGCTTCGTAAATTTCAAAAGCCTGTTCGTGATGTTCGACGGCGGCGCGATTGTCCCCGCAAGCGTAGAGCGCGTTGGCTTTGGCGCGAAGTCCGAGGCCGATATCTTCTTTTCGCCGCAGCCTGCGCCCGATCATCAGCGCGCCTTCGGCAAGACGCAGGGCTTCCTTCGTGTCTACGCGGATCTTTTCATGCACCAGATCCGCGAGCTGCGTTACGACCTCGCTGCGCAACAATGCCTTATGCCGCGAGAGATATCTCCGCCGGTCCGGTTCGTTCTCGATGCGGCCCAATTGTAAGAGAATTTCTTCCCGGCTATTCTTTTTGGCCGCCGCGGGCATCAGTCGAATCCCAGTTCGCTGAGATGTTTGCGCAGGCGATCCATGCATTTCTGGCGGGTAAAGCCTATGGAACCTACCGCGAGGCCCAACTCCTCCGCGACTTCGGCGTAAGGACGCGAGGGCGTCTCGAAAAACAGAAGTTCCACGAGACGCCGGCACTGCGGCGAGAGCGCGGCCATGGCATTACGAAGCAACTGTTCCTCTTGTGTTTGCTGCACCAGGGACTCCGCGATGGCCGGCGTCTCCGGCACCGGCAAGTCCGGCTCCGCGTCACGGCTTACGAGCCGCTGCTGTTGTTGCTTCCAGCGATAACACTGATGATGCGCCACCTGCATCAGCCATTTGGGGAGCGCCTTTGGTTCGCGGAGTTGCGGCAGACTCTTCAGCAGCTCGACGCACGTGGCCTGAAAAACCTCGGACGCCTCGTCGGGGGGCAAGCGGTACTTCACGGGGATCGAATAGATCAGCGCTTTGTACTTTTCGATCAGCTCGGACCACGCCTCCTCCTTCCCAGCCAGGCACTCCTTCACGAGACGCTCATCGCTCTGCGCACTCTGTGCATGCTTGGCCGCTTTTGTGACCACCGGCGTCACAGCGAGGGCCCTCCCGCACCTGTGCGGAAATAGAGCTGTTCGACGTTCCAGAGCAGATACGGTTCGAGAACGGCCGGATGGATGTTACCCAGAGAGTTTTTTGCTCCGACCAGAATATCGGGACTGGCCAGAAAAATCATGGGTTGATTCTCCGCCAAAATTTCCTGCACCCGGTCGTAGAGTTTCTTGCGTTGCGCAAAACCGGGAGTGGAACCCTGCTGTTCCATGAGGCCGTCGATCTCCGCCTCCCATGGTGTGGCCGGATGCGCTTGCGATGGATTCCAAAGATGCGTTCCCCCGCTCGACAGCCACACGTTGAGATCGGGATTTGGGTCGGTATCGAAACTGGCGAGCCCCAGCACGCAGGCATCGTACTCCTTCGTTTGCGTTACGCGATCAATCAGGGAGCGGAACTCCATCGGCACAACCTGCGCATGCATGCCCAGCTGTTTTAGATCATCCTGAATGAGCGTGGCCATCTTGAGGCGGTCGGCGTTTGAGGAGCTTGTCAGTATTGAGAATTCAACCGGCCGGCCATCCGAATCCACGAGAGACGGCGCACCATCCGGTGCCGTCCGCCACGAAAATCCCGCTTCCTTCAGCAGCGCTCGGGCCCGTTCCGGCGAACGAGCTGGATGCGGCAGCGATGTATCCACCCAGCGGCGATCTCCAGGCGTGACCGGTCCCCAAAGCGGTGCGCCGCGGCCCTGATAGACGAGGCGCACGATGGCCTCGCGATCGATCGTCGCTGAGACTGCCTGACGAAATCTTACGTCGCGAAACCATTTCAATTTCCGCGCCATTTCCGGCGAAGTCTTGTCGCTAGGATCGTTCAAGTTGAAAAAAAGAAAATTGAATTCGAGGCCCGGGCCAGCATCCGCCATTGTGTAACCGCGTTGCTGCCGGGAAAGTACCGAGAAATTCTCCGCGCCAAGCCGTGTGATGATGTCCGTCTCGCCCGATTGAAAGCGCAAAACTTGCGCATCGGCGCTCGGCACAAACAGAAAATCAAGTTCGTCGAGATACGGCAGGCGATTTCCCTTCGAATCGGTCTTCCAGTAGTAAGGATTGCGCTCAAGCACCAGTTTTTGTCCCGCGACGTACTCCTTCAGCCGAAATGGACCGAGACCGGCCCACTCGCTGGCAGGCGTCGAGAGTGTCCAAAGCTGGCCGAGCTTTCCCTCCTCGTATGGTTTCTCGAGGAGATGCCGCGGCAAGATCTCGAATCCGTCGAAAAGCCGTTCTTCGGCTCCGTGGGGCTTGGCGAACTCGAATACGACGGTGCGCTCATCGAGTTTGCGCACGGTGATTGGTTTTCCGCCGACGATCAGCTGGTCGCGCTGTGTGGCATGGATATTCTCATCAAGGTACACGCGAAACGTGAATAGCACGTCGTCGGCATCGCAAGGATGCCCGTCCGAGAAACGCAATCCTCTTCGCAAAGTGAGAGTGTAGCGGAGACTGTCCGGTGAAATTTTCCAGGATTTGGCCAGCGCCGGTTCGGTGAGCTGGGTTCCACGGTTGATGTGGATGAGGTCGGCTTGCATCGCGCTGATGACCTCGCGAGACGGACTATCCGCGGCGGTCAGCGGATTCAGAGTCTTCGGCTCAGCTCGCAGCGAGACGACCAGGCGGCCTCCGGAGCGCCCAATCTCTCCGGGCATGACAAGCGGCTCTTCCTTCGCATCGGCCTGCGGCGCCTGCGGAACTCCACCCGCCCGCGACACAAGTGCCATCGCGCAGGCCAGCAGGAGGCCGGCGGCGCAACGGCAGGGCCAGGAAGACAAGGATTCTTTTCTCACGTCAGGTACCAACTGTTCTTCCCGTCTATCTTGTACGTGCCGGCGCGCTCCTGCAATGCACTTGCGAGACCGAGGTATCCCAGGAAGAACGGCACGATCGCCAGTGCCGGCAGGTACATCCACCAGTAAGAAACCAGTACGCTGTATTGCTGCAGCGTCGCCAGAAGATTTCCCCAGCTCGAGACCGGTTCGGGCACGCCAAGCCCGAGGAACGACAATGTCATTTCAGCCAGGATAAATTGGGGAACGAGTATTGCGGCTTGCGTGAGCAGGACGCTTGCCGTCTCCGGAAAGATGTGACGCCGCAAAAGGTAAGCCCCGGACGCACCGAAGCCCCTCGCGGCGCGGACGAAATCGCGTTCCTTCACGCTGAGGACAACCCCGCGTACCACGCGAGCGGGCCGCGCCCAACCGACCAATCCGATGACAACTACCACGAGTAGGAACGCCTGAATAGGACTGACCGAAAGGGGCAGAAAGGCACGCAAAGCAAATAGAAGATACAACCACGGAAGCGCCAGGAAAAGCTCGGCCACGCGCATGAGGACGTCGTCCCGCCAGCCGCCGTAGTAGCCCGCGGCCATACCGATCATCGCTCCGAGAAGCAACGTGACGCCCGCGCCAAGCAAGCCTGCCAGGAGTGATACTTGTCCTCCATAGAGAATTCGCGATAGCTGATCGCGGCCGTAGCCGTCACTTCCCAGGAGATAAATCCGGGAACCGCTCGCGCCGAAGAGATGCAAATGTGACGGCACAATGCCGAGCACATGATAGCCTGCGCCGTCTGTGAAGAAGCGAAGTGGAATTCCCGCGCTTCTATCTTCCTCGTACTGATCGAACGAATCAGGCCGCAGGCGGAGCGCATAGAAAAAGGGGCGGAGATGGAAGTGTCCCAGAGTATCCACGGTGTGGAGACGCATGGGAGGAAGGTAAGGACGGTCCCGGTCCTGCTCGACAGGATCGTACGGCGCGAAGAACCCCGCGGCCGCCACTATGCCATGGAGCAGGACGAGAGTGACAAGCCACTTCGCGAGCTTGCGCGGCACTGTCACTTCGCGCTCTCCGCAGTTCGAATCCGCGGATCGGCCCAATAGAGCAGGAAATCCGCCAGGAGATTTCCCCCGACGAGGAAAACCATCGAAAGCAGTACGCCGCCGATCACCACATACAGATCGCGCGCCAGGATGGCCTCGAGCAACAGCGGTCCCAGGCCCGGCCAGCTCATGATGACTTCCACAAGCAGGGAGCCGCTTAAGAGCGTTCCCACGCTAAATCCAAAAAGCGAGATGAGGGGGTTCGCCGCGGCGCGAAGCGCGTAGCGATAGAGAATCGTGCGAGGGGGAATTCCGTGACCAGCGGCGGCCCGCAGAAATGGCGCTTCCAGAGCTTCGGCGACCGAGGCGCGTACGTGCCGCAAGAGCATCGGCAAAGCGGAGAGGACAAGCGCGGCAACCGGAAGGGCCATGTGAACCGCGAGGTCACGGAACTTTTGGAAAGCAGACAAACTTTCAAACCCGAGCGAAACCATGCCGCCGGTTGGAAACCATCCAGTGCGCACCGCCACAATTAACAAGCCGAGCGCCAGCACGAGGTCGGGAACCACGAGAAGTGCCGCGGTGGTCCACGAGAGGATGCGGTCGGGAGCGCGGCAAAATCTGGCGGCGCTCCAGACTCCCAGCGGAAGAGCCAGGAGCCAGGCGAGAAGAGTTGCCGTGGCCGTGAGGAGCAGAGTGTTTCGCGCGCGAACCCAGAGCAGCGGTCCCACGGGGCTGTTATAGGCAAACGAGAATCCCAGTTTTCCGTGTGCAACGGCATTGAGCCAGTGCGCATAGCGGATGGGGAGCGGGCGATCCAGTTGGTACTGCGCGCGCAGAGCCGCGACAGTTTCCGGAGAGATTTGCGGGCTCAGGCGCATTTCATCGAAATAGTTTCCGGGAGTCAGTGCCGAAAAAAGAAACGTAAGAAGGGATACGCCGAAGAGGAGAAAGAGTGCGTGAAGGATTCTGCGCAGGAGGTAGCGCATCAGCCATTCACCAGCGCGCCGGGAGGATCGAGGAAGCGCGGCGTAGCCGCGAGAAGCGAGCGGGTTGCTTCGTGACTCGGCGCCCGGAGAATGTCCGCGGCGGGGCCGCACTCCACGATGCGGCCGCGATGCATGACGGCGATTTGATCCGCGAGGTGCGAGGCCATTGCAAAATCGTGCGTAATGAAAAGGTAAGTGAGGCCGAGCGAGTTTTGCAACTCAACGAGGAGATTCGAAATCTGCGCCTGCACGGAGCAGTCCAGCGCGGAGAGAGCTTCATCCAGAACGAGAAGTTTTGGCTCGAGCGCCAGCGCGCGGGCAATCGCCAGCCGCTGCTTCTGGCCTCCGCTGAGCTCATCGGGTTTCCGCTCCGCGATTTTAAGGGGAAGAGCAACGCGCTCGAAAAGCGCAAACACTTTGTCCGTGCGCTCCTGTTGAGTGAACTGCCGCTGGACGAGAAGAGGCTCGCCGACGATCTCGAGTGCTGTCCATCGCGGATTGAGGGAGTTGGCGGGATCCTGGAAAACGAGTTGGATGCGCGGGCGCACTTTGCGCCGTTGCTTTTCCTCGAGCACAGCGATATTCGCGCCTTCAAACCAAATGCTCCCCGACGTCGGAACTTCCAGGCAGGCGACGCAGAAAGCCAGTGTACTTTTTCCGGACCCTGATTCACCCACAAGGGCCAACGTGCTTTGCGGTTGGATGGAGAGGGATACGCCATCCAATGCGGCGAACGCAGGCGTCGTGTTCGTGAATCGCCCGGCCGCGTAACTCTTCACCAGATTTTCAACCTGCAATAGCGGCTGCATATCGGGATTCCGAATCCACGCTCAACCTGCAAACTTGAAGCAGGAAACTCTGTGAACCTCGCTCACTGCAAACGCCGACGGTTCGCGAGACTTGCAAACTTCCATCCTCTCCCCGCATCTGGGCTCATATTGGCATCCCGCGGAGCGCCGCGACAAGTGTGGCGGTTCTCCGGGGATTACTTTCAACATGCTTTTGGAAATTTTCCGCTCGTCTGCGATGTGTGAAGGCAAACAACGCAATAGGGCCTCTGTGTAGGGATGCGCGGGAGTACCCAGCACTTGCGCTGTTGGACCGAGTTCGGCGACTCGCCCGGCATAAAGTATCAGCACGCGGTCCGCGAGCCCCGCGAGGACCGCGGGATTGTGAGTGATGAGGATTATGGCCAGCCCGAGTCTCCGCCGAAGCTCGGCGAAGAGCTTCAGAATTTCTTGTTGTGTCGTAGGGTCTAGAGAAGCGGTCGGTTCGTCGGCGATGAGGAGGGAAGGTCCGCACGCAATGGCCTGCGCAATCAAGACCCTCTGGCGCTGCCCTCCGCTTAATTCATGCGGATACGCGCGTGAAATGCGCTCCGCGTCAGCGGGGAATAGTTCGGCGACGATCTGCCGGGTCTTTTCACGCAGCGTTCGCCGATCCAAAGATTGGTGGGCTGCCAGTACGTCGCCGACTTGCCGGCCAACGCGGAGTGTTGGATGCAAGGCCGATGATGGCTCCTGAAGGATCAGGCCAATCCGGGCGCCGCGAATTTTCCGAAGCTCTTGGGGAGAAGCGTAAAGCAGATCCTTCCCCTCGAACAAAACTTTGCCCCGCTGGATTTGCCCGTTCGCGGGAAGCAGTCGCAGCAGAGCGCTTGCCAGTGTGCTCTTGCCTGATCCGGATTCTCCCAATACGCCAAGTATTTCGCCGGGCTTGAGCTGGAATCCGACACCGGCGAGAGCCGGTACTATCTCGCCGGTACGGGCAGTGTAGGCGACGTCAAGATCTTCGATCTCGAGAAGGGGTGTCATGCGATGAATCGAGGGAACCGTTCCGCGCTCCCTCACCCATGTTGTGCTAAGAGGGTCAGGCGAACAAGACACACGTTTTCATTGACGCAGGGATGGTAATGGCGAGCAGGAAATCGGAATCTCAAGAGAGAGAAGGCATGGCCAGCGGAATTCAGCCGAATCCGCGGGCCATGCCCGGAGGGGATGAAAACGGGGAACTCGCCGAGCCGTTAGCGAACGACGCGAGCCGCTACGGGCTGATTCTGGGCCACGTCGGTTCGGGGCGTCATGGAAACAACGACATATTCGTGCTCTTTCTCATCGAACTCGATGACGCGAAGAATGAGCTTGTCCTTGTGAATCCGGAACTCCGCGGTCTCTCCGATGGGAAGGAGCGCGGGGTGCTTGTCGTCCTTCGGGCGAATGCGGTAAGTGATACGGTCCGTTTGCAGCGTGTATTCCTGGCAAAGCAGTTCTTGCGTTTTTTTGTGCTGAGCGTCTGTGCCCAAAATCTCGCCCGCCAGGGTTTTGCTGCCTTTCTCCGCATACCCGCAGGACGAAGAATCCATGCGCATCAACACGCCTTTTTCGTAGTCGTGCTTGTCCTTTGCCTGCAGCGGCAGCGCGAAGATTGCCAGGGCCGCGATCGCAAATAGTTTTCTCATATCCCCTCCTCCAAACTGTTCCTTTCGAGCACTCAACCAGAGCTGGGAAATTGGGCTCTTTGGCTTTCTCCTGGATAAGGGGCGGCAGGAGGCAAAAAAATATAGGGCTCTCGCCGAAGCTCGAATTCGGCACCCTTGCTTTGGTCCCGCGCGGAAAACGGCACATTTTGGCCAACTTCGCCGAAAGTCTCCCCGGAGGCTATTCGGCCGTATAGGTGATTTCGAGACGGTGAATAAGGAAGCAGGACAGGACAAGGATGGCGAGAGTGAGGCAAAGCAATCCGAAGACAGCGAGAAAGGGAGAAACTGGCTCGGCCACAATCGTGAAAATAGCGAGTGGACCGTCGGCGGGCAAATTCACAGGGCAGAGATTTTTCAGGTAAAAGGTGACGCTCAGCCGCTGGGCCCAGGCCGGGAAGATAGGACATATCGCTTCCCAACCCATCAACATCACTCCGGGAATGATGGGATTCTTGAAAAGCAGGCTTAGGGCCAGAAACACGGCGCCGTAGCCGAGACAAGCGAGCGCCGTAACAAGGAGATAAGAACCCAATTGGCCGAGGCCCGGCCCGTCGAAAACGTACGATCTTCCCGCTGAGCCAAACCGGCTGTAGGTGAGGTAGAAGCAGGCAAGCACGGCTGTTTCGAAGAGCGCGATGGAAATGATGGCGCCGGCAAGAAACTTTCCAACAACCAGAACCTCTTTTCTGACAGGAACGAGGAATTGATAGTGCAGGGTGCGTTCCACCATTTCGCCGCGAAACAGCCACGTAAAAATGCCCATGCAAGCGAAGAAGATTCCCAGCCGGAAATAATAGAGTTGGACGATCCCCGCGAGCACCACCCCATCCTCCTCGATTTGCGCCGGGGAATTATTCTTGTCCACAAAATAGTGGATCAGGATGATGATCACGGGAATCAAGGCAAGGAAATAGACCCAGATTCTCCTTCGCGTAAACAGATTTCGCCGCACCTCGTTGCGCACGAGGACGGCAACCTGGCTGGCGTAGAGCTGCCACGGCTGTTCCTTCAGTGTTTTCTGCGCCTGCGAAACCGATTCCTGGATGCTCATGCCGGTCCGCCATCCGATCCGATGAGATATTGATAGATGGAATTCACGTCGTCATCCGCCGGCGCCACGGCATCGACTTCCAGCAACCCTCCGGAAACGATCTTGTTCAGCAGCAGATAGAACTGCTCGGCGTCCCGCGTGCGAACCAGCACGCTCTGCCCGTCATTCAGGATTTTGGCTTCAACGACATGATCGAGTTCGAACGCCGCGGAGGCCAGCCTTGCCGCGTTCGAACAGCGCACCAGAATTTGCATGGGATGATCGCGCACTTCGCGGCGAACTTCTCGAATCTGGCCCTCGGCCACGACGTACCCGCTGCTCATCAGTACCACACGGTCGGAAATCCGATCGACCTCTTCCAGGATGTGGCTGGAAATGATGACGTGCATTCCTTGCTTGGAAATCGCCTGGAACAGCGCGATCGATTCCGAGCGCGCCATGGGATCGAGGCCGTTGAGCGGCTCATCGAGAACCAGCACCGTCGGATGATGCGCAATGGCCTGAGCCAGGCGAATGCGCTGCCTCATGCCTTTGCTGTAGCCCGCGACTTTGCGCCGCGCGACTTGCGCCATGCCCGCGCGGTCCAGCGCCTCGTTGGTCAGCTTGGCGGCCTGATCCGCGCCAAATCCGTGCAGGCGCAGCGGCCAGTAGATAAAGTCGTAGCCGTTCGTCCCGGGAGGGAACGAGTCAAATTGCGTGCAATATCCGACCTGGCGGAAAAATTCGACCGGCTGGTGGGTCGTGAGCCCGAGGACGTGGATCGTGCCTTGCGAAGGCTTGATCAAGCCGGTCAGCAGGTTCATTAGCGTGGTCTTGCCGGAACCGTTCGGACCCACAAGGCTGGTAATCCCCGGCTCGAGCGAGAAACTCACTTTGTTGACGCCGAGAACCTCTCCGTAGAACTTGGAGACGTTCTCGAACACGATCTGGCGCGCGTCTGGTGTCATCCTCGCACCGTCTCCCGCGCGCGCAAACGCACATTCAGAATGAAGAGCGAAAGCACGCACACCGCAATCAAGACTCCCCAGGCCGCCCACACCGGAACGCCGATCCAGTCCACCGAGCCCAGCAGTCCGGATTCCTCCCGAAAGCCTTTCGCCAGGATTAGCCGGAACATATACGAGAAATTCAGCAACTGTCCCCAGTAGGTCCCCATGATCGCGTTGAACATTTCACCAAGACCAGCGGGAATGAAAAAAGAAATGAAGATCACGCCCGTCGCCACAATTCGCAGCTTGACCCAGGCCGACACCGCCAGTGAAATTAGCGAAAGCATCAGAATCCAAATCGCGGAGCAGAAGATAATAGGGACGACCATCCACAAGTGCGACCATATCCAGCCGTTCCTCGCCAGCCCGGACTGCAAGCTGAACAAGAGCAGGCAAGGAATCCACGTCACCGCGGATAGCAGTAACCCCAGGACTGCGAGCTTTCCCAGAACATAATCCGCGCGGCTGAACGGCCGGCTCAGAAAAAGCGGCAGTGCTCCGTTGGTCAGGTCGCCGGAGATCAGCACCGGGCCTACCCAGCAATTCAAGAGAAAAGCAGCTTGCGTCTGCACCATCATGATGACGATGAAGTATTTAGTTTCCACCGAGAGCAAATCCGCGGAGCGCACTTGCATGAGTAGCTGGATAGTTTTGTTGTTGGCGATGAAAATGTAACCGGCAAAAAACAGGCAGGGGATGATCGAAAGAATCAGCAGAAGCACAAAGAAGCGCGACTTGAACAGGTCCGCGAAGGCATAACGCGTCAGCACGAAGAAACGCGACCATTGCGGAGTCAGCGAGCCGCCGTACGAATTGTACCTCCGCTTATATACGGCCATCCGCGGCTCCCGTTTGTTCCATCGCGTTGAGAAAAATGTCCTCCAGCGAATCGCGCCTGTGATTCATCCGGCGAATCTGCACGCCCCGGTCCGCGGCAACCTTGAACACCTCGCGGATTTCAACGCTGTCCGGCATGACCACCTTGATCCGGCCGTTGGCGAATACCGCGCACTCGCACCCGAGACTCTCCAGCGAAGTCGTGAAAGATGGTTCCGCGCCGATGGTTTCGAGTTCGAGAAACTTGCGGTTGGCGCGGCGCTCTTCGACCAGATTGCAGATCGACGCGATTTTCCCGTTGCGCAGGATGAGCACCTCGTCGCACGTTTCTTCCACGTCGCGCAGCAGGTGGGACGAGAGCAGCAAACAAATATCGCTGGCCTCGCGGATTTCACGAATCAGTTCGATCAGGCGTTTGCGCGCCGGCGGGTCCATCCCGTTCGTCGGTTCGTCCAGAATCAGCAGCTGTGGGCCGTGCGCGATGGCCTGCGCGAGCTTGGCCAGTTGCTTCATGCCCAGCGAATACGTGCCCACCGGGCGATACCGCGCCTCGCCTAATCCAACGTACACGAAAGCCTCGTGCGCTCGCTCCATCGCTTGCTCGGCGGGCAGCCCGGAAATCTCCGCCATGTAGCGAACAAATCGCACACCTGACATTTTTGAAATGAATGCGTCATTTTCCGGCATGTAGCCGACGAGGGCGCGCAGCGCCTTTCCATCATTATGCGAGTTGAGCCCGAGCACGCGGGCGCTCCCTTTGGATGGTGAGTGAAAGCCAAGCAGTGTGTTGATCAGCGTCGATTTGCCCGCGCCGTTCGGTCCGAGCAAACCAATGGCGCGACTCTTCAAAACGCCTGTGAGACCGTGAAGAATCGTTCGGCCGCCGAGCTGCACTTCGAGCCCATCGAGCTCGATGGTAGGGTTGGTCATCTACTATTCATTACGGATTCGGAGTGCGCGAAGTTCCACGATCCGAGGCGCCGAGCAAATGAAACAATGTCAGAGCGCCGGGATTCAAGTCAAACAACTTGCCGCTGCTCGCTACCTCGATGCGATCGCTTTCTCCGTACGCGGAGAATACGCTGGGTTTGGAGTCCGCCGCCAGTTGCTGTAGCAGCGCCAGTTGGCCGGAATTCAGCTGCGAAGCCAGTGGTTTCAGGATGGGGCTGAAGTTTTGATAGAACATCGCCGAGAAGTTCGCATGGTTGTCGCTCGGCAAAAGTGCGTGAAACGCCGCGGAGCGTGCCAGCGACGTGCCGTTTGCGTGAGTCTGCAACGCGGCAACCACGAGCGCCCGCGAAGGCGCCAGGATCAAGTACCCGTCCGCGTAGGTGTAAACATATTCCGTGCCAAGACCGGCGCGCTGCGCCTGGATGGTGTAAAACGTCCGGCCACCTTCCTGAGCCTGGTTGATCGTCACGCCCGGCTCATTCGACTTTTGCGCCTCGCGGTTGATGCCCTGCACGAGCTTTTCGATGGCCAACTGCAGGCCTCCCGAGTCATTCACCTCGATCACAGCCTTCCACGAAGGAGTCGGCAGAACGGGTCCATCGAGGGCGAGCGTCATCTCTCCGCCGAGTGAGCCCGCCAGGTCGTTGCGAAGGTCCAGACCAAGTTCCGCATTTGTCTTTGCGAGATCCTGGCTGAAGTTGGGGCTGGAAGCGCCGATGGTGCTGAACAGGTCGTCGAGCATCAGCGCCGGTTGCTTTGCAACAAATGAAAATGCCGCTCCAGCGTTCGCGGAGACGTAGTCCAGCGAGCCCATGGGCGCGGGTGCGGCCAGCCAGGACGCGATCCCGCGGCGTTGGCCGCTGAATTCCAGCGTGATCCTGTTGTCGGCCTGGTTCGACGTCTCGCCTCGCGTGGCCATCAAATACTTGATGTCGTTGAAGCCGCTATTCCGCAGCGCTTTGGAATCCGACGAATCCGCGTGGGAAGAATTCAAAATCTGTCCGAGATTGGCGGCAACCAGAGTTTCGGCGCCCTGAGTGTAAACATTGGCGATGCGCTTGCCGAAATCCGTCCCCACAAAGGGAGTCGCCCCGGCATCGAGCTGCGCGTTCATCTGTTGGACAGCGCCGGCATCGCCACCGACCACCAACATATCCGGCCTTACCAGCATGATCATCCCCCGTTGTGCGCCGGGAAGAGATGCGAGCGATTGCGCATCCACCACGTGCAGGTCCGACGTCCCCTGGTGGTTAGCCAGTGTATCGGCAAGATGGTTCTGCAAGAAATCCTTCAGTCCGGGCTGGCGAATTTGGGCCAGCAGAAGGGGACCGCCTTCCATGGCGCTCGACGTTCCCCGGCAGGTAATCACCACTTCGTCGCCGAGATACTGGCTCATGATCCGGATTTGCTCGATGAGCTCCGCGGGAGTCGGATGCTGATTCGAGTTGCCGCTCTTGTTCCACCAGTCCTGCAGGACTTTGCTTTGCGAAAGTTGCTGCTGGAAAATCTGGTTCGCCTGCTGCAGCGCATCGCCAAGATTGGGGATGCCGATATACAGGACGGTGTCCGCCGGCAGCAGCGGAAGGATTTTGCTCTCATAGCGCGGACCGGGAGTCTGGATTTCGTCGAGTTTCTTGCGCAGCTTCGAGAATTCCGCGAGCAACGCAAGCTGGTGGTCCAGATCGCTGCTCCAGGCGATCTCTTCGCGCACGGGAACGAGGCCCACGCTCTGGGTTGTCGCCATTTCATCGCCCGAGTGCAAAATGGATTCCTGCCCGGCGTGTTTAACGTGAACTTCTCCTTCAATCACCGCAACGCGCGAGCCTTTCGTGCCCGAGTTCACGGAAAAAACGGTGCCGGTAACGGCCACTGTGCAATCGGGAGCGCTGACATAAAGGTGCCCGGTACGGCGCTTCGCGGCCTGCACGATAATGTTTCCCTGATCGAGATGGATGGTAGTGTCACGCCGGTTCGCGCTTACTGCCAGTTCTGCGCGCTGGTTCATTTCCACTTCCGAACCGTCGAAGAGGCGCACTTGGGCATGAGAGTTCGCGGCCGTGCGGATGAATTCGCCCTCGCTGATCTCGTCGCCGGGCTTCAACGCCCGTTCGCCGCCGGGCCCGACGCGATACGCTTGCCCTTCGATGCTGTCGATTCGCGCGCGATTTCCCGGAGGCCCGGCGAAGTACCAGTTGCGGCCGGTCCAAATGAGCGCGGCCAGCAAAGCCACCGCTGCCGCCGCTGCGGCGAGTCTCGCGAAGCTCCACTGAAATCCGCGCGACGAAGGTTCCATCCGCCAGTTGACGTTTGTCCGGCCTTCCATTCCGCGCCCATGCGCATACGAACGGCACGCAGCGCATTCGCGCAGATGATCTTCCACCAGCAGCGCGCGGGCCGGAGCCAATTCCCGTTGATGAAACGCCGGCAGCAATGCTCGGACATCGTCGCACCCGCGGATCGGCTGCAAAGCGTTGATTGCTGATTCCTCTCCCTCGGCTGCCTGCAGTTTTTGCCACACGCGATCGGCGGAAGCGGAGAGCGTCTTGGAGTCAGGCTCCTCGCCGCGCAGTTCGGAGATCGCGCGATCCAGGTATTCGTTCTTCTTCGAGCCAAATAATCTCATGATGCACCTTTTCTAAAACCGCTCAGCCCTTTTTTCAATCGCGCTCGGGCTCGGTGAAGAGTGACCGCGACGACCGCTTGCGTCGTCTTCATCATCTGGGCGATTTCTGGATTGTCCAGTCCTTCGAGATAGCGCAGCGTAAACATCTCCGCGGTCCGCGGACTCAATTTCGCAAGTTCGCGCCGCAGCGAACTCTTCATTTCCAGCGAAGAATGCGCGCGTTCCGGCGAAGGACTGAGCTGGGACGGCAATTCTTCTACCGTCTCGATTGGCAACGCCTCGCGATGGCTCCTGGAGCGAATCAAGTCCAGCGCCGCATTGACCGCCGACCGGTGTAAGTAACTCTGAAGATTGGAGATACGGTCACGATCGATGGTCCCGCGAGCCAGCCGGAGAAATACAGTTTGCGCCACGTCCTCCGCGTCCGCCATGCTTCCGGTCACCCGATAGGCCGCCCTCAGGACGCACACATGGTGCGCACGAAATAGCTCCTCAAGTTCGCCCGGCGCTTTCGTCACCATGATCTGTTCTATCGCGGCCGCCAAGCATGACCTCCTCGGCTCTTCTACTACCAAAGACGCGATAGCAAGGAACTTCTTAACACACATTGTGGAATTCGGCGCGATTTGCTTCTGCCGCGCTTTCACTTCAGCACACGCGCGATTCGCGCGACGATCCGCATCGACTCGATTTCTTGGCTCAAAAATGTTCAAGCAGATTGCCACGAAGTAGCTGCGATTTTCGCAACATGCTCAGCGCGCGCGCAGTTTCATGGCGCGGAGTACAGTGGCCGTTCGTACAGGTCGAGCGAAAAAGTGGAAAATCTTCCTGCACTTCTGGACACAAATTTTTTTAGAAACTTCCCTGGAGGGATTACAGAACTATTACAGAAGCCATTCTTCCCCCATGCTACGGTTGGCTCATGAACATCATGCGCCGCGACAAAACATTTTCTGAACCCGTCAATTGGACGACGACCTCGTTCATGCTGGCTTTCCATATTGGCGCGATCGCCGCGTTGTTTTTCTTCACTTGGAAGGGCCTCGCTCTGGCGGCCTTCCTTTGGTGGATCTCTGGAAGCCTCGGCATCGGGATTGGCTACCATCGCCTGCTCACGCACCGCGGCTACAAAACCCCCAAGTGGATGGAATATTTTCTGACCACTTGCGGAACGCTGGCGCTCGAGGGCGGACCCATCGCTTGGGTGGCCACCCACCGCGTCCACCATCAGAATACGGACAAGGAAGGCGATCCGCATTCTCCGCGCGACGGCGGCTTGTGGGCCCACATGGGCTGGATTCTCACCGGGCAGGCCATGCACAACAATGCCAAGGATCTCCTCCCCTTTGTTCCCGATCTGCGCAAAGACAAGTTTCATCTTTGGATCACCAAATGGCATTGGGTCCCGCTCACTCTTTTGGGAATCGGCATCTACGCGATCGGAGGCTTCTCTTGCCTGTTGTGGGGCATCTTCCTGCGTACCGTCGTCGGCCTGCACGCCACCTGGCTTGTAAATTCCGCCACGCACATGTGGGGCTCGCGCCGGTTCCTCACCGACGACACATCCAAGAACAGTCTTTGGGTTGCCCTGCTGACGTTCGGCGAGGGCTGGCACAACAACCATCACGCTGTTCCGCAATCGGCGCGTCACGGCCTGGCGTGGTATGAGATCGACACGAACTGGTATGGCATTTGGGTTCTGAAAACCCTAGGCCTCGCGCACGACGTCAAGCGCCACAAGCTTGCGGACCTGCACACCCACGCCGGAACGCGCCCGAGCCCCGTTGTCACCGAAGCATCTCGGGCAGCCGCTCCCGTCGCGGTGCTGGGCGGCGACTGACTCTAGCCCTCAGGCTTTGGAAGCCCGCATCCATCCGTCCTTGCGCCGTTTGGCTTCTGCCACCCCCAGTGCCGTTGCGTCGGCCTTGGCGTAAACTACAAGGTCATGCGCATCACGCGCCGCACCAAAGCCATCGTCTTCTTCATCGTGCTGGGGACGTGTCTCGTCGCCCTGGCCGTCGCCCTGAATGTCAGCTGGATCATTTTTCACTGGCGCCAGGTGGTTCCTCTCGTACTCGGCATCATTTTCTTCGGATTGCTGATCGCCGGATTGGTGGTTAACACCATCTTCCTGGTTCGCGAAATTCGCCGCAACGAACAGCAGGATAGCTTCCTCAATGCCGTCACTCACGAACTGAAAACACCTATCGCTTCCATCCGGCTGTACCTCGAAACACTCGCCAGCCGCAATCTCGACGAAGCCAAAAGACGCGATTTTTATCGCATCATGCTGGAAGATACCGACCGGCTGCTTGGAACCGTCGAGCAAGTCTTGAAAGCGGGAGAGGTCCGGCAGGGCGGCGCGCGCAAGAACTGGCAGGAGGTTCAGTTTTCCACCATCGTGCGCGAAGTGCTCGCTCTCGCGCGTTTGCGCCAGAATCTCACTCCCGACGTTTTGAGTCTGGGCACGATGCCCGCCGAAGAAATCACCGTCCTCGGGAATCCCGAGGAACTTCGCACCGCGGTGATCAACCTGTTGGATAACGCCATTAAATATTCGGGCGAGAAGAAGAATATTATCGTGGAACTTCTCACTCCCAACTTGGATACGGCTTTGCTTCGCGTTCAAGATCGCGGCATTGGCATTCCGCGAAACGAAGTGAAACGGATCTTCAAGCGCTTCTACCGCGCTTCGAATTTCAAGACGGATAAGGTGAAGGGCACGGGTCTCGGCTTGTTCATCGTGCGCTCCATCGCCCGTCGTCACGGCGGCGACGCTTTCGCCGAGAGCGAAGGTGTCGGGCGCGGCAGCACCTTCAGTATCCGCCTTCCCAGGGTATATCAAGCATGAGCCGGCTGCTCATCGTCGAGGACGAAGCGCATCTGGCGGAAGGGTTGCGTTTCAACCTCGAGGCCGAAGGTCATGCCGTTCAGATTTCGGACAATGGTGAGGCCGCCCTGAAGCGGCTGCTGAAAGATCACGAAAACTTCGATGCGCTCATCTTGGACGTCATGCTCCCGGGCAAGGACGGCTTCACCGTCGCTCGCGAGTTGCGCAAAGCTGCGAACTACACTCCCTTGCTCATGCTGACTGCTCGCGGCCGGCCAGAGGATGTTCTGAAAGGATTTGAATCCGGCGCGGATGATTACCTTCCCAAGCCCTTCAACCTCGCCATTCTGATCGCGCGGATTGCCAGCTTGCTGCGCAGGAAGAATTGGCTGCATCCTCGCGCAGCCGAAACGGAACCGGATGCCGCCGCCTTGCCTGTCCCGGAAAGCTTCCGCTTTGACGACAAGGTCGTGGACTTTCAGAACCTGCAATTGCGCGTCGGCAAACAGGTCGTTCCTCTCACCATGATGGAATCCGACTTGTTCCGCTGCCTGATTCAAAATAGCGGGCGCCCCGTTTCCCGCAAACAAATTTTGCAGGAAGTCTGGAATCTGCACGAAGACACGGACACGCGAGCCATCGATAATTTCATCGTGCGGCTTCGGCGATA
This sequence comes from Candidatus Acidiferrum sp., assembly GCA_035310525.1. GTDB lineage: Bacteria > Acidobacteriota > Terriglobia > Acidiferrales > UBA7541 > Acidiferrum. Next base: position 81,678 of record DATGED010000005.1, on the reverse strand, counting down.
TATCGAGCCGGAGCCCTCCAAGCCGCGCTATCTGCTCACTGTTCGTGGGCTCGGCTATCGTTTTGTGCCCAACCCGGCGGTCAAAAGCGCGCGTAAGCAGTAGAAGCGGAGATGTAGAGCGCGCATTCTCTCGCACTGCCCCACTCCACAGCCGTCGTTTGGCCAAGCCCCGCCCTTGCTCGCTCTCCCCACCCCCAGTAGAATGTCCAGTCCTTGCATCCTGAAGTTTTTTCTCAGTATCGTCAGCCTTTCCCGGCCGCACCGGGCCACGTTTGATCGGAGCTTTTCTGCATGGCGCAGCATTACGACGCGATCGTCATCGGCGGCGGCCACAACGGCCTGGTTAATGCGGCCTACCTCGCCCGCGCTGGAAAAAAAATTCTCGTTCTCGAACGCCGCCACGTCCTCGGCGGCGCCGCCGTCACCGAGGAAATCATTCCCGGTTTTCTCTTTTCCGAATGCTCCTACGTGGTCTCCCTGCTTCGTCCTGAGATCATTCGCGAACTTGATCTTCCCCGCCACGGTCTCGAGATTCTTCCCCTCGATGGCACCTTCACTCCCATGCCCAACGGCAATTTCCTCTGGCGCATGAACGATCACGCCCGCACCCAGCGCGAAATCCGCCGTCACTCCCGCGTTGACGCCGAAGCCTACGACGAATTCTCCAAAATGATGACGCCGATGTGCCGCTTCGTGAAGCCGCTCCTCTCCATGATTCCGCCCGATCCCACAACTCTCAAGCCCGGCGATCTCAAGCAGCTTCATTTCCTGATGCAGCGTTTCCGCTCGCTCTCTTCCGACGAGCGCTACACGCTCGTCCAGCTCATGACCATGAGCGCCGCCGATTTCCTCGACCAGTGGTTTGAAACCGACGTCCTGAAAGCCACCATGTCCGCCTCCGGCATCATCGGAACCTTCCTCGGGATTCGCTCGCCGGGCACGGCCTACGTTCTCCTCCATCACTACATGGGCGAAATTGACGGCGCGTTCCGCTCTTGGGGCTTCAGCCGCGGCGGCACTGGTGCTATTTCGAACGCCATCGCCGATGCCGCTCGCGAAGCCGGCGTGGATATCCGCACGCAAGCCGGCGTGGCAAAAATTCTCGTCAAGAACGGCCGCGCCTGCGGCGTGGCACTCCAGTCCGGCGAAGAGATCTCTGCCAGGGTGGTCTCATCCAGCGTGGATCCCCATCTGACTTTCGAAAGATTTCTCGACCCGAGCGAGCTCCCCGCCGATTTTCTCGAAAGCGTTCGCCGCTACAAATTCCGCGGCTCTTCCGGCAAAGTCAATCTCGCTCTCGACGCGCTTCCGGACTTCAAATGCCGCCCAGGACCAGGCGCCCATCTTCGCGGCGCGATTTCCATCTCTCCCAGCATCGACTACATGGAGCGCGCCTACGACGACGCCAAATACGGCCACTTCTCTCGCAAGCCCTACATCGATATCGTGATTCCCAGCCTGACCGATCCCAGCGTCGCCCCGCCCGGCAAGCATGTGCTCTCCTGCTTCGTCCAATACGCGCCGTACAAACTCGCCAAGGGCACTTGGGACGAGCAACGGGAAGCCTTCGGCGACGCCGTCATCAACGCCATCGCCGAATTCGCCCCCAACATAAAAAAAATCATCGTCGGCCGCCAGATCCTCACTCCGCTCGACCTCGAGCGCGAGTTCGGCCTCACACAAGGCAATATTTTCCAGGGCGAACTTTCTCTCGAACAACTGTTCTTCCTTCGCCCCGTTCCCGGCTGGGCCTATTACCGCACTCCCATTTCCAATCTCTATATGTGTGGCTCCGCGACGCATCCCGGCGGCGGCATCATGGGCGCTCCGGGGCGCATCGCCAGCCAGGTCATTCTCAAAGACTGGAAGGGCTCCAGCCTTCGCCGCGCTTCCGGGAGCAGAAACTAACCATGCCCCTCGGACAGCGCGTAGCTCTCATCGGCGGCGGCCACAACGCTCTCATCACCGCCTTCTATCTCGCCAAGGGCGGATTTAAGCCCCTTCTCCTCGAACGCCGCGAAATCCTCGGCGGCGGCGCCATCACCGAGGAATTTCATCCCGGCTTCCATGCTTCCACACTTGCGCACACGCTCGGGCCGCTCCGCGCGGAGATTGCACGCGACCTCCAGCTCGATAAAGCCGATTACCAGATTCTTCGCCCCGACCCGCGCGTCTTTGCTCCGCGCCTCGATGGCGAATCGCTTTTTTTCTACGAGGACATCGCCAGGACCTCCGAAGGCATCGCGCGCATCTCCTCGAAAGACGCCGCCAGCTATACCCGCTTCGCCGAAACTCTCGATCACCTCTTCACCGTTCTCGCGGATCTCATCTCCATGACTCCGCCCGCCATTGATAAGCCTTCGCCGGAAGATCTCTGGAACTTATTCCAGGCCGGGCGCGGTGTTCGCAGCCTCGGCAAGCATGGCATCTTTGACCTGCTCCGCTGGGGCCCCATGGCCGTTGCGGATTTCGCTTCCGAATTTTTCGAAACGGAGCTGGTTCGCGCCGTCATCGCCGCACGCGGCATCTTCGGCACCGCGCTCGGTCCGTGGTCCGCCGGTTCCACCGCCGTTTACCTCATGCGCGCCGCCGCCGATTCGAATCCCGTTGGTCCCGCCGCTTTTCCGCGCGGCGGTCTCGGCGCTTTCACGCGCGCCCTTGCCGAATCCGCGAAAAATGCGGGCGTGGAAATCCGCACCAACGCCGAGGTCCAGCACATCCGCGTGAAAGATGGCGCCGTCTGCGGCCTCGTTCTCTCCGACGGCGAGGAAATCAACATCGCGGCCGTGGTCTCCGGCGTCGATCCCAAGCGCACCTTCTTCAAGCTCCTCGATCCCACGCAACTCGATCCCACTTTTGCTCTCCGCATTCGCAACATCCGCGCCAACGGTACGCTCGCCAAAGTCAATCTCGCTTTGAGCGGCTTGCCCGCCTTTCCCTCGCTGGAAAATTCCGAAAACGCTCTCAAATCCCTTTCCGGACGCATTCACATCGGTCCCGATCTCGATTATCTCGAGCGCGCCTTCGACGCCTCCAAATACGGCGAATTTTCCTCCGCGCCTTATCTGGACGTCACCATTCCCACGATTCTCGATCCTTTGCTCGCTCCCGACGGCAAGCACGTCCTCTCCGCTTACGTCCAATTTGCGCCCTTCAAACTTGCCGGCCCTTCCTCCGACGGCACGTCCGTCCTCAAGTCCGAAACCAACTGGGACGCCCGCCGCCGCGATCTCGGCGATACCGTCGTCAAAACTCTGGCTCAGTACGCTCCCGATCTCCCCAGCTTCATCGAGCACATGCAGGTCATCACTCCTCACGACCTCGAAACCTGTTACGGATTCACCGGCGGCCACATTTTTCACGGCGAACTCGCGCTCGACCAGCTTTTCACCATGCGTCCCGTCCTCGATTGGGCCCGCTACAAGACTCCCATCCGCGGCCTCTTTCTCTGCGGCTCCGGCACGCATCCCGGCAATGGCCTCACGGGTTCCTCCGGCGCCAACGCCGCCCGCGAAATCATCCGCGACCTCCGCTAAATGAAACGGAGTCGTGTATTGTCATTCCGAAATGTTGTCGTGTACTGTCATTCCGAGCGGAGCAGGCCGACGCCTTTTCCTGCATTCCGCTCCTGCGGAATGTCGGCCTGCGCAGTCGAGGAATCTCTCTTCGATGTGTGGCATTCCTCGACACATCGCTGCTGTTTTTGCGGTTCTTGGGTCTTGTGACTATGACGGCTATCAACCGCGCCAAACTCCAATCCCTCCACCAACGCGAAGAAAAGCGCTTCGTCGCCGATCATCCGCGCTCCGCCGAACTCTATCTCCGCGCCCAACGCTCTCTTCTCGGCGGCGTCCCCATGAACTGGATGAACAAATGGGCCGGCGCCTTCCCCGTCTTCGTGAAATCCGCCGCCGGCGCCCATTTCACCGACGTTGACGGCCACGACTACGTGGACCTCTGCCTCGGCGACACCGGCGCCATGACCGGCCACTCTCCTCAAGTCGTCGCCGAAGCCGTTGCCCGCCGCGTGCGCGAAGGCATCACGCTCATGCTTCCCACCGAAGACTCTCTCTGGGTCGGCGAAGATCTCCAGCGCCGTTTCGGCCTCCCGTTCTGGCAGTTCACGCTCACCGCCACCGACGCCAACCGTTTCTCCATTCGCATCGCACGCGAAATCACGCAGCGCCCAAAAATCCTCGTCTTTCACTATTGCTATCACGGCACCGTGGACGAATCTTTCGTCTCGCTTCACGATGGTGTTGTCGGCCCTCGCCGCGGCAATATCGGTCCGCCCGTCAATCCCGCCGAAACTACTCGCGTCGTCGAATTCAACGACCTTCAAGCCCTCGAGGACGCTCTCAAGCATCACGATGTCGCCTGCGTCCTCGCCGAGCCTGCCATGACCAACGTCGGCATCATCCTTCCCGCCGAAGGCTACTGGACCGCCGCCCGCGAACTCACCCGCCGCTACGGCACGCTCCTCCTCGCCGACGAAACGCACACCATCTGCGCCGGTCCCGGCGGTTGCACTCGCGAATGGAATCTTCAGCCCGACATTCTCGTATTCGGCAAACCCATCGGCGGGGGTATTCCCGGCGCTACCTACGGCGTCACCGAAGAGGTCGCCCAGCGCATCGCCGCGCGCCTCCAACTCGAAGACGTTGACGTCGGCGGCATCGGCGGCACGCTCGCCGGCAACGCGCTCTCCCTCGCCGCCATGCGCGCCACTCTCGAGCACATTCTTACGCCTTCATCATTCGCGCACATGATCCCGCTCGCCAACCGTTTTGCGGATGCCGTTTCCGAACAAATTCGCTCCGCCAATCTTCCCTGGAACGTGGCTCGCCTCGGTGCCCGCGCCGAGTACACCTTCGCCGCAAAGCCCCCGCGCAACGGTGGCGAATCGGCCGCCTCCGCCGATTTCGACCTCGAGCGCTTCCTCCATCTCTACGCTCTGAATCGCGGCGTCCTTCTCACTCCCTTCCACAACATGGCCCTCATGTGCCCCGCCACCACCGAAGCCGACATCGACCTCCATACAAAAATCTTCGCCGAAGCCACCCGCGAACTCACCTCGTAGGGGCACGGCATGTTTGCACTGAGCTTCGAAGGGCCGTGCCCTTCTTCGGCTCCCGCGTAGTCCTACATCCGCCGCCTTCGCGCCCTTCGAATCGCAAATTCCCACCCGTGCTAGTATTCCTTTCCTCCATGACACCCCTCCCACGAATGCCCGACCTCGCGGCCCAGCGCGCCGCCATGCAAAAACTCAGCTTCCTGATTGGAAAATGGGCCGGCGAAGCTAGCGTCCTGCGCGGTCCCGGCGAGCCTGTGCAACTCCTCCAGACCGAAGAAGCAAGCCACAAGCTCGATGGCTTGATCCTGCTCATCGAGGGCGTTGGGCGGAGTAAATCGAACGGCCAGCCTGTGCTTCAGGCCTTCGGCATCATTTCCTACGACGATGAAGCTCAAACTTACCGCATGCGCGCCTTCAACGATGGCCGCTATCTGGAAACCGATGTGAAGTTGTCACCGGACGGCAGGGAACTGACCTGGGGCTTCGCTCTCGGAGATATCCGCACGAATTCCACCCTGCGCATCAACGATAAAGGCGAATGGACCGAGCTCGCCCACATCACTCTCGGTTCTCAACCCCCTCGAAAGCTCCTGGAACTCACCGTCCGCCTTCAGAACCCACCATCCGCGTCGGACTCTTCCTCGTAACCGGTCGCGGCCGTCACCGAAAGTAACGTCCACGCCAAGACCCAGGTTCAATTACCGAGCCTTGGGCACCCCCGCCTCTCTATACTTCCCCGAGACGTACCGCAGTGATATTCTCTCCGCGATGTTCCATACCAACAGGTATTTATTTTCTCAGGTCCCGGCCACCCACTGATTCTCCAATCGTGCAACCGTCGGTGGGAGAGATAGAGACATGCAAGCGTTCCGCTACCTGGCTCTTGTATTGCTGCTATGGCTTGGACCCGCCTGCCTAGCTGGGGAGGTGACAATCCGCGTCATCAACGCAAACGATGGTCGCCCGTTAATAAACCAACCAGTCTCGATCTCTCTGCTTTATGAAAAGGGAGAAACAACCCCCGCAAAATACGACGCAAACTTAAGCCTCAAGACCGATGCGAATGGTGAGGTGCGTTTTGTGCTTCCGAACCCTGCCCCGGCGCACATGGCAGCGCAGGTCCGCCTGACCTCGGAGCATTGGCACTGTGGCTGCATGGTGCTCGCCATTACGCAGGAAGTAATACAAAAAGGAATTGTGGATTCTGCTGCATCTGCGAGCGAGTCGAGAAAGTCGCCAGCTCTTGTAAAAGCGGTACCGGGCGAGATTCTCTTCGTGGCTCGTCCGTTGTCATTCTGGGAACGCCTCTTGTATCCTTTCGTGAAAGGTTAACATTGCGCTGCCCGTCCGTTCCACGTCCTCATGAGGAACGGTCACCGTGCCGTTGCCGCCGGTTAACAACCAGCGTCGTGTAGCGCGGGGAGAGCCATGCCTTCGGCATTGGGGTGGGGATAGATACGCCACCCCCAATTTGGTGTCCAAGAGGACTTGAAGCAGGATTTATTCTCTCTCACGAAGTAGAGCTGCGATGACTCGAGGACTGCGGCGACCGTGAAGAATGGCCAGGACAAGTAGTGGTTTTTCATCTGGCGCGTATACGACAAGAAAATCCCGTAAGGGATGGAAACGCAGCGGTCGAGAAGTCAGATCGGAGCGGCTATGACCCGTTTGAGGAAAGGGGACGAGCGCGCGAATCGCTTCATAGATTTCCTCAAGAACACGGTCAGCAGCGCCAGGATTGTCGGCAGCGATATATTCCCAAATTTCGTTTAAATCTGTGAGCGCGTCAGGATGAAGAACAAATCCGCTCATGAACGGCGGCGGTCTTGGCTCTTTTGGCGCAGGCGGCCAAAGGCCTCTTCGCCGTCGACGGGCTGAACCCGGCCGCTCTTTATGTCATCGTAGCGGCCATCCAGCACGTTGCGCACCTGGGTTAGCTCTGCGAGGTATCCAGTCATCGCGTCCTCGACAAGTTCATCCGGCGCACGGCCAGTCGTCGCTGCAAGCTCTTGAAGCCGAGATTCTGTTTCAGGCTTGAGGTGCACTACCATAGGAGTCAGTTTAGAGAGGCCTTGCGGTACTGTCAAAGCGATTTCCACGGGGAATGCGGTTGCACCGCTGACCCCATCAGGCGATTCATGGTGGAAGATTCTCTCGACAATTCAATGTTCCTTAGCGAGCCTGCCAACTTTTCCGAAGAATCGTACTATCGTGCCAGATACTACGACCCGCCAGCAGGACGGTTTATCAGCGAAGATCCAATACGCTTCGCGGCCAGCATCAACTTCTACTCTTACGTCTGGAACGACCCGATCCTGAGGATTGATCCCAGGGGTTTGATTCATCAAGCACCTGATGGTCGACTGCACGATGATCCCGCCGGGGGCCTTGAAGTTCTATGTACAAAAGGCCGCAACATACAGCAGGACATCGACATGCTTCAGCAGTCAATTTTTGTGCGCTTTATGGAGATTGTGCGGGAGGTCGACGATGCGGACCTCGGCCGCCCGTTGAAATGTTTTTTCGGGCGCACTATTTTCGCTCCATCTCCTTTCCCTTCATCCACTTAAATCTCTACCTCGGGCGATTCGAATGGTTACCATAGTAGAAATAACTTGACAAGTTATCATCCTTTGCGGTAAAATAAATCGTCAAGTTCAGCACTTATGGCTCTCCAACCCTCCGTCATGCCCGGCCCCGCCATTCTCGCTCCCTTCTCGGCACACCCGTCACAACTCGACACGCCCGTGCCGTCGCAACCCCTCTGCTATCAATCTCATCCACACGCTTTCCGTCACCTATGGGGGTGTGCCTCCGTGCGCACTCCAAAATTCAATCTGAGGACTAAAATGGAACAACAACCGCAGTCTCCAACAACTCTCGAGCGCGCCCCCGCTCCACGAGGGGCCGCTCGTTGCCGCCGCTGCTCTCGGGCCAACGGTCGCTGCCGTCTTCCCGTACTAGATCCGGCCACCGGCCTTTGCTCCAAACACGCCGCTCTCGCTGCCAGAACGACTCCATCCGCCGCCGATCGCGCCGACCTCTCCGTCGATCTTTTCGGTGAACCCATCCCCTCTTTCAAATCCGCCGAGGAAATCAACGCGACTCTCGCCCATCTCGTCGTCCTCGTTGCCCAGGGCCGCATCTCCTCGCGTCGCGCTGCCGTCATCACCTACGCCCTCAGCCTCATCCTTCGCGGCGTCCTCGTCATCGACAAAAAAGCCGCGGACGCTCCTATCAAAATTGAGTGGGACGACGACTGGCGCCCCGCTTGCGCCATCCACGCCGAGTCCCTCCGCAACGCCGCCGCCCCTCTCAATGCAAGCGCAAACGAAGTCGCCAAGCCACCGGTCACGAATCACCAGTCATGAATCACGGATCACCAGTCACGGATCACCAGTCACGCGTCACCAGTCACGCGTCACGACTCACGAGTCACATCCCAATCCGCCTTGTGGCGAAATCAACGCTCGCAGTACAATCTCTTCTTTGAACAATGAGGAGGCAATCCGCAATGGCAACAGCTGAAGCCAAAATTCACGTTTCCGAGTTCGCCAACGAGCCCTTACTCGATTTCTCGAAGCCCGAAAATCGCAAAGCCATGGAAGAGGCCCTCAAAAAAGTCGCCTCCGAATTCGGCCGTGAATATCCCATGTACATCGGCGGCCAGAAAGTGATCACTTCCGAAAAACGCACTTCGACCAATCCTTCCCATCCTTCCCAGGTCATCGGCGTTTTCCAGACGGCCACTCCGGAAATGGCCGCGCAAGCCGTCGAAGCCGCTAACAAAGCCTTTGAGTCCTGGAAGCGCGTTCCCGCCGCGCAGCGCGCCGAATGCCTTTTCCGTACCGCCAAGATTCTCCGCGAACGCAAATTTGAAATGAACGCGTGGATTTGCTACGAGGCCGGCAAAACCTGGCCCGAAGCCGACGCGGATACCGCGGAAACCATCGATTTTCTTGAGTATTACGGCCGCGAGATGCTTCGTCTCGCTGGCCCGCAGCAAGTTGTGCCCATGAAGGGCGAGAAAAACTACCTCGTCTATATTCCGCTCGGCGTCGGCGTCGTGATTCCCCCGTGGAATTTTCCCGCCGCCATTGCCGCTGGTATGACCATGGCTTCGCTCGTCACTGGTAATACCGTCATCCTGAAGCCTGCCGCCGATACCCCGACCGTCGCCGCAAAATTTGTCGAGATCGCCTATGAAGCCGGCATTCCAAAAGACGCTCTGAGCTTTCTAACCGGTCCCGGCGCTACCGTCGGCGACGTCCTCGTCAAGCATCCGAAGACGCGCTACATCGCTTTCACCGGCTCGAAAGAAGTCGGCCTGCGTATCAGCGAGCTCGCAGGAAAAACCGTTCCCGGCCAGATCTGGATCAAGCGCACCGTGCTCGAAATGGGCGGCAAGGATTCCATCATCGTGGATGAGGAAGGCGACATCGACGCGGCCGTCGAAGGCGTTACGCAAGCCGCCTTCGGCTACCAGGGCCAGAAATGTTCCGCGTGTTCCCGCGCCATCGTTTCCGAAAAGATCTACGATACGTTTGTTCAAAAGCTGGTCGATCGCACGAAGAAAATCGCCGTCGGTCCCAGCGAGGATCCGAACAATTACATGGGCCCGGTCGTCAGCAAATCCGCGATGAGCACAATCCTGAGTTACATTGAAGTAGGAAAGAAGGAGGGGAAGCTGCTCCACGGCGGCGGCCGCGCGCCGGGCGACGGCTACTTCATTCAGCCGACTATCATCGCCGACGTGGATCCCAAGGCAAAGATTTCCCAGGAAGAAATCTTCGGCCCCGTCCTCGCTGTAATCAAAGCGAAGAACTTCGATCACGCTCTCGAAATTGCCAACAACACCGAGTTCGGCCTTACCGGCGCCGTTTACTCAAAGAATCCTGCGAAGCTCGAAAAGGCTCAGGAAAACTTTCACGTCGGCAATCTTTACCTGAACCGCAAATGCACGGGCGCGATGGTTGGTGCGCATCCCTTCGGCGGTTTCAACATGTCCGGCACCGACTCTAAGGCCGGCGGCAGAGACTATTTATTGCTTTTCTTGCAAGGAAAATCCGTCGCGGAAAAATTGCCGAGCTAGGAGCTAGCCGCAGTGGAAGGCGATTTGTCTGACGTCCATTTCAGCAATCGGAACACGGGATAACTGACGACCAGCATGGCGAGCGCCAGCGGCGCGTTTTTCCGGTCCGTCAGGATGGATCCAACCAGAAAAATCGCCGAAGCCAGCAGAGCAATTCCGGTCGTCCACGGATAACCCCACGCGCGGTAGGGCCGCGCCATTGCCGGCTCTTTCCTGCGCAGTAAAAATAATGAAATGTAGGAAAGCGTGTAATTCGCCACGAAAAAAAAGGAGAGCATCGCGATCACGCGTTCAAATGATCCCAGCACAAAAAGCACTCCCGCAATCGTGCTCAGAAGCAGCGCAAGCGCCGGCGTTCCTCCCGCGTTTACTTTCGCGACCGGCCGGAAAAACAAGCCGTCGCTGCTCATAGCGTGGAGCGTCCGCGTGCAGAAAAGCTGATTGGCGTTGAGGCAGCTCAGCATGGAAATGACCATGATCGAGCGGATGATGGTATCGCCATACGCGCCAAAAATTCGCGTCGCCACCGCGCCGAGCGCAAAATTGTTTCCAGCAATTTCGTTCATCGGCAGCACGTACACTACCGCCAGATTCAAGAGCAGATAGAGTCCCATGACGGTGAGAACGCTTCCGAAAATCGCGCGCGGCACATCGCGGCCGGGATTTCGTACCTCTTCGCCAAAATAAATGATGCCATCCCATCCGTCGATCGTGTACACAACGGCTTGCAATCCGAGAATGACGGCCACGGCAAATCCCCAGCCCGCGGGCAATGCCGGCAGCAACGCCACCGTCGCGGGAGCCGCCGCGCGCGCGTGTCCACCGAGCGCGAAACATGCGACGAGCAAAATCAAAAACGCGGCTGTCTTCATCACGGCAGTCAGAATTTGCGCGCCGCTGCCCCAACGGATTCCGCGCCACTGCAAAACTCCGAAGCCGACGATCACGGCGGTTGCGATTATTTTCACGTGCCCCGCGAAAATCGGGAAAAGGTTTCCGCTGTACTCCGCGATCACAATTCCCACCGCGGCCGCCGTGCCGCATGTGGAAAGCCAGTCGCTCCATCCGACGATGAATCCCGCATATTCGCCGATCGCGCGGCGCGAAAAATTATATTGTCCGCCGCTGCGAGGAATAGCCGCGCCCAACTCGGCGAGCGAAGAAGCCCCGAATAATGCGTACAATCCTCCGACAACCCAAACGCCAAGAAAAAGCCACGTTCTCGGCAATATTGCCGCGATGTCACCCGGAGTGCGTACAATTCCGGCGCCAATCGAATTTCCGATGGCGGCGGAAACTCCAAACCAGACTCCAAGGACTTGCAGTAGGCGGCCGCGGCCGCGCGCCCCGAGGGGCGTCGGTGAAACCGCGCTGGTGGCAGGGACGCCGGATGTGTTAGACAATGTGGAGTCTCAGGAGAGCGCGCAAAGCTCCGCCATCATAGCGGCGGCGCGATAAAATGCAAGCTGGAAGTCGGCGCGTTGCAGAAAGAACATGAGCGAATTTCGTTTGAGGGGAAGCTGGAAAACTTTGAGGAGGCCGTCAAATTGGCAGTAGACCGCGCGCGTGCGATCCAACCGGTAATAACCACGCGGCTCGACATGAGCGGCGACGCGCCGCCCGTGGACGTGTCGGTAGTTATTCCCTGTCTGAATGAAGCGAATTCCATTTCATTCTGCGTGCAAAAGGCGATGAAGTCGTTTCAGGAAGCGGGTTTGCGCGGCGAAGTTGTCGTCGCGGACAACGGTTCGACCGACGGCTCGATCGAGATAGCCGAGAAAATCGGCGCGCGCGTTATTCGCGTGGAGCAGCGCGGCTACGGCGCAGCGCTGCGCGCGGGAATCAGCGCCGCGCGTGGCGCTTTCATCATCATGGGCGATGCGGACGACAGTTACGACTTCGGCGACGTGCCCCGCTTCGTCGAAATGTGGAAGCAAGGCTACGACGTGGTGATGGGCAACCGATTTCGCGGAGAGATCAAACCCGGCGCGATGCCCTGGCACCACAAGTATGTCGGAAATCCCGCGCTGACTTCTCTGCTGAATTTGTTTTTTCATGCGCACATCGGCGACACCCATTGCGGGATGCGCGGTTTTACGCGCGCCATCTACGACCGCATGGATTTGCGCAGCACGGGCATGGAATTCGCCTCCGAGTTTGTGATCAAAGCGGCGCAACTGCGCGCCAACATCACGGAAATTCCCATCACCCTGTGGCCGGACAAACGGGGCCGTCCGCCGCACCTGCGAAGTTTCCGCGACGGCTGGAGACATCTGCGATTCATGCTGCTGTACGCTCCGAACTGGCTTTTTATCTTGCCCGGCGCGTCGCTGGCCGCTTTTGGACTTGCCCTGGTGAGCTGGCTGCTGCCCGGCCCTCGCCAGATTTCTTCACGCATCACGCTCGACGTTCACACGATGATTTTCGGCGTGATCTTCACTTTGCTGGGCGTGCAGATTCTTTCGATCGGATCCTTCGCAAAAGTGTTCAGCTACGCGGAGCGTTTCGATCGCGGCAACATTTCGCTGAAACGCGTGCTGAAGCGCGTGACGCTCGAGTCCGGCCTTCTTCTCGGCGGCGGGCTATTTCTCGCCGGCTTCGCCGGTTGCGCCTGGGTGACCTGGCGGTGGGCCGCCAGCGGCTTTGGCCCGCTCCACGAAGTTCGCCAGGTTCTCTTCTGGTCCATGTGGCTCTTCATCGGCATCCAGGTGATTTTTGCTTCCTTTTTTCTGAGCATGCTCGGCATCAGCCGCGGCACGTACATTGGCGACTACGACCTGAAATAGATGCCCTACACCGGAATAGACCACTTCATCGCGCGAATGCGATTTCGCGCGGCCTATCCGCACATTCGAGCGGGATCGCGCGTGCTCGATCTTGGCTGCGGGCTGGAAGCCGCGTTCTTGAATTATGCGGCGGACCGCGTCGGCAGCGGAGTCGGATTGGACGATCAAGTCGAGGAAGGCACGCGAGGCCGGTGGCGGTGCGTGCGGGCGGATCTGAGATTGCCGCTTCCGTTTTCCGATGGAGAATTCGATCACGTGGTCATGCTGGCCGTTCTCGAGCATTTGACCGATCCGGAAGCTGTGCTTCGCCAGGCGCATCGTGTCCTCGCGCCGCAAGGCTCGCTGATCCTCACCTGGCCTTCGGCGATGGTGGATCCGATCCTGCGCGTGCTGCACGGCCTCCATCTGGTGAGCGATGAAATGGAAAGCGACGAACACCAAAAACGGATTCCCGTCGAAACGTTAAAGGAAATGCTGCAAGGCATCGGTTTTCAAAAATTCATTCACCGAACCTTCGAGTTCGGTCTAAACAATCTGATGGTGGCATCTCGGTAGGGGAAATTGGTTTACGTTCGCTCGGACAATCGGTCCCCAAGGCGATTCTAAGCGCACGAGAGTTTTCGTGCTTTCCAGCGAGTTCGGGTGTCTAATATTTTAGAGGTGTGCCATGTGGCAAAGAGTTACACGGTATTGTGCTGCGTCGGTCCTATGTCTTCTTCCATGGGGAAGCGCGTTAGCTCAACTGCAAGGCAGCTTCTCGATGGAAAAACAGCAGTACGGAGTCGGCGAGCCGGTCTTCCTCGCATTCGAACTGACGAATATCGGGAAGGAATCGGTCCAATTTTTCCGAGGAGACCGCTATTCTATGTGTGGCGGTTACGAAATCGCGGTGTCGAGCGGCCCTCCTCTTATTCATTCGAGCTGCGATCGAGGGTTTGCGTTTAGTTGTGTCGGTGCAGCCCAGACTCTAGCCCCGGGAGAGACGCGTCATGAAAGAGTACTCGTCAACTTTGAACATGATTTGTCGAAAGCGGCGACTTATGAGGTTCATGCGACGTGGGTTGTGAAGTACGGACCTGTGACAGAGGGCTTTTCTTTCCCAGTAGGCGGCCAAGAATTCAAGGCAGAGACAAATTTTCAAATTCAAGTCATAGACGGAAACGCAGAGAATGTGGCCCCCGCATTCCAGCCGTACATCGCGGATCTTTCCGCGAAGGATGAGGAACGCCGGCGAGAGGCTGCAAGAGTAATCGGGAGTCTGGCCCCTCCATTCTTGGAGGACACGATAATTTCGATGGCAGACTCGCCAGCCACTCTTCCTTTCGCCTTAATGGGACTTAGGCGTTTGAATACATCTCGCTCTAGAGAGACTCTTGCAGGCATCATCCAAAGTACTTCGGGCTACTCCTACTGGAAGGAAATGGCGATCAAGTACTTGTCCGAGATGGGGGACAAGAAGTATTTTCCGCTTTTGCTGGATGTGGCAAAAAACCAGCAGCCGAATCAAGCGAGAGATTACGTGCTCGCGGCGGCTGAATTGGGCGGGGAAGGCGGTTTTCCTTACGTCGTTTCCCTGTTAGGGAGTGCTGATCCGTTCTCGCGGGCTAATGCGATCATGGCACTGCCCCGCACCGGTTCACGCCGCGCTGTTCCATTGCTCATCGAACAACTAAGAAACCCAGACCCCGATATGGGCAGGCTTGCTTCTACAGGGCTCATGGAGCTCACTCACCGCACGGCGGCTCAGGACGGGAGGCTGGTGAGTGACGCACCCCCAAGCGATTACTTCAAATGGATGCGGTGGTGGTTGCAGAACGGCAGTTCGACCTCGATTTACGGACCAAATCAATGTGGCGAGGTTGAGCCCCTTCAATGAGATTGAACCGGGCCGTCTGAACGCTCGATCCGCTCATTGATCGGGCGGAGGGGAGTAGGGCTTGATTTTGGTGTTGTCGAGGTCAGGTTCAACGAGCCAGACACGGCGGTCCTTGAAATAGGCAAAAAGCTTGTCGTTTTGCTCCTTGTCGAGTTCACGAGCCCAGATGACTTTGGAGCAATCAATGTCCGCGCCGTTATAAACCCATTCGTCGTGGATATTGTGATTCTCGGCGTAGCGCACCAGGATGAGATGTTTTCCCGGCAACTTCTCGAGTTGCTTCATCACGGTGACGCGGCTGGGATCTCCCGCGCAGGTCCACCACATGGGGTCGCACGCGCGACGGCCGACGTTGATCCCGGTTTCGAGGACGAGGAGAACAACGAGCACGCGAGAAAGTGCCACGCCTACCGCGCGAGTCTTCCATTTCATCAGGCGCAAGTGGCGCAAGGCCTGCACGAGGAGGGCGTAGACAACGCAAGTCACCGGCGCGGCATAATGAGGGGCCGACCAGATCACAACAAAAACTCCCGCAACGCAAACCAGAAGTGTTACCAGCAGCAAACGCATCTTGCGATCGCGCAGCGCGAGGGGGATGGCGGGTAGCAAGAAAAGCGCGCCGGGCCAGAAAAGCACAACCCCCAGTCTTGCTACCTTTTCCGCGGTCACTCCCAGAACATCGTGCCAGGTGGTTTTATAGTCTTCGCGTTCCCATGCGTTATAAAAATCCTCGAACTGCTCGTTGTTGTATTTGAGCTCGGGCTTGTTGTGTTCCCAGAGAAAAAGCGGTGTCGAATGATACGTTCGAGTATTCAAAACGTGGGGCATTAGCAGCGCATTTCCCGTGAGACGCCAGTTGTAATAGCCGATAAACGCCAGAGTTGCGGCGATGCAAACGGTGAGCGGCAGGACGACCTTTTGAATGCGCGATGGAAGCGAAGCGCGCGATTTAATTTTTCCAGCAATCCACCACAGGAGCCAAATTCCAGCGGGAATACAGAAGAGGAGTCCTTCGTAAGGACGGCTGTTCGCGAGGATAGCAACACCCAAGCCGAAGAGCAGCGCGCTGCCGAGGCTGGGCCGCCGCCGGATGCGCGCGAGGGCGCCCAGGACAAGAGCTCCGCCGGCTCCTGCCACGGCGCCGCCCCAGTAGCTGTTCATCCAATAGCTGGCGATTCCGAGATTGAGCGCGGCAAAGACGCCACCGAGGAGGGCCCAACGTGCGGGCATCCAAGCCTGGAGCATCCAGAGAATAGCCGCGCACATGGCGGCGTCGCTGAGGAGCACGCCGATCCACGGATTGCCGAGCAACTGTCCGATGGCCAACACGAAGCCCTGGGCCGGGGGATACATCGAAGAATAGGTTGGAAACCAATTGACGTGAAACGTTTCAAAACTCATCCACATGGGATGAGTGGGATTCGTCAGACGGCCATGCGCGAAAGTGTCGCCCATCAGAAGATAACTGAATTCATCGTGAATTCCGGGAACGGGCACGTGAAGAAGAGGAAGGACAGCGAGCCGGACGGAAACTACGGCAAGAAACAGCAACGAAACAACGAGCTTTCTGCGCTCCGCGAGACGAGAAAAGAAGAACTCCACTTTCTGGAAAAAACTTGCGGCGAGGGAAGGCTGCCAAACGGCCAAAAGAGCAAAAACAAGCGTCAGCAGCAGAGCAATCTCCGCCGACGGCCAAAAGCGGGTACTGGCATCGCTACCGAGAGGTTCCATTTCGCGAGAAGGATGGGATGGCGGAACGCTCCGTGAGTCGGTGCCGAGGAAAGCGCTCCTAATCCGTCGTGGAGGATTCTAGCGTATCGGGAGAGGAATCAGCGCTCGATTTCCATTTCCATTTTTTCTTCAGGCTTTTTTGACGGGGAGGCGCTTGCCGCGCCTTCCTTGAAATCTGCCAGTTCGAGGCGGAGATTTCCGGAGTTGGTCGCAAAGGCGAGGCCGGTTTCGAAGCTAATGACCCCGGCACGGATGAGCTTTTCAATTTCTCCGTCGAAATGCTGCATTCCTTCCGTGTCGCCATCGCGCATGGCGTCGAGCAGGGATTTTCCTTCGGATTCGCCTTTCTCGACATACTCGCGAGTGCGCATGTTCGAAGTGAGAATCTCAATGGCGGCAATCCTGCCCTTGCCGTCCTTTCGAGGCAGAAGGCGCTGGGAAACCAGGTAGCGAAAAGCCTTGGAGAGGCGGTTGCGAATCCCCTGCTGATCGCTCATAGGAAATGCGCCGACGATGCGTTCGACGGTTTTCGCGGCATCAATGGTGTGCAGAGTGGAGAGGACAAGATGGCCGGTCTCGGAAGCTTCCAGAGCGATCTCCATCGTTTCGCGATCGCGCATCTCGCCGACGAGAATGACTTTGGGAGCCTGGCGAAGTGCGGCGCGGAGGGCCAGAGAAAAAGTCGGGGTGTCGCTGTGGAGTTCGCGCTGATGAATGGTGGCTTTCTTATGCTTGTGGAGAAACTCGATGGGATCTTCGATCGTCAAGATGTGAATGGCTTTTTCGGTGTTCATCATGTCGATGATGGCCGCGAGCGTGGAAGACTTTCCCGAGCCGGTCGGCCCGGTGACCAGGACGATGCCATTTCTCAACTGCACGATGTCCTTGAGCTTCGCCGGTAAATTCAATTCGTCGAAACTCGGAATACCATCGGGAATGACGCGCATGACGACCGCGCAGCTTCCGCGCTGGCGGAAAATGTTCACGCGGAATCTGCCCACGCCGTTCACGCCGTAAGAAAGATCCGCCGAACCGTCCTGTTCGAGCTTGCGGATGGGATGCTCGTTCTTGCCCATGAGATCGCGAGCAATGTCGCTGGTATCCTGCGAACTCAGGCATTCGAGGCCTTTGAACTTCAGCTCGACGAGCTGCCCGCTGACCTCAATTTGTGGAGCGCGGCCAGGAGAGAAGATAAGGTCGCTGACGTGGCCGCGAGACTTCAGCATCGCAGTTATGAGCTGAGCGATATCGAATTTGCGTGGAGCCGGGGGTACTTGTGGAGTTGTTCCCATGGTTTGTTGACCAGAGCACCTGTGGAGTTCTGACGGTTGGATCGAGTGGTTGCGAAGATAAGTTTAGTGGAAAAAGCATGCGGACGGAGTCGTACCTTGAGCAGACGTGCTAGAAGATTACCGGGGTAAAGAAGCCCGGGGCCGCTGCCAGGCGAAAACAAGCCGGGAGCAGCCCACTTTCATTCCGGGACTCGGCACGTGCAGAGGGATTTGCCAGCAGTCCGAATTTCGGCCGAAGTTATTTGGAAGCAGCGTCGATGAAGCTGGAGACGTTGGCCTTGAGTTTCGCCAGATCCTCTTCGCGCAAATACATCATGTGTCCCGCGTCGTAATACTGGAGGTGGATATTTTTCTGGAGGTTTTCCGGAAGGCCGAGATGCTCCATGGTGTATTCCGTGCCGTAGAAAGGCGTAGCCAGGTCGTACAGGCCGTTTTCAACTTCGATTTGCAGGTGCGGATTCGTGAGCATGGCTTGAATCAGATCGCCTTCGACATTGGGGGAGCCGGGGAATCCGAAATTGTCGCCGCCGCCGCGATGTTTCCAGTCCCAAGCATTGCCGGCCTCGTCCGCGCCGGTGTGGTAGACCTTGTCCTGGCCAAACTTCAAATCTTCGCGGACGTAGGTATTGAAAACCGCGGTGAATGGGCCGGTGATGGAAGTGTCCTGCGGGTCGTACTCGGCGTATTCGCCGAGCAGATCGTAGCTATAGCCGGAGAAACGGGCGTCGAGGCGGCCGGTGGTCAAGCCGCGGCTGCGCTGCAACTCTTTCATAAACTGCGGGAGGTTAACGCGGAGGTCGGCTTTGACCAGATAGTCCTCGCTCAAGCCGGTGTAGCGCGCGAGCTGCTTGGCGACTTCGGCCTTTTCCGCGTCACCGATCTTCGAACCTTTCACCAGAGCGTTGAGATAAACGGTCTGGGAAAAATGGCGAGCTTCTTCGAGGAAGCCGCTCAAGTTGTCGGGACGATCCTTGAGGACCTTGTGGTACCACGCGGTGGCGGCGTAGCTCGGGAGATAGAAAACATAAGGCATGTCTTCGCCGGGATTGAAGGAAATCGTTCCGAGGTCCAGGACCGAGGAAATGAGCACAATGCCGTTAAAATACATGCCGTCGTGCGACTGGAGATAATTGGAGAGAGCGGCAGAACGAAATGTGCCGTAGCTTTCGCCAATCAGGAACTTCGGGGAGTTCCATCGGTTATTGCGGCTGACGTAAGCGGTGATGAATTGCGCGAGCGATTTGACGTCCTGATCCACGCCCCAAAAATCCTTGTCCTGGGCTTTGCCGACGGCGTGGCTGAAACCAGTGCCGACGGGATCGACGAAGACCAGATCGGTTTTGTCGAGGAGGCAATTGGCGTTGTCCACGAGCTTGTAGGGAGCGGGAGGGGTGGCCGCGGCGTTCACGGTGAGGACGCGCTTCGGGGAGAACGAACCCATGTGCAGCCAGACGGAAGAGGAGCCTGGGCCGCCGTTATAGACGAACGCGATGGGGCGCTGGCTGGGATCTTTCACGTCGCTGCGCGTGTAAGCGGTCGAATAGAGGAGAGCGGTAGGCTCATCCTTTTCGTTCTTTAGAAGAATAGTTGCGGCTGTCGCTTTGTAGGGAATGGTTTGCGAGCCGAGCTTGATGGAATGCTCGGTGACGCTGGACTCTTCTTTCGGCGCGGGCTGAGCAGCGGCGTCCGCCGGCTTGTCCGTAGGCTTCGCGTCCTTATCCTGCGCGTACATGCGCAGAGGCGATCCAGCCAAGGACAGAGCCACTGCAAGGAGAAAAATGTACCGCTTCGAGAAATTCATCGAGACGTCCCCCATCTAAATTGAATTAGGCCACCCGGCGAGACGGAGGATTGTAACTTAATTCGGCGGCGGGCCGCCTACTTCTTCTCGCGAAGAAGAAGCGCGAGCGCGGGGCTTTGTGCACCCGGTGCGAGGGAAAGCGCGCTCAAGTCGTCCGCGAGCCAGTCGGCGCCAGCGGCGGAAAGTTCGAGGGCCGGCGAGGTAGTGAGCACGGCCAGCACGCGAGCGCCGGCCGCTTTGCCGGAGCGGACGCCGGAGGCAGCGTCCTCCACGACGAGGCAATCCGAAGCGGGGATTCGCAGCATTTCCGCGCCTTTTAGATAGGGATCGGGGAAGGGCTTACCGCGCGAGAGATCGCTGGCAGTGACGAGGTGTTTCGGGACGGGCAATCCGGCCGCACGCAGGCGCACTTCGGCGAGCGCACGGGTTGCGGAAGTCACCACGGTCCAGCGAGATTCGGGGATGGATTGCAGGAGATGCAAAGCGCCGGGGAGCGCGACTACATCAGCGATGTCTTCGATTTCGCGGCGTTCGACATCGCGATTTTCGGCGTCGTGATCGCCCCGCGGGAGCAATTCGATGATGGTGGCGAGACTGGGGCGGCCATGGGCCTGGCGCACGACTTCCTCGGGGACAAGGCCATGTTCAAGAGCCCAAGCGGTCCAAACGCGCGCGACAGCGGGAGTGGAGTCAACGAGCACGCCATCCATGTCGAAGAGTACAGCAGCGCAGTTAATCCGTGTCATAGGCTGAGTTGGCTATTCAAGAAGAGGCGGCTTCGCCGTGAAAGCTCGTTTAGACTACCGGAGTCCCGAAAAAGAGGAAAGGTGGGCGCGCGAGGCGTGGTCGAGTAGAGGGATTGGGTCCGGCGCGTTTGCCCCACGCGGTCCTGGAAGCAATAGGAGGTTCGACTTGACTTAGTCCAGTAACTTAGTCTAGTATGGAACGATGAAATTCGTGAATACACACGAAGCAAAGACGCAGCTGTCGAGATTGCTGCAACGCGTCGCGGCCGGCGAAGAGATCGGCATCGCGAATCGAGGCATTCCGGTTGCCAGACTGGTTCCCGTCGTCGCCGCCGAGAAGCGCACGCTCGGCGCGTTCACGGGCCAGATTACGATGAAGGAGGATTTTGACGCGCCTCTGCCGGAAGATGTTCTCGCCGCATTCGAAGGCAAGCGGAAGCGGGTGAAAAAGAAGGGATGAATTACCTGCTGGATACGAGCGTATTCTTATGGAGCCTCGGCGCAGAGCACAAACTGAATAAGAAGGCGCTTGAACTACTCTCCTCGAAATCGGCCAAGCTGTATCTTTCGGCGGCCAGTTCCTGGGAGATCGCCATCAAGTTTGCGCTTGGCGCTCTTACGCTTCCGAATCCGCCTTCCCAGTTCGTTCCTCGGGCGATGAGCTCGCTTGCGATTGGTTCGCTGGAAATAACACACTCGCACGCGCTGCTGGCGGGCGAATTGCCGCCACATCACCGCGATCCGTTTGACCGCATGCTGATCGCCCAAGCTCGCGCTGAAAAAATGGTGATCCTCACAGCGGACCGCACTTTCCAGAGATACCGCGTTGAATTGCTGTTTTGCGGGAAGTAGAAAAATATCTTTTCAGAATGAGATGGGGTGGGAGACGGGGTTCGAACCCGCGACATTCGGTGCCACAGACCGACGCTCTACCAGCTGAGCTACTCCCACCACTCGGAGATAGTTTACGCTAGTTTTTCCGCGCGGAAAAGCGTTCTGGCTAGCGCTCCGACTGCTTTTGCCCGAAGAGCGTTTCTTGCGCCGAGAGCTTGCCGGCGGCCACTCTCGCGTTCATATCGGCGGATTTGCCGCGGGGCACGCTGAGCGACTCCCACTTGCCGGTGCGCACGAACGTCAGATGTTTGGCGAGAAACAAAATTTGGCCGGCGTGATGCGCGTAATGAGCGATTTGGCGGTTGATGGCTTGCATCACGGAATGCGGCTCGGAGCGAATCGTCACCGTGCGGGTGAGATCGGATTCCGAGAGGGGCTCGAGGGCATCGAAAACATATTTCCAGCCACGCTCCCAAAGCTCCAGCAACTCGGATCGCGTCACGGGCGGCGCCTCGAATTCCGTGTCGCGGTTGCGGTCGGGCTTTTCGCCGTCGGTGGTGAGGAAATCGCGCCAGCGCGAACGCATGTTGCCAGACATGTGCTTGACGATGATGGCGATGGAATTCGACTCGGGGTCAAGAGTCACGAAGAGAGCGTCGTCAGGGCATTGGGCCATGGCGCGCTCGGCGAGTTTTTTGTAGTAGTGGAAGAGGCCGATGGAATCACGCAGATAAGAAGTGGAAAGTTGATGTGGCATGAGGCCATTTTGCCTCGGCGGGAGGAGTTGTCAACTGGCGGATGCAAAGGCCAGGGCGAGGGAGGTTGGAGCGGCAACAAATGGGATGAGGAAGGCGGATAATAAGCGAGGAGCGAGGGAGAGGGGAGAAAAAGAAGGCTTGACATTTCGCCTTTTATTCGCCTACGATACCGGGCGCTGAAGTCAGTTTTCACAGGAGACCGACATGACCATCGGACAATCGATACTGCCTGAATTCGACGAAGAGATGAAGAACACGCGGAAGGTGCTGGAGCGCGTACCGGACGAAAAGTGGGGTTGGAAACCGCACGAGAAGTCCGGCACGGTCGGCTGGCTTGCCGGACACGTGGGCACGGTTCCTGGGTGGATCACGATGACCATCAAGACCGAAGAGCTGGACTACGCGCCGGTGAACGGGCCAGCGTATGAACCGCCGAAAATCACGAACCGAAAAGAACTATTGGCCGTGTTTGACAAAGAGAGCGCCGAAGCACGGGCCGCGCTGGCCAGCGTGAGCGATCAAGAGATCATGAAGGGCTGGAAGCTGCTGGCAGGAGGCAAGGAGATCTTCACGCTGCCGCGGGTGGCTTGTATCCGGGGCATGTGCATGAATCATATGATTCATCACCGGGCGCAGCTCACGGTGTACTTCCGTTTGGTTGGCGTGCCTGTGCCTGGGCTCTACGGGCCGAGCGCCGACGAGGTCCAGGCGGATTCGACAGCAGCGGCGGCCAACTGATTGTGTTTTGAAGAAAGGCGGACTATCGTCCGCCTTTCTTGCGTACTCTTGTTTTGGCTGGTGTGCCACAGCGACTGCTCGCCTTACAACGCGTTATAATAGTGTGCGCTGCACTTCCGGAGGTTTGTCACGCACATGGAAACTCCCGTTATTCTCTCCGCAGTTCGCACCCCAATCGGAAAATTTCAAGGCGAGCTTGCCGGGTTTTCAGCTGTGGATCTCGGCGGGAAGATTGTCGCGGAAGCCATCCGGCGCGCCGGGCTTGATGCCAAAGAACTGGATGAAGCCATTCTTGGCAACGTCGTGCAAGCGGGGCTGGGGCAGAACCCTGCGCGGCAGGCGGCGCTGAAGGGCGGCTGTGCGCCTCGCGTTGCGGCGATGACGATCAACAAAGTGTGCGGCTCAGGATTGAAGGCAGTAGCGCTGGCGGCGCAAGCCGTGCAGCTTGGCGAATCGGAAATCGTCGTGGCCGGCGGGATGGAGTCGATGTCCAATTGCCCGTATTTGCTGCCGCAGGCGCGGACGGGTTACCGCATCGGGGACGGGAAAGTCGTGGACTCGATGGTTCACGACGGGCTCTGGGACGCATATGAAGATTTTCACATGGGGATGACCGGCGAACTGGTGGCGGAAAAATACGGAATTTCGCGGGAAGAGCAGGACCGCTTCGCGGTGGAAAGCCATCAGAAAGCGGTGCGGGCGCGGAAGTCGTGTTTCTTTGAAGCGCAGATCTTGCCGATCGAAGTGCCGCAGAAGAAGGGCGAGCCGGTTGTGATCAAGTACGACGAATCGCCGCGGGAAGACACTTCGATGGAAGCGCTGGCGAAGCTAAAGCCGGCGTTCAAGAAAGATGGCACGGTGACGGCGGGAAACGCGCCGGGAACGAACGATGGAGCCGCGGCGCTGATTGTCACTAGCGAGAGGAACGCGGCGCGGCTCGGCAAGCAGCCGATTGCGCGGATTGTGGCGCAGGCGGTCAGCGGAGTCGAGCCGAAGTGGGTGATGATGGCGCCCGTGGACGCGGTGGAAAAATTGCTCAAGAAGACGGGTTGGGACCGCGACAAAGACGTTGACCTTGTCGAACTGAATGAAGCGTTTGCCGTCGCGGCGATTGCGGTGACGCGACAGTTGCGGCTCGACCCGGAAAAAGTGAACGTGAATGGCGGCGCGGTGGCGCTGGGCCATCCGATAGGGGCGAGCGGGGCACGGATACTGGTAACGCTTCTCTATGAATTGCAGCGGCGGAACTTGAAGCGCGGGATTGCCGCGCTTTGCCTGGGTGGAGGCAACGCGGTAGCCCTCGCGGTTGAACGCTACTAGGTTGAGCGCCGTCTGCCAGATTACCGCCACGGTTTGTTCAAAGGTACTTAGCCAAATCTTGGGAGATGGGAAACAGAGTCGTTTGCGCCTGATCCGTACGATGCGTCAAAAGCGTTTAGCTT
The DNA here is from genome assembly GCA_035310525.1 of Candidatus Acidiferrum sp. Lineage (GTDB taxonomy): Bacteria > Acidobacteriota > Terriglobia > Acidiferrales > UBA7541 > Acidiferrum. The sequence goes on along the minus strand of DATGED010000005.1, from coordinate 57,508 downwards.
CTCTTCTGTTGCTGACCGAGCACCAGGTAAGTTTCTTTCTTATCGTTGATAAACTTTGAAATGAGGGGAAAGGTGGAGCGAAGAAGACGCGCCACTTCAGCACTCGAGCAATTTCGTAAGCGAACCCAAATTAGCTTGGGTGGAGATCCATAAAGGACACATCTCTCTTCGAAGTCCGAATCCCGGGAGACGATTGTGAATCCGTTTGTTTTGGCGTAATTCCAGATGATCGCGTCATCGGAGCTGGCAAGTCCGCACAGATGCACGTGCGATGAGTCCGGATAAAGATCAACTTAGAGTTCCACCAAGTGCGGCGAGAGGTTTTCATCGAACAGGAGTTTCACTCTGTAAGCATTTCCAGTTTGCGGTCCCTCTCAGCGGCGAAAGCGAGACAGGCCAGAATGTCTTGTTCCGTCAGGTAAGGCAATTCCTTCAGAATCTCGGCGTGGGTCATTCCGGCGGCCAAGTTCTCCAGTACATCGTAAACGGTGATGCGCAGACCGCGGATGCAGGGCTTCCCGCCACGCTTGCCTGGTTCGATGGTGATGATGTCCGAGTACTCCATATCAGGTTACTCTATGCGAAAAAAAGCGGTCCGGCAATCTGAAACTCGTCTCCAGCGCTCTCCGAACTCAAGCCGCTGGAGTGTTCTGCACGGTCAGACCGACGGCTGTACCACATTTGGGGGGTTGACTGCCAATTCCTGTGCGCAGTAGGGACAGAACTTGTCGGTTTCGACGACTTCGTGTTTGCAGTTGGGACAGGAGGGATGCAGGTTACATTTGCAGTTCGGGCAGAAGTTGAAGCGGGCGCCGACGGATTTTCCGCACTGCGGGCAATCGTAGGGCATAGGCTCGCGCATGAGGAAATAAATGAGGAAGCCGATGAAAGTCCATGCCGGGAGAAGGACGATTACGAGCAGCGTCCAGAGCGCGGAATTCATGCCGCGGCGTTTGGCATCGCGATTGACGTAGCCGATCAGGAAAGAGAAGCTGGCCACGGTCAAAGAAACGAGAGTGATCACGCCGGCCAAAGCCAGGTAGGACAGCCAGGGAGTGTCTCTCACGTCCGGGGCGAAAATGTCGCCGTTGTGATAGAAATTCCAGTGGTTGACGAAAAACGCGATGGCTTGGGCGATGACAAACAGCGCCACCATGGTCCAGATCAAACCGCGCGGGACGATGCGGAATTCCTCCCAGAAGCGAAGGTTTTCTTTCTTTCTGCGCAGCCGGATGAGCCGCATGCGCTCATTGAAGGAACCGCTCACTTTTTGCTGATAGTCAGTCATTTCATTCCTCGCTCAAATTTCTGCTGTGCGTTCAACGGCCGGAGGAATCGCGTTCATTTGCTTGCCGGACGTTTTCGAGAACCACGATAGCCGCCGCAAAGAGGGCGGGAATCGCCCACCAAAGTCCAAAACCAAATTCCAGCGCAAGTCTTGGAGCGCCGGTTCGCTGGCCGATCCATTCGATGATTTGCCATACGTAGGGAGCGGTGGCGATGCCGAGGGCCCAGGAGACTCCGCACATGACCCAGAGAAAGCGGCGCTTGGGTTCCTGCTCGCGCAATTCCTGGGCGCGCAATTGGACGCGAAACTGTGTGCGCTCGGCGAGTCCGCGAGGCAGGGGGATAGGCATGGCGCGCAAAGCGCGGAGCGCAGCATTTGTTTGCTGAGCGACTTGAGCGCAAGCCGGACATTCGCGCAAGTGTGTGGCGAGCCAGTCGCGCTCGGAGGAAGAGATTCCCTCGACGCGATCCTGCGCGATGAGTTTTTCAGCTCGGGCGTGAAGCTCGTGGTTCATGCCGCACCTCCCTGCATCGCGCCGCGGAGGGATTCAAGACCGCGATAGAGCCGCGATTTGACGGTGGAAAGCGGCGCGGCGAGGACGCCGGCGATTTCCTCGAGACCGAGCTCTTCCTGAAAACGGAGAACGAGAACTTCGCGATAGACGGCAGGAATGCGGTCGAGCGAAGCGTGGACGCCTGATTGCGCTTCGGCGGTAAGGACGAGATGGAGCGGCGAGGGCTGATTTTCGGCGGCGAATTCCATGGGCGCGCCTTCTTCCGGATCGGTGAGCGAGTCGAGGCTTAGCATTTTTCTCTGGCGTTGCCAGTCGATGACAAGGTTGCGGGCAATCCGGAACAGCCAGGCTTCGAATTTGTTCTTGCCATCGTATTGATGGCCGCGCTCGAGCACACGGATCCAGGTTTCCTGGAAGAAGTCTTCGGCGCGCTCGCGGCTGGAGGTGAGGTAGAGCAGATATCGGAACAGGCGGTATTGATACTGCTCGATCAGATGATCGAGGAGGTCGGGGTCGCGGCGCTTGAGCCCCTGGGCGAGGGCCTGGGTATCGTCGGCCATCTGGGTGGAGAAGAAAAGAAATGACCTCGATACTGCCGGGGTCAAGGATGTAAATGTCGCGCTCATTCTACAGGGTATACGGGGTGACGTGGCAAAAAGACGCAGTGGGGAAGTGTTCTTCAAGTCATGGAATTTCAGTGAGTTGCGAGGAGGGCGGAGTGGGAAGGTTTGGCGGCTTGACGTGGTGTAGTAGACTTTGCGTTCGCCGCCATGTTCTGCCCGCAATGCAAAGCCGAGTATCGACAAGGATTTACGCGCTGCGCGGATTGCGATATCGAACTGGTCCATGAGTTGACGGCGAACGCAATCGTTGCTCACGAACGCGTCGTGCCCGGCGACTCGGACGAGGATCCGTTCTGCTCGTTCTGGACAGGAGACGATCCTCGGATCCATGCGGAACTTTGCGAGCTGTTAGAAAAAGAGAGCATTCCGCATAAGACGGTCCGGCGCGAAGATCACTTGTTCCATATCTCGAGCTACCCCGCGTTCCAGATCGGAATTCCGTTTTCGATGTTTGAGAGAGGTGAGGCCGCAGTCAAGGAAGCTTATGGCAGCGGCGAGGCGATCGAACCTATCTCGCGCCTCCTCCCCGTGGAATCGGATCACATTCCCGGCACCCGGTTTGATGCAGGTGCGTTCGATCCCCGCGGAGGATCCTCGCAGAGGAGTACGCGGTGGTCTGCGGAGCCGGGCGCCGATGAGTCTTCCGAGGAATTGACGGAGCCGAGAGACTCAGGAAACTCCGATGCTGAAAGAGAATCCCAGGGCTGGAATGCGGATGAGCCGGCGACGGAAATCTGGTCAGGAGACGAGCCGGAGCTTGCCGAATTCATCGGGGCCTCGCTGCAGACCAACCAAATTCCGTTCCGCCGGGATGCGCGAGCCGGAATGCATGTGGTTTATGTGCACGCCGAGGATGAGACGCGCGCGCGGGAGATTGTGCGGGAGGTTGTGGAGGGTGTGCCGCCAGAGTGAGGCGGGGATGGAAAATTATTGGGGCGTTTGGACTGTATTTCCGCGCGCCCATCGGATGTAATCTGAGCGCATAATGAATGCGCTCGAAGGTTTCGAACGCAGGGAGGGCTTATGGCTTCGGCTGCTGGACCGCAAGGGTCGTTGATCATGTTGTGGGCGGGGGAGGACCCGGCGCTGCACTCTTCGCTCGTGGAAAAATTGGAAGCGGCCGGCATACCCTTCATTGACAGGCGAACCGGGGACGATCAGATTGCACCTCCGGCTGATATTCTTCCGATCGATTGGAAAGCGCAATTCGGGTTTGAAGTTGCGGTGCCCTCGTCGAGTCTTACCGCGGCGAAGAAAATTCTGGAAAAGCTGCTGGAAGAAGAACCCGCAGACATGGAGATTGCAGCGAATGACTCTTCAGAGCCGACGATAACGGAGCGGGAACCGTCCGAGGTGGGCGCGGCAATTTGCGCGGTGTGGTCTGGTTCGGATGAAGCGCGCGCGGGATTTTTGGTGCAGGCGCTAAATGAGAATGAAATCCCGGCGCGGGTCGAGACGCATGGGAGCGAAGCGACTGTGTACGTTCCGCCGGAAGAGGAAACGCTGGCGCGGGAGATTATTCGGGAGATTGTGGAAGGCGCGCCGCCGGCGTGACGAAGCGTTATTTCCTCTCTGCCCGTGTTAATTTCACGACGGGCGTAGCTGGCGCAGCCTTTATTTCCTTAAGTTCCCTTACGAAACTTGCTTCAAACTTGCGCGGAGGCTTTGAATTTGTCCATTGATGCGATCAAGACGGTGGGGGTGCTGGGCGCGGGGACGATGGGGAACGGGATTGCGCACGTGTTTGCACGGGCGGGGTATCGCGTGATTTTGCGGGATGTGGAGAAGCGCTTTTTGGAACGAGGGCTGGAGACGATTGGGAAGAATCTGGACCGGGAGATCAAGAAGGGGAAGTTGGCGGAGGCGGAGAAGGGAAGTGTGCTGGGGCGGATTCAGCCGGTGACGGAAATGGCGGCGATTGCAGAGGCGGATTTTGTGGTGGAGGCGGTGCCGGAGAAGATGGAGATTAAGCGGGCGGTGTTGACGGAGGCGGATGGAATGTTGCGGCCGGAAGTGATTCTGGCGAGCAACACGTCGTCGATTGCGATGACCACGCTGGCGGCGCTGACGAAGCGGGCGGACCGGTTTGTGGGGATGCACTTCATGAACCCGGTGCCGGTGATGGTGCTGGTGGAAGTGATTCGGGCGCTGCAGACGAGCGATGCGACGTTTGCGACGACGATGGAGCTGGCGAAGAAGCTGGGGAAAACGCCGGTGGCGGTGAACGACGCGCCGGGGTTTGTTTCGAACCGTGTGCTGATGCCGCTAATCAATGAGGCGGCTTATTGCGTGATGGAAGGCGTGGCGACGCCGGAAGCGGTGGACGCGGTGATGAAATTGGGGATGAATCATCCGATGGGACCGCTGGAGCTGGCGGATTTTATCGGGCTGGATGTGTGCGTGGACATTATGCATGTACTGCAAGAGGGGTTGGGTGATCCCAAGTATCGGGCGTGTCCGTTGATGAAGAAGTATGTGGCGGCGGGGTGGCTGGGGAGGAAGGCGGGGAGGGGATTTTACAGTTACAATTCCTAGCGACACACGTTTGTATGAACTCGCGGCGCAAATTCTGGATCCCTCTCTTTGCGATTGTTCTAGTTTTTTCTCTTATTTTGTTTGTTCCATACAAGTCGACAACTTCACCGCAGTGGAACATTCAGGTAGTCGATCCCAGCGGCAATCCGGTGTCCGGTCTTTGGGTAGCAGAGGAGTGGGAATATTTTGGCATCGACAACGCGGGAAGTATTGAGAATAAACAAGCCGACGCGACAGGGCGAGTCAGCTTCCCTCGCCGGGTCATCTGGGCATCCCTTGCGAGCCGCCTTCTGAACCCAAAGGGCGCTACAGAAAAGGTCGGTCCATCTGTCTGGGTCCTTGCGTGCGACGAGACGCGACTTGTGCAAGGGGAGTTCTTTTGGGATGGTGAGAGGTTCGGCCCTGGAGACGCGCTGATTAAGGAGATGCGAATTGTCGTCAACCCGGTCAAATACTGCACAATGATGTGAGACATGCTGGACCGCGTTTGGAGTTTTGAGGCTGCCAAAATGAAACAATCCTTCAAAGTCGTAATCGAACCCAACAAATTTGAGGATGGTCGTTTCGCCTGGCACGCCTCTTGTCCTGCTTTGAGAGGTTGCCACACGTGGGGTCACACACGAGGAAGCGCGAGCAAACGTCCGAGAAGCAATTGAGCTGTATGTTGAGGACTTGCTGAAGACTAGGCGGCAAGCATAGGCGAAGATAAGGCGAAAAATAGTGTTTGCTTTTTCTTCGCCTTGATGGTAATTTGCGAGTCGCGGTTTTCAACAGGTGCGGGATGTGCTCGGCGACGAGGCTGGCAATAAGATGTGCGGAACATGCTAGGCTCGAAAGCGAGTTCATCGAGGCGCGGGACAGAATGCGGGGGCTGGCGAGGCTCCGCAAGCTGGAACCGGGCGAAGAGCGGCAACTGGCGGTGCGGGTGGCGATGGCGATTGCACGGTTGAAAGAGCATGTCGCGGAGCACGGTTGCGAACGCCAGGGCTGAGGCGGTCGTTGGCGCGGCCCTGAATTGAAGTGTGAAGAAGACATGGCGAAAAGATAATTGAAGTGTTACTATGAGGCTTCCGCTATGTCCCTGGGCCACGGCTTTGCGTAGCGAATGAAAATCCCAATTTCCTCCACCGAGGTGTGAAATGACCGAAGAGAAAGAGAAATTGCTGGCAGCGGCGATATCGCAGATTGAGAAGGATCATGGCAAGGGCGCGATCATGCGGCTGGGCAGCCGGGATGTGCTGGTGCCCGTGAGCGTGATTCCGAGCGGGTGTTTGTCGATCGATGCGGCGCTGGGCGTGGGCGGGTTTCCGCGCGGGCGCGTGATCGAGATTTACGGGCCGGAATCGGGCGGCAAGACGACGATGACGTTGCACGTGATCGCGGAAGCGCAGAAGCTGGGCGGGCAGGCGGCGTTCATCGACGCGGAACACGCGCTGGATCCCGTGTACGCACGGAAGCTGGGCGTGGACGTGGACAATTTGCTGGTGTCGCAGCCGGACAACGGCGAGCAAGCTTTGGAGATTGCGGAGACGCTGATTCGTTCGGGCGGAGTGGACATTGTGGTGGTGGACTCGGTGGCGGCTTTGGTGCCGAAGGCGGAGCTCGAGGGCGATATGGGCGACCCGCAAATGGGCTTGCAGGCACGGCTGATGTCGCAGGCGCTGAGGAAGCTGACGGCGATTGTGTCGAAGTCGCGAACCTGCCTGATTTTCATCAACCAAATTCGCGAGAAAATTGGGGTGATGTTCGGCAATCCGGAAACGACTACAGGCGGGCGGGCGCTGAAGTTTTATGCGTCGATGCGCGTCGATATCCGGCGCATCCAAGCGATCAAGGAAGGCGACAAAGTGGTGGGATCGCGGACACGAGCCAAGATTGTGAAGAACAAGGTGGCCGCGCCATTCCGTGAGGCGGAGTTTGACATTGTCTATGGCGAGGGTATATCGCGCGAAGGCGATTTGCTGGATCTCGGAGTGGACAAGGGGATAGTGGAGAAAAGCGGGACGTGGCTGAGCTTTGGCGGCGAGCGTATGGGCCAGGGACGAGAGAATGCGCGAATCTTCCTGAAGGAAAACAGGGATATTCGCGACAAGCTGGAAAATGCGTTGCGCAAGAAGCTGGAAATCGCGATTCCCGGAAATTCAAGCGCAACTGCGCCGGGTCCAAACGGCCATGCCGCGGTGCCCGGGCACGGCGACAAGCCGTCCATGAAGGCCGCAGCGGCCAGTGCATCCGCGGCCGACGCCAGCAAAGCCAGGCCGAGCCGCTAACAGGCGATTCGAATTGCCGGGCCGGACTTGCGCGTCGGGTCGCAGGGCATGTGCTAGAATTTTTGCGTGCCTGAACACAACGACGTCATTCGACAATCCTTCACAGCACAAGCCGCCGCGTTTGCGGCGAATCCTTGGGTAACAGATGAACAGCGCATCGGGCGGTTAGTCGCGGCTGCGCGGCTCACCGGCGATGAGCGCGTACTGGACATCGCGACCGGGCCCGGGTACATCGCGGAAGCATTCGCGAAGGCGGCGCGCGAAGCGGTTGGAGTGGACCTGACGGATGCAATGCTGGCGATCGCCAGGAAGCGCACGAACGAGCGAGGCATTTGCAACATCACTTTTCGCGCGGCTGACGCGCAGAATCTGCCTTTTGAAAATGGGTCGTTCGACGTGGTGGTGTGCCGGCTAGCGCTGCATCACCTTCAGAAGCCATCGCAAGTTTTGCGGGAAATGACGCGTGTTTGCCGCGATGGCGGAACGGTTCTCGTTGAAGATATCTATGCCAGCGAGTTTCCCGAGCGTGCGGCCTTTCAGGACCGGTGGGAGATTTTGCGGGATCCTTCCCACGTCCGGACGATGCCGATCAGCGAACTCCTGAAGTTGTATAGGGACGCCGGCCTGGAGGCGGACGCGATCACGACTGCGGACGATCTAACGCCGCAGGTGGAGCGGTGGATGGCGACGACAGGAGTAACGGCGGAGCGAGCGGGAGAAATTCGACGGCTTCTTGAGGAAGACAGGGAGCAGGATTTAAGCGGGACTCGGCCGTTTCAAGATGCGACAGGACAACTTTGCTTCCACGCCCGGACTGTGATCATGGCCGGGCACAAGGTCAGTTGAATCAGGGCACCTGTCCCGAAGGTCAGCCGTTCAAAACAAAGCACATAGCAGCGTACTGGTGCATTTCGCCTATTGCGTACTATCCCAGAAACTTCCTACAATATGTCTCAACCTGAGAGAAGTTGTTTCTCTTGGGAACATGCTGAGCTTTCCGCGCGCGCCTAAGTGGCATCAAATGAGTAGGGCACCAATTTGGCGATGCGAGTGCAATATGTAAAGTCGCTGCATTAATTGGGTGCGACTAAGATTGGGAAACAAAGCAAGCGGTTTGCGAATGCAGGTTGACCGCAGGGACAGTATGAGGTAAGTATTCGCCCTCGGGAAATGCCGGGGTAAGTCAAGGGCCAAAGGTGGTTTAGTGAAGAAGCAAGCAAAGGCAGTTCTCGCAATTCTCCTGACGGCGGTATTTGCCGTTCCGGTGCCGGCAGCGCCAAGCGGAGGTCGAGCGGTAGCGCGAACGCGCAGGTACGCTTCGCGATACCGAGGCGTGCCGACGTTCGCGGATTCCACGAGCGCGGACGATTCCAGATACGACGACCCGGTTGTTCGCGAGGCAGCGGTGGAAGCGCTGGGGCGCTACAACGGATCGGTGGTGGCTGTCGATCCGAATACCGGGCGGATTCTCACGGTGGTAAACCAGAAGATTGCGTTTGGGGGCGGCTACATTCCATGCTCGACGATCAAGCCGACGATCGCTCTCGCCGCGCTGGAAGAAAATGTCATCACGCGCGATACGATGCTGAAAGTGAGCTATCGCAAGTACATGAATTTGACGGATGCGATGGCGCATTCGAACAACGCGTTTTTTGAAGAGCTTGGCCGACGCATGGGATTCGAGACGGTTTCGAAGTATGCGCGGCTGTTGGGACTTGGCGAGCTAGCGGGCTACGATTTGCCCGAGGAGCATCCCGGTTCTTTCCCGAGCGCGCCGCCCGCGTTAGGCGGTGTCGCGCGGATGTCGAGCTTCGGTGAAGGGATTCAGATCACGCCGTTTCAGCTTGCGGCGTTGGCGGCGGCGTTTGCAAACGGCGGAACGCTTTACTACCTGCAGTATCCGCGGACGCAAGAAGAGATTAAGGATTTCACGCCGCGAGTGAAGCGGGACTTGAATATCGCGTCGATTCTGCCGGAGATCCGCGAAGGGATGCTCGCGGCCGTACTTTACGGCACGGGCAAGTCCAGCTTCGACAGCGGAGGAGACGAGACGCCTCTGGGGAAGACCGGCACCTGCGACGATCACACCACGCCTTCCCATATCGGCTGGTTCGTGAGCTACGCGGATGAAGCCCATCCGAAGATTGCGCTTGCCGTGCTTCTGCGCGGAAACACGCGAAGGGTCAAGGGCCCGATGGCCGCAGTTGTGGCGGGGCGTATGTATCGCAAGCTACGCGAACAGAATTATTTTGCCGAGTCGACGGCCCAGAGCACGCCTCTGACGCCGCTCATTTCCGGCAAGTAAGAGCAAACCTCATCGCACTAGAAATGGGTCACTACGCGCGCATGGCGCGGTACGCTTCGAGACATTTGCGCGCGGTGTCAAACTCCGAGAACCGGCTGCCTTCCTGTTCGATTAGGTAGTACTCAACTCCTCCAACGCTTTCCGCAGCTTCGAAGATGCGCTTCCAGTCGGCAACGCCTTCGCCGAAGAGAACGGTGTAGCCCTTTGCCGGGTCGGGCGACCAATCCTTGAGATGAAGGGAGCGAATGCGGCCGGGATTCGAGCGAATCCAGGCGACGGGATCGGAGCCGGCTTCGATGCACGTGCCCACATCCAACTGGAGCATGACGGAAGGCTTGGTATTCTTCGCAAGCAGTTCGATGGGGCGAGTGCCGGCCATGGGCGTGAATTCCGCCTGATGGTTGTGGTAGCCGGCCTTCAAACCCGAGGGCTCCAACTGTTCGGCGGCGGAATTCAGAGAGTCGGCAACCGTTTTCCAGCTATCCAAGCTGGATTGAGAATGCGAACTGGCCATTACCAGATATTTGCAGCCCAAGAGATGGTTCAGGTCGCGGGCACGGGAGATTTTATCTGGGCTGAAATTGGAGCTGTCGTTGTGCGTGGAATAACAACGAACGCCGAGGTCATCCAAGAGTTTTTTAATTTCCCTGGCCTGGCTCTCCGTCCAGTCAAAATACGGCGCATAAAATTCGACGCATTGATAGCCCATTTCGCCCACGGAGCGCACTGTTCCCGTGAGGTCCTGCTTCAGGGCGTTCCGGACAGAGTAGAGTTCGAGTCCGACAGGAATCCGAGAAGCGGCGCGGGCGCGAAAGGCCCAAGGGAGCATCGCGGACATGGCCAGAAAATAGCGCCGGGAAAGAGTGGTTGGAGTCATGGGTGCATCCTACTTGAGAATGAAGCGAAATTCATCAAGAGGCTGTGCGATTGGGCGCACGATAGGCGATTTGCCTTTGACTTCCGCCGTGGTCTAATACAAAAGTAAGCATGCCAACTTGTTTTTCAAGGTCTGAGGATGCGACGCAGGTGCGCCGAGTTGCCGGATGAAGCGATTCGGGACGGTCAGCAAGTAGCAGGGGGAATCAGTGAATCGTCGTTTTGCGATTATTCTGATCATCGTGTTGTGCTTCGGCGCCGGCGCGCTGACCTATGTATTTCGCCAGCGTTTGGCGGCGTCGGCCGAGTTCGAGCGACAGATCGAGCTCGCCCGCGCAAACGCGAAGTGGATTCGCACCCAGATTGTGGTTCCGACAGAGCAACGAGTGCTCGCTCGCGACAATTTCACGTCGGCGTTGGAGAAATTCGGACTGAGTCATCAAGACGCCGCAAGTGCGTCCTCAGCGGCACAGCAGGCCTTCAATCTGCGGCAGGTGCGGGCGGGAAATACGATCACCGTGGGGCGCTCCGTGGACGGCGATTTACGCGAAATCGATTACAAGATCGACCCGGACCGGATGTTGAAGATCGTGCCGGGGGAAAACGGCTTTACGGCCCAGATCAAAGAGATCCTCTCTAAAACGGAAGTGAGCGCCGTTTCCGGAGAACTGGATGATTCGCTCTTCAACGCCGTGGAGCAGGCGGGGGAATCGCCGGAAATCGCCATGCGGCTGGCGCAGATCTTCGGTTACGATCTGGATTTTTACACGGATCCGCGCAAGGGCGATACCTTCCGCGTCCTGCTGGAGAAAAAGAAATATGCAAACGGGCAGACGGCCGGGTATGGAAGGATTTTCGCCGCGGAGTATGACAATGGAGGGAAGAAATACGAGGCGCTGCTTTTTCATGACGAACTGGGACGTCCCGGCTACTACACGGCCGACGGCAAATCCCTGCAAAAGGCGTTTCTGCGTTCGCCCTTAAAATTCGGGGCGCCTGTCACCTCGCATTTCAGCAAGGCGCGTTTTCACCCGATTCTGAAAATCGTGAGGCCGCACATGGGAACGGATTATGGAGCGCCAATCGGCACGCCGGTGCAGGCAATCGGAAGCGGCAGGGTGCTATTCGCGGGCCTAAAGGGCGGTGATGGGAACATGGTGGAAATCGCCCATTCGAACGGCTACGAGACGATGTACCTGCACTTGTCGCGCATGTACGTTCGCACCGGCCAGCACGTCGAAATTGGAAAGACGATCGGACTGGTCGGAAGCACGGGCCTTTCCACCGGGCCACATCTCGATTTCAGAATTTTGCAGAGAGGGCAATACAAGAATTTTGAGAAGCTCGGGTTGCCGCCATCCGATCCAGTCTCGAAGAAACACCTACCGGAATTTGCCGCCCTGCGCGAAAAATGGCTGCCGCTGCTGAAAAATCCGGAGTTGTTGCAAGCCGCGGTCCCAGCGAGCGCCGGGCGCTGAACCGCCAGAAACTCCCTATTCATTCCCCCAGGCTTAATAGATGACGGGAAGCTTGGAGTAGTCGGCCGTGCCTTCGCCCGTGACGCGAAGCACGAGAAGGGTACGGTCGTCGCCCGGGCAGATACCGGGGCCGGTGAACTCCTCTGTCGCAGCGATTATTTTTTCCGAGAACTCGTTCGCGGAGATGCCGTGAGGGGCATCCGCGAGCAGCGAGGCCAGGCGATTAGAACCAAATTCTTCCTTAAGGGCATTCTCCGACTCCAGGATGCCATCGGAAGCGAAAAGAACGACATCACCAGGACGAAGTTCAATGGCAGTTTCCTCGTACTCGGAATCGGGAAAGATGCCGAGGGGAACGCCTTCGAGCCGAATCTCCTCGGCGCGGCCATCCCGGACCAACAGGGGGTACGGTCCGCCGGCATTGGCCAGAGTAAGGCGGCGCTCCGAGCCATCGTAGACGGCGAAGAGCATGGCGATGAAGCGGGCATCCAGGCGAGCACCGTGCATCCGGCGATTGAGCATTTGCAACATGCATGCAGGGCTGCAAGTGCTGCTTACGACAAGCTCGCGAAGCGTACCAATGGCGAGAGAGCCATAGAGGGCCGCGGCGGTTCCTTTGCCAGATACATCGCCCAGAGCCAGGGCGAGTTTGCCTTGGCCATAGGGAAGAAAATCGTAAAAATCACCGCCGAGGGTGCGAGCGGGAGCGTAGGCGGCGGCCAGGTCAAGACCAGGGATGCCACTGGCGCCGTGGGGAAGCAATTGGCGCTGGATTTCGCGGGCGGTATTGAGGTCATCCTGAAGACGGACCTGATTCTCGCGAGCTTCCTCATAGAGCCGGGCGTTTTCGAGCGCGATGGCGATATAGGAACCAAGTGTGGAGAGCATGCGCTCATTTTCCGCACTGAAAGCGCTGGGCTCGGTGCTTTCCAGGTCGAGGACGCCGATGAGGCGGTCCTGGAGGAGCAAGGGAACGACGAGTTCAGAACGGGTCTCGAGGCCGGTTTCGCACTGGATGTAGCGCGAATCGCTGCGAACGTCGTCCACGCGGACGGAGCGGCGCTCAGCAGCGGCCGTCCCAGTGATACCCTCGCGGAGCGGGAGTCGCATACAAGTCGGGATGGAATCCTCGTAACGCATGCCGAAGGCACTTTCGAGCAGCTGCGTGGATTCGTTCCAAAGCATGACGCTGAAGACGTGATAATTGACGAGACGCTTGACGCGCTGAGCGATGCGGCGGAGCAACTCTTCACGGTCCAAAATGGACGTCAGTTCCCGGCTAACGTCATGGAGCAAGGTGAGGGTTTTGGCCTGTTCGGGGAACGCCGTCAGGAGGCTCGCCGGGACGGAGTCTGCATCACCAAGAATGGCGTAGGAGGCAAGTTTTGAGAGATCTTCCATTTTAGAGGCGGCTCCGCGAGATTTTGTATTGGATGTAGCAGAAACGAATCGGTTTCAAAGAATCTCTCAATCACGCCCAGCGGGCGAGGTCCCTGTTAACTCTCTGTCGAAGATGGCCTTGACGGCGATGCAAGGCAATTCTACGCTGGTAGCGACGGGGAGTCGGAGAATGTATGGGAACGTCCTTTGGTTCGGGGGTGACCACACGACCCTGCGCATTTTGCGGGAAGCCAGTGCCCACACGCTTGAATCGCTGCCCATTTTGCCGCGAAGAAATACCCGAGGTCCGTTTGTCTGCCCGGTCGGGGAGAAATGGGCACCACGAAATGAGACGTGGGCTGATGTACATGCTTCTTGGGGCGGTGATTTATTACTTCTCCGGCGGATATAGCGGCTTTCATCTGCCTATTCCAATCAATCCGCTTGTGACCACGTACCTTGCAACGATAGTGTTCCTTGGCGGACTCGGGATGAGCCTTTACGGTGTTTTGCTGCGGATCAAGTCCTAACGAGCGGAAATAAGCGCGCGGCGGGGCGCACGCGAAACCATCCTGCATTCGAGGAATCCAGTCCACCTACCGGATTTTCAGCAAGAACCAATAAATCGAGAGTTTAAAAAGTTCAAGCAAATCAGCAAGCGTGGAGGCGAAAGCGTACTTGTCCTCGGCTTGGCCGATACCCTCGTTACCCTCCGAGGAAACAGATTCAGCCGGCGCAGGAAGAGAGGGTCGCGCGGCGATGAACGCCAGTTCGATGCCGGGGCGGAGCAAGGAACGGCAGCACAAACGAAGCCTGCGAAGGTGGGTATCGCTGCTGACAATCAAAAGCGAGCGGATTTCCGGATGTGCGTCGAGCCAGCGGGCGAGGGCGTCGATTTCGGTGAGAGTGCCGAAACGTCGCGGCTGGACGCGTTCCGCTCGCACTTCCCGGCCGTGAAAGAAAACAAAGTAGTGACGCCTGGGAGGAGGCACTTCCTGGGCCAGACCGAGGAGATCGAGCGGGACCGGAAGGGGCATCCTGAAGAAACGGCGGATTTCGAAACGGCCGACACTCATCAGGATTCGCGGGGCGAGGCCCAGGCGGAAAAGAGCCAGTGCGTAGTCCTTGCGATGCATTCTTCCTGCGAGAACGAAAATGAGGTCGGCGCTGCGAGGGGCATCTGCGGGAGAGAGCCAAGTGTGAAGGGTCGGCATAAGCGGTCGAGTGCAAACGGAAACTTCCAGGGAATCACAACAATAAACCATTTCGAACGAATAGCCGTCCGAAGAGTATGCCGGGGCGCACCCGAGCGGGGCGGCGCGACACTGTACCAAAGGACAGCGTGACGGATTGGGGGAGTACCCTGCGTTGAATTCCTCGCGCCGCAAGGTGCGGCGTGGCCTACTGATTAGCAGGTACTGATTCGCGGGACCCGTGCGGGTCCGGCTATTCGGGGCAGAGAGAACGATCGGAGGAGCAGATGAAAAAGCTATTTTTAGTTGTGGCGGCGGCGATGTTGAGCCTCTCGTATGGAGCGGAGAGAGCCGCGGCGCAGGGGCCGCAGGGCGCAGGCGCAAGTTCCGCGTCGGGCGGTTCGGGCAGCACACATTCGTTGAACCCAATCAAGTGGGTCAAGAAAGAACCCAAGTCGGCGAGCGACCGGCTCGACGCGAAAGACGATCAAGACAAGAAACTGACAGAAAGCCTGCAAGCCCAAGGGGTTCTGAAGCCGAATACGGACGCGAAGAGCGCGTGCGATACGTTTAAGGCGCTGGATGAGTGCGTGGCCGCATTGCACGCCAGCAAGAATTTGGGACTCGATTTCAATTGCCTGAAATCGAACCTGACGGGCGTACAGACGAGCGCGGATATGTCTACCTGCAAGGGTTCGGCGGGGGACAAGGCGATAAGCCTGACAAAGGCGATTAAAGCGATGAAGCCCGAGGCCGACGCAAAGGCAGAGACGAAGACAGCGGAAAAGCAAGCTAAAGACGACTTGAAGGCATCGGGAGCTTAGTTCCGGGAGCAACAGAGCAAGTACCGGATCTTGGGTTAGATCAGAGGTAGGCAAGGAAAGGGCGGGCTAGCCGGAATACGCGGCACCCGCCCTTTTCGTTTTGGGGCAGCGCCAGTTTGGATGCGAGTGGAGCTACTTCACTTCCCAGGTGTCGCCGGCGCGGAGAAGCTTGGAGAGATCGCCCGGGCCGCGCTTCGTGATGACGTCCTTAATTTGTTGGTTCAAAATATCTTCGTAGCGAGGAAGATCGTCCCAAGCGCGAAGCAAGCCGATGGGTGTGGGGAAGCCGGGACGATGCTCCATGTGAGATAGCAGAAAAGCGTAGGAAGCGCGCGGGTGGTGGGCGTCATGAATAACCAGATCTGATTCCGTGATGCCGTTACCGAGCTCGACGACTTCAATGTCGCCATCGGCTTTGCGTCGAATGCCTTTGTCGCGATTCTTGCCGAAGACCAGAGGCTTGCCGTGCTCGAGCTGGAGGATGTGCTCGCTGCGCGCGTCGCGCTCCGTCAGGTTGAACCAGGCGCCGTCGTTGAAGATGTTGCAATTTTGAAGAATCTCAACGAACGCAGAGCCTTTATGAGCGGCTGCGTGTTTGAGAGTTTCCTTGAGATGCTGCTGGAACACGTCGACGGAGCGGGCAACAAAAGTGGCCTCGGCGCCGATGGCGAGGGAAATGGGATTGAAGGGGCGATCGAGCGAGCCGAAGGGAGTGGACTTGGTCTTCTTGTTAAATTCAGAGGTGGGCGAATACTGGCCCTTGGTCAGGCCGTAGATGCGGTTGTTGAAGAGCAAAACTTTGAGGCCGACGTTGCGGCGGAGCATGTGAATGGTGTGATTGCCGCCGATGGAGAGAGCGTCGCCGTCGCCCGTGGCGACCCAGACTTCGAGGTCAGGCCGAATGGCCTTGATGCCCGTAGCAACCGCCGGAGCCCGGCCATGAATGGTATGAAAGCCAAAGGTATTCATGTAATACGGGAAGCGGCTGGAGCAGCCGATGCCGGAGACGACAACGAAATTTTCGCGCTTGATGCCCAGCTCCGGGAAAACGGACTGAACGGCGGACAGAATCGCGTAATCGCCGCATCCCGGGCACCAGCGCACTTCCTGGTCGGTCTGGAAGTCTTTCTTGGTGAGAGGGGTGATCGGAGGCAGGGTAGCGGTGCTCATCGGGAGTTCTCCCCAAGAATCTCTTCTATCTTTTGTTCGACCTCGGCTTGCTTGAAGGGCCGGCCCTGGATCTTGTTCAGGCCGATGGCGTCAACGAGATACTTCGCACGAAGCACCCATAGAAGCTGGCCCATGTTCAACTCAGGGACAAGTACAGTTTTATAACGCTGAAGCACTTCCCCGAGATTTGCGGGCAAGGGATTGAGATGACGCAGGTGGACATGGCCAATCTTGCGGCCATGCGCACGCTGCGCTTTCAAGGCGGCCGTGATTGCGCCGTGGGTTGAGCCCCAGGCTACGATCAAGAGGTCGCCTTCGGGATCGCCGGCGGGAACGACGTCGGGGATGTCCTGCACGATGGCGGCAACCTTTGCGGCGCGGATGCGAACCATGTTCTCGTGATTGAGAGGTTCGTAGTTGATGTTGCCAGTAACGTCCTGCTTTTCGAGGCCTCCGATGCGGTGTTCGAGACCTGGCGTGCCGGGAATGGCCCAGGGTCGCGCGAGCGTTTCGGGGTCGCGCTTGTAAGGCAAATACCCGTTGGGACTGTTGGCCGTCTCGGCAAATTTCACAGGGAACGCCGGGATTTCATCGACGTTCGGAATTCGCCAGGGTTCGGCGCCATTGGCGAGATAGCCGTCGGAAAGAATAATTACGGGGACCATGTATTTGATAGCGATGCGGCTGGCTTCAATGGCGGCCCAGAAGCAGTCGCTGGGAGTCGCTGCCGCGATGATGGGAATGGGAGCTTCGGAATTGCGGCCAAAAAGCGCTTGCAGGAGATCCGCTTGCTCGGTTTTTGTCGGAAGGCCGGTGGACGGTCCGCCGCGCTGAATGTCGCAAATGACCAGCGGGATTTCCACGGCCACGGCGAGGCCAAGGGCTTCCGTCTTCAGCGCCATGCCAGGGCCTGAGGTGGTTGTGATGGCGAGTGCGCCGGCGTAGGCCGCGCCGATGGCGCTGGTGATGGCGGCGATCTCGTCTTCCGCCTGAAAGGTCATCACACCGAAATCTTTGTACTGGGCAAGCTCGTGGAGGATGTCCGACGCGGGCGTAATGGGATAGCTTCCCTGAAAGAGACGTAGGCCGGATTTTTGAGAGGCGGTGACGAAACCAAGGGCGAGAGCCTGGTTACCGCTGAGGTTGCGATAAAAGCCAGGGGCCAGTTGCGCAGGCGGAATCTCGTAACTGATCTGGAAGGCTTCGGTGGCTTCGCAGTAGGAGTAGCCAGCCTTCATGGCCAGCTTGTTGGCTTCGACGAGGAGAGGCTTGTTTTTGAACTTGGCGTCGATCCAGCGTACGGTGGGCTCCATGGAACGGTTGTAGAGCCAGTAGCACATTCCCAAGGCGAAAAAGTTTTTGCAGCGGCTGATGGATTTGGCATCGAGGCCGAGATGTTCGAGGGCGGTTTTAGTGAGGCGCTCCAACTCGACGGAGAAGAGACGAAATTTGTCGAGGGTGTGATCCTCGAGCGGATTGGACTTCATCTGCGCCTTGCGCAGGTCGTTATCGGTGAAGGCATCCGAATTTACGATGAGAATTCCGTTGGCCTTGAGATCAGCGACATTCATCTTCAGGGCGGCGGGATTCATGGCGATGAGAACATCTACGGCGTCGCCGGGGGTGTACACATCGCTCGAGGAAAAATGCAACTGGTAGCCGCTAACACCGGGAAGAGTGCCAGCAGGGGCGCGAATTTCCGCGGGAAAGTCCGGGAAGGTGGCGATGTCATTGCCATAGAGGGCGACAGTGTTCGTGAACTGGCTGCCCGTAATCTGCATTCCGTCGCCGGAGTCGCCTGCGAATCGAATGACGGCGCGCTCGATAACCTCGCGCTTGTGTTTAACCGGCGGCGTTTCAATCAAAGTAGACATAGTGGCCAAGGCTCCGCTGTTACTGAACTCCCGAACGAAATCCCAGAGGGAGTGTGGCTTGATTTGTTAGATGGACGGCGCGTGAAGCAGGTTGGACGCTGGGTCCCGCCGTCCGAAGCCGACGACAACAGAATACCACACCGTCGAGGGAGAGGCGGACAGAGAGAGAACCGCAGACGAATGTGTCGTTAAGGAAAAGTCTCTGGGAATCGAAGCCCAGTCGCGGAATTCAGGGCCACGATCCCAAGACCTCACGATTTGGCGGCGGCGGAGGCTTCCAGAAAGCGCTCGCGGTAGTAAAAGAGCATGCCCACGATCGCGATAGGAATCAGCAGGCCGATGTACATGAACAGCCGCATGTGTTGAAGAATATCCATCGGGGCATAAACGCCGGCGGGCAAATGGAACTCGCTGTATATGCCCGCCATCATGGAATTCATCAAGGAGTCGAAGTTCGGGTTGAGCACAGTGATGATCCCGCTGGCCAGCCAAACGAGCTGAAGTCCGATAGAGAGGGAATAGCTCCAGGGCTTGAGTTTCAGTAATCCGATGCCCACGATGGTGACGAGGGCGCAGCTCACGACAAGGATAATCGTGCCCGCGGGTGGATAGAACAAACGACCGAACATCAATGCGGGAAATTTGAAGGGGAGAAATGGAAGAACGGCGAGATTCGCCAATGAGGTGATGAAAAACCAGGCAAGCACGGTGACGGGAGTGGGGCAGCGCGGCGTTTGAGGCAAAGACAGATCAACGGAGGAGGGCGCGACAGCAAATTGTTCTTTGACCGCCTTGCGGTTGAAGAGAATGAGCCACCAAATTCCCACAGCGAGGGGCACGCCATAGACGGCGAGAAGAATGAGGCGGAAACTCAATGCAAAATTAGCGGGCAGGCCGGGAGAAGCGGAAGAGGTCGGAATGGAAATGAAGAGCGCAACAGGTATGCCGATAAGGCCAAAGCAAAAACAGATACCGGCCCAGACAATAGCGGAGAGGCGCGCCCAATTGCGAAGCAAAAAGAGTCCAATTGCAGTGGCAATGCCAAAAATGGAGCAAGCCATTGCGACAGCCATGGTGACGATGCCAACAGTTTTCGCGAAGGCGGGCTGTTCAGGCAGAGTAGCGGGCAACTTTACGAGCAAGAGGGTGAAAAGGCTGATTCCTGTTCCAGCCAGCACGAGCAAGCTCCCGAGGATGGCGATCACGCCAGCAGCGAGAACGGAAGCGGAAGGCCTCGGATGACTGCTCATAAGGCTTGTGTATATCATTTCCAGGAGAGCCGCCATAGAGAAGTGAAAATAACGCGAAAGCAAGTTGGCACTTGACGTTCGCTTTCTTTTCGCCTAAATTAGGGACGCTGCAGCAGTACGCGCGGAGGCGAGCGATGGCTCTGACCAAACGACAAAAGGAAGTGCTGGATTATCTGGTTTCGTTCGAGACAAAGCACGGGTACGCGCCAAGTTTTGAAGAGATTGGCAAGGGACTGAAGCTGACATCACTTGCCACGGTCCACAAGCACATCACGACGCTGGAAAAAAAGGGCTTCATCCGGCGCGGATACAACCAGAGCCGGTCGATCGAGATTCTGCAGTTGCCGAAACCCGTGAAGGAACAGATCAGCGACAGAAGGGTGCAGGAACTGCCACTGGTGGGGCGCATCGCAGCTGGCCAGCCGCTCGAGGCGGTTGAGGAGCGCGAGACGCTATCGCTTGGGGATTTTGCGCGCGGCGGGAACTCGTTTGTGCTTCAGGTGAAGGGCAGCTCCATGATTGAGGATCACATCATGGACGGAGACTACGTCGTGTGCGAACAGACGCAGGTTGCCAATGCGGGGGATATTGTGGTGGCGCTGATCGGCGGCGAGGAAGCGACACTGAAGAGATTTTACCGGGAAGGGGCGGGAAAGATTCGATTGCAGCCCGCAAATTCAGAAATGGCGCCAATCATGGTGGCCGCAAATGACGTCAAAATTCAAGGGCGCGTGATCGGCGTACTCAGAAAATACTGAGGTTAGGCAAACCGCTGTTTGTTCGAGTTCAACCGTAAGCCAGTTTCTCTCCCGATGGTGGAAGTCGTTCCTCCCTTGTTATTCCCAAGAACTCAATCGTTCTAGAGATTGCGCGCGCGCCAGAAGCAGGAGTGCCGGCATGCACGCGCTGACAATTCCGGTTACTATGTAAATTGACTGGCACCAGCTGAGAACGCTGAGCATCCAAGAAACGGGCGCGCGCCCGGTTAGACTGCAGGCGCAGAGGAAAGAACCGACCTTGTCCCCCAAACGCGAAAACATCCTGATTGTGGAGCCTGACGCGGAGCGGCGTCAGCGTTTGATTGACGCGCTAAATTCCGCAGGGTACGAAGTTTCCTCGGCTGCTTCCCAGGAAGAAGGATTCCGGCTGGTCCAGGCAGGAAATGTGGACGTGTTTCTGCTTTCCGCGGATCTTGCGGATGTGCTGTGTTGCAACTCGCTCTCGGAAATCAAGGGGCTGGGATCCACTTCGAATACACGGGTGATACTTTTCGCGCGCGGCGGCGCCGCCGAGCGCGCGCGTGGACTGGACCTGGGCGCGGACGACGTGTTGTCGCCGCCGTGGGAGCCCGCGGAGCTGCTGGCCCGGATTCGAGTGCAGTTGCGAGAGAAGCATGCGCTGGAGGCACTCGAGAAGAAATCCCGCCTAGCCGAGGAAGGTCAAGAGATAGCGCACACGGCGTTCCAAGCAATAGCGGTGACGGAGAAGATGACGCGAGACGCGTTTTCGCTGGGTCGAGCCTTGAAGATTGGCGTTTCCGCCATGCTGGCGGTGGCTGCGCTCATCTCGATCATTTTCCTGCTCTACTCACGACGTGCGGATAAGGAGACCCGGCGCGCCTACTCCGTGATCGCGCAGTTGGAGAACGGAGTGCACACCGAGGAAGCCCTCGTGGCAGCCGCAAATAAGGCGCGAGAAGAGCTTCAACAATCGGACATCACGGCGGAGAAGGAAGTTCTTCAAAAACAGACGGAAGAGCTTCGCCAGAAAATTTCGGGCGCGGACCAGAGCGAAATCGCCGGCTTGCGCAAACAACTGGAAGCGACCACCAGCCGGCTGAAGCGAGTGGAGAGTCAATCAGGCGCAGCCGAGAGAGTGATTCAGGTCAATGCGCCGAGTGTGTGCCTGCTCCACGTTTCGGTATCCTTTCTCGACCAGAGTTCGCACCGCCCCTTGCGCTATGGCGCAATCAATCCAGACGGGCAGCCGCTCAAGGATAGCGACGGAAACGTCGTCTACAGCCTGGAAGGCCGCGCGCCCGAAGTTCGCGAAGATTATTTTGGAACGGGGTTTATTGTGGGCAGGGACGAGATCCTGACAAACCATCATGTGGCCCAACCGTGGTGGAAGAACGAAGAACTCAGCGCAGCGGCTCAGCAGGGTTTGCAGCCATCCATCGCAGAAATGACGGCCTATTTTCCGGAGGCCACGACGGGCGTTCCCGTCAGCATTTCGCAGATATCGGAGCAAGCGGATCTGGCGGTTCTCAAGGGCGACTTTTCCGCGTTGAAACGACCGATCCTGAAACTAGACGGGCGCAAGGAAGCTGCTATCAGCGGGCAATCCTTGATATCCCTGGGATACGCAACGGGATTGAGCGCCATCCTGGCGAGAGCGGGCGAGAACACGGTGAAAGACATCGTCAAAGTATCGGGAGGAGACCCGACGAAGATCGTCGATCAACTTCAGCAAAGAAAGTTGATCCGGCCGCTGGTGACGCAAGGACACATCGGGGACGTCCTGCCGGACAAGATTGTTTACGATGCGCAGACAACTTCCGGAGGCTCCGGCGGACCGCTTATCAATAGCGAGGGCAGTGTGATCGGCGTAACGTTTGCAGTGGTGCGGGGATTTGGCGGATCAAATTTTGGAGTGCCCATTCGCTATGCGCAGCCGCTTCTTAAACCATAAGCCATTCGGAAAACAAAGTGCGAAGCCGAGCGCGAAGGCGACAGGCCTGTTCAGCGAGCGAAGAGGCCGAATGATTCGAGGCTTGCGCGCAGCATTGGTTGTCCTGCTGGTTTGCACGCTCGTCTGGCCGAACCCTTCGAGGGCTTACGCGGTTCTTGCACACGAGGCCATCATCGATGCCGCTTGGGACACGCACATCAAACCGTTGCTTCTGGCGCGGTTTCCTGGCTCGACAGAAGAGCAGCTGAGCGAAGCGCAAGCTTATGCTTACGGCGGCTCGATCATCCAGGACATGGGCTACTATCCGTATGGAAGCCATTTTTTCAGCGACCTGACGCACTACATACGAAGCGGGGATTTCATTCAGGCCTTGCTTCGGGACGCGAAGGATCTGGACGAATATGCTTTCGCCGTCGGCTCCCTCGCGCACTACGCGGCAGATAACAATGGCCACCGCCTGGCCACAAATCGCGCCGAGCCTATCCTCTATCCCGGGCTGAGGCACAAATTTGGAGATATTATTTTTTACGAGCAGGATCCGCTGGCGCACACGAAGACGGAATTCGGTTTTGACGTGCTCGAAGTTGCCCAGGAGAGCTATGCCCCGGACGGGTATCACGACTTCATCGGATTTGAAGTCTCGCAGGAGCTGCTCGATCGAGCTTTCCAGGAAACTTACGGGCTTAAGCTGGCAGATGTGTTGCTTGACGAGGAGAAAGCGCTCAATTCCTACCGGCACGCCGTCAGCAAGACCATCCCCACCGCCACGAAGGTCGCCTGGAGCCTGAAGGAAGACGAAATCAAGGCCGACCTGCCTGGGATGACCAAGAGAAAATTTCGATACAATCTTTCGAGATCCAATTACGAGCGAGAGTGGGGAAAGAACTACCAGAAACCGAATTTGGTGCAAAGATTTCTGGCATTCCTGTACATGCTGCTTCCCAAGTTTGGGCCGCTGCGGGTCCTTCAGTTCAAGACGCCGACGCCGGAAACACAGCGCATGTTCCGGGCAAGCTTCAACGCCAGTCTGGACCATTACCGCATCCTGCTCACCGACTTAAAAGCCGGGCATCTCGACCTGCCGAATGATAATTTTGACGTAGGCGAAGCCACAGGGCCGGGCCAATACGCGCTGAACGACGAATCCCACGCCAAACTATTGGACAGGCTCGCGGAGCAAAAGTTTGTTGGACTCTCGTCGAGTCTCAGGGACGAGATCCTGCAGTTTTATGCGGACCCAGCCGCCCCGTACACAACGAAGCGGAACCCAAAAGCCTGGACGTTAGTTCAGGAAGAACTCGGCGAGTTGAAAAATGCAACGCTTACCGCGAGTGGGGATACGGCTCGCGCAGCGCCGTAGCCTGGACCGCGCGCTGCGCGTCGTCGAACGCGCGCATTCCCAGCTTGATCCCGCGAAAGTCGCTCAAGTAGCCGCACCGACGGCCGGGCTAATCAGCGGAATCGCGGTGCAGATGAGTCCGGCTTTGGAACGTGGAGCAAAGCTCACGACGCTGGAAGCGATGAAGATGCAGTCCATTATCTCCGCGCCAATCGCCGGGCGCGTTACGAAACTGCTTGTGCCGTCGGGTCAGCACGTCGAAACTAAGGAGCTGTTGGTGACCTTCACGCCGTGAACGAGCCGAACCTCCGAATACATCAGGGCTTCCGCTCGCGCTTTCTGAGAAACCAGCGCGACCTCATCGTCTATCTGCCGCCAGGATACGAGGATCAGTCCGCGCGAAAGTTCCAGGTGCTCTATCTTCACGATGGCCAGAATCTCTTCGACGGCGCGACGTCTTTCATTCCCGGAATGGATTGGCACGTCGGTCAAACCGCCGATGAGAAGATCGCAGGGGGCGTGGTCGGGCCGCTCATCATCGTAGGAATGTACAACACGAACGCACGCATCCGGGAATACACGCCGACGCACGTGCCAAAACTCGGAGGAGGGCGCGCGGATCGCTACGCGAGATTCCTGCTGGAAGAAGTGAAGCCCTTCATCGAATCCGAATATCGTACGCTCCCCGGTCCGGAATACACAGGGATAGGCGGGTCTTCGCTCGGCGGCCTGGTCTCTCTGTACCTCGGCCTTAAACTTCCGCAGGTCTTCGGAAAAATCGCGGCGCTTTCTCCTTCAGTCTGGTGGAACCAGCATGTGATGCACCGTTTCGCGCAGGCTGCCAACGTTCAGCCGCGCCCGCGGATCTGGCTCGATATCGGCACAGGCGAAGGCCCGCGCATAGTGGATGAGGTTGAACGATTCCGAGACGTGCTCCTGCAGAAGGGCTGGCGACAAGGTGACGACTTACACTACGAGCGCGTAGAAGGCGGCGAGCACAACGAAGCGGCGTGGGCCCAGCGCGTTGGGCCTTTCCTGCAATTCCTATTTCCGGTTCGCAAGGGCGAAGTATAATCTGCACCTGCCGCGCGGCTCTCGGCCTGCCATCGGGCAAAGGCCGCGCAAAGTTCAAGGGGCGTTGCATGCCGGAGAGCCGTCCGCTCACAATTCTGTGTGTCAGCTCCTACGAAAAAGGGCAAGAATTTCTGCGAACCTGCAAAGCGATGGGCTGCCGGGTGCTGCTTCTGACGGTAGAGAAGCTTCGGGACGGGGATTGGCCGCGCGAGTCCATCGATGAAATGTACTTCATGCCGGAAGAGCTGCCTTTGCAGGACCTCATCAACGCGGTGAGCTTCACGGCGCGATCGCAGCCGATCGACCGCATCGTCGCACTGGATGAGTTCGACATGGAAAATGTGTCGGCCTTGCGGGAGCACATGCGCATTCCCGGGATGGGTTTGACGACGGTCCACTACTTCCGCGACAAGCTGGCGATGCGCGCGCGGGCGAAAGAAGCGGGAATCTCGGTTCCGGAATTTGTTGCCGTGCTGAATTACGATGCCTTGCGCGAATTCATGTCCCGAGTGCCGGCACCTTGGCTGCTCAAGCCGCGGTCGCAAGCCTCCGGTATCGGAATGAAGAAGATCCATCAGGAGGGAGAGCTCTGGCCCTGGCTCGATCAGCTCGGCGACAAACAGTCCACTTACTTGCTGGAGCAATTCATTCCCGGCAGCGTCTATCACGTAGACAGCGTGGCATCGGAGCGCGAGGTTCTTTTCGCGGAAGCACACGCGTATGGTACGCCGCCGCTCGACACCTCGCATGGAGGCGGGGTTTTCACCACGCGCACGCTCCCGCGCGGCTCGGCCGAGGCAAAAGAGCTACGCGACCTAAACCGCAAGGTACTTGAGGAGCTGGGATTCCTGCGCGGCGTAACGCACGCCGAATTTCTGAGAGCGCATTCGGACGGAAAAGTTTATTTTCTCGAAGTGGCGGCGCGGGTAGGCGGAGCATATATCTCGGACGCTATTGAGGCGGCCACAGGCATCAATTTATGGCGCGAGTGGGCGCGACTCGAAGTGGGAGCAGGGAAGCAACCGTATGAGCTTCCGAAGACCCGCCACGATTACGCCGGAGTGATCTTGTCACTCGCGCGACAGGAGCATCCGGACACATCCGGCTACAACGACCCTGAGATCAAATATCGCGTGACAAAGTATCATCACGCGGGATTCGTAATGAGCTCGACAAAACAGGAGCGGATCGAGGAACTGCTGGATTCGTATTCGGAGAGATTCCAAGTCGACTTTCTGGCGACGCAGCCCGTTCCTGAAAAGCCGAGCGCGTAAACACTTTTTGCGCTACACTTCCTACCCCGCCCGAAATCAACACAAGTAATTTGTCCTCCCTCGCTTGCGAAGGGTAGACGAACGCACTGTCCAAAGGTCTAGTTACTGTCAGGAACGGTTCGCGAACTCTGCATTTGCCGCGCACCAGACTGAGGTCTAAAGTTTGCAATACCCCGAGCGAGTTGTAGCGCGGGGTGGAGCAACTCCTTTGGGAGGATCGATGTGGGGCAATAAGAAACCGGATACGCCGCAAGCCGCGCCTCCGGAGACAAAAAATTTTCCAACGAATCAGTCGTCGAAGCCCGCTCCGGCGACTTGGGAGGGAACTACCGCAATGAGTACAGATGCCATGCGTCCATTGGGTGCAACCGCGGACCGCGCTACGGCGCGGCTCGGGGCCAGCCTGCACGTAAAAGGCGAGATCTCCGGCAACGAGGATCTGCTGATCGACGGCTCGGTCGAAGGACTGATCCAGCTAGATGAGCGGAAGCTGACGGTCGGAACCACAGCTAAAGTAACAGCCGATATCATTGCCCGCGAGGTGGTGGTGTACGGTACCGTGAAGGGAAATCTTCGCGCCAAAGACCGCATCGAAATCAAGAAGGATGGGTCCGTGAACGGAGATCTGACTACCGCACGGATCATGATCGAAGACGGCGCTTATTTCAAAGGCTCGATCGAAATTGACAAGAGCTCCGAGAAAGATTCCGGCCATAACGCGTTCGCCAAGAGCTCTGCGGCTCCCGTGGGCGCGCCAGCCGCGAAGACAATCTAGTTCTCGAAAACTTCAACCAACTTTCCTCAAGGGCGGCGCGGACTTTCGGTCCACGCCGCCTTTCGATTTTTTCCAGCCGCAACGGCTTTCCCAATATATTTCTCAACTTGACAATTACCATAGCTGCTTTATAGTCTCGCTGGGTAACCCTCTCAGATGAGCGCGACCGGGCTCGCGCACGACGCAACCGCCGGTTGGCGGCTTCTGCCCGGCACGCGCAGGGTACGGGGGCTGTTCAATGGGACGGCTAAGAGAGAGCGCCTCGGATTGTTTGCTGGCTTTTCTAGTCTTGGCATCCGCCGGATGCGGCGGAGGTACTTCGACCAGTCCGCCGCCGCCTCCTCCTCCCCCTCCTTCGCCTGATTTTTCGATCGGATTTTCCAGCAGTTCAATAAACGTTGAGCAAGGAGCCACGAGTCCGCCTGTCACTTTGTCCGTCAACCCCCTCAACGGCTTCAACGGCTCCGTTCAGATCACTCTCACCGGTTTACCCGCGGGGGTCATCTCCAATCCGGTCAGCCCATTCAGCGTCGCCGCCGGCGCGAGCACTTCGGTGCTATTTTCCGCAGCGGCCACTGCTACGCCTGGAAGTTTTATGACCACAGCCACCGGCGTAAGCGGGTCGCTTTCGCACCCGGCACGCCTGGGGATCATCATCCAGGCCGGGGTGGCAGCGAACTTGCCGCGGACAATGTTCGAGCGTACGGATTCCACTCCGGCACTTGACGATCCGGCTGGTGAGCCTCGCCACCGGCACATCGCGTTTGACCCCGCGCACCAACTCGTGTTCGTCGCGAACCGCGCGATGAATCGAGTCGAAGTATTTTCTTCGACGACTGCGGCGCTCGTTGGTCAGGTGAGCGTCCCAGGCGCGAGCAGCGCAGACCTTTCCGCGGACGGGTCGGCGGTATTGGTTGGATCGGTGACCGAACAAATAGCCGCGATCGATACTTCGTCTTTGCAAGTCAGAAGCCGCTACGAAATCTCGGGGCTGCAACCTCTTCCCAATACCTTGTTTGACCGCCCGGAAGAATTGCTCACGCTCACTGGCGGGAACGCAATGGTGCGATTGCGCCAATCGCAGAGCGGAGAAGCACTGCTCGCGCTATGGAGTCAAAGCTCGAATTCGCTGAGGGATCTTACTTCCACCGAGCCGCAACTCTTTCAAAATGGGCTTGGGAGCATGGCAAGGACCGGGGATCACACAAAGGTGCTGGTGGCCGCCGGCGACGCAAGCGGGGAGCTTGCAGTCTACGATTCGAACGGAAACGTGCTCGCCGGTCCGCACGGCTTCGGCAGCGGCACACTCCCTCTGGTTGCCGCGAACTCCGATGGGTCCAGGTTCGCGGTCGATTTCGTCTCGAACGGCGCCTCGCAGGTATTGCTCCTGGATGGATCCTTGAATCCAATCGGCTCGCACGCAACTTCGGCCGTAAATGGCATGGTATTTTCGCGCGACGACCAGTTCTTGTATCTGAGCGAGAATGTTGGGGCCCCACCAGTCATTACGGTGTTGGACGGCCACAACCTCAACGTCATCGGACAGGCGCCCGATTTGTGGATCGGCGGAACGCGGACGGAAATTGAGGATGTGGACTCGACAAAACTGCTCTTCGGAATCGCAAATCGCGGGATTGGCTTCATCGACGCGGCGACGCCTGGCTCGATCTCCGGTCCTGCGCCTTTCTTCGCGGCTCCGCCTGCCGCCCAAGCGGCTGAAGGGCCGAACGCCGGAGGGACTCCTGTGGTCCTTTCCGGGCAGAATTTTGCAGCGAGCACACAGGTAAGTTTTGGAGTCCAGGCGGCCAGCAACGTGAGCGTAGCCAGCGCAACGCAGATCAACGCGACTTCGCCTCCGAACGCCGCGAGCGGCCCCGTAAACGTCACCGCATACTTTCCGAGCGGCTGGCTGTCGCTCGCCCCGGATGCGTTCAGTTATGGGCCGCAAGTCCTCCAAATCCTGCCGAACGCGGGAGCGCCGGGCGGGGGCGACACGGTGGAAATCTACGGCTACGGTTTCGGCAGCGACGCCACAAAAGTCACAGTCAAGATTGGAGGCGTGAACGCCGCCGTGCAAAAAATAGAAAACATCACGTCGATCGGGCCGTCATTGGGGCTGGATGCGAGTTATCCCTTCTCCCTGGAGCGCATCACGGTGCAAACACCGCTTGGCGCGGCGGGAAACGTCGATGTGGTTGTTACTTCGCCAGCCGGAGGAACCGTCGCGGCGCGAGCGTTCCAGTATCTGCAGAGCGAAAATTTCTACGCCAAGCCCGCATTCGATAAATTCATCTTGTATGACCAGGCAAGGCAGTGGCTTTATCTCAGTAACATCGACCACGTCGACGTGTTTGATTTGGCGGCCAATCTTTTTCACGCCAGCGGCATCGAGCCCCCCGGCGGTCCGCCGCCTACTGCCGAACTGCGCGGACTCGTGCTAACTCCGGATGAAACGCAACTCGTGACCGCTGATTTTGGCGCACAAAACATTTACCTTTTCGATCCAGACACCGGAACGGGCACGAGCATCCCGGTGGGCGGTGTGCCGGGATTCACGAGTTCAGGGCCGGCTCGCGTCGCAGCCACAAGCACACAGGCGGTTTTTGTAGGCTTGAGCGCGGAATCGAGCTCTTCGGGCGGCTGCACTTCTTGCTTGGGTCAGCTGAACTTGACGGCCACGCCGCCATCTATTCAAGTCGCTTCCCAGCCGGAAATTACAAGTTTCACCGGCGCTCCTTTTGTTCAATCCAATGGCCGGGGCGATCAAGTGTTCGTGGCATTCGCTGCCGCGCCAGGCGGGCCGCTCGCCACCTGGAATGCGTCGCTTCCCAATCAATTCGCCACTTTCACCGCAAATGACGCGGCAGGGGATATCGGCGCGGCATCCGATGGAACCATGTTTGCACTCAAGGCCAACGGCACGACAGAAATTCGTGGCGCCGATTTTTCCCTCACGGCAGTCCCCGCAAATCCGGAACTCTTGCAAATCCCCGGGCGGGTTGAAGTGCCCGGAGTAACACTGCATCCCAGCGGCGCCCTGGTCTACCAGCCCTTCCTGACCGGGCCGGCCGGAAACGCCGGCGTAAAGGGAGGCGTGGACATCATGGATGCGCACACCGGGGCCTTGCGGCTGCGCATTTTGTTGCCGCAACAATTCATGACGGATGTTGATGGATTGCATGGGAGCTTCCTCACCGTAGATGAGAACGGGCAACGACTATTTGCTGTCACGTCCACGGACGGAACGGCGCAGAACGCAGGCATCACAATCGTGAAGCTTGCGAACGTTCCGTTGGGCATCGGAAGCTTAAGCCCAGCGACCGGCTCTTCCACCGGAGGAACGCAAATCACAATTCGCGGCAGCGGCTTTGAAAGTGGGGCGATGGTCACGATTGGCGGTAAGAGCGCGGCGGTCACGTTCAAGGACATGAATACGCTGACGATAGTCACGCCTGCAATGTCCACGGGGGCGCAGCGCGTCACTATCACGAATCCCGACGGGAACACCGTTTCCTTGGATGCGGGTTTCACCGCCAACTAGCGCCGTCCCTGTGTGCCGCTCGAGCCGGTGAGATAATGTCCTAACCAAATTCTCCATTTTTTCATCTCATCAAATGTAGAATTCAGTGCCGATAGGAAGCTCGCGGCGCGGCGAACCGTGAATTAACACCAGGAGGATTGATGGAGAAGCGCAAGCTGGGCAATTCCGATCTGCAGATAACGCCGGTCGGGTTCGGCGCTTGGGCCATCGGCGGCAGCGGCTGGGATTTTGCGTGGGGACCGCAGGAAGATGCGGACTCCATCGCGGCGATACGTCGCTCGATTGAACTTGGCGTGAACTGGATTGACACCGCCGCAGTTTATGGAGTCGGCCATTCGGAAGAGGTTGTTGCCGAGGCGCTGAAGGACTTGGGCGGTCCGCGGCCTTACGTTTTCACAAAATGTGTCCTGCGCTGGGATGAAAAAGGGCACGTCAGCCAAAATCACCATGGCGATTCCATCCGCAAGGAATGCGAAGACAGCTTGCGCCGCTTGAAGAGCGAGGTCATCGATCTTTACCAAATGCACTGGCCGCCTTCGGACAATGGAGCCGGCCTTGAGGAAGCCTGGCAGACCATGGCCGCATTGCAAAAAGAAGGCAAAGTCCGCTGGATCGGCGTTTCCAATTTCAACGTCGAGCAAATCAAACGCGCCGAGAAAATCGCCGCGGTTACCTCTCTGCAACCGCCGTACTCGATCATTCGGCGCGCGATCGAGCCTGCGATTTTGCCCTATTGCCGGCAACACGGCATCGGAGTCATTTCGTACGCGCCGATGGCCTCGGGACTGCTCACCGGTGCGATGACTCGCGAGCGCGCCGCGGGTCTCCCGCCGGACGATTTCCGGAGCAAAAGCCCGGAGTTTCGCGAGCCGCGGCTTTCCAAGAATATAGAGCTGGTCGAGCGTCTGCGGACGGTTGGAGCGCGGCATGGCCGCAATCCCGGAGAAGTAGCAATCGCATGGGTGCTGAATAATCCCGCGATCACGGGGGCTATCGTAGGGGCAAGAAACGCCCGGCAGACGGAAGGAGTAATGCGAGCCGGTGAATTAAAGCTGTCGCCGGAAGAGATCAAGGAGATTGAAGGCGCAGCGGCGGCGGCCGTTGCTCGCTGATCCGCCGATTCTCCCGATTAAAAGCGATCAGGCGCGGTCGAGGTCCGGCCTCCAGTTCTTTATCAGCCGCTTGATGGCCTTGCGGTTGTTCAACTTCTCATCCAGCACTTTTCGCGCGAGGTCCGGCAGTTCGGGATCGCTGGCAAAACGAAGCGCCACACACTGAGTAATAGTAAATTCGCCGACGCGGGATCGAAGATCCGCGGGAAGCAGCTGTTCGAAGCGAAGTCGCTCCTCGATTCGAATCACCCGGTCTTGCACCGCCATTGCCATCAACCGCACCATCACGAACCCGATAAATATCGCCACCGCCACGAAAACAGAGAGCACGCTATTAACCTTGAATCCTGCTTTCACGGACCAGTAAATTGAAAATCCAACGTTTATGAGTAGCACCGGCAAAACGAAAAAATGAAATGGCGGCACCCATCTGGTGTGATTCTTGAAGCTCTGTTCAGCCATCGTTGCCCTCCAACCCGCGCGCCGATTCTAACAGAAGGGCCCGGCGCATAGAGCCACCAGAGCGACGCAGATGGAGTCGGCCTCGAAACGGCCGATTTGGGTGAACCGATTGCGCCAGCTGAGCATCAAATCTTCGCGTACAATAAATTGAACTGCGCGAGAACCAATAGAAACACCGAGGAATGAACGACATGGCAAAAGCCACTTGGGGCGGGAAAATCATTGCCGAGAGCAACGAGACGGTCGTCGTCGAGGGGAATGAGTACTTCCCTCCGGGGGCGGTCACGGCACAATATCTGAAGTCGAGCTCGCAGACCTCGATTTGTCCGTGGAAAGGCACGGCTCACTACTTCCATATCGAGGTCGACGGCATGAAAAACGAAAACGCGGCGTGGTACTACCCCGAACCAAAACCAGCGGCCGCGGAAATCAAAGGCAGGATCGCCTTTTGGAAAGGCGTCCAAGTCGAAGCAGGAAAGAGTTAGTGATCCGCGGCGGCGGTTTTATTTAGCAAGCTGATTCTTGAAGACCGATCCATTGTGCATCACAAATTGCACGTGCTCCAGTTCGCTCACATCCTTTAGCGGATCTCCGGAGACCGCAACGATATCGGCGTAAGCCCCCGGCGCAACTACACCGATCTCCCCCTTCATGTCGAGCAATTCACTTGCCCGCACCGTGGCTGACTGTATGGCATCCATAGGGGTCATTCCGAGCGAAACCATGCGCTTGAATTCCTGAGCCAGAGGCTCCGTCCACGGAATGCCGCCCATGTCGGTTCCATAAGCGATTTTAAGATGCGACTGCATCGCCTTACGAAAAGAAATCTCATGCACGGCGGCACGCGCGCGGTCGCGCTTTCCGGCGGGCGTATCAGCCGGCGCCCAATCGTCGTAATAGGGCGAGAGGGTCGGGCAGTACCACGTCCCCTGCCTCAGCATCTGCGAAATTTGCGCATCGGTAATCTCCAGACCGTGCTCGATGGAATCGCACCCGCCATCGAGGGCGCGCTGCAAGCCAATTCCATTGTAGGCGTGGCAGGCTACTTTCTTTCCCCAGCCGTGCGTTTCGTCCACGATGGCTTTCAGTTCTTCCACAGTAAGAGTCGGCTGCGAAACAAGCTTTCCCTCTCTATCCACCCATGACCGGTGAGTCATGTACACCTTGATCCAATCCGCACCATGTTCCAGCTGCTGCCGCGCAGCCTTGCGGGCTTCCACGGGCCCATCCACGATTTGCGCGCCCTTCGGAATATCCAGTTCCGGAGCATAGTCCTCGAGGTTGTATCCTCCGGTCGTGGAAATGGCCCGGGTTGCGCAAAAAAGCCGCGGCCCAGGAATCGTGCCTTCCTCGATAGCTTGCTTGATCTCGACATCACCGTAGCCCGCGCCCTCCGTTTCCAGATCGCGAAGAGTCGTGAATCCCTGTTCGAGCGCGCGGCGGACGGCAAAGGTGGCTCGCGCAGCCCGAAGCGCGATGCCCGCTTTCAGTATATTGACGTCGTATCCGCCTTTGGCGGGATCTTCTCCCCAGAGGAAGATGTGTGTGTGGGAGTCAATCAAGCCGGGCAACACCGTGGCGGCGGAGAGATCGATGACCTGCGTGCCAGGAGGGACCGGCGTGGAACCATCGGTCACTTTCTCGATGTGTTCGCCTCGCACAAAAATCAGCTGATTCTTGCGCGGGACATTGCTTGCGCCGTCGATTAGCGTGCCCGCGCGGATCACGGTCAAGGAAGCCGCGGACGGCGACTCGGTTTGCGCATACAGACTTAGGAAGCTAAAAAGCAACAGACAGGCCAGCAACAAGCATGACTTTTTCATGGGACACCCCTCAATTGCGGACGTAGCTTGCCGCAAGAGTGAGTATGAATGCAAGGAGCGGGCGCAGATGCAGCCGCGAGCGGCGTGCCGGGCGCACACCCGTTTGCGCTGGATTTGATTCCAGGAGTGCCTTATTATGAACAGTACTACTGTCCGTTCTATTGCCACGGCTACGACATTTGCGGTGAGATAGAGATCTCATGTCCCGAATCACGCGAATCTTCCTTTTCCTTAAGCATCCTGTGGCCAGAGCAATCGCCCCGATTCTTTTACTAATGACACCGGCAATCTGCAGCGGGCAGGGGCTCGGCCAGGTCGCGTGCGCCCGACAAGGCGATTACGTATATCTGTACAGCTCCATGCTCACTCTCGACATCCGCACGACACTCCAGTGCGGCCAGGAAGTCGTAATCACCGGCCGGTATGACAGTTACTTTGGCGTCCGAACGGCCAAAGGAGAAACGGGTTATGTGCCGCTCGATTCTGTCGTGCTATTGAAAACCACCCCGGGCGCAAAAGTAGATTTGCCTCCGACCAAAGCGCCGGAGAGAGAAAAGACTCCCTACGATGACGCCACGACAGCGGCTGGGCCACGTTCGAACAAAGTCGATTCAGCACAAATTCTTACCTTGCTTGATAGCACGCCGGTCCGCATGAAACTCAACAAGACTCTCTCTTCCGCGAATGCCCAGGTAGGTGACGAGGTGAACTTCGAAGTATCAGAAGATGTAATTGTGGATGGCCTCGTCGTGATTCCCAAGGGAGCAACGGCGATGGGAGTGATCAACGAAGCCGAGCCCCGAAAAGCGTTGGGCCGGGGCGGGAAACTCAGCCTGCTCCTCCGGAGTGTGCGGCTTGCGGACGATCAACAGGCGGTTTTGCGTTCTGGGGGCGAGGGCAAGGGCTCCAGCTCGGCGGCGGGTGTGGTGATTCCCGTAATGCATGGAAAAGACATCACATTTCCGAAAGGCATGGATTTCATCGGGTATGTGAACGGGGACACGCACCTGAAACGTGAAAATTTTCATGCTTCCCCGGAAGCGCCGCACGCAACGGCAGCGGCTTCAAGCGCTCCGCATCCCTAGAAAGTAACGCCTTATTCCTGACAATCCGATGAAGACGTTTTCGGTCTAGCTTCCGAAGAGATTCGGCTGCAGCCGGCTATAACCATGCTCGTGCGCCCATAAGGTAAGGGGTATTGCCGCGAGATCGTCGACGACCGGCACCGCGTGGCCGTCTTTGGTGAGGTCAATCGTTCGGACAAAAAATTTGCACGTATCGCAAGCCTCGACGCGAATGTGCGGAAACTGTTCCGCAATGTATACAGGAAGTTTTTTTTCTTCGACTTCGCCGCAAGTGGGGCAGAGGATACGCCGAAACTCCCATTCGAAGTCACAAAAAGAACAGACCAGAGAACGCTTCCCGCCGTCACCTTCCACACGGAGGACTCCAAATAGCGGCCGCGCTTCACAAAGCGGACATAGGTGCGCCGTCGCCACCATGGTAGGCACCGCCATTTGCGCGGAAAAATAGGCCGCATAGGGCTGCAGAAAGGCCCGAGGAATGAACTGGGCAAAAGCACCAATCTGCTGATCGGAACGGCCTCCATTTTCCCAATAGGCCGTCAACAGAGAAATCCAGGAGTCCGCGGGCATCGCCGCGACCTCGCTGGCCGCTGCGGAGAGAGCCTTTGGCGCATTCTGCTCGACAAGCGAAAGGAAATTGCGAAAGTGAGGAAGAAGGAAGGTCAAATCCAGGCTCTCGCGCACGGAGCCAAACGGGTTGGGCTCTTGCTGCTGTGCGTTGGCCGAAGCAATGTGCGGCAGCAGATTTTTTTGAAAGGCGGCAACTCGTCGATAGAAGGAGAGCAATTCGCTGGCGGAAGATTTCTCCGCGATAAGCTTTTCGGCGCGCCTGATTTTTGCGTCGTACTCACTGACAGGAGCTTGCTGAGCGGTCATTTTTTCGGCGGGGCCGTTTGTCCAGTGATCTCTTCATACCAAGCCGGATGGTAGCGCTTGGCGAAGGCAAGGGAAACGTCGCCACGAACGATCGAACCGAAAGCGCCGCGCTCGGCAAAGACACTCATGTAGACGTGAACCAGGAATAGCGCAATCGTCAGAAGAGCTGCCGCGGGATGAATCAAGACGGCGACGTAGCGGAGGAACCGCAAATTCCATGGAATGTATTCCGGAATCCAAAGAATGATTCCTGTGAGGAACAGAAGTATTCCGCAAGAAAGGAATCCCCAGAAAAGCAGCTTCTGTCCAGGATTGTAGCGTCCCGCGGCAGGCATCTTTTCGTCTTCATTCCGGATGTAGTGACCGATCGAGCCCCACCATGATTTGTCTGCGGCCGTGGAGCGCATCTGCGCCGCCCACATGCTGTACATTTTTAGAATCGCAACTGTGAAAATCAATCCAACCCATGGGTGCAACATGCGGGAGACCTGGCCACCGCCCAAAATAAACGCGAGCCAAAAACACCAAGGCGACCAGAACGCCAAGCCCGTGAGCATCAAATAAGTGTAAGAACCAGCTGCGATCCAATGCGTCAGCCTTTCCCGGAAGGCATAGCGCAGGATGCGTCCCTGAGGAAGAACATGGCCGGAGGAACTCACGACTTGCCTCCTTCCGAATCAACGCGCTCATCGTCGCGATCTTTGGGGCCATAGCGCAAGTAGTGCACGCACAAACCAATCAGACCGCCGACCATCGCCACGTTGCCCAGCCACTTCAGCGGGCCCTTCCACAGCTTTACCGACCAGGGAACATGCGGATCGGCCGGCAGCCCTCCATAAAGCTCCGGTTTCGTGGCGTCGTGAAGGACGTAGACGACGCCGGTGCCGCCGACTCCCGCGGGGTCATACACGCCCGCTTGGGGGAAATTATAATGCTCACGAAGCTGTTTCGCTCGCTTCTCAGCGAGGTCCTTCATATCGTCCTTGCTTCCAAAGTGCAGGCAACCCGTGGGGCACGATTTGATGCACGCCGGTTCGAGGCCTTCACTGACCCGGTCGGAGCACAGCGTGCACTTGAAGACGCGGTTTGTCTTCGGATTCATCTTCGGGATGTCGAACGGGCATCCAGTGATGCAGTAGCCGCAGCCGATACAGTTGGCTTGTTGAAAATCGACGATGCCATTGGTGTATTGCACGATGGCGCCGTCGGCTGGACAGGCCGCCAGGCAGCCGGGCTCCGCACAGTGCATGCACTGATTCTTGCGCATGAGCCACATCAGCGAGCCGTCTTCCTTCTCATGCTCGTTGAAGAGAATCAGGTTCCAGTAATTCCAGCGAGTCTCTGGCATCGTCTGGTAAGTGTTGTCAAAGACGGTTTCGCCGAAGGGTAGATCGTTCCACTCCATGCAAGCGACTTCGCAAGCCTTGCAGCCGATGCACGTTGTGGTGTCGATGAGTTTGCAAACGGTAAATTCCCGCTGGGCGTCTTGGCCGGGGACACTGCCGGAGTGTCCCGAGATTTTTTGGACGCGTAATGTGGCTTGGCTCATGCGCGTGCCCTAGACCTTCTCGACTTTCACGAGAAAGCCCTTGAACTCTGGCGTCCACGCGTTCGGGTCAATCACTGTCGGTGACAACAGGTTCGCCGCCGTCTTCGCGGTTCTCCCTTCGTCCTCGGAAATCCCGCGGTAGCCCCAGTGAATCGGAATGCCAATCTGGAACGTTTTCTTCCCGTCGATGGTCATCCCCTTGATACGCTTCGTCACCATCGCTTTGGCCTGGTAGGACGCGCGCGCGCTTGTGACTTTCAGCATCTCGCCGCCGCGGATTCCCAGCTTGTCCGCCAGCTCCGCCGGCACTTCGATGAACGGCTCGGGAACGAGTTGCACGTTCATCGGATTGTTTTTCGTCCAGTAGTGATAGTGCTCCGTCAAGCGGTACGTTGTGCAGACAATGTCGTAATCCTTCGCCGTGCCGTATTTGTCGGCATCCGTCGTGAATTTCTTCACAATGGGATTGTTCGATTGTTGCGGGTGCAGCGGATTTTCCACGGGGCCCTCGATCGGTTCGTAATGCTCGGGGAACGGCCCATCTGCCACCGCCCCAATCGGTACAAACAGGCGTCCCACGCCCTCAGGGTTCATGATGAACGGCCCCATATGGTCCTTCGGGTTCGAATCCGGTTTAAAGTCAGGCACGTCATTGCCCGCCCACTTGGCGCTCGCTTCATTCCACCAAACTTGTTTTCTCGTGGAATCCCACGGCTTGCCTTGCAGGTCGCACGACGCACGGTTGTACATCACGCGCCGGTTCGCCGGCCACGAGAACGCCCAGTTCGGATAGATCCCCAGCCCCGACGGATCTTCCGTTCCGCGCCGGGCCATCAGGTTTCCCGCTTCCGTGAACGACCCGCAGTACAGCCAGTTTCCCGACGACGTCGTTCCGTCGTCTTTGAGCCACGAATATCCCGGCAACTGTTGTCCAGCCTTCACTTCCTGGCCGGTCTTGTCGTCTTTCAGGTCCGCGTATGCTTTGCCGTTAATTTCCTTTGCTACTTCCGCGAGGGCCGGGTTCAGCGGGTTCGTGTAACTCCACGAGGCGTGCAGAATTGGATCCGGGAATGTCCCGCCATCCTTCTGGTACATCTCCCGTACTTTCAGGAAAATGCGCGCCAGGATTTCCTGGTCCACCTTCGCGTCTCCCGGCGGCGGCAGCGCCGCGTTCTTCCACTGCAACCAGCGGGCGGAGTTTACGAACGTCCCGTCTTTTTCCGCGAATCCCGCGCACGGCAGCCGGTAGACCGTCGTCTGGATTTTTTTCATTTCATCGGTTGTGATTCCCGGTGATTTCCAGAATTCGCTGGTTTCGTCTGGATAGATTTCTCCCACCACCAGCCAGTCCGCTTTCTTCAACGCCTCGATATTCTTGTTGGAGTCCGGACCGATCGCCACGCCGTTCATCCCGAACGCGAAGAGCCCTTTCACGGTCCCGCGGTACATGTTGTCCCAGATGTAGGTCCATGAATAATTGCGATCCACCTTGGGCAGGTAGTGGAACGCCCAGTCGTTCTGCTTCGTCGCCGCGTCTCCGTACATGGACTTCATGAAACTGACTGCGAATTTCGGCGTGTTCGACCAGTAGTTCCACGAATCCCAGATGTGCGGCTTCGACGCTTTCGGCGTGATGCGCTCCAGGTACGTCTTGAAGTCCGTGTCCGTAGGTACCGGCACTTTCAGGTATCCCGGCAGGATCTCGTATATCCCCGCCAGGTCTGTCGCGCCCTGGATATTCGAATGCCCTCGCAGCGCGTTCACTCCGCCGCCCGAACGCCCCACGTCTCCCAGCAACAGCTGCAGCATTGCCGCCGTTCGAATCGTTTGCGTTCCCGAAGTGTGCTGCGTCCAGCCCACCGCATAAATAATCGTGGCGACTTTTTTCATATCGCCGTCTTTGCGCACCGACGTGAACATATCCGCTATCTTGAGGAACTGTTCCTTTGGCGCGCCGGTGATTCGCTCCACCATCTCCGGCGTGTATCGCGAGTATTGTTTCCGCAGCAGTTGAAACACGCACTGAGTGTGCTTCAGCGTCAGGTCGTACGCCACATTTTCCGGAAGGTGCGGCGGTGCCGGCTTGCCGTCTTTGCCCAAAACCGTTTTCGCCGCGGCGGCACGCACCGGCCCTTTTCCGCTTACGTCGCCGCCTTCTTCGTAATTCCACGTGGATTTGTCGTAGGTCTGCGTTGCCGCGTCGAATCCCGAGTACAGCCCGTCCTCCGGCAGCTTGAATCCGTCCTTCACGACGAACGCTGCGTTCGTGTAGTTCAACAGATAATCTTTCGCGATTCGATTGTTCTCGATCGCGTAGTGAATCAATCCGCCCAGAAACGCAATATCCGACCCTGCGCGTATCTGGCAAAAGAGGTCCGCCACCGACGCCGTTCGCGTGAATCGCGGATCCACCACGATCATCTTCGCGTTTCGCGTGCGCTTCGCTTCAACCGCCCATTTGAATCCGCATGGATGATTCTCGGCTGGATTTCCGCCCATGATCAACATCATGTCAGTGTTCTTGATGTCGATCCACCCGTT
Organism: Candidatus Acidiferrum sp.; assembly: GCA_035310525.1. Lineage (GTDB taxonomy): Bacteria > Acidobacteriota > Terriglobia > Acidiferrales > UBA7541 > Acidiferrum. Next base: position 17,786 of record DATGED010000005.1, on the reverse strand, counting down.
GGTCATTGCCCCGCGTCCGAATGTTGGTCCCAAACTTGAGACCGTGGGGCCGTGTCAAACCCTGGCCTGGTTTTCTAAGTGCACCACTCCCAGGCTGCGCATCGTCTTGACCACCAGGAAATTAAACTCGTTGGTGTCCGTGCATCCGCCGGAGAACGCGATCGACTCCAGCCGGTTTACGGTATGTCCTGCCGCATCTTTCTCGATGAACGTCGCGTCGCGCGTGTCCTTGACTCTCTTCGCGATTTCCCCAATCGCGTCGTCCCACGATATATCTTCCCAATCCGTTCCGCCCGGCCGCCGCACTTGCGGTTTCAGCAACCGCCGCTCATTCAGAATGTCCTGCTCCAGCGACGCGCCCTTCGGGCACAGCGTGCCGCGATTGATGGGATGATCCGGATCGCCCTCTACGTGTAGCACTTGCGGCGTCACGTTCTTCGCGCGGTCCCCGATCGTGTAAATGATGATCCCGCAGCTCACCGAGCAGTATGGGCAGGTTGACCGCGTTTCGTTGGCGCGGGCGATTTTCAGTGTGCGGAGTTGTGCGTACGCAGGTTGCAGATCGAAACCGAATACAGCTGCAGCCGCGCCACCGATGGCTGTGAACTTCAGGAAGTCTCTGCGGGTAGCCTGCATGGTACCCCCTTGGAAAGAGACGAGCGATGAGCAGATTGCGAACCTTTCATAATGCCAAATCGCCGCCAAGTCAACAGTGTGACAAAAATTTAACATTGGGGGGCTGTCGGGGGCACGCGGTTATCGTGCAAAGGCCCGGTTCGGGCTTGAGGAGTGGCTTGGAAGAGACGTCACGCACGGGGGCGGAAAGTAAAGAGTGCGTAATAATCTCAGTTGTGTTCGAGCCTTGGAACCCTGGCAAGAAGGGCTGCCCGTGGTAGCCCGCAGTCACTCTACGCAGATAAGGATTGCGTAGCGGGAGCCGAGTCAGTCTCTGAACCGGTCTGAGCGCCTGTGGCGCGGTAGCGGACAATCAAGAGCGTGAGGTCATCGGCCTGGCTGGCGCCCCGGGCGAAATTCTCCACGGCTTCCAGCACGCATTTCTGGAGTTGATCGAGCGGGCATTCGGTCTGACCAGTAAGCACTTCGCGAAGGCGGGGTACGCCAAAAAGTTGTTCATCGGGGTCCATGGCTTCCGTGACTCCGTCGCTGAACAGGACAAGAGTGTCGCCGGGCTCGAGCTTGAGGCGGGCGACAGTGTATTCGGCTTCGGGCACTAGCCCGACGGGATACGAACCTTCGCTGAAAGGCTCTTGAGCCACGCCGCGTCGAAGCAAGAACGGAGAAGGATGGCCGGCATTGATGAACTCAAGGTGGCCGTCGTCATCGAGAATTCCGAAGAACATGGTGGCGTAGCGGCCGACTTCCGCATGATCGCAGAGGAAGCGGTTGACGTGGTTGAAGACGCGCGCGGGGTCAGTTCCCAGAGTCATGGCGGAGAGCGCGCCTTGCAGCATGGTGGTCAGAAGCGCGGCGCCGAGTCCTTTGCCGGAAACGTCGGCGATGAGAAAAGCAGTGCGATTGTTGCTGAGGGGGAAAACGTCAAAATAGTCGCCTCCGACTGACAGACAAGGATAATTGCAGCCGGCCACGGCGAAGTGCGGATGATCGGGGAAATTGCGGGGAAGGAGGGCCTGCTGGATGCCGCGCGCAATCTCAATTTGTTCCTCCATGCGCTGGCGCTCACGCTCGCGGACCACGAGGCGCGCATTGTCCAGAATGCTGGCGGCGTCAGCGGCCAGCGCGTCAAGAATCTGGCGGTCGAGCTTCGAGAACGCGGCGGGGCGGCGGGAGTCGAGATACAGAACGCCGAGAGAATGCTCAAACGTTGGGGCGGAGCTCGAATCGGGAGATGAGGCGCGATGGACGGCGAAGAGAGGAATCACAACGACGGCGCGCAGGCGCTGGGCGATGATGCTCTGCGCAGCTTGCAAGTCCAAATCGGCTCGCTCGATGTCCTCCGTGACCACTGGCGAATGCTGCCGAAGTGCCAGTTGGATGGCCGTCTGGCTCGGTGTGATGCTCTCCGGCGAAAGCCGCTGACCGCCGGTGCGGCGCGCGAGACGAACTTTTAACACGCCGCTGGCGTCCGCTTCGAGCAGCATCCCTCGATCTGCATCGGTGACAGAGACAGCATGGTCGAGCATGGTACCGAGAACGGAGTCGAGGGGAAGCTGCGAGTGAAGCAGGGTTGTGGCTTCGAGGAGCAGGTTGAGTTTGCGAAGACCGCCGCCGACGGGTTCGGAGCTGGTAATGTGCTCGATGCGGGTGAGGAGACTAGGAACGGATTCCTGGCCACTGCCGGTGCCGGAGCGAAAGACAAGCTCATAGGAGTCTTCCAGGCCAAATGTGATGGAATCCCCATCGTTGAGGGCTCGGCTTTCGACTTTTTCACCGTTGACGAAGAGGCCGCGGCGCTGGCCGCGATCTTCGATGTACAGGCGCCCCGCTTCGAGGATGATAGCTGCACAATTCCTGGAGATCCGGCGGTCGGACAATTGAAGATGATTGCCTGTTTCCGAACCGCGGCCGACAAGGAATGGAGTCTGAGTGACGCGTACATAGCGCCGAGCGCCGTCGGGTGAGACGACCTCCAGGACTGCGCCACCCATGGAAATGGAAGCTGTGTCGGGCATGGGATTCTCGCGACGGGATTGTAGCATGCAGGCCAACAAAAGGGCGCTGCTCGGGCATTCCTCGCTGGCTGCGGAGGTTCATAGCAACGTATCCAGCATCGAGTGTGCTAACTTCTTCGTCGGCGAAAGAGAAGGACGGGAGGCAGAGCATGTTTGTGAAGGAACTAAGCCACGGTGGCGCGCACGTGCTGAGAACAAGAGTGGACGGAGCGAAGAGAGGATTTGTGGTCGGCGCGCTGATCTTGGGAATTGGCGCAGCAATCGCTGCGAGTACACCGGAGAGCAATGCGGCAGAAAAGCATCCCTTCGGGATTGACGATTATTCGGCCCTGCATAGCGCGTTTGCGGTCGCCGTATCTCCGGATGGCAAACGAATCCTTTATGACGTCAGCACGGACGGCACGAAGGGGCCGACAAAGCACGAATGGCGTCTGATAGATGTCACCGGGGAGAATTCGCAGAAAGTCGAGTTGCCGGAAAAGTTTGAGCCTGCGGGATTCACAAAAGACGGCGCGCTTTATGGCAGATACGGAGTTGACAAGGTCGGACAGCTCGGCATCGTCCCGCTGGGATCTGGCCAGCCAACGCGAATCATCGCACTCCCCAATGGCATCCAGGCCGCCGCAATCTCGCCGGATGGCGCGCGGCTCGCACTACTGGCTGACCCGCGAACGAAAGATCCACTAGAAGGCGTGCACACCATCGTGGAGAACGACGAGATTAGCGTGTATGTCGTAGGAATTGACGGAACGGGCGGAGCGTGGTGGTGTCCGGATTTGAAGTTCGTCACGGACATCGCCTGGTCGAAGGACTCTGCCCAACTCGCCGTCATGACTCAAACGCCGAAGATCGGTCATCATGAATTGCACTCCTTCGTAAACGTTTGCCGCGTCGGCGGTGCGCGGCGGCTGGCCGAGATTCCTGACGGGACCAGCGGCATTGCCTGGTCCGGTGATGGGAAAGAAATCGTTTTTGCCGCGACGACGACACCGACACTGACAGCGGAACACGTTTGGACAGTGCCTGCCGCCGGCGGCGCAGCTGTCGATCACACGCCTGATCTTGCGAGCACAGCAACAACAGTGAAGGGCGACCCTTATGGAACTGTTTGGGTGGAGATTCACAACGGTGTGATTACGGAAGCAGACACATTCCAGGAAGGGAGGCTGGAGCCAGCCTACCGATGGCCAGGGGGAGTCCTTGCAGGCTTGCCCGTGTTGCCAGAGTTCAAGTCCTCTCCGGAAGTGTTGGCGTTTTCCGTCCAGGATCCCGAACACGCGACTAACGTTGCCGTGAAGATGGGCAACGGGCTGAAGAAAATCACTCACGCTGGTGATGATACGCTCGGGAGCGTGGAGCTCGGAGAAGTGAAGGCAGTGCATTGGACGTCGAAAGAGGGAATCAAACTCGAAGGGATCGTGACCTTTCCGCCTTCGTACAAACCAGGAACCAAATGTCCATTCCTGGTTATTCCGCATGGAGGTCCGGAGTCGAATGACAGACTCAATTTCAGCGCCATCCCTCGGCTCGTTGCCGCGAGGGGCTACGTCGTGCTTCAGCCGGAGTACCGCGGTTCGACAGGTTATGGGGCGGATTTTCTCTCAGCGATTTACCAGCACTTCGGAGATCGCGCTTATCAGGATGTGGACAGCGCCACGGATTACGCTATCGCCCAGGGTTGGGCCGATCCAAACCGTTTGGCGATTTTCGGCTGGAGCGCCGGCGGCTTCATGACTTCCTGGACCGTAACGCAGACGAACCGCTACAAAGCAGCTATTGAAGGGGCCGGAATCACGGACTGGCTTAGCTTCATCCCGACAAGCGATACCTGGCAGACGGACTTTGACGCGCGGCTGCAGGAAAAGAGTCCCTCGCCAATGCTGCAGTTTTCCGCCGTGATGTTCGCGGACCGAGTGACCACACCCTTGCTAATTCTTCACGGCGAGGCCGATATACGTGTTCCGACGTTTCAAGGCCGCGAGTTTTTCGTCTTGTTGAAGGAAAGAGAGAAAACGGTTCGCATGGTGACGTATCCGGGATCACCACACTTTCCCATTCTTGCGGAGCAGCGGCGCGACGTTTTCAAAGAAATAGGCGATTGGCTCGCGAAATACAATCCGTAAACCCGTCGAGAGTTCTTCTCGCCCCTGTTCAATTCATGGGGATCTGTTCGTTTGTCACTCGTGGCGGAGCGCCTCCAAAGGGTCCAACTTTGAAGCGCGGAGCGCAGGGATATAACTCGCGGCCAAGGCGATCCCGGCCAGGATCAGCGTCGCCATAGCAAGCGTCGCGGGGTCGTACGGTTTCAAGCCAAAGAGCATGGAAGTGGCCGCCCGGGAAGCAGCGAGTGACAGAGCCAAGCCGCAGGCTAGGCCAATCGAAAGCAGCAATACACATTCGCGCAGGACGAGCGCCACAATGGAGCCGCGATCCGCGCCGAGCGACATGCGTATCCCAATCTCGTTCCGGCGCCGGGCGGCCATGTATGAAATCACGCCGTACAGACCGATCACCGCGAGCAGCCCTGCGAGCACGCCAAAAAATCCGGACAGTCGCGCCAGCAAGCGGTCGCGCAACAATCCGTCGTCGATCATTCTGTGCAGATTGTAAAAAGTGATGTCTGAGTCCGGGTCGGCTTCGTTCGCGGTGGCTTTTACCGCCGATAGAATGCCCGCCAGAGGAGCATTCGAGCGCAGCAGTATCAGTGCGTCGCTGCTTGCATCCTGATTCTGCGCTTGCGGCGAATACACGATAACCTCCGGGTTTTCCCGCAAATCGGTATACTTCGTGTCCTTGACCACGCCGATAATTTGATATGGCGCGGAAGTTTTCATCAGTCGTCGCACCCGAAACTTGAAGTCCAGCGGATTCTTTCCTTGTGCGAATTTCTCTACGAATGCCTGGTTGACGATGGCCACGTTTGGCGCGCCCAAACGGTCGTGCTCATCGAAATCGTGGCCCACCAGGAACGGTGTCTGCAATGTCTCGAAGTACCCCGGGCTCACGTAATTGAACGCGGCTACAGGCACATCGTCCGGCGCATCGCCGCTCGCTCCCACAAGGATGTCGTGCCCGATGCCGTCTCCGCTTAGGGGCACGATCGCGGCGGTGGCGGCGGCGTCCACGCCGGCGATGCCGCGCACGCGGCGCAAAAGTTCGTCGGAAAACGCCCGCCGCGCTTCGACGGGAAGATGGCGGGCGGTGAAGTCGATGTCCACCACGAGGATGCCGTCGCGGCGGAATCCTGGATCAATCGTCGCCAGATTCCTCAGGCTGCGCGCGAAGAGCAATGCTCCCACCAGCAACGTCAGTGACAGCGCAATTTGCGAAACAACGAGAATGCGCCGCAATCCGAACCGCGAGCGTCCATGCGTTGCTCCCCGTCCGCCTTCCTTCAAAGCCAAGCCGGGCGAAACGCTGGTGGCGCGCAATGCCGGGGCGAGCCCGAAGAGAACGCACGTGCAGATAGCCAGAACAGAAGTGAACCCAAGCACGCGCCAATCCGTATGCAAAGCCACAAAGAGCGGAGCTTGTTCCGTGCTCATCGAAGTCACCAGTACCTGGCTTAAACTGCGTGCCACCCACGCGCCGAGCGCAGCGCCGATTGCCGCGAGCAACAGGCTTTCCACGAGCAATTGCCGGACAAGCCTGCCTCGTCCCGCGCCCACGGCCATGCGCATGGCCATTTCCTTTTCGCGAACGCTGGCGCGCGCAAGCATCAGGTTGGCGAGATTCGCGGAAGCAATCAGCAACACCAGGCCTGCAAGCGCCAGCAACAGCCAAAGCGGCTGAGCGTAGCTTTCCCGCAGGTCCGAGACGCCCGAGCCCCCCGGTATGGCTACGAGTTTGGCAGCCAACAGCGACTTTACGTTGGATCCGTTGTACTCCGGCGGCATCGCCGCCTCGAAAATGTTCGGCGAAACGGCACGCAATTGCGCCGACGCGCGTTCCACCGTCCAGTCTGGCTTCAGCCTGCCCATCACCGACAGCCACCACCCAATCCGGCTCTTCAGTTGGCTGTTCTCGCCGTTGATGAGCGGTTCCGCGCAGACCGGCACGGCGACGTCGAAGTTCCGTCCCACTTCTACTCCGTAAAAATCACGCTCTGCGACGCCGATAATGGGAACCGGGTGCCGGTTAATCGTGACCTTTCCGCCGAGTACGTCCTTGCGCCCGCCGTATTCCTGCTGCCAATACGAATAACTCAGGACCGCTCCAGGCGAAGCGCAGGATGGCTGATCGTCCGGGGAGCTAAGCAGCCTGCCCAACGCGGGCTCCACGCCCAGCGTTTCAAAGAATTCGCCGCTCACAAAGAGCCCCTGCACGTTGTGCACTTCGCCAGCCGGTGAAACGTTGAACTGCACCGGCGCCCACGCGAATATGCGCGCAAATGCCTCCTGATTCGCGCGAATCTGTTCCCAGATGGCGTTCGTGAAATCAGGGTAGCGAGTGCTGAAATTGCCGCTCCGCGACCCGCGTCGGTCAAAAACAACGCGCGCGATCTCTTGCGGATTTTTTACCGGCAAAGTGCGCAGGCGGACGGCGTCAAGCAGTTGAAAAATGGCCGTGTTCGCGCCGATTCCCAACGCCAGAGAAAGAATGGCGGCTCCTGCGAAGACGGGGTTGAATCGCAGCAGCCGCGCGCCAAATCGCAAGTCCGTCCAAAAAGTCTCCACGCGCGTCTCCCAGCTTGCGGATCGCACATTTTCCTTAACCGCTTCGACGCCGCCCAAGTCGATCCGCGCCGCACGATTAGCTTCTTCACGATTCATTCCCGAGCGCATTTTCTCAGCGACGGACTTATCCAAATAATCGCGCAGCTCATCATCGAGTTCTTGCTCGGTTTCCCTCTTGCGGAAGAGGCCGCGAACTCCGGCGGAAAGGCTTTTCCAGATTCCCATGGCGCCCCCTACGTTGCGGTCTGCAGAATTCTTGCGATGGCCGCGACTTGCCGTTCCCATTCCTTGGTTTCACTTCTCAGCTTTTGCCGGCCTGCTTTTGTCAGCGAATAGTATTTCGCCCGGCGATTGTTCTCCGAGGTCCGCCATTCACACTCGAGAAGCCCGGCGCGCTCCAGGCGCCGGAACGCAGGGAAGAGCGAACCAGGATTGACCTCGAACACGCCCCGGCTAAGTTGCTGAATCCGCTGCGAGATGCCCCATCCGTGGAGCGGTTCAAGAGCGAGCGTTTTCAAGATCAGCATATCCAGCGTCCCTTGTACCAGCGTGGCGGATGGTTCGGTCATGGTCCCTCCTCTAGAGCACCTAGAGAAGTATTGGGCGCCTTCTCTCGATTGTCAAGAGAAGCGTCCACTAGTTCTACAGACGTTCAATCTCGAAAAACGTTTCCTGCTCAATCTTTCTTAGGGATGGCTTCCGGACAGTGCGTCGCGCTCCGGGCTGAGAGTTAGTGTGTAGCAGCTGCGAGGCGCCGTGTCACGTAGTCGGCGACGTAGGCGTCGAACAGTTCATTGAGTTGATGCGTGACCGGGCCGGGGGCCGTCGCAATTTTGCGCCCGGCGATTTCGCCGACACCGATCAAATTGCGATTGGTCGAGGAGATAAAGATTTCGTCGGCGGAATAAAGATCCTCGGGGTGAAGCGCCTGCTCAATGACCGGGACCCCTGCTTCGGGCGCGATTTCGAAGAGGATGCCGCGCGTCACGCCTTCCAGGCAGCCGGAGTTCAGAGGCGGGGTGAAAACCTTTCCATTCTTTACCACGAAGATGTTTGCCGCCGTGCATTCGGCGATCTCGCCGCGCTCGTTCAGAAGAACGACTTCGTCGAAGCCCTCTTTTTGCGCCTCGGCAACAGCCCAGACATTTTGCAGCCAGGCGGTGGTCTTCACGCCGGCAAGTGGCGAAGCCGCGTGACGGCCATGTTCCCGGAGCGAGAGGCGCACCGGCTCGCGATACTGAGGAAGCGGCGCCGTGTAAATAATCAGATCAACGTCGGGATGCTTTTCGTCGCTCTGCCAGAAGCCCACCTGGTTGTAGACCAGATAAATGCGCGCGCAGCCCTCGGTGACCTGATTCGCACGGATGACTTCATGGAGATTGACGCGTACCTTCGCGGAATTATAAGGCATCGGCAGATGAACGATTGCGGCGTCTTTTTCCAGCCGGCGCCAGTGGCGCTCGTAGGCGAACGCTTCGCCATGGAAAATGCGCAGCGTGGTGAAAAGACCCCAACCGCAAATCAGGCCGGCCTGCCCGGGCGAAAGACGGACCTTCTCGATCGGCAGCAAGCTTTCGTTATGAAAGACATTTCTATGAATCACGCAAGCCTCGGCGTTTAATCTCTGTACTCTTTCCTATTGTATCCGAAAAAAGAGAGCCAGGCCGCGCAAGGGTGTATCCGCAACTTGGATTTTCCGGCCTTCGTCCGACGGCTTCGAGGAAAGTGGGAACCGTGGCTACCCCAAATCCGGCCCTCAAAAAAGAACGAGGGCGGGCCGAAGCCCGCCCTCGTACGAAACAGGACTCAGGAATGATCAGAAGAGCAGCTTCAAGGCAAACTGGATCTGTCTGGAAGAGCCGAAGTCCCCGGTCGGAAATCGCGTGGACAGAATCCGTCCGAACGATCCGCTGGTGGTGGTCAGAACCGGATTTCCGAAATTGGGATGGTTGAAGACGTCGAACATTTCGCTGCGGAACTGCAGTGTGAATCTCTCGGCAATTTTGGTGTTCTTGGTGACCGAGAAATCAGTGTTCACGAAGTCCGGACCGTTGATTGAGTCGCGTCCCAGATTACCGGGATGGCAAACTCCGGCAACACAGGGCGATACAAAGACGGCCTTGTTCACAAACCACTGCGATGGGTCGCCTGTCGTTTGAATTGGCCCGGTGACATCCGGCCTGACTGTGAGAGAGATACCGGGACCTGGGCCGATGGCGAGCGTTGGGTTGAGTGGATTTCCACTTTGCGCCTGCGTAACGATTCCAAGCTGCCAGCCCTGCACGAGGCGGTTGGCCTTGAAGGGGAGTTCATAGAAGCCGCTAAGAACGAAACGGTGACGCGCATCAAATTCCGAGCGGCCGTAATCGCCCCGCGGGTTGTAAGCATTCTGGAGGACCAGCGACTCTCCGGTCGAGAGTGAGTTGTAGTCGAGCGATTTCGAGAACGTGTAGGATGCGAGGAACTCAAAGCCGCGCGAGAAGTGTTTGTTCACCGTGGCCCATAAGGCGTTGTAATTCGAATTCCCGCCCGTATCCACTTGGTTAATGGTGCCAAACGGACAAGGGAGATTGGGAGGCGCGCATTGAGACGGTATGATCGCGCTGGTTAGCGGAAGGCTTGCAAACGGCCTCGTGGAGTCGTAGACACCAGCTGTAACAAATGGCTGATTGATATTCCGTGTGAACTGGAGGTGAGTTGCCTTGAGCCCCACGTAGGCGACTTCCACTCCCAGGGAGGGAGTGATTTGCCGCTGGACGGTGAGGTTCCAGTCCTGTGCGTACATGTCGTCGTAGCCGGAGTTTATGGCGCTAGGGCCCAGGCTCACGCCTGTGATGGCTGCGGATGGATTCTCCAGCGTGATGCTGCTCGTCGCCGAGCTAACGGAAAGCGGCAAGGCGAACGGAGGATTTGAGCTAAGCCCGGTCACGATGTTAGTCGTCGGGTCCTGCGTCATGATCGCATATGCGGCACGGACCGATGTTTTGCCGTCCTTGAAAGGATCCCACGCGAACCCAATACGCGGCTGGAAGTTCTTATTGTTCGTATGGTAGGGCTGCTGAGCCGAGACCAGTGTGCCGCTGGCCGGGTCGAAATTTGTGAAGCGGCCAGACGCCTCCGAGGGGCTGGAGTTCCAGGCGTAACGGAGGCCAACATTAATCGTGAAGTTTGATTTCCACTTGAAGCTGTCCTGAGCAAACACGTCGTACGAGGGTTGCAAGATCTTGTCATTTCCCGAACCCAGCAGATCCGTAAAAGAATTGGATTTATCCGCGAGGAAGTTTGCAAAGGTCGTAAAGTTGAAACTTCCTATGTTTTCGGAGATGTTGTTGTTGTACGCGCGCCGAACTTCCCCGCCGAACGCGAAGGAGTGACGCCCTCTTAACCAGCTCAGAGTGTCATTCAATACTGCCGTTGTGTCGCCGCGGCCTTGCGGCTCGCCTGTAGGGCCACCAAAGCCCAGTGTGCCCGCCACGTTGAAGAACGGCAGTCCCGACCCCACCGGTGAGCCCGCTGGCATAGTGATGTTGAAATTAGCGGGGTCGAGGAGCCCGTTGGGCAAAAAGGTTAAATGGATCCGGTTGAAGCCGAGTCGCACCGTGTTAGCCAAGGATGGGCCGAAAGTATGGTCTTCGCTGAATGTCATAAGCTGCCTGAATCCCTCGCGTGTGTCGCCAAATCCAGGAATATCAGCTCCGATCGCGCCCCCAGCTGTCGGTTCCTGCCGGAGATCCTTCTGCACGACGTAGTAACCATGAATACGATCTTCCTGTGTCAGTTCAAGATCGAGGTCGGCGGATCCCTGGTTGAGCGCTACGTTTGCGACCGCTCCGCCGGTAAACAGGTTGAAAGTGGCAGGGACGCCAACGGTTCCGGATCCCACCTGGTTGGCGGCCGGGATCAGCGCGAGCAAACTCAAGACGGCCGGGGAAGTCACAGACGCTCGGTCATTTTGGCTGGGAACCGTCGTTGAAACGGTCAGGCTCTGATGTTGGCGAAGACCTTCATAAGCCAGGAAGAAGAATGCTTTGTTCTTTATGATCGGTCCACCAAAAGCGGCGCCGAATTCATTGCGCTTAAAAGGCGCCTGCGGAAGTGGGGCTCCCGTTGCGCCAACAGCTGAATTGAAAAAGTTTCGCGCATCCAGAGCGTTGTTTCGTAGGAATTCAAATGCTTCGCCGTGGTACTCGTTCGATCCTGATCGTGTGGCAAGGTTCACGATCGCCCCGGAATTGCGGCCATACTCTGCGGGGAAGGCAGAATTGTCGATTTTGGATTCCGCAAGCGTGTCGATCGGCGGCTGGAACGTGATTTGATTCTGAACGTTGTCGTTCAAGTTGATGCCATTGACCAGCCAGTTAGTGGTGTCTTCCCGCTGTCCCGCCGTGTTGATTCCAAACGATCCTTGTCCGCGCAGCGGTGCTGAAAGAAAACCGTTTGCCGGCGGCGTCATCGTGCCCGGCGTGAGCAGACTGAGATCCGTAAAGTGCCGGCCGTTCAGCGGTATCTCCTGAACAGTCTTGTCGTTGATGACCTGTCCCATGCTATTTGTCGTGGTTTCAATTATCGCGGCATCAGCGACGATCTCGATTTTTTCGGTAGCTTCACCGACCTTCAGCTGAACGTTTTGCGTGACCGAGGTTGCCACTTCGAGTTTGAGATTGGAAATGGCCGCCGTCTGAAAGCTTGGCGCGGTGACTTCGAGGCGGTAAATGCCGATCGGCAATGATGGAAAGAGGTAGGCTCCGGCAGCATCGCTCTGTGTCGCTGATTCAACGCCGGTGGCTTGGTTTGTCGCCCGAACCTTGGCGTTCGGAACCGCGGCTCCCGTAGCATCCGTAACCGTTCCGTTCAAAGAGGCAGTCGACTGTGCATAAACTGGCCCACACAGCGCAATCGAAAGCAAAAAAAATGACAGCCTTAGCAAGATAACTCGAACTGGAGAGAACTCCCCCCTTGAAACTTCCATTTTTCTAATCCTCCTCAGAAGATGTCTTTTGTCGTGCGATTTCGATCGAACTCTCGACCCTTTAGCTTCCGCCCACTCTCGGGGCCACCCTTGTTTTGCTTCTCAACTTGCACGCTGTTTTCGTGCAAATCCACTCTTCAAACCAGATGCCTGCACTCGCGTCTGCCGATATGCCTTGAATAACGCAATCGGGTGGCCACAGATTTCATAATCTAGATACCATCCAAGTCTTGTCTTTTCAGTTGGTTGCGCTAATCAGTGACCTCTCGGGACAACCTGGTTCGGCAGTCCGATATGGAAAACAGAAGGCTACTTTAAATTATAGTATCCACGCAATTAAGACTTTATGTGCCGTTAAGATGATTAAGAAAGTCCATGAGGTACGCGCTAGGCGCGGGAGGAACGTAAGTTGAAGTCTGTCTAAGGATTGCAGCCAACAGGCACGACGAGTATCTGGTCCTCGTAGATACGGTTGGGATCAAGAATCCCTGGATTGGCGGAGGCCAGACAAGGCCAAAAGGACGAGTTGCCCAGAGTAGTCTTCGCCAAATTCCACAGCGTATCGCCCCGCTGAACTCTAATACTCAGGATGTTACGGCCGCGAGTGGAACGAATTGATGTTTGCGCTGGCGATGCATCGGGAAGATTGAGTTGCGCTCCCTCCCGAATCATCTCGGGGTCGGCGATCCAGCGATTGGCGGCCAGCAACTCTTTCCAGCGACTGCCCTGGCCCAACCATTGATGAGCCAACTTCCAGAGCGAATCGCCGCGTTGGACGTTTACCGTTTTTTGCAAAGAGGAGCCGTTGCCTAATGAACGCCCCGGTTGCGTAGCGCGAGACTTTTCCGCGGCTCCAAGTGTCGGCGCTGGATTGGCAAGCAAAGATGGTTGCGCGGGCTGAAGTAAACTGGGCGGCGCCATCGAGCGTGAAAAAACTCTGGGTTGTGCAGGAGCAACGAGCCGGGCGCGTGGACGAACCGGAACCGCCGAGAAAGGGTCACGGCGGAACACATGCGAAGGCGTTTTGATTCCAGCAGAGGGTTGACCAGGTCGTACCGACTTTGGACGCTCAGGCAAAACAGGAGAAGCGTATGCGGGAGCCGACAAGGGAAGGTGGAAAGGCGCTGGCTGTTTCGGTTTCAACGCCTGCAATTCTTTTTGTTTGCGATATTGCCGAGCAACTTCGCCGAGAGAAGGTTGCTGCGATTTTGTGTCTGCGTCCAGTGCGTTCTGATCATTTTGTGATGGCGCGGCCGCACAATTATTTTTCTGCGCGCAGTCATTCTTCCTGGCTTCGACGACTGCCTGATCTTCCGGAGTCAGGATGCGCTGACGCTTGAGATCTTCCTCCGTGTAAACATGCTTGGCGTGCTTTCGCAATTCCTGCTTGCGGGCGCGTTCCTGGCGCGCGGCATCGGCGACACTTTGATTCGAATTGTCCTGTGCGCGGGAGATATTTGCACCGAATGTCGCGCAACAGAAAAACACAGCTAGAGGAACGTAAAGGCGGACTAGACGCAAGCTTTTCCGCAAGCCTGCAGTGCGCGGCTGAAGAGGGCGTGGGCCGTTGAAAACAATGCGCAACATGGCAACCCGACCACGGGGGGACTCCGAGTAAGAGGCATTGTAACCGGGAACAGACGAGAAGGAAAACTTTTTCTTTCTCCGTTTCCTCCGCGGTAGCCTCCCGTGATCCTCTTTTCTGCGCTTCGAACGAAAGCTTTGGCGTACTATCTTGTTCGCTTTCTGACGACAGGAAGACTTGGGTGGCTTAGGAGATCGCTATGAGAAACGAGACTAACGCGAGCAACAAAAGGCAGGCGATCGTGGATGACGTGGGGAAGAAAACGGCGGAACTGAACAAAAGCCGCGCAGGAATTACAGGCCGGCGCAAGTTCTTGAAAGCGGGCTGGCTGGGTGGCGTCGCCCTGGTGACCGGCCCGCTGGTGAAGTCTGCGCGGCTGTCCAGCGCCACCGCTGAGCGAGCACGGAAAGATGTGGCGGACCCCGCCGAGGTTGCGTCATTTGAGTTGGAAGAGACGACGATCGCAGATCTGCAGGACGCGATGCATTCTGGCAAATACACGGCACGCTCGATTGCGGAAAAATATCTCTCGCGCATCGCGGAGATCGATAAAGGCGGTCCGGCTGTGAACAGCGTGATCGAAACGAATCCGGATGCCCTCGAAATTGCCGATGCGCTCGACAAAGAGCGCAAGGCAAAAGGTCCGCGCGGGCCGCTGCACGGAATTCCCGTGCTCATCAAGGACAACATAGCGACCGCGGACCGGATGCAGACCACTGCAGGATCTCTTGCGCTCGTGGGATCGAAGCCGCCTGCGGATGCCTTCATCGCAAAACAATTGCGTGACGCGGGCGCGGTAATTCTCGGAAAAACAAACCTGAGCGAGTGGGCGAATATTCGCTCGAACCACTCCATCAGCGGATGGAGCGGGCGCGGCGGGCAGACGAAGAATCCCTACGCGCTTGACCGCAACCCATGTGGATCGAGTTCGGGAACCGGCGCGGGGATTTCTGCGAATCTGGCCGCAGTGGGAATCGGAACCGAGACGGATGGATCGATCGTATGCCCGTCCTCGGCGAACGGCTTGGCGGGGATCAAGCCAACGGTGGGGCTCGTCAGCCGCCACGGGATTATTCCGATTTCGCACACGCAGGATACCGCCGGTCCAATGTGCCGGACAGTGCGGGACGCGGCGATATTGCTCGGAGCGCTGACCGGAGTGGATGCGAACGATACAGCGACGGGGCCCAGCGCCGGAAAATCGTTCAAGGACTACACCCAGTTTCTGAAGCCCGACGGCTTGCGTGGAGCGCGTATCGGCGTGCTGCGAAAGGCATTTGGCTTTAGCCCCGCCGTGGACAAATTGATGGAAGCGGCGCTCGAAGCGATGAAAAAGCAAGGCGCCATACTGGTGGATCCGGTTGAGTTTCAGACTTACGGCAAATTCGGCGATTCCGAGTTCCTTGGATTCATGTACGAGCTGAAGGCCGATTTGAATGCGTATCTCGCCTGGCTGGGGCCGAACACTCCGGTGAAATCGCTGAAGGAAATTATCGAATTCAACGAGAAGAACTCCGCGAAGGAAATGCCGTTTTTCGGGCAGGAAAATTTCCTGAAGGCTGAAGCGAAAGGGCCGCTGACGACGCCGGAGTATGTCGAGGCTATCAAGAAAAATCACGAACTTGCGGGTAAAGAAGGAATCGACGCGACGATGGACAAACATAAACTGGATGCCATAGTAGCGCCCACCGGAGGTCCTGCGTGGCTGACGGATATCGTAAACGGCGATTCCTTCAGTGGAGGCAGCTCGGAATTTGCGGCAGTTTCAGGCTATCCCAATGTCAATGTCACCGCTGGATTCGATTTTGGCCTCCCGGTTGGGATTTCGTTTTTTGGACGGGCGTGGAGCGAGCCGATCCTGATCAGGCTGGCTTATGCCTTTGAACAGGCGACGAAATTCCGGAAAACTCCGCGATTCCTGCCGCACGTAGAGCCTTGATTCGTGGCTCGTGAGTCCTGTCCAGTGATCGGATTTTCCATTTCCGGATGTAACGCATTCAAAGTCTCGGGCGTCACACCCCATGCAAGCAGTATCCTGTGGCAGCTCCCGTGGGGAAGTGTCAACTGAAGATCAAATCGGAGGCGTTTGTGCGAAAGCATGCGAGTGTGTTAGCCATTGCAGTGATCCTGGTGGCGGTTCTGCCGCTGACGGCTCAAGCGCCCAGCCAGGCCGAGCTGTCGGCGATCCATCAGATTAAAGACATCGGCTTCAATCATTCCCAAATCATGGACATCATGAGCTACCTGAGCGATGTCTACGGTCCGCGTCTTACGAATTCTCGCGACATCAAGGAAGCCGCCGATTGGACGACGGGCAAGATGAAGGAATGGCAGCTCGCCAATGTCCATCTCGAGTCTTGGGGGCCGTTCGGTCGCGGCTGGTCCAACGAACGCACCAACGTTCAGGTGATTGCGCCGCACCCGTTTCCTCTGATTGCCTATTCCAAGGCCTGGACTCCGGGCACGAACGGGCCCGTGACGGCCGATGCGGTCCTTGCAACGATCACCAAGGAAGAAGATTTCGCCAAGTTTAAGGGCCAGCTCAAAGGCAAGTTCGTGCTCACCGCTCCCATTCCGGAAAGTCCGGAGCGGTTCGAGCCCCAGGCGCACCGCTACACGGACGCCGAGCTCGCCGAACTCTCGACGCAGCCCGTTCCCGGAGCGCGCCCCGAGTTTGAAGAGCGCATTGCGCAGTTCCGCGCCCAGCGCGAGTTTCAGATCAAACTCCAGAAATTCCTCGTGGAAGAAGGGGTCGCCGCCTGGATCGAGCCTTCTCGCGCTGATGATGGCACTGTATTCGTCCAGCAGGGAGGCGATCGCGATAAGACAAAAGATCCGGCTCCCCCTCGCGTAGCCGTCGCCAATGAAAACTACGGCCGCATCGTGCGTCTCCTCGAAAAAAAAATCCCCGTGTCCATGCTCGTCGACATCCAGAACAAGTTCTACGATGACGACCTCAACTCTTTTAACATCGTCGGCGAAATTCCGGGATCCGATCGCGCGAAAGCTGACGAGGTCGTCATGCTTGGTGGCCACTTCGACTCCTGGCAAGCCGGCACGGGCGCAACGGACAACGGCGCAGGTTCCGCCGTTATGCTTGAAGCCATTCGCATTCTCAAGTCCAGCGGCCTCAAGATGCGTCGCAGCGTCCGCATCGCTCTCTGGACGGGTGAAGAACAAGGCCTCCTCGGCTCTCGCGCCTATATCAAGCAACACTTCGGCGATCCCAATGCCGAAGATCCCTCCACTCATCTCATCAAGATTCTCCCCGAACACGCCAAGCTCGATGCTTACTACAACATTGACAACGGCACCGGGAAAATCCGCGGCGTCTATCTTCAGGGCAATGAAATGGTGGCCCCCATCTTCTCGGCCTGGATGGTGCCCTTTCACGACCTCGGTATGACCACCCTCACGATCCGCAATACCGGTGGCACAGACCACCTTTCGTTTGACGCGGTGGGCCTCCCGGGCTTCCAATTCATTCAGGATCCCCTGGACTACGATACCCGGACCCACCATTCCAACATGGACGTTTACGAACGCATCCAGGAGCCGGATATGAAGCAGATGGCGGTTATCGTCGCTTCCTTCGTGTACCTGACCGCCAACCGGGACGAGATGATTCCGCGCAAGCCGCTGCCAAAGCCAGTCCCGGTGCGCAATTTCCCGTGAGGCGCAGGCTTCTTGGCACGGATGGTGGTTCCGACTTAAGGCTTTCTGATTGTGGGCTTTAGGCCGCACTATTCCTTGGCAACGCTCGACTAGCCCGGATTTCTCACCAGATGTGGATGGATGCTCAAGAGAGGGTCAAGGGAGCTTGTTTTTATTGCGCGAGACAGGGGCAGCAGGTCGCTGTTGATTTTTCAGCGTGAATAGCGGGTCCGGTTGACGAGGGGGTTGTT
>DATGED010000004.1:0-7128 GCA_035310525.1 Candidatus Acidiferrum sp. | reverse complement strand
CGTCCACTTCCACCTTCTCATTGCTGAGCACGCGGACTCCGGCCGCCGCTATGCCATGCAGATATTTGCTGTCGTCCCCAAATTGCTCATGATTTCCCGCGACGAAATACACGCCGTGTGGCGCCACCAATTTCTTCAATGGCTCCGCTGCTCGTCGCGCGTCGATGGCCGTCCCGTCATACAAATCCCCAGCGATAAAAATCGCATCCGGGGCTTCCTTCAAAATCTTTGCAACCATGCGCCGCAGAAAACTGCCGTTGCGCACATGCCCCAGGTGCAGATCGCTGATCAGCGCCGCTCTTCGCCCGCGCCACGCCGCCGGCAAGTTCGCCAGCCGCACCGTCGTTCGCGTGATCCGCGTCCAGCTTGCGTTGAAAACCCCGTAGACTCCGGCCACGACGGCGGCACCGAACAGCAATTCCACGGTGCGATGGAAGTTCAGCTCCAGCCCCGCCACCCGCGCAACTCCGAAAATTACCCAGGAAGAAACCGAGGCGAGAAAGAGAAAGCTCACCAGCCCCATCCAAATCGCGGCAGCTCTGTAAAACGCGCGCACGGCAGCATTGGTATAGCGAATGGCGAGTAGCG
Source organism: Candidatus Acidiferrum sp. (assembly GCA_035310525.1). Lineage (GTDB taxonomy): Bacteria > Acidobacteriota > Terriglobia > Acidiferrales > UBA7541 > Acidiferrum. Next base: position 6,540 of record DATGED010000004.1, on the reverse strand, counting down.
AAGCGGCGACAAAGCTCACCGACAAAAAGCCAAGGGCCGGCTTGATCCAGAATGCCCCGGGGGTATTGCTCGCTGTGGGCGAAAAGGCCCACGTCTCATAGAGGAGAAGGTGCGTCAAACAGAGAACGGACTGGATCACTGCAATGAAACCTATCAAACGTTTTCGTGTCATTCGATTCCTCGACTAACTTTCTCAACCCTACGATTCGCATTCTTGGCGTAGTGTCGCAGGAAATTCGCTTGCCGATTATCCGCATAACCCCTGCTTCTTCTGCAGTTCGCTAAAGCTCCTCGCCAACTGGTTCAGCCCGCGATGAGCCGGCGCAGCACCCCGTCACCGACCAGGCCCGTAGCGCCAAAGAGAAGAATCTTCATGATGACCTCACTGTATTTGCTGCCGTCTGTATCACCGCATTCGCTCAAGTTCTTTCTCTGATCGAACGAATCACGGTGGTGGTTGCTCTCCGAACTTTCTCCTGAACATGTATACCAGATATACTGCTCTGGTATACTTAGTTTGAGTTTGGATGGAATGCGGGTAAAAAAGATTCAAAAAAAAAATGCCGGAGCCAAAGAAAGCAGTTCGCCCAAGCCGAATGCCATCGTGCTGGCGGCGCTGGAGCTGTTTACCCGCTACGGATACCGCAAGACTTCCATCGACGACATTGCCCAGGCGGCGCAGGTGGCCAAGCGCACCGTATACCTGCACTTTGAGAACAAGGCGGCGGTCTTTCTGGCAATCCTTGAATATCTCGCCGGCCAGGTGCGACAGCGGTGCGCTGCCGCCGAGCGCGCGGGCGGCACGGCAGTGGACCGGCTGACTGGGTTGCTCGATGCCTACTTTGGAATGGGGTTCGAGCTTTTCAGCAAGTCCGAGCACATGCCGGAGCTGGAGGAGACCTTCTCAAAGCTGGCGCGGTCGAGGATCAGCCACCTGAATGCGGAATACCAGGAGCGGCTCGCGAGATTTTTGCGATCGCTCCAGAAAACCGGCGAGATCGGAGGGCCGCCGCAGGGACTCACCTTGGATGAGGTCGTCTACATCCTGGTCCGGGCGGCAGAGGGGGCCAAGCACGACGCCAAGGTGCAGGGTGACCGCCAGGAGCTTCAGCAGCATCTGCGCAAATTGGCCGCGCTCGCCATCGCCGCGATGAGAAAGTAATTCGACGCGAAATGTGCGGCAGCAGCAGAGTTCAAATCCCGTTGATTGGCCAGACGCGGACAATTCCACAAGCCGGCAAAGAGTTCGTAACCAATAAACGTTTTTCCGCAGCCTTTTTAGTCGTGCCGTTTACAGGCCGACTTCCCATGAATCGCGTAAGCCGGGCTTCCCATTACTAATCTGGACTAAAAAACTAGATGCTCTCACGCATTCTGGCGTATTTTGCATGCACAATGGCGTGTTTTGCATATCGGAACGCGCGCTGAGCATCTATAGTAGGCACATGTTCAACGCGAAAGCTTACTCCGCTGTTAGTCCGAAATCGCCGCTGGCCTCCACCACGATCGCACGGCGCGATCCAACCGAACACGACGTACAGATTGAAATTCTGTATTGCGGCATCTGCCACTCCGATCTTCACCAAGTCCGCAACGAGTGGAGCGGCGTTATGCCCACCGTGTACCCCTGCGTTCCCGGCCATGAGATTGTCGGCCGCGTCACCCGCGTCGGCTCCGCGGTGACTAAATTCAAGTCCGGCGACCTCGCCGCAGTCGGCTGCATGGTGGATTCGGACCGCACCTGCCCCGAGTGCCAGGCGGGCCTCGAGCAGTTCTGCCCAAACTTCACGCTTACGTATAACTTCCCCGACAAGCATCTGGGTGGTGTAACTTACGGCGGCTACTCCGACAGCATCGTCGTGGACCAGAGGTTTGTCCTCCGCGTTCCCTCGAACCTGAAGCTTGCCGGGGTCGCTCCTCTGCTTTGCGCCGGAATCACAACGTACTCGCCCATGCACCACTGGGGCGTCACCAAAGGCAAGAAAGTTGGCGTGGTCGGACTCGGCGGCCTCGGTCACATGGGCGTGAAGTTCGCACACGCCCTCGGAGCCCACGTTGTTGTCTTCACGACTTCCCCCAACAAGAAGGAAGACGCACTTCGCCTCGGGGCAGACGAGGTCGTCATCTCGCGCAATGCGGACGAGATGCAAAAGCACGCCGGCAGCTTCGACTTCATCCTCGATGCTGTCGCCGCCGATCACGACATCAATGCGTACATCAATCTGTTGCGCCGCGATGGCAACATCACCCTGGTTGGAGCGCCAGAGAAACCTCTTGCGGTTTCGGCGTTCGGCCTGATCATGGGGCGCCGCAGCCTCTCCGGTTCGCCCATCGGCGGCATCGCCGAAACCCAGCAGATGCTCGACTTCTGCGGGCAGCACAACCTCACTGCTGATGTCGAGGTCATCCCCATCCAGAAGGTTAACGAAGCTTACGAGAGACTGCTCAAGTCCGATGTGAAGTACCGCTTCTCCATAGACATGGCATCTCTCAGATCTGAGTAACCCGATGAATAAGAACTTTCGCTTTTCTGGCAGCACTTTTCTGAAGTTGGAAGAACTGGGAATCCCTGCTTCTGCAGTCCTGCGCAGAGCTGGGCTTCCTCAGGGATTCATCAATCAACCGCGCGTGCTCCTCAAGACTGAAGAACTCTTTGCTCTGTGGCGTGCCATTGGAGAAGTCAGCACAAACCCGGCGATTGGTCTCCTGCTCGGCACGGAAACCAAAACCGAACGATTCTCCCCCATCGGTCTCGCCGCTCTCTCATCAGCGAACTTCGGTGCAGCCGTGGAGCAAATGGCTCGCTACAAACAGCTCACCTGTCCGGAAGAGATCCTGCAGGAAACCGATGATGAAGAGTGGAGGATCCAGTTCCGCTGGCTTCTGGCTGACGAAGTCGAGCCTCCCGTGCTGAACGAATGCTGCTTCGCCTGGGTGCTCTCGATTGCTCGTCACGGCACCGGCACCCGCCTCTCGCCGGTGCGCGTGGAGTTCGTGCAACCTCGCTCGCACGTGAAGATCATTGAGCGCCACTTCGGCTGCCGAGTGGTCTCGGGAGCACCTCGCAACGCGATCGTGTTTCGCGCCGCCGACGTCCAGCGGCCGTTCGTCACCCGCAATGCCGAGCTTCTGGGGATGCTTGCGCCGCAGTTTGAGGAAGAGCTGAAGCAGGAGAACGGGAACGACAACTTTGTTGAGCGCGTCCGCATAGCCATACAGCAAAAACTCACCGGCCGGCGTCCCACCATCGAGGACATCGCCGATGCGCTGCATATCAGCTCCCGCACTCTACAGCGGCATTTGCAAGACGAAGGGTCCAGCTTTCAGCGCGTTTTAGAAGAAGCTCGTCACCAGCTTGCTCGCCACTATCTCAATAACTCCGTCCTCGAGCTGAATGAAGCTGCCTACCTCCTCGGATATGAGGACTCCAACTCCTTCGTTCGCGCTTTCCGCTCATGGGAAGGAGTTCCACCCGCTCGCTGGCGCGAGAAGCAACGTGCAAACGCAGTGTCGTAATCTGGCCCCAATTTGTAACGAGAAGTAATTTGAAAGGAGCAGTCATGCAAAAGCGCAAACTTGGAAAAAGCAATTTGGAAGTATCAGCCATTGGGCTGGGCTGCATGGGGCTGAGCTACGGCTACGGTCCCGCGGTCGACAGGCAGGAGGGAATCTCCCTTATTCGGGCGGCCGTCGAACACGGCGTTACATTCTTCGATACCGCAGAGGCGTACGGTCCGTTCACAAACGAGGAACTCGTGGGCGAAGCCCTGGCTCCGTACCGTGACCAGGTGGTGATAGCCACCAAGTTCGGCTTTAAATTCGATCCCAAAACGGGAGCTTTGAATGGAGTGGACAGCCGGCCAGAGCACATCAAGCGAGTCGCCGAAGCCTCGCTCAAGCGCCTCAAGACCGATGTCATCGATTTGTTCTACCAGCACCGCGTGGATCCGAACGTCCCGATGGAAGACGTCGCGGGAGCGGTAAAAGAGTTGATTCAGCAAGGCAAGGTGAAGCACTTCGGACTTTCTGAAGCAGGGGTGCAGACGATCCGCCGCGCACACCGAGTTCAGCCGGTCACGGCACTCCAGAGCGAGTACTCGCTGTGGTGGAGAGAGCCTGAGGAGGAAATTTTACCGGCGCTCGAGGAACTCGGGATCGGATTCGTTCCATTCAGTCCTCTTGGCAAGGGCTTCCTTACCGGAAAGATCAACGAGAATACAAAGTTCGAGAGCACCGACTTCCGCAACATCGTCCCTCGCTTTACCCCAGAGGCCCGGAAAGCGAATCAGGCCCTGGTTGATTTGCTGAGCCAGGTTGCGGAACGAAAGAAGGCGGCACCTGCTCAGATCGCGCTTGCCTGGCTGCTTGCGCAAAAGCCGTGGATTGTGCCGATCCCAGGTACAACGAAGCTGCATCGTCTCGAAGAGAACATCGGAGCCGCTGCCATCGAACTTACGTCCGGCGATCTCCGCCAAATCGACTACGCGGCGGCGAAGATCCCGGTGCAAGGGGAAAGGTACCCGGAAAACCTGCAGAAATTGATCAATCGATAAAGAGGTCAATTCTCGGGAGGAACAATATGCGAATTGGCATCCTGGGTTCGGGATTGATGGGCGGCAAGCTCGGAACGATCTTCGCGCGCGCTGGACATGAGGTGATATTCAGCTACGCCCGCAGTGAGCAGAAGCTCAAGAGGCTCGCGAAGGGCGCCAAGGGGAATGCGCGGGCTGGAACGCCGCGTGAAGCCGCGCAGGAAGCGGATGCAGTATTGCTGGGCGTGCACTGGTCCCGAATCGACGATGTGCTGAAGAAGGCAGGCGATTTGGCTGGCAAGGTGATCGTGACCTGCTCATTGCCGATGGATGCCGGGAACACGAAACTCATCATTGCCAACATTACGTCGGGAGCGGAAGAGCTTGCGAAGAAAGTCCCAAAGGCCAGGGTCGTCTCCGCTTTCAACACAGTCCCCAGCGAAGTGCTCTTCGGCGTGTACGAAGCAAGGCGCAAGACGACTCGTCCAAGTCTCGTGTACTGCGGCGACGACGAGAGCGGCAAAACTATGGCTGCTGAGTTGATCCGCGACGCGGGTTTCGATCCCATCGATGCCGGGCCTTTACGCATCGCGCGTTACACCGAGCCGTTCGCGCTGCTCGTCGCCCAACTTGCATACGAAGGGGAAGGCGGACCGGAACTGGCGTATCGGTTCGAGCGCTTCGGGAAATAGAAGGTCAAGTGCTGTGACCGGGAAGAAGAAGGAAAACCGTTGTGTCAGGTCACGGATTTACAGGTTGAGGAAAAACTCGGATTTGGAGAAGACTTGTATCAGGGCACGACTCACGACTTTAGAGGCTGCGAAAAAACGCAATTTCCGGGAAATCTTTCGGAGGGGGCACAGCTTTAGCCGTGCCGTAAGTCCTTGGGAAATAGCATTTCCTTGCTGCCGCAGGCATACGCGCAGCGAAGCGGAGCGCACAGAAAAACGTTTTTCCGCAACGTCTTTATCCGTACAGCAAACGTCTCCAAAATAACGCTACTCGTTTCAACTGAAGGAGTTCAGAAATGGAAATCAAAAGAGTTGGCTCGCAACCCTCTGCCAAGGGACCGTCAGAGTGGTTCACTGGCGCAGTACGCATCGATCCGCTCTTTCAGGCGACCGATCCGGCATTTGTTCAAGGCGCCAGCGTAACCTTCGAGCCGGGCGCGCGGACGGCATGGCACACGCATCCTCTCGGTCAGACTCTCATCGTCACCGCTGGATGCGGCCGCGCCCAACGCTGGGGCGGCCCTATCGAGGAGATTCGGCCCGGTGATGTGGTCTGGTTCTCGCCCGGCGAAAAGCACTGGCATGGAGCTGCGCCGGCCACGGCCATGACGCACATCGCCATTCAGGAAAAGAAGGACGGCAAGGTTGTCGATTGGATGGAAAAGGTCAGTGACGAGCAATACCAGGGCTGATCAAGCACGAAAATTAGAAAGAAGCACTCGTGAGGGACGACATGACCGTACTCGCACTGAGCAGCAAAGCCTTCACGATAGGTACTGACCAGCTACTGTTGCAACGCGCTCGCGGCTTGCGTCTGGCCAGAACGAAGGTAAGCTTCCGCCAGATGCTGGCGGAATTGAATCAAGGTATTATCTGCCACCGGAGTCAGGGCAGCCATCTCGATGGCTTTCTTCAACACCAGCACCGCCTGGGAATATTCATGGCGCTTCAGGTGCACGACTCCCAGCGTATCGAGCACCGCCGGATTTTGCGGCGCCAGCAGCCGCGCTCTTTGCGCCAGCAGCAGGGCGCGGTCAAGGTTGGTGCCTTGCTGAGCGTAGATCCAGGCAAGATTGTTGGCGGCGGCTCCGGAAGCATCGCCCTGTTGCAGAATTCTTTCATAATCTTCCGCAGGGCGTTTTGCTCCTGAAGCGGTTTGAGTTACCGCCGAGCGTGAACTATCTCTCAGCAGTTTATCCGCCACTGCCGGCTGCCCCGACTGAATATAAAGCTGCGCCAAAGCCATTGTCGCGCTGGCGCGTTGCGGGTCCCAGAGC
>DATGED010000003.1:0-12789 GCA_035310525.1 Candidatus Acidiferrum sp. | reverse complement strand
GGTCGAGCCGGGCGAGAGCGCCTGGAAAGCGGCCGAGTTAAAGATGCCGGCCGGCTGACCTGCACCCGTGCCTTGGAAGATCGCGTCTTCCGTGCGGAAGTTGATTTCCGTCGGCAGGTTCTGCATGATCCAGGCTTCGAGGGCGGCCACGTCGTCGAGCAACTCATCGGTGGCGTAGACCAGCGCGGTCAGCTTGTTGAGCACCAGCTCGATGCGACGGAACTTCGGCCGGCTGGACAGGAACGTGTCGGCCTCGTTCTGCCAATACGAAAGTACCCCGCCCATCCGACTGCCATCTACACGACTATCTTCGTCAACGACTCGCAGCACCAGTCGGTTCGAGGTGTTCGAGACCGGCTGCCGCTGGCAACGCCGCGTGATCTCGCCCGTCAGGTACGAGCGCTGGTAGATCTTGTCGGAGTAGTCGGCATTCACCAGGAAGCCGCCTTCGGAAGGCACCGCTTCGTTCAGCGCGCCGTCGGAACCGCCTGCAGCCTGGAAGCGGCCCTGCGCGTCGAACTCGCCGAACATGCCGGCGAGGCGAGGATCAGGACGTCCACCGCGCCCGGCTTTGCCCACCGCCTGCAGCATTTCGCCGAGGCAGCTGAAGCCGTTTTTCCCGCGGTTGTTGTTTTCGACCGCCTTGCCGCCGGCATTGCGCTCGGTTTCCATCAGCGCGGCCGTTTCGGTGATCATCGCGTTCACGCGGTCAAGATCCTTGCGCTTCGCGACCAGCGTCTGCATGTTTTTGTTGAAAGTGGAGTCCTCGTCGGCGGTGATATCGCGCTTTTCCGCCGCCTGTTTGTCGAGGATGGCCTGGTTCGCCGCGACCAGAGGTTCGAGCTGGGATTCGATCTCGATCTTCCGCTGGCGAAGGGCATCAATGCTGAGCTTACTCATGGTGTGCTTCTCCTTCGTTTCTGAAGTGATTTGCTCGTGCTTTTTCGTTCCACCAAGGCGGCGGTGGCGGCCCGTTGCTTCCCGATCCGGCAATCGAAGGACTGCTGCGGACTTCCGGGCATGAAAAAGTCCCGCGTCGGCGGGACTTGGTTTCATCGGGCGAAGGCAACGCTTCGCCGAAAAAGTTTTTCTAGAACAAATTCATGGCGCGGCGGCGTGCGTTCAGCCTCGCCTTCCAATCGAGAGCGGCCGGATTCTTCCCCCTAACGTCCGGCATGGCATCCGCGCGCGGCTCGTGCGCACAGTTTTCATCGGCGCAGACTTCGTTCGAGCACTCCGCGCAGTTCGCGGGAGTCGCGCGGCAGGCCTCGCACTTGCACTTGCACTCGCTCGTGTCATCCGGATTGTTGGGGTCGTCTTCGTCGTCATCGGGCAGCGGCGAGTGCTGTTCGTCCATCTCGTCGTCGGCGACCAGCGCCGCGGCGAACGCCCGGACCTTGGACGAGGAATTCTTTGCGCCCAGCTTCGCGAGTGTCTGATCGAGCGTGGCCACGCGGTCCGCCATGCCTTCCTTCACCGCTTGCTGGGCCAGGAGCATGCGGCCTTCACCGAATCCGGCCTTCACGGTTTTCTGATCCGTGCCGCGGCCGCGCGCGACCGCCGCGGTGAACAGGTTGTAGTAGTCGTTGACCTGGCCCTGCAGCGCCTCGCGCGCGTCGTCGGAGAGCGGCTCATAGGGATTGCCTTCGGTCTTGAACTTGCCGGCGGAGATCAGGTTGACCTTCACGCCCATCTGCTCGTACATCTTCGAAAGATCTTCATGCGAGGCGAAGACTCCGACTGACCCCACCATGCCCGAGGGCGTGACCACGAGCTCGCCACACTGCGACAACAGCCAGTAGGCTGCAGAGGCCGCCATGGAATTGGCAATGCCGACGACCGGCTTGGTCTTGTTGACCCGCGCAATCTCGTCGCCCAGCTCGGGAACTCCATCGACGGTTCCGCCCGGGGAATCGGCGTCGATGACGATGGCCTTCACACTCGGATCCGCGGCCGCGGCGCGCAGCCATTGGGTGAAGCATTCGGTCGAAATTCCTCCGGAGGCCTCGCTCAACATACCCATGCGGTGCGAGATGGTTCCGGTCAAGGGCAGCACTGCGATGGTTGAACCGTCTTTGGTGCGTGCGTCGCCGGCGGCCGCTTGGGACGATCCTTCTCGCCTTTGTGCAAGCTTCGAAAGACGACCTTCTGCAACGACCTCGATTTCAGGCGAGATCTCTTCGCTGTGATATTCGGGCGGTTCCTTGTCGAACTCTTTGTAGTGCGCGGCCAGGTGATCGTAGACAGCCTTGCGGTCGCCGGCGGGAATCGACGTTCCCCCACGGGAGCCGAGCAGCGCGCCCATCGCGGCTTTCACGCCGCCCCAGACCACGGTCAGCTTGTCGTCTTTGACGTCGTGATGCGGAAACTTGTAGGCGCCGAAACTTTCGGCGTTGTCGGAGTCGTACCAGGCGAAGCCCTTGCGATATTGTGCCCAATCGATTTTGTCCTTGTCGCCCGAACCGTCGGACGAGGCCCACTTCGCCAGGCGATCCTTGGCCGTGGCGCCGTCCCATTCCGGAGAGTCGTCTTTGGCTTCCGCTTTCTCGTGCGGGATCGCGCCGGCGAGAAAGGGTCCGGTGAGATCAAGCAAGTAGGGACGCCGCGCCGGGCGCTTCACCAGGGCCAGTTGTTCGGCCGAAACCGTTCCCCCGGAAGCCTTCAGCTGCAGAAAGGACTGGATGACGGCAAACTTCTCCGGCAGAATCGCCCAGATCGCGCGGGAAAACGCGGAGAGGATGTGGCCGTACTTGAGGGCCGTCGATTTGGCTTGTCGTTCGAACTGGAGAGACATAAAGAGGGCTTCCTTTCTTACAATTTGGCCGAGATATAGGTGGCTTCGCCCATGCCATCGATCAGTCGCAGCTGGCGTTCCAGCCAGTCGACGTGCTTCTCGTGCCACTTCAGCAAGTGTTCGAACAAATTCCGGGTGGTGTCGTCGAGCGCTTTCATCGCTACCTGGACCCCGTCCTCGTAGGGCTTCACGATGGCCAGTTCGAGCGCCAGTTCCGCCTTGAAAAGCGTGGTCAGCGTCGGCTGCTCGACGACCTTGGGGATCTGGTAGCTGGGATCCCCTTCCAGGAAGAGAATTCGCTTGGTCACGTACTTCAGAAAGTCGTGGGTGTCGTTGCCGTACTCCTCGGCTTTCTTCGCAACCTGCTTGATGCCCATGAACTTCAGCGAGCGCGCATCCAACCGGTACTGCAAATTGAGGTGCGCCTCGGCGGCCGCGGCCGACTGCAGCGTCTCGATGACTTGGGGTGAGCCTTTCATTGTGCTGCCCTCATTGGGTTGGTTCCTCCCGGAGCCCGCTCCAGGCTGCGGGAACGTGTGTGGGAATGGACACGGTCGAAGAGTGAGACGATCGGCGCCGTTGCTGGAAGTTCGCGCCCAAGGCCATCGCCGCCAGAACTGCCGGCGCCGACTCTTCGATCAGCGCGATGATCGGCTCGCGGGCAAAAGTTTGCGGCCGTCCGTGCGCCTCGAGTAAAAGCTTGCGGTGCTCCGCGAGGTAGCGCTTTGCGCTGGACAGGGGCAGGACCATCGTCTCCGAGATCACCGGCGCGAGATCCGCGTAAAGTTTGTCCAGTTCCGCTTCGAATTGTGCAGAGACGTTGATGCGGTGCAGCGACCGAGCTTCTCGGCGCGCCATACGGCTGGCCGCGCTCAAAGCCATCGCCCGCAGGCGGGAGTGCTGCATGCGCGCATTCTCTTCGACACTCTCCGGGTCGCTCGAATCTTCCGGAGTCTCGGGATCGCCGCCCAGCTCCTGTTCGTCCTGGCCGGAGCTGCTTTCTTGGGTTGGCGAGTCGTCCACGCCGTGCTTGCTGAACGAACGAGTCTCGGCCTGGGTGACGGTTTCGAGGTTGACGGGAACGAGCAGCTCGGAGGCGGCGCCGCCGATCGGATTCTTGCCTTCGGTCGACCGGATCTCGTCGCGCGTCTGCCAGCTGAGCGACTGGCTATAGGCTTCGTAGCGGCTCTTCATGTCGCCGCGGAAGAGCGCGTCCATGTTGAACACAATGTAGTAGTCGCCCATGGCCGATTCGTAGGCGCGCATCGAGTCGATGACGTCGCGATCGAGGCGCCGCTCCATGCGAATCACCCGTGGACGGATGCAGTCGGTGCCGAACTCGATATTTTGTTGCTCGATGTTCGAAAAGGTTCCTCTGCTCAGGTCGCCAATCTTGTGCGGGGGCACGCGCCAGGCGCCGCAGATATCGGTGCGCGTCGCCTGGCTGGCTTCGATCAACTGCGAATCTTTGTTGGTGAGTCCGAGCGTCGTGACCTTCGAGCCCGGCGGAGGAGCGATTACGCGGAAGGCGCCTTCGCCGGAGAATTTCTCCGAAATGGAATTCACCATCTCCTCGCGCGCCTCGTCGGTCATCTTTACCGTCTCGATCGAGAGCGAGGGAATCGCCGAGTTGTGGAAGTAGCGCGCGCGGTGCTGCTGTTGCGCCAGGCCCACGCCGATCACTTCCGCCATCGCGCTGACCGTCGAGATCCCCATGATGCCGTCGTAGCTCATGCCGCGCACGTGCAGCATCTCGTCCTGAGAATAGCGATCGATCTGGCCACTCGAGTAGGCCGTGACTTCATAACGCAGTCGATTGTTCGGAAGCAGGTAGACGCGCACGCGATCGGGATGCAGCGGGATCAGCTGATCGATCGCCCGGCCGTTGCCGGAAACTTTCAGGGCATAGGCGTTGCCGCGCAGCTCGAGATGCACCTGCATCATCTCGAAGAATTCCATCGCGGTCTGCCACGGATTCGGCTGCAGAAAGACTTCGTAGGCGGGATGATCCGAGGCCAGGTCCCGCCCGCCCGACTTGCGCTCGCGGTAGATGCCGAAGGGCAGGGAACCGAGCGTTTCTCCGCATACTCGAGTACAAGAAAAGACGGCCGCCAGCCGGGTCGCGGTCGACGGCGACACCATCGGGCCGGCTTCGGTGCGATAGCCGAGGCCGTGGTACCAGTAATCCGAATCCGGAGAGGGCGAACCCACAATGCCCAAGCCGACGTCGGCGCGGAAGCTGGCATTGCGCCAAAAGGTTCGCAGTTGTGTGCCGAATCCCAAAAAGTTAGACCGAGCGGCCGTACAGGCCAAATAAAGCCAGCAACAGGCCGGCCAGGATCATCGCGGCTGGGTGATAGATCTTCCAGACGCCGGAAACCAGCAAAGTGAAGCCGGCCAGGACGAAGAGCAGCGGGAAAAGATTGGTTTCGCGTCGATCGTTCATCGAGTTTTCATCCGAAAAAGACTTTTCCGCTCGAAGTGGTCTCGGGATTGGCCGCGGCGCGCCCCATCGCCATGATGGCCGCCACCGCTCCATCAATTTTGCGCGGGGACTTGGGATTGTCGGGCTTCACGCAACAGAGATTGCCTTTGCCGTCCGATTTCACGACCAGGTTGTCCACCATGAAGGTCAACAGCGGGTTCATACCGTGCGCGAAGTCACGGCCGGTGATCCGGCGTTGGAATTCCTTGATGGGATAGGTCATCGAGAGCGTGCCCTGGCGATGTTCGACCATGTTCACGCCGTGCGCCACGAGCTCCTGCACCAGCTGGGTTGAATAGGCGGGATCGAAGGCCAGTTCTTCAATGTGGTAATCGTGATCCAGTTGCAAAATATCGTCGCGTACGACGGCATAATCGGTGCGATTGCCCTGCGTGCGTTTCAAAAAGTTGCCGCGCACCCAGTCCTCGTAGCCGAAACGCTCCTTGAGCGGCTGGTGATGGTCCACGTTTTCGGGAACCCACGACCAGAGCAGCAGAATGTCTTTGCGCATGTCCTTCTGCTTAGGGAAATACAGCGCGAGACAGGTGAAATCATTGACCACTCCGAGATCGAGTCCGCCGTAGCAGGTCTTGCCGCGCAGAGCTTCGAGCTGGTGCCGGCGCCAGCTGACCGGATCGCCGATGAAGAGCTTGCTCATGCCGCGTTAGCAGGTTGATCCTCTTCCCACGCACACGCTCTCCACGCCTCCGGAGAAATAAACCGCTCTTCCGACTGCGTCCAGATGCAGAAATTGAGTCGCTGTTTCAGATTTCGCGTGGCCGGGATCTCCAGCGCCTCTTTCACCTGCTTGTCGAGATAGCTTTTCTGCAGGATCGTGCCCAGTCCCGGGTTGGCTTTGATCCAGACCTTCTCATCCAGCCAGGAATCGCAGTCGTCGCAGGTCGGATTCTCTTTGCCGGCCGCGCGGCAGGCCTCGCAGGCGTCCAACTGGCACACGTAGCCGAACCAGGCGTCGTTCTGGATGATCCCTTCGAGGACCTGGCGGGAATAGTCGTGGTGATACCAGCAGATGGTGTCGCGATTGAAGCCGGAGTTGGTGATTTCGAGCGCCAAGGGCTGATGCCGCGCCTTGAAGCCAGCCGTGAGCTTGTCGAGCACGAGTGTCGTCTGGTGTTCGTGGAGCTCGTCGGCGACGATCATGTGCGGCCGCGGTCCATCGAGCGTTTTGTGTTCCGCGGAAATCGGCCGCATGAAGGATGTACCGACCGAGAGATTCCCGGACAGCATCTTGCCGGCGCAGCCGTGCTTCTTGAAGATCCGCGCCAGTTCCGGACTTTCGTCGACCATGCGGACCGCATCGCGAAAGCAAATCGCGGCCTGATCCTTCGACGGGGCGGCCATGTAGACTTCCGCACTGGGTTCGTCGTCTGCGCACACTCCGTAGGTGGAAATGCCGGCGACCAGCGGCGTCTTGCCGTTGCCTTTTCCGATTTCGATGTAGGCCGTCTGGAAGCGACGGTGTCCGGTGGGATGAACCGAGCATTCGACTCCGGTTTTCTTCCAGCCAAATAGATTGCCCACGATGAACTGCTGGAAGGGATCGAGGGAGAAGGGGCACAGGTCGCGGAAGTATTTGATGATCGCAACCGCACCCCCTTGATCGAAGAAGAAAGGGAAGGAAGGACCCTTGCTGCGCGCGCGATCGAGGTCATTGAGGAAGCGCTCGACGGAGAGATAGACCAATCGTCCTGCCGGCACGTTGCCGGTGAGCACATCGAGCACGTAGCGGCTGAACGTCGGGATCCGGGTGCAGTGTTCAGCCAGGAGAGCCTGCGCTGCGCTCGACTTCCACTTGGTCTTGTGCTGAATCATTGCTAGTGGACGATCTCGTCCTTCGCACTCTTCGCCAGCTTGATCAGATCGAGTCCCGTCTTCGGCTTGTCCGGATTGTCGGGCAGCTGAATGCCGGCCGCCGATCGCGGATCCAGTCCAAAGGCCTCCCATCCCGCACGCAGCTGCTTCAATGCATCACTGCGCACGCGCACCGAGGGATTGGTCTTGAGAACGGAGACACCGGTTTCCATGTTCAATTCGGTGACGATGACGTGCCCGTACTTGCGGACGGAGGCGTCGGCCTGCGCGAACAGCACATAGTTCGAACACAGCGTTCCGATCGCGATCCCATCGGTCTTGCGTAGCACACCATAGTCACCGAGCATGGCCACGACTTCCTTCCAAACTTGCCGGACGACGATATCTTTGGCGACGAAATCAGGCATGGGCGGCTCGCCCGGCAGCATGGGCGGCTCTTTGTCGTTCAATGCCCGCTTGCCGCGGTTGCCTTCTGCTTTCTTCTGTGCGGTCGGCTTGCGGTTTCGTCCGCCGGATCCTCGTCCACCCATCAGCCGGCCTTCGCCTCGCTGTATTGTTCCTGCAGTTCGGTGCGCTTGGCTCGCAGCTCGGCTTCTTCCTTCGGCATTTCGATGAAGTTGAAGTCGCCCGAGGCCAGCGGGACCAGGCGAAACTCGCGGCCCGGGAAAAACTTCTCGATGATCGTGGCTTCCTCGGCCAAAACGGAGTCGATTGCCTTGTCGGAGATCAATCTTCCGGCCGGCGCGCGCACAATCTTCGGAAAGCGCTTGCCGTCCACCAGGATCACGGTGAAACGCAGGTTTTTGCGTAGCTTTTTCATCGTCCTAGAGCTATCATTCCGCCGCTATGACGATCGCGAACATTCCACCGGGAACAAACTGGTGCAGCCTGCACAATGACGGGAAGGGAGCATTCCTTCCGCTTACTTGTTTCAGTGGGCATGCGGCCAGAGGACTCATATCACGACGAGATGATGCGCATCCTTGAGATCGTGCCTCGGCAGCGAGGATGTCGAAACAAAAGACGCTGGATTGGCGAAGTTCAAAGGCGCTCGATCGAACCGGGCTCTCCCTTGAGGCCATTACCGTTATTTGATGATGAGGCCGCCTAAAAACAGGGAAAAACCGCAAAAAGCGGTTCTAGTCACAAAAAATCTTTTGCTGCGAAAGCCTGAGTGTCGGAAGGGACCGGTCGCCGGCGCCCGGTCTGAGCGATTCGACCCCCTACCCCCTCGGCCGGTCCGGGTCGACCGCAACTGCGGGCTCCTTCCAAAGGCCTTGGTTCTCGAGCGCGGTCTTGTGGCTGTGGTCGGCGTGGCAGAGCCCGCGTAAGTTGTCGGTGTCGAAGAAGTAAGTCTCGTCGCCCTGGTGCATCGCAATGTAGACCTCGGCGCGGATGATATGGTCGACGTCGGTTGAAGGCGCGCGGCCGCCGCAGAGGATCCCGAGCTGGCAGAGCGGATCCCGCGCGCGGACAAAGGGAACGGCGCGCCGGCGCCAGGCCGGGTGATCGTAGAGACGTTTGAGTCCGGAGTCACGGCGTGCAGTGTTGCGTTCGCGAGAAGATCGGAGTGCGCGGTTGTCATGCTGGTGAGCTTGGCAGTATGGAGAGCCAGGAAGAGCTGTTTGATTGCAGTCCCGGCAGATAGTGCGTGGAGCATCAGGCACGTGAAGACTGCGCTACTTTTCCTCTTCCTTATCGAGGAAGTGATTGAGGACCATCAGGGCGACATTTCCAAAGAAGCCCATGCCGACGATCCATCCCCAACTGCGCGGCGTTAATCCCCAGCCGTAGATCATAGTCGCCACGCTGAGAAGGATTAGCAATGCGAGGACGGTGATCCGCGCGAGAAGCTTGCTCATATCGAATCCAGATGCACCGGGGCACTCGCATCTTCCGGCTGGTCTTTGTCGCTGTTGTCTTCTGACTTAGGATCGCAACGCACTGTGACACTGTCGGAGTCTTCGGTCGAGACGTACCAGCTGCTCCCATCGCAGTGCGAGAGATAGAGCTTCTGCTCGATCGGGTCGCTGCTGGGCGCGGTCGTGGTGGCCAGCAACAAGGAAAGTAGAAGTGTGATGCGGAACATTGTCAGAGTTCGCGAAGCACTTTCGTTAAAGCGAGCGCGGCTAGAATCAGGCCGATAGCGTAGGCGGCGATCGCGATCATGCGAATCTGCGCAGCCAGCTCCGCGAAAGAAAAATCCAGCCTCCGTGTTGGAAACGCCGGGTTCCGACGTACCACCAACGAAGGCTGGGCTGGAAGGGAGTGAAACAGTGTTGCCCGCGGATGCGGCCGGCGGAAACGAATTCAACGATCGCGACGATCGCTTTCTTCATGAAGGCCTCACCAGCAACGTATCGTAACCGCCCATCTTCTTCAAGAATTCGCAGGCCTCGTACCATCGCTCGCCGCGGACGGAGCAGCTTGTCAGAATCTCGCCGGTAATTGTTTCGTTTACTCGCATGCCCTTCGTGCGCGCTCCGCAGATCAGCACCCAATGATTTGTCTCAGGACCGCCGCGGCCTTCGAAGTCCACCATTGCGAGGCCGTAGTAGCCAGCATCAGCTGCCATGCGGAGGTAATTGAACCACGGGATGTAATCGAAATAGGCGGCATGCCCGAAGGAATCGCAGCCAGTGCGAAATCCCCATTTAGCGGAAATATCGAGAATGCGATCAGCTTGGCCGAAGTGCGCAGCACAGCGCAGGCATCGAGCCATCTCGTGAACGTTGGTGATGCCGGTCGAGTCAAAGGCTTTGTAAACCTCCGCGACTTCCATTCCCAACGCGCCAGCGAGTGAACATCCGCCGCAGTCGCCACCGTTGTGAATCTGTGGCGAAGGCTGCCGACGCGAACGTCGTGAGAGTATCGTTTCTCCCGCCGCTCCGATCAGGCCGCCGCTCCAATCCGTTCTCGAATCTTGTTTCTCGCCCGCGAGAGTCGCGCCTTCGCCGTGCCCAGTGGGATCCCCATCCGGTCCGCAGTCTCCTGGAGGCTGAGTCCCGCCATCCGGTTCAGAAGCGTCTCCCGAAGCCTCGGGGAAAGCTGTGTGATGGCGCGCACCAAACGATCGTGATTGAGGCCTGCGAGATAAGCGGATTCGGCGAGCGGTCGCGGGTCGGGAAGAAAGTCCAGAAGATCGTCCACGTCGACAACGACGTTTGCGACGCGGACTCTGCGGCCTTGCATCAATGCGCAGTTGCGCACGATCGATCCGAACCAGGTTGAGAGCGCCGCGCGGCCTTCGAAGTCTCCGGCAAAGCGTAGCGCCAACACGGCCGCGTCCTGGAGGCAATCTTCCGGATCGATGCCGGCGGGAGCGTAACGTTTGGCGAGACCGAGAAACGTGGAGCGCTTCACGGTGAGCAGTTCAGCGATCGCTGCGCTGGTTACCATTGATACTCGCGTTCGAACCTACTCATGCGCTCCGTCCTGATCTTCTTCTTGAGCGACGAATTCACGCAGCGCATTTCCTTGACGATCTCATTGCTTCGCGCGATCGCGTCTCCACAGAGTTGTGCGGGACGGACCTTTTTCGCCGATCTTCGGACCGGGTTTCTTCGCACCTTGCTTGCGCATGCCATTGCGGATCCGCTCGGCGATCAGCGATCGTTCTAGCTCAGCAACCGCGCCAAGAATGGTAAAGACGAGTTTGCCGTAATGAGTAGACGTATCCACGCATTCCGTGAGGCTAATGAAAGCGATTCCCAGCCCTTCGAAGGTTTCGAGCGAACGGAGCAGGTGCTGGGCTGATCGGGCGAAGCGGTCGAACTTCCAGACGGCGATGATGTTGAAATCCTTGAGGCCCTTTGTCGCGTCGCGCATGAGCTGATTGAGCGCTGGACGCGATTCCAGAGAGCCGCTGTAGCCTTCGTCGACGTACTCGTGGGCGATGGTCCAGCCATACGCGGCACACATCCTGCGCAGCGGCTCGAGCTGCGCATTCGGATCCTGATAGGTCTGGCCTTTTGAGGTGCGAACATAAAGAGCGACGCGACCGGGGTCTTTCATTGAGGCTGTCTCCTTTTGTTTCAATTGGTGATCAAATGAAACAGGAGATTAAGCCTGGCGCGCTAGATTGACAAGTCTTTTCTGCTTTCTCGGGAGCCAATGGCGCTCACGGATGCTCGCGGCGTCTGATTAACAATCAGAGGTCACGCCTCATTTTGCAGGGGAAAATGGTTAGTTCTTCCCAAACTCTGACGCTTCTCTGACCACCAAACCGCTTGAATTCCGGCCGTTTTCGCGCTTCCCGAGGCGTCTGACAGGCCTTCGATTCCGACCCGAAATCGCGCTTTTAGGAACTGGCCATTGCCGCGGTTTGCGTGCCTTCTGGCGGCGCTGGAGCAGGCGAGATCCCCGCCGCGCCCTCCGCAGCCCGCTTTTCCGCGCCCTGCTCGATCTTGGCGGCCGCTTCCTTGAGGTCGGCCGGATCCACGATGTTGTAGCGCTCGAAAACGGACCGGGTCTTGTGGCCGGAGATTCCCATGGCCACCTTCTCCGAGATCCCCGCGCGCCGCATGTTCCGCACTCCGGAGCGACGCAGATCGTGGAACAGCAGTCCAGGGGATCCGGCCGCTGTGCAGGCCCGATTCCAGACTCGGCGGAAGTTTCCCGCCGGCGATCCGTCCACTCGAGTAAAGACCAGTTCGTCCGGACTCTTCCCGGCAATGCATTGCGCGAGGACCTGGCGCACGCTTTCGGTTAGCTCGACCGCGCGGCCTTCGTCGCTTTTGGTTTCGCCGGGATTCAGTTCGATGGTGCCTTCCTTCAGGTCGACCTGGCGGACGCGCATCGTCGTGAGTTCACTTTTGCGGAAGCCGTAGGTGTAGGCGACTTCAAACAGACCGCGCAGCCAGATTCCAACTTTGGCGGTTTCGCGCGCGAGTGCCTGGTAGTCGGCATCCTTGACGAACCCCGAGCGCACGTTGCGTTCCTTCAGCATGGCGATGAAGGGCATCGTCTTCAGCCGGCCGGATTTGAGCGCGAGCTTGTACATACGCTTCAGCGCAGAGAGTTCGCGGTTGATCGAAGCATTCGCCGCTCCATCGTCCAGGCGCCGGCGCACGTAGGTGTCAATCTGCTCGGCGGACAACTTGGTGGTGGAAAGGCCGGCAAAGAAAGCGGAGAGATGATTGTTCCAGAGCCCGCGCAGGTGGACGATGCTCTTGCGGCCGTTCTTGGTGTAGTCATTCTCAATCAGCGTGTAGAGGTTCGCGATCGTGGCCGGCGCCGAGCCAGAAGTTCCACCTTGCTGCTGGATCTCGAGGAGCTTGTTCTTGAGGACGTCCTGCGCTGCCTTCAGGCGATCGCATTTGGTGGACTCGCGCACTCGCCGGCCGTCAACGAAGTACTGCATCCAGAAGAAGCGGCTGTTGCGTTGGCGGAAGATGGTGCCGAGTCCGCGCATGCTTTCACGGTTTCAACGCCGGTACCGGTACTCGAGTAAGCGTTTTGCCCGGCATCGAATTCAGGGAATAGACCATTTCGTACTATTTACTCTGTTGGTAACTTTCCCGGGATGATGCCTGCAGCTGCTCGCAGCCTTTGGGAAAACTGGCCGCGATCTGTTTGCAGTGCCGGGGCGGGGAACTGCGATCGCAATCGATCAGGCGGACTTCCGAGCGGCAATCGCGACTGACCAGGTAGTTCACTCCTGGAGAAGCGGGACGGC
>DATGED010000002.1:0-3121 GCA_035310525.1 Candidatus Acidiferrum sp. | reverse complement strand
GGGACAGGAAGACACACCCGAACCGGAGCCGCGGCTCTTTACGCTCACCGAGGCGGAGCGCGCCCGAAGGGACCTCGAACCATTTCTCGTGGAGGCCATGGACTGCCGCAAGAAATTGTCCGGCCTGGAAAACGATCTTTCCGCGGTTTCCGCTCGAATCATGATGATGGGCGGCGTGATCGTCCCCTATGAAAAACTGGCCGCGCTGCGAGTCGAGCACCAGCATCTGGCCGAATCACTGAAAACCGCGCTGGAGCGCATACTCGAAACAGGTTGCGTCATAAAGGACCTCGACGTGGGCTTGCTGGATTTTCCCGCCGTGATCGACAACGAAGACGTCTATCTCTGCTGGAAACTCGGCGAGGACCGTATCCGCTTTTATCACCGGCAGGACGAAGGCTTCGCCGGGCGCAAGCCAATCGATCCGCGCGACACCGGCCCGGGAGACATCGTGCAGTAGCTGGCCCGGCGACTGGTGCTTCTGTTCCGCCAGCTATTGCACTTCTTAAGAACGTCGCCTGCCCCCAGCGCTTCGCGAACCGAAAGGATTTTTCGTGCCGTCTCCTCCTGAAAATCGTCTGAAGGATTCCGCCAGCCCGTACCTGCGTTCTGCGGCGCATCAACCCATCGACTGGCACGAATGGGGGGATCCGGCTTTCGCGCGCGCGGAATCGGAAGACAAGCCCATACTTCTCGATATCGGTGCGGTGTGGTGCCACTGGTGCCACGTCATCGACCGCGAGAGCTACGAAAACTCCGAGATCGCCAAGATTATCAATGAGAATTTTGTCGCCGTGAAAGTGGACCGCGACGAACGCCCAGACGTTGATGCGCGCTATCAATCCGCCGTCAGCGCCATTTCCGGGCAGGGCGGCTGGCCGCTTACGGGATTTTTGCTGCCCAATGGAAAGCCGTTTTTTGGCGGCACGTATTTTCCGCCGGAAGATCAGATGGGGCGGCCCGGCTTTCGGCGCATTCTGCTGGCGGTAGCGGATTCCTACAAGAATAAAAGGGCTGATCTCGTTCGAGCAGCGGATCATCTGGCCGATGCCGTCGCTCAGGCGGAAGTGTTCACCGGCGCGCGCGCGGAATTCGACCCTGGCGTCGTCGATGCGCAAATCTCTTCCGTCACGCAGCAATTTGACATCAAGAATGGCGGCTTTGGCCGCGCGCCGAAATTTCCGCACTCTTCGGCAGTCGATTTGGTTTTGGAGCGCTATCAGCAGACAAAAGAAAAGCATCTGCTGGCGATGATCGAGACGACGCTCGAGAAAATGGCCCGTGGAGGAGTTTACGACCAGCTTGCCGGAGGTTTTCATCGTTACTCGGTGGATGAACGCTGGCTCGTCCCGCACTTCGAGAAGATGAGTTACGACAATTCGGAGCTTCTGAAAAATTATCTCCACGGCTCGCAACTTACCCAGAACTGGCGTTTAGATGAAACTGCCACGGGCATTATCGCCTGGGTGAACGAAACTCTTTCCGATAGGCAAGATGGCGGATTCTTTGCCAGCCAGGATGCGGATGTTTCGCTGGAAGACGATGGGGACTATTTCACGTGGACTCTCGATGAGGTTCGCGCTGTTCTCACTCCTGAGGAAGCACGGGTCGCTGAACTTTATTACGACGTGGAAGCGCACGGAGAGATGCACCACAATCCGGCAAAGAATGTTCTTTGGGTAGCGCGCGAGATTGAAGATATCGCGGAGTCCACAAGAACAGACGTGGATCGCGTGATGAAAACGCTTCTTCTCGCGGAATGGAAACTGATGGAAGCGCGGCGCAAGCGGCAGACACCGTTCGTTGACAAGACGATGTACATCAGCTGGAACGCTATGTTCGTCTCTGCATATTTGGAAGCGAGCAGAGTCTTGCAGGAGCGGGAGCATCTCGGCTGTAGAGAATTCGCGCTAAAAACGATGGACCGCATGCTGAAGGAAGCGTGGAGCGAGACGAGCGGGTTCGGCCACCGAATCGGGGGGCCTGCGCTCGACGGCTCGCTCGACGACCAAGTGTTCGGCGTTTTGGCTTTGCTGGATGCTTACGAAGCGACGCTCGATCCGCGCTATTTTGCCACGGCGCAAAAGACAATGGACCTTGCCATCGCCCGTTATGGCGACGCGGAAGGCGGCGGCTTTTTCGACCGGCCTTCGGACGCCGCGCCCATGGGCGGCCTTGACGTTCGCCGCAAGCCGTTCCAGGATTCGCCCACGCCGGGAGCCAATTCCGTCGCGGCCATCGCGTTGATTCGCATACACGCTTTCACTGGCGATGAGCGCTATCACAATATTGCACGGAAAACGCTGGAAGCCTTCGCGGGAATCGCGCCGCAGTATGGAATGTTTACCGCGACGTATGGGCTTGCTGCAACGCTGTTCGCGCGCCATCCATTACAAGTTGTCATCACCGGGCGCGCCGATGATCCCGCCGCGCAAGCCCTCGAGGTCGCCGCCCACCGCGTCTACCGCTTCGGCAAATCTGTTCTCCGGGTGACGCCCGAAACGCAGCAACTCCATCTTGCGGGCGCTCTCAAGGAAACGCTGCCGCATCTCCCCGCTGACAAAGCATTGGCGGTGGTATGCGCCGGACAAACCTGCCTGCCGCCGACGAGCGACCCTGAGCAACTGACCGCGCTTCTGGAGAACGGCGCTGCCGGTGCGGCAACCTCGTAGAGTTATTAAGCGCTCAAAAGAAAACGAGCACGAGGACAAATCCTCGCGCCCGTTTCAGGTTCGATGCAATGCCGTTTACTTCTTGGGCCGCGATTCGGGCGGCACCATCCCGTTGATGCGGTAATAGACGACCAGCTGGCCATAGTGTTCGCCGGAATGCTCGATCAATCCATAGGCGAGGTCCGAAAGGCGATAGGTTCGCTTTCCCAGGACCACCGTTCCAGCCATGCCCGAATCGCCTTTGGACTTGATAAGTTCCGCTCCGTCTTCCACCGACTTCTTGACGAAGGCCACAACCTGCGCCTTGTTCTTCAGTTCGTCGCGTTTTGGATCATCGCCAAACCGCGCTTTCTTGCCCACGGCGTCGTCTGTGAAGAAATACATTGATGCGGAAACATGCAGCAGTTGCGCCACAAACGTCCGCGAATCCGGATGTGGTTTGTAGTCGT
>DATGED010000001.1:0-2065 GCA_035310525.1 Candidatus Acidiferrum sp. | reverse complement strand
GCAGCGCGTAAGTAGCCGATTGACGCTGGCAGCCGAATGGTACACCGGCAATCACGCCGCTGGGTATGTGAACCCCGGCGCGGTCATCAAAGTGACCTCCAAACTTACGGGATTCCTCGCCTATCAAATCGGAAACGCCGGTGTCACCAAGGGAAACCACCAGTTCCTCTGGGAACTCGGCTACAACTTCAATTGAATGTACGCTTCGCTGCGTCGCCTGTAGGGGCACGATTCATCGTGCCCCTGCAATTGCCGGTCTGGCCTCCCCTCTGCGATAATCGTCTGATTCGGCCATTGGAAAGATTGAGGCATACGTGACGGACGGCGATTCCACCAAGAAATTCATGAGCGGAAACGAAATCCGCGAGAAGTTTCTGCAATTCTTCGAGAGCAAGGGCCATCGCCGCGTGCGCAGCTCCTCGCTCGTCCCCCATGGCGACCCCACGCTGCTGTTCACGAACGCCGGCATGAACCAGTTCAAAGACGTGTTTCTCGGCCTCGAAAAGCGCGAATACAGCCGGGCCACCACCGCCCAAAAATGCGTCCGCGCCGGCGGCAAACACAACGACCTCGAAAACGTCGGCTTCACCAAGCGCCATCACACCTTCTTCGAAATGCTGGGCAATTTTTCCTTCGGCGATTATTTCAAGGAAAGAGCAATCCCGTACGCCTGGGAGTTGGTGACGTCCCCACAGTGGTACGGAATAGATAAAGCAAAATTGTACGTAACGGTCTTCGGCGGCGCCGAAGTCGCCCCCGGCACGACGCTCGGCGTGGATGAAGATGCGCGCAAGATATGGCTGGAGCAACAGGTTCCGGCAGAGCGCGTCGTTCCGGTCCCTGGGCTGAAAGACAATTTCTGGGCCATGGGCGACACCGGCCCCTGCGGCCCCTGCAGCGAAATTTTCTACGACATGGGCGTGGAAGCCTCCGAAGAAGGCCACGCCGATTGCCAATTCCCTTGCGATTGCGGCCGCTACGTCGAAATCTGGAACCTGGTCTTCATGCAATTCAAACGGGACGCCACGGGCACTCTCGCACCTCTTCCCAAACCTTGCGTAGACACCGGCATGGGTCTCGAACGCACCGCCGCCGTCCTCCAAGGCGTCATCTCCAACTACGACACCGATTTATTCGTTCCGCTCATGAAGCGCGCCGCCGAACTCTGTGGCGTCGATTTCGCGAGCGAGGAAAAACTTGAAGAAGGCAAAGGCGGCGCCGCTTCCCTCCGCGTCATCGCCGACCATGCCCGCGCCACCACTTTTCTCATTACTGACGGTGTCCTGCCGTCTAACGAAGGGCGCGGCTATGTGCTCCGCAAAATTATACGCCGCGCCATTCGCCATGGACGACTGCTCGGACAAGACAAGCCTTTCCTGTGCCAGATGGTGTTAGCCGTCACCGAACTGATGAGCCAAGCTTATCCCGAACTACGCGAGTCGGGACAGCGAGTTATGAAAATCGTAGATGCAGAAGAGACGAGATTCGCGCGGACGCTTAGTATCGCGCTTTCTAAGTTGGATGATTTAATCGAGTCCGCCATGCAAGGCCTGGATTCGACCGCTGATGAGGTTATCGGCGATGTCGTCGGCGGAGCATCCGCGAGCCAAGTCGATTACATCAGACACCGCGCACACATGCTCGATGGCGAGGACGCCTTCAAACTCTACGACACGTTTGGACTTCCTGTGGATTTCATCCAAGATGCGGCCCGAGATGCTGGCGTCGAGTTTGACCAATCCGGATTCGACTCTGCGATGGAGGAGCAAAGAACACGGGCCAGGGCGTCGTGGAAAGGCGGCGCGGGCAAAGAAGCTGCAAATCCGGCTTACGCGAAGATTGTGGAGACGTTTAAGACGGAGAAGGATTTTTATCACGGGACTTCCGCGAAGGATTGCAGGATTGAGGCAATTCTTACGAAGTCCGGGCCGGTCAGCGAACTGAAAGCTGGCGAATCCGGCGAAGTGGTGCTCGACCGCACCGTGATCTATGCCGAATCCGGCGGACAGATGGCAGACACGGGAGCGTTCTACGACAACTCCGAATCGCAACTTCTCGCAGAAGT